>NZ_JCAUAY010000006.1:0-388106 GCF_059692195.1 Paenibacillus sp. J22P90
ACTTGCATGTATTAGGCACGCCGCCAGCGTTCGTCCTGAGCCAGGATCAAACTCTCCATAATAGAAAGATGACTTGCTCATTTTGATGCTAGCGAGATTAATAATCTCATTAATGGTTGATTGCTCAACCGATTTGCTTACTCACTCGTTGTTCAGTTTTCAAAGATCAATCGGCTTGTCCTATCTGCTATCTTTCAAAAGCAGGAAGTCCAATATACCATAGTTACTTTTGTTTTGCAACTTGTTTTTCTCAAGTTACTTTTGTTATTCCGCATGTCTCAGCGGCAACTTTTATAAGATAACACAGATGCCGCAACCGAGTCAACCCAATTGTCGATGTATTATTTTTACAATTAGAGCAAAGCCAATTTCACACCAACAAGCAGGATTACACCCGGGATCCCTAATATAGTAGCTGTCCCTAAAGTTGCCGTATTAATAGGCAGCTCTATATGTGTATAGGCACTTAATAGATTCAGTATGTATAACAGAAAAGCAGCAACGACCACATTCAAACCTAGCGATGCCACCAATCTGCCAGCACTGCGGCTGCGGAATACAATCAACACCAACATGAGAGAGGAGAGTATCAGCACCCCCCAAATGGCATATTTGAGTATCACGTTCTACACCTCCATTAATCGATCGCTGTCAATCATGCTGATACCTAGCCTTTTGGCTTGTTTAATAAGCATCTCAAATCTCTTCTCAGCTGCTTCCATTGCATAGATGGTATAGTCAATCTGATCCTTGTCCACTGCGAAGTCAAAGTGAGCTTGGGCAGCCACCCAGGTCTGATGCGCATTTCGTATCTCTTGAATCAATAGGATCTTGTCCTTTTTTAGTTCTTCCTTCATCGTCTTCTCTCGTGGACTCTTAAATCCACGCATGCCTAATAGAGCCGGTTTCATTGGGCAAACCTCCATTCCTCCCACAAAAGGGTTGATTCATACATATGGGGATTATGGAAATTTCAGAACTTCAACCGCTCTTTTTGGGCAAAAAAAAGAGAGCTCTGCAGCTCTCCCTACAATGTATGCTTTTATAATTCCCTGCGGCCTTCCATCGCCTTGGACAAGGTTACCTCATCCGCATACTCCAAATCGCCGCCTACCGGCAGACCATGGGCAATACGAGTGACACGTAGCCCAAAGGGCTTAATAAGCCGAGATAAGTACATCGCCGTGGCTTCGCCCTCAATATTAGGATTGGTGGCCAGAATTAATTCCTGTACCGTTTCGTCACCCAAACGTTTGAGCAATTCTGCGATATGAATTTGATCAGGTCCAATCCCTTCCATCGGGGATATCGCGCCATGAAGTACATGATAATAGCCTTCAAATTCTTTGGTTCGCTCTAAGGCGACCAAGTCCTTCGGCTCCTGCACGACACAGATGACGGAATTATCACGACTTTTATCCTGACAAATCCGACAAGGATCCACATCGGTAATATTGCAGCAGACGGAGCAATAATGCAGGTTCCGCTTGACGTTCACCAGCGATTTGGCAAAGTCAATCACGTCTTCTTCTTTCATTCGAAGAACGTGAAAGGCTAAGCGACCCGCTGTCTTGGGACCTACTCCCGGCAATCGGGAGAAGGCATCGATTAACTTCGCTATCGGTTCGGGGTAATGCAAAGGAAGTACTCCTTCATCGTACAGAATCGTTGGTGCTTGGTTATCTTAGAACAATCCTGGGATATTCATACCGCCTGTGAATTTGCCCATATCTTTGTTAGCGATTTCTTCCGCTTTCGCCATTGCGTCATTCACAGCTGTCAACACGAGGTCTTGCAGCATTTCAACATCCTCAGGATCAACTGCTTCCGGCTTGATTGTGATGCTTTGTACTTTCTTGTGGCCGTTAATGATACACGTAACGACACCGCCGCCTGCTGTTCCTTCGATCATTTTCGTGCCTAGCTCTTCTTGCGCCTTCATCATTTGCTCTTGCATTTTCTTCACTTGCTTCATCATTTGGTTCATGTTATTCATTATAGATCGCTCCCTTATAGTTAGTCTTCTTTGATTGTTACTAGGTCTTCACCGAACAATTGGATGGCTTCAGATATCCATTCTTCTTTGATCACGTTTCCGCGACCATCCTCTGCCACTAATTCCATCTCTTCAGGAGGGGCTTGCGTCGACTCACTCTTCGCATCATCCCATTCCTTACGCATTACGGTTAACAAACGCATCGGTTTTCCAAACACAGAAGAAAGAACTTGTTCAATAATCACTTTATTCTCTGGCTTCTCCGTCGTATTGCGATGCATCTCATTCTTAAATGCAACGAGTACAACATCATCTAGCATCGCTACCAGATCACCATTGACAAACCAAGCATGAACGGTAATTTTCTTCTCTTTGACATCACCTAATACTTGACTCCACTTTAGAAGCGCGGTCTTCGTCTCTGGACCCTCGGAGGCTTTCAAATAAGGACCCAGCTTAAGCCCCGATTTCTTAGATGGTGCCGAGGCAACCGCCACTTTCGCCGCAGGCGCTTGCTTCGCGCTCTCGCCAGAAGCAACTGTCACTCCCGATTTTACCAGTTGTGCTAGCTGATCTTCAAGTTGTTTCATTCTTTGGCTCATTTGAGCGATAAGATCCCCTTGCGGAGGACGCCCGCT
This sequence comes from Paenibacillus sp. J22P90, assembly GCF_059692195.1. Taxonomy (NCBI): domain Bacteria; kingdom Bacillati; phylum Bacillota; class Bacilli; order Caryophanales; family Paenibacillaceae; genus Paenibacillus; species Paenibacillus sp. J22P90. Next base: position 2,635 of record NZ_JCAUAY010000006.1, read on the forward strand.
GCTTCCCTCTACTGAACGCGCAACAGAGCCGGATTCATCTACGCGTTGGCTGCCACTTATTTTCATAATCGAAATTTCAAGTAACGTTTGCGGCTGTACCGAGTATTTCATCTCACTCTGATAGTGGTTCAGCGTTTCAATCATACTCATCATTTCACTAGGCGTGAAGTGACTCGCAATTTCTTTCAGCTCCGCCATATCAAATACGCGCTCAGAGATCACGGGTGAATTCGGTACCATGCGCACCATCAGCAAATCGCGGAAATAGTGAATCAAATTTTCAATACACTTGTCTGCGCTTTTCCCCTCTTGCATGAAGGTATCAATTAATTCTAGGGCTGCCCCCAGATTTTGTTCCTTGATATACGTAACCAGTTTCTTAAATTGATCCGAAGCTATGCCGCCTGTGATCGACAAAATATCAGCGAGCTGAATTTCCCCTGAAGCAAAAGACGCCGCCTGATCCAGCAGACTTAACGCATCCCGCATCCCGCCATCGGATAATCTAGCTATATAGTGAAGAGCTTCCTTATTAATCGCAATTCGCTCTTGATCACAAACATACTGCAAACGCCCCACTTCATCCTCCATGGAGACACGACGAAAGTCAAAACGTTGACAGCGGGAAATAATCGTTGCGGGAATTTTATGAGGCTCCGTTGTCGCCAAAATAAACATCACGTGCGCCGGCGGCTCTTCCAGCGTCTTCAATAAAGCATTGAACGCTTCCGTCGTCAGCATATGAACCTCATCGATAATGTACACTTTTTGCCTGACTTCGGTCGGTGCATATTTGACTTTATCGCGGATATCACGAATTTCTTCTACACCGCGGTTGGAAGCCGCATCGATTTCTACAACGTCCATGACCGCGCCTTCTGTGATACGCTCACAGGCAGAGCATTGATTACACGGCTCTTCAGAGGGTCCGTTTAGGCAGTTGATGGCTTTGGCTAATATTTTGGCTGTACTTGTTTTCCCCGTTCCACGGGGTCCGTTAAACAAATAAGCATGGGTTAGGCGATTTTCACGCAAAGAGTTCTGCAGTGTTTGTGTAATATGTCTTTGTCCGACAACATCACGAAACGTTTGCGACCTCCACGTACGATACAAAGCAATGTGTGCCATAGTGTTCCTCTCCAATAATCCCTGCATGGATTGACTGTATCCATTATACTATAACGCTTCAAGGGATGAAATAGAGGATCATGTATAGGGAATCGTAATCGTGAATGTTGTTCCGAAGCCTTTGGAGGCTACGCGAATCGTCCCGCCCATATCATGAATGATGCGTTGGCAGACGGAGAGCCCGAGTCCAGTGCCGGTATCCTTCGTCGTAAAGAAGGGATCGAATATTTTATCAATAACAAACATCGGAATTCCTGAGCCTGTGTCATGAATATCCACACACACATTACGCCCATTCGTGTCTACACGCTCCGAAATGGTTAGTACCCCTCCGACCTGCATAGCTTCAATTCCATTTTTGCATACATTCAAGAATACTTGCTTCAAGAGCTCCTTATCCGCAATCACTTCAGGAAGATGGGAAGAAGCTTCATAGTGAAGTTGAACGTTATAGAGCAGCGCCTCGTTATGAATGATTGGCACGATGCCCTGCATAACCTCCGGAATATGAATGCGATCATAGGCGACATGCTTCGGTTTACTCAGCAGCAGAAACTCATTTACCAACGCATTAATTCGATCAATCTCCCCCAACATCACATCGGTAAAACTCTGTTCCTTCTCCATCCCCCGATCACCGAAGGTGCGTCGCATCATCTGTAAGAAGCCTTTGATAGATGTTAAGGGATTGCGGATTTCATGCGCTGTGCCTGCAGCAATTTGCCCAATCATCGCAAGACGATCGCTTCGCCAAACCATCTGTTCCAGTGAGCGCATATTCGTAACATCTTTGAAAATGACGTAAGCCCCCACGATCGTCCCCTGGCTGTCCTTCAATACACTAGAATCGAGCAGCAAATCAAAACGTTCTTCATTATTCGTCCAGGAAACGGCATGATTGCGAACAATCGCGCCGTGTAGAATTGTTCTCTGTACGAGTTGATGCTGGCTAGGGACCGTGGAAAAAATTTCATCCAGCGACTTATTGAGGATAAGCTCTTTCTCCATTGCTAGCATTTGACAGGCCCGGTCGCTGATATCGGCAAGTCGATAATCAATATCAATTAACAAAACTCCTAGGTTGATATCTTTGAGAAAAGCATCTGAAAAACGCTGCAGCAGGTTTAAGGCTTGGCCTTCCTCTTTATTTTTTAATGACAATAGATATATAAATTTATCCCCGTGATTAAGCCGCAGGAGCGAGAATTGGAAGTAGCTCATTTCACCATGCTTACCCATTACAAAACCATGGGGCCACTCACCAACATCTTGTTCATTCTTAAAATGAAACTCGTACAGCTCACGCAAAGAAGCCCTCACTTTAAATAAATGAGGGAATGGCATACCGATAATTTCATCCGCTGAATAACCGGAAGCTTTCAAGAACTGATCCGTGGCCAGAAGCAGATTTTCATCCTCATCTACCATCAACATGCCTGCTTGCAGGCTATGCGTGAACAATTTCCGTATTTCGTCTATCGATACCGAGTACATCTGAGGCGAATGAATGGGCATGTCCACAGCTCCTTCACTATCTCTAATGGAACTTTTCTTCGATCAGCATCAGTATTGTTTGTATGTATAAAGATTCTCTTTAAAGTCATTTTTTTCCTGCAAAATGCAAAAGAAAAAACGCCCTGCTTGCTGGCGTTTTGGTTATGTGTGCTTACATAAACGGTATGATTACACCGTGCACCTGTTATTGATAAAGTGATACAAGCGAACTCTTATCGTTAGCTCAAATCAGGCAACCCCTCGGCACATGGAAAATCTCACTTACGGCTGCTTCCTTCCGGACCTGACCGGGTTCATGAGCATCCATTGCGAAGGACCCGACTCTCAACACCACGTGTAAAAGCCAGACCTCACATCACAGTACCGCTAACAGGAATTCAACCTCGCTACAGCGGATTGCGAGTTACAGGGCACCGCTACCTCCCCGTCTAGCACAGTAAAAATAGTATAGCTGATTCACTGCCAAATAGCAACCTGAGGGGAAAAACTAACATATATAGAGATCTTTAACGTTAGCTAAAGTCTCTCTGATTAATTTACCATTCTTACTTGTATTTTATATCTTGGCATGTTCGTTTCCAAAGCCATTTGCGCTTGTGATCGCAGCTCTTCGACTTGGGATGCTGTCAATGCATCATTCGGGTTAATGCGGACATTGACCGTCGTTCCATTGATCGCAATGTTCGACTTCTCAATACCCGGCAGCTGAGCAAGCACAGCCTTCATGAGATTCGAATCATCCTCGTAATGATGGTACGTCGGATTCAACGGGTTATTCGGATTTACACTCGTGATGCCCAACATACCGTCTTGCTTATAATTCTGAACTTTATACGTAGAGTTGTCATTCGTTTTCTTGTTGTTGCCCGTCCACATGCCACAGCCAACTAAACTCGCTATAAGGAAAGCCGCACCTGTAAGCTTAACAAGCTTGAACATAAAAACACCTCCCATTGGACTCTAAGCCTAAGCTTAGGATGACCAAGGGAGGATGTCTTATGCTGATTGGCGATCAAGCAAATGATGCCAATTAGATTCCGTATTTCTTTTTGAACTTGTCGACACGGCCGCCTACATCGATAAACTTTTGTTTACCAGTGTAGAAAGGATGGCAATTGGAGCAGATCTCAACACGAAGATTTGCTTTGATTGAACCCGTTTCGAACACATTACCACAAGCGCAAGTTACTGTGGTTGCATGATAAGTAGGATGAATTCCTGCTTTCATTTGGTTCACCTCTTTCCGCCCTGAATCATTTGCTGAAACAGAGTTAATGGACGTACTTTAGCATTGTAGCACACTCATAAGTCACGATGCAATGTAAAATCATTCGGAGATTCCTTCCACCGCGCTCGCTTATAACACGTTCGTGAGCGTACGATCACTCGTGTAAAATTTTGGCGTGTGGGAATAGGATCCAAGAACAACATCTGGCAATTCTTGCTCGAAAATCTCGATCATTTGCTTCATGCCTAGCAGCTCTCCCTGAGCCTTAGGAATAATGTTTAAATAGCTCTCGGGATCAATATTCAGGTTGCGCAATTGAATTAATTTTAATCCCGTTCTGCGTACAAATTCAATCATCGCTTCAATTTCTTCTTCCCGATCGGTAACACCTGGGAACACAAGATAATTGATCGATGTGATGACACCTTTGTCTGTTGCATAACGAAGCGATTTTTCCACGTTTTTAAGCGTGTAAGCTCTTGGCTTGTAGTACGCGTTGTAGTGATCATCCAAAGCGCTGATCGTACTTACGCGCATCAGATCAAGTCCAGCATCGACAATGCCGCGGATATGGTCCGTAAGGCCCGCATTGGTGTTGATATTAATGTAGCCCATCTTCGTTTGCTCGCGCACACGTTTGATAGCTTCAATAATGAGAACAGCCTGCGTGCTCGGTTCCCCTTCACAGCCTTGTCCAAAGGAGATGATGCTCTCTGGCGTCCGCAGATGCTCTAACATAATCTCGGTTAGCTCTTCGACTTTCGGTTTGAAGTTCATCCGTGTTTGCGGAGCAACAAAGCCGCTCTCGTCTGGCTGCTCTGAGATGCACCCGAAGCATCCTGCGTTACAGGAGTACGAAACAGGGACAGCTCCTTCCCAGCGCTGCAAGAACGTATTGGAAGCTGTTAAACATTCGTAGCCAAGCGCACAATTCGATAGATGCGCATATAAGCGATTCTCGGGATATTTGGCGACTAATCGCTTAACTTCCACTTCAAGTTCATCCGGGTCACAGTGGATCGGATTCCAGAAGTACGGATTGTCCGTCAGCCGCGCAGCCACATAGAATCCGTCGTCTTTCCACACCACAGCTGTGTAACCGAACAAAGGCAGTGCCTTCGTTTTATCCGATTTCACATACCCCGGGAGAAGAAGTCTTGTGAAGCCTTGCGGGAGCAGCGCTCCCACAGCGTGATAGTCACCCTGCACCAGCTTCATCTCACCCGTGGCAGCATCAATGCCGACTGGACGCGTGAAGGGGAGGCTAACAAGTGTAGCCCCCTCCGGCAAAGGGATCAGTTCTTCATCTAATATTTCAGTGATCATTTCTGCATTGCGACCTAGGGCCAAATAATCAGGATGATCAAATACATTGCCTTGTGAATCTGAATAAACCAAGTTCATAACGGTACTCCTCTTTGTACTAAAGCTTAAGATGCCGAGTTTTTGACTTTACCTTTATTCTGTCCTGATGGCGCTCCGGTAGTTGGGGATGCCATCGAGTCCAAAAACTCTTGATTCGTCTTCGTATCCGCCAGCTTTTTAATAAACGCTTCGGTATATTCATGGGAATCATTCATGCCTTTGCGAAGCGCCCATACTTTCTCGAGCTCGTCTTTGCTGAGCAACGCTTCCTCGCGGCGAGTCCCTGAACGACGAATATCGATTGCAGGGAAGATACGGCGTTCGGCCATTTTACGATCAAGATGAAGTTCTAAATTACCTGTACCTTTAAATTCTTCATAAATGACGTCATCCATACGCGAACCTGTTTCAACGAGTGCTGTAGCAAGAATGGTTAAACTGCCGCCCTCTTCAATGTTACGAGCAGCTCCGAAAAAACGCTTAGGACGATGGAATGCAGCGGGGTCAACACCACCGGACAACGTCCGGCCTGAAGGCGGAACGACGAGGTTGTACGCTCTAGCTAATCGAGTAATACTATCCAATAGGATAACGACATCTTTCTTATGTTCAACTAGACGCATAGCGCGTTCTAAGACAAGTTCTGCAACTTTAATATGATTCTCAGGAAGCTCGTCAAATGTTGAAGCTACAACTTCACCTTTGACAGAGCGCTGCATATCGGTAACCTCTTCCGGACGCTCGTCGATCAAGAGTACGAATAGTTCAATCTCGGGATAATTCGTGGAAATACTGTTCGCAATTTCTTTGAGCAGCAACGTTTTACCTGCCTTTGGCGGTGCCACGACAAGTCCACGTTGGCCGAGACCTACAGGCGCAAGCAAGTCCATGATCCGCATGGAAATCTTGTTCGGCTCAGTCTCTAGAGTAATCCGAGTATCCGGGTATAGCGGTGTCAACGCAGGGAAATGCAAGCGCTCCGAAGCTGTCTCCGGCTTCTCACCATTAACCGCTTCAACTTGAAGCAATCCGTAGTAGCGTTCATTTTCCTTCGGCGGACGACACTTACCGGATACAATATCGCCTGAGCGCAAATCAAACTTCCGAATTTGCGAGGCTGAAATATAGATATCCTCCGAGCTAGGAAGGTAGTTGATTGGGCGCAAGAACCCAAACCCTTCCTGCAAAATTTCCAGAACACCTTGCATGAACAAAAATCCGCTCTCTGCTGCTTGTGCACGTAAAATGGCAAAAATGAGTTCTTTTTTCTTCAGCGTACCGTAATAGGGAATCTGATGTTTCTTAGCTAGTTTATATAATTCAGTAAGCTTGAGTACTTCAAGCTCAGCAAGCTGCATGCTCATGTTTCAACCACCAAACTATTAAATTTTCAATTGGATTCTAGCATTGCCTGTTGTTTGGTACTTTATTCCTCAGTCTCACGCCAAACTTCGGCACCTAGAGAAGATAGATTAAAAACTAAATTCTCATAGCCGCGATCAATGAACTCCACACCTGACACTTCAGTAACTCCGCCCGTCATGACGCTGAGGCCCGCAATGACCAAAGCCGCTCCCGCGCGCAAATCTGTCGCTCTTACTTTAGCTGAACTCAGCTGCGAGCCTTCAATAATGGCCGAACGTCCTTCAACTCTTATCTTAGCACCCATGCGTACAAGCTCTGGAATATGCTTAAATCGATTGCTATACACATGATCTGTCAATACACTAACACCTTTAGCTTGGCAAAGCAGGCTAGACATAGGAGATTGTAAATCCGTTGCAAACCCAGGGTAAATTAATGCTTTCACGTCAACACTTTCGTAGATCGGCTGACCGACAATACGGATGGATTCGTCCATTTCATAAACATGAACACCCATCTCTTGCAGTTTCGCCGTAAGTGCCTCCAAATGCTTAGGAATCACATTATCTACCGTCACATCGCCGCGCGTCGCTGCTGCTGCAATCATGTACGTCCCCGCTTGAATGCGGTCCGGGATAATGGAATGACGGCAGCCATGAAGTTCAGAAACCCCTTCAATACGAATCGTATCTGTTCCGGCTCCTTTAATTTTCGCACCCATCGAATTCAAAAGTGTTGCCACATCTATAATTTCAGGCTCTTTCGCCGCATTTTCAATAATCGTTAATCCTTTAGCACGTGAAGCCGCCAACATGATATTGATCGTTGCGCCAACACTTGCCATGTCCAAATAAATCTTAGCCCCGCGCAGTTCCTTCGCACGGATATGAAGCGCTCCGTTCTCGTTGCTAACCACGGCACCTAAAGCTTCAAAACCTTTAATATGCAAGTCAATCGGACGCGGCTCAAAATTACATCCGCCTGGAAGTCCAATTGTCGCTTCCCCAAATCTGCCCAAAAGAGCACCCATTAAATAATAGGAGGCACGCAGCTTCTTCACTTTGCCATTCGGCATTGCAAGAGACTTCATTTGACTTGGGTCAATCGTCATCCGATCTTCGTTCCAATCAATTGTTGCGCCTAAGTCAGTCAATATTTCTGTATATATAGCCACATCGCTTAGATGCGGAAGGTTATCCAACGTTACTGGTGTTTCTGCAAGTACTGCCGCAGGAATAAGTGCAATTGCGCTATTTTTTGCTCCACTAATTTGAACAGTCCCCCTAAGTGGACGTCCACCTACAACCATTAATTTCTCCAACATACTTTTCCCCCTAAACCAGGTGCCTTCTCACTAACGATCAATCAAAAAATCCTACATGTTCCACAAACATTCGACGAAAACCCACAAAAAAAGAAGTAAATATATAAAAGTAAATTAGTTTTAAACAAACAGAAGAAGGAAACGCCCGTAATGACACAGACGGGTGACGACAATCGTCGTCTATCCCTCTGTGCATTACAGCATTTCCTAGCTTGTCTATTCAATTTGTAATTAAGCTTGGTTGCTGCTTCCGAACAATTGAATTTTGGATTTTACTACTTCGATCATAGCGCTGCGAGCTGGGGTAAGGTATTTGCGAGGATCGTAAATTTTAGCATCTTTGTTCAGAGCTGCACGAATGCTATCTGTACATGCTACTTGATTCTCTGTGTTAACGTTGATTTTACCAACGCCTGCTGCGATGGATTTACGAATCATTTCGTCAGGTACACCGGATCCGCCATGCAATACAACTGGAACTGGGATCGCTTTGGAAACTGCTTCAATAATATCAAAGTGAATGTTTGGTTCGCCAGCGTACATACCGTGAGCTGTACCTACTGCGATTGCCAAGCAATCAACGCCTGTTTCTTCGTAGAAGCGAATTGCTTCTTCTGGTTTAGCTAGGTTAGCGTGCTCTTCATCAACGGAGATATCATCCTCAACGCCACCAATTGTTCCAAGCTCACCCTCAACGGAAACGCCCATTGCACGAGCAGCTTTAACAACTTCTTTCGTCAAACGAATGTTTTCTTCGAAAGAATAGTGGGAACCATCGAACATAACGGAGCTGAATCCTGCACGGATACATTTCATTGCTACTTCAAAGGAACTACCGTGGTCCAAGTGCAACGCGATTGGAAGACCGGACTTCTTAGCTGCTGCTTCTGCAATAGCTACCGTAAACTCGATACCCATATATTTTAGTGCGCCTTCGCTAACACCATAAATGAACGGGGATTTCAGTTCGATTGCCGCTTCAACAATTGCTTGAGCGAACTCAAGATTGTTCATGTTAAATTGTCCTACTGCGTATTTCCCTGCTTTTGCCTTAGGTAAAAATTCATTCATTGAAACCAGTGCCATGTTTCTCTTCCTCCTAGAACCTCTTTAGTAGATGCGCATACCGCTCTCTGTCATACCTGAGTTATTATAGCACATAACTTTTCAAATGATAACCAAGCCCTTTACTTTTCCAAAAACAAAAAAAGACCCTATAACTAGGATCCCACAGCGAAACCACTGCTTGATTCATTATTCAATTGCATATTAACAGCCAGACGGAGCTCATCAATATCAAATGGCTTCGTAAAATGCATAATCGCACCTAAATCCGTCGCTTCTTTGATCATATCCAGTTCACCGTATGCCGTCATCATGATCACTTTGATCGAAACATCAATTTCTTTCACATGTTTCAAAATATCAAGTCCGTCCATACCTGGAATTTTCATGTCTAGCAGTATGAGGTCCGGTGAAACATTTCTTACGATATCCAAGGCCAACTTACCATTGGAAGCTTGATAGGTGTCGTAACCTTCGTTACTAAACACTTCCATGAGGAGCACGCGAATTCCATTTTGATCATCCACTACTAACACTTTTTTCTTCATCAGCCAAGTCCCCTCCCGAAAACGAATAACAAGTTCCAATCCTATTAGAAAAGGTATTCGCTATTCATTTTCGTTTTCCTTCCGAGGAGAGAAGCTTTTTGAAAAGTTTTACATAAAAGTTGATTATGAGGAGGAAAAACTCCTCAAATTAACGTGAATTTTAGCGAGCGATCGTTTGCGCAGCCTTCACGAATTCACGGAAAAGCGGCTGAGGACGGTTCGGACGGGATGTAAATTCCGGGTGGAATTGTACAGCCAAGAACCACGGGTGACCTGGAAGCTCAACCATCTCAACTAGGCGACCATCAGGGGAAGTCCCTGAAATACGCAAGCCAGCGGATTCAATCAATTCACGGTATTCGTTATTGAACTCATACCGGTGACGATGTCTCTCGTAAACAAGTTCATCGTTATATGTCGTAGCAGCCAATGATCCTGGAACCAGCTTACAAGGGTATAGACCTAGACGCATCGTACCGCCAAGATTTTCGATATCCTTTTGCTCTGGCAATAGATCGATAACTGGATACGCCGTCGTTGGATTAATCTCGGAGCTATTCGCGCCATCCAAACCACAAACAGAACGTGCGTATTCAATAACAGCAACCTGCATACCCAAGCAAATACCGAAGAAAGGAATCTCTTTTTCACGCGCATAGCGAATAGCCGCGACTTTCCCTTCAATCCCGCGATCACCGAATCCACCTGGCACAAGAATCCCTTGCACGCCAGAAAGAAGCGAATGCACGTTATGGTCGTAAATATCTTCTGCATTGACCCAACGGATATCAATCTCGGAATCATTATCGATACCAGCATGTCCTAGTGCTTCAACAATACTCAGGTACGCATCGTGTAGAGCAACGTACTTCCCTACGATGGCGATCTCGGTTTTCTTCGTCAAGGATTTCACCTTGCGAACGAGACTTTCCCATTCTGTCATATCCGGCTGATTCGTTTGAAGCTTCAAGTGATTGACGACATAATCGTCCAACCCTTGTTCGCGAAGCATCATCGGCACTTCATACAAAGTCTCAGCATCTTTACATTCAATCACAGCTGCTGGATCGATATCACAGAACAAAGCAAGCTTACGCTTCATATCTTCTGTCAACGAGTGCTCAGTACGACATACAATCACATGCGGTTGAATTCCTAAGCCGCGTAATTCTTTAACGCTATGCTGCGTTGGTTTTGTTTTGACTTCTCCAGCTGCTTTGATATAAGGAATCAGCGTAACGTGAATGTACATGACATTCTCGCGGCCGATATCATTTTTCATTTGACGAATTGCTTCAAGGAACGGCAAGCTCTCGATATCCCCTACTGTACCGCCGATCTCTGTGATAACTACATCAGAACCAGCTTCACGACCTGCGCGAATTACACGCTCTTTAATTTCATTCGTGATGTGAGGGATAACTTGAACCGTACCACCCAAATACTCGCCGCGACGCTCTTTCGTAATAACCGAGGAGTACACTTTACCGGAAGTCACGTTCGAGCTCTTGGACAAGTTAATGTCGATAAAACGCTCATAATGACCTAAATCCAAATCCGTCTCTGCACCATCGTCCGTAACAAAAACTTCACCGTGCTGGTAAGGACTCATTGTTCCTGGGTCCACGTTAATGTAAGGATCGAACTTCTGAATCGTAACTTTCAAGCCTCTGTTCTTGAGCAGTCTTCCTAAGGAAGCTGCGGTAATTCCTTTGCCAAGGGATGAAACTACGCCCCCCGTAACGAAAATGTATTTTGTCACTATGTACGCCTCCTAAAAAAGTTATAGTAGTAAACACGACTTCGTAAGCTTGAACCTGAAAATGATGGTGATAAGGTGCTTGAAAAGCTTGTGATTGGCTTTCATATCAAACTGACTTCATAAGCATGAGCTAAAAGTTTTCGTTAGAAAACTGGCTTCAAAATACGCAAGCTCTTGGGTGTCGCCAGAACAAAGGTGTGTTAGCATTAGCTTCTGCTAAATAAGTGTTTTCATGAACAAATTACAAAAAAAAAGCGCAAAAAAACAAAAAAAAGTGACACCCGTAGTGACGGGGCACTTTTTGAACGCATGCGCGAATTGTTAAGATTCTTTTAAAGCCCATGCAATAGTTTACTCTGAACGCGTAGTGACTGTCAAGACAAGTTATTTGTCGTCTTCGTCGTCATCCAAATCATCTTCTTCATCCTCATCGGAATCCAAATCATCTTCTTCGTCCTCAGCGTCGTCTTCGCCTTCTTCAAGACCCGCTTCACCGAGATCCTCTTCAATTTCTTCGTCCTCGAAGAATTCAGTATCCTCTTCCGCTTCTTCTTCCTCTTCGGTTTCAGTACCAAATGCATCGTAATCGTCTTCTTCTGCGTATGTATCTTCTTCTTCCGCGTAGACGTCTTCATCCAGATCATCATCTTCGTCATTGATAATTCTAGGACGCTTCGCATTTCCAACCGCATCGTCGGACTTCTCAACTGGGTACCAACGCTTCAAGCCCCATAGGTTCGTACCTACACAAGCAAAACGACCATCGATGTTGATCTCCGTATATAGTTGGGCAATTACATTCATGACATTATCTTCAGAAAGCCCTTTTATTTTAGCAATTTCAGCCATAAGTTCACGATAATAAAACGGCGTATTCGCCGACTTCAGCAATTCGAACGCCAAATCCACCATGGGCATTTCGCGTGCTTGCTCTGTGGTGATTTTGAGTGTGTATTCGCTGCTCATCTAAGGCACATCCTTTTCGATCATTTCTTGACTACGTTATCTACCATAACCAATATCTTCATTAAGTAAAACCTATTTTTTCTAAAATTGCAACTACCCTGAAATAAACGTCTATTCCGGCCGGCTTGGACGGATGCGTTTATCCAAAAATATAGCCGAATTCGTATGTAAAACATCTGAAATCTATATCTCACAATAAACAACTATGTAGACGTTAAAACACCCCAAGAAATGGAATACAAGCGAAGGTCCCCCTTCGCCTGCGACTGTACCCAAAGGAACCGCCCCTGATGAACAGATGACGTTTCCGCTACCTGAGAAAGAGACACTCCTGCCCGCGCCTCTCTATGTATCCTATGTAGAACCTAAGCATCTGACACGGCTTTGCACCCATTTATTTCTATAAAGGCGATGACACGGTCAAGTGCGATGACATGTACATAGGATAGGGGAGATATGATCATATGTTGTAACGGGGGGATGGCACGATGGATACAGCCACCTTTCTTCATCTGCTTCATGAAGATCTGGGTATCACGAGACAGCCAGCTAAAAAGCATCTCATCCATTTCATTTCAGACACGGACTACTTCGCCTGCAAATCAGAGCTCCTGCAAAGGACGTCTGAATTCCCCATCCTTTCCAGAGTCCAGCCTCTAGACATTATTCACGCTTTTTCCTGCACACTGTCACCTGATACCAAACTTAGAAGCTTTTCCAGCACCACTCGTATCGAAGCAGATACGAAATTACTTATAAATAAAGTCAGAGGTCGAAAAACCGTTCCAAAACGAGCTAGCATCTTATCCAATTCACGTACGCGCACCATTCCATGGGGGGTTGATCAAATCGGTGCTCCTGAGATATGGAGCAAATCCGTCGGGCTTAATATTCACATCGGCGTCATTGATACCGGCATCGACTTCAAGCATCCTGATTTAAGAAACTCGATTTCGCAAGGCATCAATTTATTAAATCGCAGACTGATGCCCCACGATGATAACGGACATGGCACGCACATTGCGGGTACGATCGCGGCGTCAGGCCGCAACTCCGGCCTTGTTGGTGTAGCGCCCCGAGCGATTATTCATCCCGTAAAAGCATTTGATCAGAATGGAAGCGCCTATGTGTCCGACATCATTGCGGGTATCGACTGGTGCGTACAAAACGACCTCGATATTATTAATATGAGCTTCGGCATGAAGACGTACAATCCTACGTTGGAGCAGGCGGTGCTTAACGCTTACTACAGAGGGAAGGTGATCGTCGCTTCCTCCGGCAATGACGGCAGAAAGAAAACGGTCGATTACCCCGCCCGATTCTCCCAGGTTGTTTCCGTTGGCGCGACAACGCGGACCGGTCGGATTGCTCCCTTCAGCAATCGCGGAGCCCAAATCGACATCTACGCACCTGGCGAGCGCGTGTATTCCGCTTGGCTAGGCGGCAAATATAATGAACTCAGCGGCACTTCAATGGCCACAGCACATGTAAGCGGTGTTATCGCTTTAATGCTTTCGCTGCGATCCATGACGCCGGCGCAAATCAAGAGCGCGCTGCGCCGCTGCGCGTTCCCCCTGAACAAGCGCGCGAACGCCCGCTGGCAGCCGGGGCAATTGAATGCCCACCGCGCGATCCGAGCCGCGGGGCAGGAGTGACTGGCGCAAGGGTCCACCCTGCGCCCGGAAAGTAAATAAGCTCCCCCAGACACTGCGTCTGGGGGAGCTTATTCGGTGCTGAGCGGGTATTACATCCGCTCAGGGGCGGATACGCCAACGACGCGAAGCGTGTTGGCTAGGGTCGTGCGCAACGCGCCGAGCAGGGCGAGGCGCGCTTGGGTTAAGGCTGCGTCATCTGTGATGACGTAGTGGCCTCTGTAGTAGCTATGGAACTGGCTTGCCAGTTCGTAGACATAGCGGATCATGCGGTGCGGCGTGTACTGCTCAGCCGCAATGGCGATCTCCTCCGGAAGCTCACCGATCTTGCGCAGCAAGTCGAACTCGGCTTCCGAAGTAAGCTGGGACAGGTCAACCTGTTCCAGCGGAAGCACTTGTACCCCTTGCTCTTCCGCTTGGCGGAAGATGCTGCAAATCCGTGCATGGGCGTACTGCACATAGAACACGGGATTCTCATTGGACTGGGAAACCGCCAAGTCCATATCGAAGTCCAGATGCGAGTCCATGCTGCGCATCGCGAAGAAGTAACGAATCGGATCTACGCCGACTTCGTCCATCAAGTCCTCCATCGTAACGGCTTTGCCAGTACGTTTGGACATTTTCACCTTTTCGCCATTCTGGAATAAGCTCACCATTTGAGCAATCAGCACGACTAGACGGTCTGCTTCAAAACCAAGTGCCGTCATCGCTGCTTTCATCCGCGGGATGTAGCCATGGTGATCGGCGCCCCAAATATTAATCAAGCGGTCATAGCCGCGTCCAAATTTGTTACGGTGGTACGCGATATCTGGCGTGAGGTACGTGAAGGAGCCGTCATTTTTGATTAACACACGATTCTTGTCATCCCCAAGCGGTGTCGTGTTCAACCAAGTCGCGCCCTCTTCTTCATAGATATGCCCGTTATCCCGAAGCTCTTGAAGGACAGGCGGGATCAGGTTATTGTCATAGATCGACGTCTCGGAGAACCAATTGTCGAAATGTACACCAAAGCGGCCTAGGTCGCGTTTGATTTTGTCGAGCTCTTTTTCCAGTCCATAGGTACGGAAGAAAGCACGGCGCTCCTCATCAGGCAAGCTCAGTAAACGATCGCCTTCTGCAGCTGCCAAATCGGTTGCAAAGCCTTTGATATCTTCACCAAAATAGCCATCCTCTGGCATTTCCGCTTCTTGACCAAGCGCTTGCAGGTAGCGTGCTTCAATGGACTTGGCCAAGTTAACAACCTGATTACCGGCATCATTGATATAGTACTCGCGAGATACATCATAGCCTGCTAGATCTAGTACGTTACAGAGGACATCTCCGACTGCTGCGCCACGCGCATGCCCCAAATGCAGGGAACCCGTTGGATTCGCGCTAACGAACTCCACTTGCACTTTAAGACCTTGACCAACGTTCGATTCCCCGTAACGATCACCAAGCTTCGCCACATTAGCAATAACCGGATAGAGGTAGACAGGGTCCATTTTAAAATTAATAAAGCCTGGGCCCGCAATTTCCGCTCCTGAAATACTAGCTGCTTCCTTGTTCAGGTTGGCAATGATTTTCTCTGCAATCTGTCTCGGATTCACTTTCGCAATACGCGTCAGCTGCATCGCTACATTTGTCGCGAAATCGCCGTGCGTCTTCTCTTTCGGGATTTCAAGAATAATTTCGGGCAGCTGTGCTTCTTCGACAATACCTGCCGCAATGACAGCTTCTTTAATCGCTTGCTTTACTTTCGCTTTTACTTCGTTAAGAACGTCCATTTCGTCTTACTCCTCCTGAATTAACAACTTGATTCGATAAGCGCCCGCATGGGTACCTGATGCATATAGATCATAGCTCCACCTCGTAATTCCGATCCCATGGACGGCTTCGGAGGTCAGCTTGTGCGTCTCAATTTCCAGATCCATTCGGAGCTGTGGTGTGTGATAAAAGCCCGTCCGCTTCTCCCCGGCGACAAAGGTTTGCTCCGCTTGTACATCGCCTTGGCGAATAATGCGGATCTGCTCGCCTTCCAGCTTAATGATCGTCACAGTTCGTCCAAGCTCATTCGGCTCTTCTTCATAGCGAATATAGGTATGATCGCCTTTGCGATAAAGATCCCCTCGCGCCTTCTGAACCGTAGTCTCGCTCCCGCTTCGACTTTCGATTCGAATTCGCACCCGCTGCTTTTCCGTCATGATTGGAGATTCCCCTCTTCTTCTGCTATGTCTGGCATGTTATGCCAAGCATAGACATGTTAGCAATAGTTTATATGAAAGGATAAGTAAATTCAATGCACCTAGGTGACTGGGACACTGATGGATGGTTACGAGATTGACTAAAAGTTAATAAAAAAGCCTCCTTATCCGTTAGAAAACAGACTTGGAGGCTCCTGTGTTTCTTCTTATAACGTTGGAAATGGCCTTCCAATAGCTGCCCATTGCTCTTTGGCTGGCCCGTAAGCGCCGATAACTGGAAGTCCTGCTTGACGCATCAGAATCGTCAACTGACCACGATGGTGAATCTCATGCTTTAAATAGCTATATAGGGTTGTGCTGATCGTCCAAGGCATTCCGAACATCGTAACCACATCTTGCAGTTTATCATCCGTCAGTTGCGTGCTGACCGCGTTAATAATGTTTTGCGTTGTTGTTCGATACGCTTCTGCAATATCAACAGCCTTCGCAGGGGGCTCACTCACAACTGGTGGCGATTCGAATTTCAAGCCAGTTCCGTACAGCATGCCGCGCTCTGCATGAACTAGATGCCAAGCAATATAACCAAGTGGACGATAGCCTTCGGCTTGTGTTTGTTGAAGCGATTCATCCGTTAAGGTATCTAGCAGCTGCTGCGTTGTTGCAGATTCAGCTTGAATTTCTTTGACGAAGCTTTCAATGGTCGTAAACATAGATATTACCTCCTAGGGGTGGTACAGGTTCAATTGAGCTTGGTGTAACTCGTTTCCTGTCCTATGTTTACAGTATAGCTAGGTACTGCTGACAACAGTGTGGCAGTGATTGAAATCCGATTCGGGGTCGTGGTGGTCAGTAATGTTGATTAAAAATGATAGTGAATGAGTAGCTTTAAGCTGACATACAAAAACAGGAAGCCGATGGATCGGCCTCCTGTTTTTTACGGAACCTCTTGAACAGATTCCGTTGCTTATTTAATCAAATCTTCAACAAATCTAGGCAACACGAACGCTGCTTTGTGCAGGCGAGGTGTGTAGTATTTCGTTGGGAATTCAGGAATAGCTGATTCTTCCACTTGAAGTGGATCGTGCTTTTTGCTGCCCATTGTGAATGTCCACAGACCGCTTGGGTATGTTGGAATGTTCGCGCTGTATACACGCACGATTGGGAAGATTTCTTTTACGTCGCGATTTACTGTTTGGATCAAATCCGCTTTGAACCATGGGTTATCCGTTTGCGCAACGAAGATTCCTTCTTCTTTTAACGCATCGAAGATCCCTTGGTAGAAGCCTTTGGAGAACAGCTCTACAGCTGGACCTACTGGCTCTGTGGAGTCAACCATGATAACGTCGTACGTATTTTTGTGATCATGAATGTGCATGTAGCCATCATTCACGATAACTTCAACGCGCGGGTTGTCCAATTCGCCAGCGATCGTTGGCAGGTATTTCTTGGAGTACTCGATGACTTTGCCATCGATATCAACAAGAACAGCCTTCTTCACCTTCGGGTGCTTCATAATTTCACGAATAACACCGCCGTCGCCGCCGCCTACTACAAGCACGTTCTCTGGGTTCGGGTGAGTGACAAGCGCAGGGTGAGCAACCATTTCATGATAAACGAACTCATCTTTCACAGTTGTCATAACCATACCGTCAAGTGTAAGCATCGTGCCCCACTCTTCTGTTTCGATCATGGATAGGTCTTGGAAATCCGTTTGCTCTCTTACATAAGTTTCAGTTACTTTCGCTGTGATGCCGAAGCTATCCGTTTGTTTCTCTGTGTACCATAATTCCATATGTAACCCTTCTTTCGCTTCTCTATTTGGATGAATAATTCCTGACATTCGTTATCTCTAACAGTGTTCCACCAGTCTAAAAAGTCATACGAATTTCAGCTGTAATTTCCCGCCTCTTGACTTTGCACAAATTGTATTATAGTTCATTACCCCCAAAATGCAATATTTTCCTCAGTCTTTTCACGAAATCATAAAAAATATTTACAAATCGTTGAATACGGACTGGCATGCTTTTCCATACTGGATAGTAGCGCCTTTGGGCATGGAGAAGGGAGGCATCGAACGTATGTCTGAAAACGAGAAGCCACGGCAACAAACATCCGAAACACAATCACCCAGACGGAAGGACGAGATTCCTGCTTCCATGCGGTGGATGCGGCGAATTAAGAAGACGTTTTCGTTTTTCTTCACCCTTAGCCTGCTGATGCTCATTGGAGCAGCCGCTTTTCTGGTATATTTGCGTTCCCAAACGCTGCCGGTGACCAAAACGATGCAGACCTCCCAAATGTACGATGTACATGGCGAGGTGATTGACACCTTTTATTCTGGGCAAAATCGACAGGTCGTTCCATTAAGCGAAATTTCGCCTTACTTAATACATGCCACACTTGCTGTGGAGGATCAGCATTTCTATGAGCATTTCGGTGTAGATGTTAAAGCGGTAGCCCGCGCTGCTATCGTAAATGTCCAAGCGATGGCCAAGGTGCAGGGAGCCGGCACGATTACGCAGCAGTTAGCTCGGAATTTATACTTAACTCATGATCGTACGTGGACGCGTAAATTCAAAGAAACGGTGTATGCCGTTCAAATGGAAATGCAGCTCAGCAAAGACGATATTCTCGCTGATTATTTGAACCAAATCTATTACGGGCACTCCACCTATGGCATTGAGACCGCATCCGAGCTGTTCTTCGGCAAGCATGCCAGTGAACTAACCTTAGCGGAAAGCGCCATGATCGCCGGGGTTCCGAAGGGACCGCGTTATTATTCTCCTTATTATGATTTGCAAAATGCGATGGATCGGCAAAAAATCGTCCTCCAGACGATGGTGAACAGCGGCTTCATTACCCAAAGCGCAGCCGATGCTGCTGGCAAGGAGAAGCTGACGATTCAGCCATTAACGAAAAAGAAGCCTTCGGCCGCGCCTTATTTCCGTGATTATGTCCGCAATTTAGCGACGGAGAAGCTCGGTATTACAGAAGAACAATTCGATGAGGGCGGCATTCGCATCTATACCACACTGGATAAGAATGCCCAGCAAATCGCTGAAAATGTGATCACGAAGCAGCTCGAAGGCAAGCCCGAGCTGCAAGCCGCGCTGGTCGCCGTCGACCCGCGTACAGGCGAAATCAAAGCGATGGTCGGCGGTCGCGACTATACGGAGAATCAGTTCAATCGCGTGCTTTCGAATACGCGGCAGCCTGGATCCTCTTTTAAACCATTCGTCTATATGGTCGCCTTGATGAATGGCTTCACACCAGTCTCCATGGTCAAGAGTGAGCCGACTGTGTTTACTTACGATGAGGGGCGGCAGCAATATACGCCAAGAAATTTTAATGACCAGTATACGAATGGGAATATTGATATGCGGCAGGCGATTTCGAAGTCGGATAATATTTATGCGGTGTCCACGATTCTCGCGGTCGGTCCTCAGAAGGTCATCGACTTCGCGCGTAAGCTTGGCATTGCTTCATCGATGAAGCCGCTGCCGTCCCTAGCGCTTGGATCGTTTCCCGTGAGTCCACTGGAGATGGCTTCGGCCTTTGCCTCCATTGCGGATCAAGGTATACATCGGGAACCTACCGCGATTTTGCGGATTGAAGATGCAAATGGCAGTGTCTTATATGAAGCGAATCCCGTGGAGGAGCAAGTCATTCCACCTGCGGTTGCATATGTGATGACGAATCTCATGGAGAGCGTGTTCGAGGAGGGTGGCACAGGCAACCGTGTCGCTAGCACGATTAAACGGCCGATTGCCGGTAAAACAGGTACAACCGATACGGACGCTTGGCTCGTCGGCTTTACACCGGAGCTGTCCACGGCTGTCTGGGTCGGCTATGACAAGAGCCGTGCGATCACGACGGTGGAATCTCATCTAGCGTCCCCGATCTTTGCGGATTTCACGGAACAAACCTTGGATGCGATACCGCCGAAGCTGTTCCCGATCCCAGAGGGTATCTCTACTGTGTATATTGATCCAGTGAGCGGCAAATTGTCCAATGAGGACTGCCCGAACGCCAAGATGGAGGCTTTCCTTGCTGGCACAGAGCCCACCACATATTGTACTGGCAAGCCTGCTAATCCAGGTGCGACTGGCGGTCAAAAAGCCGGCGCCAAAGGCGACAACGGCTCATGGTGGAACGACCTTAAACGTTGGTGGAACGATTAATATAACAGTTAAAAGACAACACAAAAAGGCAGTACTAAGCGCGTCTTAGTCCTGCCTTTTTGCTGTCCTAGTATATGAGGTAACATACACTAGGGTCTAGTATACCCGCTTCGACATTACGTAACAATGGATGACACATAATGTTCATATTCTTTAGAAACCCTAGGCGAGTGCGTCCTTCAGGCTTTGGTCAGAGCGATTCCACCAGTCTTCGTTGTGCGCGATCAACTGGTTGCGAAGGGCAGCACGCTCACTATCCGACAATCCTTCCAGGATAAATTTACGTTTCATCGCACCGTCCATTTTGTTCACGTGATCCGCAAGAATTTTCCATCCGCGGCGCGCTTCGGTATCGATTAACATTTCGCAAGCGGACATCCCTGCATAATAGGCACCATCTTCTGTACGATCAACCGCTACCCATACAATCCACGCTTTACGGCCATTCGGGACATCCTCCTTATTCGTGGAGAATTTAATCCCTTTCTCAATCTTGCTCTTGGCATGCAGCGTTCCCTCGTCTAGATACGCTTCATCCCCGTCAATAATGATTCCTGAGACGTTGCTAAGATCGATGGCTCCTGCGCCAAAGCCTTTGTGATTTACTTTTGAGCTTACTATATTTAAGGCCAGCTTCTTTTTATCCGCTTCCATAATGGCACCTTCCACTCTACATAAAGTATTAATGACGACTTGCTTTCATTGTAGCGAAAGTCATCGGCTAGAACAAGTGGCGACGGCTCTTCCATGCCTATTTCTCTCATTTCACACTTTTCTTTCACCTCGCAGAAATATTCCCTAGGTTGTCTACATATACATGCTGTAGATGCTTGTTTAGGCGGGGTGAATCCATGGATATGAATGCTCTATTCAATAGCCGCAAGGTACAGTGGTTTGCTGTCATGCTCCTTGCTGCCGGCGCAGTGTTACTAACGAACACCTTGCTCCCCTCCACACCAAGAGGGACTGTTCCTGTCGTCTCTAAAGATGTTCCGATTGCAAAGACACCGGACATGCAGCCTGCAGATAATGGCAAACCCGTAGAAACCTCAACACCACTTAGTTATCGTATCGCCGAATATCACATGAACGTTGCCTACACACCCGAGACGCAGCAGCTCCAAGGGCAACAAACGCTCACGTGGGAAAATCCAGGATCTGTTCCTGTACAAGAAATTTATTTGCACCTCTATCCCAACGCTTTCGCTTCTAAAAAAACAACGTTTATGCGCGAGTCCGGCGGAAAGCTAAGGGAAGATGAAGCGACAGCCGATAGCGGCGGCAGTATGGAGCTGTTATCCGTGAAATCGGATACGGGCGACGATCTCACCAAGCGGATGTCGTTCGTGCAGCCGGATGACGGCAATAAGGACGACCATACGCTGCTCAAAATCCCGTTGCCTAAGCCTGTAGGCGCAGGAGAACAAGTGACCATCACGACTGAGTTCCTTGTGAAGCTGCCGGCAGCTTTTGCACGAATGGGGTATGTCGGTGATTTCGTCATGGCAGGGCAGTGGTTCCCAAAGGTAGCTGCTTATGAACGCAAAGGAACAAGAGGACGGACGGAGCCTGGTTGGAATCTTCATCAATACCATGGAAATTCCGAGTTCTATGCCGATTTCGGCATGTATGATGTGAAAATCCAAGTACCCGCGAACTACATGGTGGCTGCCACTGGCTTTCCTGTGAAGCCTGCTGTGACGGACAAGGGAATGAAGACATATCAATTCTATGCCGAGGATGTCCATGATTTTGCTTGGTCGGCGTCGCCTCATTTCGTCTATGTGGAAGAGCCCTTCTCTACGCCACAAATTCCTGGGGTAAAAATTAAGCTGTATCTCGACCCCAATCATCAAGAATTAAAGGATCGCTACATGTACGCTGCCAAAAAAGCGCTATCGCGCTATAGCCAGTGGTACGGAACGTATCCGTACTCTACGCTTTCCATCGTCGTACCGCCAGCTGGCGGAAACGGCGCAGGCGGCATGGAATACCCAACCTTGGTCACCGCTTGGGGAGCAAGTGATAAAGATCCCGATTTAGAACTGGAACGTGTCGTCGTTCATGAGATCGGCCACCAATTCTTCTACGGGCTCGTTGCCAGCAATGAATTCGAGGAAGCTTGGCTGGACGAAGGCTTCACCTCCTATGCGGAAGATAAAGTGATGGAAGCTGAATATGGCGATGCCCCTAACTTGCCTGTCGAATCCAGCTACATCACCTCCCCTGACGGACTGCAGAAAGAGGCTTGGGCCTACGCAGGACATGACCAGTATGCAGAAAATGTGTACACGCGCGGCAAGCTCGTGCTGAAAGCGATCGAGCAGCAAGTTGGCACCAAGACGATGGATCGGATTATGAAAACGTATTTCCAGAAGTGGCAGTTCAAACATCCCTCTACGAAGGATTTCCAACAAGTTGTGGAGGATGTCAGCAAAACCGATTGGGATGATTTCTTTAATCAATATGTATATGGCGATATGATGATGGATTATGCTGTCGAAAGCGTCAACGTTCGGCCTCAGGGCTCTAAGGGATCCGAGACGTATGAGAGCACAGTCCGCATCGTGAAGCATGGCGGCAATTCGCCGGAAGTGCCGATTTTGTTCCATTTTACAGATGGCACTACGTTGGATAAAACATGGGATGGCAAGGAAGGCAGCATCGAGTTTAAGCTCACGCATGCTTCCCCCGTCGACTGGGTGCGTATTGATCCGAAGTATACGCTGATCCTCGAGAATAAGCAC
This sequence comes from Paenibacillus sp. J22P90, assembly GCF_059692195.1. Lineage (NCBI taxonomy): Bacteria > Bacillati > Bacillota > Bacilli > Caryophanales > Paenibacillaceae > Paenibacillus > Paenibacillus sp. J22P90. The sequence goes on from NZ_JCAUAY010000006.1 coordinate 25,664, forward strand.
ATCAACAACTATTATCAAACACAGGTAGATACAAAGTGGCAAATTCGTTGGAATCTCGGCATTATTCAGCTCCTGCAAGCCATATTCGGCTCTGTCGCCTGGTAAAAACATGGCTTACGTCTTACGACAAACTCAGCGTATGCTTACGAAGCCAGTTTTCTAACGAAAACTTTAAGGAGGGACCCTCGTTGGCCACCTATATCAAATCCGGCTTCAGGGCAGCTATGGCGCAGCCTTTTGCCACGATCATTTTGTTCCTGTATCAGATGGGTTGGGGTATGCTCCTGTATAAACTTGTGCAGGGCATACTCGTCCCCCTTATGCATCGATTTCCTGGCGGTGAGCAGCCTAAACAGGCTTTGCAGATCTTTCTCGCTGAAGGCCAGTTTCAACTCATGAAAACAGATCTCAGCCATTCATATTTATGGTGGCTCGCTATTCTACTTGGTGTGCGGATGCTGCTGACCCCTCTTTTAAATGGCGGGGTCTACTATTCACTCACGCATGCTTATCAGAACGCTGGCTATCGCTTCTTTCGGGGGATGAAGCAGCTCTTTCTCCCCTTCCTGCTTGTGTATCTCATCCGAATCGCACTTACTTCACTTCCGCTCATCTGGGTGATCCCGAAAGCTTCTTATATCCTGGGGCATAGCGGTTCCTACGAGCAGCTTGCTCTCAAGCTTATGCCTTGGATACTCGGCTTACTCCTCTACGGCTTTTTTCTACAACTTTTGTTTATGTATGTGCAATTTGCGATCGCAGCTAAGCTAGGTATCACGTCGACGGTCATCTCCTTCTTTCGATATTCGCTGCCTATTGTTGGACTTGCCGTCATCCTTCTACTTTTTACAGGACTACTGGCAGGGGTCACGGTCACGGCCACCTACTTATGGGCAGGACTAGTAGCGCTAATCATTTATCAGTTGTACCCGCTCTTCCATATTTTCTTCCAGATTTGGGGCATTTCGTCCCAATATCAACTTCTTTCTGCCAAAATAACCAATTAATAGCCAGTAAAACAGTGAATAACCAGGCATTCATCCCCTTTCCATGAGAAAGGGGCTTTTTTTTGTCTATTTTCCGAACTATTCCGCTGTTTTCTTGTCTATTTTTTCGTTTTAAAAGAGGATTTCCTTTCTTTATGACGAATAACAAGGACTAGCATCAAAAAACCAAATATTTCATGCCGAATTCCTCAGTTTATGGGGAAACGGGGGAACCACTCCGGGTGAATTGATCTTGCAAGACAGGGATCATAGGGAACCTTCAACCGAACCCTCCAGCTAACCTCGTAGGCACCGGAAGGAGACAAGCAGTTGAAGAAAGTTGTTGGTCTTGTATTTAGTCTTGTTTTGTTTTTGAGTGTTAGTGTAGGAAGCGTTTTCGCAGCAGCATCCGATATGGATAAAGCGGTAGATGACCTTCTAGGTACGCCTTACAGATGGGCAGGAACGACAACCAAAGGTTTCGATTGCTCTGGTTTCACGTCCTACTTGTTTGACGAGTTCGGCATTGACCTTCCACACAGCTCGAAATCACAAAACAAAGAAGGCTACTGGGTTGACAAAAGTGATCTTCGTAAGGGCGATCTTGTATTTTTCAACACGGATGGCAGCGGTATCTCTCACGTAGGCATGTACCTTGGAGATGGTGAATTCGTTCACTCCGCTACAAATCAAGGTGTTGTTAAGAATAAGTTGAGCGAATCCTATTATGCGAAGCGATATGTCTCAGCTAGACGTGTTCTCTGGGATGATATCTACAATCAACTAACTGCTGAATCCAAGTAAGTTCTCGGACAAGAATGAGGCCCTGCTAGCTTTGCTCGTAAGAGCGGCTTGCAGGGCTTCATTCATTTGAATGAGGATAACAGCGTATACTAGCGATACAACGATAGGCCCTTCGGCCTCGAGGAAGGAAAGGTAAGCATGGACAGCACAACCAATAAGACGAATATGACGCAACCCCCTTTTCCGGGCATTATTCAATCCATCGATGAGATTAGAGCGGATATTGGGGAGCCGCATCCTGCCGTTCAACATAAGGTTATCAATCAAATCGACGAGCACGCACGTGCGTTCATCGCCAAATCGCCTTTATTTTTCTTCTCTACGTCGAATGCGGACGGCTTGAGTGACGTGTCGCCCCGCGGGGATGCTGCGGGATTCGTACGAGTCTTAGATGAGCGCCGCCTCATCTTCCCAGAACGACTTGGCAATCGTCGACTCGACTCCATGCAAAATCTACTGACCAACCCGCAAGTCGGCCTCCTATTTATCATCCCAGGGGTTGAGATGGTACTACGCGTCAATGGTCGCGCATGGCTGACGAAGGACGAGGAACTGCTGTCGACAATGCAGCTGAACGGAAAATCACCGATCGCCGCTGTCGGCGTCGAGGTGCAGGAATGCTTCGTGCATTGCAGTCGCGCTCTCAAGCTGTCGAAGATTTGGGATACGGCTACGTGGGTACCCGAGCAGGAGCAGCCGGACGGCATGGATATGTTCCGTGCGCATGTGGCATTGAACGGGATCGCGTTGGAGGAGTAGAGTACGCGAGGTCAAAAGCATTTAGCCAAAAAGTGTAACTTGACATAGCATGTGAGCCGTCCTATAATGACGGCATGTCGTTTTCTAGGGTTCCGCGGTGCGCAAACGCCGGCTGGTCCAAGGGAAAACACACAGCGAATACGCTGTGGTCACGGAGGGAGAAAAGCCCGGGAGTCTATCGCAACATTTGCGATATTCCCGGGCTTTTCTCTGTTTTTTTGTGGCACACTATCAACAATGTTTCCTACAGAAGGAGTGTTCATTATGGCATGGTTATTTCTCGCTATTGCAGGCGTTTTCGAGGTGGTCTGGGCCATCGCATTGAAATTTTCCAACGGATTCACGCGGCTTGTCCCCTCTATTGTCACGATTATCGGCATGATTGTTAGCTTTTATTTCTTAGCTGTCGCAACGAAAACCTTACCCATCGGAACCGCCTATGCGGCATGGACCGGCATCGGCGCCGTCGGCGCGATTATCATCGGGACTCTTTTCCTCGATGAGCCCGTCAGCTTGCTCCGAATCCTGTTTATGATTCTAATCTTGGTTGGAGTGCTCGGACTGAAATTCACATCCGGGCATTAGAACGAACAGGCCGAACTCCTAGGCCTCGCTCATCTGGGTGACAACATTGGCGATCCGGCGGAGGCGCGTCTCCTGGGTTTTGGCGTCCTCGACCTGTCGGACGCATTCTTTGCGCTTGGAGAACGCGAGCGCTTCAAAGCGCTGCACCGCGCCCTCCACTTCCGACAATGCAGATTGAAGATCAGCCGGGACCTCCACGGTGCGGGGCGCGAGATCCAACGCCAACGTCACCTCGACAGGGTCGCCGGCCTTCAAGCCGGAGGCTTGTCGATGGGCTTCGCTGAGCGGGATGAGGTACTCGCCGCCCATGACCGCGATCGTCGTTCGATACGTGTAACCGTTCAGGGTCACGGATACGCTTGGCTTTTTGCCTCCTGCTAACGTGGTCATAGCCTCTTCGGGGATGGAAATACCGGTAGCATTTTTATTCTGGGCCTTCATAACGGTGGTATGGAACGTGACACTCATGGTTGATTCCTCCTACGGAGTAGTTGGGATGGGTTAGTTATTTGATCGTATAGCTCACGTACCAGAAGCTGCCTCCCACGAAGATACGCAAATGCTGTGACAGCGGGCGGAAAATGTCATTCAACTCTTCATAGCTAAAATAGTTCTTAAGAATTTCGTGCTTAGAGCCGTCTGCTAGTTCACGTCTTTTGTAAGTGTCTTCGCTATCCGCATGCGTAATTAACTCCCCGCCTCTTCCAGGCACATACACGTTATCTGCGATAAACACCTGCGCACCACTGCCCAATCGTTCATTCAAGCCTTGTAAAAAGCTGTCGATCCGATTGCGCGGAATATGCGAAAACCAGAAGTTCGCCAGCCCAAAGTCAAACTCCCCTCGTATCTCGGAGAGTGCATACGCGTCACCCTCCAGAAAGGCAGCATTCCCCTTCGGCCATGGCTTCGACTCTGCAATCTGCAGTACCTCCGGACGTATGTCTACCCCGACAAGCTGCTTTGCGGTTTCAGCCGCAATTTGCGACCAATAGCCAGTTCCGCAGGCGATTTCCAGTACGCGGCGTCCCTCCACTTGCTTCTTGATGATGTCGGAAAGGAGAGCCAGCTCCTGTTGAAACTCCGCATCCTCGCGGTGATAAATCCGTTCATACTCCTCGGCTCGCGCGCCGTAGTAGGCCTGCATGCTGAGCTTCTCTTGGTCCAACAGCGCCTGCTTCTCCTTCACTTCGTGAAGGATGCGATGCCTCGCCGATAACAGATCCGCAAATATCGCTCCACCCTGCGCGGCGTAATTCGCTAACAACCCCTGCGTCGCCATGACGATCAGCTGGGTCATCGACAGACCTGTGTCCTCCGCCATCTGTTCTAGATCCGACTTCACTTTCTCCGGCAAATAAACCGAAAGTCGCTTCGTTTTGTCTTGTTTGTCGTCCATGTTTAGTTGCCTCCTTTTTTGATTACTATAACACATAATATGTACCACGTTAACACTTTATTATATTGTAACTATCCGAAAACAACAAAAAAGCCGAGCCCCACCCTTCGGATGGAGGCTCGACTCAATTACATCAGCTGACGTTCCTCGCCATAGCGACGTTTGAGCTGATTTAAGAAAAACTGCAAGGACAGGAACAGCACAGCAAAGCTTGTACCCGCGCTGAGGATAATCCACGGATGCAGACGAATGTATCGTGCACCGTAAGCGATCAGCGAGAGCCATTCACCGGAGGTGCTGATGGTGATTTGGAAGCCAGCTTCCTCGTCGCCGATGGTTTCCGTACCTCCGAGCACGATATTGAACACGGCAAGCTGCCCGAGCAGGAAAAGCACCTGCATAAACTCGCTTAAGAAAATGAACATCATTTCATTTCGCATAGACGGGAAAATATGCCGAAGCGTCCGATGCCAGAACGAACCGCCCATAAGGCGGGACGCTTCGATAAACATTTTGCCACTATAATAGCGTGTCCGATCGGCAATCTGATGCGCCAACGGGAACAGACCAATCACTGTAATTAGGATAATGAAGGTGATGCTGAATAACAGCTTGTTGTGCGGGTCTGCTTTGGCCCCAAGATCGAGCCTAAGCCCATAGTACATCCCCGCTAATGGCGGGTAGAGGAAAATAAATGCCGGCACCGCCGCAACCGCCCACTGCAAGGAGCGAAGCAGGCCGCGACCCCTGCCCGACATCCCGCTCCATAAGCCCCAAGGCAATGCCACGGCAAAGCGAAGCAAGGTCAGTCCCAGTGCTGTGCCTAGCGTGTATTTTAACCCATTCAATAATAAGCTGAGCATGTCGAAGCCTCGATGATCCGTTCCGAGCACGAATGTGCTATTCGGCGCATAAGGCGGGATGGCGTATCTGGTTTTGCCGTCTTCTTGGTATTGGATCATGTTGATTTTGTCCTCTGGCGAAATGCCGTGAGGCTTCAACCAAGACCCGAACACCATCACAATCAAGAATAGTGCCAATATGGCAATCGATATATAAAATGCGGTAGAAGGACGTTTTCTCACGGTCTAGCCACCTCCTCTGCACGGACCACAAACCGCTTCCGAAGCAGCGCATACAGGATATGAAAGGCCATTGCGACCAAACCTAGCACCACGCAGATCGCAGACATGGACGTAATCCCCTGATAAATCGGCAAAATGATGAAGCCTCCCAAGCCGCCAATACCGCAAATGGCCTCCGCGACCGCCATGCTGGCTAGAGCTAATGTCGTAGCTCGAGGCAATATTGCGAGCACATCCTCCATCACGTTCCGCAGCACATGCGAAAAGAGTACCTCGCGCCGCGTCAATCCTTTGGCAAGTGCGGTTACAACGTAATCCTGCCCGAGTTCACGGGCAATGGCCACACGAAGCGTCCCATAAATCGTCACCGAAGGGATCAATGCAATGGTCAGGAAGGGGATGAGAAATGGCGTCCTGTCCCCAACCTGAACAACCAGCAAGACATAATGGCCCAGCAAACGCGTGGCATAAATCGCACCCAATTGGATCAGCACGATCAGGAAAAAGTCCGGTAAGCCCACGAGCAGCGCATGAATGCCATCCAGGATGGTACCGACTCGCCTTGCGATCGAAGCCCACAGCGCGAACAACATACTGAGCAGAATCGCCAGCAGCAAGCCAGGGATGAAGTAGGTGCAGGTTTTTAAAAGCATCTTAGGAATGGCTGTCGTCATCGCCACTTCCTTGCGGGTGTAGGGATCTCGGTATTTGCCAAAATCGCCATGCAGGAAGCCCTTGAGCTGATCTTTGACCGTATAGCCATAATAACGCCACGAAATGATTGGCTTATCTAGCGGTACCACGGAGGATCGCAGCACACCTTTGATCGTCATTGCTGTTCCTTGATATTCCCAGAACTTCCCGTAGGGGACTTCTAGGAGACCGCTTTTTTCATTCAAAATCTTACTCCCAGGCAGCATTTCACTTACCTTCTGCATGCTAATGCTGGCATTGACCGTTACTTTGATCTGATCGGGCTGAACGGACAAGAACATCTGTCTGATATTACTCAGCAAGAAAATACCGATCAGCGTAATCGCACCCAGCAATAGCCATCGTCCTATCGACTTCAATCCGTGCCACCTCATTCATTATTTACCTTAGGTAAAATAGTCTTTATATGGGCTTAGTTTAACATGAAGGTTTTGGACAGGACTAGTTTAATTTGTTGAAAAAGAAAAAGCCTCCACCTTCCCGAATGAACAGGAAGGTGAACGCTTCTTAAGAACTGAACTGCGCCTGATGCAAGCGGCTGTACATACCGCCTACGGCGATAAGCTCTTCATGCGCGCCTTGCTCGGTGATGCCGTCTTCCGTTACAACGACGATGCGGTCTGCGTTCTTGATCGTCGCGAGTCGATGCGCAATGACGAGTGTCGTGCGGCCCTTCGACAGCTCCGCCAAGGACTGCTGGATCGCCGCTTCGGTCTCGGTATCCAGCGCCGATGTCGCCTCATCTAGGATGAGAATCGGCGGATTTTTCAAGAACATGCGCGCGATCGCGAGGCGCTGCTTCTGCCCGCCGGAGAGCTTGACGCCGCGCTCTCCGATGACCGTATCCAGTCCCTTCGGCTGGGACTGGATGTACCCCTGCAGCTGCGCGCGCCGCGCAGCGTCCCAGATCTCCTCATCCGTCGCGCCCAGCTTGCCGTACGCAATGTTCTCCCGCATCGTGCCGGAGAACAGGAACACATCCTGCTGCACGATGCCGATTTGGCGGCGCAGCGATTCCAGCTCGATATGGCGGATATCGAGCCCATCAATCGTGATGCTGCCTTCGCTGACATCGTAGAAGCGCGGCAGCAGGGAGCAGATCGTCGTTTTGCCTGACCCAGATGGCCCGACGAATGCGACAGTCTCTCCCGCCCGAATATTCAGGGAGATGTTGTTCAACACACGATCCTCTTCCCCGTACCCGAAGGAAACGCGATCAAACTTGATCTGCCCATCCAGATGATCCACCTTGCGGGCATTCGGGTGATTCTCAACCTCTGGATCGGTGTCGATGATCTCGACATAGCGTTTGAAACCAGCGATGCCCTTCGGATAGCTTTCGATGACGTTATTGATTTTTTGAATCGGACCTAAGAATACGTTCGTTAATAGAACAAAGGCAATGAATTCGCCATAGGAAATTTGCTTATCAATGACGAACCATGTGCCACAGATGAGCACGAATACCGTCACGGAACGCATTAAGATATAGCTTAAGGAAATGTTCCACGCCATAATTTTATAAGAAGCCAGCTTCGTCAATCGGAATCGGCCATTGTTCACCTCGAACAATTTCTTCTCATGCGCTTCATTGGCAAAAGCTTGTACGACACGAATACCACCAATGTTATCTTCGACTCTCGCATTAATATCCGCCAGATCGCCCATCATGCGACGGAACGTTTTTGTCATTTTCTGATTAAAAAACACCGCAATCCACAGCAGGAACGGCACAATGACGAACGTGAGCAGCGCCAGCTTTACATTGATTTGCAGCATGAGAACAAGCGCTCCAATGAGTGTCATCACGGCGATAAAAAGATCCTCTGGACCATGATGAGCCACCTCGCCAATTTCAAGCAAGTCATTGGACATGCGCGACATGATTTGCCCTGTTTTGTTATTGTCATAGAACCGGAAGCTCAGCTTCTGCAGATGGTGGAACATCTTTTTGCGCATATCCGTTTCGATGTTGATCCCCAGCTTATGCCCCCAATACGTCACGACGAAATGGAGCAATGTGTTAAGGCCATAGACGGCTAGCAGACCTATACAAGCCCATATAATCCAGCCCCAATTGCCCGCAGGAAGTAATTTATCGACAACCTGATTGACAGCCAGCGGGAACCCTAGCTCCAGCACCCCAGCCACCACCGCACAAGTAAAATCTAAAATAAATAAGTGCTTATAGGGTCGATAGTAGGAAAAAAACCTTTTTAGCATGTGTCTATTCCACCTTTCGTATCGTTGACAACCGACTTGGCTTCATACTCGTAATGGTTGCAACACTTGCCTATTATACCTGAAATTCCCCACAAATGGGCAATTGCCGGAGGACATGTATCCATTATTTTCATATTTATAGGTATATCTTATCCTGGCTGTGGAGGCGTGGAATCATGTTCAGCAACTCTATGGATACACGAACTGCCATTCGCCTCGCGGCGATGTGCGGCCAAAGCTATACACAATTGGAACAGGGGACGGAAGCGATAATTTTACCTGCTACCTATCGGATCGTGACACCTATCACGGCGACATCTGTTTTAAGCGGGCGCGAATTGTTCGGATTTATTACGGAATCAGACAATCAAATTGTCATTGTATTTCGGGGGACTTCCACGACCTCGGATTGGATCTCTGACGCTATAGCTAGGCAAACTGACTTCCCCTACGCCAAACAAGGGGGGCTTGTGCATCAGGGCTTTCTGGATATTTATCAATCTGCGCGTAAGCAAATTCTGGGTGCCATGAACAAGCTATCTGCGCACAAGCAGCTCTACCTCACAGGGCATAGTTTGGGTGGGGCACTCGCGACATTATGCGCCTCCGATCTAGCAACGAACACCAAGTTCAAGGATCCATCTGTCTATACCTACGGTTCACCTCGCGTGGGGAGCACAACCTTCGCTAATCAATATAATCGCAAAACGGGCCCCCACTACCGCATCTACAATCGCAATGATATGGTCCCTAAACTTCCCCCGCTCGTTTATACCTCGCCGATCACAGGCGATCTTTATCACTATATTCATGTGAAAAAGGGCGTCGAGCTCGACTTTCCAACGGGTTCATTTGCTGGCAACCATGCGGTTAGCGGCTATTACACCGAGCTGGCTAAGCTCGATCCGAAATATGCGAAGCTGATCTGTACGAAGACGCCGGGCTTCTGCCCGAATTGACCACCAGCTACCTCTCCATCTGCTGAAAAATGCAATAGTGCAACCCTTTTTATATCAAATAGATGATTTCGGCTGAAATTGATGCAAAAAGGCATCAATTTCTGTATTTTCAGCTCTATTTAGGCATTTTCAACCCCAAAAGATGCCTTTTTGCATTTATTTAAAATTGTGAAGTGAATTCCCCTTAAAAGGATGCTCTTTTGCATTTTTGCCATACAAAAAGAAAAGGCCCTCCTTAACCAGGAGAGCCTTACAAACTAGTGCGCCGCATTCTCTTGAACAGCGAAATGCTTTTGAATCAACGAAATTTGACCCGAATGAATGCCTGTGTGATACATCAATCTTCCCACGGCTTCCAGTGGCGTAGATGGTCCCATCGGCGATTCAACAGGCACCGTCCATGCTTCTTCCGGCAGCGCGCGCATCGCTTCAATGAGATGGTTGTTCGAGGCCATTAGATCATCTACCAATTCTTGTAGGTTGGTGAATGCTGGTTTTACCTTCGGGCCATTAGGTCCGCCTGCGGTGTACAGCTTGATCCCTTCCGGAATTTTCACACCGAAAAACCAGTTCGCAAACATATATTCAACCTCAGCATTATGGCGAAGCATGTATCCGATTGAAGCTGAACCCAATTCGAGGGTCAAGTTAGCTTCCGGGAGCTTTTGGACCGTTTTATGAAAACGACCTTGAATCGCGTTCCAAATTGGCAATACCGTTTCAAAACTCATGCTTAAGCACTCCTTCATCTTCTAATTTTAGGATGTTTTAGCTGGTTGGTGACCATCTCTTGCTACGTGCTCGAATTTCGTTGCCGCCAAATCGATATCGAAGGCTTGACCGAAGCCTGCTACATAGCGTCCTTCAAGCGTTGAAAGCTCAAACAAGGAGAAGTCTAGCGTTTTCAGCACATTAATCATCTGCTTACCAAAACGCTCGCCGAACAAGTCGAAAATCTCTTCGTGGCGAAAACAGCTTAATTTCTGCATGCAAAAAACCGTGAAAGGCGCAATTTCGCTACCCTTCACGGTCTATTTGGTCACTTCGTTCCCCTTATTCGAGCTCTGCATACAGCGCCGATGACAAATATCGCTCCCCGGTATCCGGCAGGATAACGACGATTGTCTTCCCTTTGTTCTCAGGGCGTTTGGCCAATTGAACTGCGGCAAAAGCGGCCGCTCCCGATGAAATGCCGACCAGAAGCCCTTCGCTTTTGGCCAATTGGCGAGCCGTCTCCATCGCCTCTTCATTGGTAACGGTGAGAATCTCGTCAACGATTTCCCGATTAAAATTATCCGGCACAAATCCAGCGCCGATCCCTTGAATCTGGTGCACGCCACGTGCACCGCCGGATAGCACCGGAGAACTGGCAGGTTCTACGGCTACAATTTGAACATCGGAATGTCGCTGCTTCAGTATCTCTCCGACGCCAGTAATCGTACCACCAGAGCCTACGCCTGCTACGAAAATATCAACATTCCCGCCCGTATCTCGCCATATTTCTTCTGCTGTTGTTGTGCGATGAATGTTAGGATTGGCCGGATTGCTAAACTGCTGCGGGATATAAGAATTAGGCAGTTGGGCAGCCAATTCCTTGGCCTTGCGAATCGCCCCTTGCATGCCTTCGGCAGCTGGTGTGAGCACCAGCTCTGCGCCTAGGGCTTTAACGATTTTGCGCCGTTCCTCGCTGAAGGAATCCGGCAAAATAATGATTAACCGATACCCCAGCGCTGCAGCCGCAAAGGCAAGCCCAATGCCTGTATTCCCGCTCGTCGGTTCGATGATGACGGTGTCTTTATTAATTTTCCCTCTGCGTTCCGCTTCCTTCAGCATGCCATAGCCAATGCGATCCTTCACGCTGCCCGCAGGGTTAAAATACTCCAGCTTCGCGACAATTCGCGCGTTAAGCTCTTGCCGTTTATTAAAGTTCCAGAGCTCCAGCAGCGGTGTGTTACCGATGAGCTCTGTTAAATTATTATATATTTTAGGCATAGGGAACCTCGCTCTCATGGGTCTGTAATTAAACCTATACGTTTAGTTGGATAAATAAAGTATAGCATCTGCTTCAAGGGAAATTAAATCAATAATCCTGATGAAAGAGTGTGGTATTTTCTTATATTGGGGAGTTTGCTTGATTAGGGCACCCCTATAGGACGAACATATGGTACACTGATTTTTAGATTATAAAATCATCAGTAGAAGCAAGGAGAAACACAGATGAAACTGGTATCTTGGAATGTGAATGGCTTGAGAGCCTGCGTGAATAAAGGGTTTGTTGATTATTTTAAAGAGGTGGATGCTGATTTATTTTGCTTGCAGGAAACGAAGCTCCAGGAAGGTCAAATCGACCTCGATCTTGGTGTGGGATATAAGCAATATTGGAACTACGCGGAGAAAAAAGGGTATTCCGGTACGGCCGTTTTCTCGAAAGTAGAGCCGCTTTCTGTCCGTTATGGCATTGAAGAAGATTCCGAGCCCGAAGGTCGTATCCTCACCTTGGAATTCGAGAATTTCTACCTCGTCACGGTGTACACACCGAACGCTAAGCGGGATCTATCCAGACTGCCTTATCGGTTAGAGTGGGAAGATCGGTTTCGCGACTATTTGGTCGGGTTGGATGCAGTTAAACCTATGTTGGTTTGTGGGGATTTGAATGTTGCCCATAACGAGATTGATTTAAAAAATGCCAAAGGCAACCACAACAACTCCGGCTTCACCCTCGAAGAGCGTGGCAAAATGACGGACTTGCTGGCAGCTGGCTTCATCGATACGTTCCGACATCTATATCCGGAGAGAACCGATGTGTACTCGTGGTGGTCCAATATGCCAGGCGTTCGTGCTCGGAATGTGGGCTGGCGGATCGACTATTTCCTTGCGTCAACGCGACTAGCGCCTAAGATTACCGAGGCATCAATTTCATGCGATATCTTGGGAAGCGATCATTGTCCGGTGGTTTTGGAGTTGGATCTAGCCTAGCGAGCTTGGCTGATCCTAATCCCCGACTCAAGGAGGAGCGCCCGCTCCGACCTTGGTCGCTTCTGGAAATAATTCCCTACATGGTAAGATCGAATCAAATACAATTCGATAAGCTGTGAGGGATGCTTAGTGAAGAGAATCCGAAAAAGACGACGGGGTTGGGTGTTTGGCGTTTTGGCTTTGCTGGCCGTAGGGATCGCGGCTTATGCCTTGTTCTTCTATGGAGATCCAGACGGTATAAAGGATCAAGCGTTTGTCACCGATAAAGGCAGCATGCCTGATCTGTGGTAATTTGCTCATCGCGGAGATAATTATTGGCAGTGGGAGTCGTACAATATCGAAAAGAGAAGGAGTGATCCGAGCATACTAATAAAAATGAGGCAAGAAACGTTCCACACATTGGGAGACGAGGCACTAGTCGCAGCCTGCTTTCAGCCGATCATAGCAGCTTATAAAGAGATTCAAACACGAGGAGAAGATTTCACCTCTGGGTTATTTCAAAATCTTACAACAGGGCAACAAGCCTTGTTCGCCTTCCGCGTCTATCACACCCATGCCATTAAATCGCAGGTTGATTTCTATTGGTGGAGCGCGTATTTCCTCGCACAGCCGGCGAGATGGGCGGGTCTACAAAGCGCGCTGCGCTTTTTCGAAGACCGTACCACACTGCCTCAAGTCGAGCGTATGGAAGAGCTGCTTCGGCAACGTAATCACCCTAGAAATATCACAAACTTTGATATTTCTACAACGGATCTCGAGCAAGACATCGACCTGATGTCGGACATCAAACCGCTCTACGCGGCCTTACTAGTAGCAGCAGAGATCACTAACAAAGACATAGCAACCTACATTCGAATACATACAGATGCGTTTGTAGCATTAAGTTGATGTAGGATTAACCGCAAACAACGAATGAACATTCCCATCCGGATCAGCAAAAAATGCCGTCACATGCCCCCAATGCTTCTCCTTTGGCTCCATAATCGCTGTAGCTCCTTTGGAGACGTACTCCCGATACAGCGTTCTTACTTCTTCCGGCGAGTCACATTGAAAATTGAATTCAAAGCTTTGCCCTTTACGCTCTTCCTTAAACGAAGGATGATCATTCGTATTATCCGCCATTAGAGGAGTCGAACAAATTGCCAGGCGGACCCCGCTATTATCAAATTCTACATAATCCGTTTCTTCCACGACGATACGAAATCCAAGAACATCCCGATAAAACCCGGCTAAACGCGCAACATTATGGGATAACAACGTAATGCCCTCTAATTGAATTCTCATCTTACGATCCCGCCATTCATCATCTATTTCCTAAAATTGTAACACGGAAAACGGAATGAGATCAAGTGTTCTCATTACCTAGAAATACTATTCCGCCAGCAGTCCCTGAATAACGCTCCTCATCTGAGCTTCTGTTAATGTGCCTACACGGTTATAGGCGACTCTTCCCTGTTTATCTACAAAAATGGAAACCAGAATTGATCGGAGTTTGTAGGCTTGCGTGACCTTTTTATCCGGATCGAGCACCACGCGGAAGGAATAAGGATGTTCTTTCAGATATTCGGTTACCTTATCCTGACTTTCACCGACATCAATAGCCAACATGACAATATTGTCATCCTTATAATCGTGATAGACCTTCTCCATATCCGGCATTTCTTTAATGCACCACTTACACCAAGTTGCCCAGAAGTTGATATACACGTTTTTGCCTTTGAGGTCGCTTAATGTTACCCGCTCGCCATGCAAGTCCGTTACTGTGAAATCGATCGCTTGCTCCCGTTCCTGAGCGTTGCGTAATAGAGTAGCAGGCGTTGTTGCCCCTTCATCAGTGCTCTCCGTATTCGGGACCGCTGGCTGCAACTCGGAGCTTTCCACTGCTACCTTCTCACTAATGCTGTACGGGCTTGATAAAAAGGAAAAAGACTGCGTAATCATCTCCATTCGATTCGTGAATACAAGAAGACCCATAAAGATCATAACGACTCCGCTGACGACAGAAAAAATGGGCAGGTATTTGGAAAGCTTTTTCAACAATCGAGATAAATATTCAATTAAAAAAGCCGAAAGCACAAAAGGAACCGCCATCCAACTAACTGGAAAAACTCCATCTATTTTGACGTCAAACTGATATTTATCCTCAATACATGGAAAATGTACAGTTAATTCATCCCATTTATCCCTTCCCGACGAAAACCATTAAAATTAACTGCGCTTTTTACAGTTATTTAAATCAAAGTGAGTATTCGAGCGAAATTAACTGCATATTTTCCAATTAGTTACGTCAAGACGCTGGTGGTTAGGCTTCTAATACGGCAACTCTCGCCCCTCCAAATGGGCCTTCAAGTTCTCCAAAGACATGGCGTAGCCCTCTTCCGTCGGCTTTGCCTGCTCCTTCGATTCATAGCCTGTCTCCGTGATGGTCACGCGGGTACCGCCATCTTCCTCCGCAGTGAGAAATGTCGTGATCATCTCATAATCCGGCACGCTAAACTCCCAACGCAACGCGAAGCGTTGCTGAGGTTCAACTCCCTCGATGATCGCCCGCAAAGTGACAACCTCTGTCCCCGCGTGGTACTCATTCGGTAAATGATGAAAGTAAACCTCAGCTCCCGGCGAAAGCTCGGCGACGTCCCATGGCGAGCCTGGCGAGTACCACTCCGTTAGCTGCTCACCTTCCGTCACCGCTTCCCATGCTCGTTGCACCGAAGCCTGAACCCAAATACTTTGTTCCACAGTAAACTGTCCCACACGAACATCTCCTCACTTATAAATTCTGCTCACTGACGCCCGTCACCGGGTCAAACGTCAGCATTTTCGTTCCGATTTTATCAATAAAGAAACGATCATGGCTAACTGTAATCACAGCGCCAGGGAAATGAATTAATGCCTGCTCCATGACCTGAATACTCATAAGATCGAGATGATTCGTCGGCTCATCTAAGATGATGACCGCGGCGCCGGAGAGGAGACATTTAGCTAGCGCGACCCGCGCTTTTTGACCGCCAGAGAGGTTGCCAATGAACTTGCTGAGATCCATCTCCGAAAATTGCAGCATAGCCAGGAATTTGTTCACCTTTTTCCGTGGCGCATCCAGTCCGAGGCCGTACGTATTCACCGCATGGCTAACGGTATCCTTCGGATTAAGCTCTTCCCACATCCGGTTAAAATACGCGTAACTAACGCCTTTTTCCCAGATCACCTCGCCGGACTCCGGCTTCTCTTGTCCTGTAAGCACCTTAATGAGCGTGGATTTCCCGCTTCCGTTAGGGCCAACAATGACAAGGCGGTCTTCCTTTTGAATATCGAAGCTGACGTCTTGGAAAATGGTCCGGTCCTCGTAGGTCTGCCCGATCCCTTTCACCTCGCACAGCTTGTCCGGAAACCGCAGGCGCTCATAAATATCCGTGATCAGCACGTTGACGGGATGCGGTTCGATCCGTTTCTTATTATCTGCTAACTGACGTGAGAGACGGTCCTTCGACGATTTCTTGCTAGCGCGGCTATCGATGGCTTCCGCTTCCATGAGGAGCAGCTCTTCTTCCCACTCAAATTGGCGGTCGAGCTCCTTTTTGCGCATCTTCTTTTTACGGATATAGTCGGTGTAATTCCCCTCGTATTCCTGAAAGCGATAGTTTTCGATCTCGATCACTTGCGTGACTACCTTATCAATAAATTCCCGGTCATGGGATATCAGAATCATCGCGCCTTTGAACCGATACAGCCACTGCTCCAACCAGGCAATCCCCTCGATATCTAAGTAATTCGTCGGCTCGTCCAGCAGGACAACATCTGGTTGCTCTATGAGCATTTTGGCAAGCGCGGCACGGTTTCTCCAACCACCGGATAACTCTCCGATAGGCTGATGACGCGATCGTTCATTGAAGCCTAGCTTCGTTAGAACAGTGTTAATCTCAACAGACACGTTCCATCCGTCCAAATGCTCCATTTGCTCAAACAGCTCAGCTTGCCTGGTCAGCAGCTTATCCATTTCCCCGTCATCGGTGACGGTACCAAGCTTTTCACCAACTTCCTGCAACTCGCGTTCGATCCCCGCAACCTGCTCAAAACACATTTCCAACTCTTGCTGAACGGACAAGCTTCCGGTCATTTCCGAGAATTGCGAAAAGTACCCTATTTTAACCTGCGGATCTATCTCTACCTTGCCTGAGGTGGGCTCATCCTTACCCATAATTAGCTTAAAAACTGTCGATTTCCCGGCACCATTCCGTCCAATCAGACCGATTCGCTCACCTTGACTGACTTTAAAATAAATATCGCGAAAAATCATCGCGTCCTCATATTTCTTCGTAACATTCTCCAAACGAATTACACTCATAGCTATCCCCTTTTACCTGCATCATTCTAGGCTGATTATATCATGTTTAGGGTCAAGACATTTTTAATTAAATGGTGTATTGTATAGTTGACTTAATGTCTGGTATAAGTTACATTGTGTATAGAACACTTTACTAAATGTTACCATTAACGTACAGGAGGCATGGAAGAATGTCCTATCAAGAGAGAAAGCATATCGTCTCTTTCCTAAGTACTTTGCTTATTTTTGGTTGCTATTGTTGGTATGTCTTTCAAAAATTTCACGACATGCAAATGGACACGACGGAAACCTTCCGCTTTTGGGCGGCTACCATTTTAATCTTAATCCCCGTATCCATCGTAGCTAAAATTATCATTGCGATCATTTTCAATATCATCTACCGCATAACCACCAAAGAAGTGGAACCCTCTTTCTCAGACGAACTCGACAAATTGATTGATTTGAAAGCCACCAGAACCTCCCACTATGTCTTTATACTCGGCTTCCTTCTAGCTATGGGATCCCTCGTCTTCGAGATGTCTCCTTCTACCATGTTCATCATCCTCTTATGCTCAGGAATCCTCTCTGAGATGGCAGGAATAACCACACAGCTCTACCACTATCGCAAAGGAGTCTAGCATGGGTAAACTTCTGATCAGCAATCATATACGAAAATTACGTTTTAATCAGAATGAAATGACCCAACAACAGTTGGCGGATAAAGCGGGGGTAACAAGGCAAACCATCGTCGCCCTCGAACAGGGCAAATACTCCCCTTCTTTGGAATTAGCTTTTCGCATTGCTGGTGTCTTCAAATTACCGTTGGAAGATGTTTTCTTTATCGAGAATGAACAGGTGTGAGGAAGATCATCTACCAACCAGGAGGAATTTCAATGAGAGCGATTGTGTGTACGAAGTACGGAACACCCGAAGTTCTTCAGCTCAAAGAGGTAGACAAACCGACACCTAAGGATGATGAAGTGCGGATCAAACTACATGCCGCTATCGTCACGCCTTCGGACTGCGCTTTTCGTAAGGCTGATCCTTTCTTCATTCGACTGATGTACGGTTTGGCTAGACCGAAACATCCGATCCTTGGTGTGGAGTTGGCTGGGGAAGTTGAGGCTGTGGGCAAAAGCGTGACTTCCTTCAAGGTTGGCGACCGCGTTTCCGGTATTAGTCCGACAAAATTCGGTGCCTATGCGGAGTACACCTGCCTGCCTGAAACTGGCCTACTTGCTATCCTTCCGGCCAATGCGAGTTTTGAGGAAGCTGTGGGCCTCTGTGACGGAGGCTTAACGGCATTGACATTTCTCCGAGATACGGCACTTCTTGGGCGCGGACAAAAGGTATTGATCAACGGTGCTTCTGGCTCCGTAGGGGCTTATGCGGTACAACTCGCTAAGTACTTTGGCGCTGAAGTAACAGGGGTGTGCAGTTCCACAAACGCAGCCTTAGTGCAATCTCTGGGGGCCGACCTCGTCAGTGACTATACCAAAGAGGATTTCACCAAGAATGGTCGGACTTATGATGTTATTTTCGACGCGGTAGGTAAGCGTTCATTTTCACAATGCAAGAACTCGCTATCCCCCAGCGGGATCTATCTCTCCACAGTTCCATCGCTAGGCATATTGCTTCAGATGCTATGGACATCCAAGATCGGCAGCAAAAAAGCCAAGTTCAAAGCTTCCGGCTTACAACAGAAGAAAGAGAATCTCGTCCTTCTCGCGGAGCTTTTTGATACGGGGCAGTTAAAAGCGGTGATTGATAAAGGCTACCCTCTGGAACAAATGGCAGAGGCTCACTGGTATGTGGAGACTGGGCGTAAGAAGGGGAATGTTGTGATTACTTTTGGGGGTTAGTCCTCCCCTCACTCCAAATTCGCAAACAAATGCTGCGTATACTCCTTAATAATCGCGGACACTTCCACATCCTTCTTCGTAATCCTCCACAAATAATTCGGGTATTTGCGATATTTGCCGATCGGGATCGTCACGACCTCGCTCTTGAACTTCTCTGGCATCGTCATCACAATGTAATCCGTTGCGATCGTAATGGCATTGCCGCGGCTAACCATTTGCATGATGGCTTGTGTGTTATTGGTCGTTAACGCAATGCGGTTGCCGGAATCTCCGGAAATCAGCTCTGCTGCAATCTTTTCAATATAAGCATCTTTATAAATAACGAAAACTTCATTATGTAAGTCCGCACTGGTTATGGCAGGAAGAAATCGTAACGGGGATTGCTTGTTGACAACAATGACAGCCTCCCCGCGAATGACCGGCTCCCAGGTGAACGATTCGTCTTGACTCTCGCGAGACAAGGAAACAAACCCCATATCCGCTTCCCCTTTCATAACCTGATTCATCACCGCTGTATTATCACCCTCCAAAAGTTGAACATTAATATGAGGATAGATACCCATAAACGTAATCGTGGAGTTCGTCACCAATGACACCATACCAGGTATCGTAGCGATGATAATATTGCCCGCATTGATGGGATTGGACTTCACAAGCTCATTTTTCATATTACGAAAGTTAGTTAGTATCGTACGCGCATATTTCATCGCCTTAAACCCATCCTGTGTAAGAGCAATGCCTTTTTTGGAACGGGTAAAAAGCGTAGCTTCTAATTCATTCTCAAGCTGGCTTATGGATTGACTGACCGCGGGGACGGTAATTCCGTGCTTTTTGGCTGTTTCTGTAAACGATCCAGACTCTGCAGAATCAACGAAATATTGGAGCTGTATAATATTCAACGCTGCTCATCCTTAACTTTTTATTTATATAAGTAAATTAAACTTAAATATATTTTATCATGTGTCGATGGTATTATACAGTAACACGAATAACCTTGCCGAATAATTGTTTGGAAAAAGGGAACATCATTAACGACGATTGTCACAAGTAAAGGAGCATCGCAATTGAAAAAAAACATTTTTCAAGTATTCGCTGGCGAATTTCGCCGCTTTATTAGAAACCCTATGATGATCATCACATTCATCGCGGTTGCATTAGTCCCTATTTTATATAGTGGCTTCTTAATTAAAGGAACTTGGGATCCCTACGGTCAACTCGAGAAACTGCCGATCGCTGTCGTCAATCTGGATCAAGGCGCCACTTTCGAGGGAGAGTCACGGAATATCGGGAATGAATTTATGGATGAGTTACGCAAAAACGAAAACTTTTCCTGGGGCTTTATGAATGCCGAGGATGCGGCACAGGGGATGAGAAATAACCATTATTATGCCACGATTACGGTGCCCGCTTCGTTCTCAGCAGATGCAGCTTCGATTACAAGTGGCAATCCGAAGCAGGCTGAAATCATTTTCGAATCTAATAGCTATTACAACTTTGTTGCCGGTCAGATTGGAGAAAGTGCAACGAAGGAATTGAAAAACAAGCTATCCAAAACACTTACAGAGGCCTACTCTACAAGTATTCTTTCTGAGTTCGAAACCATTTCGAACGGGCTCGGCGAAGCTGGTAAAGGTGCCTCCGATCTCAACGCTGGCGCAAAATCCTTAAGTGATGGGATTCATCAAGTAAAATCCAACTTAGTCATCCTTGCGGACGGTACCAAGCAATTAGATGACAATGCCGTTTTGTTACAAAAAGGGGCAACTGCACTCAGCACTGGCGCGCTGGAAGTTAGCAAAGGTGCCGCTGCGTTAGCGAGCGGAGCGAGTCAACTGCAAGATGCCGGCGCACAGCTGGAGCAAGGTGCTCAGAAAACAGCAGCAGGCGCAGCCTCTTTAGTATCAGGATTGCAGGCCTCCCAAACAGGAGCGGATCAATTGGCCTCCGGCCTTGCCTCCTCTTCCAAAGGCAGCACGCAGCTGGTCGATGGGCTCACATCAGCCCTAAGCGCTAGTGACAAACTGGAAGACGGCTCCGCACAGGTCGCCTCAGGTCTTGAGGCTTTTGTCGCGGCGCATCCTGATCTAGCTTCAAATGCTACAGTCACCAAGCTCCTTGCCGCCAGTAAAGAGGTTGCTGAAGGAAATAAGAAATTACATGACGCCGAAAAGAAGCTTCTCACAGGTAGTCAGACCGTGGCATCTGCCACCGACAAGCTAGTCACTGGAGCCGAAAAGCTCCGTGACGGACAACAACAATTAGTTGCTGGGGCAACGCAACTCCAAACAGGCGGTCAGCAGCTGGCGGATGGCCTGCACACCTTTAATTCGAAGCTGCCTCAGCTAACTGAAGGCGGCGCCAAGCTGCAAACCGGCGCGGCGCAAGTCAGCACCGGCGCAGGAGATCTTGCCAGCGGCATGACGCAAATGACCGCGGGCATCCATAAAGTAGCAAGCGGCGCCGCGCAGCTGAATGAGGGTGCGACTGCGCTTGATGAAGGCGCACCGAAATTGGTGGATGGCAGCGGCGAGCTTGCTGCCAAATTAAACGAGGCTGCGGAGAAAACCGCAGCTGTCAAAGCAGATGACAACACGATTAAAATGTTGGCAGAGCCCGTTAAAATTACAGCAAATGACGACCGCAAGGTTGCGATCTACGCGAACGGTATTGCTCCTTATTTCATTTCGATGGCTCTGTTCGCAGGCTCGCTAGTTTTTACGACGATCTATGCAGCCAGAAGCACATCCACGCCAGGCGCGCGTGGGTTCAAGTTGTTGGTTAGCAAGCTTTTAACCTTTAGTCTAATGAGTACTTTCCAGGCTTTGATTGCAACAACCGTCCTTGCTTATGTTTTGGACTTGAAAGTGCAGAGCATTCCCTTGTTTTACGTCTTTACCTTCGTCGTCGGTCTAACCTTCATGCTGATCATTCAAATGTTGGTTACATGGCTGGATCAACCAGGGCGATTCGTTGTTCTTTTGCTAATGATCTTACAGTTGGCTTCAAGTGCTGGGACTTACCCGCTGGAGCTGCTGCCGGATTGGGCACAAGCGATACATCCTTGGTTGCCGATGACCTATGCGATTCAAGGATTCCGTTACGTCATTTCCAGCGGTCAGTATGCTGAAATGTGGCATCAAGTGGGCTATTTGAGCATCTATCTGGTAGCATCCTTGATACTAACAAGTGTTTACTTTCTTTCTCGTAAAAAGACGGAAAGCAACGACGATGAGCATGAACAGCTAATTCCGGTTACGGTATAAATACATGAGAAAGGCTAGGAACTCCCTTGGGGGATTCCTAGCCTTTTTAATTAAGATTAAATCCTCATTAATTTTCAACAAAAAACGCTAAAAAACAACAAATATTTCCCAACGTATGGTACGATTTATATATCTAAAGAACTATGTGAAAAGCCTTATGTGGGAGAGAGATTTATATGAGAAAGTTAAAGGTTTTTATAAGTATTTGTTTACTAGCTAGCACTTTACCGACATCGGTATTAGCTAGCTATACGCTGGATCCGGGGAATGACGGGATTGATATTCAGGATGTAGTGAAAGCTATTCAAAATGGTGCAAACTCCATTACGGGGACTAGCAATTTCAATAAAAGTGATATTCAAAGCCTTTTAAGCCAAATTAATCCTTACAGCCATGAAGCCCCCCTTGGAACTGTTAAAGGGATTGTCTTGGATGAGACGGGCGCAGCGGTTAGTGGCGCTGTGATTAAACTAACTGGCACTACTTTGGAGACGCAAACCGATGAATCTGGTTATTTTGAATTCAATCATACTGTCCCTATTACTTATCAGACAAAAGTTGTTGTCGAGAAGGTTGACTTCGCGCCGGCTACTTCAGAGGCTTTCAATATACTTAGTGGGGACTCTCGCGACTTGGGCAGTTTGATTTTAAGAAAAATCCCAGCTTACGGTTCCGTTTCAGGCTATGTGTATGGCCCTGATCATCAAGCATTAGCGTCGGCACTTGTTTCAGTTCATGGACAAACCCCTTCAATGAGCGTATTAACTGATACTTACGGGCACTTCAACTTTAGTCTTGTGCCAACCGGCAATCAAAGCCTAACGGTAACGAAGGATACCTACACGACGATTACACAGACTTTTAACATAACGAAGGACAACCTAACAACGCTACCAACCATTCTTCTTGAAAAAGCTTTTAGTCCACAATTGACAGGTACCATTCAGGGGCTGGTTACGTCGAGCAATGATCAACCGCTAAGTAATGCTCTCGTTACTGTAACGGGCACTACTTATACTGTAATGACAGATACATATGGTTCATTTGTCCTAACTAACATACCAGTCGGTGTAGTCGAACTCGACATTATAAAGCAAGATTACAATTCTATACATATTCCAAGTCTCACGGTTTCACAGAATGTTTATAATACCGGCACAATCATACTGTCACCTGTCACCGGCAGTATTTCAGGAACCATCTCTTCAAGCAACGGAGGTACTCTAGCTTCAGCCGCTATACACATTAAAGGAACAGACTCAACAGTATATACGGATGGAACTGGAAACTTTACAATTAACGACTTGCCGGTCGGCAGCTATACGCTCCAGATTTCGGCTGAGAACTATGTGGGGCAAGATATTTCGGTAACTGTCCTACAAAATGGAACCCAACCTCTCTCTATCAGTCTCGTTCAGCAAACAGCTAATGTTGAGGGATACGCAGTGTCTACAACTGGTGATTTCATCCCTTATACACTAGTTACAATACCAGGGACTTCTTACACGACAGCTACAGACGCTAACGGTAAATTCACATTCTATAGTTTGCCTGTAGGCTACAAGATTCAAGAAGTCTCTGTCGAAAATTATCAGCCTACACTGCCGCTAACTGCAATTACGGTTACACCAAATAGTAACAGCATCGGGACAATAGAATATCAACCCATTGGAACCATTACTGGTGTTGTTAGGCTTAGTGATGCAACAAGCACCTACCCTGCATTTGCGAATGTAAATGTCACATTGCTAGCAAATGGCAGTAGTTATACGCAAACAGTCACATCGGATGCCGAGGGCACCTTTACCTTCACAAATATCCCTGCACATGCAAGTTACACGCTTACGATTGAAAAAGCAGGCTATATGTTGTATCCCATGCAGCCGTTTACTGTTAATAGGGGGCAAAATACTAAAAATCTTTATGTAGAACAAGGCGTAGCTGTCCAAACTGAGAGCGGGCTGTTAGCGGCATACGCTGATAGTAGTATTCCTTATATTTTACTGCTCAATGATATCCATCTCACAGAACCGTTCGTTTTCAACCGAGCTATCAGGCTCGGTGGGGTTTATGCTTCCAATGCTAATACCAAGCTATCTGCTCCTAACTTTTCAATCTCTGCTCCGATTGGATGGGGTGGATTAGATCTCTATTGCGATGTTGGCAGTGACATAACGAAGCTTCAAGCAGCACTTCACAGCTTCGTTGGTGCAATTAAGGTAACCGGCATACAAAATTATGACGGATTCATTAAAATCGTACCTCAAAAGAATTACTTAATCACCGATGGTACGAGCAACCGAACTGCATTTTTAGACAATGATGAAGGTTGGAGAAATGCTCTAGCGAATGAGGACGTTTCGAAGATGTATGTGGTATCCACTTTCTATTCCTCCGAGCGAAATGAAACTCTACCTGCTGGGTACGTTTATAATAAGCCGGTAATAGATACGACTGCTCCACAGCTGTCTTCCGTCACAACGGGCGTCCTTGAGCTTGATCATCAGGTTATAAACGCCACAGTCAACGAGGCAGCAACTCTTTACTTGGTGCCAAAAAGGACTGCAGCTAATCTGGCAGTAATCAGAGAACACGCCGTCACGATTACCGCGGCCTTGATGAACGAAGAAGCCACATTACAGCTGTCCTCAGTCGCTCCAGAAGACTATGTCCTGTATGCAGTTGATGCTACTGGCAATGTTTCCGCACCATCTGACACCATTACTGTAATCAAATCAGTATCGATGTATTTGTCAGAGATCCGTCTTCATTTGACTAATACGCAATTACCGAAAATATCCTACTCTCAATTCATAGGTGCAAGACTTGAAGATGTGAAAGAACAAAATTTGGACTTGTACCAATTTGCTTTTACGAGAGATGCGAACAACTTGCTTTCGCTCTCAGATGATCAAGTGTTTCTTGCGAAGTTGCAAGAATGGGTAGATACCGCGAATGCAGCACCAGTCATTCAACGCGCGTTAATGTCAGGCTTTAGCGGCACATACGACTGGTCCCTGCTCAATCAGAATGCCGAGAGCCTCCTCAATGAATATGAGTTAGAAGGCAACTCCTCAACTTCACAGCTCGCTGTAGCGGAGCATCTATTGGAGCTTGCCTATAAGCGCGGCAATTATAAGCTTTTGACCAAATCAGCGATTCAAGCAGCACTTCAAGCGATTACACCGTCGCCTCAGCTTTCCCTTTGGGCCGGGACGCCAGTTCAGCAAGCATCGGGAACAAAGCAAGTAACCCTGACGTTGGTGCTCAAAAATAGCAATGGTGATTCGTTAAAAGGCTATACGGCTGACGATTTTACAGTAAAGGTCGACGGTATAGACAAATCACTTAGTGATCTTAACTCCTTCCCATCGTTCTCGTACAAGAATGAGATCAACGCCTATCAAATCGTGTTCAAAGGCAGTCTGGACGCGACCACTTATTCGCTCTCTGATCTTTCTCTTAACGGTACACGCTTGCAAACGGAAGGATTGTCTGTCCAGACGCCAGGTGCAGGAATTCCAGTCACATCCATTGGATTAAGTCTTTACACGAACTCTGATCGCATTCCAACCAATAGTTCCCATTCGCTTCGACTTACTATTGAGCCGTCGAATGCGACGACTAAAGACATCGTTTGGAGTGCTGGGCCTAGTGAGATTGCATCCGTAACCCAAGAGGGCATTCTTAATGTTACGGGCATTGGGCAATTTAGACTTACAGCAACGAACACGTTATCTGGGATAAGTAAGACACTAGAGTTGAAAGCAGTGAATGATCAGCTTGCGCTGAGTGCTGTACAAGACTATGCTGCAAGTCTAGGAACTTCATCTCTGACATTAGAAGATTTGAAGAATACGTGTGTCGGTAACATCGTGGATAGTGCATTCGAAAATTACAAACGAGCAATAGTGGCTAAACGTCAGGAGTTCGCAGGGTTACAGAATTCCCAAGCTTACAATTTGCTGCAAAGTATCATTAGCGAATACAGCTCTAACGCCATACTCAACCAAGCATTATTCGATTATAGCGAAGGCATCCATTCGACTTGGGAAGCATTTAATAGAGAGACATTATTTGCAAATGGCGTTTATCACTCGGATGAAACGAACGTTCAGTATGTAAAACAAGTTATCTTGGACACGTTTTTAGGAGCCGTAGGACCGCTCAGTCGCACACAATTGAATGATCTGGTTTCTAGAGTGCCGAGCTTCTCCATTCGAAATAATAATCCAATTACTCAAATAATTAGCCAACACTTGAATAGTGCGGAAACCAACGTTGTCGTAACGTTCAAAGTGGCCAATTTATACAACGAGGGTAATACGGGCCTCACTTCACAGGATATAAAGGCAGTGATTAATCAAACGTTCCGAGGAGTAGACGACTCTGCCCTTTTCTCGAACTTCCTCAACAAAGGCAACGGTGTATATAGCTTTGAAGTAAGGCAATCGGCTCTGGAAAGTCCTCTTCACATCGAGAAATTAACGGTTCGAGTTGGCTACACGGATATTCCGATTGCAACGGATATTACAGTAAGCAGACAAGCTGCATTAATCGAGCAGGCGATTGCCAATCAAAACTTGAATATTGTGAATGCGCTACTGTTCACAGCCGGTAATCTACCAAGCATTATTGGACTTAACTGGTCTGATCTAGTCAATAATTTGGAGGCCGCCTACACAGCTCATGGCAATGTGCTAACAGAAAGTACGATACGTCGAATTATTAACGGTATGCGTGTTATAACATCTTACTACCCAACACAATCAGCAAGCTCCGACACTTACCACCTTGTATTCGATCAAAATGTAATAGGGAACATGTTCGATTCTGTATCCGCACGTAACCAAAACGGTTACCTCGCTTTACACGGCACGAGCACTTCTCCAAACACTAATAGGTTTGACCTCACATTTGGACATACGTCAACATTCCCCGTTGTGCTTACTTACATCACAAACGCAACGGACAGTCTGAGATACTCTAGCGATAACTCGCTCGTGCCTGATTTTGAAATTATCATTACGGATTCTTCTTCATAGCATCAGAAAAACCCACTCTATTTTCATGAGAGTGGGTTTTTCATTGTAAAAATTAAAAACTAAATATTCCCAATTCCAACAAATTCCGATATAGTTATCTTAATTCTAATGTCAGATGGAGGACCCTATGAATACGAAAGAGCAATCCTCAGGCGGCAGCACCATATATCGCCATCAAGCATCAGATCGACCTTTTACTTTCGCTCATGGAGATGAGGCTTCAATCGAACTCATCTCTCAGCATGTGGAGAAGTATATCGGACCCATCGAATCCGTATTCCATGAAATCGTCTCCGACTTGGTTCATATTGACGTACTTTACGTAGCTCCAACCAAGGAGCGCAATTACATCACATTGGTAACCTCAGGAATGAGCAATTTGCCAATGACAGTACCTGCAGGCGCGGAAGCTTTCCGCTATGCCGAACTCATGATCTGTCTCCCCTCGGATTGGCAGCTATCGCACGAAAGCATTCAGAAGGAAGAAAATTACTGGCCTATCCGCAGTCTAAAAACTCTTGCACGCCTTCCACATGAATACAACACATGGCTATATGCTGCCCACACGATTCCCAATAACAATCCCGCCGAACCGTATGCAAGCAATACGAAGCTGATGGGCATGATGCTAACGATTCCCTCCATCGTGAAGCAGATTAATGAGTTCTTCACACTTACCATCTCGCCGGAAAAAGAAATTCATTTTTTCAGCCTTACTCCGCTCTATAGCGAAGAAATGGACTATAAGCTAAATCAGGGTGCCGAGGCGCTATTCGACAAACTCGACAAAGCTGGCGTTAGTCCGATTCTTGATCCTCGACGTAAAAATACGTGCAAAAAACGGTTCGGGTTTTTCTAAGTAGGGTTAGAACCAACTCCAATCAACTCATACAAGTCGTTCACCTGACAACCGATGGTATCCGCAATCGATATGGCTGCTTTCAAAGGCATGATTCTCTTATTTTCCATATAGTCGACCAATCGCTCCGGCTTGTAGTGCAACTCCCGGGCTAATTCGAGCAGCGTTGTTCCGTGTTCTGTCATGCGTTCCTGTAACAGACAGCGTCCAATTTCAAATTTCATACATATGTCCCCTTTGTACAAAAGAATGTTACCCACAGCCTAACCAAGGTTTACGGCTTTTATTCGAAACAAATAACCCCTCAAGCCTGCACAAAAGTGCACAAGCTCGAGGTGGTTTTGCTTAACTTCCTGATAACGACCGCAGTCGCCGTAGCGATGGAAACAGATACATCCATAAGCCCGCCACAGCAAGCGTCCCTATGCCACCAACGAATGCAGCGGGAGCCGCTCCGATGAACCCCGCCACGATACCCGATTCGAACTCGCCAAGCTGATTCGACGTCCCGATGAAAAGCGAGTTCACAGCGTTGACTCGGCCACGCATCTCATCCGGCGTTTGCAGCTGTACGAGGGAGGACCTAATTACGACACTGACCACGTCCGAAGCGCCAACGAGGAATAGCGCGAATAAGGAGACGAACAGGTTCGTCGATATGGCGAATAGCATTGTTGCCAGTCCAAAGACCGCGAGTGCCCCGAACAACTTAAGTCCGACGGATTGTTTTAGCGGAAAATACGCCAACACGATCGACATCAACAAAGCGCCTATCGCCGGTGAAGTTCGCATAAGCCCTAGTCCCACAGGTCCCGTGTGCAAAATGTCTTGTGCAAAGATAGGTAAAAGCGCTGTCGCTCCGCCTAATAGAACAGCAAAGAGATCCAGCGAGATCGTTCCTAGAATGATCGGTTTTCGATAAATAAACGTCAGTCCCATAAAAACAGAACGCATGGTGACAGGCTCGAACTTGCGTTGGATCGGCTCCATGCGAATGAAAAACGTAAGGATACCAGCACCGAGCAAAGCAATAGCTGCCGTACCATAAACGAAAGTAGGTCCTATCGAGAATAGTAGTCCCCCTAACGATGGACCGACGATTTGGGAGGTCTGTCCGACGGAGGTGCTCCAGGCAATCGCCTGCTGCAGTATGGCATTTGGCACTAACTGCGGTAGCAGCGCAGAGGAGGAAGGTCCTTCAAAGGCGCGACAAGCGCCGAGTATGGCAGCCGCCACCAAAATTTCTTCGCGGCCCAGCCAGCCATGAAGATTGCCGAACAACAGCAATGCCGCAATCAGAGCCTCGATGATCTGACAGATGAAGACAATCTTTCGACGGTCGAATCGGTCTGCGACCTGCCCAACAACGAAGGTAAGCAGCACCATCGGCACAAACTGGGCAAGTCCCACGAAACCGAGACTGAAGGCATCATGGGTTAAGTCATACATTTGCCATCCGATCGCGACGGAAAGCATCTGGAACGAAGACGAGGAGAACATGCGCGAAATCCAGAATTTGTTGAACGATGGATGACTCAGGACAGAATCTTTGGAAGTAAAAAAACGCAATTGGCTCACGCCTTATCATAGAGTAATAGAGGTTGGGCTGTCCCGTCTCATGAATGTAAACAGGTTTATTATACGCCTAATGCAGGATGAGTTGTATCGTTATTTTGTCTTTGCTTTTAGCTCTCCGTCATGTTACATTGTTTCCAAGGAAACAAAATGTTGAAGGAGCTGTTACAATGGGAATGTTAGAAAACTTAGGTAAAGCCATTTCACATAAGGCTATCGTCCTCCATAAGCAACAAATAGCTGAACATACGTTTAGAGTTTCTCTTGAGCTGCAAAGTGGGAAAGGTATTTCCTATACGCCTGGTGAGTTTCTGCGTGTATTGGTAGGCGTAGATCAACAAGTCAAACTCATGGAAATGATCAGAACCTATTCCGTCTGGCGTTATGATCCGACATCACAGGTCATCGAAATGGCCGTTTGCACGTTTTCCTCAGGTTCTGGCGCTAGTTGGGCTAAGCGTCTACAGCAGGGGGACACCGTTTATTTCACAGGACCTAAAGGGAAATTTGTCTATGATGATTTTCCTGATTACTACATCCTTATCGGGGACATCTCATCGTTAGCCCATTTATATGAAATTAATCGCCATATCCCCCCTCACAAACAAGTATTTAGCTATATATATGGGGAGCATAAAAAAGATTTTTTCACCGATCTGGATGGAACCTCACCGCTCTCTTTCTATGAATGGCCTGCAAATCCCGTACAGCAGTTGATTGCACAAGTAGAACCAGTTTTAAAGCAAGCGCAAGGAAAAGGAATGGTTTATGTAGGCGGCGATGGTCGAGTCTGCGTCGAGATGCGTAACTATTTGAAAGAACATCATCAATGGGATAACCGTCAAATTAAAGTGAAGCCCTTTTGGATGCCAGGTAAGCGGGGACTTGAATAAAGCAACTAAGCATTGGCTAGTCGGAGGCTAAAGCACATGAATGCACAAGAAAAAAATCATTTGTTTGTCCACCTTCAAAAGCTGTTCCATCAATTCGAGGCCTATGAAGAAAAAGAAAAAAAGCTCATGCTGCAGCTTGCTCAGGACTGGGGAATCTCCAACGTTACCCGCGATTTAACCTTGTCAGAAGTGCATGTTATTGAACAAATCGGCCATATGGACTCGATCAATGTTACACGGCTTGCTGAGAAGATGGCGATGACCAAGGGTGCCATTACCAAAATCAGTGCCAAACTGCTTGCCCGTGGCTGGATTGAGAAAGCACCGGTACCTGGCAACATGAAAGAAGTGCATTACCAGTTGACAATGGAAGGCAAGCAAGTGTATCACGCACATAATCACTATCATGACATGGTGAAAGAACAATTCCTACAGTTCATTTCACCTTATTCCAATGCAGAACTGACGTTCATTTCCAAATTAATGGGCGACTTATCAAGGGCACTGGATGATTCTATGTGCAAAATGGATCAAGTGATTTCGGGTCCTCCTTCAGAAGATACCGATACCGACGCGTAAAATGAAAAGGGCTTTGTTCGTCTGCCTCCCGGCAAAACGATCAAGGCCCTTCATGTGTTAAGTGTCATTCCCTAACCGATCAAAGGCGCCGCTTCGCCGAGCGTCCCTTCCACCTCGTTCCCCTCTTTTCGCCAATACTCAATGCCTCCTAGCATCTCTTTCACCTTGAAACCAAGGCCTGAAAGTCGAGCTGCCCCTTTGGTACCGCCATTGCAAGCCGGCCCCCAGCAATAAACGACGATCGTTTGCTCTTTCGAAAATGAAGCTGTCGTTTCTTCGCTGATTTGGTTCGAAGGAAGATTAATAGCACCTGGAACGTGGCATTCTCCATAGGCCTTCGCACTGCGAACATCGATGAGCAGGAAATCGTTGAGGCCATTTTGCATGTCATATCGGACATCCGCTACATCTGTTTCAACAGAAAGCTTGTTCATATAGTGTCGGTGCGTATGCTCTGGCGATGCGGCAGGTGTCTCGAGAACGAGGGATTTACGCGTTTGAATGGTCATTTGGGTTACCTCCAGTAGGTTTGTCGATTTCTTGATGTAAATGTAACACAGCACCCTACATTGGAGTTATCGATAGTTATCGATACTTAACTTCAATCATTTCGATAGTTAGTGCCACCGATTAGCTCTAGGAAACCAAGATAGGCTTTCGATCTCCACTTTTTCTTCGCGATAATTAATTGCGTATAGAATTTACACTCCGGATGAACAAAAGGTATGGCAACAATCTGTCCTTTTCGGATTTCCTCGGCAACGGCAATTTGGGGCACCAATGCTATACCCAGTCCGTAGGTTACACACTGTTTGATCGCTTCCAGATTACCGAATTCGTAAGATAACTTGTAGCTCACTTGATGTCCTTTCAACACTTTAAGCAGCATCGCTCGGTATGTACAGCCGTCCTCAGTCAAGATCAAGGATTCGTTTGCTAGATCTTCCACACGGACTTCGTTTTGTCCAGCTAATTTATGATCAGAACTTGCAATAATGACTAATGGTTCTTCTCTTAAAATCGTGCAGTCCAGCTCTGGATCCGTAAAGGGTGGGTCCAAAATAATCCCAATGTCCAGAACGCCCTCTTTCACCGATTCGATAATAAAAGGCTCATTACCTGGCTGAATGACAATGTTGACGTCCGGGTACTCGCGACGATACGCCTGTAGATACGGGGGGAGATAAAAAGCCGCTTGCGTCTCGATCGTCCCTATCGTGAGTGTCCCCTTGGATTGCATGGATACGACTTCCTTGGACTCTTCATGCAAGCGATGAATATCGTTGGCATATTGCAGAAGTGCTTCCCCGGCCATCGTTAATTTCATATTCCGTCCGAAACGTTCCAGTAGAACCACGCCGTAGGATTCCTCGAGCTTCTGAATTTGTGCCGTTATGCTGGACTGCGCATATCCCAGCGTTTCCGCGGCTCGGGTGTAACTTCCCCATTTTGCCACTTCACGAAATGTCTTTAAATATGTCATTTCCATAGGGTTAACTCCCTTCTCCAATCAACTCAGCTATTCTTAGCATAGTGCCTGTAATTTGAAGAAGCAAGGTGGTGAGCACTTCAATAACCTGTCATAAAAATGTAAAGCGCCCTCTCACCATCCGGTGAGAGAACGCTCTTTTGCCTATCAATTTTGCCTTTATTTTTTACTCACCTTATCATATTGCTCGGTATACTCCTTGATAACCTGGTCACCGCCGTTTTTCTTCCACAGTTCCACTGCTGTATTCCAGCCGGCCTCATTGATTTCTCCCATAATAAACTTGGTTCTGGCATCGTTAATCACTTTGCTCAACTCCGAGCCTTTATCGGTAAAGGTCGGCGAAATCAACGCCTGCACTGGATTCGGAATTGCGATCTTCATGGCCTCCGCTTGCAGTCGTTTATATTTCTCAACCACAGGAGGCAGGGTGCCCTTCATCGCTTGACTGCCGTCATCGTAGCGCAGGAAGTCCAGCGCCGCAATATCCGTCGTAAACTTCACTGGATCCGTGCGGACCGGCTTGTTATTTTCCATTTTGTAATGGGTATTTTCCAGCCCCCATGTGAACATATTCTGCATGTCCTTGTCTGCCATTTTATCCATAAAGGCCAGAACACCTTTTAATTCCGCTTCCGTTTTAATATTAATTTTCGGGAATGTGAACTGCGGTGGAAAAATCCCCCTCGTATTTACACGCAATCCGCTTGGGCCTTCTACAGAGCTGATGACATCCAGCTGCGCGTTAGGAAAGCCTTTGAACAAATCGCCGAATCTGGATTCTACGTCGTCAAGCGGACCCATGTGTGCGCCCGTCTTCCCTTTGTTCATTAGCTCGTAGGCGTTTTTCAACACTGCAAAGTCACGATTGATAATATTTTCATCGTACAGCTGCTTATATAGCTTAAGTGCATCCATATAAGGCTTAGTCATAAACGAAGGCACAATCTTATTGTCCTTATACTCCCAACTGTTCGAGCCTCCCAAATAGGTAACAAAGCTGTTAAAGCCAGTAACATCGGAATTGACACTGAAGCCGAACGTATCGTTTTTGCCATTCTTATCAGGATCCTTTTGCGCAAAGGCCTTCATTACCGAAAGCAACTCGTCCAGTGTCTTTGGCTCCTTCAAGCCAAGGCTGTCCAACCAATCCTTACGGATCATGATGCCGTCCCTCGCCTGCGGAAAGTCCTTATAGATGCCGTAAACCTTCCCATCCACCGAGCTATCCTTCAACATTTGCGGGTTCAGCTTGCTTAAATTCGGATACTCCTTCAGATAAGGCCCGATTTCCCAAAACATACCGGAGCGCACCGCATTTACAAAGCCGGCATCCTTATTGGCATCGGCGAGCACGTACACAACTTGCGGCAGGTCCTGACCAGCGATTCCCGCATTCAATTTATCCTTATAAGCAACGGCAGGCGTCCACATAATTTCCAATTTCGATTTCGTATACTCCTGAATTTTATTCATAGGCTCAGTATCCTGCTTAGGCGGCTCGGGATTCCAATAAGGAATCATCATTTTCACCTTTTGCGGTACTGCCGGCGCTTTGGCAATCGGATCCTGCCCAGAGCCTTCCTGCGTACCCTTTGCTCCCTGATCGGCACAGCCTGATGCCAATACCGCTGTCACCGTGACCAAGCTAACCATAACGGCCGTTTGTTTTGCAAATCTGTTCTTTCTGTACATCGATTTTGCCTCCCTTTTCCGTCAATAAGATTATACTACCTGTGCAAAGTTGATGATGAGCAATAAGCCCTAATTGCCCTCACCCTTTAACCGATCCCATCAAAGCCCCTTTGGCAAAATGCTTTTGAAGGAACGGATACACAATCAAAATTGGCACCGTGGATACGATAATAGTCGCCATCTTTACCGTTTGAGCTGGAGGGACGAAGCTTTCGTCAAATGAACTGGAGTCCCCTATCCCACCTTCCGATAAAATAACAATCTGCCTGAGCAGCACCTGGATCGGCCACTTGGTTGCATCATTTATGTACAAAATTGCGTTAAAAAACGTATTCCAATGACCCACTGCATAGAAAAGTGAAAAGGTCGCAACAGCTGGAAGCGAAAGCGGAAGTACGATTTTGAGCAAAATACCGAGATCGTTGCAGCCATCGATTTTTGCCGCTTCTTCCAGACCGTCAGGAAGCTGCTGGAAAAAGTTTTTTAGAATGATCAAATTAAATGCGCTGATTGCGCCAGGAATAATTAATGCCCAATAGCTCCCCAACAGTCCGAGCGTTTTTACAATGAGAAAAGTCGGAATCATTCCCCCACTGAACAACATAGAGAACACAATCATCAACATGATCGGACGGCGAAACAACAACTGGTTACGCGCAAGCGGATAGGCCATTAGAATGGTAAAGATCAGATTGACCAGTGTCCCCGCGACGGTGATGAATATCGTAACCAAAAGACTTCTGAACAGCGTTTCTGTAGAAAATATATAATTGTACGCATCAAGTGAAAATTGGGTTGGAATCAATACCACACCCTTTTGCAGAAGCTCCTCCGATGCCGTGAAGGAACCGCTTAGAACAAATAAAAACGGAAGCAGCATCGACATCGAGATAAGAAATAACACGGTATAATTGAAGCAGTCGAAGATAAGCTGACCTTTGCTACGCAGGTTCATCCTTTCACATCCTTTTGACAGATTACAGTACTAATACACGCCTTCCTCGCCGGATTTCTTGGCCAGATAATTAGCCCCGAGCACCAAAAACAGCCCTACAAGTGATTTGAACAACCCGATCGCCGTGCTGTAGCTGAACTGCCCTTTGGTAATCCCGTTCGTATACACATAGGTATCGAAAACCTCTCCGACCTCCCGATTCGTGGCATTCAGCATCAGAAAAATTTGCTCGAAGCCCGTATCCAAGAAGCTGCCCAGCCGCAGAATGAACAAAATCACGATAACTCCGCGAATCGCGGGCAATGTGATATGCCAGAGCTGCTGTAGGCGATTCGCACCGTCGATATGGGCTGCTTCATACATTTGCTGATCAACGCCGGCAAGCGCAGCCAGGAAAATGATCGTCCCCCAGCCCGTTTCCTTCCAAACGACTTCCGAGGTAATCACGGTTCGAAACCAGCCTTCGCTTGCGAGCAAATTAAGCTCACTTCCGCCCGAGGCCTTCAACAGCTCGTTGACTACGCCCCCCTCCGTCGTGAAAAATACATACGCCAAGCCAATGACGACGACCCAGGAAACAAAATGCGGGATATAGATGACGCTCTGCACAAACTTTTTATAAAGCTCCACCCGGACCTCGTTTAAAAGCAACGCGACCAGTATAGGCATCGGGAAAAAGAATACAAGATTGTAAAAAGACAGGATCAATGTGTTTTTAAATAAAGTAAAAAAGACGGGATCGGTAAAAAATCGTTGAAAGTGCTTGACTCCCACCCATTCACTTCCCGAAAAACCGAGAAACGGCTGGTAATTTTTAAAGGCAATCAAAATTCCCCACATCGGCAAATATTTGAACAATATAAAATAGGCGATGCCAGGAAGAAGCATCATGTACAGCCAGCGGTCTCTAACAATCATTCTCTTGATCGAGCCCGAGGTAAGGGACTTTATTTTTACATCATTCGATTTGACGACTTGTTCCAAGAAGGTCCTCCTTCTGTCCTTGCGGACAATTTGCTGGTCTGCCCTTATCGTAGAGTCCCTCCCCCTAACCGTCTACAATCATCAGGGACCCAACGAAGAAACCGCACCAGTTCTAGGTATTCCGGGCATGTAATCATTAAAGTCACGATAATCCTGGGAGTACATAGGTACCGATCCAAACAAAAAGAAGCAGCCGTCTGCGGCTGCCTCCTTTATTTCATTGTACAAACTTTTCAACGTCTAATTCGTGCAGCTTACGATACTGCCCCGGTGTAATGCCCTCCAGCTTACGGAACTGCCTGATAAAATTTTGCGAGTTATGATACCTCAGCTTATCGGAGATTTCTGAAATTTTCATTTCGGTAGTGTTCAGCCATTGCTTGGCCATTTTCATTCGGTAACCGACTAGATAGTCGCTGAAATTGGTTCCTGCTCCTTTGCGAAACACTCGCTTCACGTAGCTCGGATGATAATGCAGCTGCGAGGCGCAATGTTCTAGCGTTAAATCGGTATCATATTGATCATGAATGATTTCCATAATCTGTTCGGCAATTCGGGTATATTGCGTTTCGCGGCGCTGCTCCAGCAATTGAATGATCGGCGTGATCACTGTATTTTTCAACCAGAATTCGACGTCCTTCAGTGCATACAGCCTGTCCAACTGCCCGAATAAAGAATGTTCCTCCCCGTCAATTGCTTGAAGGGATTCGCCCTGGTCCTCGGCAATTCGCACGATATCCACTACAAGACGAGTAAAGATCAGCTGATAATCTCTTGGTGTAAGATCGGTCCTTCCCACCTCGTCAATCATAGAAGATAGTCCTTCACAGGCCCGCTCATGGTCACCCATTCGGATCGCATCATACAATTCTTCTGCGGCGGCTGATGGAAAGATGGGCTTGCGGATATGTCCCTGTTGAACGTCATCGATATGAATGATCAGCTCGCTGCCGAGCCGTATTCTGTATTTTAACGCCTCTAATCCTTCTCGGTAGGCTTTGGAGGAATGATTTAGCTGCTGATAGACACGGCTGATTCCGATGCTCACCTGAAGATGCAGCAGCCTATTGATGGTTTTCTGTATCGTTTCTGCTTGACGATAAGCCTGCATGCGGAATTCCGCCAAATTGTCGAAGGGATGATGTAACAGCGTCACCTGCGACTTGTCAATCGGGGTAGAGAAGAATCGGTCGGCCTCTGGAATAAGCTCACTGATAATGTTATTGATCGCAAACATGAGCAAATCCGAATCCTCGCTGCTATATCGCGTTCCTTCAAGCGTATCGATCTGCAAAACCAGCACGCACAACAGCTTCCATTCGCCTGGCTCGTGATACAGCGACAGCTTCTCGCGAACTTCCTTGCCGCTCAACCCGCCCTGAAACAGCCGGATCGCTGTAAAATCCTTCAGCTGCCCCATTTGTACGGACAGCTGTCCGGTCAGCTGCGTATGAGTGCTTACTAGCTTGTGAATCCGCTCGGTAATCAGCTGAAATTCATCCTTGCCCTTACCCGAATTGCCATCGCCTAGCGCGGTTTCAAACAATCGCCGGACAGGTGAATATATCCGATTGCTGGCAAAAACAGCGACAACCAGCAGCATCGCGATGATAGTTACACATGTAATAAAGGTCGTCCAACCGATCGCTCTGGAATCCTTTGTAATGCTTTTAATGGACACGACATCTACATAAATCCAACCGTTATAGGAGGATTTCCGATAAATAACACCAATCTCGTTGCCGTCGGATTTCATTTTAAAAAAACCGCTGTCCTGCCCGCTGCTTCGAATGTCTGCAATATAAGGAAGAGACGCGAGATCTTGGCCGATCATTTTGGGATCCTCATGCGTCAGGACATTGTAATTGCCGTCCAAAATCATCATTGTACCAAGCTCGTTTCCGGATGTATTCATCTTGTTTATATAATAGTTCGGAATTTGCACGACAAATAACCCGCTCGGATTTACCGAGTTTTGAGGCAACTTCTCTACCAGACTAATCGAATGCCTTTGATTTTGGCCTTCGCTGATCCAAAAAGATCTTTTTACCATAGCCGCATAGCCGGTGAATAAATTGAAATAGTCCGATTCGTTAAAAGATCGCAAGCCATCATTATTTAAAATCCAATTATGCTCCTGAGAGACCATATGGACATTTTCGATCCCGAACTCAAAGGTTTTCATCTGATACATGCCATGAAGCAGCTCATCAACCAGCATAAAGCTGCGAGGCTCCAGCCCCTGTGTCAATGCATTCTTCACAAGCGGACTGCCGACAAACTGAATCGCCATATTTTCTACTGCCTTCAGCTCCTGCTCTATCCGGGACTGTGTTTGCTGTAATATAGACATCTGGTCTTCGTTTACCCTGTGTTGAATCATCTCGGACGCTTTGGAATAAGAAAATATGCCGAGGAAAATAACGGGAAGCGTGCTGAGCAAAATACTGTAGAGCAAGATCTTGAATAAATAGGCCGAAGAAAATCTCACCGTAACCTCCCGCTGAACCCATGGTTATCCCGATATTTATAAAATGTATTCATCATTTTATAGAATGAACTGGTAACCGTCTACAATCATTTCGGACACAAACCAGATAACTGGCGAGAAAAGCTTTTAAAACCGCTTGAAAGCATAGCAAAAAGGCGTACAGCAATCATACACTGTACGCCAAAATGTCCGTTAATTATTCTTCACCCTTCGCAATCGGGTTATCTTCCCACGAGATCCAGTCGCTCCAGCTTCCGCTGTAGAGCTTCACATTATCGAAGCCCGCTTCGCTGAGGCCCAGCACGTTCGGGCACGCCGTCACGCCCGAGCCGCAATAGACGATGATTTCATCAGCGTCACGCAGTGCGGCAAAGTGCTGCTCCTGCTCCGCAGCTGACAACCAAGCGCCGTTCTCGCCGAGAACGCCTTTCCAGAAGTAGCTGCGCGCGCCCGGGATGTGGCCAGCCACCGCATCGATCGGCTCTTCCAAGCCGAGGTAACGGCGCTCCTCGCGCGAATCCACGAGCACGGTGCCTGGGCGACCGAGCTTGTCCTTCACTTCGTCCATGCTCGCCAGCATGGAGCGATGCACCTTCGGTGAGAACGTGCGCGGGAATAGCGCAGGCACTTCAGCTGAAACCGGGTACCCGGCGGATTTCCACGCAGTATACCCTTGATCCAAAACGTATACCTCGGAGTGGCCGAGGAACTTCAGCATCCACCATAAACGTGATGCCATGGCTCCGCCTTGATCGTCGTAAGCGACGACGGTCTTCGTGCCGTCAATGCCTAGGCTACCGACGAAGATCGAGAACGCTCCGAGATCCGGCAGCGGATGTCGTCCGCCGTGTGCCATTTTGGCACCGGATAGGTCCTTCTCCAAGTCGACATACACTGCGCCTTCAATATGATCCTGCTCATACAATTCACGGCCTGATTCAGGCTTACCAAGTGCAAAACGACAATCAGCGATCACGATATTCGCATCTCCAAGCTGCCCTAGCAGCCAAGATTGACTTACGATATTTTCCACGGTTCCTGCCACCTTCCCCTACCAATAATTAATCGCCCATCCCACTTGTGGGAATGACAGAAAAGGTCAGCCAATGACCTCGGTCTCCACCCATTTTATCGTAAAATGCTTGCGCACGTAAGTTATCTGGAGCTGTTTCCCAGGTTAATTTTGCATAATGATGTCTAGCCGCATAGCCTTTGCAAGCAGCAAAAAGCTTCGCCGCCGCACCCTGTCCACGCTCCGCTTCCACAACAAATAAATCGTTCATGATGGCAATCTTGGCGGCACGCAGCGTGCTGAAGCTGAAATACAAGGTTGCAAAGCCAACCAGTGCCCCTTCCTCGGTCTCAGCCACAAATTGAATGCCCACTTTCTGTTCGAGCAGTTCATGAATCAAAGCGTTCAGCTTCTCATCCTCAGGTTGTCGGTACTGATAGAAATCCACAATGTAAGCGAGCATTAAAGATTTGAGCTGGGGAATATCGGATGTAACAGCTTCACGTACGGTCACTTGCGTCATCACGGGTGCCCTCCTTCTTTGTAATGGATATCATGAAACTAGTGAATAGCGGCCTTTAGTTCCGTAATTGTAAGGAACCAAGTGGCATTAGGTAAATAGTTATTTTAAAATAGAACAATGGCCAAATCCTGCCTATAGAAAGGTTACCCAACTTATGCCGCAACCTATTACCTTAACTTTACCTTGGCGTGTGGTTCCGCTAACCGAAACCGCCTGTCAGGAGCTCTGCACGTGGAGCTATCCCGCTCCTTACAGTCTATACAACTGGCCCGATTGGACCACGATGATCAACCAGCAATCCGAATTCGCTGATCCGCAAATCAGGGAGCAGCAATATCGCGGTGTAGTGGATGAAACCGGCTCATTATGCGGATTCGTGCAGTTCTTCCCCATCGTCAGTGTCACCCGATTAGGATTAGGTCTTCGCCCTGATCTCTGCGGCAGCGGCAAAGGCAACGACAGCCGCCATGGAGGCGCCGCCTTCGTGCAACTGCTCGTCGCCGAAGCACAACGACGCGCCCCCGAGCAAGAAATCGATCTCGAGGTGCTCGTCTGGAACGAACGTGCCATCCGTGCTTACCAACGGGCCGGTTTCACCATTACGGATACTTATGAGAAATGGACACCGACCGGTCCTGCAGACTTCCACTGTATGGTCTACACCGGTCCGACCATAATCTTAGCGCGTTAACTCCGCATACGCCTGGTCAAACTTCGCTGCTGTCAAGAAATCGAGCTCGGTCAAACCGCCAGCGCTCCACGAGGTCAGGCGTAGCGTCACCATTTTATAATCAATGGCAATCATGGGGTGGTGATCCACGGCTTCTGAGATACGGGCGACCTCGTTCACGAAGGTAATGCCTTGCATGAATGCGGTGAACCGGTACTTACGCGTGATCCACTTGCTCTCCTCCGCTTCCAAGCTCCACGTTCCGAGTGCAGTCAACCGCTCCTCCACAGTCACTCTCTCTAACTTCACCCTCGTCACCGCCTTCACCCCGCCCCTTATTCGAACTCATACCCCACCGCGCCCATATCGCTCTCCCCCGCATACGTGCGGAGCAGCTCCAAGAAAGGCTTCCCGTAGTTGCGGTATTTCACCTCACCGACCCCTTTGATGCGCAGCATCGCGGCTTCCGTAGTCGGACAGCTCTCACTCATCTCACGCAGCGTGCTATCGGCGAAAATAATATACGGCGGCACCTTCTCGCGCGCAGCCATTTCACGACGCAGCAGGCGCAGCTGCTCGAACAATGTGTTGTCCATCGCGGCGGCTGCGCGAACGGGTTCCTTTCGCACCTTTTGATTGACAGTCAACTTACCTTGAAGCACTTCCGCAGCAGGCTGCATCAACCGAACGACCGGATACTGCCCCTCTGATAGCTGCAAGAAGCCTTCGGAAATGAGCACATTAATCAATTCGGCGATCTCTTTCTCCGGCAGACTGCTCATAATCCCGTGCGTCGGCAGTCGATCAAACCGATAGTCCATGATCTTCTTCGCCTTGGAGCCCTTCAAAACAGAGGCCACCATCGAAATCCCGAACCGCTCGTTCATGCGGCGGATACAGGAGAAAATCTTCTGCGCCTCGACCGTAATGTCGACGGCGTCTCGATCGTCCTTGCAGGAACTGCAGTTCCCGCACGTATCTTTAATATTTTGCTCATCAAAATAATGTAAAATAGCGTTCCGCAAACAGCGCGGCGAATAGCAGTAGTCGATCATAGTTTGGAGCTTCTTGTACTCGTTCGCTTTGCGCTCAGGCGAGAGCTGGTTCTGCTCGATCAGGAACTTCTGCGTCATAATATCCTGCGCACTGAACAGCAGAATACACTCGCTCGGCTCACCATCACGCCCCGCACGGCCGGCCTCCTGGTAATAGGCTTCCATATTTTTCGGCATATTATAGTGAATCACGTAGCGAACGTTGGACTTATCAATGCCCATCCCAAAAGCATTCGTCGCGATCATCACGCGAATATCATCGTAGAGAAACGCCTCCTGCATGTAGGAGCGCTCATCATCGGACATGCCGGCATGATACTTGCCTGCGGCGAAGCCTTTTTTACGCAGCGTCTCGTACAAATCCTCAACATCCTTACGCGTCGCAGCGTAAATAATGCCGGGCTGATGCGTATGTTCCTTCACATAGTTCTGTATGTAATCCCGCTTCTTCTCTCCGCGAAGAATGGTTAGCTCCAAATTGTCGCGCGAGAAGCCGTTGATAAAAATCCCTGCGGTATCCAGCTCCAGCAACCTGGCAATGTCCGCTGTCACCTCAGCGGTAGCGGTTGCCGTGAACGCAGCTACAATCGGCCGGTTCGGCAGCTGCCGAATGAACGGCGCAATCGAAACGTAGCTTGGACGGAAATCATGCCCCCACTGCGAGACACAGTGCGCCTCGTCAATCGCAACCAGCGGTAGATTTAAAGCCGCCATCCGTGCGCGGAAACGCTCCGACTCCAGACGCTCTGGCGCGATGTAGAGCAACTTATATTTGCCCTGCATAGCCCCCTGCATGCGCTGTTCCACTTCTCTA
Source organism: Paenibacillus sp. J22P90 (assembly GCF_059692195.1). NCBI lineage: Bacteria > Bacillati > Bacillota > Bacilli > Caryophanales > Paenibacillaceae > Paenibacillus > Paenibacillus sp. J22P90. The sequence continues at coordinate 68,239 of NZ_JCAUAY010000006.1, forward strand.
GCTTCCAGCGTACTATTAATGAACGTGGCAGGAACACCGAGCGCGCCAAGCGCATCCACCTGATCCTTCATCAAAGAAATGAGAGGGGAAATGACTAATGTCACACCCTCCATCAGCAGTGCCGGCACCTGGTAACAGATCGATTTTCCGCCGCCCGTTGGCATAATACCTAGCGTATCCTTACCCTCGAGAAGGTTCGTAATAATATTTTTCTGGCCCTCACGAAACTCGGGATAGCCATAAACCTGTTGTAGAACCTTTCTTGCGCCATCCAACATAGCTTCTTTACACCTTTCTATATCGCAGTTCTTCCTGTTTTAGACCAAGTAAATGACAGATACCAGCTTTTCGCCATCATGTACCTTGAGCACGTGGTTACCCGCATCATGTCTAACTGAACCTGCTCCAACCTGCATCACCGGTGAACTGCCTAGCCCGTAAAATATATCGTCAGCCAGCGTCCGCAGGCATTCTTCTTGTTCACTCTCATCAAGCTCCTGCCAGTCTTCTGCATTCATCTCCAGCAGCTCGTAGAAGCCGTTCACCATTTCGATCCCGCGTACAAAATCAGTAACAATATCTTTGTATTCCCTTCCAAACTTAATACCCATCGCGCAGTCTCCCTCCAAAAAGCAATATCTCTAGCTTCACTTTATCATATTCTAGGTGAGAATGCAGGGTTAACCCTTTTCAGGACGGATTAAAAATATCCCCTTTGGCATAAACTGTGGAAATGGGCAATTTCGGAAAAAATCTGTTACTATGGAAGAAGGAATGCGCCGCTCGGAGGGTAGGAACGATCACATGTTGAAACTTCAAATTCCCAAAAATCGAATGAACTACCTCATCAAGCAGATCCCCCTTCACTTCGACGCAACCCGTCTGGAGCAAGGCTGGGAGTATTATCATAAAGGCCGCGTGACCGATGTTGATCTCAAGGGACTTAGTGTCTTGGCAACCGTCGCCGGCAAACAGATTCACACCGCAGAAGTGCATTTAGAAAATTTCGCTGCGAGTACATGCACTTGCTCTTTCGAGGGCTTTTGTCAGCATATTGGTGCTACGTTTTTTAGCTTATACGCCACTTATGGTCGGCCAGAGCTTGTCCTGCAGCAGTTAAAGCAGCAAATCCATACACGTAAAAAGCCAGCCCGCAGCGCAGCAGCCTCTGTTATTCAAGAGCGCAAAGCCGCCGCACAGGCGAATGTGCCTTTGGAAGAGAGTATGCCTAGCGATTGGCATCGTTTTTTTGAAGGGAAATTTCACGGCTTTTCCATTTCTCATCAGCATTCCATAGAAACGTTCTATGAGTCCGCCTTGGAGTCGTTGCCGCCTTATGCCGCAAACTGGCGCGACACGACGCGTGAGCTCTATATGTTCCATATCGTGCTGTTCATGATGCGGAAGATCGAACAATTTTATCAAGAAACGAAGAGCTCCTATCTGTCTTACTATCACGAAAACGGGTGCAAAATCGCCGCCAAAAACTGTGAAGAGAAGCTTGTCGCATTCGTCGAACGGATCGATGTGAATCGCTCTTTTGAGGCAGATACGAAGATTTGGCTAGCCACGATGAAAATGGTTGGAGAATCCGCCCTACAAGGCAAGGACAGTCCCGTTGATTGGTTGTTCGTGTATCGTTTCACCTGGTGGAAACTGACCGACCAGCCTAGCGCACAGAAAGAGGAAGTCTCACGTCTCGATGGCCTACTGGCCAAGAAGGAGCTGCTTCCGAAGAAGAAGGATACGTTGCTTGCGGCTAGGGCGCATTTTGATATTATGCAGGGGAACATGGAGCAAGCCTTCGAACGCCTTGGTCAGCTCGCTCATCCGCATGCGAAGGATTTCTTCCTTTATTTAAATAAATTTGCGAACGATGGACAGTGGGACCAGATGCTGATCTGGCTGCGCTGGCTATTCCCGTCGATTGCGAATGCGAATCACGATGATTTCCGTACTTTTTGCCAATATTGGCTGGATACAACCAAGCATCTGGCGAACGACAGCGAATGGGTGCAGGTCATGGAGTCGTTACTGCCGCGTTCCTACTACTATTACACCGCGTATTTGCTGCAAACGAAGCGCTACCGGCAGTGGGTGGATTTGCAGCTGGCGAATCGGATTTCACCTTTAAATCTATATGGGATGGAGCTAAAAGCGATCGAAGAGCATGACTCTGCGCTGCTCCTGCCGCTTTATCATCAAGCAGCCGAACGCGCTGTTTTGGAGAAAAATAGAGCTTCTTACAAGACGGCTGTCCGCCTTCTGAAGAAGCTGCATAGCATTTATAAACACATCGGCCAGGATGACCGCTGGGAGCACTATATTTACCGCTTAGCGGATAAGTTCTCGCGTTTGCGTGCTTTCCAAGAAGAGCTCAAGAAAGGAAAATGGATTCGATGATCGAAACCAGCGCGCTGACTGTTCACGTTAGCTCCTTACCTAACGGGTCATTATTTCTATGGGGTGCCCGTGAAAACGGCGGTATTTGGGATGCTTTTGATTTAAAACATATGCTTTTTGCTTGGCATCGCGCCTCCTTCTTCGGCACCTTCATGGAACCGAGTGAATGGCAAAATCGCGAAGGCATCGAGCTGCAGCCGCTTGAGGCGCTTGACTACTTCAGCGAGCCGCAGCCTGTTCAGCACTTGCAATTAAAATGGCATGCTTCTAGCTCTGATGTCATCACGCTAGCTCCTGCTATTCGCGAGGCGCTAGCGACAGGCCGTTTCATGCCGGACTACGAGAAATGGAAGTCCGGCGAGATCGGTTGGAAGCTGCAGCTGCCCGAGGAGCTGCAAGTCCTTGAGACGCCAGCGATTTCGCGCTGGATTCATGCCCTGATCCCGGAATGGGTTGATGCCGACGGGATCATGAAGGACAATTTACGCAAGCTGGAAGCTGCGTATCCGTTAATGCGCCGCGGCGACGTCAGCGGCGAAGTTTGGCTGGATGAGGAAGACTGGCTCGTCAGTATCGGTTGGCGTCAGGACCGGACGCCGATGCGAACGTGCCTGCAGCTCGTCGAGCCGGACCTCGCGCATGGCGCAGGCTGGCAGCTGCGCGTGCTGCTGCAGGACCGGCTGGCGCCGGAGGTGCTGCGCACCGTGACGACCGCCGGCGAGCCAGTCGCCGGTGAACAGCCACTGCCGGAGGCGTGGCTGCCTGAGATCGCCCGCGTCGAGCGCGACGTGGCGAAGTGGGTGCGCATCCTGCCGTGGCTGGATGCGGGCGAGGGCGTCCTCCGTCAGACGTTGACGGAGGAGGAGTCTTGGCGCTTCCTCGCAGAGGGAAGCGTACGGCTTGTTGAGGCAGGAACGAGCGTGTTCCTGCCGGCGTGGTGGGATCGCATCCGCAAGATGCGGCCGAAGCTGCGCGCGAAGATCAAGTCTTCCGTCGGTTCTGGACGGGAGACGATGTTCGGGCTGACCCAGCTGATGCAGTTCGACTGGAAGCTGGCTGTTGGGGATTTGGAGCTGACGGAAGAGGAATTCCGACTGCTGCTGGAAGAAAAGCGTAAGCTGATCCAGATTCGCGGCAACTGGATTCAGCTCGACCCGAAATTCATGGCCCAGGTCGAGCAGATCATGAAGCAGGTACACAAGAAGCAGGGGCTGTCGTTTCGCGATGTGCTGGAATTGCATTTTGCCGGTGACGCTGGCGGCTTGCTGCCTGCAGAAGATGATCCGGATGCGATGCGCTACCTCGACATGGAGGTTGAGTTGAACGAGCAGCTGCGCCACATGATCGACCAGCTGACGCAGACCTCGGCGATCCCGACGATCGAGCCGCCGCCTAGCTTTCATGGTTCGCTGCGCCACTATCAAGTGGACGGCATTTCGTGGCTGTTATTCTTGCGCCGTTTTGGCCTTGGCGGCTGCTTAGCCGATGATATGGGGCTTGGCAAAACGATCCAGTGGATTACGTACTTGCTCACGGTGAAGGAGAATGAGCAGCCAGATACACCATCTTTGCTTGTTTGTCCGACCTCGGTGCTGGGCAACTGGCAGATGGAGCTGAAGCGGTTTGCGCCGTCCTTGCGCGTGCATCTTCACTATGGACCGCAGCGGTTAAAAGGAAATGCTTTTAGTGAGAAAATCATTGGCAAATACGATCTTGTCTTAACGTCCTACACGCTTTCCCATCTGGATGAGACTGAGCTGGGCGCTATTGCTTGGAACTCGATCTGTTTGGACGAAGCTCAAAATATCAAGAACGCTTATACCAAGCAAGCTACGGCAATCCGCCGTTTGAATGGGTATCATCGCATTGCCTTGACGGGCACGCCGATTGAAAATCGACTGACTGAATTGTGGTCGATTTTCGACTTCGCAAACCCTGGCTATCTCGGCACGGTGCGTGAGTTCACGCATCGCTATGTGAACGCCATCGAGAAGACGCGCGATGAAGCGACGATCGGCAAGGTTCAAAAGCTGATCCGCCCCTTCCTGCTGCGGCGTGAGAAGAAGGATCCTGCCATTCAGCTGGATCTGCCGGAAAAGAACGAGTCCAAAACGTTCATCTCGCTCACAGCGGAGCAAGGCTCGTTGTACGAGAACTACATCCAGGATATGTTCGATCGACTGGATAAGCTTTCAGCCATGGAGCGGCGCGGCCTCATCCTCGCCGCATTGACGAAGCTCAAGCAGGTGTGCAACCACCCGGCTTTGCTGCTCAAGGAAGGGCTCGGCGCGCCGTGGAGCGGTCGCTCGAACAAGCTCGAGCGCTTGCTCGAGATGGTGCAGGAGCTGCGCCAAGAGGGCGACAAATGCTTGATTTTCACGCAATTTGTCGAGACCGGCAACCTGCTGCAGCATGTGCTCCAGCAGGAGCTCGGCGAGAAAGTGCTGTTCCTACACGGCGGAACATCTAAGGCTGGGCGCGATGAGATGATCGCGCACTTCCAAGGCACCGCTGACCAGCCGACGGATGAGGAACAGCGCAATGTGTTCATTCTTTCGCTGAAGGCCGGCGGTATCGGGCTCAATCTGACGGCGGCGAATCATGTGTTCCACTACGATCGCTGGTGGAATCCCGCCGTCGAGAATCAAGCGACGGACCGCGCCTTCCGGATCGGCCAGACGCGTCACGTGCAGGTGCACAAGTTCGTGACGCTGGGCACGCTGGAAGAGCGCATCGACGAGATGATCGAGCGCAAGCTCGGCCTCAGCCAGCAGATCGTCGGCTCCGGCGAGAACTGGATTACCGAGCTGTCGACCGACGAGCTGCGGGATCTGTTCTCCCTCCGCCGCGAGTGGGTGGAGGCATAAAATCACAAAAGAGGTTATCCCAAGCTTCACCTGGGGTAACCTCTTTTGTGATCCATGCATATCCGATTCTCTCTATTTGTCTCTCTTCTTCAACTGTATAAACTCCAGTTAATTTTGCCCTTTCCCACTTAATTTCCCATTTAACTGGAAAAACTATATCTAATTTCTTCGATTCCAATGAAATCTAGCCAATCTCCCATAAATAACTGGAGAATTTCCAGTTAAACATTTCATTTTACGATAAACGCTAGAATTAGCTGTACAATTTCCAACTATTCGCGAATGCGGAATGCTGGCGGTGCTGACGCGTTACGCTCACCTGATCATGAGCCCCACACACGCGTTATTCTCCCTACTCATATCGCCAAATCCAAAAACAAATAATATCCCTCACCCAAAGCACACGAGTAGGTCTGAATCTGGTGTGAGGTATCCAAATCCGTGTAGGCTTGGGAGAGGATGCCTTGCTTTTGCAGGTTCATCATCAAAATGTTGGAGATGAAATAAGGCCGCCACGTCCAATTCGCTTGGCGATAGCTCTCATCCTTGCTCCACCCTTCCACTGTACGGGTATAGTTGGATGAAGTCTGATAGCCATCTCCTTGGCATATGTACATGCGAATACAATTGTCTGTGACGTTGCCGCTAATTTGCTCGATAACCGCATCCGCATCCTCTGCATTCGAGATGTGCACAGATTCGTGGATCAACTTCTCCAGCTTTTCATGTACACTCAGCAAGCGATGATATCGTAGAAACTCGTCTTGACCGAACGATTTGATTTCTTCCTCCAGCATGGCTTTGTAAGCTTCAGGCCGCTGCAGTTCGGGTTCGGCCTTTGAAAATAAAAAGCCTTGCACATACCTCGCTCCGACCTGCAAAGCGCTGCGCAGCTCCTGCTTCGTTTCGACGCCTTCAACGAGCAGTGAAGCGCCAATTTGAGCGGATACTATGGAGAACGACTGCATGACAGCTTTATAACCATCGTGGACGATACTCTTTTTCAAAATATTCAGGTCAACTTTCAAGATCTTCGGCTGCAGGCTGGCTATGCGATCAAAATTACTAAAGCCGCTTCCCACATCATCAATCGCAATGGTACATCCGAATTCACGATATAGCTCAACAATCCAAGTCAGCTCCTGGAGCTGGCCTGTAAACTCCTCTTCCGTGATCTCGATGACAATACGCGAGGGGTTGATCTGATATTTTTTCATCAGCTCAATGGTTGGCAGAATACCCGTTCGTTTGTAGGTTCTATAAATCCAAGAGGGCTTTAGGTTAATAAACAGCTCACTCTCGTCAGACGCAGCAGCTATCCGTTCTATTGCCTGCTCTCTCAAATGACGATCAATCATAAGCTGCATATCCTCGGAAATGTCTGGATCCTTAAAAAAGGAGCCTAAGCTCTCCACACCGCTGTCGCGAATCCATCGCCCCAATGTTTCATACCCCATTATTCGTTGACTCTGCAAGGAGATAATCGGTTGAAAATAGGGACGAACTTCATGACGTGGCGGAATCTTGATGTTTTTCACCTGCACAGTGCGCCTCCTTCATAGGCCTTGTTTCATTTCTATATGTCATATGTACTAACATCCCGTTGGTCATTGACTCATATTTTAAACGACAACTCTGCTTTCTGCAATCTATAATGTGAGAAAATATGACATAACCCGTTTTTAGAGGAATTTGTTGAGGTTTGTCGAATTGCTATGAGAACTTTTATCCTATTAGAAACCAGGTGACCGATTGGTATGAAAACCTTCACGAGATCAAGGATCTCCATGCTATATGTCATTTTAATTGTCGTGCTGCTAGCCCTCGTCAGTGTATCCAACAATATGGCTTCTCGAAATATGGAGAAACAAAACAATGCGATCGTGAACGAAGCGATTCCTATCCTGACTACGGCCAATAGTTTATTGACCAACTTAATCAACCAGGAAACGGGGCTCCGAGGTTACCAATTAGGCGGTGGAAATGAACAGTTTCTTGAGCCTTACACCACCGGAAGAGACCAAGTCACCATGGATATAAAGACACTTTCCACCTACAAAAAGTATCCAACCCTACAAATCATTATCGACACGCAAGCGATACCTGCCATTACGAATTTGCAAAAATATTATGATACCACCTTGGAATTGTACCGTGCGGGTAAATTGGATGAAGCGAAAGCCCGTGTCAATGGCGGTAAAACGCTAATGGATCGCTATCGTGTCGTTCATACCAGTATTGAAAACAATATCGAGCAGATTACGTCTACAGCCTACGAGGCTTCTCAGCAAGCCGGCCAAACTTCGCGCATGATTACAATGATCGGCAGTCTGATTGCGCTAATCGCAGGAGCCATGTCTATTATTGTTTCCTTGCGGTCGTACCAAGCAGAGAAGGAGCTTCGCAAAAGTGAGGAAACCTATCGCTATATGGCGGAGAGCCTTGAGTCGCAGAATGAGGAAATTATTGCCCAGCAAGAAGAGCAGCAGATCACGCTGGCCAAATTGTCGGAACGTGAGCGAGATTTGGAGCTTATCTCCTCCTACCAAGAAAAACTTACCGGCTATGTGAAGTTAACTGATTTCTTGAAGCATACGCTGCCTGCTCTCTTAAATTCGCTAGCGCAGGATGCTGCCTTGGTCGTTCTCGAAAATCGTCCGGAGGACGGACATGCCACCTATGACGTTATTCATTCTATTGGCTATCCGAAGGGACAGATTCAAGCTTCGCGCAGTGAGCTGTTCGGGCCAGCTAGACGTGTATTTGATGAAGGCGTTTCGATCACACATACCCGTGATGTAACAGGTAATGAGCAAGGGATACACAGCGGAATGACGAGCGCCGTCGACCATTACGTTCCGCTAACAGATGATAAGCAAGAAGTCATCGGTTTTCTCTTATTAACCAGTTATCAAAGCGTGCACTTTCATGATGATAATCAACGTCTGACCAAAGGCCTAGTACGCCAATTCGGACTAGCGTTCTACGCTCAGGTTGTAAACGATGAGAAGCTCCAACAGGCAGAGAGCCTAGCGAAGCTGAACGATCAACTAACGGCAGAGAAACAGCTATTAGAAGGACAACACGATCTCATTCAAAATATTTTAGAATCCGCCCACGAGGGTATGATGATGTGTGATTCGCAGGGCACGATCCTCTTTTCCAATCATCGTATGACGCAGTATTTCGGGCTTAACGAACGTATCGGTCAAAACTTAGTCGCTTGCAGCAATGACATTGTGGCTAAGTCACCCGGCTTTCATGGGGTAGCCGCTTCTATCGAAGCCTTGATCGACCGCTCATTATCACATTTGACGCAGCGCTTTAGTTTCCAGCAGGGCGATCAGCTGCAGCATGCCGAGCTCTACGCTACAGTTGTTAGTGAAGGTACCGAGCAGCAAGGTTATCTCTTCGTTTTCCGTGACCGCACGGAGGAAGAACGCGTTGACGAAATGAAAAACGAGTTTATTTCCATCGTTTCACATGAGCTGCGGACTCCACTGGCCAGTGTGCTTGGCTTTATTGAAATTTTACTGCATCGCGAGCTGCCGCAAGAGAAGCAAAAACGCTACATGGAAACCATTTATAACGAAGCGCAGCGCCTATCGAATTTAATCAATGATTTCTTGGATCTCCAGCGGATGGAGTCCGGTCGTCAATCGTACAACTTATCACCGATTCATTTGCAGTCCATTGTCACGGAAATCGCAGAGCAATGGCAGGATAAACAATTGCATCAGATCGTCCTTCATCAACAAGAGCCTGAGCTTTGGGTGAGGGCAGATGTCGATCGTATTCGCCAAGTATTTGATAACCTGATTAGCAACGCTATTAAATACTCACCGTCGGCCGACCGTATTGATATTCATGTGACCGCTCACGAAGGTAAAATTACCATTGCCATTCAAGATTATGGATTAGGCATTCCGCTAGAAGCAAATGATTATATGTTTTCGAAATTTTTCCGTGTCGATAACTCCGACCGCCGTCAAATTGGTGGGACAGGCCTCGGACTGGCCATTGTGAAGGAAATCGTTGAAGGGCATGGCGGACATATCTCGTATACGTCTGAAATGGGACATGGCACCACGTTCCGCATTGAGCTCGATCAATATGAGATTTCAAAATTAGACGGGAAAATCGTTATTTTCGAAGATGATGATAACCTAGCCAAATTAATTCAAGTCGCTTTGCATAAGCTTAGCCTGCCATCCATTCAACTGCGCTCCGCTGAGGAAGGCATGATCGCGCTGAAGCGCTGTGAGGGAGAAGGTCCGATTTTGTTCATCGTGGACATTCATCTCGAAGGCGAGAAAACGGGCTGGGATTTCATCGCAGACCTGTACAAGCATCCCGTGCACGCCCGAACGCCGGTCATTGTTTCAACTGCGCTCGATCCGCCTCATGATTATCATGAGAAAGAGATTGAGAAGTATCTGAAAAAGCCGTTCACCATGGAACGACTCGTGCAAGTCGCGAAACGCTTGCTCGATAACAAAAGCAGCTTAGCCTACGTCTTCCCGGCGCAGAACAAAGAAACGCTTTCCACCACCTTACAGCGCAACGGCATTAACGTTTTGAAAATGCAAGAAAATCAGGACATGATCGAGGTCGATCTCATCAAGCCTCCATCAGACAACTAGCATACTTAGCTCCAGCGCCTCTGTCCATACAGGACGGGGGCTTCGTTTTTGGTGAAGAGAGATATTTTATTATTGTTAAGATAAAGGGATTTCTCTACAGAATCGCCAATATAATGAGAGAAGATGAGCTTAATGAAGAGAAAGGGTGTGCCCCTTATGGCAAAGCTTGAATCCGCTTCCACTCAAGTACGAGGACGCAGTGTTTGGGCGCTATTTTTTTCCCTGCCGATTTTTGCATGGGCGATGTACGATTTTGCAAATACCATTTTTTCTTCCAATATCGTCACTGTTTTCTATCCGTTTTACTTGAAAGAAACCTTGGGTAAAAGCGAAGAGCTCAACCAGATTGCGAGCACATTCATCACTTATTCTAATGCGCTGTCCAGCTTCTTCTTGGTGCTCTTATCTCCCTTATTCGGCGTATGGATTGATCGCACGGGTAAAAAGAAAGCCTACCTCGTCCCCTTCACACTGATTGCGATTACCGCAACACTTCTCATGGGTTTCTCAGCCCTGTGGGAGACAGATCAAGAGTGGTTAGGGCTCAACACGTCGATTCTGAGTGTCATCCTGTTCTTTATGATCGCCAAGTTTTTCTATAACTCCAGCTTAGTTTTCTATGACTCCATGATTTCGGATCTTGGCAATGAGCGCGAGATTCCATTAATCTCCGGGTTCGGTGTAGCGGTTGGTTACGTGGGAACACTCGTCGGTCTCATCGTATTTCCTCTCGTGCATGATAATCACTTCGAGAGCACGTTCATCCCGAGTGCGGTCATGTTCCTTATTTTCTCACTGCCAATTATGTTCCTGTATAAAGAAAAGCCTCAGAAACCTGTGGCAAGCAACAAATCACTCCTCAGCGGCTATCGCGAGATTTGGGCGACGTTCAAGGAAGCTCGCAAATATCACGCTGCTTTTACATTTATGATCGCTTACTTCTTCTTTAACGATGCCATTGCCACAGCGATTGCTGTGATGGCTATTTATGCGAATACGGTCATGGGCTTCTCGACGGGGCAGTTCATTCTCCTTTATCTCGTATCAACGGTATCGAGCATTATCGGCTCCTTCCTCTTCGGGTATGTCACACGCAGTATTGGCCCGAAACGAGCGGTAACGATTGTCGCTCTCATTCTTATCGTCGCCATCTCCTTGGCTGCTTTAGCGACGAGCCAAAGCATTTTCTGGGTTGCCGGCAGCCTATACGGCGTCTCAATGGGCGCCATGTGGGTGACCTCCCGCACATTGATCGTGCAGCTGACGCCGGAAGAGAAGCGCGGCCAGTTTTTCGGCCTGTTCGCCTTCTCCGGAAAGGTGTCCTCCATTGTCGGCCCTGCGCTATACGGCTCGATTACATGGGCGTTAGCCTCCTCCGGCAACTTAGCAAGCCGTGTCGCGCTGGGCTCCTTGCTGGTCTTGGTCATCATTGGTCTCATCGTCCATATGCGGGTTCCGCAGAAATTGCAAAATCCCGCTTAATTCATGTACAATTACTTCTAACCCGAGAAATCAGACACAGAAAACACTAGAGCATTCAAGGCTTTAGTGTTTTTTTGCAAGCATCCGATGCTGCTCAGGTGACTTCCTTGTCAGACACATTTATCGTACAGGCGTTCTCATCAGAGAGGGGAAATGACAATGGCTTTGCGATACAAACGAGTTCTCATTAAACTTAGTGGCGGGGCAGTCGCAGGCGGCAACTCCTTCGGCTTCGATCCTACACAGCTGGATCATATTGCGAATGAAATTATGACCGTTGTGAATTTAGGGGTTGAAGTGTGTCTTGTGATTGGTGGAGGCAATATTTTTCGTGGCAATATGGGCGAAAGCTGGGGGATCGAGAAAGCCGAGGCGGACAATATCGGCACGCTCGCGACTGTCATCAACAGCTTGATGCTGCGCGGTGTGTTGAAAGCAAAGACGGATGCCGAGGTACGCGTGATGACAGCGATTCCGATCGCTTCGGTGGCGGAGCCTTTCATTCGTTTACGAGCGATCCAGCACTTGAAAAAAGGGTACATCGTCATCTTCGCTGGCGGGAATGGACAGCCTTTCGTTACGACGGATTATCCGTCCGTTCAACGCGCCATCGAAGTGAACTGCGATGCGATTCTCGTCGCGAAGCAAGGCGTAGACGGTGTCTTCGACAAAGATCCGAAGCACCACCAGGAAGCGCTCCAATACAAGTCGCTCCATTATAACGATGTGATTCAGCATAATTTAATGGTCATGGATCAATCCGCCTTTATTCTAGCGCGTGACTACCATGTACCGATTCATGTGTTTAATTTTGATAAACCTGGCTCCATGAAGGACATTTGTGCGGGGCAGAATACGGGGACGATTATTAGTGCGTCGTCTGAATTGATTTATCATTAGCAACTAAAAAAAAGGGATAGACTGCAGTGATCTGCTAATCTATCCCTTTTTATTTTAACCAAGAAGGAGCACGTAATAGTCATTAGCGTTTCTCGTCGCAAAGCCGCACGATTCGTACAGGCCTAGCGCCTTCTCATTCTCCACCGACACTTCCAGCTTAATCTCCTCAGCTTGATCATGTTCTTTAAGTGCCGTAATCGTCTGGCTTAAAATCTGGCGACCATAGCCCTTACCTCTTACCTCCGGCAATACGCAGAAGCCATAAATGAATCCACTGACTCCCCGCTCCACCATCGCTCCGAGTTTACCGATCGGCTCCTTGTCTGCGCCAAGCTCCGCAATCCACGTCCGTTCCTTGTCCCCGTTAATCGTCTGATTGACGTACTCGCGCGTATCTTCTTCCTTCATCTCGAAGCCAGACATATTCAGCTTAACAAGCAGCTCCGTATCGGAACTGTCTGCTAGGCGAATGCTTAGTAGTGTCTGCGGTGATGCAGGCGGGAACACTTGATCTTTTAACTCCATCACATATTCCGAAAAAGTATACGCCGCCCCTAACGTTGCCAGAAAAGCTTTCCCGCTCTGCGAGCCATGCTCGTTGATGAAAATAAGCTTAGGGACTTCTCTTTCTCTGCAGACCTCCATGGCCGTTTGAACGAGTTGTGTGAAAATCCCTCGTCGCCGCGCCGTCGGATGCACCATGCCGCTAATTTCCACTTCGGTGGAAAGAAAGCTATAGATCGCTATGAAACCGATAATCCGGTCATTTTCGTAATAAACAAAATCATTCGTCACAAGGGCTGGACGGCTCGTCAGAGTACCCCAGTTGAGCTTTATTTCGATGCCTTCGTGCTTGTTGCATATTTCCCAGAGCGCTCGAACTTCATCCAACTCTTGCGGTGAAAGTCCCGCTCTTGCATAGATACCTTGTTTCATATGTTGTCCTCCATTAATCTTCTCATTCATATGGACTTGCCTGCTGTCATTATACCTCTCAAGCTGATGCTCTGATAAGCTAATAAATCATTCTACATATTTTTTCGTGCGGCGGTGAACGATTTGCAGCAGCTGTTCGTACTATCTATGAAATCTGACAGAGAGGATGTTCAATTACTTGGAAGAGAACGAATATATTCGTCAAGCCATGCTAGGCGACACCGCGGCTCTGTCTCAGCTTCTTCAGCAGCATTATGCGTTTGTTTATAAATATTTAGTCAAAATCACGCTGAACCCCGCTCAAGCAGAGGATCTTACGCAAGAGACGATGGCCCGATGTATTGAAAAAATAAAGCTCTATAACGGGACTTCGAAGTTTTCGTCCTGGCTCATTACGATCGCTACTCGTTTGCTGATCGACCAAGAAAGACGCCGCCGCTCGGAGCGCAAGTGGCAGGAGAAAGAGCAGCAACAAGCCCTGCGCCAGCTTCAATGGCAGACCGCACATCACACAGATGTTGCTTGGCCTCAGATATTGGACGCCTTGGCCGAAATGCCGCGGGAAAGCCGCATCCCGCTCATTCTCAAGCATTACTACGGTTACACGTACGAAGAAATCGGCGACATGCTCTCCCTCGCGGAGGGAACCGTGAAATCCAGAGTGCACAACGCATTGAAACAACTACGAAAGGAGCTGAAGTAGATGGACGATGATTCGCAAAAGCGAAGCGAAGAGCACAGTAAAGTGCACAGCGATGAGCAAGCCGATGAGGCAACCGCTCGCCAGCTGCACGAGGGGCTGGACCTTCTCGAGGCGGCCATCCAAGTGCCAACGCCGAGCGCAGCTTGGTTTGAACAGCACATCGCTGCGACGCAGAGCAAGCGGCGATCCAAGCTGATGCGCGACTTGGCGATCCTGTGGATTGGCGCGATGCTAGTGTTTTATGTGTTTTATGTTACGGTAACTGCCCAGCCAGTTGCCTTCCTCCCCATCCAAGCTGCGGCCATATTAATTCCGCTGGCTTGGCTAATTTTTAGAAAGCAGGTGTCTTCTCATGACAACAACTGACTCCAAATTCGACCAATTACCGATCTGGGCGTGGATCGCCATTGCACTTATTATGCTCGTACAGAGCACATGGTTGTACGTTGACGCTCGGAAGCGCGGTGCCCGCCATCCTTGGTTTTGGGGCATTTGGGGCGTTATTCAGGCCCCGGTTCCCACCATTGTTTACCTTTTTGCCGTACGTAAAATCCACCGGAAATAACTCTTTCTGAAACGGTTGCCTTCATGGCAGCCGTTTTTTTATTTACACATCATATTGACTTCCGGCGGTGGTGTCGGATATGATTTGGTTGTCGTTTTACTAATTTAGTAAATTAGTAATTTAGTAAATTTTTTTGAAAGGAATGAGCCCCTTGTTAACCAACCGCTACGTTCGAACCATTCTGTTGTCCCGTGTATTCCTACAACTCGGCATATGGATTCGCAATTTTGCTATCCTCCTCTATATCTCGGACATCACTCACAATAACCCGCAGTATGTAGCCTTGATTTCCGTTGTGGAGACGGCACCTATTTTCATCTTCGCTTTTATTGGCGGCACGTTCGCTGATCGATGGCGGGCGAAACGAACCATGGTCTGGTGTGATCTTTTATCCGCTGTAACGGTATTCCTTGTCTTGCTTACCCTTGTCTCTGGCTCTTGGTATGCTTTGCTGATCGGGACGTTCGTTTCGGCAAGTTTATCGCAGTTCTCACAACCATCTGCCATGAAGCTCTATAAAAAGAATGTTCCCGTAGAGCAGCTCCAAGGCGTCATGGCCATGTCGCAAACGCTTGTGGCTATCTTCATGGTCTTGGGGCCTGTAATCGGTACGTTCATCTATTTAACCTACGGTGTCGAAGTTGCGCTCATTGTCACAGGCGTGCTGTTCTTCGGTTCATCGCTGGTCCTTACGCTCCTCCCGAAAGACGAGGTCGAAGAAACCTCCTCTGGAAGTACACATTTCTTAAAAGAGCTAACAGCGGGCCTGAGATATGTACAATCCAATCATGCGCTCAGAGCATTAAGTCTAACTTTCGGTGTTACTGGTTTAGCTGCTGGTCTGATTCAACCGCTTGCGTTATTCATTGCTGTCGAGAAATTAGGGCTAGATAAGCAGTCCTTACAATGGTTTATGATGGCGAATGGGGCTGCGATGCTGGTCGGTGGGGCGGTCATTATGGGCGTTGCGAAGAGGGTGAAACCGCAATTTTTGCTTGCCACAGGTTTGCTAGTAAGTGCTGTCTGTACCGTTGGTGTCGGTGCCTCTACACTCATTCCTGTGACGTTCCTGTTGCAAATCATCAGCGGTTTGTTTTACCCCTGTATCCATGTGGGGATTCAAACTCTCATCATGCGTAACACGGAAGGACCGTTCATGGGGCGCGTTGGCGGTGCGATTACACCGATTTTTATGGGGATGATGCTTGTGGGGATGGGCCTATCTGGTTATTTAAAAGATGCGACGTCGTTGTTCACCGTATATGGGTTGAGCGGCGGGTTACTAGTCGTTGGGATTGCGTTTTTAAGCCCGCTCCTTCGCAAAAATCGTAAACCCGCAGCCGCCGCGAATAAGGCGATTTAAATTACGGAACGTGGTTCCTCTAATTCGCTAAAAACGCAACAAATCAAAAAGTTACGGAACGTAGATCCTCTATTCGGGTGTAATCAGGGGCAATTGAGCGGAACCTCGTTCCGTATCTATTCAAAATCACCCCCATCACTTACCTCGTTCCGTATCGAAGTAGGCGAGGGGTAGCTAAGGGGTAGCTAGGAGACAGGTGGAGGCAGCACAACCTTTATTTTGCCTGCTTGCTCAAGGCATACTCCTCCGGCGTTTGGCCGAGGACGGACTTGAAATCCTTAATAAAATGCGACTGATCGTGATAGCCGAGATCCATCGACAGCTTGGACCAATTGTGCGTATCCGTGCCATCGGTTGTTTCCGCGGCACTCTGAATGCGGGCGATTTTAATGACCCATTTTGGGCTGACACCGACATACTGGTCGAAGAGGCGCTGCAGCGTACGGATGTTCATTTGAAAATGCTCACATAAGGCATCCACCTTAGTGATATCCGGCTGTCCATACACGTAATCCACGATCTGATTAACTAATGTCACCTGTTCATCCTGAGCCGGCAGCTTAGACCGAAGCATACTTTCAACTAGATGAACGTTCAGTTGATCATCACGGTGACTAAACACTTGAGCTTCTAAAGCGCGCGGATCGGTGTCAAACACATGCTCAATACGCATCGGGTTGTCTAACATGCTAGATACAGATGCTCTAATAAAAGGGTAGAAGCCGCCTGGCTTAAATTTCACGCCGAACACACTCCCCTGGCCTTCCAGGTGATGTCCATACTTCTCTTTGCCAGGTCCGTAGACCGCCGTTCGACCAGGCTCTACAATTAGATTCACGCAGGGATTAGGAATTACATGCTGGGTAAAAGGCTCCTTCCCGACCAGGTCCCACTTGACGACCCAATAATGTCGAACGAAGAAAGCTACATCCTCCGCAGGGGCAAAACGGGCCAAGTGAAATTTGTGCTCACCTTGCTGCAGATTAATGATACCGAGGCTTGGCATTGAAGGATTCGTGGTCATCATCGAACACTCCTTGTCGCGTTTTTACAATACATGGGAATACTAGATACATTATGATAAGTAGGATCATAGAAGCGAAGGAGTGCAGGCGGTTATGGAAGAACTGAAGTATGAATTTTATATTGGTGCAAGTACGAAGGCAATATGGGATATTCTCATTACACCAGAGGGAACGCGACAAATCTTGTTTGGCAGCGTGCTGCATTCTACCTTTGAAATTGGCTCCGACTATTCTTATATTGGCCCAGGTCAAGATGGTGATGAGACTGTGCATGTGTACGGGACTATTTTAGCCTATGAGCCTGAAAAACTTCTTAGCTGCACGGAGCACGCTGGACCTTCCTATCGGGAGAACCATGCTGAGTTCGAATCACGCATGACCATTAGTCTAGAAACCGTTGGCAACTGCACGAAGTTGACACTCGTGAACGATCAATGGACGCCGAACCACCCAAGCTATGAGTCAACAAAAGCGAGCTGGTGGATGATTCTGAGCAACATCAAGACGCTCGCAGAAACAGGCAAAACGCTAGACTTCGGTTGGTAGACTGCCTCTCATTATACAGGACGTTGATTATATGTAGTCAACTGCATCCAAAACAAACAAGGTGTATCCTGTCCTGTGCAGGATACACCTTGCTATTTATGGGCTTAAACGATACCAGCAACCCAAGGTGATAATAGAATCATATCACTTGTATTTATATTCTGACCGATTGAAAATCCCGCGAGGTTTTGAGCTCTAAAATTGATTGGCGGCGCCATAATTCCTAAAACCCCCGTATTTCGTCCTCCCACATTGGACCCATTCACTTGGTTATATACTGCAAGAAAATATACCAGATTACTCGAAAGATTAACTGGCGCAGTTAATGGCAAAATGAACAGACCCGATGTTAAAGAGGTTACGACCGTCGTCACACCAATAACTACAGCTTGTGATATCGAGGTTGCTTGAAGAACTGCCATTTGAAAATTACCAGTGGAACCTACTTGTGTCACATAAGTCGCAAGCCTTGTAATAGTAGTTGGTTGCCCTATATAAGCAAGCGCCCCAACAGCTTGGTTGTTCCCTCCGCTAGCGTTGTAAGGAATCTGAGCATTCAAGTTGCCTATATGCAGGGTTTCAATGAATGCCGCACCACTTCCCCCTCCGGCTGGGCCAGTCGCTCCCGTTGCACCTGTCGCTCCTGCCGATCCCGTTGCTCCCGTTGCTCCTGCCGAACCCGTTGCTCCTGTCGCTCCTGCCGACCCCGTTGCTCCCGTCACTCCTGCCGACCCCGTTGCTCCCGTCGCACCTGCCGACCCCGTTGCTCCTGTCGCTCCTGCCGACCCCGTTGCTCCTGTCGCTCCTGCCGACCCCGTTGCTCCTGTCGCTCCTTCTGACCCCGTTGCTCCTGTCGCTCCCCCCGACCCCGTTGCTCCTGTCGCTCCTGCTGACCCCGTTGCTCCTGTCGCTCCTGCTGATCCCGTTGCTCCCGTCGCTCCTGCTGATCCCGTTGCTCCCGTCGCTCCTGCCGACCCCGTTGCCCCTGTCGCTCCTGCCGACCCCGTTGCTCCTGTCGCTCCTGCCGACCCCGTTGCTCCTGTCGCTCCTGCCGACCCCGTTGCTCCTGTAGCTCCCGCCGAACCCGTTGCTCCTGTAGCTCCCGCTGACCCCGTCGCTCCTGCTGGACCCGTAACTCCTGTTGCACCTGTAGCTCCTCCTGCTGGACCCGTCACTCCCGTTGCTCCTGTTGCTCCTGTTGCACCTGCTGACCCCGTAGCTCCTGTTGCACCCGTCACTCCTGTTGCACCCGTAGCTCCTGCTAATCCTGTCGGACCCGCCGCTCCTGTTGCACCTGTCACTCCTGGTGAACCCGTAGCTCCCGCTTCTCCTACTGGGCCCATCACTCCCGTAGCACCTCTTGCTCCAGTTGCGCCTCTTGCTCCTGCTGAACCCGTAACTCCCGTTGCACCCGCTTCTCCCGCTGGGCCCGTCGCCCCTGTCGCACCCTCAACTCCCATTGCTCCCGGCGCTCCCGGAGCGCCTTGCATACCGGGAGGTCCTTGCCAACCTCTTGGCCCTCTTTTACAACCCTTAACCCTATGCTTCTTTTCCCTTTGGCATTTACATTGCAGCTCAAAGCAAATCTTGCACTTGGCAGACGTTCTTTTCTTTTTCCTTGGGTAGAGTTTCACCCCTTTACTTTTCTTAGAAACTCGACGCTCTCGAGACTTCTTTTTTTCTGCGCTGGACACACTCAACGGTTGTCACCTCCATAAATAAAATATGAGGGCAAGCACCTTTTGGAATAGACAAGTGTCTCAACACATAAAAAGAAAAGCTTCACCTCGTTGGCGCGAAGTAGCACTCCTGCAGACCTGAGCGGAGGGGATAGTGGCGATATACATACAAAAAAAAGAATGAGACCCCAAGGCCTCATTCTTTTGCACAACACTTATTACAATGGCAATAACGCCAACGTCTCTTTGCCTTCCAAACCAGCAACCATCGCTTCCCAAGCATGCGGCTTGTTTGCGAGCACGGCATAGTAACGTCGCAAGAATTTTGCCACCAACGCCGCACTAATTTCCGTCGCGTCTTCGTCCTTCGGCAGGAAGCACAGATCTAGCTCCTCGACTGCTTCCCCGTTATTTTCCCATGATGGATGCACATATGTAAAATCAATCCGCTTGTAGCCTAGATGCGATAACACCTCACGCCGCACGTAAGGATCCATCGGCTTCACGCCGCCGAAAGCATGCCCCTCGATCCGATATGGATCGTAAATTTCAGCAAACATACCTTGCATCGGTTTACCTGACTCAGCTGCCAAGCGCTCCAGGTCCTGCCACCTTTTTCTCGCAAGAAAGCGCCCAATTCCAAGACCAGCCTGACCAATAATGGTGAAATCCGTCATAGCCACTTGATCTTCTTTATAATAGCGATACTCTGTCGTACCGACAACCTTGCCTTCATGAACAGCAACAAACACCCGAATGCCCGGATCTTCCAGAGGCTCACGCCACAAAGAATATTCAAGCACCTCTTCTGGCGGAAATACTTCTTTCATCAAATCATGCATGGATCGAAACAATGGATCTTCAATACTCGTTATGCGGATAAATTCCATAAGATCATATCACTCCTATTTTTCATATTTAAAAGGATTCCGCCACTCCATCAACAGCGCATGATTCAGCGACTCTTCATCGTCCAAATACCCTCCAACCACGTGCACCGGCGTACGGCCGCATCGCAGCAAGAACGTAATCACCGGGTCCTTCAGCGTTCCCGCCATCACTGCCGCCGCATATTCATCGGCGCTCATCGTCTCGGCTACCTTGTGGTAGCCCGGCATACGCCCTCCACCGAGCAGCCTAGCCAGCCCTAGATGCACCACAACCTCGTACATCGATTGCATCAACCATTTGCCCAACCCAAATTTACGGTACGCTGGCAAAATGCACACATCCACGATATACAGCGTGTCTCCATCAGGGTGATGCGTGCGGATATAGCCATCATCCGTCATCGCTGACCAACTATGATCAGCAGCCTCGGCCATCCGCTCACTGTCCACACGCAGCCCTGTGATCGAGCCCACAACTTGACCCGCAACTTCTACACACAGCGCCCCTTCGGGAAACCGTGTCACATGCTCCGTCAACTGCTCCTTCGTCCACCAAAGCTCTGATGGAAACGGAGGCGGAAAGCTCATCTGCTGCACATAAATCAACGCGTCAAAATCCGCCACACCATACGTACGAATCACAGCCTCTACCGGCTTATCGCCTTCGAACACATAAAACTGTTTTCTCATGACCAGTCCGTATACAAATCAGTTCGGCGGTCGCGCCACGTAGTGACAGAGCCTTTTTCGCGAACGAGCGTTAACAACGAAAGATCCAAATCAGCCGTCACGACCATATCACCGTTGATCTCACCTTCGACTAGGATTCCTTTTGGAGGGAAAGGGACATCATTGGGCGTAATAACCGCTGCTTGTCCGAAATTCGCTCTCATGAAATCGACCGTCGGCAAAGCCCCAACCGTCCCCGTGGTCACCACGTAAATTTGATTCTCGATCGTGCGTGCATGACAGGTGTAACGCACACGATGGAAACCATGCCGATCATCCGTACAGGACGGAGCGAACAACACGTCAGCGCCACGCGCTCTGGCCATCCGCACGATCTCTGGGAATTCCACGTCATAGCAGACCAGAATAGCGATCCTGCCTTTATCCGTATCAAACACCTGCAGTGAATCCCCTGCACCCATCCCCCATTCCTTCACTTCCGTCGGGGTAATATGCAGCTTTTTTTGCTCGCCGATTCGACCATCTGGGTAGAACAAGAATGCCGTGTTATACAGCTTGCCACCCTCTGTCGTAATGTGCGTGCCACCGATTAAATGCATGCCCGTTTGCTGAGCCAAGCCTTGAAATAAGTCGCGATACGCCTCTGTAAAAGAAGGCAGAGCCTCAATCGGCAATGCTTTGCCGTTCTCATCGCCAATGGACATCAGTTGCGTAGTGAACAGCTCTGGAAACAACACAAAATCCGCCTCAAACTCCTGCGCCACCTTCACATAGTGCCCCACCTGTGCGGCAAACTCCTCGAAACTCCCTATTGTATGTAAATGATATTGAACAGCTGATACTCGCATTTTCATTTTTCAACTCTCCCATCCAACGAAATACATGTGTCATCACTTGCCCTTACAGCTTCACTAGCACTCTACCTCTTACTTTGCCTTCCAGCACCAACTGTGCGGCCTCAACCACGCCTTCTAAGGCTACTTCCTTATACACCGTCTGCTCGAGCAGCCGTGGCTTCAGCTCCGTCGCGATTCGCCCCCACAATAGCTTCCTAACCTCTGCCTTGCAATAAACGGAATCAATACCGAGTACATTCACACCTCGTAGGATAAAAGGGTACACCGTCGCCGCAAAATCCGCGCCGCCCGTCAATCCGCTCAGCGCCACGGAGGCGCCGTATTGCATCCGACTGAGCACGTGCGAGAGCGACGAGCCCCCGACAGGGTCAACTGCGCCAGCCCAGTACTCCTTGACGATTGGCTTGCTCTCAGCTGGCGAGAGCTCCTCGCGTGCAAGCACGCGCGTCGCGCCAAGCTCAAGCAAATACGCGTGGTCAGCCGACTTCCCTGTGCTCGCTTCCACTTCGTAGCCGAGGGCGGCGAGCATTGAGACGCTGCTGCTGCCCACACCACCCGTTGCCCCGCGCACGAGCACGGGTCCCTGCTCTTTGCGCAGCCCATTCTGTTCCATTCGGTGAATGGACAGGGCTGCAGTCAATCCCGCCGTGCCGAGAATCATCGCTTCGCGATGCGTCAATCCCTGCGGGAGCGGCACGACCCAATCGGCGGGGACGCACGCATACGCGCTAAATCCGCCGAAATGCCCTGTGCCCAGCTCGTAGCTGGTCACGAGCACCTCATCCCCTTCGCGATAGCGGGGGTCTGACGAGGCCACGACTGTACCGGCCAAATCAATGCCCGGTACCATCGGATACTGGCGGATCACCCGCCCCGATGGGCTGCAGGCCATCGCATCTTTATAATTAATGCCGGAGTAAGCGACGCGGATCGTCACTTCCCCTGCGGGCAAGTCCTCGATGCGCAACTCTTTTAGATGACAAGAAAACTGATCCTGTATTCGCTCCACGACTAATGCGCCAAAGCTTTCCATGTCCACGCCCCCAATCAGTCAATCGGCATTTTTCTTGATGCTTTTAGTTTACTAAATTTTGTAACTGCTTGCCATTCCAACCCTATGACATCGCCCGAGGATGTGATACCATTGAATCGACAATTTATCCAATAATCTAACAAATGACGGAGTGCGACTCATGCATCCTACACTTACCATGTTTATAACGATTATCGCGACCTCGGGGGTTTTTACAACCTTTCTGTGCATGTATGCCATCATCAAACGCAAAGAAATCCCCAGCGCCTATACATTCATTATCTATACGGCTACACAGGCTATTTATATTTTTGCTCACGCTTTCGAAATGGCCAGCGATACGTTATCCGAGGTGATGATTTGGACGATCTTCGAGTATGTTGGCATCGGGGCTGCCCCTGCCATTGGCTTACTCATCGTTATGCAATATATCGGCTTAAAGCTGACCCGTTTAAGGATTGGAGCACTCTTCCTAATTCCAGCTATTACCTTCATCATGGTCATCACCAACGATTATCATCATTTATTTTATAAAGAAATGTATTTCCGAGAAAATGCACCTTTCCCCACAACGGATATTGTCATCGGACAATATTACATCATTCACGGCGCTTATATATTCGGATGCATGTTGGCAGCCGTCGTGCTGCTCTTGCGTAGATGGCGTCAAACTAAAAAGGCCTACCGTTTACAGCTGGTGACCTTGATTGCGGGGCAGTTCATGCCGATGACGGGGGCTTTTGTGTATTTAGTCGGTCTAACTCCTTATGGCATTGATCCTGTACCGATGCTCCTTTGTATCACTTCTGCCATGTACATATGGGCAATTGTATCCACAAGAATGTTGACGGTTATTCCGATTGCCAAGGATCGGATTTTTGAAAGTATGCGAGAAGGCGCTATCGTTCTCGATTCTGCCGATCGGCTTGTTGACTTTAACGGCGTGATCAGCCAAATGTTCCCAGGCATTACAACAGAACTGCTCGGATCTACACTCGATGATGCTTGGATTCGGTTGTCGGGATCGCCATTTCCAGTGGCACGATCCCAAGATGGTGCGCAGGATGAATTTGTTTGGCGCGCAGCGGATGGTAAGGAGTTATTTTACCAGAGCCGTTCATCGGTTGTTCGTGGGCGCAGCGGGGAATCGATTGGAAGTCTGCTGATGCTGATCGATGTCACAGAGCAAAAGCTGCTCCAAGATCAGCTAAAGCAACTTGCCTACTACGATGGCTTAACGAAGCTATTAAATCGTTCGGAATTTATTCGGCGGACCAAGGTGATGCTGGAAAAAGCTCCGACCGGCGACAGAGCCACATGCATCTTGCTCTTCGATATTGATCACTTCAAAAGCATCAACGACACCTACGGTCACGATGTCGGCGATCTCGCGATTCAGCATGTTGTTGCGATTGCGAAGCAAGCTGAAGCTGAAGTGCCTGGCGTGCTTCTAGCCCGATACGGTGGCGAGGAGTTTGTCATCGCTATGCCTTTCTGTTCGTTAGATTACGCCGCCCGAATAGCGGAGCGGATCCGCGCCCAGCTTGAGGAGGAACCGATGCGCGGCAGCTATGGCTCGATTAAAGTGACAGCGAGCTTCGGACTCTCACAGGCAAGCCATCTTGGCGAAACCTTGGAGAACCTTCTGAAATACGCGGACATGGCCTTGTATCAGTCTAAACGAGCGGGTCGCAATCAGGTGCTCGTTTTTGAGCAGCATGTAATGGCAGGAAGTGGCAGTGAGTAAGTGTTGGCAGCGGCGGAAAATGTATTCCGAGACAACCACCAGCTACCCTCTTCATCTGAGAAATGCAATAGTGCAACCTTTCTCCATTAATTAGGAGATTCCAGCTAAAATTGATGCAAAAAGGCATCAATTTTCTGCGTTTTCATCTCTGGTTAGGCATTTGCGGCACCAAAGGATGCCTTTTTGCATGTATTTACAATGGTGAAGTGAATTCCACTGAAAAGGATGCTCTTTTGCATTTTTGCCACCTTGGACCGAACATCGATAAGGGGGAAGCTTCACTTCTCACTGAAAAAGGGAGTTCCCATAACGGGAACTCCCTTTTTGTTCGGAACGGCCCATCCCGTTCCTCAAAGTGAACTAGCTTCGCTGAATTGGTTAGCATACAAATCATAATAATGCCCGCGGCGAGCCAGCAGCTCCTCGTGCGTGCCGCGCTCGACGATCTCGCCGCCGTTGATGACCAGAATCGCACTCGCTTCGCGGATCGTGCTAAGCCGGTGGGCGATCACGAAGCTCGTGCGCCCTTTCATTAGCACGCCCATCGCCTGCTGGATGTGCAGCTCCGTGCGCGTGTCGACGGAGCTCGTCGCCTCGTCGAGCACGAGAATCGCGGGATCGGCGAGAATCGCCCGCGCGATCGTGAGCAGCTGCCGCTGGCCCTGACTCAGGTTGCCGCCTCCGGCGGTCAACTTGGCGTCATAGCCGCCCAGCAGCTTGCGAATGAACCCGTCCGCGTTGGCTAGCTTCGCGGCGGCTTCTACTTCTTCGTCGGTCGCGTCTAGGCGGCCGAATCGGATATTTTCTCGGATCGTATCCGAGAAAAGGTACACATCCTGCAGCACGATGCCCAACTGGCTGCGCAGACTGTCTTTTTCCATATGGCGGATATCTTGCCCATCTATCGTAATACTGCCCTCGTCGACCTCGTAGAAGCGCGTCAGCAAATTGATGATCGTCGTTTTGCCTGCTCCCGTAGGACCGACTAAAGCAATTAAATCGCCAGGTTCTGCGGTGAACGAAACCTCTTGAAGCGTTGGCACATCATCGGTGTACGCGAAGGAAACGTTTTGAAATACGACTTCACCTTTAACATCTGTTAACTGGGAAGAGGCCTGATTGGCATCATATTCCGTCTCGTTATCCATCACTTCAAAAACACGCTCCGCACCCGCAATACCCGACTGAATCATATTATATTGATTGGCCAAATCGTTGATCGGACGACTGAATTGTTTGGAATAGTTCAGGAAGCTGATGATCACGCCGACCATCGTCCATCCCTTCAGCACCATCCAGCCCCCAATGGCCGCCAATAAAATAAAGCTAAAATGATTGATCATATTCATGCTCGGCCCCATCATACCCGAAAGCTGCTGAGCCCCCGTACCCGCAGCGCGAAGCTGCTTGTTGATCACAGCGAGTTGATTGACAGCTGCGGCTTCGCGGCGGAACGTTTTCACAACCTTTTGCCCCGAAATGGTCTCTTCGATTAAGCCATTCAGCTCTCCTAGCCGCTGCTGCTGCTCTTTGAACAGGCGTTGTGTATGCTTCGTGATTTGCTTCGTCGTGAAGAGAACGATCGGAACTGTGACTAATGCAATCAAGGTTAACCAAATATTCAAAGTAAGCATCATGATCAAAGACCCGACAATCATAATGATACTGGTCATAATCTGCGTTAGATTTTGACTGAGCGTGGTAGCAACGTTATCGACATCATTGGTCGTGCGGCTCATGAGTTCCCCATGGGAGGTTTTATCAAAATAACTGATAGGCAGCTTGTGCAGGTGACGAAACAGATCCTGTCTCATTTGCCACACGGTCCGCTGGGAAACCCCAGCAATCAGATAGGATTGGATCCATGACGCAGCTCCACTGATGACGTAACAACTGAGCAGCGTGAGGCAAAGCCCCAGCAATCCGCTCCGATCTCGCGGGATGATGTAATCGTCGATGGCCACGCCAATTAAATAAGGTCCTAACAGAGCGAGGCCGCTGCCGATAACAGTCAGGGTCGCAACGGTAAGCAGCCCAGCGCGTTGAAGCCGGAGGTAGCCCCACATGCGTAGAAGGGTTGCGCCGATGTTTTTTGCGCGAGGTTTGGGCTTATTAGCCATGAAGGGCAGCCTCCTTCCCTTGCTGAGAGTTGTAAATCTCTTGGTACAGCGGGCTGGATGCCAGCAGTTCCTCATGTGTTCCACGAGCGGCGATGCGCCCCTCATCCAAGACCAGGATTTGATCGGCCTGCAGGACCGAGGAGACGCGTTGTGCGATGATGATGCGCGTACTGCCAGCCATGAGCTTTTGCAGAGAGCGCTGGATGCGCTTCTCCGTTCCAAGATCAATTGCACTCGTGCTGTCATCCAGCACAAGCAGTGGAGAGCGTAGAAGCAATGCGCGTGCTATAGCAATTCGCTGCTTTTGACCACCCGAGAGGTTAACACCACGCTGTCCCAGCTTAGCTTCATAGCCCTCCGGCAGCTTACGAATGAAGCTATCGGCTTCTGCGGCTTGGGCGACGGCCTCCATCTCAGCCTCTGACGCTTCCGGCTTGCCAAACAGGAGGTTGTCGCGAATCGTGCCGCTAAACAAAATCGACTGCTGCAGCACGATCCCAATCTGACTGCGCAGCTGTTCGACAGGCAGTTCCTTCACATCTACGCCATTCAGACGGATATGTCCGCTAGTTGCCTCGTACAGTCGAGGAATGAGGCTAACGAGCGTGGATTTGCCGGAGCCTGTCGCCCCAAGAATCCCAATCGTTTGACCCGGCAGGGCTTTGAACGAAATATCGTGAAGGACAGGTTGATCGGGCGCTGTTTCATACACGAAGGAGACATGTTCGAATTCTAAATCACAGCCGGTCATTGGGGATGAGGTCGGTAGTTCCAATACATCCTGTTTATCCATCGCAGGCTCATTCGGATCTACGTTCGTATCGAGCACCTCACGAATGCGTTCAGCAGAAACCTGCGCGCGGGAAATGTTCATCAACGTATTACTGATGGACACCAGCGAGAACAGCACTTGGCTAATATAGATGATAAACGCTGCCAAATCGCCAATGGCCATCGAACCGCTCCATGTTTGAGCGCCACCGAACCAGAGAACAGCTACGATACTCACGTTCAAAATCAACGTCATCAGCGGTCCGCTTGTAGCCAACGCCCGAGCAGAGCTAAGGCTGGCGTTCAACAGGTCCGTGTTCGCTTTGCCAAAGCGGGTCCGCTCGAAGGCGGAGCGAACAAAAGCTTTAATCACACGAATACCAGTCGTGCTCTCCTGCATAACGGTGTTGACGCGATCGATTTTTTGCTGCATCTGGCGAAAAAGCGGTGTAGATCGTCTCATCAACACATACAAAATGATGAATTGAATCGGGACAACGGCTAGCAGAATCAAGGAAAGTCGCGGTGACACGACGACGGCCATGACTACACTGCCTATAAGCAGGGATGCTTCGCGTGTGAATTGGCGCAGCAGAATTTGCAGGATATTCAGCATTTGCATCACATCGCTAGTCAAACGAGTGATCAGCGATCCCGTCGAAAATGTATCCAACTGACGAAACGACAAGGATTGCACCTTCTCGAATAGGCTAAGCCGCAGGTCAGCGCCAAAGTTTTGGGCCGCTTTTACTGCAAAAAATGTACAGCCTGCCCCGCCAACAAGCCCTATGAGGGCGACGCCTAACATATGTAAGCCGGTCGACCACACCAAGGCGAGATTGCTCTCAGCAACCCCGTGATTCACAATGGTCGCCATAAGACGAGGCTGCGATAAATCCATGCATACCTCCATGACCATCAGCAACGGAGCCAGCACCGAGATGAACCAATACGGTTTAACAAAAGATCGTAATTTCCACATAGTATGATGTCCTTTCTTTTGTTTGTCAGCTAACTAATTTACTCCTCTTTGGGACGGAGATTATCTTTCATTTGCAACAGAAGACGGCGAAACAGCAGCTTTTCCTCAGGCAGAAAATGGGCAAAAGTCATTTCATCCGCCGTTTTAATAGCTTCTTTGACATGGACGGTGACTTCCTTCCCTTTCTCGGTCAGGTAGACACGCGTCACCCGTTGGTCATTCTCGTCAGGACGGCGTTCGACGAGGCCTGTTTTCTCCATGCGATCTACCATAACAGACAGCGTCGCGCGTTTATTGTGGATGCGAGCCGCAAGCTCGCTATGGCTAAGCCCATCCTCTACAGACAATGCAAGCAGTAACGGGGGCTGCCCCGGGTAAACATCATAGGGATGAATGATTTGATCGATCGTGTGACGATGCATTTTCAGCAAATGTGACATCAGATGGGTAAGCGATTCTGGATTATGGTGGTGCTGGTGACGCACAAGGAAACACCCTCTTTTTAGTTAGTCGGCTAATTAATAGTTTAGATAGGACGGCTCGACCTGTCAATACGGTATTTGTCTCGCTTCTCCCCAGAACACCTACGTCAAGGTATCCTCACTGGTGCACAAATGGGATAGTTGGAGCGTCATTGGCGGGGAGAATGAAATACTTGTGCGAGATGGCGGTTGGGGTAGTTGGACTGTTGATGGGTGTGAAGTTTTGGGGAGTAGTTGGTTGGTTAGATGGTGCGGGGAAGGCAGGGATATGATTTCTGTTGGGATGAAGGTGATACCGGGGTAGTCAAATTATTGATGGTGGGTGATGATAGTTGGGTAACTCGGCTTCTGGTGGGGATGAAGGTGATATAGGAAGTAGTTAGTTTCTTGATGGTGCACGAGGATAGTTGCTGGAGATTTGGCTTCTGGTGGAATGAAAGTGATATCGGAAGTAGTAAGGTTTCTTGAGTGTGCGAGGATGATAGCTGGGGCTGTCGCTTCTGTTGATGGGGGTTCGGTAGTTCAAAGTAGCCAAGCAACCGACTAGATGGAAAACCTCCATCTAATTTCATCATTTTCACCTCAAATTACATTCTAGATGGATTATCTACAGTTAATTTCCCCGATTTAGCGCAGAACAGGGGAATTCTATGAAATTATCTACATAATTTCCAGTTATACTCGAATTTCAAGCATTTCCCTCGAAATTAGCTGTAGTTTTTCCAGTTACTCTGCCGACCACTGGGAGCAGATCATTGCCCCGCGCCACCTCGCGGCGCACAAACACAAAAAATCCCTGGTCCACCGACCAGGGATAACGCACTAACCTACTGCTGGGCGAAGCCCACCGCAGCCAAAAACCGTCCGAACGCCGCTTGCCCGGCTTCGTCTCTCTTGAAGACGCCCGCGTCCAGCAGGACGTCCATGAACTTGCTGCCGACCTCGGTCTGCAGCACCGCATTTGCCGCGTCGGCCGTCAGCGACGCACCGTGCTTCGCGAGCAGCGCCGCGATCCAATCCGCATGCTTATGCAGCGGATGACCCGCATCGCTCAGCTCGCGGCCGAGCTTGGCTTCGCCAGTGAGCAGCTTGGCGATGTCCGCCAGCTCCTCTTGCAGGCGGCCTGGCAGCACCGCCAGCCCCATCACCTCAATCAAGCCGATGTTCTCCTTCTTGATATGGTGCAAGTGCTGATGCGGATGGAAGATCCCATCCGGATGCTCTGCGCTCGTGCGGTTGTTCCGCAGCACGAGATCAAGCTCGTACTCGCCGCGCGCGTTGTTGCGGGCGATTGGCGTGATCGTGTTATGCGGGATCCGCTCTCCGTCCTTCTCGCTGAACGCGAGGACGTCCGCTTCCGCATCACTGTAGGCACGCCAGTCGTCGAGCAGCTTGCTCGCCAGCTTGTACAGCTGCTGCTTGTTGTGCCCGCTCAGGCGCAGCACGGACATCGGCCACTTCACAATCGCGGCCTTCACGCCTGCAAAATCTGCATGTGAGAATGCTTTCTCACTTGACGCTTTTTCCATCGGGAACTTGTGACGTCCCCCTTGGAAGTGGTCGTGATTCAAGATCGATCCGCCGACAATCGGCAGGTCTGCATTGGACCCGATGAAGTAGTGCGGGAATTGTTCGATGAAATCCAGCAAACGGTAGAACGTATTTGCCGTTGTTTTCATCGGAATATGCTTCTCATGGAAGATGATGCTGTGCTCGTTGTAATACACGTAAGGTGAATACTGCAGGTACCACTTCTCGTTATCCAACTCAAGCGGAATTACGCGAAGGTTTTGTCTTGCCGGGTGATTCACACGGCCAGCATAGCCCAGATTGTCTACGCATAGTAGACATAGCGGGTAGCTGCTTTGTGGCAGCGTTTTGAGCAGCGCAATTTCCTTCGGATCCTTCTCTGGCTTGGACAGGTTGATCGTAATTTCTAAATCACCGTAAGCCGTTTCAGCTAGCCAGTAAGCATTCTTCGCAATACGATCCATCCGAATGTAGTTAGAGTCGATGGACTGCTTGTAAAAATACTCCGTCGCCGCCTCCACGTTTTTCGTCTTCGCAAGCGTCCAGAATTGGCGCACCACCTCGGAAGGACGCGGCATCATCAGACCCATAATGCGAGCATCCAGCAAATCGCGGTATGTCGTCGTATTTTCTTCCAATAGCCCCGCTTCCCAAGCTGCATCCAGCAGCTCTTCCAGCAAGCCAACCGGACTGCTCAATTTCTCCGTAGGCACTTCCCCTTGAAATGGCTCCGCCAATCCAAACAGATCCAGCAAAGCATTGCGTGAGGTATAAACGTCCAGCTGTTCGATCAACCCATTCTGGGTGGCGAATTGCAGAAGTCTTTCTATCGTTAACGCTGCGTATTGCGGCGTTTGTAATGTGCGTTCCATATTGCCACTTCCCTTTCTTGTGAAAACCTCAACACTGCTTAAACTCTGACTTCCGCCGCATACCCCTTCGGGTGCTTCTGGTGCCATTTCCACGCACTCTCGATGATCGCTTCCAAGGAATCCAAAGCTGGCTTCCAGCCAAGCTCCGCTCTTGCTCGCTCTGAGGAAGCAATCAACGTTGCTGGGTCACCCGCTCTACGAGGCTCAACAACCGCAGGGATCGCATGTCCTGTGACTTTGCGCGCGATATCGATCACTTGCTTCACGGAGAAGCCTGTGCCATTACCAAGGTTGTAAATGTTGCTTTCCGCACCGCCACGCAGCTTCTCAACCGCAAGCACATGTGCGCTTGCAAGATCGCTGACATGGATGTAGTCACGAACACAAGTGCCGTCTTCTGTCGCATAATCCTCGCCGAAAATCGAGATGTGCGCTCTTTGACCCAACGCGACCTGTAAAATAATCGGAATCAAATGCGTTTCCGGGCTGTGGTCTTCACCAATTTGGCCGCCAGCATGTGCGCCAGCTGCATTGAAATATCGCAATGACACATATTTGATACCATGAGCGGTATCGAACCATTTCATCATTTTTTCCATCGCCAGCTTCGTCTCGCCGTACGTATTCGTAGGCAAGGTACGATCGCTTTCAAGGATCGGGATGTTCTCAGGCTCGCCATACGTAGCAGCCGTTGAGGAGAATACGATGCGTTTCACGCCGTATTGCGTCATTTTTTCAAGTAAGCAAAGCGTGCCGTACACGTTGTTGTGGTAGTATTTCGCTGGATTGGTCATGCTCTCACCAACGAGTGAATTCGCTGCAAAATGAATAATGGCATCGATACTATTTTCAGAAAAAACCGTATCCATGAACTCTCCGTCGCGCAGATCGCCAACGTAAAGCTTACCGCCGAGCACCGCGTCCTTGTGACCTTGCTGCAAATTATCGACGATAACAACTTCCTCGCCTTTAGCCAAAAGCTCAGCTACCGCATGCGATCCGATGTACCCCGCTCCACCTGTAACTAGAATTGCCATTTACAACGCCTCCTCAAGTTGCTCTACACCGTTGCCAATGTCACACACGTAGAAGCTTGGTGTAAGCCCTGTAATTTCCGTATATTCCGCGCCTACTTGATCAATAAACGTTTGAACGCTGTCTTCATGTACTAAGGAAACTGTGCAACCGCCGAAGCCTGCACCTGTCATCCGCGCGCCAAGCACACCTGGCACCTTCAACGCCGCTGCTACCATCGTATCAAGCTCCAAGCCCGTTACTTCATACAGGTCACGCAGGGAATCGTGGGAACCGATCATCAGCTTGCCGAAGGATTCAAGGTCATTCTTTTCAAGAACTTCGATGGATTTCAAAACGCGATCAATCTCTTCCACAACGTGCTCTGCTCTGCGACGAACGGTTTCGTCTGGGATCAGGTGTTTATATTCGTTAAACTGCTCAAGGTTCAATTGACCAAGCAGCGTGATGTCTGGGAATTGCTTTTGCAAGTAGGTCACTGCCTGCTCACATTGGCTTCTTCTCTCATTGTAAGCGGAGTCGACGAGACCTCTGCGTTTGTTCGTGTTGCCGATCACCAGCTTATAGCTGCCGCTTTGAAAAGGAACATGACGATACTCCAGCGTATCACACATCAACAGGATTGCGTTGTCTTTCTTACCATTTGCTACAGCAAACTGGTCCATGATGCCGCAATTAACGCCGACAAATTGGTTCTCTGTTTTTTGAGCGAGAAGTGCGATTTTGACTGTATCGATTGGATATTTCTCCAGCGTCAGCAAGCCGAAAGCTGTCACAACCTCAATGGAAGCGGAGGAGGAAAGACCTGCACCATTCGGGATTTCACCGTGGAACAATAGATCGTATCCTTGTGTAACAGGGAACCCTTCTTTAGCTAAATGGACGAAGATTCCTTTCGGATAATTGATCCAATCGTCCTCTTCTTGGTAGGACAAGTCGTCTATGGAAATTTGTTTGCGCAATGCCAAGTTGGTAGACGCAAAGCCAATTACACGATCTTGTCTTGGACGAATGATCAAGGTAGTTCCGAACGTCAAAGCTGCTGGGAATACATAACCGCCATTGTAATCCGTATGCTCGCCAATCAAATTCACTCGACCAGGAGCGTGAAATGCTGAGATCTTCGCTGCCGTTTCTCCATAAATTTCAATAAACGTGTCTTTAAGTGCTTGCAAATCTGCCATGTGTGGCACCGCCTTTAGTGGATTTGGTATGTTTACTTGGTTGTTGTTAGAAATATTGTTTGTGAAGTTTGTAACTTAAGTATAAGAGATGAGTCATAGATTGGCTATGGAGGCATGTAATCTTTACATGGATAAATGTGATTTACACATACCGTTTCGCGTGGGATTTATGATACAGTAGAAGGAACGAAAGCTCTTCGAACGGAGATGAAGAAACGGTATGGATAAGCCCTATAGCTATTATGTCGTATCGAACCCTTTGCCCGCTGGGGACAGCGACTTCACGGTGTTATTCGCAGGGGAAAGCCAGACGAAGCCTGAGCATCGGCTAGGTCCGAAAGTGTATGACTACTACTTAATCCATTATGTCATATCGGGCCGCGGTGTATTCTCCTCGCATGGAGAAGAGTATGCGATTAGCGCTGGCGACAGCTTCGTCATCGAACCTGAGCAGCTCATCAGCTACGTCTCCGATGAGACCGATCCGTGGCACTATTGCTGGATCGCTTTTACAGGCGCTCAGGCAGCGAAGCTTGTTGGTGAGGCGGGCCTTACGCCCGTCAACCCTATCATCCATATCGCGCGGAATCGGCATATGCCTGTCCTTTTTCGCCAGATTCAACAGGCGCTCAAATCCAAAAAAGCAAACACGCAGCTCAAAGCGACAGGTTACCTCAGCTTACTGCTTGGCGAGTATTGCGACGCCTTATCTGCACCTATAACAACGGGCATGGTCACGGACGCCGAGAGCGACCGCATCGTGCAGCAGGCCATCCATTACTTGTCCACGCAATATGCGGAGCCGATTACGATTGAAATGATGGCCGAAAGCTTGGGCTATAATCGCGCTTATTTATCGCGTATGTTCAAGCGGCACACCAAGGTGACGCCGGTGACGTTCCTGCTCAAGCTGCGCGTGGACAAAGCGCGCTTATTGCTGCGGGAACGACTGGAGCTCACCATCGAGCAGATCGCGGCCTCCGTCGGTTTCTATGATCCGCTGTACTTCTCCAAACAGTTTCGGCGTTGGTATGGCGTCTCGCCGAGCGAATATCGGAATCAGATCAAGTCGTTATAATTCTGGAGCACGCTTCCTAGCGGATTACGCAATGCCTGTCAGCTATGGACTTTTCACTCCTTAGTCGTTGCGTTGCAAAGCGCACAAAAGGTCCGAAGCCGCAGAAGCGGTTCGGACCTTTTTTACAGTCAAACACTTAGTTCATAAAAGGCAACTGATTCAGCATCCGATACAAAATAACGGAGCTCTGTGCGCGAGAGGCATTGTCATCCGGTGCAAACTGCCCTACGGAAATACCATTCACGATTTGTTTGGAAGTCAAGTAAGCTACAGCTTCCTTCGACCAGCTCTGAATTTGATCTGCATCTGCGAACATAATGCCGGTTCCAGGAGCAGCCGTGTTCAGTGTACCGGCATACTGCATGGCGCGGTAGATCATGACCGCCATTTCCTGGCGGGTAATCGTCCGATTTGGCTGGAAGGTTCCGTCCTCATACCCAGTCACGACTCCCGCTTTTGCTCCCGCCGAGACAACCCTATAGTACCAATCGGACTGCTTGATGTCACCGAACAAAATGCGATCCTTGGATTCACTCAGAGCGAGTCCGAGCGTTCGGGTTACAAGGGCGGCGAACTCTGCGCGTGTTATCGTCAGATCGGGGCGGAACTCATTGTCCGTAAGCCCTTCGACGATTCTCCGCTCTGCCATCCACTTGATCTCTTCCCTCGCCCAGTGAACACCAATATCCTTAAGCACTGAACGACTTTCCAAGATTAAATACGTGCTGTTCGTCCGGCTGAAAATTGTAACCGCATCGTCTGATGCCTGGAACGGAACTGGCGTGTAACGAATCGTTCCTGTGGCGTCTTTGTCCACTCGGACAACAGCGATGGAGAGGCCGCTCATCTCTTTATTCATTTGAATCGTGCGGGAGACATAGTATTGGAAGACTGCCAGTTCTTCCGTCGTCCCATCCGCTTTCACCACTTTTACCGTAAAATCAATGGCTGCTTCCACGTTCAATCCTTCTGCTTTGGCACGGTTGGCAGCTGCGTCATCCTTGGATAAGGTAACCAGAAGCTCATCCTTCTCGCCAAGCTTCTGCAGCGAGAAAGACTCGATCGGCAGATGATAGCTGCCTAGCCCGCTAACGATTGCTACGGTATTGGCTTTGCCGTCTTCAAGCGCCCTCTGTAATGCACGAGCGTTCACATAAACTCTTACTTCCGAAGCAGTTTCAACCGTTTCTGCTGTAATGCTAAGGAGTCCGTCCTTAGCAAGTTTACCAGCATCCTCCACAGCCAACTCGGTTGCCCGAGCTTCGGCGACGTCCCGGTTGTTGACTTTCACAACTTTAGCAGGCACAGAGACACCGGCTTCACCAAGTGTATGAGACTCTGTCGAAGGTACGGCAGGCCCTGTTCCCGGAGGTGGTGATTCCGGCTCCGGCTCTGGTTCGACAAAGGCGGACGTCTTCAAGAGTGGCCGCACGGTAATCTGTTTGTGCTCCGTCGAATAAAGCTCAATCGGAACGCCTTGACCCTTGGTGTCCACTACGAGAACGACCGCTTGACCGCCGAGCTTGGAGTTCAAGTATGTCGTCAACGCTGAAGTGGAGATGTTGTACGAATCCACATTATACGGCAGGTTATAGCTGTTTTCCTTGAAGCCGGTCATTGTAAACTCGCCCAGATAGATGCCATTCGCAGCATCGGCTGCAGTCGGAGTACCCAGCACCGTCGTCGGCATGCCATAGGCTTTAAGCGTGATCGTCTCCCCGCCTGGATTCACATCCGTTAGTCTTCCACTAAACTGGAGGGAGGCTCCGCCGAATGCGGATGCGTCTTCCAGATCGAATTTGAACGAAGCGGCGAATGGCTGGCCATTGGCTCCCCGAGCATCTTCGGTTGCGTAGCTTACAGCTTCGTAGTACGGATTACCAGACGTGTTAGATATGGCAACCGGACTATCAGCCGATTGTACGACTACATGACCGGAACCTTTGCGCAGCTCGATTCCTTTCGCGCTGTTCTCCACGATATTGCCGATGAGCTGGACGTCGCGCGGGCTGCCGCTCCCGATCTGATCCGCATTGCTGTCGCCATTGTCATAATCAAGGGCAATCGGCGTATCCGATGCTGCGAAGTTCGAGATCGAATTGTTGCGGACAATCGTCCGAGGACCGTTCAACACTTTAATCCCTGTCACCTGCTGCTGGTAAGGACCGCGGACAAAGCCGGACGGATCGATCTCAATCGTATTGTTTTCGATGATCGTATCCGGGGAACCGATAACAACCGTGATCCCCTCCATATTGTTTCTCAGCGTGTTGTGGTGAATGAGGTTGTAAGGCCCAGATTCGCTATGGTTGCTGGGGAAGCCGCCCCCCGTATTCCCTAGAGCGATTCCCGCGCCTCGGCGCGTACCGGTGATCGTATTGTTGGAAACCTCGTTCAGGTATTCGTCTTCGCCGTGCAAGTCGATCGCATCGTAAGTGGTATTGAGAAGCGTATTGTTTTGGATCAGATTGTTATGCGAATACGCTTGTACGATAATGCCATGACGCATGGCGTCCGTTCCATCGAATATGTTGTTCTCGATGAGATTATACTCCGAATCTTCTGGATAGCCGAAGCGGTCGTTCTTGAAATCGCCCTGCAAGGCGATGCCGTAACCTGCTCCGCCTCCGCCGATATCCGTCGCTTGACGGAAAATGGAGTTACGAACCACGAGGTGTTCGCCCTTGGCCATCCGAACGCCGGTTTTTTCGAACTTCTCGAACGTCACACCGTCGATAACGATGTTGTATGGAGCTGCCCCCGTGCTGTTTTTATCAATATAAATGCTGTTCTTGACCCCTCCCGCGAGCGGATGAGGCAACTCTGGATTAGTAGGATATACGTTGTTCCACGTCGAGGTCAGGGTCAAGTTCGAAATCATAATACTACTTACACTTGAGGCTCCGAGAATCCGACTGCTCGGATTGGAGATGCCGGTGCTCACATTATCGGGACCCAGACGGTTATCAAAGTCCGACAAGAGAATGGCGCCTTCTTGGCTCTCCCCTCTTAGATTCACTCCGCTTTTCAGTTTGAGTTGCGTGTCTGCGCTGCCCGGAGCTGTGGACATCAGCTTGTAAATTCCGTTCGGCAGGTATACTTCATCGCCCGCCTGAGCGGCATCGATCGCTTTTTGAATGGCTGCCGTGTCATCCGCGATTCCGTTCCCGATCGCCCCGTAGACGGCATCTCTCACATTCAAGCTATTCCCTGTTGTGGTGTTGGGTGCAGGCAATGCATGCGGCGTGCCGTCCAAATTGTATAACCCTGCTAAGTAAGGGCGAGGGGAAGTATTCGGTGCCGTCGGCGGTCCTGCAGGAGGAATCGGATCGAGTTGCAGATTATCCGTGCCAGACGCATAAATGTGTACTTCCGTGAAGCCGTTATACGCGGTGGCGCTATTGCCATTACCAACGATCCTAACGTAGCGAGCGTCTGTATCGGGTACATCGAAGGCTTCCATAGCGAGCGATGTGCTGCTGCTTTGCCCATTGTAGAGAGGCGTCCATCGTGTACCGTCCACCGATGTTTGTACATTGAAGGAATAGGCTCTCTCATTGCCTTTGTAGAAGGCGATGCCCAACTTGCCGATCGTCGATAATGCCCCCAGATCGTATTGGATCCATTGGGAAACACCGTTCGAGCCCCAGCGGGTATTGAGATTGTTGTCGACCGTATAGGCAGGTTTGTTGCCCCAGTTGAGGTCTCCATTATAGATTTGGTCATAGTCACTTGTGGAGACTTGCGTTTCCGTGATCGTGTATCGCTTTTGCGGCATGGCCGATGCCACGTTCGAATTCAGGCTGGTGCCTTTTAATGCATTTTCAGCAAGCACGACATAGTAATACGATTGGCCATTCTGAAGGCCGCTGTCGATCCATTCATTTCCTGTTATCTTGGTTCCGACTACCGAATAATGACCGCTGGCAGATCCGGACCGCTTAATGGTGTAATACACGGCGTCAGCAACGGATTGCCATTGCAACTTAATCGCCGAATGACTCGGCAATGCCGTCAAGCCTGAAGGCGCAACGGGTGGATATACAGTTCTAACTTGCAGCACATCGGACGGCGTGCTCTCGCCAGCAGTATTGTAGGCAGACACCGTATAGTAGTAATCTTGATTAACCGTGAGTCCTTGATCAAGGAAACTCGGCTCCGTTCCATATACTGATCCGATCACACTGAACGGTCCGCCAGGCGAAGAAGCTCGTCTAATGATATAGCCGACCGTGTTAGGGGTATCGTTCCAAGACAACTCAATTTCTGTATCCCGGATGGTGTCAGAAAGTTGATCGGGTGCTGTTGGCACTATCGTAGACGCTTGAGGGCTCGCTGCAACCACGGTAGAAAGGCTGCTGTCGAGATAGAGTCCATCTTGCGTCTTGGCGGCAGAACTAATTGCGTAATAATATGTACTGCCGTTATTGGCATTCACATCGCGGAAAGAGCCGGATGATGCGGTTCCGATCGTTGTAAATGGGCCACTGAGTGAAGCGGCGCGTTTCACATAGTAGAGGTCGGATCCGTAAGCGCCAGACCAACGCAATCCCACTTGGCTGTCTACCGCTGAAATTACAGAGACTCCCGTTGGGGCGGAAGGAAAAATCTTCTTCGCATAAATATTGTCTACATACATCCTCATGTTAGATTCCTTGGAAGCCCCCAAAAATCCGACGCTTGATCCAGCCGTAGGTTGCCCGGCATCGGTTAATGTAGCCGTGACAGTCGGCCCGCCTTCAATGGAACCAGTCAGCTTGATATTTCCTGTGTTACCGGTGATTTGGAACGTCATCCGATAACTTTGCCCCGCAGTAAAGTTCGAAATGGGTGCAGATACGGAAACCTCCGTATTTGTTCCTGACACTCTCTTGAGCAGTACGAGATTATACTGACTCGCGGAAAGCTTACGAATCGCCAGAACGTACATATTGTTGTTATCAGCTACTCGAGTGGCTAGTCCAAAATATTGGGTGCCAATCGAACTGCTTGTAGGCGAGTTCGGTCTCAGTTTCACCGATGCGGAAAGCAACACATCGTTCGCAGAATAGTCGACAAGCCAGGCTGTCGAAGTACTCGCAGCGTTATAGTACATCCCGACATTTCCGTTGTCCGTACCAATGCTCCAGACACCGGCACTCGCATTAGACCTCCAATTATTCAGCGTCGCGGCTGTATTGTTGCTTGAATTCACGGCTTGTCCCAATACCGGAGGTTCCGCCGAGTGATTCCCAACCGATATGGTGGGTGCCAAGTTTTGAAAATCGTCGAACCGTTCATTGTCGTCATAATAAGCAGCAGCTTCCGCCACATTCCTTTGTAGACCAACTGGCCATAAGGAGAATAACAAGGCAAAGCATACGAAAATACTGACTAGCTGTCTCACTCTTCTTTGTCCCATAAAATGCCCCCCTTTGTTTGCAAGCTTAAGATAGCGCTTACATTTTATAGATGGTTCCATCATATAGGACAGCGCAAGATGCAGACTTGCATATATTCTATGTTCTGTTGTGGTTTCTTTGGGTTATTCCATTTAATAAAAAACAACGGCAGCCAAAGGACTTTTTATATCGTCCATGGTTACCGCTATTTCTTGTATCGGGCTATTCTATTCCTTTATTCCTTTATTTCCTGAAGCATTTACCATCAAAAACTCCGCAATCGCTTGATTAACCAACGCTAATCTGCTCGCTGCCGTGTCCAAAAGCCCTTCCAGTTCCTCGGTAGCGCCCTTGTGCAAAGCTGCCTGAAGCTCGTCGGCTGTCTCGCTAAGCGGTGTTGCCCCAATGTTAGAGGCCACACCTTTCAACGTATGAGCGAGGAGCAGCGCTTCGGAGTAATCGCCTTTGGCTATGAAAGCACGAATCTCTTCTACCGTGTTCCCATGATTCGCCTTAAACTTCGTAAGTATCATCTCATATAAACTGTTATTACGACCTAACCGTTCCAAGGCGGTCTCCACTTCCAAAACTTGCGTCAGTGGTTCCTCTTGCTTCGTGACAGCAACTTGATCGTAGCCCTTTTCTTTGGAAATCTGAATCGTTCTCTGGAGCACACTGTACAATTGAATCGGTTCAAATGGCTTCGAAATGTACGCATTCATCCCCGCTTCCAATACCTGCTCTTTCACGCCCTGCATCGCATCAGCGGTCATCGCAATAATCGGCGTGGCCTTGTCGCTGCTTCTGATTCGTAGCGTCGTTTCGATCCCATCCATTAATGGCATCTGCAAGTCCATGAGAATCGCATCATATTGCTTCGATTCTGTTCGCTCTAACGCTTCAAAACCATTCGCCGCCACATCCACACGAATGCCCATTTCCTGAAGAATCGCTTGGGCCACCTGCTGATTAATTTCATTATCTTCAACCAATAAAATCTCTGCATGGCGCAGCAGATTCAGCTTTTTCACTTCATTTTCATCATGGGAACCAATCTTCTTAATCTTGAGCTGCTCTTGGAACATGTCCATAATGTGGTTATACAGCTGCGACTGACTAATCGGATAGTACAACATCTTCTTCACGGAGGATGGTAACTGAGCTTTCATTTGCAAATCCGACTCATGATACGCACTAATCAACACGATGACTTGTACAGGTGTCGCATATTGCGATTTAATTTTCTCAGCAAAAGAAATAGCTTCTTCGTCCTGCAGCTTCAAATCGACAATAACCAAGTCATATCTGCCTGTTGTATGTATTTGATCCAAAGCGTTATGTGCGGAATCAACCGCGCTGACAATAAATTGGAACTGCTCCAGCTGCCGCTTGAGAACCAGACGCATCTCCATATCATCACACACAAGGAGAACACGAAGGAACTTCAAATGCGCAGCGATTGGCGCGCTAAATATATGATCGGAGCCCATCTCAAACTTAACTGTGAAGCTAAAACAGCTTCCTTTCCCCTGCTCGCTTTCCACATGGATTTGACCATCCATCAGCTCTACGATGCTTTTGCTAATGACAAGACCAAGCCCCGTCCCGCCATACTTGCGGGTTGTCGACATGTCCGCTTGCGTAAACCCGCGGAAAAGGTTGCCCTGCTGCTCTGGCGTCATCCCGATCCCCGTATCCCGCACATCAATACGAAGCATGACACCACTTTCGTCCTTGGAAGCGACACCCACTGCGATCGAAATCTCGCCTTTTTCCGTAAATTTCAAAGCATTGTTAACCAAATTGAGCAAAACCTGATTAAACCGGAAAGGATCGCCCTTCAGCACCTGCGGCACCTCATGATGAATCGAGAAATGCAGTCTGAGCCCTTTCTCATACAAGGAAAACCCGATCATGTCGGATATGTTACTCATGATTTCGTATAAATCAAAGTCGATACGCTCAAGCACGATCTTCTGCGCCTCAATTTTCGAAAAATCCAGAATATCGCTGATGATCGTAAGCAAGCTTTTTGCTGATAACACCGTCTTCGCCACATAATCCTTCTGCTGATCCGTTAATTCTGTTTGTTGCAGCAAATAGTTTAATCCTATGATGGCATTCATCGGTGTACGGATTTCATGGCTCATATTCGCCAAAAACTCACTCTTCGCCCGATTCGCCGACTCGGCCAAATCTTTCGCTTCCACTAGCAGCATTTGCTTGCTCTCCAGCTCTGAGGTGCGAATTTCCACTAATTCTTCCAGATGATCCTTGTATTGATTTAGTGTAGCTTCTGCTTGCTTGCGTTCTGTGATGTCTACACCGGCAAGAATAGCACCACCAATTTCGCCAGTTTCTTTCCATATCAAGTTATTATTCCATCCGAGAAGACGCTCTTCTCCCGAGCGAATGGTAATCACTGACTCGTAGTAATCTTGCGCTGGGTTGCCGTCCATAATTCCCTGATAATATTGCTTCCTTACATCCCATTGATTGTTGGGCACACAAATCTCAAACCAATTCTTACCGATGAGATCCGCTTCCTCATACCCCAACATAGTACAGCCTTTCCTATTCAATAGCTCAATCCTGCAGTCTCGATCCAAAACAACAATCATGACATCAACGAGATCCAGGTAGCTTTGCGCTTTCTCCTTTTCCTTCCGCAGCTTTCGCTCGCCCTTCTTCCGTACCGCTCGGGTCTGCATGGCAAGACCGACACCGACTGCAATCGCCACAATGGTGAAAATACTTCCCATCCAGAGAGCGAGTTCCCGCTGATTCGACGTTCTATCTACATCCCTTTGGGTACCCGACAAGTTATAATCGATCCACTGCTTTAAGCTTGCATCTGCCTGCTCTCTAATCGGTGTAAACCGATCCAGTAAGCTTTTCCCTGTCCCATAGTCGCCTGATTGAACGGCATCAATGATCAGTTGGCCCTTCTGCAAGTAGTCTATCGTTTTTTGAGAGACGGCCTTGTAAATCATCTTTTCCTCTTCCGAATTGAGAAAAGGCTGATAGTTGTTAAATTTCTCTTCGAACTCTTTCTTTGCATCCTGATAAGCCGTTATTACCGTGAGAAGACGATCTTTGTCGGTTTCAAGCAACATTTTGTGCAGAAGAACTCTTTCTTGTGTAATAATTGCTTGCATTTCTACAATTTCGGCAATACTCGGCATCCAATTTGTTTTTACATGATCAATCGTTCCTTTGAGAGCAAACATTTGATAGAAATTGGTGCCAATCACTGCAACTAATAACGCAATGATGATGATAAAAGTCCAGA
Organism: Paenibacillus sp. J22P90; assembly: GCF_059692195.1. Classification (NCBI taxonomy): domain Bacteria; kingdom Bacillati; phylum Bacillota; class Bacilli; order Caryophanales; family Paenibacillaceae; genus Paenibacillus; species Paenibacillus sp. J22P90. The sequence goes on from NZ_JCAUAY010000006.1 coordinate 111,295, forward strand.
TTGACTTCAAATCAGTAAGCGCTTTCATGATTATCCACCTCTCTGACACGATTATATCACATCGTTTACTATTCTAGTGAAAAAGGCCAACCAGAAATTACTGATTGACCCCCTTATGACCTATTTAACGCTTAAGATGCTAGTTCCTACGACTTACACTTTGCGAGTTTTGAAACGTGATAGCGATTCTTGCAATTCTTGTGCCATATTGCTCAAATCCTCTGCCGAAGCAGAAATTTCTTCCATGGCCGCCAGCTGCTTCTCCGAGCCTTTCGAGATGCCTTGTCCGTGCTCATGGGACGACTTGGTCATGTAAACAATTTCGTGCATGGACGCTGATACTTCTTCCGTACCCGCCGACATTTCCTGTGAAGCCGCAGAAACCTCTTGAATCTGGTCGGAAATTTCTTGGAATGTAACCGTCACGCGGTTAAAGACTTGACCTGCTGCATCGATGAGCTCCGAGCCTTTCTCTACATCCTTCACGCCGCTGTTCATCGCTTGCACCGCTCTCGCTGTCGAGGACTGCACCTCGCGTATAAGCTCGGAAATATCCTTAGCCGACGAGGAGGACTGCTCTGCGAGCTTCTTCACTTCGTTGGCTACTACCGCGAAGCCGCGCCCTTGCTCTCCAGCACGCGCCGCCTCGATCGAAGCATTCAGGGACAGAAGTTGGGTTTGGTTCGTAATTTCGGTGATGACCGAAACGATTTCTCCAATTTTTTGCGAGTATACTTCTAATGCCCTCATATCTGCTGCCGATTTGCCGACCGATTCATTAATGAACTTCATTTGTTCAACAGCCTGATTAATGGCGATGCGTCCTTGCTGTACTTCCATCATCGACGTATGCGAAGCTTCTGTCACAACCGAAGAGGATTCGGCAATCCGCTGTACGCCTGCGGCCATTTCGTTCATCGCGATCGACGTTTGCTCAGCCCCCATCAGCTGGCCTTCGCTCGCATTAAATACCTCTTGCATAGACTCCACAATCCGGTTGGAAATGCCCACAGATTCCGTTGCAGCCGCCGTTAGCTCTTCTGATGAAGCACCCAACTGCTCCGCGGTCAAGCTCGCTTTACCCACAATATCCGAGAACGAATCCAACATTTGATTCATGTTCACGCCCAGTTGCCCCAGCTCATCACTGCGTTGGATCGTGAGTCGTGGCGTCAAATCTCCCGCTGCCATCTTGTTCACAGCTGCTGAAATCGCCAGAATCGGCTTCGTCGTTGCCGTAGAAACCACCAGCGCGATAGCCGCTACTACAATCGTCGTGATCACTGCAAGCCAAATCGATACTTGGTTCGCCGTCGATACGGCACCAAACACTTCATCATCCACCACATTGGTAATTAAGCGCCAGCCTGTTGAGGGAATCGTATCAAAACTGATTTCTCTCGCCACGCCATCATCACCCGTAAAATTAAACGTGCCGCTCTTTTCTTTCAACACGGTTTCTTGCAATTTTGCTACTTCTGACTTCGAAAGCACATCCGCTATATTCTTACCCGCTTTATCTTTGGCAGGATACGTTAGAAGTCCACCACTAGGAGAAATTAAGTAGCCATATCCGTTTTCGCCTATTTGAATCGTGTCCGTGTATACATTGAGGTTATTGGTTGTTATCGGGGTGAAAATACCACCAATAAAGTTCTGCTTATCATCCAACATCGGCACAAATAGCACAATGATGTTATTCCCCGTTGCCTTACTGACGAGGAGATCCGTACTCACTGGCTGCTTTGTCTGCTTCGCTTGCTTGATGTAGTCGCGATCGGAGACAGGTATTTTCTGTCCTGCAGAGGTTATTGCAACCTCATCCTTGCCTACATAAACGTACTGCTCCACGTCTTTATTCGCTTGCTCAAATTTAAGGAGCGTTTTTATGATTTCTTTCTCGTTGCCGCTCTTAATCTCCTCAAATTTCAGCATTTCTTTCAAGATCGCAATTTGACGCTGAATGGAATAGTCAATGGCTGTGACATTCGCTTTAAGAATGCTCTCTTCCTTCGAGTGCACCTCATCTGTCACCACGTTTTTCAAGTAATAGCTCGAAAAAACGGTACTAAATAACATCGGCACCAATGCGATGACTAGAAACATAACTGTCACTCTTGCTTTGAATGAAGTAAAGGATACAGCTTTCACCCACCCTTTTACATTCATTCCTCTACGTGTATTCATTTCCCTTACTCCTCCTTCATGCTAATTGCTTCGTAATTTTGGCTTGCAATGATTAACTATTACATCAATTCAGATTTATTTCGACATTTTCCTGCAAAATACGACATTAGCAGATTGCGCCTCTTTGGCACATGAAAAGGCGTAACTAAAAAAGCCAGCGAAATTCTCGCTGACTTTTTGATATTTTAACTATGTTAGTAGGATTGTTGAGGATGATGAACGATTACCTTGTCCCAAATGCTCTTCCAATTCTTCTTAACAATTCGTTCCTCATAAATGACGACTCTTTCTTTTGTTTCTGCAAAATAAGGTGTTGGTTTTAACCGTACTTGTAACACATCTTCAATTCCACAAGGGGCTGTTAAGATAACGTTATCTTGTTCGTCTAAAGTTAGCCCTAATGCTGTCGCTGTTTCTGGAAATTTCGAGATCGCATCAACGGACGAAGAATAAGGCGGTAGGTTATTAACAACGTGCATTCTCGCTTCATTTTTGACCGACCAAGGGACTTGGGGGTTGATATGTTTAAGCTGTTGTTCTAATTGCTTCTCTACCTTCTCATCAAGATTACTCTTATCAAAATAGATGACATCCACGTCAGGCATTGGTGTTCTTTCCGTAAAATCGTGAAGTGTATCCCAAATTTTAGAGCGAACAAATCCCGCACATACCCACCAGTCAGGCAAGTTCAGAGATTTGGCGTTGTGTAAGATCTGCATCATCCACTCATCGTTTTTTACGAGTTGAATAATATCTTGTTCATTTTGTAATTTCAGAACTATCGCCTCCCGAGTCATTAGTTACATTATATATCATCTGCGTCTGTTCGTGGCCCATGACCCCTTCGCACCGTTACGCTAACGGACCTGACGGCCACTATGAACAAGAAATCGGGCGAATTTGCATGCTAACGGACACAAGGAACGTTATTTGCCGATTTGTGAGCTGAAATGAGCCTTTGTAGCATACATAGCAGTATTCGTGTCCGGTACAAATTACTAACCCTGCTATTGCGATATATAGCGGCTAGTGTGTCCGTTAGATACCGGGGGTGGTTGAGCGGGAAGGAAAGTAGCCGTGGACAAGGACAGTCTGGATTGGAAGCGGACGAGGTAACGAGAAAGGGACAGCATTAACATCTAATCATCTGTGAACTATCCCCTTGACTCAGGATAGGGATCAACTACTCGCTGACCTGAGTGATGGGGATAGTACCTACAACAAAGCAATACCGGTGTCGATTAGAAGTTGCGGAACGTAGTTCCGCTATTTCCTGCAAAACGACACAAATCAAAAAGTTGCGGAACGTGGTTCCGCTAATCGCTTATAAACAGAGGCATTCGAGCTATTTTGGACAAAATAGCGGCCTCTCGTTCCGCAACTTCACGAATTCACCCCAAAACTACCAAATAAGGGAACCACGTTCCGCATCTCGGTAGTTGAAGTTAGCCGAGCATGGGGACGGACGCGGTGATGCGAAAAAAGAACAGCCACTCCCACGGAGTGACTGTTCTTCGCCCTTGCTATGTCTATCTCTTACCTGGATCGTACGGCTCACCAAGAGCCGACGGTGCTTTCGCGCGGCCCACGGCGCCTGCCAATACGAGGATTGTCAGTACGTACGGCAGCATATAGAGGAATTCCTGCGGAATGTTCTTCGAGAAGTCGAACAAGCGCATGAAGTTGTTGAGCGCTTGTGCCATTCCGAAGAAGACCGCGGCGCCCAGCGCGCCAAATGGATGCCATTTGCCGAAAATCATCGCGGCCATGGCGATAAAGCCTTGCCCCGAGATCGTGTTATGCGAGAACGCGCTTGTCGTCGTCAGCGTGATTGTCGCCCCGCCGAGGCCGCCAAGCAAGCCGCTAATCAGTACAGCGAGATAGCGGACGCGTTTCACTTTAATCCCAACGGTATCCGCGGCACTCGGATGCTCACCCACGGCACGCAGACGCAAGCCGAACGGTGTTTTGAACAGCACATACCAAGTCACGAAAACGAGAATTAACGCGATATACGTAGTTGGATACGCCGTGAAAAGCGCATAGCCGATATACGGAATTTTGGAAAGGAGCGGTATTTCCCATTTGGAGAAAACATCGTTCAGCGTCTCGGTTTGACCTGCGCCGTCGAACAATACTTTTACCAAATACAAAGTTACCCCAGCTGCCAAGAAGTTGATGACCACACCGCTGATGACTTGATTCGCTTTGAACGAAATCGTCGCTACCGCATGAATCAAAGCAAAAATCAAAGCGAATAGCAATGCGCACAAGAGCCCAATCCACGGGGACCAGATGCCCATGTTGGCTTCTTCCGCATAATAAGTGCCAACCGCAGCAGCGAAGGCACCTGAAACCATCAAACCTTCGATGCCGATGTTTACAATCCCGGAGCGCTCTGAGTAAATACCACCCAAAGCCCCGAATATTAGCGCGGTGGAATACACCAGCGTTGTATTAATAAGCTCACTAAATTTCGTGAAAAACGCATTAAGCATACTGAGCAGGTCCATGTTACGAAGCCCTCTCTTTCTTGCGTTTGCCATAGATCGGGAGCAGCACCCATTTAACAATACCTTGGGTAGCTACGAAGAAGATTACCGATCCGATAACAATACGGATAATTTCTGGCGGCACATCTGCACCAAAGCTCATCCCCGCAGAACCATAAGATAAGCCACCGAAAAGGACAGCGCCCAGCACAACCCCTATCGGATTGTTCGCTCCGAGCAAGGATACAGCAATACCGTCGAACCCATACCCTGGCGTGCCTGCAGCAACGACTTGATAATGGAATACGCCCAGTACCTCAAACACACCGGCAAGCCCGGCAAAAACCCCGGAAATAAACATCGCCTTAATGATGTTTCTATTCACGTTCATGCCCGCATATTTTGCTGCATCGATATTATGCCCTACCGCGCGCAGCTCGTAGCCTTGCTTCGTTTTCCAAAGAATCAAGTAGAAAACGACTGCCGCTAGAATCGCAATCAAGACGCCCCAGTGGAGCCTCGCATGATTCGTCATCTCTGACAGCCACCCAATGCTCAGCGATGCCGAGTCTTGAATCATATAGGAACGCTGTTGCTTCGGCTCAAGCAGGAAGGTGTTGACGATATAATTGGACAAGAACAATGAAATCCAGTTCAACATGATCGTGGTAATAACTTCATTCACACCGCGCTTCGCCTTCAAATAGCCGGCAATCGCACCCCAAAGTCCGCCAACCAATGCCCCAACGATAACCGCAAGGGGAGCATGAATGATCCACGGCAGGCCGTGGATTTTGACTCCAATAAAAGTAGCCCCCGTCATCCCCATCACGAACTGACCTTCCGCACCAATATTGAACAAACCTGTACGGAAAGCGAACGCAACGGATAAACCGGTCAAAATAAGTGGCGTAATCGCCCGAATCGACTCACCGATATCGTACGGACTGCCCAAAATACGAGAAAATAGCGCGCCATATGCCGTAATCGGATTATATCCGCCAGCCAGCATGACAAGCGCTCCGAACAGCAGCCCCAACACAATCGCCACAAGGGGATTAACGGCTGATTCACTTGTAAAAATGCGAACAACTTTATTCATGTAGGGCTCCTTTCTCGGCGCGCTTACTGCCTGCCATGAGCAGACCGATCTCTTGATCATTCGTATCCTGCGGCATCACTTCGCCAACAATCTGACCTTCATAGATAACGGCAATGCGATCCGAAACATTCATAATTTCATCCAGCTCAAAAGAAATCAACAACACAGCTTTCCCTTTGTTCCGCTGCTCAATCAGCATCCGATGCACGAATTCGATCGCACCAACATCCAAACCACGCGTTGGCTGCGCCGCGATCAACAGATTTGGATTCTTATGTATTTCCCTTGCAATAATCGCCTTTTGTTGATTACCGCCTGACAAGGAACGCGCCTTGTTGTAAATACTCGGTGTGCGCACATCAAACTGTTTAATCAGCGCTTCAGCATGCTTATCGATGGCCTCATAATTCAAGAAGCCGCCTTTGTTGTACGCAGGATGGAAGTACGTTTCCAGCACCATGTTTTCACTCATTGTAAAATCAAGCACCAACCCGTGCTTATGCCGATCCTCAGGGATATGTGATAAGCCGGCTTCGGAAATCTCACGCGGTGTTTGGTTCGTAATGTCGCTGCCCATGAGCAGCACTTTACCGCTATCCACGTTACGCAAGCCTGTCAACGCTTCGATCAATTCACTCTGACCATTGCCATCTACACCCGCGATACCAAGAATTTCTCCAGCTTTCACTTCAAAATTGAGCCCCTTGAGCGAAGCTAATCCTTGCTGATTACGCACCATCAAATCTTGTACCTGGAGAACGGGCTCTCCCAGTTTCACGGCTTCTTTACTCACTTTAAATGAGACATCGCGCCCGACCATTTTCTCGGCAAGAATTTGCGGATTCGCTTGGACGCAGGCCAAGGAATCAATCACTTTACCGCGACGAATAATCGTCACTGTATCGGCGATCTCCATAATTTCTTTTAGCTTATGTGTAATGAGAATAATGGACTTGCCCTCTTTCACAAGGTTACGCATAATGACCATCAATTCACTAATCTCTTGCGGCGTTAGTACTGCTGTAGGCTCGTCAAAAATGAGAATATCGGCGCCGCGATACAGCGTTTTCAATATTTCCACACGCTGCTGCATGCCGACCGAAATATCTTCGATTTTAGCTTTTGGATCCACACGTAAACCGTATTGCTCGGATAGCTTGCGCACTTTGTCTTGCGCTGTTCGAATGTCAACGTTCATTCCACGCTTGGGTTCCATACCCAAAATGATGTTTTCCGTAACTGTAAAAGGTTGTACCAGCTTGAAATGCTGATGCACCATCCCGATGCCGAGCTCAATCGCTCGATTCGGACTATCGATAGAAACTTCATTGCCTTGAACTAAAATACTGCCTTCATCCGGTTGATATAAACCGAACACAATATTCATCAGTGTTGATTTGCCTGCACCATTCTCACCAAGCAAGGCATGAATTTCGCCTTTTTTGAGCTTTAAGCTAATGGAATCATTCGCTACAATGCCTGGAAACCGTTTTGTAATGTTGCGAAGTTCAACAACTGGGACTGCTTCACTCATCAGATCACCCTAAGGATCAATTTTTTTTAATACGAAGATTGCGGGCTAAAACTAAAGAACAAGGCTAGTTAATATAACTAGCCTTGTTGGGACAGATCTCAACCTATCGTTCGTGCCAATAAGTTCTGTCAGTGCATTATGGCTTTTCTGGAACTTTGATTTCGCCGCTTATGATTTTAGCTTTGTACTCGTCAACTTTTTTCAAGATATCAGCAGAAACGTTTTTCTTGGATGTTTCCGGAAGGCCTACACCATCGTCTTTCAGACCCAAAGTAACAACTTTACCACCTTGGAATTTACCTGCAACAACATCTTTGGATACGCGAAGTACCGCGGAATCAACACGCTTCAACATGGACGTTAGTGTTACTTCGTCACCAAACTCAAGGGATTGGTCTTTATCTACGCCGATAACCCATACTTTTTTACCGTTTTTCGCGCGATCTTTCGCTTCGTTGAACACACCGTTACCCGTGGATCCAGCTGCGTGGAAAATGATATCAGCGCCATCGTTGTAGATCGTTGCTGCTGCCGCTTTACCAAGGTCAGGCTTGTCGAAAGCGCCTGTGTAGTTGATTTGAACTTTAGCATCAGGTTTTACCGCTTTAACGCCAGCTACGAAGCCAGCTTCAAAACGTTTGATAACTGGAATATCGATACCGCCAACGAAACCGATTTTATTTGTTTTCGTTGTAAGACCTGCTACCACACCAACAAGGTAAGAACCTTCTTGCTCGGAGAAAGTAACTGACTCCACGTTCGGAGCTTCTACAACGTTATCGATGATCGCAAGTTTCGCGTTCGGGTTTTGCGTTGCTACCGTTTTAACAGCGTCACCCATCAAGAAGCCAATACCCCAAGTTAGGTTGTAGCCGTCTTTAACGAATTGATTCAAGTTAGGCGTGTAGTCTGCATCGCTTTTACTTTCAAGGTTTTTCACTGCAGCGCTTGTTTGTTTTTTGAGAAGCGTCAAGCCTTCCCATGCGCTTTGGTTAAAGGATTTGTCGTTTACGCCACCGATATCGGTAACCATACCGATTTTGAAGTCTTTACCTGTGTTATCGCTAGCTACTGCACTTGCTGCAGGTGAAGCAGATGAACCTGTCTCTTCTTTTTTGGCGCAGCCGGAAAGCACCAAGGCAGAAACGGTTACAGACATAAGTACTGTAGTAAAAATCTTTTTCATTTGATTTTACCCCCATCGTATCATCATTTAATTGAAACCATGAAGCCCACACTGTAGGTTGACCAAATTCAGTTAAATTATGTAAGTTGACTTCAATTTAAGTGTATCATCTGGATTGCTAACAGCAAAGCGAATCTTCTAATGATTCACGCAATTCGTCATGTCACACAAGTTAACATGCACTTTTTTGTTTTTCCCGACAATATAGGTTCAAAGCCCCAATTATTAATTATACAACCAGTGGTTAATTAAATCTAGATGGTGTGATGTGAATTTTATGACACTTTTCGTGCAAAAAAACCTCCTCTAGATGAGAAGGTTAAATAACTTTGGATCCTTATTGATTTCGATATAACCATAATCTTTGCGGGAAAGGCGTTCGATCAGTCCCTCATAATCGTCTTTATTTTTTAGCTCGATTCCGACCAGCGCCGGTGCATCATCACGGTTATTCTTCTTCGTATATTCAAAACGAGTGATGTCGTCGGAAGGCCCTAGCACTTCCTCCAAAAATTCACGCAGCGCTCCTGCGCGTTGCGGGAAATTCAAGACAAAATAGTGCTTCAATCCTTCATACACAAGCGACCGCTCTTTGATTTGCTGCATCCGGTCAATGTCATTGTTCCCACCGCTAATGATACAGACGATATTCTTGCCACGAATTTGCTCGCGGTACGCATCCAGTGCTGCAACAGGAAGTGCTCCTGCCGGCTCAATAACAATCGCATTGCTGTTATACAGCTCCAATATCGTTGTACATTCCTTGCCGGCTGGGATAATCACGATATCCTCCAGCTTTTCTTTGCAAATGTCAAACGTCATCTCGCCTACTTGCGCTACAGCTGCACCGTCCACAAACTTCTCAATCGATGGCAGCTTAATAACGCCACCTTGCTTTAGCGCTTCCGTCATGCTAGCCGCACCCTCAGGCTCTGCGCCAATAATGCGCGTACGAGGGGATACACTTTGTACATACGTAGCTACTCCAGCAGCTAGTCCGCCTCCACCGATCGTGGCAAAGATGTAATCCGGCGTTTCCGGCATCTGATTCATAATCTCCAGCCCGACTGTCCCTTGTCCAGCAATCGTGCGAACATCATCGAATGGATGGATAAACACCTTATTCTCCTTCAGGCAGTAGGCTTTGGCCTGAGCCGAAGAATCATCAAAGGAATCACCAGTAAGGATGACTTCCACGAAAGAGCCGCCGAACAGCTTCACTTGCGAAATCTTCTGGCGAGGTGTCGTTGTCGGCATGAAGATCTTGCCTTCGATGCCCAGCTGCTTACAGGAGTAAGCCACGCCCTGCGCATGGTTGCCTGCGCTCGCACACACAACCCCTGCTGCGCGCTCTTCCGCCGATAAGCTTTGGATGACATTGTAAGCTCCGCGGATTTTGAACGAACGCACGATTTGCATATCTTCACGTTTAAGGTAAACGTTACATTCATATTGGCTGGAGAGCAGCTCATTGCGTTGCAATGGCGACGGTTCGATCACCCTGCTGAGCACATGATTGGCTCTAATAATATCTTCCAAACCCACTTTACCAGATACAACCATCTTTCCAACACCCTTTCTTCTTTGCAGCTTCGAATAAGTTTTAACATGTATTGTAACATATGTAGTGCGTTCTGTACGCAAATATCGTTGGTAGGATACTTCGAATGAACAGAAGCCGCCCCTCGCAGTCCATTGACCTTGAGGTGCGGCTCCTTAGCATCTACATGTAGAGATTAGTGACCAACCATCATCGGAATTTCAGCCGCATTATCGGACTGGCCTTCCACTTTCTTAGGCTTCTGCAGCATCAGACCAAGCAGACCGCCAACAATCGCAATACCGAGTAGAATAAGGAACGTATGACCGAATGCGGAAGCGTATAAGCCTACATCTGGCTTTTGCGCGCCTGACTCTACCATCAAGTCCTTAAATTTCGTACTGAAAATTGTCATCAAGATCGCAATAGCGAAGGACATCATAACTTGCTGCGCCGCGTTCGTCAATGACGTTACACGACCAACCAAGTTCTGTGGCGCTGATTGAATCAAGTGGTTATTCAGCGGCATCATGAATAGTCCCATACCCGCTCCAAGAAGCGTAAGCGGAAGCATAACCGTACCAATTCCTGAATCACCAGAAATATTGGAAAGCAACAATGCCGAAATCGTTGTAAGAACCATACCCGCAATAACGAGCGGACGAGCACCGAAACGGTCGGACAGCTTACCGCCGATTGGCATGAACAACCCGGAAGCCAAAGCTTGCGGAAGCATGATCAATCCCGTTTTCAATGGGCTGTATCCGTGTGCTTGCTGTAAGAATAAAGGGACAAGGAACATCGTTCCGAACATCGCGATTTGTGAAATCCATTGCACGACAATCCCCTTCGTGAAGTTACCAGAACGGAAAACGCGAAGCTCCAAAAGCGGATTCTTCTGTCTTAATTCAACAATAATAAATAGGATAAGTGCGACTACCCCGATACCAGAACCGATCAGCGTATCTGCATCTGTCCATGTGGATTCACCCGTAATTGGATCAATACCACCATTGGAAACACCGTAAACAAGCGCCGCGAAAGCTAGAGGCCCTAACAACATGCCCAGCAAATCTAGGGAAGCAACGCTTTGACGTTGCATATTAGGCAATGTACGAATACCTAAGATAATACCAATAACACCGATAGGCAGATTAATTAAGAAAATCCACTGCCAGCTATAATACTCAACTAACCAACCAGCAACAACTGGACCAAGAGCTGGACCTAATAGGATTGGAATCCCCATCATACCCATGACGGCCCCTACTTTACCTGGCGGAGATAAACGATAAATAAATGCCATGGCAATCGGTACAACGACGCCGCCGCCTAAACCTTGAATAACACGGTAAGCGATCAGCATCTCAACCGAGTTTGCTAGTGCACAAAGACCGGAACCGATGGTGAAAAGGCCTACGGAAATTAAGAAAATTTTCTTAGCCCCGAATCGATCCGATAACCAACCTGCCAACGGAATAACCGCGGCTTGCGCCAATGCGTAACCAATGACCGTCCATTGAACGAGTGATAGGTTTAGCAAATTGAATTCTTCTTGCAGCTTAGGAAGAGCAACGTTTACCGCTGTTCCATCCAAAATAACCATGAAAATACCAACAACAATAGCTACCAGCGGCCCCAAAATGCTGCGCATTGAAAACGGAGCTTCTGTTTCTTTCGATGTTGCTTGTGAAGACATGTAATCCCTCCATCCGATTAATTACTCTCTCTTGTCTATCGTTGACCGCATATAGTATACCCTGTACAATACAATAGTGGCAGACATACACGAACATCAATAACGTCTGTTGTAAACGGACAGATGTCCGTTTACATTCATGATGCTAACAGAAATTTCGTTTCTTTGTCAATACGAACACAATAAATTCACATCTAACGAGGTGGTTATCGATGTCTATTCGTCATGAACGCAAGGACGCCATGGAAAATCGCCAATTAATACTCCAAACCGCCAAACAACTCTTTCATGATTATGGCGTTCAATCGGTCAGCATGCATCAAATTGCCAAAACAGCAGGTATCGGACAAGCGACCCTCTATCGCAGATATGCGGATAAAGGCGACCTGTGTTTCGATGTCCTTCAACAATATGGGAAGCAATTTATCAATGAGATTATGATGTTCCTCGACAAACATAAGCAGGCCGCACCGATTGATCGACTAACGGGCATTTTGGAGCTATGGATTGATGAAATTGAAGAAAAAGCCGAGCTGATCGTTGCCATGTCAACCAAGCTTGATGTGAACTGCGAGGATGGCCGCAACTTCTTCCTATCTCCGATCTACCAATTCATCCGCGATAAATTATCCGAGCTTATACTCGAGTCCCTTGGACCCGAACTTGCTCAGCAAGCGGAGCCGGATTTTGCAGCCCATACGATCATTTGCTCCCTTTCACCGATCGGCTATTTTCATATCAAGAATGAGAAAGCCTATACGAAAGAGCATATGAAGGCTCATTATCATCGGTTGATCTGCTTACTTTTCAAAAAAGCCTAAGGCTCACTAAAGACCTCTCATGCTCGCATGAGAGGTCTTTGTCGTTTCCTGTATGTCGAATCACTTTAGACTAGTAGTAATACCGCGGCTTCTCTTGCAATTCGGATCTCTTCTGCAAGAAGCGGTAGAATGCGCTTGCCGCCTGCGCTTTCGTCACTTCTTCCTGTGGAGCAAAATAGCCGTCGCTGAGTGTCATAATATTCAGGCCTACAACAATCGCAGCGTCGCCCACGTGCTCCAGCTTCGCAGCATCCGCGAATTGGCTGTTAAATACCCCGTCAAACTTCGTTAGACTATGGTAACCAAGCGCCTTCACAATTAGCTGCGCCATAGCTTCGCGATCCATCGTCGCTTCCGGATTGAATTCTTTTCCTACATCAAGCAGTCCGCGATCCACCGCATTTTCAACATAGGCAAAATATTTAGAGCCATTGCCCACATCCGCGAAGGAAGCCGCTCGGTCAGCTCCGTAATAAATGCCGCCGTTGCCGCCATTCATGGCGATGACCAGCATTTTGACCAACTCACCGCGCTTGATGGTTTGATCTGGGCTTACTTTGCCATCTTTCACATCTAAAGCTTGATAATCAAGCATCAATTGAAGTTCATTTTTCGCCCAATGGTTATCAATGTCGCTGACTACGACCTTATCCAAGGAGATCACTTCGCCAGATTGCGCACTGCGCCATTGACCGGACTGAGCATCCAATAGGAAACCTTCGCGATTTGAATTTTTGGAAACAAGGGAATATACAAGCTTCGCTTTCGTTTCCCCTTTGGCATTCGCCGCCGCTGACGGAGGAAGCTCGCCTGCTGCCATCATTACACGGTATTTCTCAATCGGCATAGGTCCGTAATATCCGTTGCTCTCCAATACGTAGCCAAGCTTTACATCGAACTGAGACAGCCACAGATCCTTTGCCTTATCGATGGAAATGACCTCTGGTTTTTGGGAAGGGTACTCTACATTGCTAAGGGATGCATAGAACCCAGTGATCGCTCCAGTTACGCGGTCAATGCTGACCCGCACTTCTTCATTACCCGCAACAATACCGTCAATGACGCGCTTATAGCTAATTTCCCATGTACGCATTTGCTTTAGCTGCTCATCCGAGTACTCCTTCTGAACATTCAGCACAAGCTGGTCCGTAGAGGCTGGAAGCTGCGCTTTTACGAAATCCGTACTCTTCGTGATTGCATCCTCTAATGAGATTTTGCCCTCCACAGCCTTATCATTCTCACTATAAGGTACGTAGGAGTTGAAGTTGATAATTGCTCCGGTTTTGCTGTTCACAGCTGCCCAAACGTTGTTACCCGCTATCATTTTGCCACTAGCTGATGTATCCGTCGTCGCCTTGTTCCAGCTCATATTCCAGTTCGAGGAGACCTCACCTGTTTCAGGATTTTTCGACTCGTTATAGTTCGCTTCTTGCAGCTTGTAATCAGCGGATAAGTTAAACGTGGATACGATCTTCTTAACCGCTTCTTCCTTCGTCACATTCAAAGTAGCTGTAGGCTTCGCTCCGAGCGGTTTATCCGTTAATGGCTTATTACCGCCGCTTACATGAGGAATTGCGTTCCAGACCTCTCCTGTCGCAGCATCCAAAGCAAAACCGTTCATTAAATAAGCAATAATCGGAACTTTCTTCCCTTGGGTGTTATATGGAATCTGATATTGCAAGGAAAGCTCTGCTTTCTCACGAATGAGCCCCGCCGCTTTCTCCTTCGAAATCGGTGTGCTCGTCTGATCGAAAGTCACGTTATCATCCCAGTTGTACCAATAGCCTGTGATCTGACCTTCACCATTGACGTTGACATTAAGTCCATTGCCCGAGTAGGGAATCCCCCCTACGGAACGATCATAACGGATATTATATTGATAATTACCATCAAGCGGGGTGCGGAACGCTTTTTCTACTGAATCATCGTAAAGCAGTTCTTTCTGCTTCTCTGGGTTTACTTTCGTTATGAAAGCAGTGGCCAAATCCTTGGCAGCTTGAAAATCCACCTTAGGCGGATAAGAAGGCTTATGATCTGGATCGTTGTCATTCATGGAATAGGAAGTTAATGTGCCGTCCAAGCCGTTGATCGAGATATTAGCGGAGCCATAGAAACGATCTTTCACCTTTTTAGCGTAGCTGATGTTCCAGGTCGGGATATTTTGGCCATTCATGCCATAATACGCATTCAAACTAATCGATTGAAATGTATAATCATCGGGCAGTGCTATGTAGCCTTTAGCGCGTTCAAGAGCCTGATCTTTTGTAATTTTAGCATCGAGCGTTGGGGTATCGACTTGTCCTGGGAAGGCAGGGGATGACACGGAGATCGCCATACCTGAACTAGATGCCATTTCCGCCCATACTCCAGTCGGGGCAAGTGTAAGCAACAATGTCGATGCGAGTACCATCGTGCCTGCTTGTTTCAATCTTTTCAAAGTCATCTTCCTCCTTAGTGTTCTCCATACAACATCTGGATCTATTGACTGGCAGCTTCTTGAACGTGTCCAAGTGCCACATACTACTTGACGGTGAATTATGGAAAAAGGTTGCAACCGTTTTAGAAATTTTTAACAAGAAAAAACACATGCTCGAACATCCCCCTTACGCGAATGGTCCCACATGTGCTGAATTAATTGGTTATGAAACTACCGAACGGAATTGCCCTTCTCCAGACTAAGTGTCTGCATCAAATCTGCTAACTCGCCTTGCGTCAAATCCCGCCATCTCCCGACCTTCAAGGAACCCAAATGGATGTGCATAATGCGTACACGCTGCAGCCTAACAACACGATATCCGAACGCTTCGCACATGCGGCGAATTTGTCTATTCAGTCCTTGGGTCAAAATAATCCGAAACACCCGCTCATTTACCTGAACAATTTCGCATGGCTTCGTCATCGTGCCAAGTATGCGCACACCGCTAGACATACCTTTGAGAAACATCTGCGTGATCGGACGATTCACCGTGACAATATATTCTTTATCATGATTGTTCTCCGCTCGGAGAATCTGATTCACAATATCCCCGTTATTCGTCAGCAGGATGAGCCCTTCCGAGTCCTTGTCCAATCTGCCGATAGGAAAAATCCGCTCAGAATGACCAACAAAATCCACGATATTCCCTTGGATGTGCGCCTCCGTTGTACTGGTGATGCCCACAGGCTTGTTGAGCGCAATATAAACATGCTCTTTCTTCTCGCCGATCGCGCGGCCATCTACCTTCACTTCATCACCAGGACCTACCACACTACCCAACCCAGCAATTTGACCATTGATCGTCACGCGCCCCGCTTCGACCCACTTATCCGCCTCACGTCTGGAGCACACGCCGGTTTCACTAATAAACTTGTTAATTCTCATGCCCCGAAATTCCCTTCTATCCCGTCTTCATTTGAATTCAATACCTTCTATTATGCTGGATTCGCCGCGCTGGTTCAAGTCGCCGTCGAAAGCCGTAGACGAATGACGAGGACGACACCCTTTCTGTTATACTACATAAAAGAATTACATACCGAAGGAGAACGATGATGCACTTTCTACTATTAGGAGCAACAGGCCGCGTAGGCCAGCGTATTCTGGCACTGGCCTTGCAAGATGGACATACCGTAACCGCGATTGTACGGAATATAGATAAAATAACGCTGCGCTCCGAACACCTCACCTTGCTGCAAGGTGATGCTTGTTCCGCAGCGGATCTCGAAAAAGCCATGACCGGCGTAGACGCGGTCGTGAGCTGCCTCAGCACCGATGGCGGCACGGTGCTGACTGAAGCCACGCCCCTGCTCATCGGGGCGATGAAGGCTGCCGGCGTGAGCCGCGTGGTCACCGTCGGCACAGCCGGCATCCTGCCGAGCCGCGAGCATCCGGGGCTGCTGCGCTTTGAGGCGCCGGATTCGCGGCGCTCCATGACACGCGCAGCCGAGGAGCACCGCGCGGCGTGGGCGCTGCTCGCCGAGTCGGGCCTGAGTTGGACCGTTGTGTGTCCAACGTATTTGCCCGACGGCGAGGCGCAGGGTCAGTTCCGCGCGGAGCGCGAGCTCTTGCCCGACGGCGGTACGTCGATCACCGTCGGCGACACCGCGGCGTTCACCTACCGCGTCTCGGTGGAGGGCACGTACGTGGGGTGCCGCGTGGGGTTGGCGTATTAGATTCCAGCCCGCCTTACCCGCGGCCGCGACCGACAACCTAGGCCCCCTCACGGCGGCTAACTGGATTTTATGCAGCTAATCCACACGAAACGCGCCAATTTTACCGATTAACTGGATTTTATGCAGCTAATTTTGAGGATTTCCTCTCACATTGGCTATTTAGGAAAATTAGCTGTAGGAAATCCATCTAATGATCATTTAGCCGAATGTGATGAAATTAGCTGTATATTTTCCATTTAGTCGGGGCGTGCGCTCTGGCAGCCTGCTTTTACCTACACACAAAAAACGGATGAACGCCATACGGCGCCATCCGTTTTTTCATTATTAGTTGTTGCGTCTTCTAGACAACTCTCTCATATTCAGGCCTGACACCACGATTCCGCCAAAGCGGAATACGTAACCAAGCAAAGGAATCAGACTTAAGAAGGCCAATGCAATGTTGATGATCGTTTTCAGCGTTGTCCCATTGCCTGTGAGGATGGCCAACACCAAATTAACGAATACCAACGGGATAACCCATCCCATTGACCATGTATACACGAATGGGATTAATCCAAGTACATACCCTACCGCAATCGCTATTTCCGATAAGAGCTGAATCAAGTTGAGTAGACGAATTGTATCTGAACGCATAATAAATGTTCCTCCTTAAGCACAATCATGAATTGACTCTATTGTACCATATTGGAAAATTGCAGTCGTCAGCCTTTTGTCGAGATTCGTCCTCGACTCGAGACCGAGTCTATGCGCCCAGACCAGTCCATCCGACCGACGCCGCCTACAGCTTGCTCGGCACGCCGTCCTCCGCGGCCGCAGCAATTTCCGGATGTCCAGCCTGCAGCTGGTACATCTGGTAGTACCGCCCGAGGAGCCCCATGAGCTCCTCATGTGTGCCACGCTCGACGATCTCGCCGTGGTCGAGCACAAGAATGAGGTCAGCGCTGCGAATCGTCGACAGCCTATGCGCAATGATGAAGGTGGTACGCCCCTTCTTCAACACATCGAGCGCGGCCTGAATGACGGCCTCGGTCTCCGTGTCGATGGAGGCCGTCGCCTCATCGAGGATCAAGATCGCCGGGTCGAACGCCAGCGCCCGGGCAAAAGAGATCAGCTGCCGCTGCCCAGCCGACAGCGTGCTGCCCTTCTCGATGACGGGCTCATCGAGGCCGTGCGGCAGCGCCCCAAGCATCTCCGCTGCGCCAACCTCGCGCAGCGCCGCCTCCACCCGTTCACGGGTGATGGACGGATCGTCCAAGGACACATTGGAAGCAATCGTCCCCGTGAACAGGAACGGATCCTGCAGCACGATGCCCATGTGCTGACGAAGCTGCTGCTTCGATAGCTCGCGGATATCGCGGCCATCCACCGTGATCCGGCCTTCGCTCACCTCATAGAAACGGAACAACAGGTTCAGGATCGAGCTTTTGCCTGAGCCTGTGTGACCAACTAGGGCAACGGTTTGCCCTTGCTTTGCGGAGAAGGAGATGTCTTTCAGTACATCCTCCCCTTCTTTGTAGGCGAAGCGAACGTGCTCGAAGCTCACGTGGCCTTTGTAGCGGTCTGCTTTTTCAGCTACAACATCCACGCCTTGCTCATCCAGCAGTTCGAATACCCGGTCCGCCGACACGAGCGCGCGCTCCAAATTCGGCAGCTGATTCACGATACCTACCATAGGATGGAACATCCGGTTGAGGTAATCGACGAAGGCGTAGAGCACGCCAACGGTAATTACGGCATTCAGCGCACTGCCACCGACGTACCAGATCAAGCCGAAGAAGAACAAGTTCCGCACCACGTTCATCAAGTTATGGGAGGTTAAGGAGTTCAGGCTGAGCAGCTTATTTTGGTATCGCGTATATTCTTCATTCAGAATTTCAAATTCCTCAGTAGTTTCCTTTTGTCGGCGAAAAGCGCGAATGATCGTCATCCCTTGAATCGCCTCATTGATCATGCCGTTAATTGCACTAATGCGCTCTCGAATTTCGTGATTGATCGTAGAAGCGTACTTCCGATAGACGATAATCCACGCCACTAACAGCGGAATAATCGGCAATGTGAAGAGCGCCAAACGGTAATCTAAGATGAAAATAGCGGCGATAATACCGACGATGTAGATCGTACCCGTAAAAAAGTTCGCCAACACCTGCACATACAAATCCCGCACGGATTCGGTGTCATTGGTGATGCGTGAGACGATTTTGCCTGCAGGCTGATTATCAAAATAATTGATCGGCAATCGCTGGATTTGTGCGAACACGTCTCTACGCATGCGCTGAATGATGCGGTTCGCTGCGGATTGGAGCAGAAATTTCTGCCCATACGTGAAGCCCGCCCCCACGAAAATCAAGATCACATAAAACCCTGCAAGCGTCATGAGATTGGCCCATTGCGGCTTGTAAAAGTTGTACAGCTCCTGCGCACTTAGACGTTTTACCGCGTATTCAGCTTGCTTTCCGTCTTGTGTGACTTGCAGCTTTCCATCATCTGTGAGCTTACGCACACCATCCCAAGGGAGGGCCTGATCTAACCAGACGAACTTGCCCCCCACTTGTAAAATACGAACCTCTCTTCCCTTCGGCTCGCCTTCCGCGAAGTTGTCACCCCGCTTAAAAAATGTCTGCTCATAAGCCACAGCCTTCTCGCTTAACGCCTTCGACTGCGTCTCATACCATGGCTTCTCGATGCCAAGAATGTGCGTGTCGATCATATGCTTCGCAATGAACGGTCCCGCTAGCTCAGTGGCGACGGCCAAGGATAAAAATACCAGAGCAATGAGCAAGGTTTGCTTGAACTGAGCCGCATATTGGAACAACCGTTTGCCGGTTTGTTTAGTTGATTTCGTTTGTTTCATCAGGAGTCTCACCTACTTTTCTTCTGGGTTCTTTCAATTAAAAAGTTTTTATGTCTTTTGTCGTATTTAGCCAACCGTCTGCTCTTCCAGCTGCTGGCGGTCAAATTGTTCTTTATACCAGCCGCCAAGCGCAAGAAGCTGCTCGTGCGTGCCTTCTTCAATGATATACCCCTCATCCAGCACAACAATCCAATCGGCATGCTGCACGGCGGAGAGTCGGTGCGTGGTTATTAGGGTCGTTTTGCCTGCGCGTTCGGTGCGAATACCGCTGATGATCTCGGCTTCTGTCTTCGCGTCCACCGCAGAAAGTGCGTCGTCGAGCAGGAGAATCTCCGGATCGACGTACAGCGCCCGCGCAATGGATACGCGCTGCTTCTGGCCGCCGGATAAGGCGACGCCTTTTTCCCCGACGAGTGTCTGCAGCCCTTCCGGCAGGAACTCGACATCCTTGCGGAATGCGGCGAGATCAAGCGCGCGCATCAGTTCTTCTTCGGTGCCTTGCCCCTTGCCGAACATGATGTTTTCGCGCACGCTTTTTGAGAACAAAATCGGCTCCTGCGGCACATATCCGATCCAACCGTGCAGCGTATCGATTGCGATCTGTTCGATTGGCGTATCCGTGATCGTGATCGCGCCTTGACCGACAGGATACTCGCGAAGCAGCTGCTTCAGCAGGGTTGTTTTGCCGCTGCCGGTTCGGCCGACAATGCCGAGCGTCTGTCCGCGTTTCAAGCGGAACGTCATTTTGACCAAATTATCAATGGATGAGGAAGGGTAACGGAAGGTTACATTTTCAAAGTGAATGGAATCTGGCATCAGTTGCGTCGCAGCATTCGGCACTTCTTTGACATCAGGCTTGTAGCCGAGTGTCTCGTTAACACGATCTAAAGATGCATTCCCGCGCTGCATAATGTTCATGAGCTCACCAATAGCAAACATCGGCCAGATCAGCATACCGAGGAAGGTATTAAAGGATACCAGCTCCCCGAGCGTCAGTTCACTGTGGAACACGAGGAAGCCTCCGTAACAAAGTCCAATAAGGTAGGAAATACCTACGAGAATTTTGACCGTTGGTTCAAAAAGAGCGTCAATGACCGCTACGGCGATATTTTTCCGATACACGTCGTCCGTCATCGTCGCGAAATTGCGTTCACTTGCTTTTTCCTGGACAAAAGCCCGAATGACCCGAACACCTGCAATGGTTTCCAACACGCGGTCATTCATTTGCCCAAAAGCATCCTGTGCGAGAATGAATCTCTCGTGAATGCGGCCCCCATAGACCGTAATGGCGACAGCCATAATCGGCAGCGGCAAAATCGAGGCCAAGGTCAGCTTCCAGCTAATGAAGAAGCCCATCATGGCTAGAATGGTTAACATGAACAACGTGGAATCTACGAAGGTCAAAATCCCAAATCCTGCAGTTGTTGACACAGCTTGCAGATCGTTCGTTGCTCTCGCCATGAGATCTCCCGTGCGGTTGCGTTCATAGAACGTAGGCGTCATCTTAAGCAGCTGCCGCATGAATCGCGAGCGGAGCACGCGCTCCAATACAAAGGCGCCTCCAAACAATTGATAAAGCCATACGTATGACAACCCATAGCTCACAACGATAAGCACGCCCCAGAAGGCGAGCAATTGAAACAATTTGGCCCCCGTTAATGTGCCCATGTGTATTCCATCAATCGCGTAGCCAATCAGCTTCGGCGGCAAGACATCAATAATGCCCACGAAGATCAGCAACCCGATGGCGAGGCTATAGCGTTTCCAGTTCATTTTGAAAAACCAAGCTAATTTTTTTAACACAGTAAACATGCGTTTTTGTCACTCCTCTCAAATCGTGCATAGACACCGAAAGACGCAAAAAGACATACCGCACGCAGCGATATGCCTTCTTATGAAAACAGAAAAGCGCTCGTTACGAACTTCGTAACCCGCGCTTCACAAACTTTACGTATAGGAAGGGGTGCTAGCAGCCGAACATGCGTATGCAGTCGCTCGGGCTAACCAGCGGGTTACCATCTATGAAATTAGGTTGGACGTATGTCCGCTTATCATGTGCGTTACCTACAAAAACCATAAAATCCATAGTGAACCCCCCTTTTGCATGTAATGAGTTAGGCACGTTAGGTGCCAGTTAACTTTTCCAAAAGCTGTCTATTCGATCCTTACAGGGTGATCTTACCATCCCTCTTCTGAGCGTGTCAATCGGAGAAAAAGATTAAAACACAACTTTCCCAGCCCGACATTTCCGATATCCATACTCGTCATGAGAAGGCTTTCAAATGTCACACATGTTTCAAATTCTTTGCGCATATTGATAGATTAGGAGTTCATCGCGCCTTAAAGGAGTGAATGTACATGGTCGATCAAGTGTTTGAGCTGATGGGATGGATTGTGGGATTCGGAGCAATCATAGGCGGTGTTATTGCGGCAATAGCTAGGTTTGTCTCGAAGGACTCAACCGCGTATGACATGGTTTTCGTGTGGGACAACCGGTATACGTTGGAGGAGTTGGAGCTGGAGTTGAAATAAAAAAGCATATTTCGGTGAGTGTTCCAATTTATTTAGAAACGAGAAGAGAGACCGTGTCTGGGAGCATCGTTCCTAATCACGGGTCTCTTTTATTTCAAGCGATTGTATTCTTCTTTTGTAATTCCTAGTTGTTTTTTTACGATTCTTTCAAACAATCCTTTCCCTATTTCGCCCGTCCCCTTCGAAACCGCCGTTCTGCGGATCGTTCCGTCTAATTCGGTCTTTTCGTAGATTTTATCTCTACCACTATCCCTGACAAGAACAAATCCGTTTTTCATTAACCAACGGTCCTGATCATGCCAACTGGGCATTTAGCCGTGAAGTAACCTAGCTACGGATTCAGCGTTGTCTTCAAGCAAGACACGGAGCACATATGGCGCGTGAACTCTGGTATTTGGGGCAGATGTATACCGAGAATATTCAGCAAAGTAGTCTTCTGCATAAGCAATCAATTGATGTGACAATTCAAGCTTCAACTCTTCTAAAGACGCACCATCTGCGACAATAAAATCAACTTCTTCAATACCGCCAGCGAATCTACCATCTTCATCCACTTCATATTCAAAGGTAAATTCATAAATTTGTAGTAAAAAACGCATATCTTCCCTAGATGTCGCGATAATCACATCACGATTTCGACGAACCGCTTGGGGTTTATCACGTATCACAGTATCTATAAAGCTCCCCATATTCGCTCGAACCTGAGTTGCTAAAAGTGTTTGCATAATCATCCCTCCCACCCCTTTTATTTTATCATTCGAAGATTAAAATGTACATAGTGTACGTTTCGTACGTTATGTACATTTTAATTATATCTATTTCCTCATTTGATTATGTTTAACCCTCAAATTAATTACTTGTGCATTTTCTATCAAAAGAAAAAGGAGCACTCATCCTTGTCAGATGCACTCCTTTTTTTAAGTCTTTTGTTATTTAACAAGATCATCCGGCGCAACCAGCACATCTCGCTTTTCAAATTCGGCAGTCACCTTGAATTGGTCGCCATCAATGCTAATCGTGAGGGTGCCGCCTTGCAGCTCGACGATGCTCTTAGCAATGGCGAGGCCGAGGCCGGAGCCGTCTGTTACGCGGGATTGATCGCCGCGTTTAAAACGTTCGAACAGCTCCTCGACGTCGAAATTGAGTTCGTTGAGTGAAATATTTTGAATGATGAGCGTGATGCGCTCGCGATCTTCCGTCAACGTGACGTAGACACGTGTTCCTGGCAGTGCGTATTTCAACGCGTTACCGATGAGGTTCTCGAAGACGCGCCATGTTTTTTTGCCATCTAGCAGGGCATACATGTGCGGGCTTTGCACGTTGACTCGGAACGTCAGTGTAGAGGCCTCGATTTTGTCGCTGAACTCAGCCAAAGCCTGTGTCAGCAGGGCAGAAACGTCGACTTTTTCCCAGTAAAGCTCGGTAGCTCCGCTTGCCATTTTCGATGCCTCGAAGAGATCTTCGATGAGGACCTTGAGCCGTTGCGTTTTCCGATCGAGCACCTCGAGATAGTGCGTGGATTGGTCAGCGGACAAGCCTTCTTTTTTGAGCAAATCCACATAGTTGATAATGGACGTTAAGGGTGTTTTCAAATCATGGGAAACATTCGTAATAAGCTCTGTTTTGAGACGATCGCTGACGCGCTGTTTTTCCAGTGAAAGCTGCAGGCCGTACTTCATATTGTTAATGTTCATTGCCATGCGGGAGAGCTGCCCTTTTCCTTTGGCAGGTAGGGTTACATCAAAGTTGCCTTGCGACATTTGTTCCACGCCTTTGATAATGGCACGAAGCTGCTTGATCTTACGCATCATATAAGGCAGTACTACGAGTAGGAACATGATGTACCAGGCGAACGTAAAGAAGATAATCGCCTCTTCTCCAGTAGAAGCAACCACAATGATGGGCAGGAAGCCCATGATAGCGATAATTGCCATAAAGACTACTAGCTTGAAGCGCAAGCCTCTTTGCTCCATCGCATCTTTTATCGTTTGCCAGAACGAAGCGGTTATGCTGCTGTTCCACTCTCTGGCGAGATTTTGAGGATGTCTAAGCAATGTGACAGCACCACGAAGACCGCTGTACACAATGACAAGTAAAGCCGAAGCGATGAGGACGATACATATTTGATAAAGGCTGACATACGTCGGAGACCAGTAATACAGCTCACATTCTGTGAGAATAGCCAATAGCGCAGCAGAGGCAATAAAGGTTGCCCATGCACGAACATCGACTGGGAAGTGTTGCCTTACCGCCGTTTGAATCTCGCTTAGCGACACGTCATCTCTCCGATATTTGCGTGCATAGTAGGTTAGCACTAAAGTAAGCGCCAAAAGAACTTCAAACAAATAAACCGTTGCTGTCGCTTGCTTTTTCATGGACTGATAAGAAAGATAATCTGCTTGAATAATGCCAGAACCCTGTGATGGGTTTAAAATATAGTACGTAGCTTTGACCTGATCATAGTTGAATTGGTACGGAAGGATGTGCGAAGCATTGAATTCCGGCAATGTCAGCGTATAGATAAATGCTTGCTGATCCTGCAGCTTTTGCAGCGCTTCTGGCGCGATATTGCTGTAGGTTTCGCCGGTTTTCAAGTTTTTCACGACGTAGTAAAGCGATTTGAGACGGTTATCTAAATTCGTCTTGGCTGTTAAGAATTGCTTTTGCTTAGCTGCAATAGCCACCTTAAGCTTTTGTTCAAAAGCAGCATCCTTCTCCTTATTCAGTTCTGCAAGCTTCGCATCTCTTTCTGCTTCCAGTCGATCTACTTCTTCATTGCTTTGGCGGTCGCGGGCCGCATCGATTCGCGGGCTGTACTTCTGCTCCAAATTGTTAACGCGATCTTGTACAATGCGCTCCGCTTCTCGCTTTACATTATAATACTCATTATTGCCGAGCTGCTCTTCTGGTGTTTTCTCGCTAAAATGCGGAGCCTCCAGATGATACAACTGAATGTTCTGATAGACAGAGTTGATTTCTCTGGCGAATGCCCCGCTTTTGAAATAAGCGTCTTCACCGAAGTACACGCTGTTCTTATAGACATTCGATGCCGCGAATAGCGTCAATGTCCACATGATGAACACACCGACCAGCAGCACCAGCGAGAGTGATTTACTTCTCCATTTTATAGCCAACACCCCACACCACCTTCAAATATTTCGGATCTTTCGGATTGATTTCGATTTTCTCGCGAATTCTGCGCACGTGCACAGCCACGGTATTCTCGGCGTTAAAGGCAGGATCTTTCCACACCTTTTCGTAAATCTCATCGATGGAAAAAACACGGCCTTTGTTCACCATCAACAGCTCTAAAATTTTAAACTCCGTCGGCGTCACACGCACGTCCTCGCCGTCAACCGTGACTTCCTTCGTGACTTGATTGAGTACAAGGCCGCGGACACTTAATTCCTCGCTTGCCGCCTTTTCCGTACCAAATGGCCCTAGCGCCGTGTAGCGCCTTAGCTGCGACTTCACTCTAGCGATCAACTCCAGCGGATTGAATGGCTTCGTTAAATAATCGTCAGCGCCGACATTGAGGCCTACAATTTTATCCGTATCCTCCGTTTTAGCGGAAAGCATGAGAATCGGGACATTGCTGCTCTCTCTAATCTTAAATGTCGCTTGAATCCCATCCAGCTGCGGCATCATAATGTCGAGGATGATCAAATGGATCTCCTTTTCCTCCAGCACACGCAGCGCTTCCAAGCCGTTGTTCGCTTTGCTGACTTCCATCCCTTCGCCTTTCAAATAAATCTCAATCGCTTCCTGAATGTCGATATCGTCATCGACGACAAGCACTTGGTATTTCGTCACGTCCACGCACCCTTTTTCTTCATCTCTCTGTTCCCCCGCTGTACTAGCCTAATGATAATAGACACTATTTACAAAATTGCTATTGAAATTCTTACGAAATTATGAAGACAAATCTGACAAGCTATTGTTCTCTTTAGTTTAGCACGGAAATACCAATTTCATCATGACGACTGAACAACTTCGTATGTAAAAAAAGCCGTTTCCAGCGTAGTTGTGATCTACGGGATACGGCCTTTCTCTATGCACCTCATTATCAAAATGAGTTATTCCAAATTCGCCAGCCGCGCCTTATCCTCGTCCAAGGAATCGATGGCTTGCTGCACAGCGGGGCTATCCGATTGAAGAGATGCCTGTGCTACGGCATTTTCTGCCTTGGCAATGGCATTTTGCGCTTCTTCCGTCGTCTGAGCGGTAGGATGAGATAGGGCATGGTTTACGGCTTGATAAACGTTATCGACTGAATTTTGCGCGGATGAGATCGGATTTTGCGTTTGTAAGCTTGATTCAACCTTTGTCACGTGGTCGTTACCTCCTCACAAGGATATGTATTACCTTTGCTAGGATGAGGTATATGAGGTAATTTTATGCGCGGGTTTCCCACTGCCCATATGTGAAGCAAAAAAGGGATACCCAGCTGCAATCCGCGCGGATATCCCTTTTCTGTTATTTCGCTGGCGCGCTGGATGACTGAGCGCCTTGACCGCCTGCACCGGGAGCACCTGGGCGTTGGCCCTGTCCTTGACCTTGGCCACCCTGAGGGCCGCCGTTGCCGCCAGGACCGCCTTGCATGCCTGGTCCACCGCCGCCAGGGCCTCCCTGCATCATCATGCCAGGACCACCTTGCATGTCACGGTGTACCATTTTACCGCCAAGGTGGCCTGTGTAGCTCACCAAAATCACTACCGCGAGAGAAGCAACGAGGAAAATAATATTGCGGCCTAGCTCGAGCTTTTTCCACAAAAGCAGCCCGACACGTACAGCAGCTAGTACAATGGCCGCGAACATCGTCAGCTTCGCATAGAATTCATGGGAGCCAACAAGCGTATTCCGCGATTCCGGCCCCGTCAATACACCGGCGATCGCGCCGAGCGCCCCAACAACAAGGCAGAGCATACCGGCCGAGTGCCAGTCTTTCTTTTTAAGAATGAGGGCTGCCACATCAAAAACAAAGCTGAAAATTAATAGCGCAATCGGAACGTGTGTAAAAATAAAATGTAAATTTTTCAGTATGTAGTCCATGCTATTCTCTCCTTTGTATTGCGGAAAATAGTTACACTACAAATTGTAGTGTTGGAAGGCAGAGTTGTCAATTCTTTTCAGACAAGCCTATCTGAGTATGCCAAAAAGGGCTTATTAGATAAGCCCCATCACAAGAATAAAAATAAGTGCAGATAACGCCAATCGGAGCAGCGGCCAGCGCAAAGTGACTTTCCTCTGCGGATCCAAAATATGCTGAATGCGCACATTCATCGATGTCTCTGCAAAGGACGCATGAGAAAGCGGAAACCGCGGCTTCCCTGTTTGTTTAAGCAGCTTAAGCAGCGCACTGCCTAAGTCCGCAGCTTGCTCCATCCGTGCAATCGCATACTTATCCGCGCGGAGCTCTATCATCATGGGATATTTGTGGGCAATCCACCCAAAAATAGGGATATACCGCATCGACTTTGAGATCAGCGCAAGCAGGAAAATCGCCGCCGGGTCTCGGTGCTGGACATGGCATTTCTCATGCTCAATCACCGCGCGCAGCTCGTTCGGCTCCAGCATGACCATCAGTCCCGTCGAGACGAGTATGCGCGGCCTCCACAGCCCAATCGTCATGGCAAGAGGCGCTTTATAACGAACGATTTGGAGTTGCTGGGGTGCAAGTTCGAAATCCGCTGCTTTGTCTGCGGAAAGTGCAGCATCATGGTACTTTTTCACGAGCTTATTCGCCTTGATAACATCATAGCCATGCTTGACGGCAAGCCAAACCATCGTCCCCATCGTATAGAGGATGAGCCCATTCACCAAAGTCATTGGCACAGGACCGGGCACATGCAAATAGTGAAAAAGAATCATACATAAATCAAATAGATTATGAGAGGGGCGTAAGTGGAGCATATGCCCTAGAAGGAAGGCAACCATCTGCCATACAATCGTGCCCCCAATCACCAGTGCAGCCGTGTACAGCCATTTGAATCGCGATTCTGTCATCGTTCATCGATCCTTTTTCAGAAGTAGAATGTGCTGTTCCAACTGGTCAAGCAGCTCAGGATCCACTTTATCGAGCGCATCAACCATATGGGTAACTGCTAATGAGCCAAATTGTTCAATGAGATCGTACGTCAGCTCTTTGGATTGTGTTTCCATGAACTCTTCGATGGTCACAACCGGCTTGTAGTGAAACGACCTTGCGACAGAATGCTTTTGTAAAATCTTTTTGTCCACGAGACGGTTCATGACCGTCATTACGGTATTGAAATTGATCGCTTTGTCTGCGTCCAGCTTTTGTTGGACGTCCTTAATGGTCATTTCCGCGGAGCTAGTCCAGAGAATTTCCATGATTTTGGACTCTAGCGGACCGAAAAAGCGGTTAAGTCCACTTTCCTTTAATTTGAAATTTTGCATTTTCACGTTAGGCCACACTCCTTACACTATCGATTGTAGTGCGATCATAGCGCGGAAGTCAAGAATCATCAGTTGTCGTGTAGAATACCTTTTGACAGGTGAAGGAAAAAGCGATATAATACTTACATAAAGTAAGTAATTAAATATAATATAGTTAAGGAGTGGTTCTTGTGAGCATTCAAATATATCCGGCAAGTGAACAAGGCGTAGGGGCATTTGATGGCGGTAAATTCGTCGAACAACGGGCGATCAGCTTCCCTGGCGAAAAAACTGCCGTAGACCGTGTCGGCCCGTTATTCTACTGGGCATGGGGCAAAGCATCCGATGTATCGGAAATCGGCATGCACCCGCACAAAGCGTTCGAGATCGTCACGTACGTGATCGACGGGCTTGTGGAGCACCGCGACTCCCTCGGTTCCTTGGAAACCGTGACGAACGGCGGTGCGCAAGTGATTCAGGCAGGCTCGGGCGTCTACCACTCCGAGGCATTCCGCAGAGCGGGCAGCGAGGCGATGCAGATTTGGTTCGAGCCGCATTTGAGCGAGACGGTGAAAAAGCCGGCGACTTACAACCAATACGAAAATGAACAGTTTCCGGTTTATGCGCATCCTGGTGCTTCTGTGAAAACCGTGATCAGTGGGGATGCTCCCATTCAGCTGGATACAGATGTGCGGATGTATGATTGGGAAGTTGAGCCTGGCGCGGCGTTCAGCTACGATCTTGAGCTAGGACGCAGGCTGGCATTCCTCGTGATACGCGGGGATGGCTTTAGCGGCGTTGCTGCGGCGGGGCACGAACAAGAGCAAGGGCAAGAGCAAGAACGGAAACCCTTGTCCCACAAGGATTTTGTGGTAGCGCAAGCGTCTGGTGAAGGCGAAGCCCTACACCTGCTGGCGGGCAGTGAGCAAGGCCTGCGGATCATTGCCATCGACGTGCCGGAGAACCCAGGGTACGCGTTGTATCGGAAGTAAGATTTATTAGCACCCCCTCATCCGCAAGGATTTGGGGGTCTATTTGTGCGTGTTTACTAACTCCAACCTCGTCACCATCCATTCAACACAACATCATCTCCACCAGCCCCACTCCCATCTCCAACTAGCTAACACTCCTCACAAATAACTGGATTTCCTCCAGCTATTTGGCGCGATTTCGCTTCATTTTCATAAATAAATGGAAAACATACATCTATTTCCGTCCATATCCCCCGAAAGGGCCCAAACCCGAGAAATTAACTGGACTTTTTCCAGTTAACCAGCCATTTCGCTATTAACAGCTTAAATTACATGTACTTTTTCCATCTCATCCTAGCCGCCGCCCTCCTTTTATGGAAGAAAGCAAATTGACACATTCGTCTCGCATCCAGTATGATCAAAGAAACTCATTCTGATAACGATTATCATTCTTATACATTGGAGCGTGCTAACTATGCCCATCGAGACGAACGTCGATTTCTCCCTAGTCGAACGATATTTCCATATTTCACCTAAAGGAATGGAACATCCGCTTCTGCAGATCCCTGGACAACAACTTGTAGATGGACCTACGATACTCCGTGTGCTTCAACAGGGTCAAACTTTGCTCAAAGGCAAGGGACTCGATATTTCAGCCTCTTATCTGGGCATCTCGATGTTCAATCTATTGGCGACGATCCACCTATTTCTTGCCCAATATAATCAATGGTTAGTTTTAAATTTGGACAATATCGCGTTTGAAGTGGAGAACCACGACGACCATGCGCATATCGGTTTCAAGCTCCTTAATCTCGAGTGGAAGGAAGCACCCGTGGAAGACCGGGATGTTTTCATCGAGCTGGAGACGCGCAAGCTATTCTCGAACCTCATCAGCCCCGTTGTCGCGGTCGTCGCGGAGCAGGCTAAAGTGAATCAGGCCATGATTTGGAATCAGTATGCAGCGAGAATGACATTTGTGCGTGATTATGTGATGGAAAATGACCCTCGTCCAGAAGTCCGCGACCAGTTCCTCGCCGACTACGAGGTGTTGACGAAGCAGTTGACGGCGGACGTTTTTGGCCGTAAAGTGAACCCTTTCACCCATGAGCCGCGGTACATAGATAGCCCATATGAAGAAGGCAAAAAACTTCTCATGCGCTCCTCCTGTTGCATGTACTACCGCCGTGAAGAAGGAACTAAGTGCTTCACTTGTCCGATTCTCAAGGACTCTCAGCGTGCGGAGATGTTCGACGAAATCAAAGCGAAATATGCTAACTCCGCGACTGCCGGTTAAGCTAGCATGAATGGTCAAAGCCCCCGAGGTAATCCCTCGAGGGCTTTCTTTCGTTATTTTGCACCGCTCAAAAAGCTGAACGAACCAAACGCCTTCTCCAACCGCGCCACATTCGCATCCGTGCTAACTGCATCATTCATACGAAGCGTCACCGTGTACGTGATTTGTTTGCGGTTAAACAGATACACCGTTTCCGTATACGGAATATGCTCTTTCGAGTAACTCACCTTGTATTTCTTCGCCTTCACATCACCGAAAAGCGTAACATCCTCAGACGTGTACTTGTAGTCACTATCATTCGAATGACTTTCCTTCTGCTCCTCTTCGGCATCTTTCAGCACTTCGGCGTACGCTGTTTTGCTATCTGTTTCTACGCGCAAGTAGCCGCCTGTGAAACTAAACGTCTTCGTCGCCTGATCGTTGCCATCATAAGGACGGTTCGTTGTCCAATTTTCAGGGATGCGCAAGGTATAGTTGAACTTCTCGTTCTTGTATAGTGCGGTACGATTCCGATCGGCAATTTCATCAAGATCCTGAATGAAGCCAAGCTCGCCGTCCATCGTCTCTTTATCCACAGAGATCGAAGCCACCGCGTTATCCCAGATTTTTTCCAGTTCATCGCTTTGCTCGTCTTGGGGATACGTCATTTGCACTTCATATTTGTATTTGTCTTTGATGAAATAGAGGGAACGACCCGCATACCACTCATCCCCCAAAGAGCTCGCAAAGCCTACCTGCCATGCGGGAACACCGTCAACGGATACTTCAACCGGCTTATCGACACGGCGATAGTTTGACGTATACTGCGCTTCGAACTCATCGATCTCCCGATCTATCCAAGCCTGCAGGGTATCACCCGATGAAGCGGAGGTCACATTAACATGGAACGTTTGCGAATAATCCTCATTGTAAAAGGAGGTGCTTCCCCGATGATCCTGCTCCCAATCCGCAGGCAAATCAATCGACAACCCGTACTCACTGGTGTACGTTACATCATCGGAATTAAACACGGAGATATCCTTCAAAGAATTATCTGCCGTATTAAAAGCAAGCTTAAAGCTATCTAACAGATCATTATAGCTGTTTTGTTTAGAGCGATTCGTGTATTGTTCTTTGGTCACGAATAATTGCACCGTATACAAGCGGCCGCCATGCTGGTAACCTCTTGTCTGAATATAGCCCTCTTCACCTGAGCGACTTACGATTTTGGCATAAGGACTGTCTGCACGCTTCACATACTGACGCTCCAAAACCGTTGCGCTACTCCCATAACTCGAATAATCACTGTCATCACCATCACCCGCTAGTTTGTTCAAAAGCGCAGATGGCGACAGCTCATCGCTTTGATCACTATCGATGCGAATGGAAAGCGCGAATTCACCCTTCGCATCGACGAAGCTGACCGAATCACCGTCGTCTGATTGTTGTCTTTTGACAAGACCCGCCGGATACTTCATCGACCAGCCAAAGTGGCTGTCGCCAATCTTCGTTTTACCGCTATCTGCGTCCAGAGAGCTCCCCTCGGTATCCTCAGTTAACGTCGCTTCTGCGCTGTGCAGCTCGCCTAGCTTTACTGTTTTGGTCAGCGTCGTGCTGCCTGACTGGAGCTTGATGTCCACCGTTTGTCCTGGCAAATAAGATTTAATGGCTTCGTTGTAATCGACGAGTGTTTTGACAGCACTTGGGCCGACGGAGATCAAGATGTTATCTTGTTCAATCCCTGCCTCAGCAGCCGGCGAATCCGCGTCTACATACGACACTCTTAACCCTGTAGAGCTTGGCAGACCAACAACGGCCTCCCAGCTTTCTTCCAATTCCAACCCTGTATACGCGCGTTTCACTTTGCCATACAGTTCAAAATGCTTCAACACAAACTTCACCGTATCCACAGGGATCGCGAATCCGAGATTTTCCACACCAATATCGGCGTATTTCATCGTATTGATCCCAATTACTTCTCCTTGCATATTTATCAAAGCGCCGCCGCTATTACCAGGGTTAATCGCCGCATCCGTTTGAATCAGCTGGTATTGTGAGCTCACCGAGCGATCCAGACCGCTGACGATACCTACCGTCACAGAGTTACGTAAAGCGAACGAAATCGGCGTGCCAATCGCCGCTACGGTTTCCCCCACTTTAATATCCGAAGAGGATGCAAAGGTTGCGGGCTTTAAGCCGGAAGCGTCGATTTTGACTAGCGCCAGATCGCTCTCCTCATCAATATTCGAGGCATGTCCGCGATAGGTAGTCCCCTCGGAGGTTACGACGACGATGTTTTTCATATCTTTTACAACATGGGCATTCGTTACAATCACACCGTTGGAGGACACAATGACTCCTGTACCGTGTGCAAGATTAAACCGATTTTTCTCTAGGGACTTGTCCATTTCTGAAGATGGCTTTCCAATAATGGCAACTACGGAAGGTGAAGCTTTCTCAATGACCTGCGGAATTTCTGCATTTATTTCAGCTGCGTAAACATGCGAAGACATAGGCTGTGCCAAACTCGTCACCAGTACGAAGGCCGCGACCAGCGGTATGCTCCCTTTTTTCATCCAAGCTGTCCAATTCCCCATTGTTCGTTCCTCTCTTAACAAAAGTTGGCAATAGCTAGAATCTAGCACAATTCTGATAGAGAGACAATAAATATTTCCACAAAAAGGTAAATTTATCTGCACTCCGCAATGCGTTCTGGGTGTGTGTACACGGTCAGATGGTCCCTCCGAATGAAGCCAACGACCGTAATACCTAGGTCCTGAGCCAGACGAAGAGCTAGATCCGTTGGTGCTGATTTGGATAAAAGAATCCCGACGCCGATTTTGGCCGCCTTTAACACAACCTCGGAAGAGACTCTTCCGCTGAAAGCAAGGACCTTATCTCGAACCGATATTCTCCCTCGAAGAATGTGTCCGTATATTTTATCAAGCGCATTATGCCTGCCGATGTCCGATCGGGTCATAAGAAGCTCTTGGGCCGTACACAACGCCGCATTATGCAGACCTCCCGTCAGCCGAAATTCAGCGGATTGCTCCTGAAGCTCGCTCATCAGATGAAAGCATTGGGGAATAGTCAGACGGAGTTTGGTTGTCACCGTTTTGGCCGTGCGCATATCATTATGAAAATAAAACTGACGGCTTTTTCCGCAGCAGGAGCCAATGAATCGCTTGGACACCATCTGACGGCTTAGCTGATGGAGCTGCCGCAGCTTCACATGGGCGAATCCGCGGTCCTTCTCGAGTACGAGGGATTCAATCTGGTCCACGAATCGGATCATGCCCTCCGAGGCAAGAAAGCCCGTCACTAGGTCAACAGTGTCGCTCGGTGTGAAGACCAGTGTGGCGAATTCTTCGCCGTCCAGCATGATGGTCAAAGGCGCTTCAACCGCGATAGTATCCTCTGCTGGCAGCACCTCCGAACCATTATAGCGGTGAATAGACCACGTCGTGGTCGATGGTGATAAAGGCTCTCTGTCATCCACCCTCATCCCTCCATTTCGGTTTCCAGCTCTAAAATGCGTTTTTCCACGTAGCGTGTGTCTTTGTGTGCGTGATAGGTTTCCGCCTTCTCTACGATGACGGCCGTATTGTACTCCGGAATGCCCGCAAACGGCTCGTATACCCCCTTGGGTATTAGACTGTTGCCCTCGGGCCAATGCACCTCGATGTTGCCCTGCTTGACATCTGCCTGTTTCACTCTGCCATGCATGCTGCCGAAACCATTGTAGACCACGATGGCTTCCCCTTCGTTTAAGGCGAGTACTTTCGCGTCCTCTTTATGTATGAGCACGTCATAGCGCTCCGCTTCATTAAACGGATCGACGTCGCTGTAGATCATCGAATTGAACTGCTTGCCGCGGCGCGTCGTCACCGCAAAATGCCCCTCTGGCTTCCGCAGCTCCGGGAGCTCGATCGGCAGCAGCCGGCCGCGGCCATCCGGCGTTGGACAGATGCCGTCCTCGCACAGCCACGCGCCACCGGATTGAAACACATCGCCGCGCTCCCGCAGGTGCTGGATGCCGTCGTAGCTCGGCGCGGCCAGCGCGATCTCCGCGCGGATCGCTTCCGCAGTCTGACAGCCCAGCTGAGCTGCGGCTTCAGGTTTCACCCGACGGGCGAGATCGACGTAGATGTCCCACTCCGCGCGGGCTTCACCGATGCGGGGACCGGCGATCTCGGGCGAGAAATACACCATCCGCTCCGTCGAGGTGGATGTGCCACCTCCAGGCTGCTCGTAGCGCGTCATCGCGGGCAGCACCACCACAGCTTCCCGCGCGTCCAGCAGCGTGGAGGTGTTGAGGATGATGTCCTGGTGGACACGGATGTCCATTGCTTCTAGGGCGTTACGGACGAAGGCCGGGTCCGGCATCGTCTCGAGGAAGTTGCCTCCGGATGTGTAAAACAACCGGAGCTTCCGCTCCTGCTCCTCCGGCAGGAGCGCATTCTCGAGGGTGACACCGACGATGTCACCCTGCCAGCTCGGCAGCTCGAAGCCCCAGAGCTGCTCAATGCGCTTGCGGTCGACGGCGCTGTTCATCTCGCCGCCGGGCAAGGAGAAGGGATCGGCGCCCATCTCGCCGGAGCCCTGCACGCCGCTGTGGCCGCGGATGGGCATCAGCCCGCAGTGCTCGCGGCCGAGAAAGCCCCGCAGGAGGGCGAGATTCGCCACCTGCGAGATGTTGTCCGTGCCGAAGCGGTGCTGTGTGAGCCCCATGCTCCACACGAATACCGCGCTAGCGGCACGGGCTAGGATTGTCGCGAGCTCGCTCATGCGCTCGCGGGTGAGGCCGGACGACTGCTCCAGCGTCGTCCAGTCCTGCTGCGCCACGTGGGCGCGCAGCTCTTCGATGCCGTTCGTGTGCGCAGCCACGAACGCATGGTCAATGGCGGAGCCGGGCTCGCGCGCCTCCATCTCGAACCACACCTTCATGATGCCATTCATGAAGGCAATATCCCCTCCGATGTTCACTTGGTAGACATCGTCCGCCAGCTTGGTGCCGAATAAAGCTGATTCGGCAATGGAAGGGATCCAGTACTGCTCCATCGACGGCTCGTAGTACGGGTTAATGACAATGATCTTCGTCCCTTTGCGTTTGGCCGCATACATATACTTCGTCGAGACCGGTTGATTGTTCGCGGCCACACTGCCCCAAAACACAAGGACATCCGTACCGATCCAGTCCTTGTAGTTACACGTCGAAGCGCCCACGCCTACGGAGCGCTTCAAGGCCGTCTTCGACGGCGAGTGACAGATGCGCGAGGCGTTGTCGATGTTGTTCGTCCCGAGCAATCTAGCCACCTTCGCTGCCACATAATACGACTCGTTCGTAATCCCCCGCGCCGTCAAGTAGAATGCCATCTGCTTCGGGTTCAACCCACGCATCTTCGTTGCAATCGTGTCCAGCGCTTCATCCCATGTCGCGCGGCGGAAACGTCGCTCCCCCTTCCTGCGGATGAGCGGATACGGAATGCGCCCGAGCTGCCGAAGCTCGGTGGAGCTTAAGCGGCTTAGCTCGTCGATGTCCGCATGCAGCAGTTCCTCGCGAATGGCTGGCATCGTATTCAGCCGCAGCACGTTCAGCCGTGTCGTGCAAATATGCGGCCCTGCCAGCGTCTGATCATAGAGACCCGACACTCCTAAGGCGCAGCCATCGCACACCCCTTGTGTGAGGATTCGCACCGCATAAGGCAGATTATCTCGATTTTGCCAAGCGATTTTGGCGGTCTCACGAATATGCTTCGGTTTTACTTTGCCGAGTCCGAACGGTATTTTGCTGACCCAGAGCTTTGGATCTGGTTTTGAGGGCAGCTTAATCGGCCCTGTGTGCTTCGTTTTCCCCAAGTGAAACGCCTCCCATGCGTGATTATATTGTTGTGTTTCATCTATTTCTCTCGCCAACCGCACCATTCGTCGCGTGTCACCACAAATAATTGCGAAAAGGCATCTTTTTACCCGCCAATTCACCTGTTTTCGAGAAATACGTGCGAATCTGCAACTATTTCTGCCTTTTCTAGCCTTTTCAGTTTATTTCGCGCTAAAAGGTTGCCTATTTGCAACCTTGCCTACTCAAGGAGGAATCCAGCGTAAAATTGATGCACATTTGCATCTTTGACCACATCCGAGCCAGCCGTTTCCCCGCATTCTATCTTTGCCCGCATACTTCCCCGCTCCCCAACCCCCAAGAAACAAAAAACCACCGCAAAACACACCCAAGCCCCTCTTTACAAGAGGAGTCTCAAGTTGTTTCACAGTGGTTAGTCTCCGGCAGGTTCGCTACCAAGTGCCAAGCACCTTACTTATGTATATGTGGATGTACGAGCGGTTAGTTATCCGATTCGTGTACCGAATTTCTTTTCTAAATCCTCATCAAAAACGAAAACCGACATGCCCACATCCTGCTCAATATCGATATCGACGAACAGTTGAATGAACTTAGCGCCAAGCAGCGTTTCCATCTCTATAGGCGGATGATCCTTGTAAATCTCTTTGACCATTTCCGTGCGTGCCGTGCGGAGCATTTGTCTGCCATCGCCCGTCTTCGCCATAAACTTCTCAACCGGAGAAAGGTTCCCTGCCATTTCACAGATTGCCCAGCTTTTGCAAAATGTCGTCGTAACGCGCTCAGGCCCTTTGCCCATATGCCTCTTGCGATACGCCTTCACGAGGTTACTGAATTCGGCCTCCATACGATTCATCGGCCAGCCACCTTTGTTTACGTTTTCACACTTGTCCTACATTCATCATAGCAAGAAAGCCCATACCTGACAACACTATATGGTGCTTCTACTCATCATCTTCCCATTTACGAGAGTAAGCCTTCTTCGTGATCCAAATCGTCAGCCCAATAACTATAATAATGGCAATAATACTTCCAATGACTGCACCAACCACCTGTAACCCTCCCCTATTGACTGCTCATTCATCCTATTATATCAAACCTCATCTACCATCAAAACAAATCCAGTTGCCTCGGCGCAAGCCCCTCGTAGTCCAGGCCTAGCATGCTCATCAACGTTTTCGCATTTCCCGCAGCATGTCCACCTGAGTTGTTGTTGAAAATGATATAAATCTCCCGCGTCTGCTCCTGCAACCGGAGCAACCTCACCTTCCACTCCAACAATTCCTGCGGATTGTAGTCGTACAGATACCGCACGTCGCGCCAGTTAGCGTCGTTCGACTGCACCCAGCCCCCGACGTTGCGTCCGTGGAAGCGAACCATCGTCATATCTGGATGCGTGGCTTCCAGGACGATCGGAACAGATCCAATCCCAGCCTGCGGCTCGTCGCAGATGCTATGCATCCAGCCCTCGCGCTTCATGAAGGCCAGCGTCTTATCGCGCATGTCCTCTGTAAACCAGCT
Source organism: Paenibacillus sp. J22P90 (assembly GCF_059692195.1). Taxonomy (NCBI): domain Bacteria; kingdom Bacillati; phylum Bacillota; class Bacilli; order Caryophanales; family Paenibacillaceae; genus Paenibacillus; species Paenibacillus sp. J22P90. The sequence goes on from NZ_JCAUAY010000006.1 coordinate 149,409, forward strand.
CTGGTGGCGGAACTCCAGCGCGAGCGGTACATCGCCCATTCTCGCCTTCGCCTCCCGAATCATATCAACATTGGCTTTGTTGCACGCAAACCAAGGCGGATACTGAAACAGCACAGCTTTCAGTTTTCCCGCTTCCTGCACAGGGCGGATCGACTGCAAGAAGGCCTCGAACATCTGGTCAGCCCCGCCGGCAAAAGGATTTTCTCCCCGCAGATGGCCCGTCATCCCTTGGTACGCCTTAATAATAAACCCAAAATTCGCGGGTGTCTCTTGCACCCATTTTGCATAATTACGTTCAGGCTGAACCGCGTAGAAGGAGGTATCTACCTCCACAATCGGGAAATGGGCGCCGTACGTCGTCAGCTTCCCTTTGCTCCCGCCTAAGTCATGATCACCCCAACCTGCTAAGCCAATGTTAATCATCATGATCACCCCGTGCCCCATCGCTTTATCTACATGTATTCCTGAGTACTTTGTTCTTCTATCATAACATTTTGTCCACAAAACCGAAAAAGCGCGCCTCTTCCTCTGGAAGGGACACGCTTTCCTCTCTTATTCATTAACAGCCAGCCAATGTCCCGGCGTCACTTCAACAAACCGCGACCGCTCCAGCCCATATGGATCTTGTACTGAGGAATCGATCAGCGGTACAAAAGCCTTACGAGACTCCACCGCCGGATCAGGAACCGGAATCGCCGCCAGCAGCGACTTGGTATATGCGTGCATCGGGTTGGCATACAGCTCTTCGCTCTCCGCCAACTCGACGATTTTGCCCTTGTACATCACCGCCACACGGTCGCTGATATGCTTGACCATCGAAAGGTCGTGCGCGATAAAAAGGTACGTCAGACCCAGCCTCTGCTGTAACTCTTCTAACAGCTTAACGATTTGTGCTTGAATGGACACGTCCAAGGCCGAAAGCGGCTCATCGCAGACGATAAACTCCGGCTCTACCGCCAGTGTTCGAGCGATGCCGATCCGCTGCCGCTGCCCGCCGGAGAACTCATGCGGGTAGCGCATCGCGTGAGATGCGCTGAGACCAACCATCTCAAGCAGCTCCTCGATCCTATGCTGCCGCTCGCCCTTACTGCTCGTCATGTGATGGAGATCCAGTGCCTCGCCGATGATGTCGGCAACGCGCATGCGCGGATTCAAGGAGGCATACGGATCCTGGAAGATCATCTGCATGTGGCGTCGCATCGTCTTCATTTCCTTGCGGGTTAAGCGATTCAGCGAGATGCCCTTGTACAGCACTTCTCCACCTGTCGCTTCGTTCAAACGCAAGATCGTCCGACCTGTGGTGGACTTGCCGCAACCTGATTCTCCAACAACGCCAAGCGTCTCCCCTGCACGGATATCGAAGGAGATATCGTTGACCGCTTTGATGATCTGGCCCTTGCCCAGATTAAAATGCTGTCTAAGCGACCGCACCTCTAGCAATGGACGGTCATCTGCCGAACGGCTGACTGCTGAGACCAGCTTCGGCTTCTTTTTCTCATCAAGCCGTGGCAGCGCGTTCAGTAGACGTACCGTGTAAGGATGCTTCGGTGCAGAGAAAATTTCCTCCGTCGTCCCCGTCTCTACAACTTCGCCGTCCTTCATGACCACGACTCGGTCACACATGCCCGCTACGACACCTAGATCATGGGTAATCAAAATGATGGATGTGCCCAGTTTTTGCTGAATGACCTTCATCTGGTTCAGAATCTGTGCCTGAATCGTTACGTCAAGGGATGTGGTCGGCTCATCCGCAATAAGCAGCGACGGCCGGCAAGCGAGCGCGATGGCAATCATGACCCGTTGACGCATACCGCCGGAAAACTCATGGGGATACTGATAATAGCGTGCTTCTGGAAAAGGAATACCGACTAACTTCAGCATCTCAATCGCTTCCCGCTGCGCTTCTTCCTTGCCAAGCCCTCTATGCTTGATCAGACTCTCCTCAATCTGCCGGCCAATGCGCATGGTCGGATTCAGTGAGGACATCGGATCTTGAAAGATCATCCCGATATCGCGACCGCGAATCTGTTCCATCTCCAAATCAGACTTGTCCGCTAAGTTTTGGCCTTGGAAAAGGACTTGTCCCCCCTTCACCATCGAGGGAGGAGACGGCAATAACCGCATAATCGTACGAGCCGTAACGCTTTTCCCGCTGCCGGACTCCCCTACGATGCCCAGCGTCTCGCCCTCCCGAACCGAAAAGCTTACATTTCGAACCGCTTCAACTTCCTTATCGCGCGCGTAGAAAGAGACTGATAATTGCTTCACTTCTAAAATGGATGTCATATGATCACCTTTGGATTGGGATATACTTGAAAAGAAAGTTACTATCATTCGTAAATACATGTTAAAATATAAGCTAATCGAATCGCAACTATAAAAAAAATATATAATTCAGATATTATAAACTATTTTTCGACCATTGTTGACATTTTCAGCTACCACTCTTAAAATCTACTATATCGATCGGAATAATGCAATATAAAAACTGACCGACAAAAGGAGCATACGAACTTGACCGGGCACACTGCAGCTATCGAATCCCCACTAGTCGATCGACTCGGGAATATCTTTTCCAAAATGCTATTGCATCCTACTTATCGCTTTTTGCTACTGTTAGTGGGAGCTCCCTTGCATGTCATCATCTATTTTGTCTACTTGTACAACAAGAAGCATAGTATGCACAAGGTTGCGCTGGACAAGCTAGAACAGCAATGGACGTCCTCCGGTTATCGAGATCGACTGTTCAAGGAGACGAAGGACCAGCTTGTACGCAAGCACCAGTTTTTTGGTCAAACCGTCACACCGGAAAAGCTGGTTCACGAAGCTAATCGGCTTACAGCGATTAAATTCAGAGAGGCGCTATTGAGTCATCTTGATGCGCAGCAGAATGGGGACGGCAAGTTGCAGGTCACCTACGCCGAAACGTTCACTCAACTGATCCGGCAGCCTGCTTTCCTGGTAATATCCGTTATTCTCGGCATTCTCATGTACCCACTCATGTACATTTATAGCAACGCCTATCTCAAATATATCACGGAGCGGCTCGTGATGACCGTTTTCGTCATTTTCGGTGTTGCCTTTCTCGTCTTCACCATTCTGTATCTGTCACCTATGAATCCTGCTGCCAATATCATTGGCGAAACGGCAACAGCCGAGCAGATTGCTAAGTTCAACCAGCTTTACGGACTCGATCAGCCTTATCTAGTTCAGCTTTGGGAGACGTTCCGCGGTATTCTAACCTTCGATCTGGGCAAGTCCTTCGCAGGTAACGAAGTGGTTACTACCTCCATCGCTGCGAAGTTTCCCGTGACGCTTACGCTTACTGTCATTTCAACGATCGTAGCGGTTTTGATCGCCTTGCCAATCGGGTTAATATCCGCTACGCGGCCGAATTCCTTTTTTGACTATACGTTCATGCTCATTGCTCTAATTGGACTATCGATCCCTAACTTTTGGCAAGGGCTCGTGCTCATCTTGAATTTTTCGATTAAGCTGCATTGGCTGCCCGCTACCTATAATCCGCAAAATGCCTTGACGATGATCATGCCAATAGTCGTTTTAGGCACAGGACTCACGGCCGCAGTCGCTCGGATGACGCGCTCTTCTACTCTGGAGGTCATCCATGAGGATTACATTACGACAGCACGGGCCAAAGGGTTATCCCGCAGACAAGTGCTATGGAAGCACGCTGTGGGCAATGCATTGATCCCGATTATTACGGTTATCGGATTACAGTTCGGTGCGATGCTCGGTGGCGCTGCGGTTACGGAGAAGGTTTTCAATATTAACGGGATCGGTAGTTATATCGTGGACAAGCAGTTTATCCCCGACATTCCCGCAATCATGGGCGGCGTCGTCTATACCGCTATTACGATCTCTATTGTGAATGTTATCATCGACATTTTGTACGCGTTTTTCGATCCAAGAATTCGTTCCAAAATGAAACAATACTAGCAGGTGACCAACGTGACCAAACCGATTCTTACTAAACAGGATATTCATTTCAGATTACATACCAGCTCCGAGTACGGACAAGCGAGCTTTGCCGGCGTCGCCTCCTTGATCTTGGCTTTGGTACTGTTCATCAACAGCTTTAAAGGCGCACATTTAGCTGTGAACTCAGCTGTGTTCGCTGCCTTTATCGCGTACGTGGTCTTCGCTCTGCTCCAACTTGGAACAATGGCCTTGATCCGCAGAGATTTGCTCCAGCAAGGCGCGATACGTCGCTCTACTCGTTGGATAGGCTACGTGCTTTTGATCAGCTTGCTGACCGCGAATATCTTCGTCGCTACGGCAGCCTTCCAGCTTATCAAGCGTAAAAAGAGCGCAGCCTACACACTCTCGGTTTACGCATTGCTGACTACCTTGTTCGTGTTCGCCGTCTCGGCATTAAACGTCTTTAAGCCCTACGTATCCAACTTATTCATACCCGGTATGGCTCTCATTCTCATCGCGGGAGTCATTCAATTGCTTAGCCTGTTTCTCGTCTCCCGATATGCGGATGAACGGCTGCTGCCTAAATGGTTATGGATCGTAGCAATCCTGTTACTTGCAACTGCAGTAACGGGCAATGTGTTCGCTCTGGCGCTCAGCATCCTATTAATGTCCAAGCTCCAAACCAGAGAAGGTTCTACCGGTTCCAAATTAAATGAGGTTGTTGACCGGTTGTCTCGCAGCACCACTTCTATGCTGGGACTATGGTTCATCGGTTTCCTAATAGCCATCTCCTTGTGCAGCTACTTAACATTCGACTATGGATTGGCGATCGACAATAATTACAGTGCTATTCTACAATCGCCAAGTCTTACTTACCCGCTGGGTACGGACAACTTTGGCCGCTGCTTGTTCTCTCGGATTGTATTCGGTGCACGGATCTCACTCTTCGTCGGTATTCTCTCGACGTTGATTCCCGTGATCATCGGGGGCTCCCTCGGAGCAATATCCGGTTACTACGGACGCAATACAGACAATATCGTCATGCGTGCGCTTGATATTTTGTACGCGATTCCTGGCATTCTGCTAGCTATCGCTATCATCGCAGCATTCGGCGCCAACACCGTCAATCTTATTCTTGCGCTGAGCATTGGGGCCATCCCTACTTATGCGCGTACCATGAGAGCCAACGTGATGCTTGTCTCTACACTTGAGTACGTACAGGCGGCACGCGCTTTCGGGGCAGGCGATCTGATCATTCTGCTCAGACACATCGTACCGAACTCCATCGCACCGATGATTGTGAAGTCTACGTTGACCGTCGGCGGGGCCATCATCTCGACGAGCAGCTTAAGCTACCTTGGGCTCGGCGTCGAGCCGCATATTCCTGAGTGGGGGAATATTCTGAAGGTCGGAAGCTCCTACCTTGAGACCCATTCCTACACAGCCATCTATCCTGGCTTAGCTATCATTGGGTTGGTTCTGTCCTTCAACTTCCTTGGAGACGGACTTCGCGATGCGCTTGATCCCAAGCTGGATTAAGCAATTAATATCTTTTTGGAATCTTCATTCTTACTCCATGAATTCTTTACGTTACAAATACACAGAAGGATATGGAATGAATGTGCGTTCATACACTTAACTTTATTAGGAGGGTCAAAAACAATGATTAAGAAAAGCAAAGTTGTCATCCCTGTCATCCTCGGTGTCTCTATGATGCTAAGCGGATGCAATGTCAAAACCAAAGACGAAGCTGCTGCAACACCATCCGCATCAGCAGGAACAGCAGTCGTCAACACTACCCCGGTTGATATCGAACTATTGGGTATGAGCGCAAACGAAACGGACCTGAACATCGTTCGTGACCAGCTCACAAAGAATGGTTTTAACGTCAAGCTGAACATTCAACCGGATTACGGTACGTTCAAAGCTCAACAAGATGCAGGCAACTTCGACGCGGCCCTGTCCAGCTGGACGACGGTTACTGGTAACCCAGACTATGCGGTACGTTCCCTGTTCAAAACAGGCGGCGACTACAGCATCATGTCCGATCCAGAAATCGACAAACTGGTTGATCTAGCAGCATCCCAAACACCAGAGAAGTACACAGAAACATACAAGCAATTCGAGCAAAAATTAGTGCTAGACAAGGCTTATATCGCACCACTATATAACTCCCTTAAATCACAAGCATTTAATCAAGATGTTCTGAAAAAAGAGTCTGTACGTCTCTCGAAGTCACGTTCCCTTCCGTGGGAAGAATTGGACTTTAAAGATGCCGCTAAACGCGCGAAGGATCCGATCATTTTGCAATCCACGCTTCCTTCCTTGACATCTCTTGATCCGATCAAAGGTAACGATGGTTCGATCAATATTATCAACACGAACATGTACGTACGTCTACTTAACTTGACAGACGATGATAAGCTTACGGCTGAAGGCTCCCTATCGCATAACTTCGCGATTGCTGAAGGCAATTCCGACTACTACTTCGTACTTCGTGACGATATCAACTTTGCACAAATCAAGAACAAGCTAGCTGCTGATTCTGGCGAACGCGTTGGCGCAGAAGATGTTATCTTCTCGTTGAACCGTGCTAAGAACAAAAACTCAGTACCAAATCACCGCACATTTACGCTTCATGAACATATTAAAAACGTTGAGCTTGTGACAGACCCTGCCGTACTAGATTCCGTTAAGATCTCTGGCAGCTCCGACACGATTAAAGCTGGCTTAGAAAAAGGTCTTGGATCCAAAATTGCTTCCCTTGTTTCTGATAAAACAAAAGTGAGCAATAAAGAAGGTAAATACCAAGTTGTCAAGTTGACAACGACAGAGCCATTCCCGCAAGTATTGAACTATTTGGCGCATCAATCCGCTGGTATTGTTTCCAAGAAGCAAGTCGAAAGCATTAACACGTACGATGTAGCGAAATATGACGTAAACAAAGACGTCGCTTACGGCGATCAAGCAACGATTACTGAGGGTGCTAAATACAACAATACGTTGGCTACAAGCGGCCCTTACATTCTTTCTTACAAAAATGACTATGAAGCTGTCTTCTACAAAAACCCAGGCTACATGAAGGGTACGAAGTACGAGCCGAAAGTCGACTCTATCAAAATCCGTTTCATCAAAGATGCTGAAGCATCCCTGTCCGCGCTTAGAAGCGGTGAGATTCACTTGTACTACGGCGTGTCCGAAGTGAAGTTCGATGTTGTCAAAGCGGATACGAAGCTTCAGCTTCAAACAATGCCTAGTAACGCAGTTTCTTATCTGTTGTTCAACACGAAGAACCGCGACATCGCGAAAAGCGCTGACTTGAGAAAAGCTGTGCTTCACTCCATCAATCAAGATGAGTTCCTTGCTTACTACAAAAACAACAAATTCAAAGCGATCTCGACTTTAAGCCCGCTTGTTAAAACAGGGCTAGAAGTTAAAGCAGACGCTGCGAAAGTGAAAGACTTCTTGAACAAATATAAATCCAGCAAGTAAAACTACCGCTGAACACGAAATAAACGGCTATTCCGTCCTTCTTGGACGGAAGCGTTTATCTAGAAATTCAGCATAATTATGAAGTGAAACTTATAAATTCTGATATTTTGCTAAAGACTGCTCATCGTCGATGTGACGATTGGGCAGTCTCTTTCATACCAAAGCCACACGCCTAGAATAGGAGCGATCAAAGATGCCAACTCCCGAAACAAACCGTGTTAAACTGTCCCAATGGGATGCCCTCACCCTGGAATCGCTCAGCTCCCAAGGTTGGTCCGCAGACGAGCTGCTTCAGCGCGTCCAGAATGGCGAACTTCCCGTTGACGACAGCAAGTTCCAATTCGACTATACGCGCTTAACAGAGCTCGCGAGCAGCGATCCTGAGGCGTTTGAGCAAGCCGTGCGTCACGGTTACCAGATCAAATACAATACCATTCGCGGTATCTCCGGCTGGATAGGCCTCGTGTTCGGACAGGAGCCCGAATTGATCCTAGAACCCGGTCAAGAATCTGTCGTCGCAAAGCTTTCAGCGGAAGAGCATAGCCGCCTGACAGCCGTCCTTTCTTATGGGTGGGTCGTGCGCGGCGCGGATGCTGCATCTTCCGAAGCGAAATCAACCTACATCATCGAGCCTCTCGTCCGAGGTTAAACACTTTACAACGCCAAAAGAGCCAAGAGGGTTAACAACCTCTTGGCTCTTTCTCTATTTTCCCGTCAACCGTCCATACGTTTCCTTATCACAAATGACGAATAATCGGGCTCCCTGCGGAATCTTCTCGTGGAGCCTTTTGTTAATATTCAGATGCTCGCCATCTGAAATGAGTGTGGCCCCCTTTTGCAGCAAATCCTGAAAAGCATCATGGAACGTCACCCACTTCGCCTGCGAGGGGATCTCATAGAGGTCCTCACCACTCGGCGTACGCGTCAGCAGCTGTGTAAGGATCTTAGAGCTGCCTGGATTGAACGCTGAGCGCACCGCGAGCTGGGAAATGGTCTCACTGCCGAAGATGAACTCATCAATGCGAATGTGCTGGAAGTTAGGCAAGTTGTTCTTATCGCGAATCTCCACAATCGTGTACACATGGTTATAGTTGCGTTCGACAGTCGTGGCGACCAGTAAAGTTTTGCCGTCGACGAAGGCCGGGTCTCGAATCGTGTTCTGGTACTGCGTCACTTCATCAGCAAAGATGAACACCGCTCTTGCTTTCGACGTATTCGCCATTTCGAGTGTCGCCACGAGCTGCGGGTTGCCCAAGACATAATGGACTCGGTCATGCTGAATGGGCGATTTTTCCAATGTATCTATAAGTACAATCTCGACGAGAGGGTCTGAGTTCAAAATTTCGTTAATCGCGTTCTCAGCGTGCTGGCTCCAATCAATAATGACAAAATGGTTCGTTCCCACAAACTTCAATTTCCCTTCCTCCTTCATGCGCTGGTACACAAATAAGGCGTCCACGACCTTACTAATCGTAATAGAAATAAGTCCAATTCCGAAAATGTAGACCACGATACCTAAGCATTTGCCTGCAACTGTATGTGGATAAAAGTCGCCATAGCCCACGGTCGTAACCGTCGTCATGACCCACCACAAGCCGTTAAATCGGGTCTCGAACGTGCTCGGCTCAAGTTCATACGCTAACAAGGAGCTGCCCAGAATGAACACAACCGCTAAGCCGAAAACAAAGAGATTATTCCACCGGATCAGGCGCAAAAGGAATTTCGAGAAAAAAAGCATGGTAACCTCCTTACTGTCATCCGCCTAACATTTACCAATACTCTCATTGTAGCACATCATTCGTAACGCTTATATATGAGCGCAGCACTAAGTGTCTGGATGCGAAAAACCCCAGCGCCAAGTTGGATGGCACCAGGGTTTCCTTCATTTTATTATTTCGCCGCTTTTTTCGCCCACTTGGCTTGCAAGGCACTTTCGATATCGGCATAAATCTGCTCGGTTGTTTTACCGGCCGTGGCGATGCCTAATTTAGCCGCTCTCTTGTTCACAGCTTCGGATACCTTCGCCTCTTTCGCTGCTTTCTTCGCTTTTTTGGCCGCTTTCAAAGCTGCTTTGAGCTCCTTATTCGTCAGCCCGTCTGCGCTTACACCCAGCTTAGTGGCTTTCGCTTGCAGTTTCACGGCAACAGCCGCTTTAATTTCCGTTTTGAGCTGCTCAGCTGTCTTGCCATTTGTGGAGATTCCCAATTTCGCTGCCGCAGCATTCAACTTCTCGGTATGCTTAGCCGTAGCAGTTGTTTTCAGCTCTGCCTTGATCTCTTTGTTCGTTTTTCCATCCGTCGCTATGCCAAAAGCCTGCGCTTTTTCTAGTAAAAGTTGCTTCATGGGATGAAATTTCGTGGTCGAGGACGCTGCTGCATCTCCTTGTACACCTTCAGCGAACGCCGCTGCTGGAATGGAGCATACAATCGCCCCTGCTATCACGATACCTGCTAATTTTCTCATCATGTGAATCACTCCTCGATTCGTTTATAGGGTTGGTTACTTATCCCTTACAAAACCTATCTTATCGCATAGTTATGTCATAAGTTTGTCGTGCGAAGACTTCGTTCCGATAGGCAAAAAGATTTTAAAAACCGTCCCAGCCCCCAGCTGTGATTCTGCGCGAATCGAACCGCCATGCGCTTCGATGATATGTTTACAAATCGTCAAACCGAGCCCAGCGCCCGCACGGTTGCGACTTTCATCCGCTTTGTAGAACCGATCGAACAGATACGGCAACTTCTCCGGCGCGATGCCCTGCCCATGATCCCACACCTCGATCCAACGCTCCTGTCGGAACGCCTTCACTCGGATTCCCGCTTGGGAGCCTTCTGGAATGTGGTTAATCGCATTGTCCAGTAAGTTAATAAACACCTGCCTTAGCCGGTCGGCATCCGCCTGCACAGTATACGCTCCCTCCACATCGGTGCTGAGGTCAATGCCTTTGCCTTTCGCCTTCATCTTCAACTGTGTTACTACAAGCCCAATCAATTCTGGGATATCAACAGCTTGTATCGTCAACTTCACCTGCTTCTCTTCAAACGAAGACAGCTCCAGCAAATCATCCACCAGATGACTCAATCGAAGTGTCTCCTGGAGGGAGATATCGATGAATTCCTTCGCATCCTCCGGCTCTACGACGCCATCCGTAATACCCTGCAGAGAGGCTCGAATCGTCGTCAGCGGCGTTCGCAGCTCGTGTGAAATTTCAGAGAGGAATCGCTTGCGGCCTTCTTCGATCTTTTGCAGCTTGCCAGCCATTCTGTTTAGGGAACCTGATAGCGAGGCAATTTCATCTTTTCCCCGCACGGGCACTCTGCCACCAAAGTCACCAAGCGCCAGCGCCTCCGCGGTCTTGCTCATCTGTTGAATCGGCTTCACAAAATGCCGTGAAACAAAATACAAGACCGCAATCGCCAAGAGGGCCACAACGAATGCTGTTGCATAAATCGTGCGATTAATCTCATTGATCGTACCTTGAATGTTTACGATTGGCGTATAGAGGAAAATCGCCCCAACCACTCGACTGTCCTGTAGGACAGGACGTCCGACAATCAGCATTTTAACCGTGCTGTTCGAGGTAAAATTGCTCTTCACTGTCACCGGATTGCCGGCGAGCACCTTCTCCACCCAACCGAATTTCGCGGGGGCCTCGCCTACGGTCTGAATTTTATCCAAGGCAGCTCGCGGATGCCGAATCACAGAAACACGCACATTCGACGTGCGCTCTAGGGTATTAATTTGCTTGCGGAAATCCTTTTGAACCGTCGAATTATCGAATAAATCCTTCGCTAGCTCCTCTACCTGCTCCACCTTTTCCAGGAGAAGCTTCTCACTCCGTTCATACGTCTTCTGCTTCATCGTGTAGCCGATCGTGCTCGAAATCGCTAGAATCGACACCAGTGTAATGGATATGTAGATAAATAATAGCTTGCTATAAAAGGAATTCAGCATGCACCAGGCCCCTCAAACTTATACCCGACACCCCATACCGTGCGGATACTCCAGTCCTCTTTTCGCTCCGTGAGCGCCGATAGCTTCTGCCTTAATCGTTTAATGTACAAATCAACCACACGATCCTCGCCGTCGAAATCCCATCCCCAAATTTTGGCGATTAGATCCTCGCGGGTGAACACCTGATTCGGATTGCGTACGAAAAACAGCAGCAGCTCGTACTCCTTTTTCGGAAGCGACACTACCTGCCCTTCAACGGTCACCTCATGCCCCAAGCTATCCACGCGCAAACTGCCGCTCTCATAGATATGCGCCGCCGGCACGACTTTCGTGCGCAGCACCGTTCGGCGTAATATCGACGTTACCCGTGCAACCAGCTCATTCGGGTCAAAAGGCTTCACCAGATAGTCGTCTGCTCCCATCCGCAGGCCATCTACGCGCTCATCCACGTGGCCTCTCGCGGTTAGCATGAGAATCGGCACATCGCTCTGTGCGCGAATATGCTGACAAACCGACCAACCGTCGCGCTTCGGCAGCATAATATCCAGCACGATGAAATCCGGCTGCAGCTCCTTGAACCTTTCAATCGCTTGCTCGCCGTCGTTCGCGGTCGATACCTCGTAGCCGTTCTTTTCCAGGTACAGCTTTGTGATTTTACATATGTTCAGATCGTCATCTACGACTAAAATCGTTGTCACGCGAGGCCACACTCCTCATTTTTAGGACAGTCACCCTTATTTTAGTGGATAATTGTGAAGGAATTATTTCTTGCTATGCCCAAGTTATTCGCGAAATGCTGAAGCTATCCTCCTATCCTAGTGGTCCGTTCGTTATCAAAAGTGCAAATATACAACCTTTCCCCTCGAATCTCCTACATAATCTTGAATACTTGCAAAAATACACCCTTTTCCTATACATACACCGATTTCGGGTCATTTCGCCTAAAATAGTTGCCTATTTGCATCTTTCCTGCCCTTTTTCGCACATAATCCCCTTAAAGGTTGCACTTTTGCACTTTTGCTGATTATGTGGGGCTGGATATATCGCGCCACTTATTTGCGAGGCATGAGACGAACAAAAACCCCCTAGCATCCGCTAGGGGGTTCCAACAATCCGTTCGTTACATGACGAACGAGCTTTTCAATGAAACGATCAAGTTAAACACGAGATGATCCGGTGTTGTGTACTTCGGATCCACGTTGAAGTAACCGTGGCGGAAGAACTGGAACTTGTCATGAGGGCTCACGCTCTTCATGTTGTCTTCGACGAAGCCTTGCACGATTTGCAAAGAGTTCGGGTTCACTTTATCCAAGAACGACGTCTCTTCTTCGCCTTCTTCATCGTCCAAGATCAATGGCTCGTACAGGCGGAACTCCGCTGGTACAGCGCTTTTCGCATCCACCCAGTGGATGGTGCCTTTGACTTTACGGCCAGTGAAGCCGCTGCCGCTTTTCGTCTCAACATCATAGGTGCAGTGCAGCTCAACAACGTTGCCATCGGCATCCTTGATGAAGTCGTTGCACTTGATGAAATAGGCGTTTTTCAAACGCACTTCGTTGCCGGGAAATAAGCGGAAATACTTCGCCGGTGGATTTTCCATGAAGTCGTCTTGCTCAATGTAGATCTCGCGAGAGAACGGAATCATGCGATTGCCCATTTCCGGGTTCTCGGAATTGTTCTCTGCTTCCAACATCTCCACTTGATCCTCAGGATAGTTGGTGATGACAACTTTGAGCGGATTCAGCACGCCCATCGTGCGCAGCGCCTTCAGCTTCAAATCCTCGCGGATGAAGTGATCGAGCATGCGAGTGTCAACAACACTGCCTCCGCCGCCTTTGGATACACCGAGCTCACGGACAAAATTGCGAATCGACTCAGCCGTTAAGCCTCTACGACGCAGACCCGATATGGTCGGCATTCGCGGGTCGTCCCAACCGTCAACAACTTTCTCGTCGACGAGTTGTTTCAGCTTTCTTTTGCTCGTAACGGTATTCATTAGGGAGATACGAGCGAACTCATATTGTCTCGGCACATTCGGCATCTCGCACTCACGAATGACCCAGTCGTAGAACGGCCGTTGATCCTCGAACTCACTCGAGCAGAGCGAGTGCGTTATACCTTCGATCGCATCTTCCAGCGGATGAGCGTACGTATACATCGGATAGATGCACCATGCATCTCCCGTGTTATGGTGATGCGCGTGAAGAATACGGTAGATAACAGGGTCTCTAAGGTTAATATTCGGCGACGACATATCAATTTTCGCGCGCAGCACACGCTCGCCGTCCTTGAATTCACCAGCACGCATACGTTCAAATAGGGACAAATTCTCCTCGATCGTGCGTTCACGATATGGACTGTTTGTTCCTCCTTGTGTCAGCGTACCGCGAGTCTCACGTATTTGATCCGCCGATTGGTCATCTACATAAGCAAGTCCTTTGCGAATCAAGACTAGAGCTCTGCTATACATCTCTTCAAAATAGTCCGAAGCAAAGAAAAGCCCGTCCCATTTAAAACCGAGCCATTCTACGTCTTGTTTAATGGACTCCACATATTCAACATCTTCTTTGACAGGATTCGTGTCATCAAATCGAAGGTTCGTCAACCCATTGAAATCATCCGCAATTTCAAAGTTCGTGCATATCGCCTTTGCATGTCCTATATGAAGGTAACCGTTCGGCTCCGGGGGAAATCGGGTCACGACCTGACTGACTTTGCCTGATTTCAAATCTTCGTTTACAATGTTCTTAATGAAATTTGATATTGCGCTTGCGTTAGCTTCAGCGTTTTTCGTTTCCATATGTGCCCAGCCTTTCTCCCACGGGTTAAAGTTTTATTTTCTATCATACACTAAATGGTACTCAAATATAAAGGAGCCAATGAGATGGAATCATTCGAGCATTATTTAGATCAATATGCGGAGCTTGCAATCCGCGTCGGGTTAAATGTACAAAAGGATCAAACGGTCGTCATCTCAACACCAATTGCGTGTGCGGATTTCGTTCGAAAGCTGGCGCAGAAGGCTTATGACGCTGGCGCTAAGGATGTCGTCGTGGACTGGGATGACGATGTCGTGAAGGCGCTTCGACTGAAGCATGCACCCGAAGATACCCTTCGGACCTACCCGGCATGGCGCGCAAACGGGATGGAAGAGATGGCAAAAGAGGGTGCAGCGTTCCTCTCCATTTATGCGCCCAACTCAGATTTGCTCAAAGACATTGATCCAGCTCGTGTCGCTATGTCCAGCAAAGCAGCAGCAACGGCTCGAGCAGGCTACTTGAACTATACACGCAGCAATAAAGTCAACTGGCTGATGGTTTCTTACCCAACGTCCGAATGGTCAGCGAAGGTATTCCCAGATTTAGGCGAGGCCGAGCGAATTCAGAAGCTGTGGGAACAAATTTTCAAACTGACGCGCGCTGATCTAGCCGATCCTGTGACAGCATGGAAAGAACATATCGGTACCTTGACGGCAAAGCAGAACCTGCTCAACGACAAGAAGTTCAAACAGCTGCATTTCCAAGCACCGGGAACTGACCTGTACATAGAGCTTGCACAAAAACACCAATGGGTTGCCGCAGGCAGCGAGTCTGAAAAGGGTATTTTCTTCGTGCCGAACATTCCGACCGAAGAGGTGTTCACGATGCCAGCTCGTAACGGTACGAACGGTACCGTGCGCAGTACCCTGCCTCTAAGCTACCAAGGCTCATTGATTGATGGCTTCACCCTAACCTTCAAGGATGGCCGCGTCGTCGAAGCGACAGCAGAAGTCGGTCAAGAAGTGCTGAACAACATGCTGAATATGGATGAAGGCGCTCGTTATTTGGGTGAGGTTGCACTCGTGCCTTATGACTCGCCGATTTCACAGTCAGGCCTCATCTACTACAACACACTATTTGACGAAAATGCTTCCTGTCACGTCGCACTCGGTAATTCCTACCCATTCACGATTGAGGGCGGAACGGCCATGACGGCTGAGGAGCTTGAAGCAAATGGCTATAACAAAAGCTTAATCCACGTGGATTTCATGATCGGGTCCAAGGATATGGCGATTGACGGGATTCAGGAAGACGGTACGCGCGAGCCGCTATTCCGTAATGGAAACTGGGCTTAAGGCTCTGACGCTCGAAAGTCCACAGCACAACGTACAAAGACCGCACCTGCTTGGAGTTCGCTCCTTGTAAGTGCGGTCTTTTCACATTAATCCTCGTCTTCCGGACCTGGCGGACGTATCATGCTGGTCTGCAAGGTTTGAACGATAGCTGCTTTTTTCAGTTTCCATTTGCCCTTATGCCAATTCCATAATGAAGTAACATAGCCGAGAGTATCGGCATTGGCGATACCTGTGATGCGCTGAACACCCTTCAACTCACAAAAGCCATCCCGATCCACATCGACAGGCTTCAGCAAGCTGTACGCATCGACATTCACAATGATGGGCTTCACAAGCTTCCCTTGGTTGTAAATTCCAAATTGCTCGTAAGCTTCCTTGCGATCCGCAATATCAAGAGTGAAGGATTTGCCGGTCTCCTCGATTTTCATCTTCACCTTATAGTTGTTCTTAAAGGTGGTTTTCACATGCAGAGGTTCCGGCATTGGAATCTCAGTGGGAACGTTATTTTTCAGCGAATAAATGTGATTCGAGGTAAATCCGCCGCTGCCGCCTGTGTCAGAGGTCACATAGATTTGAGGCAGCTTGTCGTGGATAAAATCACAAAAATCCATCCTCGGGTTATACCCGCCCTCCAGCGGAATGACCACCTGAGCCTGCCCTTCCCCGACTACAGAGATAAACAGCTTGTCATAATACGGACTATTCGGGTCCGCTTTTAAGCCTACGAGGGACACCATTTCGAATTTGCCATCGCCTGTGACATCGATCTCACGCGTTTGGATGAGCTGACCCTGCCCGCCCTGAGGGGTTTGTTGAGTTGAAGGGGGAGGCATCGTTAGCGTGTGGGCCTCTGCCGATCCACTGAGGGCTAAACCGCCGCCCATAACTAGACTAAGTGCTGCGGTGTGCAGCGCGATTGTGAAGCTTTTTCTAAACCGAGACATACTTCGCACTTCCCATCATGGAATTGAATTCAGTATATTATTTCAAATTTTTCCATAAGGTATGCGGGACGGAGCGTCTAACCTTGTGTATCATAAAGGATTTTCATCCGCACAATCGAACTAAGTAAAGAACACGACTACAATCCATGAGGTGCTTGATTTGAAAATAGATCGTCTACTCGCCATCACGATGCTGCTGCTCAATCGGCGGCGCATTAGTGCCAAGGAGCTTGCCGACCGTTTTGAGGTGTCCTTGCGCACCATATATCGGGATGTAGAAGCCATTAACCAAGCTGGAATCCCTGTTGTTTCCTATGCCGGTCTCAGCGGTGGCTACGAAATCATGGATCAATATCGGCTCGATCGTCAATTTTTATCGCTGGAAGAGCTGCATGCCATCATCATCGGGCTCAAAGGGATCCGCACAACCGTGGGCGAGCAGGAAATCAGCCATTTGTTGGATAAAGTCGGCGCGTTAGTAGCGAAATCCGAACAACCCGCTGCAGCGCAGCTGGGCAACCAGCTCATCCTCGATATGAATCCATGGCAAAACAGCCATCAAAATAACGAGCACCTAGCAGCACTCCGCACCGCTATTAAGGAGACAAAGCTTGTTTCTTTTGCTTATCTTTCCTCCCAAAGTGAATCATCTGTACGAAGCGTTGAGCCTATGGGCATCGTGGTTAAAGGCTTTGTATGGTATTTGTATGGGTACTGCTTGCTGCGTGAGGATTTCCGAGTTTTTCGATTATCACGTATGCAGAACGTCGATGTGCTTTGTCAAACGTTCGAACGCAAACAAGAAACGCTGGAGCAGCTTGATTATCGTTGGGGCAAAAGAGACCCCTCTACCCTGATTACGCTCGTGCTGCACGCACAACCGAATGTCCGGGCGCAGATCGAAGACTACTTCCGTCCTGAGCAAGTGACCCTGCAGCCAGACGGAACTTTAATGGTGAGAGCTACGCAGCCCGATGAACCTTGGCTGCATGGCATGCTGCTCAGCTATGGCCCAAGCCTTCGCATTTTAGAGCCTGCACATATCGCAGCTGCGGTCAAAGAGAAGGCCGAAAAAATAGTTGCCCTCTATTCGACTCACTGACATATTGTTGTCAGCAATAGTTGTCTATACTAAGAATATGAAGTGTGCAACATCAGCCAACCAATTTGAGGAGGACCATCCCGTTGTCTAAAACGATTGAAGATTTCGTAACAGAATACACTAGAGAAGCCCAATCTACCCAGCTTGTACTGGATACGTTGACAGATGCTTCGCTTTCTCAGAAAATCACACCTGAACTTCGCTCCCTCGGACAAATCGCTTGGCACATCGCCACAACGGTTCACGAAATGCTATCTCGCACGGGACTGACGTTCACCGCACCTGAAGGAGAAGAGCATGCGCCCGCTTCTGCCCAAACCATTGCCGACACGTACCGCTCCTCCGTTGCTGCAGCCCTTGCAGCAGTCCAGTCGCAATGGACTGACGCGAAGCTGACCGAAACTAGCGACATGTATGGCGATCAGTGGCCTAATGGGCTGACGCTGCGCGTCCTCATTTCGCATGAAATCCATCACCGTGGAGAGATGGTCGTCCTGATGCGCCAAGCTGGCCTGCGCGTGCCCGACATTTACGGACCGACGAAGGATAGCTGGGTTGCAATGGGTATGCAGCCGTTGGTATAAAAGGTCAAGGGAACACCTTCGAAACGGAGCTTAGTTCCGCATATAAACGAAAAGAGTCGTCTCCACAAATCCTCGATACTCGTGGACTTGTGGGACAACTCTTTTTTTACGCTAGAATGGCCCGTGTATTCCGCAATATCTCTCTCATACAGTCAGAGTCAACAGGGACACTTCCTACGATTTTTATCTTACGTTTTTTTACATCTAAACTCTTCATTTGGTCAGTTAAAACAACCCCCGTGAAGGGGAGGCCGTCCGGAAGAATGACTTCGAAAGCATAATCTTTCGCTTGGTTAGTAATTGGACACACAAGCGCAAATCCTGTCAGATCATTAAAATCTACATCAGATAATATAATTGCGGGACGACGGCCTGCTTGTTCTCGACCAGCTTGTGGGTCAAAATCTAACCAGACCAAGTCACCGCGTGCTGGAGTGGTCAAATCAGTTCGTCTCCTTCAATACCGAGATCAATTTCTTCATGGCGAGGCGAATCTGGTTTTATTTTGGATAGAAGCACTTTTAAATGCGCTCGCAGCTCCTCATTCGTTTCTTGTTGCTTTTTCATAGGACGAAGCAATATTTCGTTATCAGCTGTTACACTGATTTGAAGTTCAGCGCCTTCTTCTAGGTTAAGATGCTTTAATACTTGGTTTGGAATACGGACTGCACTACTATTCCCCCATTTACTGAGCGTTGCAGTTGTCATCAGGATCGCGTCCTTTCCCTTTTTATAATCCAAGTATATCGCTCCTCCTTTTAATTGTATATACATAAGATATACATAAATATGGATTTTGATACCAGTCATCCCACAGAAATTCATGCTTGGATTCGTCTCATCCGTTATACTGGAAGAAAAAGGAGGCGATCCTTCATGCAAAATAAAATAGCTCTCGTCACCGGAGCCAACTCCGGCATGGGTCTCGCCACGACCGTGGCGCTGGCAAAGCAAGGTGCCACGGTCATTATGCTCTGCCGCAGCCGCGAGCGCGGCGAGCAAGCGCTCGCGGAAGCGCGCCGTCAGAGCGGCTCCGCACACATCGAACTGATGCTGTGCGACCTCGGCTCGCTGGCGAGCATTCGGGCTTTTGCGGCGGCGTTTCTTGCCAAGCACGCCGTGCTGGATGTGCTCGTGAACAACGCGGGCGTCGTCACCGTGAAGCGGCAAACCACAGCAGATGGCTTCGAAGCTATGATGGGTGTCAACCATCTCGGCCACTTCCTGCTGACCCAGCTTCTGCTGGAGGCCATCCTCCGCGCTCCGCAGGGGCGGATCGTCAATGTTTCCTCCGGCGCCCACAAAATCGGGCGCATCGATTGGACGAACCCTCACCTGCAGCGAGGGTTCAGGGTTTGGAACGGATACGCCCAGTCGAAGCTGGCGAATATCTTGTATACCCGCGAGCTCGCGAAGCGGCTCGCTGGCACTACAGCCACGGCCAACTCGCTCCATCCGGGAGCCGTGGCCACGAACATCGGTGTCGATCGCGACACCGGATTTGGAAAGGCCGTGCATGCGATGCTGCGGCCGTTTTTCTTGACGCCGGCGCAGGGCGCGGATACGGCGGTGTTTTTGGCTACGAGCCCGGATGTGCAAACGGTCAGCGGCGAGTACTTCTACAGGCGGAAAATCGCGCCTGTCTCTGCCCGAGCCAAAGACGATACGCTAGCTCGTCAGCTCTGGGCTTGGAGCGAGGAGCAGGTTGGACTCGCGACTACATAAACGCACGATCACGCGGAAATTACGGATAGCTCATCTATTATAAGGGTACGTTATAGGGAGCATTTACCTTATTTTCGGAGTGTGACGACCCTTGGACTTCTTCCACAGTCAAGAATCGCTAACGACCATGCAGTGGATTCTGCGTGCCGTTGTAGGTTACTTTTTCCTGTTGATTACCGCCAAAGCATTAGGACAACGCTCCATCTCCCAGCTGCGCTTTCTCGATTTCGTCATCGCACTCATCCTAGGCAACATCATGGCTCACCCGCTCTCTGACGAGCACTTGGGTCTAATAGGCTCCATGATCACGACCCTTGCGCTCGTTGTGCTGTATCTTTTTACTTCTTGGCTCAGTCTAAAATGGAACTTCCTCAAGCATCTCTTTGAACCGGCACCTTTGACGCTTATTGAGCACGGGCAAATCCGAATGCGAGGCCTGCGCAAAGCCAAAATTTCCGTCGACCACCTCTTCTCCGAGCTGCGCAAGCAGCAAATCGAAGATATCAACAAAGTGGCGCTCGCTTTGTGGGAGCCTGGGGGAATGGTCTCCGTCTTCCTGGAGCCGCAGCATCAGGGCGTGACCACCAAAGACATGGCTATCCCAAGCGATCCCTTTTCCCTCGTGAAGCCGATCATTATACAAGGGGCCTATGATAAAAAGCTGCTCGCGCAGCAAGGGAAAGACCTCGCATGGCTGGAAGCGCAGCTCCACGCTGCAAAGGTTGAACTCGAGCAGGTCGTGCTCGCAACCATTGACGATCAAAATCAGTTCCGTGTGTACGAGGGACTGGACACACCTCAAGACGAACAAGCGCTGTAAGCGTTGGTTCGTCTTTTTTACGGGTTGGGGTTGAGGGTCGAGGGTCGAGGGTCGAGGGTCGCACGCCAAACACTTTAACTGGATTTCATACAGCTATTTTCCTCGTTTATGGCCATTTCAGTGATCTAGATGGAAAACCTCCATCTATTTCCACCAAACTGCCAAATTTCGGGCCCAATAGGCAGAATCAACTGTACTTTTTCCATTTAATCCACAAAATGTAGCGTTATCAGCTAATTTAACTACGTAAAATCCAGTTATTTTAACTCAACTGTGATTCCTCAGTCATTTCTCTGTCAAATCTCTGCCATTTCTCCCTCGTTCCGCTTCTCCCCCCTTCCATCAGACAACCCTATTATGTTATTATGTAATTACGTAATTAAATAATTTATAAGAGGTGATCCTTTTGACCACAACACGGGATTATGGCATCGAGCTAGATGCTTTAAAGGTACAGATGAACCAACTAGGACAGCTGGTCCAGCAATTACTCCAACGAGATGCGCAAGAGCAGTCTCCTATTTTTGCACAGAACCAGGAGACCCCCGCTTCCGGTGAGCTAGGCCGTTTATTTTACGCCGGGCAATATCGGGGAGAACAAGCAGGCTACCGCTGGGAGCCGCAGGACAAAGACGTCCGTGCCTTGCTTCAACTGGATGGAGAAAAATCAGCCAAAGTGCTAGGAGCGCTTGCGCATAAGCAGCGTTTGGATATTTTGCGATTAGTGTTACAAGAGCCGCTTACGGGGCCTGAGCTTGTGGAACGATTGAATATGGGCACGACGGGGCAGCTGTATCATCATATGAAAGCGTTGGTTGGTGCGGATTTGCTCGTGCAAGAAGAGCGCGGCGGAACGTATGCGATACCGGGCCATCGCGTACTTCCTCTTTTATTATTGTTGGCGGCTGCTTCCGATCTCATGGACACCACCGATTACATCGCGATGACGGAGGTGCGGACGAATGCTCCCGACTATTTAGGCGGCGCTAATGATGCTTACAACCCCCACCTACTGCTTTGGGCAGTCGTGGAGAACAGCCTTTTAGAGCACCAGCATGGCACGTGTACGCAGGTAAGTCTCATTTTGCATGAAGATGGCAGTGTGACGGTCTCGGATAATGGCCGCGGCATTCCGGTTCAGGCTTTACCTGGTGTAGAATTGCCTCGTGTTCAGTCTATTCTGACGGATATGAACCACCTTCGCGGAAGTGCCCAGTTCCTCGTCCCAGGCAGTGAAAAAGGCATCAGCATGCCGGTCGTCAATGCACTCTCCCTTAAGCTTTCGGTCACGATTAAGCGGGATGAACGCGTTTATCAGCAGCACTATAAGCATGGCATTCCTCAGAGCGAAGTCCATACTGTGGGTGTAACGATGGAGACCGGGACTAGTGTTACCTTTTTGCCGGATCGATCCATTTTCAGTCCGTCGTTTGACCTTAGTCTCATTCAACAACAAGCAGCCGAGCTTGCAGCATCCTATCCTAATTTAACGTTCAACGTGTGGAGTGATTTCAACTAATTTTGCCTCAATACTAAAAAAAGACCCCGCCTTAGCCAAGACAGCGCGCCCCACGAATTGGGAACCGTTATCTATTGCTGCAAGGCGGGGTCATCATTTACCCTCACATAAACCGCTTCTCTACTTTTTTACTAATCACCATTGAAATACAAATGAATAAAGCCACATAAATAAGCTCATATGGATTGTTCACAAACCGCTTCAAATCATAGCCAATAAAGCTAACGGACATGACCATCACCGCTTTCCCTGCTGCAACCGCCACGAGGAATGATCGAAAACGCATTCGCACCAGCCCCGCCGCCATATTAATGACCACGAAGGGCCCCAGAGGAAATAAACTCAGGATAAAGACATAATTAAACGCTTGACGGCGCGCCCAGTTGAGGCTTTTTTGGACTTTCGGCTTCTGCGACCAGCGCACGAGATATGGGTGAGCTGCCACCTTCTTCACAATCGCAAACGTCACCAAACAACCGCACACAATGCCGATCCACGAGTAGAGAAAGCCAAGCCACAGCCCATAAACGGTCGCGTTCACGCTAATGATCACCAGTGTTGGGAGCGGTGGAATGAAGGATTTCATAAAAGGAAGCAGTAATCCTGGCAGTGGACCAAATGAGCGGTACTTGTCCAAAATCAGCATCAGATTCTCTTCCGTAAAATAAGATAAGAGCTCTTGAATATCCATACGCGTGTGAAAAGCCTACTGAATTCAGCCTTTCTCTCCTCTCGTTCATATGGCACGATTATAGCATGCTCCCCCCGACCTGCGCACCGTTAAGCACAAAGAAGCTGACACCGGATCGTCCATCCAGTATCAGCTTGGGTTACGAACTCATTTGAACTTATCCGGGAACTGCTTGATAATCCCGTCCGACAATAGATCGGCATACATCATCATATGATCCTCACCTTTATCGTAGGCAAGAATATCAGCTTTCCAATCCTTTTTCAGTCTAGCCGTAACTTGATCGGTAACAAACTGCAAGTGGGCATACAGCATGTCCTGCTGTTCCTTTTGTGACCAGTTCGGGTTAGCAGCGCTTAAAAATTTAGCGATATCATCCGCATTCCGGTACCACTCTTTGTTAAATTTGGCTAGATCGGCTTGATTGCCGGCTTTGGCCGCGTCTATGACCCCTCCAGCTAATTGGATGTGCTCCCTCAACAGCTCAGCCAGCTTATTCCCCGCCGCTTCACCATAAAAAGGCTTCACAGCGTCACCGATGTCCTGTTGATTCTTCAGCAGCCTATCCAAAACATCCTTCTGATCCTCTAGCCCTGCAATGGCGCTGATGATGTAGCTTCTCGTCCAGCTCACATGATCAACCCAAAGTTTCCTCATGTCTTGCTTCAGCTTCACCTTCGAAGAGTTCATACACAGCGCAGAACCAGGTTCTTTCCCAGCGGCATGCGCACCCAACGGCATAAAAGTGAAGGAGAGCACCATGGTTAACAGTAGCATTGATATTACGATTTTTCGTTTCAAAATGTATCTTCTCCTCTGTCAGCAATTCTCGGACATGGTTTATTTTGAGCCAATTCCTTAATTTTATGCCCCAGCCTTCTCCTGTAAACAAAAAGACCCCAGCGAGTGGCATCTGTTAAGGGTCTCAATGGATTTCATTGTCTCCGCTCGAAAGCGAGACGCACAGCCAATCCGGCCAAAACACTTCCCGTCAGCCACCGCTGGATTTGCAGCCATTTCGGACGAGTGCCGAACCATGATGCGATGTAACTGGCCGTTAACACGATGAAGAGATTCACCGTAAAGCTCATCGTGATTTGTGTAAGTCCGAGTGTTGCGCTTTGCAGCAGTAAGGAGCCCCTTGCAGGGTCCTCGAACTGAGGTAGTAGCGATACATATAGGACCGCAGCTTTCGGATTTAGCAGATTGGTCATGAAACCCATCAAAAATAGCTTCTTTGGCGGGTCCACGGGCAGCTCCCGAGCGGTTAGCACCGAATTACCACCAGGCTTTACAGCCTGCCAAGCCAGCCACAGCAAGTAGGCAGCACCTGCTATTTTTATTGCATCGAAAACACAGGGAGCCGCTAAGAACAGCGCCGAAAGCCCTAGCATCGTGGTCACGATATAGACGAGAAAGGCTAGCATGATGCCCAGCAAGGAGATGAAGCCGGCCATCCTCCCCTGCGTGACCGAACGTGAGATTAAATAGATCATATTAGGACCAGGCGTGCACACCATGCCTAGGGAGACTAAAGCGAAGGCTAGCAGCGTCGTGAATGTCATGTCGTCGTGATCCCCTTCGTTATTGGTTTAGTAGGTATAGAAGCAAACTCTTCTGCACATGCATCCGATTTTCTGCTTGCTGATATATGACCGCATTCTCCGATTCAATCACATCTTCGGCGATTTCAAAGCCTGGATGAATCGGCATATCATGCATAATATAGGGTGAATACTTCCCGAGGCTCCGTCTATTAATTTGAAAAGGCATCATAATGTCGATACGTCTCGTCTTCTCTTTTTGGTACTCCGCATCAGAGAACAATTCCATATCAACCCATATATCCGTGTAAATAAAATGTTATTATGGATGCCGACATATGCGACGGTTACACCTTCAAACGTTCCTTTGATTTCATAAATTGTCATCAGATCAGCGAGCGCTTGGCACGGGTGATACTTCTCACAACAGCCATTAATCACAGGTACCCTAGAATAATTTGCTAGTTCAAGTAAATCGACATGGTTTTTGAGTCTAGCCATAATCACATCGCAGTTCCTTGAAGCATAGCGCGCTTCGTACTGAATGGGAGAAATGCTAAAGTTGCTGGCATTCCAATCCATATTCACTGCGTATCCGCCCATTTGATGAATACCTGAGTGAAAGGAAAGTGCCGTTCGGGTCGATGATTTTTGAAAAAACATAAGCAACCCTTTGCGCTCGCAGTGATGATAGTAAGCTTCAGGATTGTTTTTGATCTCAATTCCTTTAAGAAGTATGGAGAGCAAAGTCTCCTTATCGAGTTCTTGCAAAGACAGAATGTGTTGCAACTTCGTCACCACTTCCGTATTTTTATTCACCTATTTGTATTTTTATACATTGTAGGTGTAAGAGAGTTACCTGTCAATAGTATCCATTAACCAGAGAACGTTTTGATCGCGGTGATTTATAAGCAGGACTTTGCCGGCGCTTCACGAAATTCAAACATGTGAACTATCAAACATTAGGGCAACAGGGAGAGGACGTATTTCCGTGAAAATTACGAAATTAGAACTGTTTAAAGTACCGCCAAGATGGTTATTTTTGAAAATCGATACGGATGAAGGCATCACTGGATGGGGAGAACCTATCGTAGAAGGGAAAGCAGATACGGTTGCTGCCGCTGTCATGGAGATGAGCGATCATATCATCGGGAAGGATCCGATGCGGATCGAGGATATGTTTCAGGTGCTGTACCGCGGCGGATTTTATCGTGGAGGACCTATTCTCACCAGCGCGATTTCCGGCATCGAGCAAGCACTCTGGGACATTAAGGGCAAATTCTACAATGCCCCAGTCTATGATTTATTAGGCGGAGCCTGCCGCGACCGCACACGTGTCTATTCTTGGATTGGCGGAGACCGGCCAAGTGATGTAGGCGCATCTGCTAAGATGCAGGTGCAGGCTGGTTTTACTGCGGTGAAAATGAACGCTACAGAAGAATTGCACTACATTGATTCGATAAGCAAAGTGGATGAAGCCATCGCCCGCATTGCGGCCGTTCGCGAAGCGGTTGGCAAAGATATCGGCATCGGCATCGACTTCCACGGCCGTGTACATAAATCGATGGCCAAAATCATCGTGAAAGAGCTCGAGCCCTATCGTCCGATGTTCATAGAAGAGCCTGTCTTGCCTGAAAACAATGAGGCATTGAAGGAAATCGCTCGCTATACATCCTGCCCGATCGCCACGGGAGAGCGCATGTATACGCGTTGGGGCTTTAAAGAGCTACTGGCCCAAGGCATCGTGGACATCATTCAACCTGATCTTTCGCATGCCGGTGGGATACTAGAAACCCGCAAAATCGCGGCAATGGCCGAAGCGTATGACATTGCTATCGCCCCGCATTGCCCGCTTGGTCCCATTGCATTAGCCTCCTGTCTGCAACTGGATACCTGCTCGCCTAACGCGTTCATTCAAGAGCAAAGCTTGGGCATTCACTATAATAAAGGCAGCGACCTGCTGGATTATTTAAAAGATCCAACCGTATTCCAATATGAAGCTGGCTTCGTAAAGAATTTGACCGGTCCCGGTCTAGGGATCGAAATTAACGAAGAAAAGGTCCGCGAAATGGCGGCCATCGGGCACAATTGGAAGAATCCGATTTGGCGTCAAGAGGATGGTACGGTGGCGGAGTGGTAGAATTAAATAAGACCGCATCCTTTAGGGGGTGCGGTCTTATTTCTGTTCAAACAACTGCTCAAACCAATCAACTAAATTAATGGAAAACCTCCAGTTATTTCGTCCGTAATTCTGTCTAATTACAGACTAACTGGAAAAACTCCAGCTATTTCAATAGAAAATACTCATTTTACAGTAAATAGCTAGTTTTTAGCTGGAGGAAATCCAGTTATTTTCCCAAAAAGGGCTATTTCAGCTAAATTAGCTACAGAAAATCCTGTTATTCCAGCAGCCACTCCGCTAAAAACATATCTTAAGCCTCCAGCGGATGCACCGCCTCGTGGAGCAGCTGCTCCAGCTCGGCGCTGTAAGCCGCTGTCTGCGCTTCGCTCCAGCCGAAGCGCTCCGCGAGGAAGGCCGTCGCCGGCGCCTTCCACTGTCTTGCCCACGCGATGTCGAAGAAGAGGGCGCCCGTGCGGCGGATAAAGAAATCCGCCGGCTTCACGACACTCTCGCGCTCAATCGCGTACACGAGCGCAGCGAGCACCGCGGCAGGCATGCCCCGCCGCTCCGCCTCACCCTTATGCTGCGCAATCAGCGCGAACACGGTGTCCACGTTGGACCCGTATCGCTGCGCGAGCAGCAGCGTCTCTGGCTCGGTCAGCCCCAGCCGCAGGCCCTGGCTGACCTTGCTGCGCAAGAACGGCGCCAGCTGCGCGGAGCCGCCCACATCGCCGCCGGAGATCGGCAGCGTCTTCGTGCGGCTCGGCGGCAAGGCCGCCGAGACCTTGCCCTCCGTCACCAGCATGGCGGCGATCTGGTTCACGACCGACTCCGCCATTTTGCGGTAGCCGGTCAGCTTGCCCCCGGCCATCGAAATGAGGCCGGAAGCAGAAACGAAGATTTCGTCGCGGCGCGAAATCTCGGAAGGGTCTTTGCCCTCTTGATGGATCAGCGGGCGCAGCCCGGTCCAGCTCGATTCGACGTCGGCCTCCGTCAACCCGAGGGACGGAAACATCTCGTTCGCGGCACGCAGCACATAAGCGCGATCCGCTAATGTAATACGGGGATTGGCAATATCCCCTTTGTAGTTCGTGTCGGTCGTGCCGACATACGTTTTGCCATCGCGCGGAATCGCAAACACCATCCGCCCGTCCGGCGTATCGAAGTAAATCGCCTGCCCCAGCGGGAAACGGCTCTGATCAAAAACCAAATGAACCCCTTTGGTCAAATGCAACGTTTTGCCCTGCTTCGAACGGTCCATTTCGCGAAGAGTGTCCACCCACGGCCCCGCCGCATTGACGATTTTACTCGCATACACCGTGTAGGACGCGTTTTGATCTTTTACGAGCTGATCCACAACCTTCACACCAACGAGCGTACCATCCTTCACGATCAATTCCTCAACCTTGGCATAATTCACCGCCATCGCGCCGAGCTCCACTGCTTTTTTCATAACCTCAATCGTTAACCGCGCATCGTCCGTACGGTATTCCACATAATAGCCGCCGCCTCTAAGATCCTTCTTCTTCAATAAAGGCTCGTGCTGTAAAGTCACGTCAGGGCTGAACATTTTGCGTCGTTCCGAACGCTTAACCCCCGCCAAGAAATCGTAAACGCGTAGACCGAGCGACGTAGAAAGCTTGCCGAACGTACCGCCTTTATAGAAAGGCAACAGCATCCACTCCGGCGTCGTCACATGAGGTCCATTTTCATATACAATCGCCCGTTCTTTCCCTACCTCTGCGACAACCTTCACATCTAGCTGCTTCAAATAACGCAATCCGCCATGCACCAATTTGGTCGAACGACTCGACGTGCCCGATGCAAAATCCTGCATCTCAATCAACGCCGTACGAAGCCCGCGACTCTGCGCATCCAGTGCAATACCCGCGCCTGTAATCCCACCGCCGATTACGATCACATCGAACTGTTGCTGTGCCATCGTCTCAAGTGTTTCTTTTCTTTGTAATCCGCTAAATGTTGTCATCCTAATCTCTCCCCTTGTATGAAAAAAAGAAGAAACCACAACAACCTATCACGTTTTCACGTGAAGGTCCGCTGTGGTTTCTCCCAATCTCCAACCGAATATGAACTTGTTAGGTATAGTATAACACGATATATCTTTATTTAAAAGCAATTGCGGCATTTACTGCCTTTTTCCACCCGTTGTATAACTTCTCTTGAAGCTCCGCTTCCATTTCCTGCTCAAATGCCCGATCCACCTGCCACTGCGCGGCAATTTCCGCCTGATCCTGCCAGAAGCCGACCGCAAGACCAGCCAAATAGGCCGCCCCTAACGCCGTCGTCTCATTAATCACCGGACGTTCAACTGTGACACCCAGCATGTCGCTTTGGAACTGCATGAGGAAGTCGTTTTTCACGACACCGCCGTCAACACGCAGCTTTGTAAGCTCAATACCGGAATCCTCTTCCATCGCTTTCAACACGTCTTTCGTCTGATAAGCGAGAGATTCCAACGTTGCCCGAATAAAATGCTCCTTCGACGTCCCCCGTGTCAGCCCAAAAACCGCGCCGCGCACATCGCTGTCCCAATAAGGCGTCCCCAGCCCTACAAAGGCCGGAACGACGTACACACCCTCGGTTGAAACAACTCGCTTGGCGTACTCTTCTGAATCCTTCGCTGATTTGATCATCCGCAGTCCATCACGCAGCCACTGGATCGCCGATCCTGCCACGAAAATGCTGCCCTCCAGCGCATACTCAACCTTGCCGTTCAATCCCCATGCGATTGTAGTCAAAAGGCCGCTGCGCGACGGAATCGCATGATTACCCGTGTTCATCAGCATGAAGCAGCCGGTACCATAGGTATTTTTGGCCATTCCTTTATCAAAACAAGCTTGCCCGAACAATGCGGCCTGTTGATCTCCTGCCGCGCCAGCGATTGGAATCGCCGCACCAAAGAATAGGCTTTCCTGCGTATGTCCGTACACCTCGGACGAAGAACGAACCTCCGGCAGCATCGCTGCAGGAATGTCCAGATGCCCCATCAGCTCCTCGTCCCATTTCAGCTCGTGAATGTTGTAAATGAGCGTCCGCGAAGCGTTCGAGTAATCCGTAACATGCACCTTGCCGCCTGTCAGCTTCCAGATGATCCACGTGTCCATCGTGCCAAAAAGCAAATCACCACGCTCCGCCCGCGCTCTAGCGCCATCGACGTGATCGAGGATCCATTTGATTTTGGTCGCTGAAAAATACGCATCAATCAGCAGCCCGGTCCGCTCCCAAAACAGGTCGCTAAGGCCCGCAGCTTTCAGTTCTTCGCAGATGTCTGCGGTCTGACGCGACTGCCATACAATCGCATGGTAGACGGGCATTCCCGTATGCTTATCCCACACAACCGCCGTCTCCCGCTGGTTCGTGATGCCGATGCCTGCAATCTCCGCGGGCTGCACCCCAGATTCGGATAGAAGCGTCGCGATTACACTTTGAATCGACAGCCAAATTTCGTTCGCATCATGCTCCACCCAGCCTGGATTCGGAAAAAACTGCTTAAATTCCTGCTGCGCGGTATGCACAATACTCCCTTTTTGATCAAATAAAATCGCTCTAGAACTCGTTGTCCCCTGATCGAGGGAAAGGATATATGAGGGCTTGGATCCCGTTGTCATGATTAATTATGCCTCCTTGTCACGCCATCGTAATGCTGCCACAGCTCATGGTTCGAAGTCGTTACCGCCGTCGCACCTGCCGCAAGCGCCTGCTCCACATCATCAACTGAACGGATCAGTCCACCTGCAAAAATAGGAATACCCGAGCGCTCTTTCACTTCTTTGATAATGTGCGGAATGACTCCCGGCATGACCTCAATGTAATCGGGTTGCGTGCGTTCGAGCAGGGTGTAGCTTTTGTCCAGCGCCGAGCTATCCAGCAGAAAAAGCCGTTGAATCGCGATCAAGCCGTTCTGTCTCGTCTTCGTAATTACATTGCCACGCGTGGAAATGATCCCCGCAGGGCGAATGCTTTGGCACAGAAACTCCGCGGCAAACTCGTCGTTTTTCAACCCCTCAATCAAATCCGCGTGCAACAGCAGCTTCTTCCCATGAGATCGGCCCAGGTCTACAATGCTTTTTAGCTGGCCAATATGACTGTCCAATAGCACGATATACGTGTACGACGATTTCATCAGCTTCTCTAAATCCTTCATCTTACGGATGGCTGGTAAAATACACTGATCCTGCAGCGACATGCGCTTCACCCCTGTTTTCTGAAACAAAAAGACTCACAAAGATTTGCCTTCTCTTATTCAAAGGGCAATCCAAGTGAGTCTCCTGTTCTCCGTCACATGTTATTAACTTACTTGTATTTTACTGAAAGATAGGATGCCGTGTCAATGGCAGGTGGGTACACCTGCAGAGCTTAATTGGATAGGGCCTTCCGTACAGCTAAAATATACTTCGATTGATCCAGCGGATTCACACCGCGCCGCTTCCGCTCTGCATGAACATCAGGAGGGCTCGGTTGATACCCTGCAAAAGAGGAAGTAATCACGCCGCGCCCGCCTGACATCGCGCTTAGTTTTACGGGATATTCAAGCGACGTCGCGACAGGAAGCCGCCCTTCTAAGACGAAACGGCCTCCCGCGATGCTAGGCGCGTCAAAGGTCGCCCGCATCTGCACGAGATCGCTCAGCACCTTGCCGCCGAACTCCTCTGGCACCGTGATGCGCACATGCAGCATCGGTTCTAGCAGCGTCGTGCCCGTCTGTGCGAGACCTTGCATGATACCCATCGGCGTAGCGACGGCAAAATCGAGCGGATGGGTGTGCCACACATGGTGTTCACCCTCCACGAGCGTCACCTTCACATCGGTGACTTCCCAACCGAGCAGCCCCTGCTGGAGCGCCTCCGGCACGCGGCGCGCCACTTCATTTTGGTACTGCACGAGCAGCTGCTCGCCGCGTACCTGGGACTCATACACGAGCCCGCTGCCCGGCGCACCCGGCTCGATGTGAAACCGTAAGATGGCCCAGCACGGCTTGGGCATCGTATAGGCAATGAAGCCTTCGCCGGCTTGGGAAGGCGTTTCTTTGTAGATCACGGAAGGTTGGTCGAACCGTACCGCGAGGCCGAATCGCGAGCTCAAGAGACTCGTCAGAATCTCGAGCTGGATCGCGCCCATGACCTTGACGTGCAGCTCGCGTTCCTCCTGCAGCCACTGCAGATCGAGCAGCGGATCTTCGTCCGTGAGCTCCTGCAGGGCGGCGACAAGCGCAGGGTACTGCGCATCGCTCTCGGCGTGCACCTGCACGGTGAGCAGCGGCACCGCCATGCGCGGCGCAGGCGGCACACTGTCTGGCAGGCCGAGCACATCGCCGATCCGCACCTGCGTCAAGCCGCAGACGGCCGCGATGTCGCCCGCCGCAACAATGCCGAGATCTTCGGCTTTGCGCCCGTCGATGCGGCGAATCTGGGTCACCTTCTCCTCCACGCCCTGCGTGGCATTGACGACGGTGTCCCGGTTGCGAAGCGTCCCCTCGTAGAGGCGGACGTATGCCATCCGCCCCATGGTCTTGTCGCGCTCGACCTTGAACACCACAGCCGATAGCGGCTGCTCGGCATCGCCGCGCGGCTCAGGCAAATAATCGAGAATTGCTGCAAGCAATTCTCGGGTGCCAAGCCCTTTGCTGGAGGCTCCGACCAGCAAAGGAAAAGCCTCACCCTGCCGCGCGTATCGCTGCAGGGTGGCTTTGACGTCGTGCGCCGCGATGGGCGCACCTTCGATGTAGCTCGTGAGCATCGGCTCATCGAGCTCGGAAAGCTTTTCGACCGCGGACGCGAGGTCGAATCCTTGTGGCGCGCCGTCTGCGGGCGGCGCGTCGTCCAATACGTTCCGCGCCCCGCGGAACGTGTCTTCAATACCGAGCGGCGCATAGATCGGCACCGCCATTCCCGTGAGCTGCTTATGAATCTCTTGCAGCACCCGTTCGGGGTCCGCCCCGACGCGGTCTAATTTATTCATATAAAGCAGCGTTGGGATTTTCAGCGATTGCAACGCATGCCAGATCATCTCCGTCTGCGACTGCACGCCCTCCACAGCGGAAATAATCAAAATCGCCCCATCCATTACGCGCAGCGAGCGTTCCACTTCCGATAGAAAATCGACGTGTCCCGGCGTATCTACCAGATTGATCCATGTATTTTGCCAGACTAAGCTAGTCGCTGCACTGCGAACCGAAATCCCCCGCTCACGCTCCACCTCTAGGGAATCCGTCTGCGTAGTTCCGCTATCCACACTGCCTAACGCGCGAATACGTCCACTTATGTACAGCAAGTGCTCAGTTGTTGTCGTTTTGCCTGCGTCGACATGCGCGAAAATGCCCACATTTCTTCTCGACACTATGCGTTTCTCATCTGTCATTTAAGACCCGGCCCCTTTGGCTTTCATTCTTTCATCTATTATACTAAAAGAGTGCCGATTTGGATAAGTTCACCAAATTCCATTGAGGAGGAACTCCTTTGCATCCACCTGAACCCACCGCCATAAGACTCGACAGAGGGGACCCTGCCATCATCGCCTTATCACAAGCTGATCCAAAATTAGCTCGTCTGATCGAGCTCATAGGTGAACTCACGTTAACGCCTAACTAGTCTTCTGCGTTGGGCTCAGAACGAAAAGTTAGCGTTATGGTATCACCTTATTATGTGTTGGCTCTCTTGAATCTTGCCCAGTTTCCTAACTCAACAACAATTAGCGCAAGCAGCCGCATTAGGCCACTCACGCTCACATTCAAGTTCACACTCTACAGTATCTCTATCATGCCTTAGCATCTGCCCGCAGCCCACGCAAATACGTCTGCAACAACCGACGCAAGCTCTCATCCCGATCTAGCTCCATTCGGAAGCCATTCCGATGCTCGAGCGAGGCGAAGCCATGCACCATACTCCGAAACCCCCGAACCACATGAAGCGCGTCTTCTTCGCTTAGCCCATAGGGTGCAAGAATGCGGAGCAGGAAGCTCACAACCCCAGCGCCGACCTCTTTAAGCTCAGGATCCTCGTAATCAGGGAGCGCCGAGATCGCCTCGTACAGACCTGGCTGCTTCCGAGCAAAATCCACATAAGCCACGCCCGCAGCCAACAGCGCATCATCCTCGGATTTACCTATGACAGCCTCGATCATCGCTTCTTTTACGAGAATAAGCCCACGCTTGGAAAGCTGCTTCCGCAGATCAGGCAAACCTTTGATATGGTTGTACAGGGAAGGTGTTTTGATGTTGAGTTTGGCGGCCAACACAGCAAGCGAAAGCTGCTCGATTCCTTGTTGATCGGCAATTTCAATCGCCGCCTGCAGCACGATTTCTGCATCTAAACCTTGTCGAATAGCCATGATGTGTGTCCCTCTTTTCTAAATGGTCGCTGATGTGCCTTGGAATTTTACCGATGCTTCTTCAAGCGCAGCATCTATGATGGCAGCTGGCTGCTCAATCATTCGTCCATGCCCCACTGCCAGTAAACTAGGCTCCAACTGTCTCAATCTGCGTGTACTCTCCAATGAAGCTGCTTTACTCCACGTAGCCATCGCCGGGAACGGGAACCAGAATTTGATCACACCCGACACAGCTACACCGCCACGTACTTGAAAAGCATCCCCAGCGATCAACGCCTTCGTCCGCACATCGAGGAAAGCCATGGATCCCGGTGTATGACCTGGAGCAGCAAAAGCTTGCAGCGATCCAATCCGATCGCCATCCTCCAACAGCACATCGGGCTTTGTCTGAATTCCTTTAGGGACGCCGCCCTTAATAGGCGTTTGAGGCTCGCCTGCCTCCAGCTCCACATTGCCTGCCAGCAGCTTCGCATCTCTCCGGGAGATGTAAACCTGTGCTTGTGGCAGCACTTTTTTCAAACCGTCGAGGGCACCAATATGATCCCCATGAGCATGCGTGAGAACGATGCGTGTAATCGGCTTCCCGAGCTGCTCCGCTGCCTGGAGGATGCCTTTCACACTGAATGGCAAAGCTGCATCAATCAAGGTTAGTTCGGATTCTTCTTCCACCAAGTAGCAATTCACTGGGAAAAATCTTGGCATAAACGCCAGTTGGTATAAATGTCCGTTTCGCGTTATTTTCATTTTCAACGTCTCCTGTTAACTACTTATATTAGTATTATAACTAATGACATTAGTTTTGTGAAGAGGTAATTTTCCTGGGCATGGGAATTTGAGCAAATGTCTGAGTGTTCTTAATTAGACTGTGGTGAGAAAACCCTTATCGAAGCCATTCATGGATGAGCGACCGCGTTTAGATGTAGGTTTTATCGCCAATAAGTGCATTTTTCGTATATCGAAAACTTAATCTTCCTTATGTGGTAAAATAGTTCTCATATTTGTCCTACCATCCCTACCAAAGAGTGAGGTTACCTTATGAATAGTGAAACATTAGCGCTTTTTAAAACATTAACCGAAATGCAAGCCGCACCCGGCTTCGAGCGAGAAATCCGCGCCTTTGTGCGCGGCGAGTTAGCCAAATATACCGATGAGTTCGTGCAGGACGGCCTCGGCAGTCTCTTCGGGGTAGTGCGCGGCGATGAAACAGGACCGCGCATCATGGTCGCTGGCCACTTCGACGAGGTCGGCTTCCTCGTGACCGGCATCACCGAGCACGGCACAGTCAAGTTCCAGCCGCTCGGCGGCTGGTTTAGTCAAGTGCTGCCCGCGCAGCGCGTGCAGATCATGACGGCGAACGGACCGATCATCGGTGTGATCGGCTCCGTTCCCGTGCACTTGCTGGACGAGGCTGCGCGCAGCAAGCCCGCAGACATCAAGACGATGTACATTGACATCGGCGCGGAAGATAAAGCCGATGCCATCGCCATCGGCATCAAGCTTGGGCAGCAGATCGTGCCGATCTGCCCGTTCACACCAATGGCCAATCCGAAGCGGATTATGGCCAAGGCTTGGGACAATCGCTACGGCGTCGGCCTCGCGATTGAGCTCTTGAAGGAGCTTCACGGCGGGCCGAAGCTCCCGAACGTCCTGTACGCCGGTGCCACCGTACAGGAAGAGGTTGGCGTGCGCGGTGGCAGGACGGCTGCGAATATGATTCAGCCGGACCTGTTCTACGCGCTCGATGCAAGTGCGGCGGCCGATATGACCGGCGACCGCCAAGCTTTTGGACAGCTGGGGCGCGGAGCGCTGCTGCGGATCTTTGATCCCACGATGATTACCCACCGTGGGATGGTCGAGTTCATTCTGGATACGGCGGAGACGCATAAGATCCCGTATCAGTACTTCATCTCGCAAGGCGGAACGGATGCTGGGCAGGTGCACGTGCAAGGCACAGGGATTCCTTCCGCTGTGATCGGGGTATGCGCGCGCTACATCCACACTTCCGCTTCAATTCTTCACGTGGATGATTATGCCGCGGCGAAGGAATTGCTAATCAAGCTGGTGCAAGCCAGCGATCGCACGACATTGAATACCATTCATTCACAAGCCTAAACCATATCCACTCCAAAAAGCCGTCCGTTCCAGCTAATTGCGGAATGGATGGCTTTCCTATACTGACTCATGTCATCTGACAATTCGTGTAGGTATGGAGTAGAACTATGTATTGATACAAGGAGGCTTACCATAAAAGCTATGATTCCTACAGGATGGAAGTGCATCTATGAGAATCCACTCTCCTCGCCACAGGATGTGGAAGGCTTTCGCATGGAAGGAGATGGTGCCGTCTCCTTCCCAATGGGCAGGATGAGGCTGGAGGGAACGCGCAGCCTAGAGGACGAATATAAGGCGAACATCGTTTATTGGTGTCCGGACACATTCCCTGCTGACGTTGCCATCACATGGGAGTTTTGGCCGATTCGAGAGCCAGGACTCGCTATCTTGTTTTTCGCTGCTGCGGGAAAGGATGGGTACGACTTGTTCGATCCTATACTCCCTGCGCGAACAGGCGAATATGATCAATACCATCACGGAAAGATGAATGCGCTGCATATCTCTTATTTCCGTAGGCGCTACGCATCAGAGCGTGCCTTTCATACCTGCAATCTAAGGAAAAGCTATGGCTTTCATCTCGTGATGCAAGGGGCGGATCCTATTCCCGACGTAGCGGATGCCTGCGGTCCATATCGAATTACTATCCTGAAGCAAGGCGCGTGCGTGACATTCGCGATTAACGATCTCCCCATTTTCACGTGGGAAGATCCTGGCACGACATTTGGTCCGATACTTGGAGAGGGGCGCATCGGCTTCCGGCAGATGACCCCATTAATCGCCGAATATGCCAATCTTGCCATTTATGCGCCATAGTTGGCATTACTTCGTGAAATAGCACACCACAGTTCATAAACGAATAGCTGCTGCCTAGCCACTCCTTTGATATGGCCTGGCAGCAGTTTTTTTGTTTTATTGCGGATATATCGCCCATCAGAAATCAGTTTCAGAAACCGAAAACTAATTCTTCTAATGTGGTAAAATTTTTACATTTTTTTCATAAATATAGAACTAATGTTCCAATATATGGTACAATTATCCCTATAACTTGTTTTAGAAAGAAGGAGACCCATGACCTCAATTATTCGTGAAGCAACACCCAAGGATACATCCGCGATCAGCTCACTTGTTACTCATCTTACCGGCAAGGTTATTTCCCCTTTACATATTGAAAACAGGCTGCATAACATGCGGGATAATCCAGACGAATTGCTCTATGTGTACGAAGAAAAGAACCGTATTCTTGGCACATTAAGCTTTCGAATTCGCAGAGATCATGAAGCACAGCATGTAACCTTTAGTGAAATATCTGTTATTTCGTTCCAGAACGACCCTGACACGAACCAAGCACCGATGGAACAATTGAAAAGTTATGCTGAACAGCTTACCTACGATCATAATTGCTCTGGAATGATGTGGCTAACTGACATGGCATCCACCGATATTACCCGCTCCCGCCATTCACCTATGGGCTTTCATGAATCCGGCTACCGATTTGTTAAACGATTTCTCTAACGAAGTAGATACACCTTCTCTATTATTTTACGAAGGAGTGCTTACACGTGCTGACTGGCTTTAATGAAGGAGCTTTAAGTTCGTTAGTTCTGATCCTGTTCATCAGCATCTTTATTCTTGTCATTGGCATCTTTCTCTTCATCCTCATACGATCGCTTGCGGTCTGGACATCTAACAATAACGCGCCCATTGAAGATCGATCCTGTAAGGTTGTTGCCAAACGAATACAGTTCTCTGGAAGCTCTGGTGATTTGAACTCAAATGCCTCTTACTACGTTACGTTCGAGTTCGATGATCTGAGTAGATTGGAGCTATGGATAGGACGGCAGCAGTTTGGCTACATGGCAGAGGGGGACACGGGCAAATTAACGTTTCAAGGCACACGCTTCAAAGAGTTCGAACGCAAACAAGCCATTTAACTATTTAGCTATTAGGTCCCTGTACTTCAGGGATTTCTACTACAGACACTTCTCTGTAAAATCCAACTTACTGAATCCCTAATGGAAGGCAATTCGTGGAGAGCCGTCATTTCTCGACATTGCCTTCGGACCATTGCAGATTGCACACGGCAATACAAGGCCCCCTACCTCCTGTACAATAGGCGGCCTCCCGCGATGGATTAGAATGAAAGCGCTTTTTCACAAAACAGCGAAATTGCAAGCATGGGCAAGATAACACCAAAAAATCGACAAAATTCCGCCGTTTTTTAAATAATCTGAATATTTACAATATTTTAATAATAGGCTATTATAAGTCCAAGGCAAACAGGAAGGACAACCCGCACCAGACGGTGCAGCAACAACGCAGAGCCTGAAATCTTCGGTGAGAGGGGATAGTCCATTGGACCACGTTAGCGAAGCATGCTACTCACTTACGCTCCAACGACAGGAGCCACGTGTAGGAAGTGAACGTCTCACTCGTTCAACTTAGCATGCGGGAAATCAGATCAGGCAGGTCATCATTTAAGAAAGGAACTGAAGTGAGGGACTTGTCGTAAAGAGAGGCTATTGGAGACTACGTTTGGAGACTAACTACGGAGAAAGGACACTTTGACTTTGAGAATGACTTATCGCTTTCAGGACCGGATGAACGAAATTTCTCGGAATGGAGTGTACGGAAGAACAATTGAATAGGCAAAACGACTCATAGGAACCTCCGGTTATCTTGGATAAGCGGGGGTTCCTATTTACGTTTAAGCAGCGTTACTTGTCCGGGAGCTGTGTTTGCTGCACAATCGGCAGTCGCACGATGAAGGTGGTCATTTCATCAACCGCGCTCTCCACCGAGATGGAGCCATGATGCATTTCCACGATTTTCTTCGCAATAGATAAGCCAAGTCCATTGCCGCCTGCTGTGCGATTTCTGGATTTATCGGCTTTGTAGAACCGCTCAAAAATATGTGTCTGATCCTCTTCGGGAATACTCGCGCCATTATTGGAAATGCGTGCAATCGCTTCTTTCCCGTTACTCGCCACACTCACACGAATCAAACCACCAACAGCAACAAATTTCACCGCGTTGTGGATCAAATTGGTCCATACTTGGCTGAGCAAATCCTCATCCGCGTCAATCGTTACCGCATCCAGCTCGATATCCATTTCAATCGCTTTATCAACCCACTGCGGCTCACAAGCGAGAATATGATTGCGCAATTGTTTATCCAGTCTGTAGCTCTTCGGTTCAAAAGGATGATGCTGCGACTCTAAGGAGGTCAGCTTTAGCAAATTTTCGCTGAGCTTGGATAAGCGTACACTTTCCGTTTCAATGATAGTCAAATAATGTTTACGATCCTCGGGCGACAGCTGATCATTCTGCAGAGCGCGGGAGAAGCCGCTTATGGACGTTAAAGGGGACTGTATTTCATGGGAGACGTTCGAAATAAACTCCTGCCTCATTCGCTCCAGCTGCCCGAGATCGGTCGCCATTTGATTAATGGATTCCGCCAACTCTACGAAAGGGCCATTCTGATGGCTATTGTCAACGGACACATTGAAATCCCCTCTCGACATGCTGCGTATCGCTTGATTCAAGCTTTGAAAGAAAATCAATTGGTGCTTGCGCAAAAATTGGCCAAGAATCGCCATGGTGATCCCCCAGAGGAACATCCCGCCTAAGCAGTTGATCAACTGCACCCATACTTCCGCTGGGCGTTTCCCCAGATGTGTGTAGAGATGCTCTGTTCCGTAGAAGGCCGCTAGCCAATACAAGATAATAAGGACAAATATCCCTATGCCAAAGAAGACGCCGCCTATCCGCTGGAGAAGGGACTGTTTCTTATGAGTATCCTTTCGCAATCGTTTTCTTTTCTCTATTTCTTTTTTCAGTTCCATTTTCAGCCGTATTTTCTTTTCTTTCTTCTCCAGCTTCTTCCGCCATCTCTGTTCCCACTGATCATGATTCCTCGGGTGTTGACCGTTCACTTCAGCACCTCCAAGCGATAGCCTAAGCCGCGAATGGTCGCAATGCGAAAGGCGTGCCGCTCCTCCGGAAACCGCTCGCGCAGCCGATTGATATGCACATCGACGGTGCGCTCGTTGCCTTCGTAGTCAAACCCCCAGATCTGCTCGATCAACTGATCGCGGGAAAAGGTTTTGCCCGCGTAGCTCGCAAGCTTGTAGAGCAGCTCGAACTCCTTGAGCGGCAGCGTGATGCTCTCTGCGCCTACGGTGACTTCATACGTTTTGCGATTCATGCTCAAATCGCCGGCCTGAATGTTTTGCGCGGAGGCAATTCTGTAGCGCTTGAGCAGCGCTCTTACCCGCATCGTCAGCTCAAGGGGTTCGAAGGGCTTCGTGAGATAGTCATCCGCACCAAGCTCGAAGCCTTTGACCTTCTGGGCTGTTTCTCCTTTGGCCGTCAGCATGAGAATCGGCAGATCATAATGCTCACGAAGCTCCTTGCACAGCGCCCACCCGTCCATATTTGGCATCATCACGTCTAGGATGACCAGATCGACTTGGACGGTTTGCAGCTTTTTGAGTGCTTGGGCGCCATCCGCAGCCTCGACGACATCAAAGCCCTCGTTCAGCATGAAAACACGGACAAGCTCACGAATATATGGATCATCATCTACGATCATAATGGGTGCCATGGTTCATTCATCCTCACTTCTTGATGTATTTGTTTACCAGAAAAGCTTTATCTATGCTTGCATTGGCGTATCTTTCGGCATTCCAGGATCTTTATCCGTCGGCTTTTTCATCGCATTCGGCAGCATTCTAGCCTTCCCAAGGAAGATCGCCGCGATTACACCCGTGAATACGATGATGCTTCCCGTAATAAATACGCCGCTTAGGGAATGGGCAAATACGTGCTGCAGCTCGGTTAAAATATCTCCTGGCAGCTTGCCTCTCGCACCAGGATCCAATAATAGCTGCGGGTTAGCAAATTGCTTCAGCTGCTCCGCAGGGATTTGCTTGAATTTCTCACCCATGCCGCCAAGACCATCTGTCATCCGGTTCGTCATTAGAACCCCCATGATGCTGACCCCGATGGTGGCACCAATGGAGCGGAAGAACTGAACGAGCGAAGTCGCAACGCCCCGGCTCGCAGGTCCGACTTCCCCTTGCACCGCAATGTTGAGCGTTGGCATGATGAGACCCATACCCAAACCGGCTACGATCATATCTAGGATAATCACTAGTTTACTTGTTCCCACGTCCATGGTCGACATAAATGTAAAACCTAGTCCGATAAGGAACATGCCCGTGATCACTAACGTACGGTAGGACACTTTGCTCGACATCCGTCCGCCAATAATGGCTGTAGCCACGACGGACAGCATCAATGGCGTTAGAATATAGCCGCCGATCGAGGGGCTCACACCGATAACGCCTTGCACAAATAATGGAATGTACGTAATGGCACCGAACATCCCCACGCTCATGAGTACCGCGATAATACTTGTGACGGAAATCACTTTATTTTTAAATAAATGTAAGGGAATCATCGGTTCTGAGGCTTTCGTTTCAACCCATAGGAACAAAGCAAGCATAATCGCACTCACGGAGAACAGGCCAACGATTTGTGGAGAGCCCCAAGCGTAATGTGTGCTTCCTGCTGCTTCCGGATCACCGCCTAAGACGAGCGCAAGCAAGCCAGATACGAT
Source organism: Paenibacillus sp. J22P90 (assembly GCF_059692195.1). NCBI lineage: Bacteria > Bacillati > Bacillota > Bacilli > Caryophanales > Paenibacillaceae > Paenibacillus > Paenibacillus sp. J22P90. The sequence goes on from NZ_JCAUAY010000006.1 coordinate 191,038, forward strand.
TGCAACGCTCAACGTAATGGCACCCAGCCAATCAATGGCACGCTTCGCTTGCGTCCGGCTTTCCTTCAGGGTAACTGCGATAAGAACCATCGCCGCGATACCGAAAGGCAGATTAACATAGAAAATCCAGCTCCAATTCAAATGTTCCACGATAAAACCGCCGATCGCAGGTCCAATAATACTGGACAAGGCCATGACACCGCCGAACATCCCCTGCATTTTACCTCTTTTTTCAACAGGCAAAATATCACCAATGATCGTGATCGCAATCGGCATAAGCGCACCCGCACCAATCCCTTGCAGACCTCGGTACATAATTAATTCCGTCATATTCGTTGCTAAGCCGCATAACGCAGACCCCACGATGAATATCCCGATACCCGTGAGGTAAATACGCTTCCTACCATATAGGTCGGCTAGCTTCCCAAAGATGGGCATGCTCGTTGTGGACGTCAACATATAGATAGAGAACACCCAGCTGTACATGGCGATGCCGCCTAAATCACGAATAACCGTCGGCATGGCTGTTGAAATGATCGTTTGATCCAACGCACCCAACAGCATACCTAGCATGAGTCCAACGATGACCCATTTTACATTTTTTTGCTCACTGCTCATGTTCCTTTCGCTCCTTTGCTGCTTTCATTGTTGCATTTAGCATAAGCGCGAAATATAAACTGAATTTAAACCAGATGAACCGTTTTGCGAATGAAAGTGCTTTATTTGGTAAAAACTTTATGATAAATTTGGGGAAGGAACAGATTCTTTTGGGGGGATATGGCCTGTATGACAAATAACACATTGGCGGATTTCAACAAACTGACTACCGCGGAAGCGGAAGCCCTGTTTCAACGCGAGGTTCTATCTGAAGGATTCGCAGGTTTCAGGCGATTGCTCGACAGTCTCACAGATGCGATCAAAGCAGCAGAAGACACAGATATAGAGACCGTTGCGCATTCCGTCGCGAAAGCGAAGCGACTTTTTCCAGAACCCGTGGATTTTAGCCCCTCGTGGGAGACCATTTGGCCAGAACTCGAATCGACAATTGCTGCAAAAAAACATATTTTCACCAACATCCCCCCTGCGGATCGAGCCGGGGAATGGCAGGTTATTATGGATAATCCGCTCGTTGTGCAAGAAGTCGTCTGTTACCCGGGCTTAACTTTCGAGGACGCGGCCTACTTGTACGCTTATTTCCGACCTCAATTAGAGAAATCGGAGTACATTCGTCTCCAAAAAATCCAAACGGTCATTCAGGAGATTGGCAGTTAAGCTGAAGTTCGTTCTACTTCAGCTTCTCCTTCATCCACTCACACCAATACAAATCCGTATCTACCTTCATTGTAGCTTTATGCACGAGGACGTACATGCCAAATGCATCATCACCAATTTCTAATTGATCAAGCGGTTTATCACTTCCTTGTTGGAGCTTATCCATCAGGAGGTTGAATCGCTCTTTTTTCTTTTTATAATACACTTCGCGTACCGCCAGCATCTGCCGCGCCTGCTCTTTATCCACTAAACCGATACAATACATCTTTAAAGCAAGTTCATCTCGCGTCACAGGTTCATCCGTTGGCTCAGCAATCCATCCCCGTAGGGCATCCTTCCCTTGCTCCGTAATGGAATAAACCTTCTTATCCGGCTTATCGGATTGAGGAACATGAACGAAAGCGACGTGTCCCTTTTGCTCTAATTGTGCTAATAATGGGTAAATTTGGCTATGTTTAGCTGACCAAAAAGGTTGTATATGCTGCATGAGCTCATACCCTGAACGGGAGTTTTTAGTTAACAGGCTTAGTAGTCCATATGAAAGGGTATTCATTGCCGCTCCTCCTTTATGTCATTATTGACATATAAACATATCGGTAGTATGATGATTTTCATTCAAATTATAGAGAATACTATCGTTAAGATCAATGGATAGAGTGGAGGCATTACTTTGAGTAAGGATGAGCTACAGCAAGTGCGCTTTTGGCCGATCATGATCGCGATCTTCTTCGGGTCGTTCGTTTCAATCCTAAGCATGAGCACGATAAATATCGCCATACCAATTCTTAGTGAGCATTTCAATACCGATTTGAGCAAAATCCAATGGACGATTACTGGCTTTATGCTCGCAAGTGGTACAATTGCTCCGATTACCGGCTATTTCGGGGAGAAATTCAGCTACAAACGTCTATACGCGATTGCGCTGATCGGTTTCACCGTTTTCTCACTTTTATGTGCGTTAGCTTGGGATGCTTCTTCATTAATTGCATTCCGTATTATACAAGGGGCGTTCAGTGGTCTGATCATGCCTGCTACGATGACGATCGTCTATCAAGTAATTCCGCGGGATAAGCAACCGATTGCGATTTCCCTTTGGTCCTTATCTGCCATGATGGCGCCTGCCATTGGGCCAACACTAAGCGGTTGGTTGCTGCAAAACTGGAGCTGGCACTGGTTGTTCCTTATGAACGTACCCGTCGGTGTAGTCGCTATTATTCTTGTTTTTAAATTAATTCCTTATTACCGTCTTTCCGTTCCAAAAAGATTTGATCTCATCGGCTTACTGACCGTCGTTGTCAGCAGCCTTGCCTTGCTCGTCGGTTTCTCGCAGGGCCATGCTTGGGGCTGGACATCCGGTCGTGTCATCGGATTATTTACAACAGGCTTCCTAATCCTTCTATTGTTCATCTGGAGAGAGCTTAAGGTTGATTCACCGCTATTGAACATCCGTGTGTTGAAAAACTCGCGTTACACCTTATCTCTTATTATTTCTAGTATTGTTACGATCAGCTTATACTCAGGAACGTTCTTAACACCGATTTTCCTGCAAAATATTCAACATGTCACCCCGCTGGATACGGGACTAATCTTGCTGCCGGCATCCCTTGTTATGGCGCTCTGTATGCCCCTTGTAGGCAAGCTGTATAGCAGTGTCGGGCCGCGCATTCTTATTTTTATCGGTATTTCCTTAATTGCCATTGGTACGCTCACACTTAGTTGGTTAAGTACAGACGTCTCACGCGGTTATATTGTGTTCTGGATGATCGTTCGTAACGTCGGGATTGCTTTCGCTACAATGCCAGCAAGTAATGCGGGTATGGAACAAATCCCTAGAACCCTGTCTGGTCATGCAACGTCCATTAACAACTGGGTTCGCAACGTATTCGGATCCTTCGCGATTGCCCTATTCACATCGGTGCTCTCGTCCCAAACCGTTACACACAGCAAGGAACTCGCTGTAGGCGGGATGAAGGACAAAGTTCAAATTGGTACACACGCCTTTACAATGAGTGTCAACGATGTGTATTTGCTCGCAACATTTATTGTCCTAGTGGCTCTGCCGCTAAGCTTGTTCATACGCAAACGCTCTGTTTCACCAGACAATCCTTCCGCTTCAGCACCTGCTCCTATTGTCGCAGCGCCGAGCCCGAAGGCTTAATGAAAGAACCCCAGTCCGATGTGTGTTTTACGTACATCAGGCTGGGGTTCTTGTTTTTATGCGCGGTAGAAGTCGCGCAGCAATTCATCCATCACGCGATTCGTACGCGCGGCCGTTACTCCAGTGCTTGGGCTCTGCCCGATGCCTCTGAGATCGTTCACCACGGTCTGGATCAGCGGTTGTTGAACGTGTGGAGGATTCGGAATGTCCAACTCTTCTATAGAGCCATCTTCCGCCACAATGCGTAGATCCCCACTGAAGGTGGAGAACGAGAGCTTGCCGCGGCTGCCAACAATCTCATTCAAATCTAGGCGCGTATAGGAGTTAAAGCTCCAAACTCCTGTACCCATCACACCGGATTCGAATGCGTAGCTCGTGGTAACAATGTCTTCTACCTTTTGCTTACCTGTTTGGTTTCGTGCAAAGCCTTTGACCTCACCAATCGGTCCGAGTAAATAATCGAGAATATCTAACGTATGACTCGCCAGATCTACGAAAAGTCCGCCACCAGACAGCTCAGGCTGAATGCGCCATGGCTCTAGCCCCTCTTCATACTCTCTAGCTGGTTGCAGATAGGTCGATTGAACAAAACGGACTTCACCGATTGCACCGCTATCAATCAGTCGCTTGATTTCCACGAATTTCGGCAGCCCTCTGCGATAATACGCCACGAACAAAGGCACGTCCGCTTCTTCACAAGCGGCGATCATCTCCTGACATTCGGCGTGATTCCTAGCCATTGGCTTCTCCACGTAGACCGGCTTTCCTGCTTTGGCAGCGAGTAAGGTGTATTCGTGATGAAATCCGGGCGGCGTTGCCACATAGACCGCATTTACATCCGGATCGTTCACCAATGCTTCCGCATCGTCGTACCATTTTGCCACACCATGCCGCTGTGCATAATCTTCTGCTAGTGCCCCATTGCGGCGCATAACCGCGACTAGCTCCGAACCTTCTGCCTTCTGCAAGGCGGGACCGCTTTTGACTTCTGTCACATCACCACAGCCAATAATTCCCCAACGTACCTTTTCCACTCGTATTGCCTCCTCGTGATTACCTCGTGATTACGTAGTTAGTTAGGTAATTCGACGAGAAGCCGTCGACTTCCTGTTCTACCGCATGAGCTAGTGGACTAATTAAAAACAAAGAAATTGGTACTTTGTATGTACCACTAGGGTTGCTATACTTTTCCTAACATAGGATAAAAGCAGGTGAACACATGTACAATCCCTCACATTTTAAATTAGAGGACCTTTCGAAGATGTATGAGTTCCTAGCAGCCCATAGCTTTGCTACGGTCGTTTCTCAGCATCTGGAGCGCCCATTTGCAACACATATTCCCCTAATATTACATCCGGAGGAGCATTGTTTATACGGGCATTTCGCCAGGTCTAATGCGCAGTGGACGGATATCGAGCAGCAAGAGGTTCTGGCCATTTTCCAAGGCCCTCACTGCTATATCTCACCTTCCTGGTATGATACGCCTGCCGCTGTTCCTACGTGGAATTATACGGCTGTGCATGTTTATGGCAAAATGGAACTCCTCCACGATGATGCGGAAATCTTACGCCTCCTAGAAGAGCTGACACTTAAGTACGAGGATCGGGGCAGCTCGTATACCTTAGAAAATGTTGATCCACAGTTTTTAACTGGATTGCGTAAAGGAATACAAGCCTTCAAGCTCCCGATCTCTAGTATCGAAGGCAAAGCCAAGCTGAGCCAGAATCAGCCGATTGAACGGCAGGAACGTATTATTCAGGCACTTGAGCTCAAAGGGTACCAAGAGCAACAGATTGCCGCACTGATGAAAGCGAACCTGCACCCTTAACGCATAAAAAGCCTCCACCCCCTATGAACTTCTCGAGGGTAGAGGCTTTTTGCAATTAAGAGTGAATCTGCATGGATGTGGACTCCATCGGTGAATGCTCCGCAATCAACTGCTCTTGAATTTGCAGCTGTTGGGTAGCAAACTCGCGATACATCTCATGCGACTCGATGAGTTCCTGATGCGTACCGCGACCTGTGACAACACCTTTGTCGAGGAACACGATCTGATCTGCGTCCACGACCGTGGATAAGCGATGGGCAATGACGAGCGTTGTACGTCCTTGCATCAAATTCTGCAGCGCCTGCTGCACCACGACCTCGGACTTGCTGTCCAAGCTGGAGGTTGCTTCATCCAGCATTAAAATCTTCGGATCCCGCAGCAGCGCTCTGGCGATCGCAATACGTTGACGCTGTCCACCTGACAGCTTGATCCCGCGTTCTCCGACTTCCGTGTCATATTTCTGCGGAAGCTCATCAATGAAGCCATCAGCGTAGGCCATCTCGGATGCCCGCTTCAGCGCTTCTTCCGTCACGTCATGCTGCAAGCCATAACAGATATTATCCCGAATAGTCCCGGCAATAAGCGGGCTCTCCTGTGACACATAGCCGATCTGGCTTCGCCAAGAGACGAGCGAGTACTGATCGATGCTATCCTCACCTAGCGAAATATGGCCTTCCTGCTGCGCATAAAACCGTTCCAGCAACGAAAACATCGTCGTCTTCCCGCTTCCGCTTGGTCCTACAATCGCGGTGACCTTCCCCGCGTCCATCGTGAAGCTAACATCCTTGAGGACCGACTCGCCCTCTTTATAGCCGAACGTCACATTTTCAAAATGCAATGATTGTGAAGCATCCTTGACGGGTACACCCGTATGCGGATCCTCTTCCTCATGATCTAACACCTTCAGAATCGTTTCCGTTGCTCCCATTGCTTTCTGCGTTTGCGTGAAAAATTGCGTAACTTGCGTAATCGGCATCACGATTTGGAATAAATACAGCATAAAAGCAACCAGTTGACCAGCAGATATAGCTCCAGATGCCACGCGTGTACCACCATACCCGAATAAGACAACGAACAACATCAACATGACAAACATGATCAGCGGCGACATTAATGCCTGAATTTTACCTTCTTTAAGACCAAATTTGAACAGCGTCTGAATTCCTGCGCTGCCTTCTTTATACTCGATAGGCTCTGCATTTGCTGCCTTGACCAAGCGAATTTCGCTCAGTACTCGATTTAACACGGAAGTAAAATTAGCCGTCTCGGCTTGCATGCCTTTCGATATTTTGTACATTTGCATGCCAAGTGGAAAAAGGATAAGAAACGCGATTGGAAATATGCTAAACATGATCAGCGTCATTTTCCAATCCATATATAGAAGTACGATGATGGAACCGATGATGGAAATGCTCCCTGTAATAAAGCCCGCGGTATGCTCTGCGATCAGTCCTTTAATAATAGCCGTGTCGTTCGTCATCCGGGAGATCGTGTCTCCTGTTTGATGATTATCATAGTAGCGGACCGGGAGTACCAGCAGCTTCTTCCACAAGCGATCTCGGATACCCGCCACTACGCGCTGACCTGAATAGTTGAGCAGGTACGTAGCTAAACCGGAAGCCAAGGCGGATGCGATAAAAGCAAGGGCCATCCCGCTGATTTGCCACCAATTCAGGGAAGAAATCGAGAAATTATCGACCACATTTTTGGTGAAAAGCGGAATGACTAAAGCTACCAAGGTAGCAATCACGCTTAAGCCAAGGGCAATGCCCAGCAGAAGCTTCGGCGGATTCGCCTCCATTAGCAGGCGGATGAATCCCCGCCAGTCGTTTTTAGGTTTGGTTCGTTCAGTCTTCGTTACAGCCATCTATCTCTACTCCTTTACCCGATCGGATTTGTTTATCTCTAACACTGGTACGATCATACTCCCCTATTTTAAACGGAATATAAACGAGGTCGAATCGGTCCGCAGGCGGATTGGAGGTGGGGTGATTCCAAAAAAAGCTCCCTCACGAAAAGCCGCATGGCTTCTCACAAAGGAGCTCTCCTATCATTCCGTCTACGATTCCGTGGCCACCTGCCACATCACGCCGTACCGATCGCGCACACGACCGAGCATGGTGCCCCAGAACATCCGTTCAAACGGCATGATCACATCGCCTTCCGCTGCTAACCCTTCATAAATCGTGCCCGCTTCCTCCTCGTCCTTGAAGGTCAGCGCCAAATCCATGCCAGTACCTCGATCATTCGCCTCTGCACCAGCGTCCGCCATGAAAAATCGCAGACCCAGCGCCTGCAGCTCCAGATGCATAACTAAGTGCTTCATAGACGCTTCCATTCCCGGCAGATCGCCGTATGTTTGGATGCTGATAATTTCCCCTCCAAACACGCGTACATAAAAATCAGCCTGCTCTCGTGCATTTGCACTATAAATATAGGGTGATAAGGTTGCCATTGCTATCGTTCCATCCCTTCTGCACGACCCCATTGTAATCGATTTTTGCCGTGGGTCTTCGCTACATATAACAGTTCATCTGCTGCGGCCACTAGCTCTTCCTTGCCTTGACCCTGAACACGGACCGCTGCACCGAAGCTCATTGTGACTTGAAATGCATCTTTGCCATGTTCAAATACCCATGATCGCAGCTCGTCCATAAATCGTTCAAACATCTCAGTCGCCTTTTGTTGATTGTCCGTGTATAGAATAATCGCAAACTCTTCGCCGCCATAACGGAAGGCCCGCCCGTGTGTAAGTGGAATCGTTGATTGCAGCAAGCTTCCGATCGTCCTCAGAACGGCATCCCCTGCTTGGTGTCCATACCGATCATTGATTTGTTTAAAACAATCAATATCCCCCATCATCAGCACAATCGGCTGCTTTCCTGCAAAGGCCTCTCGCATGAGTTCTTGAAAGCTTCGATGATTATAAAGCCCCGTCAAGTAATCCTGCTTTGCTAAGTTTTCGTAGATCCCCTTCTCGACGAAATGTTTTCGCTCCCTTGCTACAATGATGCCCCCAACGACACCAATCATGAGTAGAAAAGCAATATTAAATAAGTGCCGCGGTATATCATCGATCAGGAAGCCGCCATCCACCAGTTCAACCACGAAAAAATAACCGATGGAGATCATAAGTGTCGCTACCATGGATCCGCGGAAACTCCAATATAATGATGCATGTAAAATAACTAAATAGGCTATTGGGAAAAGCGGACTGTGCGTCCCATCTGTGAGTGAGATAATCGCAAAAAATGCCAAATAGTCCATGACCACGCCAAACCGCGTCATAAAGCGATATACATTAGACGCAATCGGAGTACGATGCAGAGCGAATTCCGTCGCTCCCATAAAGATAACAGCCACTGATAATAGACTGAAAAATACAATCAAATCCTGTGGGGTTTTATGATAGTAGATAAGAAATAAATACGTTGAAGCAACTACTAGAAACCATCGCACACAGCTGTATGCCATTTCTAAAATATGGTCAGACTTCCTTGTCTTCACCATGCTGTTGTTCACATCCCTACAAGATGACTTCCTGCTTAATTCATTCTCTAAAATGGATGGAATGTCCTGCTTCTCTACTTGGCAGCGCAGGTTTTGTTTTTGGGGGAAGCTTACTATACAATAGTAAGAGGGGAGCATCCCCTAGTCATGTTCGAGGAGGTCTACGCATGAATACTTTCACATTTCACAATCCAACAACCCTACATTTTGGTCAGGGTCAATTAGAAAAGCTAACGACCGAAGTGCCTAAGTATGGGAAAAATATTTTACTCGTTTATGGTGGCGGCAGCATAAAAGCCAACGGCATCTACGACAACGTTGTTAAGTTGTTGCAAGCTCTTGACGCAACGATCGTCGAGCTAAGCGGCGTCGAGCCGAACCCGCGACTAACGACCGTTCACAGAGGTGTTGAACTATGTCGCAGTAACCAGATCGACCTCATTCTTGCTGTTGGTGGCGGTAGTGTTATCGACTGCGCGAAAGCGATCGCTGTTGGTGCCAAGTTCGAAGGCGACTTCTGGGATATCGCAACGCGTAAAGCAGTAGCGACAGGTGCTATCCCGTTAGCAACGGTACTCACGATTGCTGCAACAGGCTCTGAATTGAACTCCGGTTCTGTCATTACGAATTGGGAAACGCAAGATAAACTCGGCTGGGGAAGCCCTCATGCTTTTCCGAAATTCTCCATCCTTGACCCAGCTCATACAACATCCTTGCCTGAAAACCAAACCGTTTACGGTATGGTCGATATTATGTCGCACGTGTTCGAACAATACTTCCATCATGTCACAAACTCCCCGATTCAGGATGGGTTCTGTGAGACGATTCTACGTACTGTGATTGATACAGCCCCTCTGCTGCTCCAAGATTTGAACAATCTCGAACACCGCGCAACGATTCTATATAGCGGCACTATGGCGCTGAACGGCACGCTAAGCATGGGCATTCGCGGCGATTGGGCGACGCACAATCTAGAGCACGCGGTTTCCGCTGTCCATGATATCCCGCACGGCGGAGGCTTGGCCATCCTCTTCCCGAACTGGATGACCCATACCCTTGACGCTAACGTTGGACGTTACAAGCAGTTCGCGCAGCGCGTCTTCGGCATCGATGCCGCAGGCAAATCCGACAAGCAAGTCGCCGAAGAAGGCATCGCAGCACTGCGCGCGTTCTTTGTCAGCATCGGCGCACCGAGCCGGTTGGCGGATTACAACATCGACGACTCCACGATCGAGCTCATGGCGGATAAAGCCATGATTTACGGCGATTTCGGCAACTTCCAGAAGCTGACTCGTGCAGATGTGGTTAAGATTTATCAGATGTCGCTATAGGAATAGCGAGCATATGAAAAGCCGTCCTTCAAGGTGATGAACCTTGGGGACGGCTTTTTTCAATGCTTTCGCGGCACAGGCAGCACCGTATAGTCGCGCCACTCTTCCGGCAGCAGGCGCTGATAGCGCGGCTGCAAGTACCGATCGTCGATCAGCAGCAACACGCCGTGATCCGTTTCGGAGCGGATTAACCGGCCGCCAGCCTGCTGAACTTTGTTCATGCCAGGGTACACATAGGCGTAGTCGTAGCCATTTTTGCCGGTACGCTCCATGTAATCCTTGATCAGATTGCGTTCCGCGCCTAGCTGTGGCAAGCCAACACCCACAACGACGACACCCGTTAGGCGGTCGCCAACCAGATCGATGCCCTCGGAGAAGATGCCGCCCATCACCGCAAAACCCACAAGCGTCTGCTCCGCGCCCGCTTGAAAAGCTGCAAGAAAGTGCTCCCGCTCTTCCTCTGTCATTTTGGCCTGCTGGACGAGTACGTTCAGGCCACTGTCGCCTTCTGCAATCTCACGCTCACCTACAAGATCCGTAAAAGCCTCATAGACACTGCTCATATACGCATACGAGGGAAAAAACACCAAATAATTGCCCGATCGCCCCGCCACCAGGTCAAAGATGGAACGGGCAATCAGCGTTCGACTATGCTCCCGATCCTGATAACGGGTCGACAGCGGCTGAACAAACACCTCAAGCTGCTCCTTAGCAAAAGGCGACGGCACCGTCACCGAATAATCGTCCTCCCCCGCCCCTAACGTGTCCATGAAATAAGACAAGGGCGACAGCGTCGCCGAGAAAAACACATGCGCCCGATACCCCTTTCCCATTTGCCGCAGCAGGTGGGATGGGTCTAAACAGACGAGCTTCACGCTCACCTCGTCCCGATCATTTACAGCCAGCGTCACATAACGCTCGTCGTATAGCTTAGAAATGCGCACAAAATTTTGCGCACCGAAATACGCTTCCAAGAGCAACGCACTCGCTGCGTTACCACCAGCCGATCTTGCTAATTCTTTTTCCGCTACCGCTATAAAAGCCTCCACTTGAACCAACAACGCCTCCGGCAGCGTGGACTCCACCATCATTTCGCGATCTCCCACCTGCTTGCGGAGCGCTATGAAATAGGCGTTAACCGCCTTCGCCGCGTCATGGACATCCTTACTGACACCTTTGAACTCCCGCTGCAGCGCAAGGAAAGCTGATTTATGCAGCTCACTGGCGTACATTTCCCGCGCGCGGTCCACCAGATTATGCGACTCATCAATAAGCAGCGCTGTGCGGCGCTTCTGCTCCTCGAACAATCTTTTCAAATTCACACGCGGGTCAAAAATGTAATTATAATCACAGATAACTGCATCCGCCGCATAAGCCACATCGAGCGAAAACTCAAACGGACACACCCGATGCTTGCGCGCATACGTCTCTATCACAGAACGTGTCATCACCGTTTCCTGCCTAAGCAAATCCAACACAGCCTCGTTCACCCGATCATAGTAACCATCCGCGAACTCACAGTGGGCCGGCGTACACCTAACCTCGTCCTTCAAGCACACTTTCTCCTTGGCTGTGAGCGTCACCACTTGAAGCTGCAAGCCTTTGTCCTGCAACAGGTAAAAAGCTTCCTCCGCCGCTGTACGTGTGATCGTCTTCGCCGTCAAATAAAAGAACCGCTGCAGCACGCCCTCGCCCATCGCTTTCACCGACGGAAACAACGTCGACATCGTCTTCCCGATCCCTGTCGGCGCCTTAGCGAACAGCTTGTGCCCATCCTGGATCGTTTTGTACACTGCACCTACCAGCTTACGCTGCCCCTCCCGATACTGCGAAAAAGGAAATGGCAGCTCCTTGATGCTCTGATTCCTACGCTGCTCATGATCAAGTTTCACCCGTGCGTACGGATAGTAGCGCTGAATGACCTCATGCACAAATCGCTCAAGCTCGTCATAACCAGCTTCCCTCACAAAATGCCGTGTCTCCTCCGTATCCACCTGTGTATACGTTAGCTGAATCCGCATGTGGCTGAGTCCGCGATCATGGGCAATCATATAGGCGTAACACATGGCCTGCGCCCAGTGCACAGGGTAAGAATTTTCCTCGATCAGCGCGATATCGCCTGAAGTCGATTTAATTTCATCCACGGTTAACGTATCTCCGCCGCCGTCATCACTACCAACAAGAAGCCCATCACAGCGTCCATCAATGACAAAAAGAAGCCCTTCATATGCGATTTCTGCAGAAACATAGACCTCGTGCTGATCTAATTCTCCGTATTGCTTTTGCAGCCTTTGATGTGCCTTCGTGCCCTCTTTTAGCGATGTCGTTGACCGAAACTCACTATCGATACTGCCACTGCTAAACACATATTCCACAAGTGAACGAACTGACATTTGTATACTAGGCAGCATCATTTCACCCACTGAAACGGGGTTGTATTAAAAAATAAGTCCGGATTAGCCTGTATATTGTGTGCCCAGAATGTAAAATGCAGATGCGGCCCTGTGGAGAAGCCGGTCGTGCCGACGAGCCCGATAATGTCGCCCTGCTTGACGCGGTCGCCCACCTTCACACGCAGCTCGGAGAGATGCGCGTACTGCGAGAACAGCCCCATCCCATGATCGAGATAGATGGCATTTCCGGTCAAATACAGGGTTTCCGCCAGCGCGACAACCCCATCGTTCGTAGCCTTGATCGGTGTGCCTTCTTTGGCGGCCAGATCAAGGGCCAAATGCGAGCTGTCGTATTTCCCGTTCACATAACGGGTGTACCCATACGGCGTAGTCAAAATCCCCTCGACCGGCTTCACGAACGGTCCACGAAATAAAAACGTCGGCTCCGACTTGCTTCGCGCCAGATCGATCTTCTTCTGATCGGCATTGATGCGCGCCGTATCTTGCTTCATGCTTTCCATCTGCTCGGTAACCTTCAAGTACTGCGTCTCGAATTTTTTCGCCTTGATGGTCAATGTCTGATCGCCAATCGGATAAGTGCCGGCTTTCACGCTCAGCGAGATTGGCAAATACGTGAAATAGCCCGCTTCATAGGGCTGAAGCGTATACGTCTTGCCCTGCCAAGCAATACTGCCCGGCTCCTTATGGCGCACAAGCACAATATCTCCCGGCGACGCCTGTTCCGGCAGTAGCTTCCAGCTAGCGCCCATGGCGGCTTTCGCCCCCGCTTCATCTGTATATAAATTAGATTCCGCTTTCAGCTGGGCCAAATGCGCTTTCTCCGCTTGAATAATTGATTTAGCATCCTCTGTAAGGCCATCTATCCAGGTTTGTCCACCGTCTACTGTTAACAGCAGAGGGTTCTTGCTATCCGTCGTACGGGTCAAAAGAACCCAACCGATTTTCGGCGTCACGAATTGAGACTGCTTCACAGCAAACGAAGTCCCATTAAGCGCAATAGAAGCTAGACTCTCTTGCGTCGGCACTCCGACAGCTACCGTAGATGCCGTACCAGACGTTCCAGCAGAAGCCGCCACACTCCCATTCCCAGCTTCCAAACTTAACAGCTTCGCAATCGTTTCAATGCCCGAAGCATCAGCCCCGCCAACAACGGGAGATATCTCCGTACTCGAAGTTTCCTGCCAATGCGCGCCGCCATCCGTTGTCTGAAGCACTCCGTCCGCATATTTCACCCAGCCTCGATCCAGATCGAGCATCCGAAATTCCACCGATACACGCGGTGTTGGTGTCGGCACGGGTGTTGCCACTATCTTTTCTGTTTGATTCGTTTTCACCGTGGGGGTTGACTCAAAAGGATATTTACCGAAAAGAATGACGCTACTCGCCGCAAGGATGCAAGCGCCTGCCAGCAGTGGCCATTGACGCCGTTTTCTTGGTCTCACAGAAGTTCTACCTCCCTTGATTGACGATGGGTTGTCCTCTAGTTGGACACCGCTCGTCTTGTCTTCGCTCATTTCATGGTAACACAAAAAACCCGGAGACAGCTATGCCCCCGGGTTTTTACTACGCTATATTTGTACGCCCTTTTTGAGCGCTTTCTGATCACTATTCGTGTTATTCACTAATGGAAGCAACTTGACACTTCGAATCATTGTGGACTGACATAAATGGCATGTCGGCACGTGATCGAATGCAAAATTATCTCGCATCCAGCCTTTACAGCCTTCGTTTTCACAAGACCATACCGTCACATTTTCTAGAGGCATCTCTTCAAGCGACTTTTTTCTGGAATACATGGATAGACCTCCTTAGAGTACTAAGCGTCGGCTAGCTTTAAATTGAAAAAGACTGCCATTACTGAAGTAAAGGCAGTCTTTTTAATTATATTACAGTTTTACAACGTTTTCAGCTTGTGGTCCGCGGTTACCTTGAACTACGCTGAACTCAACTGCTTGACCTTCGTCCAAAGTTTTGAAACCTTCGCCTTGAATTGCGGAGAAGTGTACGAATACATCGTTGCCGCCTTCAACTTCGATGAAACCGAAACCTTTTTCTGCGTTAAACCATTTTACTGTACCAGTAGCCATTGTGAAATACCTCCAAAAATTATTAACATGTTTTTTATTCTTCAAAGAGAAAAAATTCACACATTGAAAAAGGTTCACTAACAAAAATGAAAACCCTTTACAATATGTGAATTCAGGTTCTATTTGTCGATTGGATTCATCATAACACACCACTTATGAAAACGCAAACTATTTCCAGACTTTACAAGTATAAAATTGATAAAAGGGCTCCCCAACTTTAGTCTAGGTTGCCTCTTGGTCTCCAGACCGTTTGATGCGCAGGGCAGGGGGACTATACTTGAGGTATCGAGCTTAGGAGGGTTTTTATTGTGTATAACGCAAGTATTCAAACGATATTAGCAGTTAGTGTATTATTGGTCATTTTCACTTGGATCGGCGGCGTCAAAGCGTCCCGACTACTGTATAGCGGCAGCTTAGAAAAGCTGAACCGTAAAACGCGCAAACTGCTTTTCTGGGCTTGGTTTCCCGTCCTTCCTACGGCAGCAATTATTGCCGCTATCGTCTGGCTGCAGCAGCATAGGGATCTGATTTTCTGGCAAGACCGTGTATTCCTTCAAGCGCCGCTTGTGATCATCCCACTTTTGAGCATATGGTTGGTAGCTGTTCCTAAGCTGCTGAAACTACGCTCCTTGACCAAAAAAAGCTTAGCAGAGGGCGGTACTACGATTGAACCAGCTATGTTTCAACGAGCTGCAAGTCCTGTCCTTATTTTTCCCTACCAGTTAACCGCCCTTAGTGCCGTAACTTCACTTTACTTCTCACTGGTGCCGGCTGTGCCATTCTATTGGTTGGACATCACAATTCCGCTAGCATTACTGGTTGTATTAGCAGCAGGACTCTGGTGGAGACATCAGCTTCGTTCCAATCAGGTGCGTAAAGCAGAAAATTATCAGGCGCCTCGTCTATGGAAACGTTTCTCCATAATGACAAGTGTGCTCGTCGTGATTGCAGGTCTCGGCTTCTATTTAATTACGTTCGCTATGGATAAAAGCATACTGCCAGCCGAGATCGATATGGCGAGCGGGACTCTCGATTACGGTGGAGGGGTCGTCACGATGGATCACGCTCATCATGATATGGCCGCTATGGCGGGCATGATGTCTGTCACTGATCTCACAGGTCCCAAAGAGGGGACGCCTGACCGTAAGTTCACACTCGTAGCGCAGAAAAAAACAGTTACACTCAGCTCCGGCAAAACGGTCGATGCATGGACCTATAATGGTCAAATCCCTGGACCTGAGCTTCGTATGCAAGAAGGCGAACTCATTGAAGTCACGCTAACGAACGAAGATATTGATGTTGGTGTTACTGCCCATTGGCACGGTTTAGACGTTCCAAATGCCGAAGATGGTGTTGCCGGCGCTACGCAAAATGCCGTTATGCCAGGCGAAACCTACACGTATCGCTTCCGCGCCGAGCAGGTGGGGAGCTTCTGGTACCACTCACATCAAGATTCGCAAGAGGCGGTTAGTAAAGGACTTTTTGGCGCTTTAATTGTGGAGCCGAAAGCAGCAGACCAAGTCAGTTTGATCAAGAAAGATATCACCGTTTTGACTCATCGTTGGAAGGGTACTTCCGTCCTGATTGGTGCCAACGAGGAACTTGATCGCCAATCGGTCGCTCCAGGTACACCAGTCCGGATGCGACTTATTAACACCGATGATTGGGTAGATCAAGTGTATACGTTAGTTGGGACGCCTTTTGAGGTGGCTGCGATCGACGGGACAGACTTGAATAAGCCAGATCTTTTGACGAATACCAATGTCATGGTTCCTACAGGTGGTCGCTATGACCTTACCTTTATTATGCCGGATCGACCTGTTTATTTACATGTTGAAGGGAGTAAAAATGGCGGTATTCTCTTGTCCCCTGATGGTCAAGGAAATATCCCTGAAATCCCGCAAACTGTCCGTTTCGACCCCCTAACTTATGGGTCTCCAGCGGCTACACCTTTTGATGCAGATAGCAGATTTGATCGTGATTTCACCCTTATTTTAGATAATAAATTAGGCTTCTATAATCGTAATTTCAATTTTCTCTATACGTTAAACGGAAAAGTGTTTCCTGATGCTCCGATGTTCATGGTTAAAGAAGGTGATCTCGTCAAAACAACGATCATTAATCGAGGTAATGTGGAGCATCCGATGCACTTACATGGCCATCATATCCTCGTTCTTTCTCGTAATGGGAAGCCTTCCACTGGCAGTTCATGGTGGTCGGATACGCTTGATCTGCAGCCAGGGGAGACGTATGAAGTCGCATTTATCGCTGATAATCCGGGTTTATGGATGGATCATTGCCACAATCTCACACATGCTGCTGATGGGATGTCGATGCATCTCATGTATGAAGGCATCACAACGCCGTATTCGGTCGGAAGCGGTACACAGAACCATCCAGAATAACCTAGGCATGGGGGAAAATAAACATGACGGAAGACTTATTTGGAGCCGCGGGATTCAGTTCCTTCGGCCTTCTTTTTATATGGTCGATCACGGCATTTTGGATCAGCCGTTTAGCCTACAGTTCGGGACAAAAGCAGCTGCGTCGCAGGTCTTTTGGTCTACTCATCCTCATCCTGCTGGGTGAGGTACTAGCTTTTACTAAGGCGGCCATCATCCTCTCCGGATGGCCGATAGGCTGGCCCGCCATGCAGCTGAAGCTGGGGCTGGAGCTGGCGTTGTTCGTCGCTCCGGCGCTAGCGACGCTTGTGTGGTCCGTGCCGAGGCTGTGGCGGCTGACTCGGCTCAGTTTTAAGGAGCAGCAGGGCGAAGCCCTGCCTGCGGAAGTGCGTGCGAGCGCCGCGCATATCGCGGTGGCGCTGCCCGTGCAGGCGGTCATGCTAGGCGCGATGACCGTGTTCTTTTACACCTTCTTCACCGCGGTTCCACTGCCGGTGAAGCTTGTTTTGGTGCCGACGGCGCTAGCGTTTGTCGGCACGTTAGTGCAGGGGTATCGGCTGCACCGCCGATACCTAGCCATGCGCAGCCCCGCGTGGACGAAGCCACGGCTCGGGGTGCGGGTGTTGCGCGCAGCCGCCGGCGTCCTAGCGGCGGCCGCTGCATTAACGATCTGGCTCAGCGCAGCTAGCCAGATGAGCCGTTTGCCCGCCGAAATGAACATGGCGGCGGGGGTCATGGAGTACGGCGGCGGCGCAGCGCCGGCGAATGCCGAGCACGCCCACCACGGCGTGGGCGGGACGAGCGTAGCGACACTGACGGGTCCCCGCGAGGGGACGCCAGATCAGCGGTTTACGCTCACAGCGGTGAAGAAAACCGTCACGCTCAGCTCAGGTAAACAGGTGGAAGCGTGGACGTTTAACGGCCAACTACCAGGTCCTGAGCTGCGTGTGAAGCAAGGTCAATTGATCGAGGTCACGTTAGTAAACACCAATATAGAAGATGGGGTTACCCTGCATTGGCACGGTCTGGATGTCCCCAATGCCGAAGACGGGGTGGCTGGCGTGACCCAAAATGCCGTCATGCCAGGACAAACACATGTGTATCGATTCATAGCCAGCGATGCAGGCACCTATTGGTACCATTCCCATCAGCAGTCTTATGTGGGCGCTGGGAAGGGGCTGTTCGGTTCATTAATTGTAGAGCCACAGGCGTCTCAACCGGGGCAATCTCCTACTCAGATGGTCGTGGACATTCCCATTGTAGCGCACACATATAGCGCGTTAGGGGTTGCTTCGAACAAGAACATGATCTCCTTTGGTGCTTCAGATACACCTCAAATCAAGCATATTGCGCCCGGAACGCCAGTCCGGCTGCGTCTCATCAATACCGACAATGAACCGACAAGGTTCAAGTTGTTAGGGACACATTTTCAGGTGGCCGCCATTGATGGAACTGACCTTCATTCACCTACCGATCTGGTAGATCAGGACCTCACTGTCGCCTCTGGCGGACGCTATGACGTGACGTTTACCATGCCTATGGGGCACGTTTTATTAGGTCCTTCGACCGATAAAAAGGAGGGGAGTCACGCTTCTTTGCTGATGAGCCCAGATGGCAAGGACGCTGACTTCGGTGATGTCGTCGCCAAACGCAACATTACTTTTGACCCATTGACCTATGGCAGATCAGATACCAAATCTGTAGCGGCATTCACTGGACACTATGATCGCGAGTTTCAGCTTATTTTAGATAAACGATTAGGCTTATTCGATGGGGCATTCAAGTATTCGTTCACGATCAACGGAAAGCTGTTCCCTGACACGCCAATGTTAATGGTAAAAGAGGGAGACATCGTGAAAACAACAATCGTCAATCACAGCAGCGCCAGCCATCCCATGCATTTGCACGGACATCACATGATCGTGCTAAGCCGAAACGGACAGCCGTCGAGCGGAAGCCCGTGGTGGGTTGATACATTAAACGTTGACCCAGGCGAAACATATGAGGTTGCATTTATCGCAGATAATCCTGGACTATGGATGGATCATTGCCACAACTTGCAGCATGCGAGCGCTGGAATGACCTTGCATCTGATGTATGAGGGGATCACAACGCCTTATTCTGTTGGAAGTGCAACGTCGAATCATCCGGAGTGACCGTTTTTCACCATTTCGACAAGATTGGAAGCCGTTTTTTCAAAAAAGAGGGAGGGCATGTCACATTTACTTACACCCGTTTGACAAAAATGCTCTAGTCGGTTTACTCTAAAGATAAGCACGACACAATTGCATACGACCTCTTTCGTATAACCTTAATAATTGGATTAAGGGTCTCTACTTAGAAACCGTAAATTTCTAGCTACGAAAAATGTGCAGACAGATGGGCATATTTTTCATGGCTAGTTTTTTTATGCCTACATTTTCATATATTAGGGGAGTAGGAGGTTTTCGTACGATGACAACTATTTTAATCAAAGATGCACAGATCGTGACCATGAACCGGGATGGAGACATTGTAAACGGGGATATTTTGATCGAAAATGACCGCATTACTGCGATTGGACCGGATTTGAACCACACACAGGCAGATAAAATCATCAACGCCAAGAATCGTACCGTCATTCCCGGCTTTATTCAAACTCACATCCACCTCTGTCAGACGTTATTTCGGGGAAAAGGGGACGATCTCGAGTTAATGGATTGGCTGAAAAAGCGGATCTGGCCACTGGAAGCCGCTCATGATGAGGAGTCGATCTACTACTCGGCGATGCTCGGTATTGGAGAACTGATTCAGAGTGGAACGACGACGATCGTGGATATGGAAACGGTACACCATACCGACTTTGCTTTTCAGGCGATTGCCGAGAGCGGCATTCGGGCACTGTCTGGCAAGGTGATGATGGACAAAGGGGACGAGGTTCCTTTCGCCTTGCAGGAAAACACGACAGAATCGCTGCAACAAAGCGTTGATTTGCTGGAAAAATGGAACGGACACGACGAAGGTCGTATTCAATACGCGTTTTCACCGCGTTTCGTCATTTCGTGCACGGAAGAGCTGCTGCGTGAAGTGCGAAACTTGTCGGAACAGTACAAAGTGAAGGTGCACACACACGCGTCTGAAAATCGCGGCGAAATCGAGATCGTGCAAGCCGAAACGGGCATGCGCAACGTCGTCTATCTCGATCATCTCGGCTTAGCGAATGAACGGCTGATTTTGGCGCACTGCATCTGGCTTGATGATGAGGAAAAGCGTATCATCCACGAGCGCGGCGTGCATGTCAGCCACTGTCCAGGCTCCAACCTGAAGCTGGCTTCAGGCATCGCCGAAACGCCAGACCTGCTGAAGCTGGACATCTCTGTCAGCTTAGGCGCAGATGGTGCGCCGTGCAACAACAATCTCGATATGTTCAACGAGATGCGGCTCGCTGCGCTCATCCAAAAGCCCGTCCACGGACCGACGGCGATGAATGCACAGACGGTGTTCCGCATGGCAACCATCGGCGGCGCTCGTGCCGTTGGCATGGCCAATGAAATCGGTTCACTTGAAGTCGGAAAGAAAGCCGATCTAGCGATCCTTGACCTGAACAACTTCCACACGTTTCCGTCCTTTGACGTGGATCCGATCTCACGCATCGTCTACTCGGCGACGCGCGCTGATGTGGAGACGACCATCATTAATGGTCGCATCGTTATGGAAAACCGCATCATGCGGACCGTCGATAAGGACATCGTCCTGCCCGAAGCGGACCGTTCGATTCAGCGGTTGCTGAAGAGAGCGAACCTGCGCTAAACCAAAAACCCTCCAAGCCCGTGAAATCACAGGCTTGAAGGGTTTTCATTTTAATGTATCAACCCTAACCACTTCCAATAAGGCACACACAGAAGTGCAAGCAGCAGCACAGCTAAGCCATAAGCAAAGGCAATCTTCTGGCCTTGCCGATGACTAAACGCTTTTCCTTCGGAGCTATAGTAAGCCGTGAGATACGTCGGCGATTGATAGGCGAAGAAGAACGGATCCGTCGATAGCAGCACCACGAATACGAGAATCCACGGGTGTACACCGGCTTGATCGGCTAGCGGCAAAAGTGCCGTAACTAGCAAAATAACAGCCGGATCGTCCCTGACGATCAGCGTGACGATGAACGAGAGCACGATAACGGCGGCCAAGAAGAAGAACGGCGACGTCACGAAGACGCCCATATGCTGTCCAAGGAACGAGGAAAGCGCCTCGACAAGCCCAAGCTCATTAGCAGCAGCCGAGAAGCTGAAGGCTACGCCAAGGAAGAGCAGGAACGTCCAATCGATGCCGGTTGAAATCGTTTTGCGATCCAGCACGCCGCTGATGACGAGAACGGCAAAGCCAATGAGCATGATCCAAGCGCTGTCGATGCCGTGTAACGGCTGCAGCACCAGCATAAGGATGCAGCTAAGGACGGTGATAACAGCAAGGCGTTCCTCCCGCGTGAGAGGGCCCAGCAGTCGCAGCTGCTCGTCTAGCACGTCAGCTGAGATCTGCTTAGCGGAAGTTGTTTTGCGAAACATGATGAATATGATGGCAAGCAGCACGCTGCTAAATACAAGAAATGCCGGTAAGGCATAAATAAACCATTGAATCCAGTTCACCGGTGAAGCTGTGTTGACCAGCCCGAAGGCCATGACGTTCGTGTACGAGCCTGTGAGCACGAAAGGGGCCGTGAAGCCATAGAACAGCATGGCTGTCAGCCCTAAACCCGCTGCGCCGTGGCTGCGAGCTCCGAATCCCATCGATTCGGACAGCGTCTGCGCGATCG
Organism: Paenibacillus sp. J22P90; assembly: GCF_059692195.1. NCBI lineage: Bacteria > Bacillati > Bacillota > Bacilli > Caryophanales > Paenibacillaceae > Paenibacillus > Paenibacillus sp. J22P90. The sequence continues at coordinate 212,829 of NZ_JCAUAY010000006.1, forward strand.
GCACGCCGAGTGATACCTTCGCTGACGAAGAAGGGATCATCGGGTTAAGCATAATACCGCCGGCCACAATGCCCCATAGCTGCCCGCGATAAGTCGCGGGGAAGCGCTTGAGAGCATGGAGGGAGAAGCGGTATAAGAAGCCTGACTTCGTAATCACGGCGCTCATCGCCATGATGAAGATCATGTACAGCCACGTCGGCGTGGCGAAGCCCGATAAGGCCACCTCCGGCTCGACGAGCCCGCCGAGCACCCAGAGCATGGCCATGCCTAAGGCTACGATGTAGTCGGGCACGATGTTTACGATCCAGAGGATCACGGCGGCTAAGCCGATCCCGATGAAGTCCATGCCGTGGCGGGACAGCCCCGCTACAGGCTCGGCGATGTGGAAGCCGAGCACGGCGGCCACGGCCAAGATGACAGCCGCTATGCCTAGCCAGCGGCTGCGATCACCGAGCCGCCCCGCGCCTGCGGCGAGGCGCTCGCTCTTGCTTCTGGCCAGCAGCTGCTTGGCCAGGCCAAAGCTTTGCTCGTCGCTGCGCTTCGACGAGCCCAACCGCGTCAACGCGGCCGTCTCCGCGAGCTGCAAATACTCGAGCGCAAGCTGCTTACGCCCCAGCTTGCGGCACAGATCCGCGCCCCACTCGTAGACGGTGGTGAGCTGCTGCGCCGAATAAGCAGCGCCTTGCTGATCCAGCGCCGCCTCTACGATGGACAAGCCCGCTTCAGGCGCGTGTTCCACGCAGTAGCGGACATGGGCCCACAAGACCGCGTAGCGCGCGACAAGCAGCTCGTCCGGGCAGCGCCTCAACGCATGCCCGATCACTTGCCGCTGCCGCTCAGAAGCGGTCGTGGCGCCTTCTGTTTCGCCTGCAGCTATAGCTGCCACGTCGAGTGCCCGCTCCCATTGACTTCGCGCGGCATAAATCTCCACCATTGCCGCCCAATCACCCTTGTCTTGATAGTATTCCAAAGCATGCTCCACCCATAGCTGCTCCTGTGTCTTTCCGTACCTCCCAGGCAAACTATCCAGCAACACGCGTGCGATTTCAGCACGCATCTGAACAGCATTCCGTTCCAAATCCTTCTGAACGAAGCGCTCCAGAGCAGCATACGCCTGATCCGCATCTTCGATAGTCATGCCAAACATATGCTTGAGGAGCTCTCCGCTCATACTTGGCAAGCATGCAGTAGCAAACAAAAAGTCTCGCATTTGCTCTGGCAGCTGCTCCACTTCGTGCAGCACCCATTGCTCCTTCGCTTCCTTGGAGGCCTGCAATCGACCATTGGTCGATACGAGCCGCCCCGAAAGCAGCCGAATGAAATAGGAAGAGATCTGCGGCTGTTCCACGACTAAGCGATCGAAGGTTTCGCGGTCAATATAATAAAGAACACTGTCGACTGCGACAATCGCCGTTGCCGATCTAGGCTCATTCGTTAACAACGCCATTTCCCCCAGCGTATCCCCTTCTTGCAAACTGGCTAAAAATTGCCGTTTACCTTCTTGGTTTTGAGAGAATAGCTCAATGCTGCCGCTTTCAATTAGATACATACTATCGCCCGAATCACCTTGCTCGAACAACGTGTCTCCGGCCTGCCTTTTCCACCTATCTAATTTCCCCAAAAGCTTAGCTAGCTCTATATTAGAGAAGTCCTTAAACATCTCCATATCTTTAATCGCCACGGATCATCTACTCTCCTTGCTCGATGCTATGTAAACCTACAAAGCTATGAACTCCAAGAATACTGTACGCTTCATATGACAAATTTGTCCACCACAAATTCCTTGCCATCCTTAAAAATAAACAAAAGAAAGACCCTTAACCTAAGTTAAGGGCCCTTCTAGAGAATGCTATATGTGCAAGCTGAAGCTTACAGTTTTACAACGTTCTCAGCTTGTGGTCCGCGGTTGCCTTGAACTACGTTGAACTCAACGCGTTGGCCTTCGTCCAAAGATTTGAAACCTTCGCCAGTGATTGCGGAGAAATGTACGAATACATCGTTTCCACCTTCAACTTCGATAAATCCAAATCCTTTTTCTGCGTTAAACCATTTAACTGTTCCTACTGCCATGGGTAATACCTCCAAAGTTTTATTAACATGTCTTTTTTCTTGTTTCGAACAAAAAAATTACACATTGGAAAAGGTTTCATTTACTTAAAATGATAACCCTTTGCAATACGCAATCTAGGTTTACCCTTAAGACTATTAATACTGTACCACACAACATTAGGTATTGCAATTATACCTGAGAGGGATTTATTGCTAACGCTATAAAGGCTTCTCTATCATTAATTTTAAGCGCCACAGCTAGTGCTAATGCGACATCTTTCGACGGAACGATTCGACCATTTTCGATCGAATTCAGGATGGAATAGCTGATTCCCGCTTTCTCTCCAAGCTTGCGTAAAGTGAGATTTTGCTGCTGCCGCAGCTCTTTGAGCCGAATATGGAAAGCCATCATCGCCTCACCTCAACTTTCCTTATTTATTTGTCTTTGAATTTCAGTTCTAATTTTGTCGAATGGGTCTTCCCAGGCTGGCGGCTTGATCGTTTTGCCCATTTCATTCTTGTGAACCTTGCCGTCAGGCCAAACCTTGGACATGTTGGCATGTTGAACGATATCAAAGATCGGTCCAGGCTCTACACCCATTTCAACAAGCGTCCCCAGTACAAAATACAATTCATCAATCATCGCATCGACTTCATCTTCTAACGTAGCGGCTTCCTCAAATTCATTCAGCTCTTCTTGCATCCACGCAAGGCGCGCAGCTTTACGCTGAGCGGATAGGCGCTGCGGTGATGCGCCCACCGGATGCTCAAACGTTTCATGAAATTTCTTCACAGCTTCATAAGCTAGCTTTAATGTCATCTTTTCTTAACTCCCTTACCATGATTATAGTTTTCTACTATATACCATTTGGAGGGAGTTATGGTCAATATACACGTTTATTTAAAAATGGCGTCCCATAATGAAACGATCTTTCCAATAGCCTGAGGTCATGGAACGTACAACGACACCTGAACTGGTTGTATTACTGATAAACTGCCCATTGCCGATATAGATACCTACATGATTAATCTTCCCTGGTGTCGATACACTGAACATCACAAGGTCACCTTTGCTTAGGCTTGTCTTCTTCGAGACTTTAGTTCCCAGCTTCGCTTGCGCCTGGGAGCCCCATGGCAGCTTGATCCCATTCTTGCTAAAAACAAGTTGCGTATACGCAGAGCAGTCGAGAATCAGACGACTAGTATTTCTAGTACCATAGCGGTAGGTAACATCTCCGATGTAAGACTTCGCTGTACGCACTATGCTGTCTGCACGGGACGTGCTCGTTGCTGTTGCCGTTATGGTTGAATTGGTGGTCGACGTGGCTGCTGAGGCCGCATGAGGGCTTAAAAGCGCCGATCCCGCGACTAACAAGGAAAGACTTAGACCAACGATAGATTGATTAAGGCGGTTCTTCTTCACAAAAATCATGATTGATTTCCTCCTTTGTAGTTAAATATTGCGCTTACTTGACCTGCTACTACCATAACACAAGCCAAACAACCTAATATTTAACAGCAAAGGAGGAAAACCGCACCATACCTAATTCTAGGCTCAATTCTGAGAATTCGATGAGAATTTCCTGAGAGTCAATCTCTTGACAGCAATGAATCCGCTTTATCGCCAGTAACTTCCAGACGGAACTCGGATGGAGTAACACCATATTTCTTTTTAAACACCTGGGAAAAGTGCCTCATATCTTGATATCCAATGCGCTCCGCGACGTCCGCCAGCTTCATCTTTGGGTTCTGCAGCAGCTGCTTCGCCTGTTCTAGTCGCAGGTTAATCACAAACTCCTTGAAGCCCTGCCCCGTCTTCTGTTTAAATAGTTGACTAAAGTAAACGGGATTCAAGTACACAATCGAGGCTACTTTCTCTAGTGAAAGGTCGTCTTGATAGTGCGTACGCATATATTGAATAGCGACTTCGATGGAACGATCGCTGCCGCTGGCGTGATGCTCATACACTTGCGTCGTCGAGGCTTGCCTCATCCGCTGCACTTCCGCGGGAACCGCTTGGAACTGCTCAATCCGCTCTGTGCTCATGATTTGGAAGGGAACCTTCAAATATTTGATAAGATGGCTGCGCAGCTCCTCAACGAGCTGCCCGATATTCGCAGCATCTGGCGGCGTTACGAGCCCTAGCAGGCTTTTGCTATCGTGAACGGTCACGAAACCCTTGCCGTAGCGTTCAATCAACTCCAACAGAACGTTCTCGATAATGAAGTTTTCGAGAAAGACGGCTTTATCGGTCTCCATTTTAACCATGATTAAATAGAAATAAGGATGCTGTTCGACGAATGGTCCCATATCGATACGCCCCGTATCCAGACCCTGCACCCACCGCTGGAAGACAGCCTCCTGCAAAAATTTGCGATTCGTCTTGAGCAGCTCCGCTTCCTCGATCAGCTCTGTATCATGGGCGATTTCCTCGCCAAGCTTCCTGATCATTTCAATCAGCACCTCTTTGCCGATCGGTTTCAGCAAATAGTCCTTGGCTCCAAGACGCACAGCTTCTTGCGCATACGAAAACTCCGAATAAGCGGAGATGACAACCCACTTCACATGTGGATGGCGGCTCCGCGACATATTCATGAGTTCCAGGCCTGTCATCCCCGGCATCAGAATGTCCGTGAGCACGATATGAATCGTCTGACTGCGAAGAATACTAATCGCCTGCTCCGCATTCGAAGCTAAATGGATTGTGTGCTCAGGAAATCGATTCTGAATCGTACGTTGGATGCCTTGCAAAATAACCGTTTCGTCATCAACAATAAGAATATCCATGATGGTCTGTTTATACCCCCTTACGAGGAAGCGGCATCGCTATGATCACCGTAGTTCCTACCTCTTGTTTACTATGTATCCGGAGTCCGTAGGCCTCTCCGAACAGTAATACGATACGACGATGCACATTGGTCAGCCCGATGCCTCTCCGCGTCATTTTGCTGTCCAGGACGGCTTTCAGCTCGCTTGTACCTGTATGTTCCTCCGCTTTATAAGTGTACGGATCACCAATCATACGCGCGTCTTCTATTAGTCTTTCCTGCATCTGGCGAAGAAGACCCTCTTCAATGCCTACACCATTATCGGAAATAATAATGTGCAGCTCTTGCTCATGTACCTCGGCGAAAACGCGGAGCAACCCAGGCTCTCGCAACGGCTCTAATCCATACTTCACAGCATTCTCGATGATGGGCTGGAGCGTCATTTTCGGCAGAACAACGTCGAGCCATTCAGGATCAATGTGAATATCTGTACTGACCCTGCCCTCCAAGCGGTTCTCGATGATCGTCATATAATGACGCATCTGATCCAGCTCTTGTTGCAGCGTCGTTTTGGACGCTTCCTGCCAGTCGCTGCTGTACCGGAACATATGGGATAGTGCCAGAATGACTTTGCCCAAACGATCATTCTCTCGTTCGTCCAGCATCCAATAAATCATATCTAGGGTGTTATATAAGAAATGCGGATTCACCTGAGACTGAAGTGCCTGTAATTCCGCATTTTTCTCACTCATCGAAGCTAGCGTAATGCGTTCAATCAACTCATCCATCCGATTCACCATGCGATTAAAGGAGGATACGAGGGAGTTAATCTCCTCAAAGGATTTGACGGTAACAGACCCTTTGAAATTCCCCATCTCCACTTGCTTCATCTCACGAATCAGCAGCTTCAGCGGGGAAGCAATATTTTGCGAAATCAGACTTGCCAAGGCTGTAGAAAGAATAATAAGGACTAAAATGACAACGTATAAGTATTCCCGAGTTTTGACAACCTCCGCATTGATATCCCCTTTGGGGGTTAAGCCAAACACGGTCCAATCTGACATTTTCGCTTTCGCCGCTACAATTAATTGATCTGTTCGATCATCAATGATGATCTCATTCTGCTGCGGACGCGGAAGACCGCTGAACGATGGGTAAGGCGCTTTATCTTCGGCCGTCGATGCAATCATGCGATTCTCGCGATCGACGATGTATACACGGCTGTTCGGACTAATTGTCACGTTAGAAAGGGCAGCAAGGATCGGCTGCGGATTGGTTTCGATCAGCATGACACCGATCACGCGATGATCTGTGAGGTCATACAGCTTCCTGCCAAATACGAAGAGAGGAGCCCGCTGGAACTGGTTAATCACCGAGCCCTCCACCAGACCTAACCAGACCATCTCCCCGGTGGAATCCTGCAGCTTCTGGTACCATTCAGCGCTCGAATAATTCGTATTGATGACACTGTCAAAGCCGCGCTCGTAATTATAGTTTTTCCCTGCATTCGTAATGACATGAATACCGACGATGTCATCACGCGAATAATAGATCGCTCCCAAAATATTCGTAATCGTACGCTCATTAAAAATACTAGCCGTTACATCAGGATTGGAATCCCGATCTTGAATCAAGCGAAGCATTTCATAGTTACTATTCAACGATTTCGTGATGCTATCGTAGCCCTGTAAGAGCAAATCAAATAAACCTACGGTTTGTGAAATATTTTTTTGAGCTAGATCACTAATCTTGCTATGTATAATTTGGGTCGTCTTCTGATAATACAGAACACTAACCAGTAACACGAGTACAAGCATGGAAGTGATAAATAGCAAAAACAACCGATTATGAATGGAATTAAAGCCCCGTTTCACGCTTATGCGGCCCCCTTTCGTTGGCAGTATTTGCTATTTTACCATACCCAAATCTGAAAATGAAAAAAGAGAGGGGTGAAGTTAACCCTTCACCGCTCCCGCTACCATACCTTTTGTGATTTTGTCCGCTAATAAGAAGTACACGAGAATAACCGGCAGCGCACCTAGTACGAGGAAAGCGCCGATCGCTCCATAATTGACGGAATATTGACTTACGAAGCTATTCACCCCGAAAGGAAGCGTCTTAAGCCGCTCGGACGAGATAAACGTCGCAGCGAGGATGTACTCGTTCCAGATATTAATGAAAGTGAGAATACACACTGTCATCATTGGAGGGATAGAAATAGGAAGAATAATGCTTCTGAAAATTTTAAAGACCCCTGCTCCATCGACAACGGCGGACTCTTCAATTTCAGCTGGAATGGACTTCATGAAGCCACTAAGAATAAAGACGGCGATTGGCGTCTGAAACGCAATGTAAGGCAGAATGATGGAAAGATGCGTGTTCAGGATGCTCATGTTTTTGAAAATAATCATCAGCGGCAAAAGCGTCGCCTGCATCGGAACCATCATTCCGATAAGGAAGATGACCATAACCAATTGGCCGTATTTCCATTTGAACCGTGTAATCGCAAATGCCGTTAATGAGCTTAAAAACAGAACACTTACCATCGTTACCAAGGTAACAAATAGGCTATTCTTTAAATATTTGAAATAATTCCCGGCTTCAATCGCATCGGAGAAGTTCTTCCATTGAAGAGCGTGCGGTAATGCGAAAAAACGTCCTGAGAGAATTTCCTCATTGGTTTTTAGTGAATAGATGAACAGCCATAGCAGTGGATATACCTGTGTGACCACAAGTAAAGACAAGAATGCAATAACAATGACTTTTAGGATAGAGAAGCTTTTGCGTCTCCGTATAATGGCAGGTTTAGCCGAAGCTGCTTCCCTGGCGTTTTGCATGGTGACACTCCCCTTCCTTAAGAAAATCTTCTCTCTAAACGGTTAAACACCGAGTTAATAATTACTGTAGCTACTAGACAAAGCACAACCAAGAACGCGGCAATCGCGCTTCCGTAGCCATATTTCATGGACAGGAACGAGTTGTTGTACATCAGCGTTGAAATCACGTCTGTTGCATGGGCAGGACCACCTGCTGTCATAACCATAACCATGTCAAACGCTTGTAGGGAACCAATGAAAGCAAGGACGATCGATATTTTGAAAATCGGAATATTCATAGGGAAAGTGATATACCAGTCGGCTTTCAGACCTTCTGCTCCATCAAGACGCGCAGCCTCATAAATATCAGCAGGGATGTTCTGAATACCAGTAAACTGGATCAATGTGTGATAACCTAAGTACTGCCAAAGCGCTACAAAGTAGAGGGAATACATCGCAATCGCCGGATCCGTTAACCACGATCTTGTCCAGCTCTGTAGGTTAAGTAATTCCAAAACTTGGTTGAGCATACCGCCCATCGCAGCTGGATTGTAAATTGTTTTCCATAACTGTCCAATAATAACGACGGATAAAATAACAGGCAAAAAGTAAGCAGAAACTAAGAAATTCGGTTTTTTGATAAAACGATTCAGTAAAATAGCTACACCCAAGGCAATTGGAATTTCACACATGGAAAATACAGCAAACATTAAGGTACGCTTCACAGATGGCCAAAATACAGGATCATGAAACAACATGGTACGGAAATTCTCTAGACCGATGAATTTAGACTCACCAATCCCGTTCCAATCGAGCAATCCGCTATACATCGACACAAGAATTGGCACAAATACGAGACAAACGTAGATCAATAAACAGGGCAGTACAAACATGGCAATCGTCCACTTGGAGACTCTTAACACATTCACTTGCGCTCGCCTCCTTCATGGGATTATACCAAACGTAGACTTACCTCAAGCACCAGGGCTGGCACTCAAGGTAAGTCCCGATTGGGCTTATGACTTTAATTCATTTATTTTTTGTTCGTGTCGTATGCTGTTTGGTGCTCTTTCGCAACAACGGCAGCATCTGTTTTCTTCACGAATAGGTTTTGAATGCTTGTTAAGTGACCTTGAGCTGTTCCTGGGTTCATTGTGTTATCGAAGGCAAGGTCGCCACCTTTAACTTGTTTGAACAAGCCAAGCACTTCCATAGCCATATCGGAGTAACCAGCAGCTTTGAAGTCGCCATCTACTTTTTGTGCAATACCTACAGCGCCTTTCACTGCGAAAGCTTCTTTAGGGAAGTTCAACATGAAGTAGTTCAAGAAATCTTTCGTTTCTTTCAAATGCTTACTGTTCGCGGAAATAGCGAATGCGGATCCTGGAGCCAACATGAACTCGTCTGGGTTACCTTTACCTTTAACTGTAGGGAACTTGAACACGCCAACTTTACCGTTAACGGAAGAAGTTTCGATACCGCCAGTTGCCCAGCTACCCATGAAGTACATAGCTGCTTTTCCTGTTTTGAACAAGTTTTCACCTGCGTTGTAATCAAAGGATGTTGCACCTTCTTGGAAGGCGCCAGCTTGAATCAAGTCTTGGAAAGAGCTAACTGCATCCGTGAATGCTGGATCATTAAATGTTTTCTTACCGTCAACAACAGCTTGCAAGAAGCCAGGGCCGCCGTTCGTGCGAAGCAATACGTTCATGAACAAGAAGGAACCTGTCCAGGAATCTTTTTCACCGATCGCCATTGGCTGAATGCCTTTGGATTTCAATGTTTTAACTGCTGCAACCATATCTTCAAACGTTTTTGGCACTTCTACGCCAGCTTGTTTGAACAAGTCTTTGTTGTAGTAAACAACTGCGATGTTGTTACCATCTGGCAATGCGTAAATGTTATTTTTGAATGTATACCAGTTAAGGATACCTTCTTGGAATGTAGCTTTAAGTCCGTTTTGCTCAACCATATCATTCAAAGGAGCGAATAGGCCTGCATCAACGAAAGGTTGCATTTGAGCAGCTGGGTTCACGACTGTGATGTCCGGAACTTCTTTGGAAGCTGCTTGTGTTTTCAATTTTAGCTTTTGTTGATCCGTGTTCAAGGAGTCAAGCTCGATCTTGATGTTCGGATTTTTTGTTTGATAGTCGTTTACGATTTTTTTCAACATACCATTTTTCGGATCAGTCGGATCCGGATATATGTTTTGGAACGTGATCGTAATGTTATCTTTTTTCGTTGTTGCTGGTGTCGCAGTTGCACCTGATCCTGCCGCTGGTGAAGTCGTGCTTGAGCTGCTTCCACCTGAACCACACGCTGTTAAACTGATGGCTAGCAAGCTCGCCGCAATGACTTGTAGTGCTTTATATTTTTTCACCAATGTAAATCCCCCTCGTTTGAGTGATGTCTTTATGCACTTATTATGCCGTGTTTTTGGTACCCCTTACAATGCAGGAACTTTAGGTTTCATGTTTGATTTCTATAGATTTATTCCCTCATCTAAGGTTCCCGTTTAGAGGATTTATTATGAATTGAAAAGGAAAAGCGATCCCTTGGGCAGCTCGCGCTGACTAGGAATCGCTTGATTTATAAGGATATTTTAGTAGGCCTTCGGCACTTCTACGCGGTTCGTGATACCGTCTTCGGTAAAGTAAATATGAACATCAAAGCCTTGATCATCCATAAAATACGACACGTATTTCGGCTCGCCATGCTTGATCGGCACAAGCAGCGTCGCAATGCGGTGGCTTCGTGCTGACTTCGTTGTCGCCTTCAAATGGTAGTGCGGCGGCAACCCTTCAATCTCGGACTGATCGATGTCTGTGAAGCTCTGATGCTGCGATAGCTCCAGCTCACCAGAGGAGCAGTACACAAATCGACCGTCCATATCAGCCTTACGGCCCTGAACCTTGAAGGTCTGCCCACCTAGCTTCATTTCATATAGCGTCTGGAACAGCCAATCCACGGTACCAGCCTGCGCGAGATCAATGTGATCGACAACGACAACGTACGTGCCGAAAAAGTACAACTCCCGCACATACCGTTCCAGATACGGCACGTATTCTTGGTATGCCGCGGTTGCGTTGCTGCGGGAATACCCGTAGCCCTTGCGCTGCTCGGCAATTTCGACGAACCCATTGGCGGCCATGTTGAGCACTTTATTCTTCTCCGCATATTGGCCCAGACCGTCGATCAGAATGTTATTCGTCGAACGCGTCTGTCTGCGCCAATTCATATGCATCGTGGAGCTGAACGCCACGTAGTAGCCGCTCTCGATCGCTAACGGCTCTCCGTAGGCATGCAGCAAGAACCCATTCTGATCGCCATGGCTATGGCTGACGGAGCCGTATTTGCTGCTTTTCGTCAGGAGCATTATGTGACGTTCTGGATCCGCCATATTCGAGTGGAAAGCAACCCAGTCGATATCGCGGAACCATTTGACCGACTGAATATTCGCATCGGTTGGGGCGATGGCTTCCACCTGCGGATAGTCGTGACGGTACACCATTTCGTCAAACCTGAAATCCCACCAGCCGTAATTGTAAAATTTCATTTCTGAATCGGTATCTGTCTCTTTGACGCGTTCGAAATACCATTGATACAAACCGTTTCCTGTCACACCTGCAAATTGACGGATGTTGAAGCCGGTTTTCAAGCTGACCGGATCGCCCAATGTCGATTGATCGCCAAAGCTTGCCCGCAACGTATCAGGGCTGAACGCATACAGTGGGAAATCGCCTGTTTTAGCGAAAAACGGTCGTTTATAGAAGTTGATGCCTGTAAATTTCTTTAATAGGTTCATAGCTTCCGTCACGAAAGCCATGCCTGTTGTCCAATACATCGGACCTTCCGCCCAGCCTCCGTCTGGCCCTCCCCATGGGGAATAAAGACCCGCGTAGTACTCAAGCGTGTAGTCCAACCACTCCTGAACCTCTGGCTCTTCCTGCAAGAGCACGATACAGCACGGTACAAGTACGCTTGACAAGGACCGCACAGCGTGGCTGTCATAAGGCACATGATGAATCTTGGAATGCTCCATGACATGCTGCGCAATTTGACGTGTACGTTCAAGAAGAACGTGTCGAATATGTTTCCGCTCATCTTCCGATAGCTGGTCAAAGAGCCAGTCATAGCCCCACGCAATGGCGCCAGCCATTCGGAAGGAAGCCTCATCGTTATAGTCGCGGCTAGTCGTGCCCTTAACGTCCCACGTACAGATGTGGAGCAGCCAAGTTTTGGCACGCTCTAAGAGCGTAGCATTGTTGAGCAGCTTCCCTGCAACGGCCAAATGACGAACCGCATATAACGTTTCTTGCGTATCCATGTACATCTGGCGCCACAATTTGGCTACCCGTTTATTTCCTGGGTAATGAAGCGGCTCCGCCATTAGATCGCGTTCAATCCATGGTTGAACGGACTTCTCAAAGAAAACATCAAAACCGCAATAGGCGGGATCACTCGCTAATTCAGAGCGGAAAGCTTCTACTTCCGCTGCTTGCAGCCATAATCTTGGATGCTGGGCTGATGTCTCTGCATAGCGCGCAGCTCTGCTTGGCAATGGCGTCTCCGGCAAATCTGCCGGTACTTCGAAGCGTCGAACGCAGCTCCACGCTGTTTGCTCGCCATTGTCTTGCAGCAGCGCATAACGCCAAAAGTATGTGCCTGCGGCAAATGCAGCATCAGGTGTATATAAGTTATATGGAATCGGTTTAACCGTCTGCGTTTCGGCAGGTTCGAAAGCCTCTGTTGGCGCAATCTGAAGCACATAACGATCGTGCTCCAGCTGTGCCGGAATCCATGTGAAGCGAGGCGGGTTTTCCAGCAACACCGTCTTCTCATTCGGCTCGTATTGTACGGTTAGCACACCGCTTTGCGGTTCGTAAAGTGGAGATTGTGTCATTGATAATTCCCCTCCAGGCTCGGCTCTCTGTAATGCGTATAAGCGTATAAATGAGTATAGTTATAAGTCCAACAACATTCCTGCTCGTCGCGTATGTCTTTTGGACAAAAGCCTGAATGACAAATTACAAGATTTGTAATCCTTCATCTGTCATTCTTACGCGGACAGAACCATTCGGATGATTAGGAACGGTAATGCTGATTTCATGATCGGTAATTTGGGATAATTGCGTAGTACTGCCTGCACGATACACGTGAATGAAATCCGCCTTGCGATCATTCCGGCGATGAAGCATCGCTGTTAGGGAACGACTTGGATCTATGGCATCTCCAGGCGTTTGAACGGCCACAACCTCATCACCAGGTTGAACGAGCGCTGATTGGAAGATGACTGCTTCTGAGTCCGTGAGGGCGTATGAAGCCTGTAGTTGACCCGCTCCACTCGGTACGTACTGTCCAACGATGGGCAGCAGTTGCTCCTTGAGCGTTGTGGTTTCTCCCGCTTTTTCGGCGATTAGCAGCTTGTAATCAGCTTCTTGGCTTAGCGGTTGCAGCTTAGCCTCTATGGGTACTACAGGATGCATCCACCATTCGATCGCTTGTGGTTGATCGCTGGAGAGCTCCACTTGAAACCAATCCAACAGCCAGTCACCTGTGAGTAAAAGATGGCGATTCATCGTGCAGCCTTCATAGCTGTCCGTCGATTGTATCCAAGTATAGACCGATGATTCGGTCGCTTCGTATTGTTTCAGACGCCCTTCATGCGGCGCTTGGGATTGGCCTGCCAGCGACACCGTGTTGTGGCTGGCCGTTTCTGCGAACCACGATCTGCGCATGGACGAGCCGTAAGGCACCATCCCGAGATCGGGCGTCAAGGTTTGATCCTTGTGCATCAGCGTCAGATGCAGCTTGTCGTAGTGGCCGTGGGAACCGCCGTGCTCGCCGAAATCGGCGAGGAACGACAGCGGGTTCCCCGCTATGCGGCCGATGACAAAGCCGGCGTCCGGCCAGAGCCGCGAGCTGCGCGGCTCTAGAGAAGCGGCGCGGTCAGCGCCACCGCCGTAGAGCAGCGCCTCGAGCTGCTCGTTACCGGCAGCGCCTAGCTGCCGGTACGCTTCGCGCAGCACCGGCGCTAGGCCGGCGATGTCGTAGATCGCGAGCCCCTGCTCCGCGATCTCGGCGATCTCGCGGGCGTAAGGGCCCCGCGCGAGCGGTCCGTCGTGCAGGGCCGGCAAAGCGCCCTGGTCGTCGGCCAAGTCGGCCAACGCTTCGAGCATGCCGCGCATGGATTGTCCCTCTGCGCCTGTCGTGGCGTAGAGATCAATGCCGAAGCGCTGCGCCATTTCGGCAGCGATGAGGTAGGCACGCAGCACGAAGACATGGTAGTACGTGCTGCCTTCGAATTCGAATTGATCGGCTTTAACGCCGATGGATAGATGATGAATGAAGCCGCCTTGGCCTTCAATAAGCGCTTCAAGTTCAGCCTGCTCGCCGCGAGCCGCATAGACACAAGATAACGACGCGTTCAACCAAGCAGTATAGTTGTTCTCCGCATTATTCCGCTCATGAATCAAAATATGACGGTACTCCTCCATACTCCCCGCCAATAATCCTAAGAACACGTCGATGGCTACCTGTTCCTTCGCATCAAAGGTAATCCCCTCATCGCGAAGAAGCAGATAGGCGCGAATCAGCGTAGTAGACCAGATCGCCTCTGTCAGTGCTTGGTGGAATGCGCGTCCCTTCAGCATCCAACTCTGTGCTTCAGGGTGCACCGGATACAGCGGAAACTGCTCCGCATATTCGACAAGCAATCGCTTACTAATCTGCGCATACGATACATTGCCCAGTGCCGCATACACAGCCGCAGATTGCAATGCCACTCGCGCTAGCGACTGATGCTTGAACACGAGCCACGCACCGCGATAAGCATCACCTGTGATGACACAGCCATGCGGACAGAGAAATTCTGAAGCATCTACAAGGCTTTCATCGAACATCAGTTCGGTATGATGGTGTGGACAAACATACTGGTGCCACCAACCACCAGGTTCTTTAGGAACGACCAGGCTGCCTGCTTGCTGCAGCCTGTCGATTTCTTCTTTCAACCTCTGGGCGGTTTGACCCGCCCACGACATTGTCTCTACTTTTGCGCCTAATGGGATCGCGGTAATCATCGCATCATCATCCCGCCGTTGATTTCGATCGTTTCACCAGTTAAGTAGCCAGCTAGATTGGAAGCAAGGTACAGTACCGCACCTGCTACATCATCCGGAGTGCCTTCACGTTGCAACGGAATGCCGTTAATCGTAGCTTGGCGTGCTGTATCCGTCGTAAATGTCGCGTGGAACATCGTATTGCCGATAAAACCAGGGGATACATTGTTCACGGTGATGCCGCTTGCAGCAACTTCCTTCGCCAAACCTTTGGAGAATGTAAGTACTGCTGCTTTACTTGCTGCATAAATGCTGGATCCCGGTCCGCCGCCGTTATGCGCTGCAACGGAAGTCATGTTGATGATACGGCCGTAGCCTTTTTCTTTCATGCCAGCAAGCACACGTTTGGACATGAAAACCGTGCTTTTCAAGTTTACATCCATGATGCGATCATACATTTCTTCAAACATATCAGCATTCGGTACACGTTGTACCAAGTGACCTGCGTTATTGACAAGAATATCGATAGTTCCACCCAACGCTTGCTCAACTTCACTTACAAGTCTATCGATTTGCTCTATATTCGTTACATCAGCTTGTACAAGTACGGCTTCCCCGCCTAATGCTTGAATTTCAGCAACAACTTCCTGCCCTTGTGTCACATTGTTCAAACAGTTCACGCCTACTTTCGCACCATTGCTAGCCAATGCTAGCGCAATCGCGCGTCCAATCCCTGCATTAGATCCTGTTACAAGTGCAATTTTCCCCGTCAAGTTGATGTTCATAGTGGTATCCTCCCATGGATATACATCTTATTTTTTTATATTTGAATCACTGCTAGTGCAGCGTAACTACCTCTTTTAGGTGCCTGAAAGACTCATCCGCGCAGCCGAGGCCGCACCGTCTCCGGCATCGTCATCGTGACGCAGGTGCCGCGTCCCCACTCGCTGTCGACGGACAGCCCGTAGGCTTCGCCGAACACCATTTGAATCCGTCGGTGGACGTTCATCAGGCCGATGCCACCGCCACGCTTGGTCCCGGTACTCGCTTCTTCCGGCTCCGCCAAGCGGTTCTCCTCCAGCTTTCTGCGCAGCTCGGCTAGGCGTTCCGGCATCATACCTGTGCCGTTGTCCTCGATGAAGACCTGGAACAAACCGCCTTCTTTGCGGGCATCAATGCGAATCTTGTGATGCTCCTCCACGCCATCTGGAAAAGCATGCTGGAATATATTTTCAATCAAAGGCTGCAGCGTTAAGCGCACCATTTTCTCTAACAGCAGGCTCGGCGGAATTGCAACGTCAATCTCGAATTCCCGATCCGTTCGATGCTGTAAAATAATCATGTAGTTCCGCACATGATTTAACTCATTCGCAACCGTAATTTCCTCTAGGTTGGTTTGGACGGAGTAGCGAAGCATGAAAGCCATCGCTTCAACCATTTCCGTAATTTCACTGGAATCCTGAACAATCGCGTAACAATTGATCGTCTCCAAGGTGTTGTACAAGAAGTGCGGGTTAATTTGCAGCTGGAGTGACTGGAACTCCGCCCGCTGACGTTCAAGCTGAGATTCGCCAAGCTCCAGAGCATTCTTTTGCTGCTCCAGCTCGGCCTCATACACCCGCTCGATCATATCGGACAAGCGCGTTACCATCAGGTTGTAGCTGTGAATAAGTCCACCCATCTCATCCGTTCGACCTGCGTCTTCAATGTACTGCCAGTTCCCTTTTTCCGTTTCCCTCATGCTGTCTTTGAGATCCCGAATCGGCCGAATGATAGTGCGACCAAAGCGTGATGCAAGCCAAAGCGCAGCAGCCAATGTAACCAGACCGACGATAATTGTCGTTGTCCGAATGGTATTTGCGGGACGACGAAGCTCTTCAACAGGCATGGATGCAACAAGGTTCCAATCCGAGTAACCCGACTTTCGAGATACAAACATACGTTCCTCTCCATTGTATTTGGACAAAAATGTTTGATTGCCGCTCGACAGCACTTGAGAAGCAAGCTCGTCTTTCGATTTGCGCTCACTCATTGTCCGCGGATAAATGTAATTACCCGCATCATCCACGATGAAGAAAAACCCCTCTTTCCCCAAGCTCACCCGATCCCAAGTCTTCGCGAGTTCATCTAACTTGATTTCAATAGCTACGACACCACGGTTCGCATCCCCATATGAAGGACCTCTTACTTTGCGAGCCATCGTGACAACGGAGCCTTGATCCACAGGCCGGATACTCAAATTGAGCAGCGCAATTTTGCCATCACCAGGCGTTGATTTCATCAAATTTTCGTACTTCTCACGCACAAGCACAGGATCAAAATTCAGCAAGTTCTGGTTCTCATAAATAACCGATCGACCATGCTGACCCACGACATAGGCCATATTTAGCTGTTTGTATAAGGTAATAATGGACGTAACCGAAATACGGGCGAATTCCTTGATTTTATCCGAATACACATAATACTCATACGAATCATCCGGCTTAATTTCCATGAACGCTCGCACGTCGGAATTTGACGAAAAGGCATTGCTGAGCAGCTCATACGCCTGTAAATAGCTATCCGTTTGATAGTTCGCACTATCGACCATCTGCTCCATATATTGCTTCACTTGATCATCCAGCGCTCGCGAGGATTGCCAGTAGGAAACAGCCCCAACCGACACCAATGAGAGCACAATAACGATGAGAAAATACGCATAAATTTGACGCGAGAGCGACTTTCTCTTCATCTATCGGATCCCCATTCGTTGACGGTATTCCGAGGGTAGACAGCCTTCATACTTTTTAAATGTTTTTGTAAAATGCGGATGATCCGCATACCCAACCTCACCGGAAATATCGGTAATGCGCCAATGCGGCTGTTGCAGCAGCTTCTTCGCCTTCTCCATACGGCGACGTGTTCGATACTGAACGAAGGTTTCTTGCGTATTTTGCTTAAACAATTGACTAAAGTAAGAAGGATTCAACCCAATGAATTCAGCTACTTCTTCTAAAGAAACTTCTTCTGCCAGATGCTTCTCCATGTATTGCTTCGCTTCTTCAACAGGATCCTTTTGCTTGCCTTTACGCTTGCTCTTGAGCTCTTGCAGCAGACCATTCACAGCTGTCGTAAACCACAGCCATACGTCCTCCTCGCTAAGCGAAGCGGAAATCTTCAACTCTTCCTGGATCACATACACATCGCGAACGGTAAGCCGCCCATGCACAAGTGTATAGATTTCCTGAACAATATCACTGACGCGGTTAAGTTTTAATTTATAGGTGCCTAGCTCGGATTGAATCTCCTCTAGAACACGTTCAAGCTCCTCTTGCTGCAGCATCCACACAGCTTGTTCAAGACGGGTAGCCCACCCCTCCAGCTTGGTGACAGCCACAAAGGACTCCGAACTTACTTTGCTTTTATTCAGAATGAGCTTCTCTAACACCTGCTGAAATCCCTTAATATTGACAGGCTTTAGTAAATATTCTTTAACACCGTAAGATACACACTTCTGCGCATACTCGAAATCGCCATAACCAGAAATCACGACCACTTGAATGTCGGCATCCATCTGGGCAATTTGAGCGCAAAGCTCGAGGCCATCCATCTTCGGCATCCGTATATCTGTGAATAAAAAATCAGGTCGTTCCTCCTGAATCCGCTGCATTGCGACAACACCATTCTCAGCCGTTCGCAAGCTTTCAATGGGCAGCTCCGATTGTTCCACAAGCTTCTGTAATCCTCGGCGTATCATCGGTTCGTCATCGACAATGAGTATGCGGTACATGGGGAACTCTCCTTTCAAAACCTGATGAAATGCACGCTCCCCACGTACCATTGGGTACGTGAGGAGGCGGCATGCTCAGGAGCTGAGCTTATTTTCTTGGCATCGACACAGTCGTACCGGAATCTTTGCTATTAAATTTCTCATTTGCTTCCTTGATTACATCATTTCCACCTTTGGACTTCCACTCTTCCAACACTTTCGGCCAGTCGGAAATCGGTTCTTTTCCGTAAACCATTTTAACCATGTGCTGAAGAAGTACAGGAGGTGCTTGGTCAGAAATAGGTGCAATGTCAGGATTCTTTGCTAACGAATCCAAACGAGGTTCGAATTCGATACCATCGCGGCCTTCATTTTTCAAAGTTGTATCGAAAATATTCATCAACTTTTTACCTTCATCTGTCAAGCCAAGTGTCCCTTTATTATAAGTTGTATCTTGAACCATCCACAAGAAGGATTGACGGTAGCGCTCTTCATCTACAGCTGCCGTATCGGTTGGCTGTTTGTATTCGATTTTGCCATCTTTTTCTGTGTACGTGTCGCCTGCAATACCGAATGTAAAGAATTTCTCTGCTTCCGGAGACATCATCCAATCGAAGAACTTGATGATTTGTTCAGCATTTTTCACGTTTTTGTTAATGAAATAAGCGCGCGGTGCTGCTCCATACAGGTAGTGACCACCTTTGCCATCTGGTCCTGTTGGTGCGGAAATGATCTCGATGTCACCTGTTGGCACGTTGGCTTTCAGCTGTGTTTCCCATTGCAGCATTTCATTCGCATTCATGGACCACATACCCGCTTTACCAGCAAGAATCGTGTTCTTGAACACTGTTGCGTTAATCGTTGCGAATTCTTTATTGATCAAGCCTTCGTCAAACATCGTTTTGTACGTTTGAAGAGCTTTCATCATATTTTCTGTATCATAGAATTTCGGCAATACTTGATCGCCTGACTTTTCAAACATGGACAAGTAAGGATAGACGTCATAAGCACCGAAGAAGGAATCCGCGTACTTAAAGTTCTCACGACCCATATAAGGGTTCTCTACGCCCATTTCCTTGAACTTGCGAAGTACTTTCATGTACTCATCAACCGTTTTCGGAACGCCTAGGCCTGCTTTATCGAGCAAGTCTTTACGAACGAAGATCGCACGGCGGGATGGGTTGGACAAGTACTCAGGAATCGCGAAAATTTTACCTTGATACGTCACTTTATCCCAAGCTTCTTTAGGCACTTTTTTCAGCAAATTCTGACCGTATTTCTTCAGCAAATCATCCAGCGGCATGAACACGCCAGCTTTCACGGAACCTGCCATTTCTTTGCCGTTTACACCGCCATTAGCCTGAACAACATCAGGAATGTCGTTTGTTGCAAACATTTGGATCATTTTCTGTTCATATTCTTTGTGTGGAACAAGCACGATATTCATATCGGAGTTCGTTAGCTCTTCAAGCTTCTTCACCCATTTGTCTTGATTGATATCAGGCGATTTCTCAACATGTCCGAATGCTAGTGTACGCATGGAGATGGAGAATTTCGTTTTTTCTGCAGGTTTAGCACTTGCTGCGCCAGCTGCGCTTGATGCTGGTTGATCATCTGTTTTTGCGCCGCAAGCAGCCAACATGGAAGCCATTAAAACGGTAGCCATTGTGACCGGAATCCATTTTTTCATTTCTACCCCTCTTTTCATCTCACTAAGTTATATACACTTCCTGCTCTCATTGTAAAAGCGTTTACAATTCACTGATATGGACTGTCTTTAGTTTGAATTGTCTTTTTTTTAGAATTTTGTAAATATTGATCATTTCAAGCAGATTATGACTAGGACTTCACTGATCCAACCATCATACCTTTGACGAAATGACGCTGTAAGAATGGGTAGATGATAATAATCGGAAGCGTCGCAATGATAATGGTAGCCATTTTGATACCCTCTGGATCCATATGGGCAAGCCCGCTGAATTGGGCAGCATTCGGATCAATACTAATATCCTCGGATACAATCAGTTGACGCAGTTTGACTTGAAGCGGCCAAAGGGCCGGCTTATTTACGTAGTACAAGGCGCTTTGATACGTATTCCAGTGACTTACCGCATAGAAAATCCCTAGAGAAGCCATAACTGGTTTGGATAGCGGCAGGACGATGTTCCAGATCATTCTAAGCTCGGAACATCCGTCGATACGCCCGGAATCAATTAATTCACTCGGAATTTGCATGAAAAACGACCGCATAATGAAGAAGTTAAAGGCGCTGATCGCCCCTGGAATCATTAAGGCCCAAAGTGAATTGGTCAGGTGTAAATTTTTCATCAAAATAAAGTTAGGAATAAGTGGCGCTGTGAAGACCATCGTAATCAAAACCATAATAACGACAGCATTACGGCCAGCATACTCAGGGCGCGACACCGGATAAGCCAGTGAAGCGGTCGCGATTAGATTGATTAGTGTACCCAACACCGTAATATACACCGTTACTCCGAAAGAACGCCAGATTGCTGCGTCACTAAATACATATTGATAGTTAATTGATGTAAATTCAACAGGCCAGAACAATACCTTCCCATTGACAATAGCTTCCGAGGAACTGAACGATTGAGCCAGCACGTTTAAGAACGGCAGGAGCATCGCTAGCGATAAGAGAGAAAGAAATAATATATTGAAGCCGTTGAACATTTGCCAGCCGGCTGTCGGCTTGCGATTCATATAGCGTTCACCTCCGTCTTAGTACAAGCTTTCACCCGTTGTTTTTTTGCTTAGAACATTACCTGTTACGATAAAGATCACGCCTACTACGGCTTTGAAAAGACCAATTGCTGTTGTATAACTAAACTGCTGGGATAGCAAACCTTGCGTATAGATGTACGTGTCTAGAATTTCACCGTTCGTTTTATTAAGCGGATTCAAGAACACGAAAACACGTTCAAAGCCGAAATCTAAGAATTTACCAATATGAAGCAAGAACAGAATCATGATCGTAGGCAGCAACGAAGGAAGCGTAATCGAAATCGTTTGTCTCCAACGGTTAGCCCCATCCACTTCAGACGCTTCATATAAATCTGGATTAATCCCAGCCAAAGCCGCTAAATAAATGATCGTTCCATACCCGGAATCCCGCCAAATTCCCGAAGAAATCAACACGGTGCGAATCCATGATTCTTCCCCTAAGAAATAAATAGGTTCAAAGCCTAACCAAGTAATGAAGTGGTTGACAGCCCCTGTAGATGGGGAAAGAATGCCAATTGCGATCCCGCTCACGATAACCCAGGACAGGAAGTGAGGCATGTACACGACCGTTTGAAGCACACGCTTGTACACCACTAGGCGAAGTTCGTTCAATAGTAAGGCGAGAATGATTGGCGCTGGAAACCCTAACAGCAAATCATAAACACCAATGAGTACTGTATTCTTCAAAATATTGATAAAGTCATAGTGTGCAAACATGCGGGTAAAATGTTCAAGACCTACCCATTTGCTGCCTGTGAAGCCGTCGAAAATATTGTAATCCTGAAACGCAATAACAGAGCCTAATAATGGTACGTACTTGAAAATAATAAAATAAATAATGCCTGGCAGCGATATTAGATACAGCGCCCTATACTTCCAAAACGTTCGCAGCAAGGCCTTACCCTTACTCACCTGCGCACGCTGATTCATTTGCTTTACCGCTTGTGCGTTGACCGCCATCCTCTGGCCCCCCTCACTCATCTTCGTCGATGTTATAGGTCTATCGTACCCTGATATAGCGCTTTCAACTATGGAATGGCTTTTAACTGACTTGTGTTTTTTTTAGGTTTTTGGGGTTCTTGGCATCTCCAATAAAAAAATGCCCTCCCACAAAGGTGGGAAGGCATTTTCAATATTGTTACGCTGTGCGACTCTCCGTCGCCACCTTGCGAGCCGTAACGCCACGCTTCGCACGAAGCGCCTC
Source organism: Paenibacillus sp. J22P90 (assembly GCF_059692195.1). Taxonomy (NCBI): domain Bacteria; kingdom Bacillati; phylum Bacillota; class Bacilli; order Caryophanales; family Paenibacillaceae; genus Paenibacillus; species Paenibacillus sp. J22P90. Next base: position 235,214 of record NZ_JCAUAY010000006.1, read on the forward strand.
TGGCATCGCAAGCAATGCCGGCAGAAGCATCGGCAGCAAGACGAAGCAGAGCACGATGAGGCCTACAATCACGGCCACGGCCAGCTCGATCAACAGAACGAGGCCGGATGGCACCAACGTGGCGAAGGTTCCGCCAAGGATGACCATCGCCGAGATGACCACGCCGCCGATGTGCTTGGCGGCTTGCACGATCGCTTTGGCTGGCGACAGGTCGCCAAGCTCTTTGTACCGCATCATCAGGAAGATGCTGTAGTCGACGCCGACAGCAATAATAATGATGAAGGAGAAGAACGGTACGAAGGAGGAGACGCCGTCGGCACCGATGATTTTATCCGTTACGACATTCGTCGCCGTCATCGCCACGTAGTAAGAAATCACTAAGCTTAATATGATGTAGACCGCTGGCCAGAAGGCACGAATAACGAACAGCAAGACAACGAACACACCGATAATGACAATAATTGCGGTGCTATTGAACGACTTCAGCTGCGCCTTATTCGTGTCGTACGTCGTCGAGCTTGGTCCCGCCGCGCCAACTTTCGCGTGCTCAAGCACCGTGCCCTTTACGCTAGCAGCAAGCTCCGCGTTAATCGCTTCAATCGTATCCATCGCAGCCGATGAATACGGATCATCTTTCAAAATGACGATCATCTTCGTCATTGTCCGATCCTTGGACATGAAGCTGTCCATGGATTTCCCGAAATCCGCGCTAGATAGCGCTTCTTTTGGAATAAAGAACGTTTTCGAGCCGTTCAGCTGCGTCAGGAACTGGCTCGTTTTGCCGAGCCCTTCGGACACGTCACCGAGTCCGTTGCCGCTCTGGCCAAGGCCGTCCTTCAGCTGGCCCATGCCGCCGCTGAGACCCGACAAGCCTTCGCTCAGCTTCTGCTGACCGTCCTTGACGCTGCCTAGCGCAGCGTTCAGCTTCGCCATGTTGGCCGCAATCTCGCGGCTGCCCGCGCTGCCTTGCTTCAGCCCTTTAGCGAGCTCAGCCGCCCCGCTCTCTAGCTGCGCCAACCCTGCCGCTAGCTGCGCCTGCGCGCCATTTACTTGCGTCAGGCCTTGCGTCGCCTCCGCAAAAGCACTGTTCAGCTTGGCTGCGTTCTTGCCAAGCTCTCCAAGTCCTCCGCTCAGCTGAGTCAGACCGGAGGCCAAACCTTCGCCCGTTTGCTTCAGCTGAATATAATCGCTATCTGTCGCCAGTTGGCTGTACTTGCTGCCAAGCCCGCCAATCAGCCCATTCATACCGACAAGCCCTTGCTGAATGCCTGCAAGCTGACCCTCGATTTGACCGTAGCCATCTGTCATAGCGTTATAGCCTTGCCCAAGCTGCGTCAGCCCGTCAGTAATCTTCACGCTATTAACACTCACTTGGTCAATGCCATCCTTCAGCGCAGCAATACCCGTACTCAGCTCGCCTGCACCGCCAGCACCTTGCGCAATGCCGCTAGCCACTTGATCCAGCGCAGTCGTTAGCTTACTATAGCCATCCTGCACCTGACCCGTACCATCGACAAGTTGGCCAACACTCGATGTGTCTGGCGCCGCTAGCTTGCTCTGCATAAGGGTAAGTCCGTCGCGAATTTGGTTCACACCGCTTTGCGAAGCCGTAATACCATCCGCGACTGCCTTCGTTTGGCTAGAAATATAGAAATCGTCAATCGGCTTCGATTGCGGCTGTGTCACACTGGATACCATGTCGACACCTGGAATGCTTTTCAGCTTCTCCGTTACCTTATCAATTGCCGCTAAACCATCATTGGTGTTAAGAGGTTTGTCATTCTCCATGACAACCATCGTTGGCAGTGCCTGACCACGGCTGAAATGCTCCGCCACAAGGCTAAAGCCTTTCGTTGAAGGGTGATCATTCCCCAGCTCTTTCAACTGGTCAAAAGACAGCTTCTGATGATTCGCAAGCGCAAGCGGAACCGTAACAATCAAGATAATTACCGTCGTCACGATCGGTCTTTTCACCGCGATTTTCGTCAAGCCAGCCCAGAATTTACTCTCTTTATGCCCTGTAGTCCCTTTAGAAGGCCAGAAGAGCTTACTCCCTAGCAATTTCATGAAAAACGGCGTTACCGTTACGATTTGGAGCAAGAGGATCGCCGTACCAATCGCAACCACATTCCCTGATTGATAAATACCGAAATCCGAGAACGTTAATGCAGCAAATGCAATAAATACAGTCAAGATACTGTAAAAAATCGTTTTACCCGCCGTGCGGTACGTCACACCAATCGCATCATCCACGGATAAGCCGTGGGATAATTCCTCTTTGAACCGATTAAATAAGAGAATGTTATAATCCGTTCCAATCCCGAACAGAATCAAAATTAACAGCATTTGCGTGACACTCGTCACCGGAAAATTGAACTTATCGATGAGCTGCGCGGCAATCCCCATGGACACGAGATACGAAATACCAACCGCCAGCAAGGAAACCACCGGAATAATGACGGAGCGGAACATAATAATTAGGACAGCTAGGATGAAAATGACCGTAAGCGCGGCACTCTTTTCAACACCAGACTCGGAAACTTTAATGTAATCGTCCTGGATAAAATCCTCACCGGACAGGTAATACTCTACCTTCACGTCTTTCAAAACATCTTCAAATTCCACCTTGATGTCCTCGACATGGCGCCCTCTTTTATCCAAGGAAAAGCTCGCCATTAAGGTTGTGCCATCCTCAGAAATCAGTGAAGACTTCGCCTCTGGCATCGTAAACGGATCAATCAGCTGATTGAAGCCCAGTTTCTCTTGATGGCTTTTCAAATTCGTAATACCAGCCTCGATCGCCTTCATATCTGCATCCGATAGCTTGTTTGGGTTATGGAAGACCACGATATCACTCGTGCCCTCAACCCCATTGATTTTGTTCAAAATCGCGGATGCACCCTTCGACGGCGCGTCGCTGCGAAGCGGATCTTGCCCTCGTAATCCAAGGATCGCATTCACATTTGGTTGGAAAACCGTCAGCAACACCGTCGCCACCAACCATACCGCCAGAATCGCCCAGCGCCACTTAATAATGGATTTCATCTCTCTTCTCCTCCACTTGCCCAACCGATAATAAACAAGCGTTCATTATTGGGCCAAAAAATTTTAGGACTGTGCTAGCTTTATTTTTTCTGAAATACCTGTGCAATACAGGTACAACAGTTCATCAACGAGCATTTTGATCGTGTCGCCATCCTCATGATCACGCAAAATAAGACAAATACTCTCAATCATCGTCGTTGCAATCATGCGAGCCGAAAACTGATCTTTTTGGGATAACGTGCCGGAAGGCGCCAATTCTGCTGTAAAAACTTCTGAAATAATCTGATTCACTAGTGTAATCATATCTTGTTTCACCGAGGCGAATCGGGAGCCTTCACTCAGGTTAAGCAGAATCGTAAGCTCTGTGCTGGATTCCTTGAAAAGCAGCATCAGGGAGGCATCAATTCGACGTAAAATCAGCAAATGATCTGATAAAGCGGTACACAGCGTGTCATCTACTTCTTGCTTACATACGCGAAGAACATCGGCCAATTGCTCCTGAATGGGTTGAATCAGCTCGTCGAACAGATCATCTTTGCTCTTGAAATAGCGATAGATGTTACCCGGTGTTATACCTGCGCTATCTGCAATTTGTCGAATGGAGGCTTTTAAATATCCATGCTTCTTGAACTCGGTCAAGGCCGCTTGGCGGATGCTGTTTTTGACTTCATCTTTTAAAATTTGCATTAATAAACACCCGTTCACTTTTTGACGTCATAGATGGATTATACAGCGCCCATTAGGCCATTTCAACGATATTTTAATAAAAAAAAGAGCCTAACCCGCAAGATGATCACAGGTCAGACACATCTTATTTTATTCAACATCAACAGCTTTAATAATACGCGGTTTCACTTTGATACGGAATTGCTTCAAATCCTTGAACTGAATGAACTTCTTGGCTTCCTCATTCCAAATACGGAATTTCAGCGATTCCAAGCTCGTTTTCAGTGTGATCGTCTGCACGTTGCGAAGTGCCGCGTTCTTGTCGTGAACCTTTTGCAAATGATAGTTAGGTACACGCGGGCTTAAATGATGAATATGGTGATAGCCAATATTGCCAGTGATCCAATGCAGCACACGCGGCAAATTGTAAAATGAGCTACCATGCATAGCGGCCTTCACATAATCCCAATCGGCATCATTCTCGTAATATGTTTCTTCATAGTTATGCTGTACGTAAAACAACCAAATGCCCGCCATACCTGAGAAGAAGAACATCGGCCCTTGAATCAGCAGGAAGGACTGCCAGCCTATGCCCCAACAAAGCAGCGCAATACTGCCAACGATCGCAATATTGGTGATATACGTGTTCAATCTTTCTTTCATGCCTACCTTCCTGCGGTTAAACCGGTAATCAATGAGGAAGATAAAGATCGGTCCAATAATAAACATGACGAACGGACTGCGATACAGTCGATAGGTCATACGTTTGAGCCATGTTGCTTGCATATATTCATCCACGGTCAGCGTCCAAATGTCACCTACACCTCTGCGATCCAGATTACCGCTGGAAGCATGGTGAACGGAGTGCGTATGGCGCCATTGATGGTAAGGTACAAAGGTTAAAATTCCTGTTAGCGTGCCGACGATTTCGTTCGCTATTTTGTTTTTGAAAAAGGATTTGTGACAGCAATCATGAAAAATAATAAAAATGCGGATCAAAAATCCAGCGGCTATGATATCGATCACGAACGTTAGCCAAATGGAAACGGAAATACTTAGAAAAGCAAAATACCAAAGCACGAAAAAGGGTCCCACTGTATTGATGATCTGCCACACGCTATGCTTCATATGTGGTCTTTCAAAAGGCGCGATATCTTTCCGCCACCCACCCTTATCTTCATGCTTCATCCTGTTAGAACTCCCTCTCTCCGCGTCGTGTCGAAACTTGTAAGTTTACATCCTTGAAGTACTACGTTACGAATCGAAATAAGTTCCCGTTATAAGATAACAAATATTACACAGCCATCTCATCATACGTGTGTAAATCCCTTTTGTAAAATGCAATATAAGTAATTCTTATTAAAAGAGACGAAGCGCCTCTCGTTCTGCGTAAGAACGAAGCGCTTCGTCTCTTGTTAAATGGGTCGATTCAGTGTAAAAAGCTCGCCCAACTTCGCATAGGAGCTGCCGGCTAACCTGCTGACAGGCTTCACTTTCTGCGGATCAATATGCCCGTTGTCAATTAAGGTATCATCGATGTGAAAATAAACGACACGTCCGATCAGCAAATCTGCCGCTGGCGCATCTGCCGTTCCCCCGAGAGGGATCGCCTGCTCCAGGACGCATTCCATGCGGATGCTTGCTTCGGCGATGCCAGGAACCGCGATGTGGCGGCTCGCGACAGGCGTAAGCCCGGTGAGCGCCACTTCGCTTTCCTCTGGCGGCAGCGCAGCGGCGCTCTGGTTGATCTGGTCGATATAGGACTCATCGGAGATGTGGACGACGAAAGCCCCTGTATCGACCGCGTTGCGGGAGGTGTCCTTCCGGACACCCTGCTTCCGCTGCACGGAGACGGCAACCATCGGCGGGTCTGCCGTGACGATGGTGAAGTAGCTGAAAGGCGCGGCGTTCAGTACGCCTTCTGTAGATAAGGTCGAGACGAAGGCGATCGGCCGTGGAATAATGCTGCCAATAAGCAGCTTATAGTTGTCTCGCTCGGATTGTGTCGTTGGATCAATACCTAACATCGTCATAGTCGCAATCCCCTCCCCTATCCTAAACGATTAGAGTGAGAGCACTTTGAGCCAATCGGCCGCTGCAAAAACCTCCGAGCGCGTCAATTGGTGCCCTGAAGACTCCCAATGCACATGAACATCGGCCCCAGCGTCGCTCAATAGGCGCTCTAGCTCCTCCGACTCCTCAGGGGAGCAGATCGGATCGTTCTTGCCCGCGCCGATGAATACGGGCGTATCTGTGAGGTCTGGCAGCTGCAGGCCGCGCCGCGGCACCATAGGGTGATGCAGAATGGCTGCGCGAAGCGCATTCGGGTAGTGGAACATGAGGCTGCCCGCAATGTTCGCGCCGTTTGAGTAACCGATGGCGACGACGTTGCTGCGGTCGAAGCCGTGCTCTACCGCTGCCGCGTCGAGGAAATCATACACTTCCTTCGTACGGAAGATAAGATCCTCCTCGTCGAAGATGCCCTCTGCCAGCCGGCGGAAAAACCGCGGCATGCCGTTCTCTAGAACGTTCCCCCGCACACTGAGTACGGAGGAGGTTGGTGAAATCGCCTGCGCCAAAGGCAGCAGGTCTTGCTCTGTCCCGCCCGTTCCGTGAAACAGAACGAGCACGGGCGCTGTTATATCAGATCCTTGCTGATAGATATGTCTCATTGTTTATCACCTTCCAATACCCGCACTTCGATCGGCGGCAAATTTTTCACGATTTGATCACGGCTTGGTTCATACCATTCCGGTAGCATTAATTTTTCACCTAGTGCTTCCGGCTCTTCATCTCTTGCAAAGCCTGGAGGATCCGTAGCAATCTCAAACAGGATGCCGCCTTCTTCACGGAAGTAGATCGCGTTAAAATATTGACGGTCGACGATTGGTGTAGGGTGGTAGCCGTGGCTTGCCACGTGACTTCTCCACAGCGCGTGCTCTGCATCATCTTTAGCGCGCCATGCGATATGATGCACCGTTCCCGCTCCACCAGCGCCGTAGTCCATCGGCGTTACGTTGATATCGACGATGTTACCCAAGTCGCCGAAGGAAGCGAAGCGTGCATAAGCACCTTCTTGCCCTACTTTTTGCAGTCCCATGACGTTCACGATGAGCTCCGAAGTTTTGTCTGGAGCGGTGCTGTATAGGACAGCGCCACCGAAGCCTTTGATTGCTTTGTCCACGGATACGCCGCCAAATGCCCATTGACTAAGCGCTCCCTGCTCACGCTCAACGAGTTCGAGTCTTAAACCATCAGGGTCTTTGAACTGTAGATACGTTTCACCGAATCGAGCATTTTTTTCATAGGCAATCTGGAATTTCTCTAGACGCGCCTCCCAGAAGGAAAGGCTGCCTGTTGGCACGGCATACGTAGTGATGCCAACTTGGCCTCCGCCGATCCGCCCTTTGCGAGATCCTGCATAAGGGAAGAAGGTAATGATTGTACCCGGGCTACCTGCTTCATTCCCAAAATAAAGATGGTACACTTCTGGAGCATCAAAATTGATTGTTTTTTTGATCATACGAAGCCCCAAAATACCAGCATAGAAGTCTACAGTTGCCTGTGCATGTTGAACGAAAGCGGTGATATGGTGAATACCTGCAGTTTGTTGTGTTGTTGTCATAATAGCCAACTCCTTCATATTTAAGATTCTTTATTTTAAGATAGTTTGCATGCGATGTTATCGTTTATGTTAAAAAGTTGCGTGATCTTTTTCGAAAATAGCCTGAGGGATTCTATTTGAACCCTTCCTGAGCGAATTTGCCAAGTTTCTTCAACAGCTGACTAGCTAGCTTCTTCTCTTCATCAGTCAACCCCGCCACAGCGCTCTCGATCACTTCCGCATGCTTCGGAAATACGTCCTCTATAAATTGTTTCCCTTTGTCCGTAATTTCAGCAAAAATTAATCTGCGATCCTCCGTCGACGTGTTGCGCGTTACGAATTCCTTTTTCACCAGCTTATCGACAACATACGTAATGTTCCCGCTGCTCATTAACACCTTGCTGCCTATTTGTTGAATCGCTTGTGCTCCCTTATGGTAAAGCAGCTCCAGTACACCAAACTCTGTGCGGTTAAGTCCATGCTTGCGAATATCTCGATCCCCGTGGGCGTTCACCCACTCGCTTGCTCTGGAAAGGGCGATGTAAAGATCTAGAGAATGATTTCTCGACTCGCTCATGTTGCTTCACCTCGTTTCTTCGTTTCATTTATCTTAATTTAAAGATACTTTATTTAAAGATAATTGTCAATGGGCTAATTTTAAAATGGATGGAAAAAAGATACATAGACTGTCACACCTTGTTCGCTAGTTCTCATGGTATGATTAAACCTTTAGAAAGGTGGTTACGTAATATGAACACTTCACATGTCTTACAAGGGACAGTGACCGAGAAAGAACGGTTCCCTATCTCCCTCTTCTCTCTAACGGTTGGCGCCTTCGCCATCGGGATGACCGAGTTCGTGATCATGGGGATTCTGCCCAATGTGGCTGATGACCTGAACGTTAGTATCTCCCAAGCGGGACAATTAATTACGGGTTACGCCCTAGGCGTCGCATTCGGCGCGCCGATTCTTGCTATGTTGACTCATAAGCTGCCGCAAAAGCGTCTCCTACTGGTGCTGATGCTCATATTCATCCTTGGCAATGGCTTAGCTGCTCTGGCACCTTCCTATGGAATCGTACTCGTGGCACGACTTATCACTTCATTGGCACACGGAACCTTCTTCGGTGTCGGCTCTGTTATCGCGGCGAATTTGGTTCGGCCTGAAAAAAGGGCCAGTGCCATATCGGTTATGATGGCGGGACTAACTATCGCGAATATTCTTGGCGTACCGCTCGGTACGTACATCGGTCAACATCTCGGCTGGCGAGCATCGTTCGGTTCAGTTGTGATCATGGGGATCATATCCTTCATAGGAATTCTTATTTTCATTCCACAGATCACACAGAAAACGAATACCAGCCTTGTGCGTCAGGTTCGCTCTCTCTTGCAGCCGCGATTGTTGTTAGTCTTTCTGATCGGGGCATTAGGATGCAGCAGCTTGTTTGCGGTGTTCACTTACATCGCGCCTATTCTTATCGACATCACTGGCTTCAAAGAAAGCAATGTTACCTGGATTCTTATCTTGTTCGGCTTTGGCGTGACGCTCGGCAACATTGTAGGTGGCAAAATGGCCGACTGGAAGCTCATGCCGTCCTTAATCGGCAACTTTGCTGCATTGGCGCTCATTCTAGCCGTATTCGCGTATACGGATCAGTTCCCGGTTGCCGCAATTATCACCATTTTCATCTGGGGGATTGCCTCTTTCGCGATTTTGCCCGGACTGCAGATTCGTATCATGAATCTGGCCAAAGAAGCGCCAGAGCTAGCCGCCACCTCAACGCATTCTGCGTTGAATCTGGGCAATGCTGGCGGTGCTTTTCTTGGAGGTTGGGCGATTACGCACACTGGCCTAGCGTCTTTGCCTTGGATCGGCGCGGGCTTGACCGCGGCGGGGTTTGTTTTGATGGTGTGGAGTTATTTGCATGAGCGTAGGGTGAAAAAGAGGTCCGCTCACGCTTAACTGGATAAACTACAGCTAATTCTGCTACTTTCATCGGATTTAGGAAACTAACTGGATTTCCTGTAGCTAATTTGGCTTGATTTCGGTGAAACAGGCGATTCCGAGGTTTATAACTGGAGGGTTTCCAGTTAATCCGCTATTTCGGTCGTTTTCGGCGAAAATAGCTGGAGGTTTTCCAGTTATTCCAGTGGGAGCTGGGCTTCGAGAGCGAAGTTCGGGGCTCGGGTTCGGAGGCGAGTTCAGCCCGACCGCATATAAAAAAGGCGCTTCCCCACAAGGAAGCGCCTTTCTTCTATTCCACAACTGCCGCAGCACCCTTCTGCAGTTGGTACATTTTCGCATAGCGCCCGCCCAGCGCCATAAGCGTCTCGTGATTGCCGCGCTCGGCGATCTCGCCGCGGTGCAGCACAAGAATTTGATCCGCGTCGCGGATCGTGGACAACCGATGCGCGATGATAAGCGTCGTCCGCCCCTCGCTAACCACCTTCAGCGCTCGCTGAATGAGTCCTTCTGTCTCACTGTCGATGGAGGCTGTCGCCTCATCGAGGATCAGTATCGACGGATCGAACGCCAGCGCTCGTGCGAACGAGATCAATTGCCGCTGACCGGAGGACAGCGTGCTGCCCCGCTCCACGACCTGCTCGTTGTAGCCGTTCGGCAGCTGCTCGATAAAACCAGCTGCCCCAACATCGCGCAGTGCAGCCTTTACTCTATCCAGTGAGATGTCCTGATTATACAAACTCACGTTGAACTTAATATCCCCCGCGAACAGGAACGGATCCTGCAGCACGATCCCCATATGCTTGCGCAGCGCTTGTTTCGACATGCCTTTGATATCTCGGCCATCGATGGTAATCGCGCCCTCCTGCGGCTCGTAGAAGCCGAGGAGCAGGTTTAGGATGGAGCTTTTGCCAGAGCCAGTATGTCCGACCAAGGCGATGGTTTCCCCTTTTCGCGCTTCAAACGAAATCTGCTTGAGTACATTCTCCCCTTCTTTATAAGCAAAGGTGACGTTGTTGAACTTCACAATGCCTTCCGGACGCTGCACGCGATCCGCCTTATCGATTTCTTGACCGTCCATGTCAAGGATCGTGAATACTTTTTCAGCTGATACAAACGCCCGCTGGGCATTCGTCAACTGATCAAAAATCCCGATGATCGGATGAAAGATCCGTCCCAGATAATCAATAAACGCGTAGAACACCCCAAAAGAGATCAAGCTTTCCAAGGATTTTCCGCCAAAATACCAAATGACCATCGCTGTCACCAAGCTGCCGATCGTTCCCACCACATTTCGCGTAGAAAGCGCGTAGATACGGAACTGCTTCACCTGATTCACATAACGATCCTTGTTCAGCTCTTCAAATTCATCTAGTGTGACCTTCTCACGGCGGAAAGCTTGAATAATCGGCATCACGACGATGGATTCGTTAATCATGGCATTCATATCACTCAGTCGAGCGCGCATGATGGTGATGAAGATTTTTGAATATTTTAAATGAATGGTCATGATTACGACGAAGATCGGCGGCAGCGCCAAGCAAAACAGCGCAAGATGCCAATCCAGCAAGAAAAGCGCCACATAAATTCCAATGAGCTGCATCATGCTCACGACGAAGGTCGCCATGAAGCTCATAAACAGGTCACGTACGGCTTCCGTATCATTCGCAATACGCGAAACGACTTGCCCAATCGGCGTGTTATCAAAATATCGCAGCGAGATGCGATGAATGTGCTGCATGAGATCCATGCGCATGTTTTTAATAATTTGTAAGGCAGTGGATTGCAAAATGTAAGCTTGCGAATAATTACATAGACCTGCGGTTAACAGTAAAGCCATGTAGAGCCCCAGCAGCTTGAGAACAGGCGCCAGTTCACGTGCACCACCGGAGAGATGACCGTCAATAATGGTTTTGGTTATAAAAGGCCCGCCCAGATCTGCTGCTACTGAACAGCAAAGAATCAGCAGCGCACCGAGAATTCTGAACTTATAGACGAGTGCGTAGGCAATCAGTCGTCTGGCCGTAGTCGGTTTAGACAATCCGTCGTCCTCCTAAAAGTTTTACTTTGGTAAAACGATCTTCGTAAGCATAGGCTAAGTTCTCAATCTTCAAGACTGGCTTCCATCTGTTGGCGATCCCACTGCTCGCGATACCAGCCGCCGAACAGCATGAGCTCTTCATGCGTGCCTTCCTCAATGATTCGGCCCTCATCAAGGACGAGAATCCAGTTGGCATGGCTGACGGCAGACAAGCGATGTGTGGCAATCAACGTCGTACGCCCCGCGCGTTCCTGGCGGATATGCCCAAGAATGCGACTTTCTGTTCGCGCATCGACCGCCGAGAGGGAGTCATCCAGAAGCAAAATTTCGGAATCAATCAGCAGGGCCCGTGCAATCGCCAAACGCTGCTTCTGTCCGCCGGACAGCATAACGCCGTTCTCACCGACAATGGTAGCTAAGCCTTCTGGCATTTGAGCGACATCTTGGGTAAAAGAAGCCATCTCTACCGCATGCGCAATCTCTTCCGGTGAAGCTGTATGCTTACCAAGCGCAATATTGTCGCGGATCGACTTGGACAACAGCAAATGCTCCTGCGGCACATAAGCGACCCAACGCTTGATTTGATCCAACGTTATTTGCTCAATAGGGACGCCTGAAATAAGAAGCTTGCCTGGCTCGATCGTGTATTGGCGAATGAGCTGCTTGAGCAGTGTGCTTTTGCCGCTGCCGGTTCGGCCAACAATACCGAGCGTTTGTCCTCGCTCTAGCTCAAATGAGACATCCTTGAGACTTGGCTGGTTAGCTGTCGGGTAGGTGAACGTCAACCCCCTCATCTCGATACGATCTGGAACAGCTACATGGATTGGCTTCTCTACATCAACTACGTCAGCTTTCTGCGAGAACGCCTTATCCAGACGATCCGCCGATGCGCTTCCGCGCTGCAGAACGTTAATAAACTCACCGAAGGAAATCATCGGCCAGATGAGCATACCGAGGTAAATATTGAACGAAATGAGCTGTCCGAGCGTGATTTCATCATGAAACATGAGATAAGAGCCATATCCGATGCCAATCGAGTAACTCAAGCCAACGATCAACGAGGTTAGCGGTTGAAATAAGGCGTTGAGCATCGAAACACGGCGGTTTTTATGCATCACATCGGAGGTGACATCATCGAACGCTTTCAAATCCTGCGTCTCTTGCACATAGGAGCGAATCACGCGAATGCCTGAGATCGATTCCAACGCATGATCATTCATGACACCGAAGGAGGCCTGTGCCGCAAGGAAGCGGACCCTCACCTTTTTGCCTAACAAATTGATCACAAGAGCCAGGAAAGGCAGTGGAATTAGCGCCGCCAACATTAATTTGAAGGAGATGAGCGACACCATCGTCACGATGACGACCGTAGCCCCTACTAGCGTTGAAACAAGTGTCATCACACCGTAACCCGATGTTTGACCAATCGCTAAAATATCGTTTGTTGCTAAAGCCATCAGCTGCCCCGTCGTGTTGCGTTGGAAAAACGCTGGCGACATATTCGTCAGTTGGGCTAACAACCGACCCCGAAGGAGCTTTTCCACTAAGGCGGAGTTGCCGAATAAGTTCGTGATCCACAAGAAGGTCATCACATAAAGAAGAAGGGAAAGTCCAACTAATAAAAGCACCGTCTGGTTGAGCCCCGATGCCGTTAAATTTCCATAACGAATATGGTCAATGGTGTTTCCTATCATTTTAGGCGGAATCGTTTGTAATAAATTCACACCGATCATCAGAGAGACCGCGAGTACATAGTACCTCCATCTTTCTTTAAAAAACCATCGCAGCTTCATAACAAAAGACAACCTGTCCACCCCTTTTTCCAATTTCAGTCATTCACATTGATTCTATCGTGTAGGCCAAATGAAGTCTACTCCGCCACATATTTAAAATGAAACTTTCGGCTCGTCTGCAACCTTCTCTCGAGTCCACGCGTTAGAGAACAAGAATATCAACCATAATTTACATAATTGGAAGGACGTATACGAACCATGAAACCGATGATGAAAAAAACGCTCGCCATCCTCTCCCTATCCAGCATGCTGACAACAGGAGCGGCATATGCGGCTACTACGGAAGCTGTCGTTCCCGAAATGAACGCGAAACAAATCCAACCTGTGAAAACCCAGCTTGATGTTGCCGTACAAGTAAACGGGCAATCCATTGAGAATGGCTATTTGAAATCAGGCGCCACTGAGCCTATGCTGCCGCTTCGCGCTGTAACAGAAGGTCTTGGTTTTACGTTAACGTGGAATCCAGAAACCTACTCCGTTGATCTGTCGAAGGGTAATCTTTTTACAACAGTGAAAACTGGGGAAGACCGCTATACGGTTAATAAAATGTTAACTGGGCTCGGCACCGCGCCTGAATTGGTGAACAGCAAGCTGTATGTGCCTGCTTCCTTCGTCAACAAAATTCTGCACGGCACACTCGCTTCTAAAGGGAATTCCATTGCCATCTCGATGAAAGAAGCGACCAAAAAGGTGCAATCGACTGGCGTCATTACCTCCATTCGTACGACAGGAGATAACGCTCAGATCCACATTCAAGACACGGGTACTGGCGGTATCGTTCTTAATGTAAGCCCAGAAACAACGTACCAAATGCTTGACGGTACGAAGTTGACGCTTGCTGATCTGCACGTTGGATTGACGATCACTGCTGAGCATTCCATGGCGATGACGATGAGCTTGCCACCGCAAACGTCCGCATCCAATATCACTGTGCTTGACACAGCAGCTCATAAAGGCGCGTTAGGTACAGCGGGTGTGATTGAGGCGGTTCGCGAAGATGGCAGCCTTCTCGTTAAAGGTGAGGGCCTCACAGAGCAAGCACAGGATGAGATCGTACTGCAATTGTCTGCAGATACGGCGATCGTGGACGGCAAGGGTGATCCCGTGGAGAAATCCACGCTTGTGAAAGGCGCAAACGTTATTGGGTTTTACGGCCCTATGATGACCAAAAGCTTGCCACCGATCAGCAACGCTTGGAAAATCGTTGTAGAGAGTCCGCAAGAGTAAATAGTGAACCTTCCCTAGCAGGGGAGGTTCTTTTGTTTTAAAGGCAGCATATCCGTGGTGGATGTACACTGTCCAAATGTTCTGTTTTTTGATACAATAACTGAAAATTCAATCGTATAAGGGGACTCATATGGAATACATTAGCACTCGCGGCAAAGTAGAACCCATCGGCTTTATCGATGCGATCCTGATGGGATTGGCCAATGATGGCGGGCTACTCGTGCCAAAACACATCCCGCAGCTATCCGCTGACACGCTTCAAAGCTGGTCGAAGCTCTCCTATTCAGAGCTGGCCCTAGAAATCTTCTCGCTCTATGTGAACAACGAAATTCCACGCGATGAGCTGAAGCAGCTCGTCGATGAAAGCTATGCCACGTTCCGCGACGAAGCGGTTACGCCGGTTAAACGCTTGAGCGATGATACGTATGTGCTGGAATTGTTCCACGGCCCTACGTTTGCTTTCAAGGATATTGCGCTGCAATTCCTTGGCAATCTGTATTCGTATGTTTCACGCAAAACGAATTCCATCATCCACATCCTCGGAGCTACTTCCGGTGATACTGGAGCTTCTGCCATCGAAGGCGTACGCGGCAAAGAAGGCATCCGGATTTGTATCCTGCATCCGCACCAGAAGGTCAGCAAAGTACAAGAGCTACAAATGACGACCGTCAATGATGCGAATGTGTTGAATCTTTCCGTTGAAGGTACCTTCGATGATTGCCAACGCATTATTAAAGAGCTTTTTGCTGATGTCGAGTTCAAGCATCGCTACCACTTGCGCGCGATTAACTCCATCAACATTGCCCGAATTTTGGCGCAAACGGTGTATTATTTCTATGCTTACTTCCAGCTTCCACAGGAGCAACAGGCTGCGAAGGTCAACTTCAGCGTGCCTACGGGTAACTTTGGCGATATTTTTGCTGGCTACCTGGCTCAGAAAATGGGGCTTCCGATCAATAAACTCATTCTCGCTACGAATGAAAACAATATTCTTGAGCGCTTCGTCCAAGAAGGCGTGTATCAACCAGGCAAGTTCCGCGGCACATACAGCCCGTCCATGGACATTCAAGTCGCGAGTAACTTTGAGCGCTACTTGTTCTACTTGTACGGCGAAGACGCTGCGGCAGTTAACGCAATCATGGAGCAGTTCAAGGCCGAAGGCCGCGTCGTTATCCCTGCTGATAAGCTGCAAGCAGTGCAGGCTGATTTTGCCGCGTACGGCGTGAAGAACGAGGAGTGTCTCGACACGATCAGCGCTTACCACGCGAAGTACGAATACCTGCTCGATCCGCACACAGCGTGCGGGGTTGCTGCAGCCGATAAGCTCGCCACTGCTGGCGAGGTGACGGTGTCGTTGTCCACGGCGCATCCGGCGAAGTTCGATGAGTCGATTCGCTTGCGCGGGATTGCTCAGACCTATCCGGAGCAAATCCAAGCCTTGTTCGACAAACCACAGTTTCAGAAGGTGGTTGGCGGTTCAAACGATGCGATCAAAGATGAGCTCGTGAAGTTTTTCTAGTAAGGGTTGTTAGAAACCTTCCTTCCACTTGTGGGGGAAGGTTTTTTGTTACAAATCAGTCCCGAGACCGATCTTCGACCTTCCCTATAGTCGGAAGACACTTGTACGCTGTCGTGGTATTCTTAGAGTAATGAATCCAACATAGTAGGAGTGAACAAATTGCATATGAATATGAATCGTAGCGCTTTTCTCGGACCGATCTTAATTTTACTAGGTGTCTTTATGTTTCTTAAGGGAGACGTCGCGTTTAGCTCGGGTACCATTTTTGAATATTTTTGGCCGACACTGTTCGTAATCCCCGTCGGTGTCTTCTTCCACTGGATGTACTTCTTCATCCTGCAACGTCGCGGTGTCGGCGTGCTCGTTCCCGGAGGCATTCTCTTAACCGCGGGTATCGTGTGCCAAATCTCCACACTGTTCGATATCTGGCACCTCATGTGGCCAGGCTTCATGCTGGCTGTTGCCGTAGGCTTGTTCGAACTGTATTGGTTCGGCGACCGTAACCGGTATCTGCTCATTCCGATTAACATTCTGACGGTGATGTCGCTGCTGTTCTTCGCGATCTTCTCCATTGGCTCGCTCTTCGGAACGCTCTTCCATAACAATTCGATCATCGCGATCGCGCTCATCGTGGTTGGTGGACTGATGATGGTTGTACGGAATCGCAACTAGTCGCCAAATATGAAAAGCCGTCCCACAGGGAGTACCTGCGGAGACGGCTTTTTCTAATTTTATCCTGCCACAACGTTATCCCCTGTGGATTGTTTGATTTGTTTGCTGCGAAGTTGTCCACAAGCTGCATCAATGTCCGTCCCGTGCTCCAAGCGCACGCTGCAGGAGATGCCTTGCTTCTTGAGCGTATCGTAGAAGGCGCGCACCGATTCACGCTCACTCCGTTGATATTGGCTGTGCTCATCCACCGGATTGTACGGAATCAAGTTCACATTCGCCAGCTGGCGGATATGCTGAATCAGCTCAGCCAGTTGGAGCGCATGCTCTCTGCCATCGTTCACATCTTTGAGCAAAATATACTCAAGCGTAATACGGCGATTCGTCTTCTCCAGGTAGTACTCGATTGCTTCCATCAACGTTTCGATCGGAATCGCTTTGTTGATTTTCATAATGCGGGTACGAAGCTCGTTCGTCGGCGCATGCAAGGAAATCGCTAGATTCACTTTCAGATCGGAGTCCGCAAACTCTCTAATCTTCGGCGCAAGACCGCTAGTTGATACGGTAATGTGGCGCGCTGCGATATCTAACCCTTTTTGGTCTTTCACGACGCGGATAAAATCAACCATGTTCACGAAGTTATCGAACGGCTCACCGATCCCCATCACCACGATGTGGCTGACACGCTCGCCTTTCCCCATGGTGTCCAAATGAAATTGGACCTTCATAATTTGTCCCACGATCTCAGCTGCGGACAAATCACGGCTTTTAGCCAACAACCCGCTCGCGCAAAAGCTGCATCCAATGTTACAGCCCACTTGTGTGGTTACACAGACGGATAACCCGAACTTGTGACGCATCAGCACCGTTTCGATCAAATTTCCGTCCGACAGCTTGAACAAAAACTTCATCGTACCATCAGCCGATTCTTGTCGCGTATGCTCGTTCAAAGTCTGAATGGCGAAGTGTTCGCTTAGCGTTGCTACGCAATCCGCTTTCACATCCGTCATTTCCGCAAACGAAGCGACCCGCTTACGATACAGCCAGTCCCATACTTGCAGGGCGCGTGATTTTTTGTAGCCTTTTTCAGCGAGCCAAGAAACCAATTGATCAAAAGTTAATCCATAAATGGATGATGTATTCATTCCGTTATCCTCATTTCGAGACTATCACGTGCAGTCTAATTCTTCTAAGCAGCCGAAGCGTACTATCTATATAGGTATTGTGCCAAAAATCCTCCCCGAACACAAGGGAAGGTACTCATTTCCACAAAGAAAAGGCACCTCCGAATCCGGAGGCACCTCTTTCACAAGCTCATCTGAGCCAATTAGGCGCTAGTTACTTCCACTTTGCGTTCCTCTTCTGCCGCGACTTCATCATCCGATACCAGCCCATAAGGGATACAGAGCGGCACGCCAGCGCGTTTATCCACGATGACATCGGCATGAATGGCGAACACATCGAGCAGCATTTTCGGTGTTACAATATCCATCGGTGCGCCTTCGTAGACGACATTTCCTGATTTTATCGCGATCAAATGATCCGCATAACGCGTCGCATGATTCAAATCATGCACAACCATTACGATGGTCGTTTTATGGCGTTCGTTGATTTCTTTGAGCAAACAAAGAACTTCAAGCTGATGGGCCATATCCAAATAGGTCGTAGGCTCATCTAGGAACAGCATATCCGTTTGCTGCGCTAACGCCATGGCGATCCATACACGTTGACGCTGTCCACCTGACAAATGATCAATCGGACGATCCTTGAACGGTGTCATCCCTGTGACTTCGAACGCCCAGTTGATGATCTCACGATCCGCGCTGGACATCTTCTGGAAGCCGCGCTGATGCGGGAAACGGCCATACCCCACCAATTCTTCGGCAGTGATGCCTTCTGGAGCGGAGGGTGATTGCGGCAAAATCGCTAACTTCTTCGCAATTTCCTTCGTTGATTGGTGATGAATAGAATGACCATCGAGGAATACGGTCCCTTCGGTCGGCTTCAGTAGTCGCGACATCGCTTTTAGAATCGTCGATTTCCCCGACCCATTCGCACCGACTAACGCCGTGATTTTGCCCGTTGGAATCTCAATGCTCAAATCGTTGATGATTTTCAATTTATCGTAAGAAACATGCAGCTGTTCGGTATATATTCTCGTCGCTACTGCCATGAGGAACATCCCCTTTTTTTCATTATGTATATAGGGTTAAATGATTGTATAATTTCTCTCCATTAAATAGAAATGATAATCATTATCAATGAAAATGTCAAGGTTTTTCACACAAAAATAGGATGCCCTAAGGCATCCTTCTTCTTCCATGTGATCTTTTTGTTACACCTTAAACCGAGCAACAGCCAATTGCAGTTCATTCGACATGCCGCTCAATTCGTTAGCCGTTCTGGATACTTCCGAAATCGTCGTTAATTGACGCTCCGTTGCGGCAGCAACGGCTTGTGTCAGCTCGGTTGTCATCCGAGTCAGCTCCGCCATCTCCACGATGCCAGCTAGCACTTCCTCCGAGCTTGCTGACATTTGCTCTGATACGGCGGATACATCGGTCATCTGATCGACGACTTCCTGAACAGTGGTAGAAAGAGCCTTAAAGGTGCCGTCCGTTTGCTCGACAACAGCTTGCATCGCCACCACTTCTCCGAGACCGCGATCCATCGCAACAACAGCGGCGCCGGTTTCGTGTTGAACTCGCTCGACGAGTTCAGCGATACGCTCCGTTGCAAGTCGTGACTGATCCGCAAGCTTGCGGATTTCGGTCGAAACGACGACGAAGCCTTTGCCGTGCTCGCCCGCTCTAGCTGCCTCAATCGAGGCATTTAGCGCAAGCAGGTTCGTTTGTCTCGTCACATTCGTGATGAGTACGGTGATCTCGCCGATTTCCTCAGACATCGACTTCAAGCTTTGAATCGCTTGTACCGCCTGCTGTACGGAACGCAGCGCTTCCGTAATTTGCTGCATGCTTTGCCCCATCCGCGCATTCCCTTCGCTTGTATGGGTATGCGCATGACCCGAAATGTCTGTCGCATGTCCTGCTGATTCCGCTACGCGCTGAATCCCGACGGCCATTTCATTCATGGCATGGCTGCTTTCCTCTGTGCCCTGACGCTGTTGATCCGAGTGCGAAGCAAGCTGCCCCATCATATTCGAAACAGAAGCTGCGGATTGACTCGTTTGCTGCGCACCGGTTTGTAAGGATTCCGATGCGGAGGAGACTTGCCCTGCAGCTTGTGCGATTTGAACAATGAGTCCGCGAAGGTTCCCGACCATCTCCTGCAAATGATTGCTGAGCACACCTAATTCATCACGCTTTTTACTTTTAACTAGATCTGTTTGAGATAAATCCCCTGCTGCTGCCGCCTGTGCAAGCTTGACCAGCGGGTTTATTTGACGTAAATACAGCCTCACGATAATCGTAATAAAGATCATCCCTACAACAATCGCAGTAAATCCAATCCATAAAGACTCGATGGTGTACTTCGACATTTGTGCATCAATTACAGCGTAATTAAAATCAAGACCAACGAAAGCAACTAATTTGTCATCCTTGTCGCGAATCGCGCTCACCACACTGATCCATGTTCCCCATGAATCTGTGTAGGTACCAGTGAGAGCAGAGCCTGATTTCTCTGCTTCCTTTAGGGCATCTAGTAGCTCAGGCACAGGCACATAAGGTTCAGCAGGCTTCTCAGAGACATAAAGCTCCGCATTAGACAATAAGTTCAACAGGGCTGGCTCCCCATCCGACGTAGTCCATTCCGGGTAAAATAAGTACGCATTTTCCACCAAGTCCCCTTGTGAAACGCGGTCCATATCCTCTTGTATATTCATAACTTGAGGATCATATTTGTAGGCATCCTGACTTTTCTTCAATTCTGTTTTAGCTTTCTCAATATAATCTAGCTTCTGCATGAGCGGTGCTTGGAAAACACCTTCAAGCGCAAGCAAGTTTTCTGACATTTGACGTTGATGCTGTTGGTACGACACAAGGGTTAGCAACACGCATAAGAGAATATAGCAGGCGGCCGTCCAAGCGGAAATTTTGAAAGAAAGCGATCTGAAAAACCCTACAGAGCCTTGCTTGCCTTGTTGTTTTGCATGTGACATGATTAAAAAAGACACCTCCAGAATTGTGCATACGACAGTTATGTAAAAATAGGAAATATAGACTAGCTAGTCTTCTAGATTTCGACAAAGTTTTTAGAAACCCTTCCTAATTGATATTTAGAATTTGTTGTGATCCTTTACGAGGATGATAGAAAAAGGAGTTGTAGACAATGACTGCGATTCGAGCGCTTATTTTTGATTTTGACGGCACGATTCTGGATACGGAGACGGCTTGGTACGAGGCGTTCAGGGAGGCCTATCTCGAGCATGAGGTGGAGCTGTCTTTGGACATGTACGGGAAGTGCATTGGGACGTCCTTGCATGTGTTTGATCCCTATGAATATTTGATAACAGAGCTGAACATCCCCTTGGATCGGACCGCGTTTAGGCAAAATATTCACGCTCGACATACCGAGCTAATGGCGCAAGAGGGCATTCGGCCGGGTATTCTTGCATATTTAGCGGGGGCCAAAGAATTAGGCCTGCGCATTGGTCTAGCCTCCAGCTCTAAGCGAGCTTGGATCGATAAGTATTTGGCCCAGCTGGGGATCGGCCATTATTTTGAAACGATTCGCACCGCTGAAGATGTCGCTTTGGTGAAGCCTCACCCCGAGCTGTATGAGCTCGCATTGAAGGATCTTGGCGTACAGCCGCATGAAGCGATTGCGATCGAAGATTCGCCGAACGGAGCGCGCGCGGCTGCCGCTGCCGGCATGCACTACATCGTCGTGCCCAACACGGTGACGACGTACCTTACCTTTGATGGCGAGCCGCGGACGGTGCAATCTTTGGAGGAGCTATCGCTAGGAGCGTTGCTGGAGGCGGTTAGGGGTAATTAGCTGGAAAAGCATGTATTGACGGCTCCTTCTTTTTCATTGATAATGATTCTCATAATCAAACGAAGTTAAAAAGGAGCTGAACATCGTGCTTATCCAACAGAGAACGATTATTGTACAACCTGGTAATAGCGATAAAGTGGTGGAGCGTTTTAGCAAGGAAGGGCCGCTAGACGGCATGGAAGGACTTATCGATGTGACCGTGATGGTCAATAAACGGAGTAAAGAGACTGAAGAAGTCGTCGTCTTCATCCGTTGGGAGTCCGAAGAAGCGTGGAAAAACTGGGAGAAAAACCCCGAGCATCTCGCAGGCCACCGCAACGCTAAGGGTCAGGAGCGTCCAGAGTACGTCATCTCCTCGAATGTTAGCATGTTCGATGTGAAAAAAATTCGGCCTGGTCAGTTCGGGCGCTAAGAAAGTGGCGCGGGGAGATCCTGCGCTGCTTTTTTTAATGGCTTGGGAGCCGCGTTGCCCCTTCTCGCCCGCCCACCGTCGACCAGATTAGCTGGAAAAAGTACAGCTAAATCAGACAATTTCCCACAGTATAGACAACTAACCGGATTTCCTACATCTAATTTCAGCAAATTATCTCCGACTGAGCAGAAAGCGATAAATTAGCTGCATGTTTTCCAGTTAGATCGTGTTTTGGTGGAAAATCAGCCGAATTAACTGGAGATTTTCCAGTTATTCGTTGCCGCGGGGAACTGGGGTGCGAGCGGCTGTAAGAGGTAGCTGCAGGAACTGATGCACACTTAAGCAGCTTCCCTAAACCGCATGCAACGCATCCAACGCCGCTTGTTCATCTTTGACGAAGAAGAATTGCTTGCCATGGTTGCATTCGTAGATGAAATCGCGCAGGCTTTTGCTGTTATATTGGTCGAAATCGCCGATGATGGCCATTTTCATCTGATAGTTCGTGTATTTCTGAAGAACATCACCAGCTAGTTTTGTTTTGAGCTCGAAGAAATCCTCGGTCACATTCCACTGTTGAATGATAAATTTGTCGCATCCCGACAAGTAGCGGACGCTGGCCATTAGATCGAGGGCATCCTGAGCGTTGCTGATGAGAATGTCCGTGCTCTCCACGATGGCAACCTGGGAATTGCCCTTTTGATTAATTGATGTGTTCATGTCAGTTCTACCTCTTTCTCCATAAGCTCGTCGACAAGGTCCTCATCTTCCCGTCTGTTCAGTACATTTTCCTCAAGTACAGCGAATTTATCTCCGTATTCTTTAATGATGTGCGTCTCTCCCCACATACAAAGTGAATCCAGAATCGGCTTCAAGCTCGCTCCATAGTCGCTTAACTCATATTCTACCTTTGGCGGCACTTGATTGTATACGATTCGCTTCACGATCCCGTCATCCTCAAGCTCTCTGAGTTGTTGGGTCAGCATTTTCTGCGTGATTCTCGGCATCAGTCGCTTGAGATCACTTGTGCGCCTCTTACCGTGCGTTAAATGGCAGAGAATCACGCATTTCCACTTCCCGCCAATGACTTCTAAGGTGGCTTCTACGGAAATGTTATATAGTTTTTTACCCATATAAGTATCTCCCTCCCATTCGATGTATAGGCACTAAAAAGTACCTACCTTACTTAAAAGTACGTACTGTTCATTTTGACTAAGATACTTGATAATAGCACTTACCGGCCGGGACATACAAGTTTGGAGTGAATGCTATGAAACAAGAAACGAATCGAAATACGCTGGCGCTGCTTGCCCTTGCGGTTAGCGCCTTTGCCATTGGCACAACCGAGTTTATCAGTGTCGGACTGCTTCCGCTCATTGCTGAAGACCTTCATATATCGATCACAGCTGCAGGTTTAACCGTCACTTTATATGCGCTAGGCGTTACTTTCGGCGCACCCATCTTAACGTCCCTGACATCCAACATTTCACGCAAAACGCTGCTCCTCTGGATCATGCTTGTCTTTATCGCAGGTAATCTATTAGCAGCTACAGCAAGCGGCATCGTCGCTCTCTTAATCGCTCGCGTCGTATCTTCCCTGGCGCACGGCGTCTTTATGTCGATTGGCTCGACCATCGCCGCCGATCTCGTGCCCGAGAACCGCAGAGCCAGCGCGATTGCGCTCATGTTCTCGGGGCTGACCGTGGCCACCGTGACCGGTGTGCCACTGGGCACGTACCTCGGCCAGCAGCTAGGCTGGCGGGCCGCGTTCTTCGCCATTGTCGCGGTCGGCGTGCTCGCGCTAATCGCGAACCTTGTCTTGGTGTCCGCCAATTTGCGCAAAGGGACACGCACACGACTTGGCACACAGCTGAAGCTGGTTACGAATGGCCGTCTGCTGCTCGCCTTCTCGATTACAGCCCTAGGTTACGGCGGAACGTTCGTGGTGTTCACGTATTTATCTCCGTTATTACATGAGATCACGGGGTTTAAAGAGCATACCGTTGCGTTAATCCTACTCCTGTATGGAGTTGCTATTGCGATCGGTAATGTCATCGGAGGACGCGCCGCGAATCGTAAACCGAGCAAAGCTTTGCTGATCATGTTCTTATTACAGTCTCTCGTACTGTTCCTGTTTATGTTCACAGCGCCGTTCAAAGCCGCGGGCTTAATTACCCTCTTTTTCATGGGATTACTCGCCTTCATGAATGTGCCCGGGCTGCAGATTTATGTCGTTCAACTCGCTGAGCGATTCGCACCTGAAGCTAAGGATGTCGCATCAGCCTTCAACATTGCGGCATTTAATGCCGGTATTGCAGGCGGAGCATTCCTTGGCGGTGTAATCACCGATTCCATCGGACTCATTCATACCACATGGGTAGGTGGATTGATGGTTTTCGGCGCTGTATTACTTACCCTTTGGAGCCGCAATCTAGAAAAAGCAGATCAACTACAACGATCACAACCAACCATTTTAGGAGGAATAACACAATGACAAACAACCTACAATCCACAATCACACTTCACAATGGCGTAACGATGCCCTATCTCGGCCTTGGCGTATTTAAAGTAGAGGATGGCCCCGAAGTTGTGCAAGCTATAAAAGCAGCCATCAAAATCGGCTATCGCAGTATTGACACCGCGGCGATTTACGGCAATGAAAGCAGCGTGGGACAAGGAATTCGCGAAGGGTTGGCTGAACATGGCCTGACAAGAGATCAACTTTTTGTAACGTCAAAAGTATGGAATGCCGATCTCGGTTATGAGTCTACGATTGCTGCCTATGAAGCTAGCTTAGCGAAGCTGGGCTTAGACTATCTCGATCTATACCTCATTCACTGGCCAGTTCAGGGCAAATACGTGGAGGCGTGGCGAGCGCTAGAGACGCTTTATAAGGAAGGTCGCGTCAAGGCGATTGGTGTGAGCAACTTCCAGATTCATCATTTGGAGGATGTGTTGAGTACCGGGACAATTAAACCGATGGTTAACCAAGTGGAGCTTCATCCCCTTCTCGCTCAGACTGACTTGCATGATTTCTGTAAAAAGCATGACATTCAATTGGAAGCTTGGTCCCCGCTTATGCAGGGTCAGCTTTTGGATAACCCTACGTTGAAGGCAATCGCTGAACGTTATGACAAATCCATTTCCCAAGTCATTCTGCGTTGGGATTTCCAACGTGGCATCGTGACGATTCCGAAGTCCACGAAGGAGCAGCGCATTCTCGAAAATGGATCGATTTTCGATTTCGAGCTAACAAACGACGATATGGCGGCGATCAATGCGATGAATCAGAATCTGCGCGTTGGCCCGGATCCGGATAATTTTGATTTTTAATGTGGTGATGAAGCCCTGCCTCCTTTCTTCGGAAAGCGGGAAGGGCTTTTTGCTAGGAATAATTCCCTTTTTAATGGCAAATATTACTTCTAACTACGGTTAGGAGGATGCACTGGGACTATGAGCAATGATAATAAAGATCAAACCAATATGACCCTAACGAACCGACAAGGCCATCCGATTTCGGATAATCAAAACATCCGCACGATTGGCAATCGCGGCCCCTCAACGCTCGAAAATTACCATTATATCGAGAAGATTTCCCATTTTGATCGGGAGCGTATTCCAGAGCGGGTCGTACATGCGCGCGGTGCCGGGGCTCACGGGTATTTCGAGGCGTATGGAACGGTCGGCGACGAGCCGGTCTCTACGTATACGCGGGCTAAGCTTTTTCAGGAGAAGGGGAAGCGTACCCCTGTTTTTGTGCGGTTTTCAACCGTGGTGCATGGCACGTACTCGCCAGAAACGCTGCGTGATCCGCGCGGTTTTGCGACGAAGTTTTATACCGAGGATGGCAACTGGGATTTAGTCGGCAATAATTTAAAAGTCTTTTTCATCCGCGATCCGTTAAAATTCCCTGACATGGTGCACGCGTTTAGACCGGATCCGGTCACCAATCTACAGAACCCGGAGAAAATGTTCGATTTTGTCTCGAATACGCCAGAAGCGACACATATGATCACGTTCCTCTTCTCGCCGTGGGGCATTCCGGCCAACTATCGGGAAATGCAGGGGTCTGGCGTTAATACGTACAAGTGGGTGAACCAGAACGGGGATGCCGTGCTTGTGAAATACCACTGGGAGCCGCTGAAGCAAGGGATAAAAAACTTGAGACAGTCCGAAGCCGAGGCGATTCAAGGCAAAAATATTAGCCATGCCACGCAGGATTTGTATGAAGCGATTGCACGCGGCGACTATCCAGAGTGGGAGTTGTGTGTGCAGATTCTCAGCGACGACGACCACCCTGAGCTCGATTTCGATCCGCTTGACCCGACCAAGCTGTGGGATCATGAGAAGATTCCTTTCCGGAAGGTAGGCAAAATGGTGCTAGATCGCAATCCGGAGAATTATTTTGCTGAGGTGGAGCAGGCTGCTTTCGGGACGGGGGTGCTCGTCGATGGCCTCGATTTCTCGGACGATAAGCTCTTGCAGGGTCGAACGTTCTCCTATTCAGATACGCAGCGGTATCGTGTAGGGACGAATTATTTGCAACTGCCGATCAATGCGCCAAAATCGCCTGTCGCGACGAACCAGCGGGATGGGCAGATGACGCTGATGGTGGACAAAGCTGCTGGGCAAAATCCGCATGTCAATTACGAGCCCTCTTCACTCGGCGGGTTGCAGGAAGCAGCGCCTTCGGGCAAAGAGCATCAGCCGATGTACAATGATCGTCTGGTGAGGGAGAAGCTCAGCCGCACGAATGATTTTGCCCAGGCGGGCGATACGTACCGCAAGTTCGAGGATTGGGAGCGCGATGAGCTGATCGCGAATTTGGTGGATGCTTTGAAGATCTGTAAGCCTGTGATCCAGGAGAACATGATCAAGCATTTTGGTCAGGCCGATCCGGATTACGGGCGGCGGGTGTCGGAGGGGCTCGCTCAAGCGAAGGTAGCGACGGAGCATTTGGGCTCCGTTGCCGCGCAGGCTGGCGCGGAGTTGGCGGAAACGGCCGGACGTCGGACGGACGGCTATTAGTGTAGGAAAGGCACCCGGGGTGGGTGCCTTTTTGGTTTTGCGGAGCCGCGGCGCAGCCGGCGGGTTGGGCTTTGTGGCCGCGGCGCAGCGCGGCGGGTGCGGGGCGGGGATTAGCTGGAAAAACTCCAGCTATTTCCCCCGTTTTTCCCGAAAAAAGCTGACTAACTGGAAAAACAACAGCTAATCTATCACGTTTCAGCCATTCCATCGCCATTACGCAGAATTAGCTGGAGGAAATCCAGTTATTCACTCTGTATCCAACTTTTTGGCCAAATTAGCTGCAGAAAATCCATCTATTTCGGCAATCGGCGTCCAAGCCAAAAGCGACCTACCATTTGGCACTCATCTAGCAATCACTTGGCATTCATCTGCAAAAAACCAACCAAATCCCTATGCAAAGCCTCCACTTCCGCTTTCATATTCATCGCATGATCGCTAAAGAGAATATCTTTTACAAGCTTCGTTTGCAGTAATTTCCGCATCAGGAAGGTTAGCAGCCAGGTTGGGCAAAGCTGAAGGATGTTGAGCTTGGATGGCACAATCGCAACCCCAGCTTGCTCCAATGAACGCAAATAGCTCTTGAGTGTCAGAACCATCTCGCGCACGGACGCTTTACTAGTCGCTGTTGCATGATCTTTAAAACCGTTCTCGGTATACATATCCTTGGATAAGGCCACGATGAGGGCGACATGCGTCTTTTGCATGGCATCCATCTCTTTTGAAATGGTAAATGGCAGTTTGCTCCTTGTAAAAATCGTCCCTAACGCGCGCAGCCTCGCCGTGATCTGGCCATGAATCTCGCCGAACATCGTAGCTTGCATCGCTTTCGGCCCGAATTGGGCATAAAGAACGCCATCCTTGATCTCGCCTCCCGCGCTCGGAAAACCTGAAATGATTCTCCCCGCACCTACAATCCGCTCCCAAGAGGCGTATCCGATGGGATTATTGATCATGGTTACGATGTTCTTGCTCTGGTTATCCTTCAGCGCCATGAGGGCTGTTTCCGCTTGTTCATAGCGAACCGGCACAAAAATGTAGTCATACGTATCCGTTGGCTCCAGTTCTCCAATGACATGTACGTCGATGGATTGGATGGACCCTTTTTCATGATATCTCAGACGATGCTCTCTCAAATCTTGCAGTCGCTTCCCACGGGCAAGCATGGTGACGTCATAGCCAGCTTGTACAAATTTGACAGCGTAAGCACTACCGATAACCCCTGCTCCAAAAATTAATATCCGAATTCCGTTGTTAACTGACATCTATTTATCTTCCTTCCTTTGACCATCTATCCAACACGTGTTGTTAAAGCAACTTCTGTATGATAGGATTTTAATATACGAATAATGATCCTACAACCAGCAATGTTGCCCTTGTGTTGCCTAGTAAACACTTGAGGCCATGTGTTGTTTTAATAGAAAGGAATTTCCCTCCCATGCAGCTAAATGACACAGATCCACGCGTCCTGCGAACGCGGAAATTAATCATCGACGCTTTCCTCGCCTTAGTAAATGAGAAGAGCTTTGAGTCCATAACGGTAAAAGATATTGCTGAGCGAGCCACAGTAAACCGCGCAACCTTCTATGCGCATTTTCAGGATAAGTACATCTTATTGGAGCATATGATCGCCGAAGCGTTTCAACTGATGGTCTCCAATCGACTTCCATCTGGCCAAAGCTTAACGGAAGATTCTGGCCGAGAACTCATTATGGCGATATGTGAATACCAAGATGCTGTCTATAAGCAATGTAAGCTCGATACTTATACATCGATGGTCTCACTCGTAGAGTCCACTGTCCGACTACGTATTCAACATATCGTGCGAACCATGCTAGAAAGCAACACCGTCATAACGGGAAGGGATCGGGATAGAATCGCACTGGTAGCTACGATGATCAGCAGCTCCATCTTTGATGCCACGAAATTGTGGATGATGGAAAATCAACCGGAGGCTCCAGAAGCGGTCGTGGAGAAAATACTTCCCTTCGTTTTAGCAGGAATGCGGGCCTCATTGGCGCCGTAAACGAAGAAAAACCGTCAGTGAAATTGAACTGACGGTTCTCTTGGCTGAGAAATGCAAAAGTGCAACTTTTCTCTATTAAATACACGATTTCAGCTAAAATTAATGCGAAAAAGCATCAATTTTTGTGTTTTCTGCACTTTTTGGACCTTTTCGACCCCAAAAGATGCCTTTTTGCAATTATTTAAAACATCTAAATGATTACTTGTGTAAAGGATGCTCTTTTGCATCTTGCTACCTGCACCGGGCCTGCACCATTCTTATCCAAAGAAAGACACTCTCAACCGAGAGTGTCTTTGTATTATTCTATGATAACTCTACGCGCAGCCTCTAACGCGCCAACGACTTTATCACACCACACATCAAACTCCTGATCTTCACGCTGAAGCTCAGGATTAGCCAAAATATTGGCGATGGTGCGCTTGATTCCTTGATCAAATCGGGTGGTAGCCACGAATTCTGGCACAAGCCGCTTCAGCTTCGAATTATCGAAGACAACCGAATTCGCCTTATCCCCTAGCAAGCCGCCACGGTAATCCTGTGTGCTAACCGCATCCAGGAACTCAGACGCCACATGCACCGCCTGAAGCTTCACGCCAAGCGCATCTGCGATCGCTTCGTAGATCTGATTCCAAGTCAGCGACTCGTCTGACGTGATATGAACGGACTCTCCGATCGCATGGAGATTGCCCATGAGCCCGATGAACCCTTTGGCGAAATCGCTGTTATGCGTCATCGTCCACAAGGAAGTACCGTCACCGTGTATGATCACTGGCTTATTTTCCAGCATGCGCTTCGCCACTTGCCAGCTCCCCTTTGCCCCGTGGACACCAAGTGGAATAGAGCGCTCGTCATACGTATGACTCGGTCGAACAATCGTGATCGGGAAGCCCTGCTCTCTATACTGCTTGATCAAATACTCTTCGCAAGCGATTTTGTTTCTGGAATAAGCCCATAATGGGTTGGATAATGGCGTGCCTTCGGTAATACGATAATCGGACAATGGTGTCTGATAAGCGGAAGCCGAACTAATGAACATGAACTGCTTCGTTTTCCCCGCAAATAGGCGGTAATCCCGCTCCAGCTGCGAAGGCTCAAACGCGATAAAATCCGCGACAACATCAAACGATAAATCCTCGATCAGCTTGGCCACGAGAGCTTCATCGTTAATATCCGCTTGCAGAATGCGCGCCCCTGCTGGCAAGTCCGCATTGCGCGTGCCTCGATTCAATAAATACAGCTCACACCCTGAGGCTAATAATTGCCTAGTGATGGCCGAGCTGATGGTACCTGTGCCCCCAATAAATAGCGCCTTCATACGATCGCCTCCGTCTCTTTATTTACAGCACCTTATGCCTGATGGGTCATGTAGGGCTCTGTAAGCTGCTTATATTTCTCATACCATACAGCCCATACTTCTTTACGCGAAGCGATGGTTCTCCCCTCCAGCAAAGCCTCGATCACATCCAGGCACACATGCCAGCCCGCCAAATCTCTCGGCGTATGGGTCGTTATTTTATGTAAATGCTCACTAAAAACCAATCGACATCCGCCATCTGACTCTGCATATAGCTCAAATCGAACCCGGTCCTCGTCCCAAGTGTAAGACAGAACGGCACATGTTTTAACCTCTAGGATGTTTATCGGAATAACTGTCCCATCTGGCATATGAAACTTGATGATACCGCCTGCTCGCAGCTCCTCGACCTCAAGTTCCGGGAACCACTGCACCAGCTTTTCGTTCTCCGTTAACCATGACCAAACGTCCTCTACAGAATGATGCCAATGACGCTCATATAGCGCTACGTAACCGCCTTGAACCGGCCCAAAATCAGCTAGCATGTGATTCCTCCTTTGGTTTCTACCTATGAACGGATAACCACTTTTTCCTAGTTTCATATTACCTGTAGTTGCTAGCTCAATCAAGAAATTCGCTCCGAAAGACTTTCGTAAGGTTTAGGAAAGAGTCTTGCAACGTGTGTTCAGTAAGATAAACGTATGAAACTTTATTGGAGGTACGCACATGAACACACTGGGCATTCAACCCGTAGTCGAAGTACGCCAGCTGACGAAACGGATTCGAAATAAAAACATTGTCGATCAGATCAGCTTTGATCTTTTTCCTGGGGAGGTATTCGGCTTTCTCGGGCCAAATGGGGCCGGCAAAACGACCACCATCCGCATGATGGTCGGTCTAATCGGAATGAGCGACGGGGATGTCGCTATTCATGGTCACAGCATTCGCAGCTCCTTCCGGGAAGCGATCCGGCACGTCGGTGCGATTATCGAGAATCCCGAGCTGTATAAGCACCTCACGGGGATGCAAAATCTAAAGCAATTCGCCCGCATGGTGGCAGGAATCCCGCAGAGCCGCATCGACGAGATCGTGCAGCTTGTCGGGCTGACCACCCGCATTCACGACAAAGTGAAGACGTACTCGCTCGGCATGCGCCAGCGGCTAGGTATCGCTCAGGCCCTGCTGCACAAGCCGGCTGTGCTCATTCTCGATGAGCCGACCAATGGTCTTGATCCGGCGGGCATTCGTGAAATGCGCCTGCTCGTTCGCAAGCTCGCCGCTGAGGAAGGCATTGCCGTGATGGTGTCCTCTCATCTCCTTGCCGAAATGGAGCAAATGTGCGACCGCTTCGGTGTTGTGACGGAAGGGCGTTTGCGCGTGACCTTCTCGCAGGCGGACTTACGATCGCAGACACTCGAAGAAAAGTACATCGGACTTACGGAGGTAGCCCACTATGCGTAATATCACAACACTTGTATGTAATGAATTCATTAAAATTTTCACCAAAATCAGCAATTGGGTCTTGCTTGCATTCGTGCCGATCCTTACTATCGCCGTTGGCTTACTCTGTCGATATTCGGGCGAAGATGAGCTTACCGTGAACAATGTGTGGGAGTTCATGGACTTGATCCTCTCCGTCATTCCGAATCTCATGGATATCGTCACCTTGTTTACGATTATCGTTGCCGCGGGCATTGTGGCCTCCGAATTCTCCGGCGGTACGATCAAATTGCTGCTGATTCGCCCTTTTAGCCGATCCACGATCCTGTTTGCCAAATTCCTCACCGTCATCCTTTTTGGAATTGGACTTACCTTGTTGCTCTTGCTGTCTGCGTACTTAACGGGAGGTGCTCTTTTCGGATTCGGTGGCGGTTCTGAGCTGCATGATGGAGGTATTTACTCCAATGTTGCTTACGTCTGGCAAGCGGTTGGCTACAGCGGTATCGAACTGCTCGTCATGGTGACACTCGCTTTCATGTTCTCATCCGTTTTCCGTGCTAGCTCTATAGCGATCGGTGTTTCTCTGTTCTTCTTACTGACGGGGGCACAGCTTGCCTATGTCCTCAAACAATTTGAGTGGTCCAAATTTCTGATTTTCGCCAATACGAATTTGCTTAGTTATCTCGACGGCAGGCCGCTCATGCCTAGTATGTCACTCTCTTTTTCATTGATTATGTTGGCGGGCTATCAGCTTCTTTTCCTTGGCCTTGCTTGGTACGTGTTCGCGAAGCGTGACGTTTCGATCTAAGGCGGGTGTGGTTTCAATATGCGAGAGGAAAGCAGTATACTGAAAGCACATGAAGACAAAAGGTGGAAACGACATGTCTAATCACATTTTGCTTGTAGAAGATGACCTGGCCATCGCTGAAATGGTCGCAAGCCATTTAAAGAAAGAGAGTCTCACCGTGAGTCATGCCCCAGATGGAGAGACGGCGCTGCGGCTCTTTGCCGAGGAAGCTTTTGATATCATCCTGCTTGATCTGATGCTGCCGGGCGTGGATGGCATGGAGGTCCTGCGCAGGGTGCGGAGCGGAAGCACGGTGCCTGTTCTCATTCTGTCTGCGAAGGACACCGATGTGGAGAAAGCGCTTGGCCTCGGCTTCGGGGCTGACGATTATTTGACCAAGCCCTTCTCTCTCATTGAGCTCTCTGCACGGGTCAAAGCAATGCTGCGACGGGCGTCTCAATATGCCAGTCCGCCTGCTAGCGCTGAGCGCACCCTCTTACGCATTCATGAGCTCACGCTTCATCCCGATGAGCATCTCGTGACCAAAAATGGAGTCCCTTTGGGCCTCACGGCGAAGGAGCTTCTTATTTTACAACTGCTGATGTCGCATCCCAAACGCGCCTTCTCCAAAGAGCAAATATATAATTCGGTATGGAATGACGCTTACTATGATGATGTGAACGCCATTCAGGTCCATATTTCCCGCCTCAGAGAGAAAATTGAAGACGACCCTGCGAACCCTCGGTACATTAAGACCGTATGGGGGATCGGTTACAAAATGGGGGATTTCTAAGATGAACCTGCTTGGGCTTAGTGCATGTATCCTACTCGGGATTCTTGTCATTCTGCTAGTCAGACATAGAATCAAACAAGCGCGCGAGCTGCGGTATTTGGGAGATAAGCTGACCGACATTCTGAACAAGGAATCCTCGGAGAAAATTCTGCTTCATACCGATTCCCCTCAGCTCCAAGGCTTGTTAATCGTCATTAATCGGCTCTTAGAGGCGAATCGCAAAGTCGAAGCAGACTACACCCGCAAGGAATACGCCATTAAAAAAATGATCGCCAACATGTCCCATGACCTGAAAACACCGCTTACGGTTGTGCTAGGTCTGACGGAAACGCTGGTACATGACCATTCCGCCAGTGATGAGGAACGCCTACGTCTCTCCCTCAAAGTTCACGAGAGAACGCTTGATATTTTGAATTTGACGAATCAGTTTTTCGACCTAGCGCGGCTGGAATCGGGGGATCGTGCAGTCCCTTTGACCAAAATCAATCTCAGTGAAGCATGCCGGAACGGTATTCTATTTTATTATGAGCTGATCGAAGATCAGGGGCTTGAAGTGGATGTATCCATACCCGAGGAGCCGATCTATGCCTATAGCAATACAGAAGCGCTCGGGCGTGTGCTGCAAAACTTGTTATCCAACGCGATCCGTTATGGAAACGATGGCGGTATTGTCGGCATTACGCTGCGACAAGATGCGGACAGCGTCTATATCGACGTCTGGGATCGAGGAAAAGGTATCGGCGAGCACGACCGTGTGCATGTTTTTGAACGGCTATACACGCTGGAAGATTCCAGAAATCCGACCTATCAAGGCAGCGGCCTAGGTCTAGCAATTACGAAGCGACTGGTTGAGCTTATGGAGGGGAGCATTACCCTGCACAGTATTCCCCATGAAAAGACCGTGTTTACGGTCCGCTTTCCCACACTCCGCTTTTGAAAGGAAACCGATCTGATGAGCATTATTCTTCAAACGAAACAATTAACGAAACGGTTCAAAAAGACGGAAGTCATCTCCTCTGTCAATATGCGAGTTCACCGTGGCGAGATCTATGGCTTTCTCGGGCCCAATGGTGCGGGGAAAACGACGGTGATGCGCATGATTACGAATCTAATACCCCCAACAAGCGGAGAAATCGAGCTATTCGGCGCTCCCCTGACGCCCCACTCCTATGAAACGATGAAACGAATAGGCAGCATTATCGAATATCCGATCTTTTATGAACATCTGTCTGCACGCGGTAACTTGGAGCTGCACTGCGCCTATATGGGCTATTATGATAAAAAAGCAATTAGCGAAATGCTTGATCTCGTCGGACTATCCAATATCGGCAACAAGCCGGTGAAAGATTATTCGCTCGGTATGAAGCAGCGGCTTGGCATCGCTAGGGCAATATGTACAAAGCCAGAGCTGCTCATCTTAGATGAGCCTGTGAATGGCATGGATCCATCGGGAATCCGGGAGATCCGCGATCTGTTTCGCATGTTGAGCAAGGAATATGGCATGACGCTGCTCATTTCGAGTCATATTTTGCAGGAGATGGAGCAACTTGCCGATACGATTGGTATCATCAGTCAGGGCAGACTGCTCGAAGAGGTTTCGATGGAGCAAATCCGTGGACGGCACAGCGAATATATCGAAATTGTCGTGACCGACGTGCGTCGGGCTGTGCTTGTACTGGAGGACCATTTAGCTATCACCAATTATAAAATGATGGACCGCGGCACCGTTCGGATCTACGATCCAAGCCTTGCACCTGCTGAGCTGAACCGCTTGTTGGTACAGCATGAGATCGGCGTCGAGGCGCTCAACAAGAAGACACGCTCCCTTGAAGACTATTTCCTCGGATTAATCAAAGAAGGAGGAGACCGAGATGCTGTGGAAGCTCATCCTGCTGGAAATTAAGAAAACCAAATGGCGCGGATTGTTGCTAAGCCTTGTGATCACTAATCTTATGCTCGCCCTGTGGGTCGTGGGCAGTGATGTGCCGAGTAACGAAGTCCATACGTATGACCGTGCCTTTCTGAGCATTATGAATTATGCGGGGATCACCTTGATCATCTTCGCTTCGGTACTTATGTCTCGTATGGTCATCGACGAGTATCGGAACAAAACGATTACGCTCCTCTTCGCTTACCCTGTGCCTCGCAACCTGATCTTCCTCGCGAAGCTCATCATTATTGGCGTTTGGACCTTTGCAACGGTGCTGCTCGCTAACGTCTTCATCATTGCCGCGCTCCTGCTCGCCAATTCGCACTACCACTACATTACTGAACCGCTGACTCGCGATCGAATGATCACAGAAGTGATTCGAATGCTGATTTTCGCCTTCTCATGCGCGAGTGTATCGTTAATTCCGCTCTATTTCGGCATGATTCGGAAGACGATGCCTGCCTTGATCGTGAGCGCATTTATTCTATCTAATTCCTCGATGGTGATTATCAATAACATGTCCGTCGATCAAGGTTACGGTAACTTCATAGTGGCAGCTTTGATGTGCTTTGCCCTCGGTGTTTTCATGGCTTACGCGGGCGTGCGAAGGAGTCAGTTATAGAAAAATTTCCCACACAATACAAAAGAAGTATGACAGCTGAGCGTCATACTTCTTGGTAAGTAATTCCCCGTTCATTAAACACTCTCATGACCACAAACATGGCATCCAGCGTTTTGGGAAAACCCGCATAAGATACACAGTGCATGACGGCCTCTACAATTTCAGCTGGTGTAAGCCCGACATTCAAAGCTCCTTGAATATGAAAATCGAGTTGAGATGCTGCTCCTGATGCAAGCATAGCCGCAATGGTCAGCAGGCTCCTTTGTTTTAAATCCAGACCTGGCCGAGAATAAAGCGAGCCATAAGGGAACTCGACAATCAGCTTAGCCATATCAGGAGAGAATTTCTCCATTTGTTTAACCGTTGCGTTCAGTGTTTCTTCACTTACCATCTGTTGTAAAACTTCTAATCCTTTATCATAGCGATTATTCTCCATGTACGACCTCCGTAAGTTTTACTCTAAACTAAGCAATCTGGTAAGAATCGGCGGAATTTCTTGCGGATCCACCATTACCTCGATGACTGTAGTCTTATTGGACTGCAATGCTGTCTTGACCGCCCTCTTAACGTCCATTTCATTTTCACAGCGAAATGCCATTGCGCCCATGGATTGGGCAAATAAGCTGACATCCAGCGGTCGCTCATAGATAGCGCCCACGGAGCGCCCCGTGTTATAGGACATTCCTTTTTCTACCATATCTAAACGACCGTTATTCAGCACAAAGAAAATAACCGGTACCCCATGATTAACTGCTGTCGAAATCTCTGTGCCATGCATCATCATACAGCCGTCGCCAGTCACACAGACGACAGGGCGTTCGTGCATGGCGATTTTCGCCCCGATCGAATAGCCGATCGCCGCCCCCATGGCTATGAACACTTCATCAAAGTAGAATGTCCCGGGCTCGATGATTTCAAAATTTTGTACGGCATGAAATGAGTGGCTCCCTGCATCCCCGAAGAGAACTGCCTCTTTGGGAAGCGCGGCCCGCAAACTCCTGAACGCCGTTCCCGCTGACATGGTGGACTCCATTTGGGAGGTCGTTGCTGCTACTTGTGCCCGGGCTGTCAGCACTTCGTGCTCTTTGGTCGTTGCCCCGCTTCGCAGTGTGAGTTGAGTCAGATTGTAATGAATATCGCCAAGGAGAACTAGCGTCGGCGCCTGAATGGTTTTGCCTGCGAACGTAAGGTTATACTCAAATTGCAACACCTTTTCCGGCTCCATATCGACCGTAAATCCGGACAAAGACATGTCGCACAATTTACTGCCAACGACGATCATCAGGTCAATGCCGGATCTCATGTAATCTGTTGCATACTGGGAACCGCCTAGGCCATAACCTCCTAAGCATAAGGGATGATTGGTAGGAAATGCCCCTTTCCCACCAGGTGTAGTCACTACAGGAATCCCCCAATGTTCGGCAATGATCCGCAATTGGGTATATGAATCCGACATGAGGGCTCCTTTGCCCAGAAAGAGGACAGGTTTCTTAGCCTCGTTGATCAATGATATGGCCTTATCAATATCGGGGGACACAACAGGGGCAATGTGGTCTGGCAAAGGCAGGTAGAAGCTCTCCACTTCCTCCATCAGCACATCAAATGGGATACAAAGATGAACTGGGCCCTTTTCGCCAGTGTAGGCTTTTTCCAGCGCATGTTTAAGGTATAGGTAAAGAAGATCACCACGTTCGATGCGAGCACTGAACAAGGTTACGGGTTCGAACATTTTAACCAAATCAGCCCCGAATTGGCTTGAATCCTGACTTAAAGCGCGTCCAGTATCTTGCATCGAAGGCTGTCCGGTGATGAACAATACAGGTAACTGGAACTCTTTGGCCTGCCCTGCGGCTGTAATTAAATTCGTTCCTCCTGGCCCGGAAGTACCAATTGCGATCCCCATTGTTTTTTTCGCCAGTGCATAACCTGACGCCTCAAACCCGCTGCCGGCTTCATGGCGACCTAACACGTAGTTAATTCCATGATTCTCAAGTTCCAACATCAGCGGAGAAATGGACTTCCCGGGAATGCCGAATACGTGAGAAACCCCCCAATTTTTAAAATGCTCGACTAATAGGGTATACACTCTTTTTTTCATTACATCACCTTTGCAAGTTGGTCTTGATTTCCTTGATTTCCATCAACAACTGCTCGATTTGTTCTGCAGGTAAAGGTGGGTGATAATAAAAACCTTGTACTTCATGGCAGCTCTGACTACGCAGGAAATTCAATTGATCCTTGGTTTCTACGCCTTCTGCGATAACATCAATTCCAAGCTTATGGGCCATAGCTATTATCGTAGCTACAATATCCGCGTCATTCGAATCCGTCATAATATCCCTGACAAAGGACTGATCGATCTTCAGCCGGTCAATCGAGAACAATTTTAAATAGTAGAGATTGCTGTAGCCTGTCCCAAAGTCGTCGATGCAAATTTGTATACCTAATTTCTTCAGTTTCCCGAGTACCTCGATCGCAACATCAACATTCATTGTCATCGACTCAGTAATTTCGAGTTCCAGATATCGGGGATCTATATGGGTTTCGAGTAAAATATCTCTGATGGTATCTACCAAATTATGCTTTGAAAATTGGCGAGAAGAGAGATTGACCGATACGCTCATAGGAGCAAACCCTTTTTCTTTCCAAATTTGATTTTGAAGGCAGGCGGTTCTCAGCACCCATTCCCCAAGGGGGACAATGAGTCCAGTTTCTTCGGCGATCGGGATGAACTTCCCTGGAGGGACCAAGCCGAGAGTCGGATGATTCCAGCGAACGAGCGCCTCAGTACCGATAATTTCTCCTGTCCGCGTATCGATTTGAGGCTGGTAATATAATACGAATTCATCTAGTTGCAAAGCTTTGCGGATTGAATTCTCCAATGTAAGACGTTCAATACCGCCACTGTCTGGGATAGGCTTGAAAATGGTATAGTTGTTCTTTCCGTCATCTTTCATCCGGTAAAGGGCAATGTCGGCGTTCTTCATCAGCGTTTCGACATTCTTGCCATCTTGAGGATAGAAGGCAATACCGATACTAGCTGTGATGTAGAATTCATAGCCATCTACTGCAAATGGTCTCTCGAATGCTTTAATAATCTCTTCCGCAACTTGAATGGCTTCCGTTTGCTCCGTCATCTCTTGCAAGATAATCGTGAACTCGTCACCGCCCATTCTGGAAACTAGTTGATCCGGAGCATGGCAGCAAGATTTCAGACGCTCGGCAACTAGCTTCAATAGTACGTCACCGTTGTTATGACCTAGCGTATCGTTAATCTTCTTAAATCTGTCCAGATCGAGGAACATGACGGCAAAGATACTGTTTTCATTTACTCCCTGTCTCAGCAATTCTTCAATATGTCTAGTGAAAAATCTTCGATTCGGCAAACCTGTTAAATCGTCATGATAGGCCAAATAATTGATCTGCTTTTGCGCATGATAACGCTCCGTAATATCCCGAAACTGCGCAAATGCGCCCATGATCTGCATATTCTCATCGCGAATAGGGAAGGCGTCGAACAGGTAAACCAGATCATCTTGCCCCGTTTGAGTGGGAAGCATCAATTCCACATCTTCGTAGTCTTTTCCCGTTTGAAGGACTTCTTTAATGAAATCATTTGTTTTGACATCAGGAATAGGTTTATTAATGACATCCTGCTTCTTGGAACCGCTTAAAATTTCAACAAACTTATTAAACTCGGTAATGCTTCCATCCCGATCAGTAATAATAATGCCATTTCTTGTTGTTTCTATGACCACCTGATTCAAGATGTGCAATCGGCTATTTTGCTTTTTCAGCAGTAGCTCTCTTTCGATCGAATCTACGACAGTGCATAGCATCGCCAATAAAAATGGATTATGCTGATCAATCGTCGTCATGATCGTAATCGTCCCGAGCAAGTTGGAGATGTCCGTATATTGAAAAGGTACAGAATAACAGGCAGAGGATCCCAAAAATTCGTAATAATGCTCGTCCCCCACAAGTTGAATGGGCTCAAGATGATCCAAAACTAAATTAATGCTGTTGGTTCCTGCTTCTTGTTCGTTAAATACGAGGCCAACCTTAATGCCCGATTGTTGAACCACACTCTTGATCGCTTCATCTCCGGCCATTTCCAGAATGCAGCCCTTTTCATCAGAGATTAGGATCAGCAGTGGAATCCCTTTCATGAGCTCCAACATTTTATGCACAAAAAAATTAATAACGGACAATATCTCTTCGTATTCGGTCCGTTTTAGATTCAAGTCGCTTTCTGATAAAAAGTTAGAAAAGGAGGGCATTCCGCATGGATCAATACCTAGCTTTTCACATCTCTTTTTAGACTCCGATATCAAAGATACTTTCGTCAAAGTAATCCCCCCTTCGTTACATGAAAAGTGTAAAAATATACTTAAATAATGAGGAAACCCTTCATTAAATGTTTCTTTTTCATTATGTCAACGCATATCATTTTTTGTCAATTTTTTTCTGTTTAATTTTTGGCAACAAAAGTAAATAAAATGCAGTGGTGGAGCAATTTCTTAAGCTCAAAAGCGTTCTAATGCTATGAATCCTCCAAATAGCATATATTATCAAAAAATGTTGTAAGTATAAAATTCGCTAGTTACCAATAAATCCCTACTTTCAGTAAAAAATAAACCCAGTACCTATGTGCGGCACTGGGTGGCTTTCTTACGACTTACGCTGCTACATCTCTCTTCGTGAACACGAGCCACGCGGTTAGATTGAACAGGATGAAATAAATACTCAACATGAGAATGGAAAAATTCATCGTCATCCCTTGCTGAAACGGACGGCCGCTAAGATACTGCGACAAGTCGATATTGGCGAATAGCACGTATTTACTCCACGCATACGGCTGCAGGAACTCCATTAAGATCACGCCCGCGAAGAGGGCGAAGATCGAGAAGCCAATCGCCATGATACTGCTGCGGAAAGCTGTGGATATCATGAAGGCCATCGTAACGAAAATGATGGTCGATACCCCATTGAGCAAGTACAACTTCCACAGGTTCCTAAACATGTTTCTCTCGATAATGCTGCCAGCGTCATTGACGCTGACGAGCGGCAAGTTCCAATGCTCAAACTTATACAGCAGCCCGTTCAATAGTAAGGAAACGATGAACAGGATGACGAGCAGGAGTAAACCAAATATAATCATCGATATATACTTCGATACTAAAATTTTGGTTCGGTTCGCTGGCCGAATCAGCAGTAGCTTAATCGTCCCCGTCGTAAATTCGCCAGCTAAGCTGTCCCCCGCTACGATGACAGTGAACACCGTGATTAAGAAAATCAACTCCGCTGAACTATTAATACCGCTCCACATCGTCCCCCCTTCCGGGTGAATGTCATTTGCTAATTGGTAATCGTATACGGCTATTCTCTCTCCAATGTACTTCCGAGCCTCCTCACTTAGTTTCGGCTGCTTCAGAGATTCGGTGAGTTCCTGTTTTTGCTCAACGACATGATTACGCCATGCATCTGCTTCTCCTGATTTGTCATCATAGTACCAATCCATAAAACTGCCTAAGAAGACAACTGCAATCATAATGGCCACCATGAGCCATGTTCGTACACGCCGATAGAGCTTCATATTTTCATTCAAAACTAAATTAACCAACTTGTTCGCCTCCTGTCATTTCCAAGAAACGATCTTCGAGTGATTGCCGCACCACTTGAACACCATAAATGCGAACATCCTGACGCATGAGATGCGCTAGAATGTCAGGTATGCAATCCCGCTCCGTAACGAGCTCCACACCCTCTGGAACGACCTTCAACTCTTTCACGCCAGTCATGCCAACAAGTGCCGCATGAACCTGTTCAGGTGGCGAAGCTTCGATCAGATACGTTTGCGTCCCATCCTTCGATTCTTGCATGAAATCTTGGATCGTCTTCACATCGACAAGCTTCCCTTGCTGCAGGATCGCCACGCGGTCACACATCAGCTCCATTTCGGATAGCAAATGGCTGGACACGATCACCGTGATTCCTTCGGTTCGCGTCAAATAACGCAAATAATCGCGCAGTTCACGAATCCCTGCAGGGTCCAGACCATTTGTCGGCTCATCCAGAATGAGCAGCGACGGCCTGTGTAGGAGCGCTTGCGCTACACCCAAGCGCTGGCGCATGCCCAGTGAGTACTTCCTCACTTTGTCATGAATCCGAGTTTCCAGCCTTACCAGCTTAACGACTTCGTCGATCCGTTCCTTCGTCACCCCAGGCACCATGCGCGCATAATGAACCAAGTTATGATAGCCGCTCAAGAACTTGTACATTTCAGGGTTCTCCACAATGGCGCCGACATGGCGAATGGCCTGCTCAAACTCCTGCTGAATGTTCTTCCCTTTAATCACAATTTCTCCCTGCGTGATGGACATTAAACCAACCATCATGCGGATCGTTGTCGTTTTACCAGCGCCGTTAGGCCCTAGGAATCCGAATATCTCACCTTGCGGTACGTCGAAGGTCAGATTATCAATGACCGTGGTGCGTCCGATTCGCTTGGTGACACCACGCAGACTTACGATAGGCTCACTACTCATAAGGA
The DNA here is from genome assembly GCF_059692195.1 of Paenibacillus sp. J22P90. Lineage (NCBI taxonomy): Bacteria > Bacillati > Bacillota > Bacilli > Caryophanales > Paenibacillaceae > Paenibacillus > Paenibacillus sp. J22P90. The sequence continues at coordinate 277,578 of NZ_JCAUAY010000006.1, forward strand.
GTCTCCTTTTCAATTTAATTGGTTTACAGCCTTCATTTAGTTGGCTTGAACGATCAAGTCACCTGACTTCATCTTGATGTCTACTTTTCTTGTTCCTTTGCCCACGACACCGCTCATACGAGTTTCGTATTCGCTGTCCTGCACCTTTTGGATAGGTAATGGAAGCAGTGTCTGAATGCGTCCCCCACTCACCGCGGCATCCAGCGTATAGCCCTCATCCTTCGGTAAAATGAAGGTCATATTGCCTCCTGCTTTAGACACAATTCGGGTATCTCCTTGCATATGATCGAATTGCATATCGGAACCGCGGCCTGTCACGTCTACAGGACTCTTTATTTCACGGAAATGCACAGAGCCATATTGCGTTTTTCCTGTAATCTTACCCGTGATGTCAGTTAAATAGGTTTGACTGGATTGATTATCGAATACCAAATTACCTTGCGTGTGGTCAATATTTACTTTACTAGAGTGACTTACTAGATCCATATTGCCCGTGATATTAGCCATAAATAGACTGCCATACGTTGATTTCACCGAAAGTTCACCCTTAACATCAGCAATTTCCATAAGGCCACTAGTAGAAGAGGCAGAAACATTCCCATTTATTCCGCTAATTCGCACAGCTCCATCTTCATTCTGGATCGCCACCTTCATGCCATCCGGCATAGAGAGCACATAATCGACGGATACATTGTCTGGATCGATGGGCTTGCCATTCGCCTTCGTAACGAGGGTTAGCTGTCCATTCTGGATTGCCTCTTCTACTTTAACAGCTTCTCGTCTGCGATTGGCTGTCTCTGTATCCGCCCCTGTAGCTGTAACCGTATATTGAAGACGGATGTTCGGAGAATCTGAACGCGTTACCGTTACTTTGCCTCTACGACTTGCAAGCAGCACTTCCTTAATGTCTTGCTTCGTAATCTCCGATTGAAGCTGGGCAGTGACCGTAACGGCTCGATTGGTCCCGATCATGGCATCCATCTTTTGTTCATTCACAAATTGCTTACCAAAGCGTTCGAATATGTCCTCCTCGAGGAAAGAAATATCTAAGATAGAGAACAAGAATAGCAACGCAACCGAGGCGAGAAGAACACTCCTTTTTTGGCGAAAAGACATCCTCATACCTCCACTTCTTTCTCAAAAATAAAACCATTCACCGCAGTCAATCCAATGCTAAGTAAAGCAATTCCAATAAACGCACCCGAATGTAAAAAAGCCATATCGGATTCCTGTCCGCCAATCACGATGTCTGGCATCCAAGCTAGAAGAGAAGCTAGCAAAGGACTAATACGCAGGACAAGCCATAAAATACCGAGAAATGCGCTTAGCATCACAATCCATTTGAATTTAGCGACAAGCTGGCCGCACAGAAAGGTAAACTGCACCACGATCAGCAGAAATAGGAGTGTCAGAATCCCCATCCAAAAGAAGTTCCCCAATATATTAAGCAGGCTTGGCATAATCGAAGACCAGTCCTGACTTGTGCTTACTTCCTCCCATTGACTCCTCAACAGCAAAATGGCAAAGCTAGCCGCGATCCATATACTCGATAGAATGAGCAGCGACATTACCGCTGCCAGCTTAACTGTCAACACCTTCCACCCTCGAATCGGCAAGGAAAGGAGAAGATAAATCGAATTCGACTTCCACTCCGTATAGAGTTGATAGTAGCCCGTACCCAAAGCTATCGCAGCAAGGAAGAGATAGGGCATGAGGAGTGCTAACCCCATGGTCACATCCATGTCGATGACGGCGCTTTTAAACAGAACAATCAGATGCAGAATCAGAACTGCCACCGCGAAAATGCCATATAGGGGGAAAATACTTTTTACTTCTTTTCTAAATAGATTCCAAGCCGCCATCTACCCGTACACCTTCTCCCATATGTTTTCTAACGAACAACCGTAGGTCGCGCGCAAATTTTCGGTGGAGTCAAATATCGTAATCTGGCCATTCTGTAGAAAGATGACATCGTCAAACATCGGCTCCGATTCATTCACCGAATGGGTAGACAGAACAATCGTCTGCTCATCGGATTGGAACTCACTTATAATCGAGCGAATAATTTTGGCTCGTGACGGAGGATCAATGCCTGAGAACGGCTCGTCCAACAGCACAAGCGGAACCTTGCGCGACAAAGCTACGATCAGCTTCAACCTAGCGCGCATGCCCTTCGAGAGATTTCGAACCTTCTGATTTTCATCCAGCTCCATCTTTAGCAGCATGGCAGCTGCCTTTTCTTCCTGCCAATCGGTATAAAATCCAGAAATAAAACGCAGCGTTTCCTTCACCGTCATCCACCCATAAAGGTGATCAATCTCAGGCAAGTAAGCCACGTGTTGCTTATTGTGCACATCAGGCTTTCTGCCGCCTACAAGAATACTTCCTGAAGTGGGATAAATCAAACCGGCCAGCATCTTGAGCAAGGTTGATTTGCCGCTGCCGTTAGGCCCCAGCAAGCCCACAATCGTGCCCTTCTTGATTTGAAGATCGATCCCTCTTATGGCTTGTTTTAGTAAATACTTCTTATGTATAGCCTTTAATTCGATCATGTAAGGATTCTCTGAATTGGACACGATTTACCCCTCCTTGTTTAACGTAACACGGAGCATATGTGCCATTTCTTCTGGCTCAATGCCTAGACCGCGCATGTCTTCAATAAATTGCTGCACCGCGGCTTGCGCCATTTCGGAACGAATCGATTGCAGAATCGCGGGATCATGCTTGATAAAAGTACCCTGTCCACGCAACGTCTCCGTTAACCCCTCTCGTTCCATCTCTTGGTAAGCCCGCATTACCGTGTTGGGATTCACTTGTAAAAGTTGTGCCTGTTCCTTGTGGGATGGGATTTTGTCCCCAGGCTTGAGCTCGCCTCTGGCTAGCGCTTTCTTGACCTCATCGACCATTTGCAAATAAATCGGTTTCGGGCTATTAAAATTAAGTTGCACGGTCCTACCCTCCTCTGCACCGTAAACCAGTGCACTATTGAACTAGTGCACTATAAGAATATTTGTATTTGATTAGATTGTCAATTCCTATTTGTGGATATGCAAACTGATGCAAACGACAACTGGCTTACTCCCCTGTGCTGAGAAATGCAAAAGTGCAACTATTCTCTATCAAATCAACGGTTTTAGCTAAAATTGATGCAAATAGGCATCTATTTTGGTGTTTTCGGCTCATTTCAAACCTTTTCGACCCCAAAAGATGCCTTTTTGCATTTATTTAAAATCGTTCAAGTGTAACCTCGTTAAAGGGTGCTCTTTTGCATTTTTGCCATCTAGACACCGCCGTTTATGGTGAAATATCGCCAACTTAAAAAAGCTGCCCCACACCTAGATGTGGAACAGCTCTTTGTTATCTTTGCGGTCGTTGTCCACCGCCACCTTGTGGCGGCATGCCGCCTCCACTGCCTTGTCCGCCTTGTCCGCCTGGTCGTCCGCCACCCGGACCACCCATCATCCCGCTTCGCGCTGTGGTTACGCCGGATTCGTTTAACCACGTGATGAGCGACGCTGTCTTGAAATCTACGACCTTCGTACCGCCTTGGTACGTACCGCCCTCATATAGCCCTTTCAATGCTGTGCCTGTCAATGAACCTCCCGAGCTAAGCGTATACGACGTATCCTGCTTCAGATTCGGGGAGCTTACGAACACGGACTGGTACGCTTTCGATGGCGCAAAGGTGATGACCGTGTTACCTGCGCTATCAGCCAGATGGACCAGCGCGCCTGCTTGCTGGGTCTTCGTGTACGTCATCAGCACGCCAGCCTGCGTCGACTTGTCAGACGTGGCTTGCACCATGCCTGAGCTGCCCGCGGCCACAAGCGTGCCGCCTGTCATCACGAAGGTGCCATCGTAGTCGAGCGACCCGTTGTTGTTCTCCGTCGGCCCGTTGACGACGACCGTACCGCCGCTCATCGTGATGGAGCCGTTCGAATCCAAGCCGTCGCCTTTGGAGTCGACGGTCAAGCTGCCGCCGGTAATCGTCAGCATGTTGCTCGAATTCGCGCCGGACGCCCCTGGCGCGCCACCCGGTGCGCGCCCTCCTGCTGTGGCGCCGCCTGCGGCAGTCTCGCCGCTGCCGCTAGAGATGTTCACCCCGTCGTCCTTGGAGACGACGTTGGTTTTCCCACCCGAGATCACGACAGCAGGCGCTTCGATCCCTTCATTGCTTTGCGCAATATCGATCGTACCACCTGTGATCGCAATGGAGAGATCGGCGTTTATGCCATCATCGCCTGCGTTAATGTGCAAATCCCCGCCGCTTACGTCTATGCCGCCGCTGCTATGCAAAGCATCCTCGCCGGATTTGATGTTGAACGTTCCTCCTGCAAGGCTGATATAACCTTCGGAGCCTGCTTTATCGTTTGAGGTTTTAATCCCATGGCCGCCTGCATCTATGGTTAAGGTGCCCGCTTGGACAGCGACCAGGTCACGCCCCATCACCCCGTCGTCAACAGCGTGAATATCCAAGGTACCTCCGGTGATTCGCAGCTTATCCTTGCTTGTAATTCCGTTGTTGTAGTTGCCTTTTACTACGAGCTTGCCTGTTCCGTTAATCGTCAGATTGTCTTTACTGAAAATCGCTGAGTTGGGCTCGTCTGTCGCCGCGTCAGGATACACGTACTTCTTTCCGTCTGAGACGATGTTCTCTGTTCCTTCTTGCAAGGAGATGATTGTCTTGCCCGCTTCTTCCACATAGATCGCCGAAGATGTGCTGTTCGTAATCTCCACACCGTTTAGGACTAAGCGAACGACGCCTTTATCCTTCACATTTACGACTATTTGACCATCGTTCAATTTACCGTTCACAACATACGTTCCAGCCGCCGTAAGCGTAACCTTACCGCTACTCACCGCAGCGCCTGAACCCTCAATCGTTGCGCTAGTACCCGTTAATGCAATCTTCGTTGGGTTCGCAGAAGCCCAATCCGTATAAGCATCCTCCGCCACATACTCGACCTTTTGGGTGACCGCTGTGGTCGTTGCTTTTGCACTGGAAGCAGCCATCGTTGCAGCAGGTGCCTCCGAGGTATTCGAAGCTACATCTGTCGCATCGTTGCATGCTGCTAACGCAACTGCACATACTAACAGAACACTTGCACCTTTCATATTTAAACGTTTTTTCATAGGATTTCTTCCTCTCTAGTTACAATTGTTTTAGAATTCGGACGCTGTAGGACTCATCGTTAACGTAATATCTAAATTCCCATTTCTGCATCTAATAGCGTCTAGGAATTCTTTCTGACTCGTCAGATGGTCGATTGTAACGACATAAACCAGCTCATATAAGCTGCCTAACTCGGTTGTACGTACCTTTTTCAATTCATAAGCGATGTTGAACTTTTTAAAAATCTCGTCAAACGCTTCCTCATACCCCAGACTCTCTGGAATCGTCACTTTTAATTGCTTCTGAGCTGCTTTCTTAGCGCCAAAGTTCGTTACCTTCAAAACAAACATCAAAACGCACAGAATAAGCGTAAATAGAACGGCATAACCAAACGAACCGACACCACAAGCCAGACCTGCTGCCATCGTGAACAGAACGAATGCGATATCCTTCGGATCCCCAGGCGCACTTCGGAACCGAATAATAGAGAATGCGCCCGCAAGGCTGAATGCTCTAGCAATGTTGCTGCCGATCAACAGAATAATGATGGCTACAATGACAGGCAAGACGATCATCGTGAGGGTGAAGCTCTGTGTGTAATTCGGTTGTGTTTTCATATAGGTTAAGCTGATCAAACCGCCTAGTGCAATTGCGATAATAAGTGTTAAAAGGGCGTTCGTTAGCGTTAATTCTGTACCTGCTGTGACTTGTGCAAAAATGGAATCTATCATAGTAGGATCCTCTCCCTTTCTGGTTGTAGAAGTTGTTCGTGCTGCGTCATGCGCATTTTTTTATATTCATTGCCATACTTCGAGAAACCCGTTCGAAACATTTGAAGCTCTGAAAGCATTTGGGACAGCCAGAGCGGGATCGTCTTCTCCGCCTTCACTTCCATGAGCCATTGCCCGCGGGGCATCAACTGTTCCCCATAGTCACCGCTCTCCAGCTTAAGATCATATCGTCTTGAACGGATATTCGTATCGAAGGTGATACGCAAATCCCGGTTATTTTTACAAAACATCGCAATGCGGTCATACGCCAGATACACCTTCGGCTCCAGATCATAACGTGACAGGAAATACTTAATTTCCTGAATGACTTGCTTGTTCATATACTCCTTGAACTCCGGTTCTATCCCTGATCGCACAAACTCATACGACTCGTTCAGCTTCAGCGCTGTTCTTCTTTTATTCACAAGCCCGAACACCTTTTTCTTCAGCTCCAAATACACCTTAGCATCCTCTTTCGGAACCCCGTAAGCTCGTAGTCGCAGCTTCTCTCGGTATTTCGGCTTCGCCAAACTATTTCGAATTAACGAATGATGTTCGGTATCAAAATAAATGTTGCTAATCGAATAAAATTCATCGTTCTTGTTGTAGGCGTCCAAATCCATGTATGCAAGCAGTCGATTGTAAATGTTATAGAAAGCTTTGGTATCCATCAGATACTTATTTTCATATCGATTAAATACTTCAATTGCCATTGAGGTGGCCTCCTTTTTCTTCATATCAGGTGTTGCTCGCTGTTCCATGACTGTATCTTAGCCCCCGAACCTTTAGTGAAACTTAAATATATTTATTTTTTGTAAATCCGCATGAAGTGCTACTATTAAGGTTGATTAAAGGTTTGCTGCCTATAATGAAGCCATGTCATAAGATGGCATGTCGGACAGCACAAGGGGGAAACAAACATGAGGATATTAATTGTAGAAGATGAGATTCATCTTGCTGAGGCTTTGAGTCAAATTTTAAAAAAACACAACTACTCCGTCGACGCCGTTCATGATGGCCAATCCGGTCTGGACAACGCGTTAAGCGATATATATGATTTATTGTTGCTTGATATCATGCTCCCCGAAATAGACGGGATTACGATATTGAAGACGCTTCGTGCCAAAGGCATTTCAACACCTGTCATACTGCTGACGGCCAAAGGCGAAATTTCGGATAAAATCACGGGATTGGATTACGGCGCCGACGATTATGTGGCCAAACCGTTCTCAACTGATGAGCTGTTAGCCCGCATACGCGCGGCGTTAAGACGTAAAGGCGAGGTTGTGCCTGAGGATGGTCTAAAGTTCGGGGACATCGAATTGCATACGGGAAATCTCAAGCTGACGTGCAAAGGGAAGGAACTGAAGCTGATTTTAAAAGAAAGCGAGCTTCTGGAGCTGCTCATGACGAGGAAGCAGGCGGTCACATCGAAGGAACAGATTATCGAGAAGCTGTGGGGCTTCGATTCCGAGGTGGAGCATAACAACGTGGAAGTGTATATCTCCTTTTTACGAAAAAAACTGACCTTTCTACACGCGGCAGTCCGAATCTCGACCCTTAGAGGCGTCGGGTATGTGCTGGAGGAGGTAACGTCCTAATGTTCAACAAGCTTCGCAATCGATTTCTCATCGTGAATCTGGTGATTATCTCTTGTATTATGCTTTTGTCATTCGCTACGATCTATTTCATCACCTACCAGAACGTACGAGCTGACATCGATATGGATCTGCATCGTGTCTCTGATTTCTTCCTGAAGCCTGATGGGAAAAAGGGGAGTCCACAGCTTGGGCTTGGCGGTGGTGGTGGTGGCGGTGGCGGCGGTCCTCACCTGCCAGATAACAAATTGAATAGCTACCCGCCGCCCGAGCGGTCGGTCTCCTTCCAGCTTCAGACGGACACGCAGTGGAATATCACCGCAACGGACTCCCGCTATGACATGGACACAGCGTTCTACAAGCTTGCCATTCAGAAAGCCGCCTCCAGCAAGTCGGATATCGGCCAGTTCACACTGGATGGGAACCGCTGGGCTTATATGGTTCAAAAGAATGACACTGGCTATTGCGTCGTTTATCTTGACGTTACCGCTCAGCAGAACATCCTTACGAACCTTGTGTATACGTTCACGCTCGTCGGGTTGGTGATGCTGATCGTTATCTTTTTTACTAGCCGATTTTTCGCCAATCGTTCCATCGCGCCCGTTCGCGAAGCGTTCCATAAGCAAAAACAATTTATTGCTGACGCCTCTCACGAGCTGAAAACGCCGCTAGCCGTCATTAACACTAACGCGGACGTGCTCCTGGCTAACAGCGACGATACGATTGACAATCAATCGAAATGGCTGCATCGCATTAAATCGGAAACCGAGCGCATGAAGACGCTCACCAATGACCTCCTTTACCTCACGGAAATGGATGATTCCAGGGTGAGTATGATTTACGCCAATTTCAATGGGAGCGAGTCTGTGGAGAGCGTCCTTCTTACCATGGAAGCTGTCGTGTTCGAGAAGGATATTTCACTGGACTATACCATTGACCCTGATTTGACCCTGCACGGCAACAACGAGCAAATCAAGCAAGTCGTGATGATTCTCCTAGACAATGCGATCAAATACACGCCAGCTAAGGGCGCTATTACACTCACCTTCAAGAAGCATCATCATGATGCGCTTCTCACGATCACGAATACAGGTGAGGGCATCTCGCCTGAACATCTGGAGCGGATCTTCGATCGCTTCTACCGCGCGGATCCTTCGCGTTCTCGCAAGCATGGCGGGTATGGGCTGGGATTAGCCATAGCCAAGTCGATTGTTGAGCAGCATAAAGGGAAAATTTATGCAAAAAGCGTGCCGCATGAAACGACATCGTTTTATGTGCAGCTTCCTTCATAAAGGAAAGGCAGCCTCCGTAGATACGTCTACAGGGGCTGCCTTCTTTTTTGTTACGTTTTGATCCATAACGTATTGAGAAATACCGTCTTAAAGTCTTGTCTTTCCATGTTGGCATGGCTTGTTGAACCGAATTCCACATCCGTGAACACGGTTGTCATGCCTAGCCTCGCTGCATCTGATAGCCTTTGCTTCAGCAGCACTGTTTGGCAACCTCTTCCTCGGAACGAGGGAAATGTGAAATCATTGGCTATGTACCCCGCTTCCCCGCTTCGGAAAAGTGACCCCATCGCCGCAGGCTCTCCCTCTATCGTCAACATGTAATTGATAAAGTTAGCATTATAAAAATAGGGCTTCGCCCGCGCAATCATGTCCTGTGTGATTGTCATCTGTCCATGTGACTTCTCGATCCACTGGATGAATTGCTCCGCATTTTCTTCCGTTACCCGCTCTATTTGGTAGGGTGCCGTGCTTTCTTCCATATCGTCAGCTGGATGTTTCACCATAAACACCAGTTGTTCCACGGGGAGAAATCCCCTCGCGATTAACGCACTCGTCACCTCTTCGGTCATGTGATTAGGCGTCAGATCGAAGGAAGGCGGTGAAGCCTGCTCGTATTCACTGATCAATTCACCGATATTCTCGAGGTCCTGAGGACCGAAGCCCTTGATGCGATTATAGTAAGCGGAGGGCTGGCCCGATGTGTCCCTTAGCAGTGTGCAGTTGCCGATGATCTTGACTTCAAGCTTTCTTGGCACTGAGGTTAGTGACCTGCTTGCATTCAGCTGGGTGAGCTCTGTTTCTATTTTTTCAATTCGATTCATGTAATCGGTTGGTTTTATGTAGGGCAAGTTGATTCTCCTTTTGAGCTTAACTGGTTCTTAATCACTAGAATTACGTGCTTGCACGCTGTTTATATGTAAAAATTTGTCGTATTATGATATCATTTTAACGTAACTTTATATGGAAAAGGTGGACGAAGGATGAATTATTTGGAGACTTTGCATCGCCGCAATAAACTGCTTGTGAATATTATTTGGGGGATGCTCGTCCTTGGCATAGCCGTCGATTTTCTGACAGGCGCTGGTATGGATTCGATTATCGTCCTTCTCGTCGTCGGCACATTGACCAGCGGCTTGGCTACCGTTCTTACTTACAAACGTTGGCTTACAACCTACATCATGTATATCATATCCGCCATTGTTACACTACTAATCTGGTTATTAATGCTTACCGGTCCTATCCTGACAACTTACCTGCTTATCTACGTTAATCTAGCCATCATGACCTTATACAGCAGCTCTCGAGCGATTGCTTTCTCTAGTCTTATGGGAGCGATTCTAACTGTCTACTTCTTCCTTAGCCCCTACAAAACAGAAATATTCGGTGAAAACAACATTGTCACGATGTTTATGTATTTAGCTTTTATCGCCGTACCGTTATTCGCATCTACGAGATTTAGTGAGAGGCTGCAAACCACTATTTTTTCAGAGCGAGAGCAGGCTGTTCTTGAGAAAAACAAATCCGTTGATTTGGTTAATCTCGTCTCCTCATCGCTAGTTGCTCTGACCGAATTCAGCTCCAATTTGAAGCAAAATGCCACCGCCACAGGGGCTATTTCCAAAGAAGTCACCTTTGCCTTCGGAGAAATCACCGCAAGCACGGAGACGCAGACCTCCAGCATCTCGGACATCAGCGAATCGATTCGCCATATTGAGCAATCGGTCACGTCCTTGGCCGACCGCTCGACGGAAATGAGAGATCTATCTGTAAGCTCTGCTCAACTGACGAAGGCCGGCAGCGAAGAAGCGGAATCTCTGAATATCCAAATGAAGAGTGCACACGAGACCATGGATTCGTCCGTTCAGCTCATGAACGAGCTGGATAACCAGAACTCGCGTATCAGCGACATCGTCGCTACGATTAAGCATATTTCGACGCAGACCAATTTACTAGCGCTGAACGCGGCGATCGAAGCTGCGCGTGCCGGCGAGCACGGCAGAGGGTTCGGGGTCGTCTCTCAAGAAATTCGGAAATTGGCTGAAATGTCGCAGCAATCGACCGAGCAGATCGAAAACATTCTCGAGGATATCCGTACGAAAACAACCTTAGCCGCTGCACAGGTATTACAGGGCCAGCAATCCGTCGCCAACGGCAATGACGCCGCCCAAAAAGTCGTACAAGCCATGCACGCGCTGGCAACGGACGCCAGTCACTTGGAAAGCCAATCCGCACACGTGGAACAATCGGCCGAGCAGCTGCACCAGCAGTACACCCGCATTACGGATCAGATCGTCACGATTGCGGGCATCACCGAAGAGAACATGGCCTCCATCCAAGAAATGTCTGCCAGCATGACGACACAAGACAGCCGCATCAGCGACATCCTAGAGAGCTTCCTGCAGTTGGATAAGCTCACTTCCGATTTGAACCGGATGACGAAGGGGTAAATCGTGTTTACGCAAAAAGTCCATACCTCTCACAATGAGGCATGGACTTTTGTTTATTCCGGGGTATGTTCGTTATTTTCCACCCTTATTGCTGCTCTGGTCCTGTGTCCGCGTGGTTGTGTTTTTTCTGGATTGTCCTTGTTGTTTGTGACCTGACATGTTGCTCACACTCCTTGAAATGTAGGTTTAGATAGTGCGAGCTTATTATAAGCAATTAGCTGAATTTGATACCCACTATTCCATTCGGTCACCAAGCACATGAAAGTAATAATCCATCATCTCTACGTTCGTCGCGAGCATACGAGAGAACAGCTCTGTGGTCAACTGAGCGTTCTCTACATCGATACTTGTCCGATATCGCAGCTCGCCATCCTCTGTATCCAACTCGAAGTTGCCAACGGCTAGATCGTAGTTCTCCTCGGTCAGGAACACGGCCATATCAGCCCGGTGCTCCTCAGGCACAGCCTGCGGATAGATGGAATAAACGACGCAGACCTGCTGCTCTTCCTCCACGCGAACCAAAACAATCCATTCGCCTTGCTCTCCCGTATATTCGAAGCGAAGAATCCAGTCTTGTACCCGCTCGTAAGGCATCTCCAGGCGATTCAAATAACCTTCCACGACCTCATACAAGGTAGGCTTGGTTTCTGCATAAGCGGTCACGGGAAGCCCCTTAGACTCGGCCCATAGCGTTTTATAGCCTCTTTTCAACGTACCCGCCTCGAACTCATCCGGAAGCTCCATCTGCTGCTTCACTTCGGTTACCAGCCAGCTTTCGCTCAGCCGCAGCTTGCGCCCTTCTTCGGAGTCCTGCAGCAACGTTTGCAGCACTTGTTCCGCCTCTGCCCCCTGATGGAGGGCTGCTTTCACAAGGCTTTGCCGTAAACGAACGCGAAGCTCGATCAAGTGTTCTTCCACGAAATCGACTTCAGACTCACGTGCCGAAGCTAGCAGCCCCATCCATTCTCCCGTGAGCATCTCTTGATACACATGCCACTCCACTGCAAGCGTGAGCACGCATAGCGTTGTCTCTTCTGTTATGGACAAACTGATTCGTTTCACAGACGCCTCAAGGCTATCCCCAGTTAACGTAATGAACGAGATCGGGTGGTCCAAATCAATCCGTGACTGACCCGCATTACCGCCAGTTCCTCTATCAACCATGTGCTAGCCTCCTGTACAAATGTATCCTATGTAAACCTACGTAATGGTTATGGTGTTGGCACGACAACCTGACTTCCCGTTGCAGTTGCCGTTGGTGTTGCCGTTGCAGTAGTAGCCGTAGTTGCTGTGCTTGACGGGGCTTGCGATGACGTTGACGTTGACGCTGGTGCTGGTGCTGGTGCTGGACGGTCTTGACCGCCACCGCTAAACCCAATGAACTCTCCTTTTACCTTCTTACCTTTGGCAAATTCGAGCTTTCCAAGTCGTTTCGATTTCTCGATCGCTACTTTGGCAATTTCAGCATCAACTTCCAGCGATTTGACTTGGCTAGCTTCAAGGGATATTTCCCAATCCCCCGGATTGCCCCATCCATCGTATTCTTTCTTGAATCCGACAGATAACTGCAGCGCATTGGCTAACGCAATTTTATTGACCTGCTCAATAGCAGATGCACTATCGTCTTGCCCTGGAAGCCACGAACGCATCGTGTCATTCACTGTTTCATCACCTTTGATCTTCTCTGCAAAGCTGGCGCCAATATCGTCAAAGTAATTGCCTGTGAACAGCGCATCACTTCCCGCATCCAGAGTAGTTCCCAGTGCTCTTTTCTTCTTATCGGACTCCTGCTCACTGCCGAATGCTTTCTTGAACAGGGCAGTAAGATTTTTACCACCGCCGATAGCAGCTGTCACGATTTTAGATACATATTTCGTGAAATCGTCGCTTTCTTCACCGAATTGCGAAGGAATGCTAGCGGATAGCTGCAAACTCAATTCTTTGAGCAGCCATTCATTCGTTGCTTCATCTTTCGCTTTTGTCATCGAACCTTCCAGCCCAAAGGCGACTTTGTCTTTGCCGAATCCGACTTCAATTTCTGTTCCTGCCTCGACAGTTGTATTCACTTCACCCTTGCCGATCGCATTTTTATTATTCGCTAAACGCTCGCTTGCTGACATGGCAGCACCGGTCGTAGCGTTTTTACCTTTATTCTCGATAATCTCCTTGTTGTACTTACTTAGACGCTTGATCGCAAGCTCTGCGGAGAACTCAGCCACGCCGACATTGGCTTCCATCGCCAGCTTTACAAGTCCACCGACATTAACCTCCGCATCATCGACCATATTTTGCGCTTCGATCATCATCGCCCATTTCTCAGCTTCGACCAACTTGGAATCTCCGGATTTCCCGCCCATGCCCCAGAAGTGCGCAGCAGCCGCAGGCTTAATGCTGTTCATTTCTCTGTACAGACCGTAGGAGAGCAAGTTCATGACACTATCTGTATCTTTCCCTTTTCCTTCTAAAAAGAGACCAAAACGCGCATTGGTGTCAAAGCCAAAGGTTGAAAACCCTGCTCCAAACGTCAGTTGCGTATTCACCGTTAGGCCATCCGCTTCACGTTCCGCCTCGCCACCAAAGCCGAATAGAAAGTACACCTGTGCCGCGCCAGATAGGGATGCCATCGGGATTTTCAACTCAAACTCCAGGGAACTGGAATCACCGACATTCGGAGTCGATACATCAATTAGTTTACCTATTTTGTTAAATCCAGTATTTAAATCAGGTGCTTCGACTGACTTTTTGATGACCTCTTTTGCAAGCGCTTTGGTCTTCGTATCATCTTGGACCGCAGCTTTAACTTCAGCGGCTTTCGTCTGATCTGGCGCAATAGCCGCAGTCGTTGCGGTTTTCTTCGTGCCCTTGCTCAACTTTCTCGCTTCTGCTACAGCATTATCCTTATTCGCGTTGAATAATTTATCTGCCAGGGCATTGGCTCCTACAAGACTCGCAGTTTGAATTTTGGCTTTCGGCGTTCCGGAATTACGTGCTAGATCATAGGCCGCGCTTTTACCAGCATTCGTCAGTTGTGCAATGGTTGCGTCTTTCGGCAGAAGACTCGCGATGATTTTCCCTGCTTCTACCGCCATGACATCGTCTACTAACTGCTTAGCATCCTTATGAGCGATCGCCTTCGTCGCCATTTTCATGTACTCAGCTTTATTGGTACCGCTTGAAGCGATGGTACTCGCAGGCGATTGACTTGTTGGTGTGCTTGAAGGCGCGCCCCCCGTAGAAGCCGTACTAGCTGTTGGCCCAGCGTTGGCAATCTCATTATCAATTTGCGCATTCACTTTTTCCCGTGCTGCTTTCTTAAGTCCTTCGCGATAGATGTTCAGCTCTTTGGATCTTCTGAATTCCCCTCGACCTACACCTAATTTCAATAGAATCGCCTTTTTCAACGGTTCATACAGCTTATTTAAATAGATATTTTCCATATCTCTAATCTCTTTAGGACTGCCGTCAACGGTTTCCGTTCTAAGCACGGTTTGGTCAACTAATTTATCGTCTAAATCGATTCGCTTCGTCAACTCATCCGTCCCGACCGTTCCTACATCAATACGATCAAACCCAGCAACGGCGCCTTGTACAGTCGGAGTTGCGAATTTGGCTGTAATAGCCGCTTGTGCGGTAGTTGTCGCACTGGTTATTAATGTTTTGGCCTGGGTATTCAACTTCTTCTGCGCTTCAGTGGCAGACTTCGTCTTTTGCTTGGCAAAAGCAGCCTCATTCAGACTAGGTGTAACCGTATCGTATGCCGTATTAGCCTCTGTCTTCATGACGGCCTTTTTCGTATCCGGAAATGCACTGAGCGCAACTTCGGTTGCGTACGATTTCAACTTTTCTATCATAATGCCTTCTGCGCTCGCTTGCGCATACTTCAGGGCATCTTCTTGTTGCTCTGTTGTCCCTGCCGTCATACTCGTCTTGATTTCAGATACGACTTTATCTTTTACATTTTTACGAATAGCCGTCGCTTTCGAATCCGTAGTCAAATACTTCTCGAGACTTTTCGTCAGCTTTTCTTTTGTATCGGTATATGTTGTATCTACAAGGTCTTTTACCTTCAAGTCACGTTCTACATCCATTTTCTCTTTCTGCTGCTGTGCTGGGGTTTTCACTGGTGTCGTTGCAGGTGTTGAAGCCGCTCTAGGCGATGGTGTCGCACTTTGCCCACCGTTCCTTTGGATAACGGATGGCCCAATTCCCATCCTTTGAATCATACCCTGCACAGCTCGATTGCCCATCGTTCTCTGCATTTGAATAATTCTTGCTGACGTTAATTGACGTGCATCCAATGCACTAGGAACTGCCGTCTCGGTAGAAGTACTCGTTGGCGATTGGACCGATGTCTGGTTATTTGTTGTCCGCTGTGCCGATGCATGTTCACTCACGACGAAGCCCCCTAGTAACTGCTTTTTAGATCACGATGCTAGCTATTTCTATTGCTTTTATTGTAGCATCTTCAGCGAGAAGCCGTATATATACGGATAGTATTTAAGACCTATTTCTTTTGAAAAAAGCCACCCTTTTCAGGGCAGCTCTATGCGTCTTATTTTCCTAGTCGTTACTTGCTTGATGATCAGCAGGAGGCGTGAAAAAGCGCCAATTGTTCTTGCCACTCATTTTGGCTTCATACATGGCTTGGTCCGCACGCTGCAGCAACGTCTTCCCTTCGGCTCCATCATTCGGATAGATGGCTACACCGATACTCGCCGTAACATGGATCTCCATTCCGTCAATCTCGCGCAGTTCTTGGATCGCCTTAATGATATTTTGAGCAATATCCTCTTGCTCCTGCCCACCATCAATAATGTCCAGCAAAACGATAAACTCGTCGCCCGCCCACCTAGCACATACGCCGCGACTTCCTACAGACTGTTGTAGAATACTCGCCACTTCTTGCAGCAGCCGGTCACCCATTTCATGCCCGAGTGTATCATTCACCTTTTTAAATCCATCCAGATCCATAAAAAACACCGAAAACGAGGCTACACTATTCTTCGCTCGCTCCAACGCTTCCATGAGCCGCTCCCCTAGATATCTGCGGTTCGGGAGTCCGGTCAGTTCATCATAATAAACCATTCGCACTTCATCGGTGCGATTATGAAAGCCGAACAAATGACCATGGAGAGTTCCATCTCCTTCATCGATGAGCGGACTGACATAGCACTCGTAATACCCCGTCTTCTCCTCACTCGAAACCATAGAAACCCGCTCGCGAAAAGGTTGCAGCCGCCCTTCGAAATACCTATGGATAATGCTTGCTAGCGTCTCGTGGGCAGCTTTCATGCTTACACAATAGTCAGCCAGCTTCTGACCGTTGAGTAGAGGCTTTTCAAATAATTGCTCGAATCGTCGATTTGCAAAAACAACCTTACCGTCCACATCGCACATCACAATGGCCTCGTGGCTTGATTCCAACATGCGTTCGATAATCTCGTTCTGTTTGGCAATTTCCCGCTCCGCTTGTTGGCTTTCACCGAACAAAACCTTATATTTACTCTCGCTCTCTGTTACTTTTCGGTACAGTTCGGACATGCTCACATACATTTTGGTAAATTCATAAATCATGCCCAGCAATACAGCATTGGCACATACAAACGTGTTCCACTTTGCCATATACCAGCCGACACTGAATCGGCCCCCGCCGCAAAGAATAATGACGACGTCAAGTAATGAAGCCAGTAATGCAACGCAAAGCCAGGCTGCAGTCACCGTGCTTCCCCGTGTCATCCTGTAAAATAACACTAAGGCAATGACGCTAATCACAGCAATTGGCATGCCAATTCCATATATAAACAATGGTGTAAGACTGCCATTTAATATCAAAATCGGCATCCGATCATGAAAATAGGTTGTAAGCAAGGTTAACCCGCCAATCAGCAGAACTACGCCTGACATCGTCAATACTGATACATTCCGGGCGGTCTTTGAGCTTAGTTGCACATCTTTATATTTATTTTCGAACAGCATATAGATGAAAATCGCTATTGGAAAGCCAGCATGCCAGAACAAATAAATCCATGGCGCTGTCTGAATGCCCGCGTGAAACAATCCAGTCGGAGCAAAAATTCCCGGGAAGGTCAGCAAATACATTAAACTCATACTGCCCGAGAACAGATATCCCGCCGCAAGCACGAGCACAGATGGCGATTTATTCACTCGGAACTGACTGTACAACACATAAGCGGTAATTAACTCAAAACAAATAACCGTCGAGAAGATCGCCGGTTGATACGCTTGCATTTCCGATAATTTGATTCGGGCAAACGGAATAGAAAGCAAAGAGATGAAACAAACCAAAGCGCCAATAAGAAACACAAATCTCCGTTGCGAACGATTTGCTGGCATCGTTAATAAGTTATGTACTGCGATGCTAGACGCTTGAGATTTCATCATCAGGGCCTCCTCAAAAATGTCGTTCTACATCATTCGACAAAACCCTTCGAACTCCTTGTATCACAAGGCCATGAACGAAAAAAGAAGGGCACCTGTAAAGGTGCTCTCCCCTTCATTTTTTAAATCCTGAACTTTTCGTTCATCTCTTGAAGTTCAAGCGCCATCTTGGCTAACGTTTCCGATGAAGCCGCGATTTCCTCCATGGAGGCAAGCTGCTCCTGTGCCGCCGCTGATACATTCTGCGTTGCCGACGCGCTATTCTCCACCACCTGATAGATCGCATCCATCGCCTTGATCGTCTGCTCAGCACCGTTTGAAATTTGCTGCGATGACACGGACACTTCTTGAATCTGTGATTCTAAGTCGACGACGGAATTCTGAATCTGACGGAATAGCTCTCCTGCTCGATTCATGACGTTAATCCCTCCCGCCACTTCCATATACGTGGCATCCATCGATTTCACGGCATGCTGAGCTTCGCTCTGTATAATCTGAATCATCCCGATAATCTGGTTGGACGACTTCGCTGTTTGCTCAGACAGCTTCTTGACTTCTTTGGCTACCACATCGAACCCTCGTCCATGCTCTCCTGCCCTTGCCGCCTCAATAGAGGCATTCAGTGAAAGTAAATTCGTTTGCGTCGATATTTCGCTAATAAGTGAAACAATTTCACCAATTTTATTGGATTGTTTCGTTAAATTTTGAATAACTTTAGATAGACTTTCGACGGTTTGCTGTATCGAGTTCATCTGCTTAACTGCCGTCTGGATCGTTTCGTTGCCTTCCATCGAGATATGCGTAGCATGCGTCGCTTTCTCCGACACCGCTTGGGCGCTCGAGGCGATGCCCATTACATCCTTGGACATTTCGTTCACAATTTTCGAGCCTTCTTTCACGCTCACTACTTGTCTCTCCGCGCCCTCCGCCATCTCTTGAATATTCTCGGCAATGAACTGGGTGGCCGTCGACGTCTGCTCCGAGCTTGCCGTCAGCTGCTCGGAAGATGCCGCAAGCATGCTTGACGTTTGACTTACTTCAATGAGAACCCCTCTTAGCGAGTCAATCATGCGATTGAAGCTTTTGCCAAGTTGGGCTATTTCGTCATTAGTCACCGTCTCCTCGACGCGAACCGTTAAATTCCCTTCACTGACTTTCTCTGAAACCGTAATTAAGCCGCGGACAGGCACGATAATCGAGCGGATAATGAAGTAAATCAACGCAGCCCCAACGATCATGGCAATCAAAATAACATATAGCGTATTCATCAGGATGACCGAAGCTTCCTCCTTAATTTCTGCAAGAGATAGTGTTCCAACTAGCTTCCAGCCTGTTAAGCCGTTCGTTACGACAACTGATCTCATAGCTTCTCCAGCTTGTGAGAACTCGAATGAACTCTCGGTATCAGAGAAAATGGATGAAATCTGGTCATCAGGTACAGTAGTTCCTGCTTTTACGCTAGGGTGGACCAGATAGGCCTTCGACTTGTCGACAATGGACATGTAACCTTGTTCGCCAATTTTCACCTTCATCACTTCGCCTGCCAGCTGCGTCATGTTGAGATCTACCCCGACAACCTTGGAGCCATCCGCTGATGCCCTTGCTAACGTAATGACAATTTCCCCTTTCGTGGCATCCACATAAGGCTCCGTAATGATCGTTACACCTTTGTTCGCCATTGCGTTGATGTACCAAGGTCTCTTTCGTGGATCAAAATCTGCCGGCAGCTTTTCCTCCGGATTCAGAAGCATGGAGCCATCTGACATTCCTACGAATGTCGTTTTCAGCTCAGGATGAACAGATTGAAACGTGCCAATGGCACTCTTCATTGCCGCGGACTGACTTGGCATCGTTTGCGCCAAATAGTCGACATCCTTCTGGATGGGCTTGATATACCCGTCGATAAGCTTGTCTAACGACTTCACATTTTCCTCAGTCGCATGCATGATTTGTTCTTCAACCTTATCTTTAGAGGTCTGGTAAGCAAACCAGCCTACAGTCAAACACGGAATAAGTAGAATCATAGTAAAAGATAAAATAAGCTTGCTCCGTAACGACATATGATAATCTCCTTAATCGTATAATAGTTTTTACTCTACTTACACGATTTTACAGAAAAGATGTTAGCAGAGTTATCTAATGACTGTTTGAAAAGTATTAAGAATCCCACCCTTGGTTGGACTTACACCAACTAAATGATGCGTGCATCTGGGAACAACAAAAAAAAGGACTCTATAAAATCTAGAGTCCCTTTGGATAAAGTTAAGATTAACCACGAAGTAATTGAAGAACGCCTTGAGGCTGTTGATTTGCTTGAGCAAGCATAGCTTGTGCAGCTTGTGCAAGGATACTAGCTTTGGATTGGTTCATCATTTCTTTCGCCATGTCTACGTCACGAATACGAGATTCAGCAGCTGTCAAGTTTTCGGAAGACGTATTCAAGTTGTTAATTGTATGTTCCAAACGGTTTTGGTAAGCACCTAGGCTTGCACGTTGTGTTGATACTGAATTAATCGCATCATTGATCACACTGATTGCAGCGGTTGCTTTTTCTGTGGAGGAAATATCCAATGCAAATTCAGTGTTTGTATTGCTTGTTCCATCAGTTACAGTTGAAGCTGCAGTGAAGGATGCCACTTTGCCATCGCTAGCTGTGATCGTTCCTGTAGCAGAATCACTGATGTTTAGTGCTTGGCTTCGCATATCAGATACACCAACAGCAATTGTTTGTTCAGCGTTAGCTCCTACTTGGAAACGCAAACCTTTATCTACCGTAGCAGCGCCAGCAGTACTAGTTGCATTGGTTACATCCAATTTCAATGTTTTTGCCAAGTCGCCAGCTGAGATACTTACACTTCCGCCAGCTCCATTCGTACCAGAAGTAATTTGGAATGCTCCATCTGTAAAGCTAACAGATGCATTCTCAAGACCTGCCGTTGCACGAATTTGTGATTGAAGATCAGATGCTAGACCACCTGTTGTGTAATTTTGAGCTGCAAGTGTGATGTTAACAGCAGTTCCATCAATTGTGATTGTCCCTGTGTTGTTAGCATTACTGCCTTGCGTGTTCGTTGTGGAAGTTAAACCTAATGCGTTAGCTGCAGTTCCTGTAACTGAAGTAATGCTGCTTCCAGAGCCGGACAAGCCATTTGTAAATGTCAATTTGTTGTCGGCATCAAAGGAAGCTACAACATTTCCAGCTCCAAACGCTGTATCCAATTTGACATTCAGATCAGCCAGCAAGCTAGCTTTGTCACCGGAGTTAGTGAAATCATACGTTGCATTAGCCAACGTAATGCTTTTGCTAACCCCATTTGCAGTAATATTCAGTGAGTTGTTGCCATTTCCTGAAATCGCTGTTGTAAAGGAGTCAGCTGGAGCTGTTTTCAATAGAGCTGCTGCTCCACCGCCATCGATTGACAACGTGTCAGCTGCGTTCTTCGCTGTGAAGACCACTTTATTGCTTGCATCAAAGCTTGCACTGATATTGCCTGCACCGAAAGCTGTATCCAATTTGGACTGAACATCAGCTAGGAAATCAGTCGCGCTGTCGTCTCCGCCAGCACTGTAATCAGCAGTAGCAAGCGTTACTGTTTTGGATACACCGTTGTACGTTACATCCAACTTGTTGGACTCTGTGCCTTGTGCACTACCGCTCAAGCCTAGAGCTGTTGCTGCTGTACCACCGATAGTATCGATTGTGCTCGCAGTACCCGTTGTGTTGTCAGTTAATACTAGTTTACCACTTGCGAAGGAAGCAGCGACATTGCCTGCGCCAAATGCAGTATCTAACTTAGCATTGATGTCTGTAATGAAGCTAGCTTGTTGACCAGCATTTGTAAGGTCCGTGTAGTTCCCTGACAATGTGATTGTTTTGTTCGTGCCGTTCACGGACAGGGACAGCGTGTTGTTAGCAGCTGGTGTGCTAGCAGTCAAAGTGTCAGCCGCGCTGTTTTTTACCACTTTATCAAGCAAACCGCCATTATCAAGCGTCAGCGTGTCACCAGCATTTTGTGTTGTAAATTTAATATTATTGCTTCCATCCAGAGAAGCAGTAACTTTACCAGCACCATAAGCCGTTGTCAGTTTAGCGTTGAGATCCGTTAGGAAGTCTGCTGTTGTATTACCAGCAGTACCATCATAATCCTTAACTGCCATTGTGATGGTCTTTTGTACGCCACCATACGTTAATGTTAAGGAGTTGTTCTCAGTACCTTGTGTAAGTGTGGCAGTATCCAACCCAAGTGATGTTGATCCGTTACCCGTAATGCTTGTAATTGTGCTTCCTGAACCTGTCGCACCATCCGTCAACTTCAACTTGCCAGCTCCATCAAATGATCCAACAACGCTACCCGCTCCGAATTGAGCGTCCAGTTTCGAGTTAAGATCAGCCAAGAACGCAGTTGCTCCAGCGCCTGTCAAATCGTAAGTAGCAGATGCTAACGTGATGTTTTTAGTTGTACCATTAACAGTCAAGGACAATGTATCATTCTGTGCAACAGTAGTTGTCGCTAAAGCTCCACCTAAGTGTGATGTAGCTAATCCACCACCATCAACGCTGAATGCAGTACTTGTTCCTGCATAACCAATCTCTATTTTATTGGTTGTAGCGTTAAGGCTTACACTGATATTGGTATCTCCACCCGCAGCAGTTCGCATTGCAGTTTGAAGATCAGCGGCAAAATCAGTAATCGTATTACCAGCAGTACCATCATAGTCTTTAACTGTCATTGTTGCAGTGTATGTTGATCCGCCAACCGTGAACTGCAATTCATTGTCCAGCGCCGTTACATCCGGACCTACTGCTGTTGCATAAGTATTTGTTCCGATCGCTTCTTGATGCGCAGAAGATGAGACTTTAAAAGCCGCGTTCGTATTAAGAACCATTCCGCCTACTGCCGTTGCTCCAGTTGTAGCAAGGTTTGGTCCTACTGCTGTTGCATAGTCATTCGTACCTGTAACTGAAGGAGGGAATGCACCAACGTTTTGTGCAGTCAGAGCTGCACCCGTAAGAACAGCTTTCGTTTCGCCAACGTTAGGACCGGAGTTGTTCGTTCCTGGCGTAGTGAATGCTTTCGTACCCGTAACTGTTGGTCCGCCTACTGCGGAAATTTGTGTTGAAGTGCTAGAAAGAGCACTACCTTTTGCTGTAGCTTTCGTAGCAGCAGCTAGAATCTCAATGTTAGCGCCGGAAAGCTGTCCGCCTTTAACATTTGCTGTAACTGCTGGAGTTACGTTGATTTTTCCGTTAAGCAATTTAAGATTATTGAACTCAGTTGTGTTACCGATACGGTTAATTTCAGAAGTCAATTGGTTTACTTCTGACTGAATCGCATCACGGTCATTCGCTGTGTTCGTACCGTTAGCTGCTTGAACAGATAGCTCACGCATACGTTGAAGAATGTCGTGAGTTTCGCTCAATGCACCCTCAGCTGTTTGAATCAAAGAGATACCATCTTGCGCGTTACGGGAAGCTTGATCTAAACCGCGGATTTGACCGCGCATTTTTTCGGAGATTGCTAGACCTGCTGCGTCATCACCTGCACGGTTGATGCGAAGACCGGAAGACAATTTCTCGATAGATTTGCTTTGGTTTGCTGTGTTCGTGCTCAACTGACGGTGCGTGTTTGTTGCTGTAATGTTGTGATTAATTCTCATAATTCACTACCTCCATGTGGGTTTTTAAATGAATACACATCCGTTTGCATTCATAAAGATTTGGGATACTTCCCGACAATTGCTCGTTGGATCGCGCGCTTATCCAACATGAATCGTAAGATCCGTAATCCCGCTCATCCCTGATCCACACCACTCGGCCATGAATGGAAGGTAAATTTATTCGCTATCTACAGTTTTATTTTTCATTTCCTCTTCAAACAATTCACCACGAACAATAGAAATGTCCCGCGGTGCATCAATCGCCAGACGTAAATGCCCCTCTTCACTTTTGATGACTTTCACCATAATTTTGCCGTCAATCAACACATATTCTCCTGGTCTTCTTCCTAAAACCAACATCCATCTCATCTCCCTATGAGTTAGTATGAAAAAAAAAGATGAGCAAACGACTCGACGTCCGTCTTCATCCTGAAGATTGACAATCGAGCTGTTTGCTCATCCGTAAGTCTCTATGAAATTGTTTATGACTCAAAATTCTATCCAAAAAACACAAAAAGACGAGTAAATTCGCATAAGTATTTTTTCATGCAAAATGAAAAAATGCCATGCTCATTCACTCGTCCTTGAGTGGATATGATGTTCATTATCACATATATCGGCGGTACTTGTTAAAATGTTAATACCTTTTTTAAAATTAATTCTATAATTTGACACCAATTGCCCGTTAAACTTCTATTTCGCTGGTTTATGTCGAATACAATCGAATATAACTTTCGTTATACGCCTCCGATTAATCATCCTTTTACTTTCTAGATGGATGAAATGCAACCCTCTCATTTTCTAACGAAAACAAGGGATTTCCGCCTTCTTTTACTGCGCTATTAAAGATTTTTAGCCCACTCTAACTTTCGTCGGATCACTTTTTCATGGGAACAAATTAAGATAATACTCATCACCGAGGCCTGCTGGTCTCATAGAAAAATACAATCTAAGGAGTGCATAAGATGCTGGTTGTTGGAAGAAAGCCGGGTCAATACATCGTGATTGACGAGAAGATCATTGTAAGAGTGATTAAAAGTGATGAGGGGCACTTGCGCCTTGCAATTGAAGCGCCTCAAGAGATCTCCATTGTTCGTGGAGAATTGTGTAAAAAGGAATTAACGGAACTAGTCCAATAATTGAAGCTCTCTCGCTTTGGAGATGGCCTGTACCCTTCGATTGACTTGCAGCTTACCATAAATGTTGAAAGCGTGGCTTTTTACCGTTCCTTCCGTTATCTCTAACTGCAGAGCGACTTCCTTATTGGATAAGCCATCTGCCATTAGACGAAGGATTTCAATTTCTCGATCCGAAAGCGATTCAATCAAAGTAGGCAACACTTTGAATTCAACACCTTTTACAACGTCGACGGACTTGATTTTTATATAGGCCATTCGCGAAAATACCATTTCAAGTACTTCCAAACGATCTGCAGTAAATGCATCGGATGTTAAATTATTTTCCAAGTACAACATGCCCTCTCGGTGATCCGGATATCGAAAAGGCAAGCATAAAATCGATTTGGGTCGATTCAGTTGAATATAGGGATCTGATACAAATATACTTTGGAGCGCATTGCCAAGAATGATGGATTCCCGTGTTCGCATCACGTATTGCGTCACAGAAGTTGAAAAGCGGGTTCTGGTATCCCCAGGGCTCTCTCTCGTATTAATGTCCTTCTCTGCCTCTACCCCCCATTCCCCCTCGCTCCCTAGTAGGATACAGCCCCTTTCAGCGCCAGCATTCCTCATGGCCAAATCCAGAAGATCCTTCAGCAACTCCTTCTCCGCCCTACCTTTGGATACAATTTTGGAAGCCTGTCGGAGCGTTTCCATATCTAATTCGCTATTAAGGCCATTATTTAGCCTTTTATCAACTACCGCGGCCCCTTTCACTGCATGTCCATCTCGTTCTTCGAATTCGTTCGGCTCATTGAAGATTAGGGTCGTCAGTATTGGATAATGCTCCTGCAACCTCTTCATTTTCCCGAACGCCCCCCATTTATAGTAGGCTCTGCAGGCATCTTGGAGGTAAGCTTCTCCTCTCTTATTACTTTCCATCTGGAGGTAAAAGAGTGCAGCCCGTTCATTCATAATCGCTTCATCTTGTGGGTACTCATTGACTTGCGCCCATTGAATAGCTTGATCATAAAGCGTAGCTGCTTTAACATATTTTTGATCCAAAACAGCTACTTCCGCCAGCATCGTCCAGTATTTAGCCATTGTGCTTTCTGGGACGAGCTTGGTCCACCGTTTCATTCGAGCCAGCAAATGATTAAGCATTTTGCGGTAGTGATATTTCGAACGATAAGAAGCGCTTGGAAAACTAGCAATAATCGCAAGTGCATAGTAGAAACAATGTTTTTGTTTAATTGGCACCAATACTGCCGCTTCGAGGTCATTTAACTGTTCCGCTATCCCCATAGCTTCTGAGTAATGGCCATATAAATAAGAGACCTCTAACTTACAGGTGTAATAATAATATAAATTTACTTTTTGCTGAGTGACCGAGAATTTTTCCTGTTCCAGTTCGCCTTCATCAAAATGTCCTTGATTGAAACTCAGATAGTTGAGATCCCTCGTATTTTGTAAGAGATCAACATATTGCATGGTTTGATTCAACACTCTCAATGTCAATTTATCCATTGCTCGTGCAGCTTTTATAGCATTCGTTTTACATATGAGACTTAAATCCCGCAGATCCTTACTCCCCGTAATTAATTGGCAGGACAGGGCATGACCAGCATAAAGCAAATCACCGCCTTCCAAGCTTAGCTGTCCCGCTTTCTGAAAGTAAGAACCTGATTCCTGTGGACGTACAAATTGGATAATCAGTCCTACAATAACTTGAATTTTCCCCTTTAGGAGGCAGCTATCAGTTTTCTCAGAATAATGAAGTGCGATCTCAGCTAGACGTAACGCCGTTCTGTAACTTTTTAATCCGAATGCTAGCGTAATGGCATATGAACCAAGCGCGATCGCCAACGCCTCGGAGTGACCCTGTTTCAAAGACATTCGTACGTATCTGGCAAAGACAATCACAGCTAGTTCCTCATTGACAACAAATAAGATCGACGATGAGGCCATAACAATGTCCGCTAACGCTTTATGCAAGGGCTCTTGGCTTAGCGGTAAGTCCTTCAAATGCCTTCGTTTTCCCGCGAGCATCAATTGTGTATAGACAATCTCTCCCATAACGGATATTCTCGAAGATTTAGAAGGAATATGAAGCCCAAATTCAGCCATTGCTTGCAGAGCAATATCGCTCGCTTGCCCTACCTTTTTTTGAAATGCGTACATCGAAATCTGGATAACATAGATCTTAGATCTATCGGCAACATCTTTTACGTTGAGCAATAACTGCTCGAGAACTCTTTCCGCCTGGTCAAAGTAACCGCAGTAATACTGGCACTCCGAGCTTTCAATCAAGAGTTGGGCATATAATTCGAAGTGTCGAGACCAACCCTCGGATACAATTAATTGGGCCCCCTTCTCCAATAGTTCCAACGCCTGGACATAGGCTGCTGAGGCTTTAGCCTTTCTTCCTACTCGCAAGCAAAGCTTAGCTAACTCTTCCATTTCCGTCTGGTCTGTCATAAGTTCGCTGCCTAAATTGAGATGGTGCACGACCTCAAACAGATGCTCGTCCGATGAATCCGATTGGAAATAACAAAGCATGAATCGGCCCATTGTCAAATGGATTTTCTTCTTCTCTTCTTTCGGTATGAGATCATAGGCGGCCCTCTGTACTTGATCATGCAGGAATACATAGCGATCCTTCTCAATCAAAACCAGGCCAACACTCAACGCGGGCAATAAATCTTGTTCCGTTTGCTCTGCATCCTGCCCGCATATCATAGACAACATGTGAATATCAAATGAGTTTCCAATAAAGCTCGCTAAACGTAGTATTTCGCGAGTTTCAGCTGGAAGTGAGTCAAACCTTCCCAGGATCAGGCTAATAACATCCTGAAAGCCGTCGCATTCTCTTATCTCTTGGATATGCCATTCCCAACGCTTCTGGTCCCAATCATAATAAATTAGCTTTTTCTCATAAAAAATTTGCAGCATTTGCTCTAAGTAAAAGGGATTACCCGCTGTTTTTTGGTACAAAATTTTTGCCAACGGCATAATCCTGCTTTGGTCGGCATAAAGCGCATCCCCAACATATTGAATTACGCTATGGTAGTCTAGCGCTTCAAGATCGATGGAGCCAATATAGCATATAGGCGAGAGGTCAAAAAACATTCTGGATAACTCATGGCTTGCATCGACTTCATTATCTCGAAACGTTCCGATGAGGAAAAGATACTTATTTGAAGGGTCATTCATTAACACCCGAAGCAAATCAAGCGAGGCTGAATCGGCCCATTGCAAATTATCCAACCATATCACTAATGGATGCTTCTTATTTGCAAAGACCTTCATAAAATTACAAAAAAGTGTTTGAAATCGGTTTGTCGATTCTACTGGGGGCAATGCCTCGACCTGGGGTTGTTCTCCTATGATTAAGGCTAGCTCGGGAATCACTTCAGTGAGTATAATTCCGCAATGTCCTATCCCCTTTAAAATCCTTGTTCGCCATAAGAAAATGTTATCTTCGTCCTCTGTAAGTATCTTCCTTATCAGGTTGCGAAACGCTTCAATAAGTGACGCGTAAGGGATGGATACATGTATCTGGTCAAATTTTCCTGAAATAAAATACCCCTTATTATGCATAATAGACGTTTCGAAGGCTTGGACTAACGTTGTTTTACCACTTCCAGCATGACCACCAATGAACAAGATCTCCGTGGAGCCCGAGCAGGTGCGTTCATAAGCGTCTAGCAACTCCTGTAACTCTTTTTCTCGGCTGTAAAGCTTATCTGGTAGATGAAATAGGCTTTGTTTATCAATGATACCTAGTGGAAAGGGCTCGATCATTCCATACTGCTTTAACTGATCAGAGCATTTCCGCAGATCATCCTGAAGACCATAAGCGCTTTGATAGCGCCTCCCCACTGTTTTTGAAAGTAATTTCATCACGATATCACTAATTATTTGTGGAACTCCCTGTTTAACTACACTCGGAGTAATCGGAAGCGATGCCATATGAGCATAAATCCATTCGTTTGCTGTGTTACCCTTAAACGGAAGCTCCCCTGTTAACAATTCATAGAAAAGCACACCTAAAGCATACAAATCGCTGCGCTGATCGATCTTCCACTTCATGCGACCAGTCTGCTCCGGTGAGATGTAGGCAAAGACTTGAGTGAGTTCCTCTTGTTGTTTCAAGGTTAACAGCTCGATTCGCTTGGAACTCGAATCGTAATTTAGCTTAAACTTCAATCGCCCATCTCGGGATTTAACGGAAATATGATCAGGATTCAAATTGTGCAAAACAACACCGTTTAAATGCAACTGGCCAATCCACTCCACTAATTCCAAAGATACAAATAGAAAGAACCAAAGGTCAGATGTGTTCTTATGTATATACGAGTTTAATGTCATCTCGTTATATTCTTCCATCGCTCTATCCCCCCTGCGGATAAACCTGTTCTATATGCGTAGATACATTCGTTGAAGCAAATCAATGGTGTGAATTTCTTGCAAATGCGGGAAAACTAACTATGTGTGGAGGAGTGGTCTAACGTCGGAGGAGACATACCGGTGAATTCATTCATTAAATTTCCATGTAAATATAAGCCTAAATCCGTGATAGACAGTAATTACTAGTATGATTTCCCCCCTTACTTTACAAAAAAGTATAACACGAATTTTGTCGAAAAAGTAGGACTTTCGTAGTGTTTTTCCATATAAATCGTCCAAAAATTAGTGAAAAATACCCATAAATTCTTTAGGGTGCTGCGTTATCTTTATACGAAGTCCTCTATCTGTCCCTTTTCGTCTGATCGGAATAAGGCCTAAGCATACCGCAGCAAAACAGACCATCCAAAGGATGGTCTGCTCTTTAAACATTATTCGTGCGTTTGCTCCTGATCGCATGCCTGATTGGCTGCAGCTTCAAACTCCGCCTCATTGCTCGAACCCAGCTTGTCGCCATACTGATCAAGTCTGCCCGGCTTCCCTGCTGGGCCGTCATTGTCCGGCTTATTGTTTCTTCCGCTCACATGATCACCTCTTACGTTAATGGTTGAATTGCCAGACCACTGCCTTGGCATAAGCCTTAGTGTGTCTCACTTGGCCTCAAACCATCCTCGCTCGGCTCAGTTCGCGATTTGCTGCCATTGCGGGTAATCATCCAGATAGCCGTGTTGGCTTAATTCCCGCAGCGAATTGCGTATGCTAAGCTCGTCCTCGCCCGATTGGCTGGATAATTCCAGCAAGTCATGCAAGTGAATATGCGGATTCTCTTTGCAAAAAATAAGCAGACCCTTCGCCGCCCAAGAGAGGCGGTCATCTTGGAAATCGCCCACCATCCGGCGAAATAATTTGTGCGGAAGAATTTTCAGATCAACAAGGTCTTGCAGCGCCTTCATTGCCTGTTTGTCAGTCATACGACCCAGCTTGGCAATCTCTGATAACGCTGGAAAATTCGAATCCGCACCTAAGCTTTTTAAGATAATATAAACCATTTGAGAACATAAATCTAAGCCTGGTTGACGGAAAATATCATCCGAAAGTGTAAAAGTACGCGTACCTTCCTGTGCTTGTACGTTAGACATATGATGTCCCCCTTTTCATGAATGATCGGAGTTCACCCCACCCAGTTGCCACTTACATAAGCTTGCCAGCATTCCGCCCAGCTTGCCGAAATATATCTTCCAGACTGAAGGTTTTCTGACTGTTAGCAACCGAGACCTCCTTAGATGCCTGGTCTTCCATAGGTGCTGTGAAGTAATTATCTTCATCTACAAATGATGCGAGAACATGATGTGAATCGTCTTCGCTAACTAACGTCGATTGCGATTGTTCGTTAAGAATATGTTTGGTTAAAATGTCCATAATGCCATGACTGAACATACCTTCCGCTTTTAGCTGATTCATATAAGCAATGACCTCTGGCGGTGTTTCTGTCGGAATATACAGCGTAACATCCTTGCCTGGACTCACCAAAACAGTTGATCTCCGTTTCTTCAAGCCGACCCGCTCCCAGCCTCAGATCCCTTCTCGGATTCCGTGCTTGCCGCTGCTTCCTCATTCATGTGCTTCAAGGCATGTTCCAGCAAAAAGAAAGTACCGCGAGCATTACGGAACTGACTATACTCTGACTTATCAAAACGAATCGGCAAGCCTAGCTCTGCATTTAATTTCTCAATCCACGGTTGAAGAACGATCGCTCCGCCGCCGATAAACCAAAACTCGTTGGCATACCGAACATGCTTCCAGGCATTCCGGGCGTATTTCAACACTTTTTCAGCTAAAATGCGCATGTGACGGTTGACGAGATGCGTCATGTCGAAGGCGACTTTACCTTCCGCGTAAATCTCATACTCCTTGTTAACGAGCATGAGTGTCAGTTCCGCTGTGCTGGAGATTAATTCCTCGCCTTGGGCGTTGATCTCATTACGTATGCTTTCCAATGCGTCGTTTAAGTAGATTTTGGCACCCGTGGAATGCCGTTGATCTAGATCCAGCCCTAGTCGGAAAAAGGCAATATCCATATCGACACCGCCAACATCGGCGATCCCGAAGCCTTTATGTGACAGCTGTGACTTAGAGGTTGCCTCCATGTCATAAACCCCTGACACATCATCAATGCTAATATCCGATGGCAGCGTAAACTCCATCTCTACGGTCACGCCTTTAAAAATGGGGGTCGTAACAAATGTGATGGCATGGGTGCCACCTGTTATTTTATGTGCAAATTCTTCGCTAAATTTCGTAATCTCTCTGATGGGAAGTCCAGTTCCTAAGAGAACCTCAGCCTTAATACGCTTCTTACCGCGCTTAATGGCATCCTCATTCTTCATAGCAACCGCATAAGCGGCAGCGGTTAAAAGAGTAACCATCGTTTCAGGCCGCTGGGCCTTCTTTTGAACAGCTTTATCTCCAACAATCTCATGAACAATGCCTTCGTCACCGATAGCTAGGTTGCCAACGTAGACATGACGGTATTGCTCTGTATCAATCGCAGGTGATGTGATCTGTACATCTAAAAAATCCAAGGGATCTCCATGCTCCATCAATAAAAAGCGCTCCCCAAACGGTTGTGCGACAACATTAGGAAAAATAAAGCAGTTGCTCAAATCGTCATAGATGCCTTTAATATGGCTGCTGCCATTATCGATGGACAAGTGAATGGTTGTGGTAAGAATATCCTGTTTGGCCATGTCTATTTCCTCTCCCAACCTTATTGAAGATAGTATAAAAGATTCGCATTGCGTCCAGCATTTGGGAGGGTTGTTAGTAGTTTTTAACAGATTTGATTGAGAGAGGAAACAACGTTTAAAGTTTAAACTTTAACGTTTAGAGTTTGAACTTTAGAGCTTAAATTGTGACATTTAAGATTCATTAAAGGTTGCCGCACTAAGATGGTTTTATGAACTGGAGAGGAGTGATCATCATTTTCCGTCAGCGAAAAAAAACCAAAATTATTAGTATCATCGCTATATTTCTGATCATCATCGCTGCGATTTTATATTGGCTCGCCAATCGTTATTTATTTGAGCATGTCGAAGTTGTCGTCACCCCGAACAACGTCGTCGCACAAGATTTGCCTGTGAAACAAGTAGCAGCACAAGCCCAATTCGATGATTGGAATTATAAAGACGACAATGAAACCATTCGTATCAAAAAGGTTCAAACGGGCTCCGGAGCCGATACAATCACCTATTTCGTCGCTGATGTGACTTTCAACACTACCACCAACCTGCTCACAGCATTCGCTAAAAACGCCTTCGGCACGAACATTATCGAAAATACTTCGACGATTGCCGCTAGTAACAACGCCTTATTCGCCATTAACGGCGACTATTACGGCTTTCGTAACGACGGCGTCATCATCCGAGGCGGTACTGTGTACCGCGATGAACCTGCGCGTGACGGATTGGCACTACTCAGCAATGGCACTTTGCAAGCATATAACGAAGAGGAGCTATCCTCGAAAGAGTTGCTTGCTGAGGGAACCACGAATACCTTTTCCTTCGGCCCTACGCTTGTGACGAATGGCGAAGTTGCCGGGGATTTCAGCGCCGTGCAAATTGACAAAAACTTCGGAAACCGATCGATTCAAGATGCTAATCCGCGAACCGGCATTGGGATGATCTCGCCGAATCACTTTCTGTTTGTCGTGGTCGACGGACGAAAAGCCAATTATAGCCGAGGCATGACGTTAAACGAGTTCGCAAATCTATTCCATGAACTTGGTGCTACCGAAGCTTATAATCTCGATGGCGGCGGCTCGTCCACGATGTATTTCATGGGCAGAGTCGTTAACAATCCGCTTGGTAAAGGCAACGAACGAGGCGTAAGCGACATTATCTACATTCCTAAATCCTAACAAGGAGGACTGATACCATGACTATCCTCATCCCCTCCTACGAGCCGGACGAAAGGTTACTTTCTCTTATCCATAAGCTAAAAGAAGTTAGCGACGCTTCGATCCTCGTCGTTGACGATGGCAGCGGTGAAGAATACCGCTTTATTTTCGATTCCGCAAAGCAAGCAGGCTGTACTGTGCTAACGCACCCGATTAACCAAGGCAAGGGCTGTGCCTTGAAAACGGGCTTTGATTATGTGAGACAGCACGGCGGAAGCGATGGCGTTGTCTGCGCCGACAGCGATGGACAGCATCTGCCAGAAGATATTCTACGGCTCACCGAAGCTGTTCGCGAGCATCGCAATTATATTGTACTGGGTTGCAGACAATTCACGGGTAAAGTCCCTATGCGCAGCCGCTTTGGGAATTCGGCAACGAGGATGGTGTACGCTTTTGCGACGGGCAAACCCATACAAGATACGCAAACTGGTCTGCGGGGCTATTCCTCCGAGATGTTGGATTGGCTATGCCAAATTCCAGGCAATCGTTTTGAATATGAAATGAACATGCTTCTCGAGGCTCCCCGTGTGGGATATGACTTGGTCGAGGTGCCGATCGACACCATCTATCTGGACGACAATAAATCTTCGCACTTTCGCCCACTCGCCGACTCTGCCAGAGTTTACTTTCCTTTCCTGAAGTTCTGTGCGTCTTCGGGATTCTCCGCGATCTTGGATTTCATGCTGCTGCTCTTGCTGCAAGGAATGACCTCAAACTTGCTCGTATCCGTCATTGGATCACGACTATTCAGTTCCACGTTCAATTACAGCATGAATCGCAAATTTGTTTTTGCCAAAAGGAGCGGAGCGGCTATCAGCAAATCGTTGCCCCGGTATTTCTCTCTCGTTATCATGATCATGTTGTTGAATTACGGTATTATGTACCTTTTTCACGAAAGCATCGGCATACCGCTCATAGCTGCAAAGCTCATGACGGAAGCCTTCTTATTTTCGTTCAGCTATTGGGCACAGCGAAAATTCGTATATTAAAAGCAGAAAGAGGGTTTCCCAAAGTTGATGGGATACCCTCTTTTTCTATGGCCCCAATCCCTCCCCATAAACGCAGTCGCACTCCGCAGCGAAATTGCATGCAAAAAGCCTCATTCTTCTTCTCAAATAAGAACCCCTTGATATGCACCTTCTGACGAAGGACAAAAGAAATTGAAGTAACGCCGCTTGCAACACTTCGCTGGATTTTCGACATTTTCCATCGTCAAATTGACCGCCGGTAAACAAACTGCCATACGTACATCGCAAATTAGTTCTGCAAATTTTTCATTGACAACCTGTAAATTAGGAGATAAATTAGTTACTGATACTGATAATCATTATCAAATATTAAAAAATATAGCTTTAGGATAAGGATGGGTTTAGAGATGAAATCAAAACGTACTGTTCCATTAAAAACTTTAGCAGTTTCGGCTGCGCTTATGATCGCACTCGTTGGTTGTGCTTCAGGTGAGCAAAAAAGCTCAGCACCTGCTGCAACTACGGCGGCAAGTGCTAGTCCAGCTGCGACTGCGGCGGCAACGGCTGCCCCAGATACAGCTACCAAATACCCGCTTACAATCAAGCATGCGCTTGGCGAAGCTGTCATTCCAAGCAAGCCTAAACGCGTGGCTACGATTCAATGGGCCAATCATGACGTTGCACTCGCGCTTGGCGTTGTTCCTGTTGGCTTCTCAGCAGCAAACTACGGCGTTCAAGATAAGAGCGGCCTATTGCCTTGGACAGCTAAAAAGCTGAAAGAACTTGGCGTAGATAAGCCTAACGTATTCCAAGATACGGACGGCCTAGATTTTGAGGCGATCTCCGCTTCCAAGCCAGATGTAATTCTTGCTGCTTACTCCGGCATCACACAAAAAGACTATGAAACACTTAGCAAAATCGCTCCGACTGTTGCTTATGAAAAAAGCCCTTGGGTTACGACATGGCGTGAACAAGTCCTGTTTAATGCAACAGGCATGGGGATGAAAGCCGAAGGCGAAAAACTGATTAAGGACACGGAAGAGCTGATCAAGAAAAAAGCTAGCGAATATCCGCAAATTAAAGGCAAAAAAGTAGCATTTGCGAACTTCTCTGCGAAAGATTTGTCCAAAATTAATATCTATACAGAAGCTGACCCACGCGGTGCTTTCTTGCTTGAGCTAGGCATGGTTTATTCCGAAGGTGTTAAGAAAAAAATTACAGACCCGCTCGCTTATAATTTGAAGTTAAGCTCTGAGAATGCTGACGCCCTTAACGATGCAGACCTGTTGGTTGGTTATGGGGACGACGCTCTATTGCAAGCTATTAAAGCAGATCCTGTTCTTAGCAAAATTCCAGCGGTTCAAAAAGGCGCTGTCGTCTTCATCGGTAACGGTACACCGCTAGCTGCTTCCGGTAACCCAAATCCACTTTCGATTGGTTATACAATCGATGAATACTTGAAACTAATCGCAGGCGCGATTAAATAGAACCATGAATCCTTCATCGGTTTCAAACGATACTCCGCTTAAAACGCATATGCCGAGGCACTTTGTGACCGTGCTCTTGATTTGTCTGGTCCTGCTCGGCTTGTGTGTGGTTGCATCCTTGGTTTTCGGCTCTCGGCTAGTGAGACTTCAAGATGTGCTAGACGGTATATTTCATCCGAACATTGACTCCTACGGAGCAAGTATCGTACGCAAGCGACTATCCCGAACCGTTTTCGGTTTATGCTGCGGGGCGGCACTCGGTGTATCAGGCGCGCTAATGCAAGCCGTCACTCGCAACCCGATTGCTGACCCGAGCATACTCGGGGTTAACACAGGCGCGTCCTTGTTTGTCGTTTGCGGAATTGCCTTCTTGAACATTACGACGGCCAATCAGTATATTTGGCTGGCTCTAGCAGGTGCTGCAATTACCGCGGTTTTCGTATTTAGCATAGGTTCAATGGGGCGTGGTGGTGCCACACCCATTAAACTTGTTTTGGCAGGTGCAGCCACAAGCGCCGCGCTTACTTCACTGGTCAGCGCCATTATGGTGCCGCGCTCTTATGTCATGGATCAATTCAGGTTTTGGCAAGTCGGAAGCGTCGGCTCGGGCAATTGGGACGCGATTGCGACCTTCACGCCATTTCTGATCGTCGGCATATTGGTGGGCATTCTTTCTGGTCCAGCGCTTAATGCGTTGGCACTTGGAGATGAGCTTGCGACCGGGCTAGGTGTTCGAACGGGCATACTGCGGCTTATTGCAGCTTTTGCCGGTGTTATTTTGTGTGGTGCGACGACTGCGCTGGCAGGACCTATTGGGTTTGTCGGACTGATCTCGACGCACGTCATTCGCCTGATCCTTGGCCCCGACTTGCGCTTTACGATCCCGATGTCAGCACTGACAGGTGCTATCATTCTGACGATTTCAGATGTTCTCGGCAGAATGATTGGCAGCCCTGGAGAGCTTGAAGTCGGTGTCGTCACAGCATTTATTGGAGCTCCGGTACTGATTATATTAGCAATGAAATCGAAAGTGCGTACATTATGACAAATACATCGATTGCCTTTATTATGGCGGGAAGACGTCAAAGACGCCGCCGATGGATACTTGTGACCAGCCTGCTTGCGGTACTCGCCTGTATGCTTTGCTCTGCCATGCTTTTACTGGGAACGACCCTGTATCCAGTAAAAGATGTCGTTCGAGCACTGCTGGGCGAACAGCTCCAAGGTGTGTCTTTTGCGATTAACACGGTACGTCTACCGAGAATGCTGGCTGGTCTCTTTGCCGGATTTGCCTTCGGTATTGCCGGAAGCACGTTCCAGACGATGCTGCGCAACCCCCTAGCCAACCCGAATGTCATCGGCATTACCTCTGGCTCCAGCGTTGCTGCTGTTTTTTGCATATTGATTCTTCATGCCAACGGACCTTACATTGCCTTTGCATCCGTGATAGCCGGTCTTGCTACGGTGCTTATTATTTATCTACTATCCAGAGGAAAAGTCTTTTCTATCGGGCGATTAATTCTAATCGGCATCGGCATCCAAGCCATGCTGGATTCGATTATTTCCTATCTTCTGCTCGTTGGCGCGCAGCAAGATATCCCTGCCGCGCTCAGATGGCTTACCGGCAGCCTTAATGGTGTTCAGCTGCGTGAACTTCCGCCTCTGGTGATCACGGTGCTCATTTTTGCACCCATTCTTATCATGCTTGCCAAGCATCTCAGTATATTGGAGCTTGGGGAACAATCCGCTACTTCTCTTGGAGTAAGTACAGACAGGACGCGAATTGCCCTTATTATAAGCTCCGTCATTCTGGTTGCTCTTGCTACCGCTACAACGGGTCCAATTGCCTTCGTTGCTTTTCTTTCGGGACCCATTGCAAAAAGGATGGTCGGCGCCGGCTTCTCGAGCTTAATTCCGGCAGGTCTCGTTGGCGTTAATCTCGTATTAGCCGCAGATCTCATCGGACAATTTGCTTTTGTAACCAGATTCCCCGTAGGCATCATAACCGGAATACTCGGAGCGCCGTATCTGATCTTCTTGCTCATCCGAATGAATCGAAGGGGAGAATTATAATGAAGCCGACACATCATTTTCAAGCCGAACACATCGTTGCCGGCTATGATCACAAAACGGTGATCCACGGCGTAAGCCTTGTGATTCCCACAAATCAAATCAGTGTGATTATTGGCGCCAATGCCTGCGGGAAGTCCACGCTTCTGAAGACGCTCGCGAGGCTCATAAAGCCAACCTCGGGTAAAGTCACGCTTGATGGAAAGCCAATCGATAAAATTCCACCTAAACAGCTAGCACGCGTATTAGGATTACTGCCGCAATCACCCATCGTACCAGAAGGTATTTCGGTTGCGGATTTGGTTGGTCGAGGAAGGTTTCCACATCAATCCCTCTTCAGCGGATGGACCAAGAAAGATTACGAGGCTGTTGCTGAAGCGATGGAAATCATGAAGATTACAGAGCTTGCGAATTATCCGATAGACGAACTGTCCGGCGGTCAAAGACAGCGCGTTTGGATTGCCATGGCGCTGGCGCAGCAAACCGACATTTTATTTCTGGATGAACCGACCACCTTCTTGGATATTACCTATCAGGTTGAAATTCTTGATTTGCTCACAGATCTCAATCGAAAGCGCGGGACCACGATTGTCATGGTTCTTCATGACATCAACCTGTCCGCGCGGTATGCAGATCATATCTTTGCGCTTCATCAAGGAAATCTAGTGGCGGAGGGTCAGCCCTCCAAGGTGATTTCCAGCACGTTGATCAAGGACATCTTCGGTCTTGATTGCACCGTTATCGATGACCCCGTCTCGGGCTCTCCGATGGTGGTGCCTAAAGGGCGGCATCATGT
The DNA here is from genome assembly GCF_059692195.1 of Paenibacillus sp. J22P90. Classification (NCBI taxonomy): domain Bacteria; kingdom Bacillati; phylum Bacillota; class Bacilli; order Caryophanales; family Paenibacillaceae; genus Paenibacillus; species Paenibacillus sp. J22P90. The sequence continues at coordinate 315,656 of NZ_JCAUAY010000006.1, forward strand.
CCATGCTCACCATGACAACCAAACCGTGCTCGTGTAAGGCAACATAAAAAGGCAAGATCCACAAATGTTCTTGGGGATCTTGCCTTTTTCTATATTTGATCCAAGGGAAGATTATCCGAAAATAAATCCGGATTATCCAGAAGCATGTCCGTGATGACCTTTGCTACCGCAGCCGCATCACAAACTCTTACAACGGCATCTCCGAGCAGCTCTTTATGCATCGCACCTGCTCTTTCTAGCACCTCATCCACTTTCCAGAAATGATGCGACCATGACAACCCGCAATGTCTTCGGGAAGGCACAGCAATTTCAGTTCCATCAGGTAAAACCGTATAAAGATGCTCATGGTCATCCGTTAACCGGCCTGGAATGTCCACCCACTCTTCTATGCCATGAATAAAAGTATTGCGCTTTAGATCAACCCCAATTAACAAGATCGTCGCCTTTCGGTCGAGCAGCTTCCCCCAGGAAGAACCTCTCGCACATGGCGTATCGAACAGGTGATCATCGCCTGTGAAGGCAGTTGCATCCTTACCTAAAGCTGCCACCGAATGCGTTGGGTGCAAGGAACGCACAACGCCGGGCCGTTTGCGAAAAAGTTCAGGCAAGATGCCCACACAGGAAGGGGATTGATCCACATAGAACTTTGGATTATCCGCCTTAATGTAAGACCACGTATGGGTAGGCAACACCAGCAGACCGTTCTTCATGTACGCGATCAACGCATCCAAAACAGTGTCCGCGCCACCCTCGACCTCCCCCATACTTTTCATCGAAGAATGAACTAACAGCGTCCCATCTTTATCAATGCCCAATTGTTCTAATTGCTCCATTAAGCTTACTTTCGTATGCATGTTTTTCCCCCAAGTTTAGCTACTTCAGAGAATGATAAACCGCCATCATATCTCGCTTATTTAACTCACGAATCCGATTGAAAATAGGAATATCAGCCACTTCCTCCGTACGTGCGCTTTCCGCAACAACATCGCTTACCTTGCCAGTCAGCCATGTTTGTACATCTACGCCATCTACGACTTCCTTGCGTCCTTCATCATTGATACCACTTACATAACAGCTCACACAAGGTACCGATAGTTTCTGAACGCCATCATGGAGCCCATCTTCTGAAATGACTTTCTTACCGCCGCAGAACGGGCATGGGTGACTTGCTTTGATTTTATTAATTTGCGTAACGATTTTATTGTAACCAAACGCCTCATACACGTAGGTTAATTTTTTATATTTCCCATTGGTGAAATACTTATCTATGATCGTTTCTCTCGTTTCCTTAATGTCAGGGAAATCACAGATCGTAATCACGTTCTTGCTGCTGATCGCCTCAAGGTTGCCTTTAATTTTGTCCCAGAATGGCACTGCATTTTGTAGAACTACTTCATAGCCCACAAAAGATGCAAGCTCCAGTTCAAGCATTTTGAGCGCAACTTGTGTTTCCCTCGGCAGTAAAGAGACTTCTTCGGAAAGCGCAAGCTCGCCGCCAACAATAGCTTTCAATTTTTCGAGCTCAGGCAATTTCCCTACGGTCTTGATAACCTGATCAATCGGCTGCTGAATAATCTCACGAATATCCGTGCCGCCAAACTTCAGCTTTTTAGCATGGTTTAAGACGGTTCCTTGACAGACTGGGCATGTAATCGTCTCTCTAGAAGCTTTCATTTGCTCTTTCAGAGGCAAGTTCTTCGAAATGACCATATAACGCCCAAGGATGAGATTGAAGCCCTCCCAGGTTCGCGAAGCTTTCCCTGCTTTATCATAAAATGACTTTTCCCAATACCCATATAAGAACGTATGCTTTTCTGCATCTGACATCTCGTTGTAGCTTTTACTTAAATCGTGGCCAAGTTCATTCTTAATCTCTTCAAAAAGGAAGTGCAACTTCGCATGTTGATAATATTTCAAGACATCCATCACTTCTGGCAGTAACATCCCGTCCCAGAATGGCACTGTAAGATCTTGAATGAGCACTTTCATATCAAATTGTTCAATGGCACGACGACCCGAGCAACTCGGACAATGATTGTCCTGATAGTAGAAATCGAAGCTTCTAGTATCCTTATTCGTCGGATGCGCAGCCACGATATGGTTGATCAGTCCACCTATTTCATAGAGAAAACTATATTGACTATACAGGTGTCGTTCTAGATCAATCGCGATGACAGGTGCAATCGTATCCGACTCATATTCCCCATAAATGACACGGGCTATTGGCGATAAGCTTTTTAAAATGCCGCCCTTATACACGTTCTCTGCCTTTTTAAAATAGTCTAAATTGTTTTCTTGTAAGTATTGAATCCCTTTCTGGGACTTGAGCTTGGAAGAAATATGCATAGGGGCCTTGCCATCTTCCTTATCCTTCTGACGATAATAATCATGATGACTAACAACATCCAGATGCTTCACGGGTTCTATCTGTCTTTTACCGAAATCAATAATAAAATCAGAGCTTTCCATCATGTAAGCATTATGTTCAATCATCAGAATCGAGACAGACTCATCCTGCAGAATGTCCCTAATACTATCAATAAATTGATTTAAAATATTTTGAGATAAACCTTTGGAAGGCTCGTCAAAAATAAACAGCGTGTGCGGGTTTCTTGCATTCGTAAATAGCTCCGAGACTAAATGAACACATTGAAATTCGCCCGTCGATAGGGACTGCGTTTTTCTTTCCAAAGTCAGATAGCCAAGTCCAAGCTTGATCAATAAGCTCAAACGTTTATGAGCGATGTCTTCGCCGGGTAGTTCCTCAATAATATCTTCAATCGTACGCTGAAAAATATCATCAATATCCTCACTATATTTCGTGAGCTTCTTTTTAATATCAAGAAACGTCGCTACGGTCGATCGACTGGAAATCGATTGATTTCGATCTTGCCCAACCACGACCAATTTATCTTTGGGATACCGCTTCTGAAAATCTTTTACCATACACTCATTAACGAGTGTTGATTTACCGCAGCCTGACTCACCTGTAAAGGTGACAAGTCTATTTTTCGGAATCTCAATTTCAGCCATTTGAATATTACGACAGTATAGCTCTTGGAATTGATAGTAGTCTGTTGGCTGCTCCTTCTTTAGCTCACAATGGACTGGTTTGGGACGTGGTGACTCCTCCACAATTTTCCCGCCGTATTTCCCACTGCCAGGACCAAAGAACAATTGCTCATCTGTCGTATCCAGCACTGTATCCGAATGATCGATAAGCCAGATTTGATTCTTATCCCCTAATTGTTTGATTTGTTCTAAAATTTTCAACAATGTTTCGTGATCGAGACCCACGGAGATTTCATCAATAATAATGACCGTATTTTCACTTGTGGCCATGAATTCTGCCAAGTAAAGCCGTGTTATTTCCCCGCCTGACAATGTCCCCATAATCCGATTCAAGGACAAGTAACCCATATTCATATTGATAATATTTTGGAGAATATGCTGTTTCGCTTCACTTATTTGTAATTCCTCTGAGAGAGAAAGAATCGTCTCAATGCTTAAGTTGTTGATATCCGAAATACTATGGGGTTTACTCCTTAATTCTAGCTTATACTGCTCAACTTCAGGATTATAGCGCTTGCCCTCACACGACGGACATTCGACATTTTGGGTCGTGCTGCGCCCCTTACAATCTGGACACCAGCCTAGGGCATTATTAAAGGAGAAAACTTCGGGAGATAGATCAAATTGTTCAGCCATGCGCACACGAATCTCTTTAAACACGCCCGTATGTGTACCAATGGTGGAGCGAGGATTGGATGAAATCGATGATTTTCCGAGAAAAAGGACTAGCGGCATTTCTTCCATCTTGATGGCACTGAAATTCGTTTCCATAATCTCAGGAAATAAATATTGATATTCAGCCTTTGGCAGTAAGGAAACGAGACGCTTCTTGGACTCTTCCCCAATGGTCTGACAAAACGTCGTTTTACCCGATCCAGACAAACCCGCAATCCCTAGCGATTTATCTAAGGGCACCTCTGCATCTAATAGGTTAATATTGTTCGAAATTAATTGATTTATCTTCATATATACTTCCTCTCTCTTATTCTGATAGATCTATTATTTCCAAATTGTTCACTTGGATTCATTTCCCGTGCGATCAGCCTCTACTTTCCTTTCTTAGGTTACTTTTCATTTGCTATGTTTAGATAAAGTGCTTATTTCCGTGAATGAATTCCTACCGCTATTATACCTTTAAAGGAGTACGAAAAAGTAGTCAGGAGGTTGCCTAGTTTTCTCTCCCCAACTCCCATTAGTCCGAAAATACCCAACTAAATCCACTGTCGGCACACTGAATAAATCCAGGTCATACGTTCGTCAAAAAAAGGCACCCGTAAAGGGTGCCTTTGCTATGATTATTTCTGCCTTTGTGACATTCCGCCGCCGAAGCCACCTTCACCCGACATGCCTTTCCCTCCTGGTCCATTCTTGCCTAGCTTCGACATATCCACGGATGAAGCGTCTACGAGATGGCTTGCATCCGCTTTTTGTCCATCTGTCGTGGAAGGAATTTCGCCGCTGAGCTGCCCTTGAATGCTTTCCGCTCTAAGCGTTCCCAGCTTCGTTAGTTCTGCAACAGCTGTTTGAAACGCCTCGTAGGTAGCGAATGCGGTAGGATCGTTTTGTACTTCAGCAGAGATCAGCTGGTTAAGACTCGCTACTTTTTGTGCAAATTTCCCGTTTGCAAAATAGTTATCCACGATTTCCTGCAAATACGCATGATATTTTTCCTTATATTCTGGAACTTCCAAGAGCTTGCCTAAAATAGGTCGTTCTTCAAGTGTAACACCAGACAACGGTGTGTCGATTGCCAGATTGACGACATCAGATGCAGTGCCTGCTTGGAAGCCGCCAAATGCCATATTATAATCCCAAGGCACCATACTTATCTGCCCATTATTTTCATAGAGGTAATAATTGTGTCCCATGTTGGACGTATAGCTATCCATATTTACGACCACAGTATGCGCGGCGAAATATTTTAAAACAGCATCAACATCCACGTATTTGCTTAAATCTGTTCCCGCATTCAGATTCTTCAACGCTGTAATGACCCTTTGGTAATCCTCATCCGTTGTCTTGGTTTCAGCATTATCAAAAATAGCTGAGTAGCTGCTGATTTCATCGTCAGTATACTGCAAGGATACGCCATTATTGGCTCCATTCCTCATACCACCGCGACCTCCACCATTCATGCCCTCACCGCCATTGCCTTGACCTTGCTCAACTGGCGGCATCTCCATTTTAGGGGCTTCACCAGTCTGCTGATCTCCTTCTGGTTTGCCCATGCCGCCGCCCATCATTTGCTTATCGTCGTTATTCGGTTTGTAGAGTTCGCCCTCGTCTTCCTTCGTCCGCGCCAGGTATCCGCTATCGATGTCTTCAACAGCCAAGTAGAAGCCCCATGCGTTCCCATTCACCTTGATATTGGCAAAAGCAAACAGTGGCGTATCAACACCAATCTCACTCATGATGTCATAACTCAAGTATTCCTTCATATAACTGTTGTCCGAAATCATATTGTTGACGACGAGCGTATCAAGTCCCTCCCAAGTTTGATCCTCAACGTACTCGTCAAATTTAATTTTAAAGCTGAACCGATCGCTTGTTTCGTCATTCACGATCTGACTCAAGCTGGAATTTCCCTTTGGACGAATGCCTACATTCGAAATAGTTGTACCGTTGATCGTAACATTAGCCGAAATATATTGTTCTTCTGATGCGTTATCCAGCATCTTCTGCCATTCCGCCTCGTCCGCGTCGATCGATATGGACATTATTTTTTCTTTGTCCATTTCCTGAGCGTATGCGACCGTGGCAGCGTTAGCGTTAGTGCCAGTCGTTGCCGTCGTTGCTACACTTCCTGATTCCGAAGGGGTGACGTTTTCTGCTTCTTTTGCAAGGCATCCTGTCATCAGAACCCCGCACAATGCCATAAGGCCTATTGGTTTTGCCAATTTCTTTATATTCATCATTGCTGCACCTCACTTTAGAATTTCGACGCCATCGTGCTTATCGTTAGCTCCGATGTCGCCGGCCTATATCAGTATCTTAGAGGTGCAACCTTTAATGAATCTTAAACTCAATCATCTAACCCTTTTCCACCCAGAATATGCGGCAAATACTTTTCAATTCTTGAATCGCGCGTTTTGGATTGTTTCGGTTGGGAAAAATAAAGCAGGTACGCTCGTTGCCGTCCTGGCGTTAACCCTTCGAAAGCCGTCTTCAAATCAGGGATTTCAACGAATTTGTTTTCTAATTCTTCAGGCACGGTGTATTCCGTATTCTTTTTGTACTCTACTTCCAAACCTGCTTTTTCAACGGCAATAGCCTCTTCAATATAATCTTTTATGATCAGCTGCAGCTCTTCAATTTGTTGAACATTGGTGAACCGCAGTTGGCGCGCCGCCTGTACATTCTCCGTTTGTTGGATTAGGATACCGTGGACATCCTTCAACAGGGCACCTTTGTGGAACAAAAGTGCACAGTACTCTTTAAACCCATGGATTAACACGATGTTTTTACCTTCAGACGTGTAACAAGGATGCATCCACTTAAAATCTTCGGTCAGCTCGCAGTCGAGCACGATTTTTCTTAACTCCTCGAACTCTTCCTTCCATTTCTTAGCCTTATTTAAAAAACCATCTACCTTAGGATTCGTTTTACTCGTTGTCATCCCGGCACACTCCTCTTCAATTATTCGGCTCAGCCCTCTAAATCATAGGCTGTAGGATGCAGCGGCTGATAGATCGAAAGATCAGCTCCACTCGGAAGCTTGATGGAAGCGATTAGCCCCCAACCTTGGTTGCTGACTGGCTTTGATATCGTTACACCCTTCGCGGCTAATTCCCCAAGAGTTTTCTCGATGTCATTACACATAAAACAAAATTCGTGCTTATCTGGTCCTTCTGTGGGATGCACAGCGATCTCGGCTGGAGGCAATTTGAATATGAGCCAGCCCTGGCCTGCATCAACACCTGCGAATCCGAGCACGTCTCGGATGAAAACGCGGTCTGCCTCCGCGTTGGTACTGTATAGAATGATGTGTGCTGCGTTGATCATGTGTTTTCAACACTTCCTTTTTAACGAGGTTTTATATCTTTATTATCGACAACGTCATTATCATTTTTACAATATTTCGATAAACCCTTCTGTGCCATTCACGCGAATGCGTTGCCCGTCTTTGATCAGTTTCGTAGCATTTTCCACGCCAACTACGGCTGGCAAGCCATATTCACGCGCGATAACGGCTCCATGGGTCATCAGTCCACCGACTTCGGTGACTAGACCTTTTATAGATACAAACAATGGTGTCCAACCAGGGTCTGTAAAGGAGGTGACTAAGATATCTCCCTCTTCCAGATTCGCCTTTTCCATATTTAAAATGACACGTGCACGCCCTTCTATGACGCCAGAAGAAACTGGCAGACCTACAATCGCTTCGGCAGGTAGATTTTCTCGGTTGTACGCACCTGTGATGATTTCACCATCAGACGTGATGACACGCGGGGGAGTTAGCTTTTTGAAAAATTTGTAATCCTCTCTCCGTTTGTTAATCATCTGATTATCCAATGTATTTGTGCGTACGACTTCGTGCAGCTCTTCAAAAGAGAGATAGAAGATATCTTCTTTTTCTTGGATAACGCCAGCTTGAACGAGCTGTTCGGCCTCTTTCAGCATAGCCTGCTTATACACGAAATATCGACTAATCCAACCGTATTTTGGATATTCACGATAACCGATGAAATTCCGAATTCGACGGATCATTCGTTTTGTCTCTTCAGCTTTTTGTTCACCGTCTGGCAATTGGATTAATCGAGCTAATAACTCTTGTTCCTTTTCCAAAGCTTCTTGGCGCCCTTGCTCAAATTTTCGATGGCCTTCATTAGGCTCAAAGGCTTTAATGTTACCCAGAATCATGGGAACCAGTGTAATTGGTTTTTCACTCCAACGCGTTTTAGAAATATCGATTTCTCCGGCGCATCGCATTCCGTATTTATGGAGATAAGCATAGATTGCGTCGTGAGCTTCCTGTCCACCCTCGAACTTAACCAGTTCATCCAAAAAGATATCATCTTTTACTTGTTGTAAATAATCAATGACTTTCGGATAAGGGCGAATCCTATCTGCGACACCCATTAATGCCAGACCCATTTCTGAAGTAATATTGTAGGGTACCGATTGAGAAAGCGTATCTGCTGCGTTTTTTTCACCTAACCACTCGTTCATTTTTTCATTGATCCATAATGAAGCATTTATGGCCGTCATAAACACAGCCGTACTTCGTGGGTCAAACAACATCTTCTTTAATTGCTGGATATCTTCCAAAATAAAATCTAATACATCCAATCCTGATTTCGTCTGGATGTTTCGTTGCAGCTCTTCTACCGATGCGCGATTACTCTGAATCAAATCAGCAACGATGTTCGGATTGCTTTCAATTTGTTCCAGCATATCTGTATTATTTCTGCTCGGAGTCGGTGCTGTTTGCTCATTTGGTACCAATTTTATATAATCTCGCTCTATGATGTTCAAGAGTGCACCTTTTATGAGCGGATCGGATCCGATGGTATTTAATAAAGCTTCCCGGTCGACAGGTTTAGCCAACCTAGGTGCAACATCAATAAACAACCTTCCACCGGCTTTTCGCATGGGAGCAGGAGTAATTAACAGGTAAAAAGACAATCCCAATGGTTTTATGGGATCTGTCATCATTTGTTGATGACCAACAGATAAGTAAACGTGATTTTCTTGATCATTTGCTTCCGGGATCGGGAATAACGTCGTAATCGGACGGCTCTGGACAATGTAAAAGCTGTCGTTGGCTAAACACCATTCGATATCTTGCGGGCAACCAAAATAAGCCTCAATCTGCCTCCCGATACGAGCCAAATCAATAATTTGTTGATCCGTCAGGGTTTGCGCCTTTTGCTGATCAGGATTGAGCTGCAGGGTCTCCGTTCCGCCTTCTTTTCGCCCATAGATTGCTATTTTTTTGGTTGCTACTCGCTTATTTACGATTTCCCCTTCGTGTACGGTGTAATTATCGGCAGAGACCAAGCCAGAGACCAACGCTTCTCCAAGACCAAAGCTAGCATCGATGGATAGCAGCTTTCGATTCGACGTAATCGGATCCGCGGTAAACAAAATCCCTGAAGCCTGCGGGAAAACCATCCTTTGAACGATAACGGATATTTGCACCTGGCTGTGGTCGAATCCATTTTGCATACGGTAGATGACCGCGCGATCCGTGAATAGGGAAGCCCAACATAGGCTGATATGCTCCAGGATGGCATCGAGGCCGATGATATTTAAATACGTGTCTTGTTGACCTGCAAAAGAGGCATGCGGTAAATCTTCAGCAGTCGCACTAGAACGCACTGCATAAGCGTGTTCTTCGCCGAACTGAGTGAGATAGTGAGTGACTGCTTCCACAACATCAGAAGGAATCTCTACGTCCCTAATGATTTGTCGAATCTGCTCGCTGAGTTCACTAATTTGATCTCGATCTTCTACTTTCAGCATGGTTAGTCGGTCCAACAAAGCATGATACGTATCGTTTTGTTCAATCGCATTATGATATCCCACTGTTGTAACACAAAATCCATCTGGTACTTGTATGCCTTTAACTTTTGATAATTCCCCTATATTTAACCCTTTTCCGCCAACCAGTCCAAGCTGTGTTGTTTCGATTTCCTGTAAGCCGAGAACTAACGAGTGCATGAAAACATCTCCCCTACCCATAAAATAAAAGCATTTGACAAGACAATCACCGGCATGATACAATTAAATTGTAAGATGTAATACATATGTCCATATAAATATTAATAGTCGTGATCTGATTATATCATCATGCCTATTTATGCGCAAGAACCTGGCCAAGCTGCCGGGTTCTTTTTTGATTTTCGCCTAATAAAAAAAGGATGAACAAGAGTGATCCACTCTGCTCATCCACTGATTAATTAGTTCTATTGTGCGGTATATCCACCGTCTACGACTAGACTAGCCCCAACCATAAAGGAAGAATCCTCACTAGCCAAGAACAAAATGCCATTCGCAATTTCCTCAACGCGGCCAAGGCGACCGATCGGATGAAGCGAAACTAACTTTTGCTTAACTTCCTCATCTACACCGTTCAAAATAGGCGTATCTACGAAGCCTGGGCATATGGCATTGACGCGAATTCCCGCTTTAGCATAAGTTACGCCCAGCGATCTAGTTAAATTAACGACACCTGCTTTGGCCGCGTTATAAGATGCTAGCCCAGGTGACCCGATATGGCCCATGATCGATGCCATATTGACGATAACTCCGCCGACACCCTGTTGTTGCATTTGCATAATTGCATATTTGTTGCTTAGGAACACACCGGTTAAGTTAATATCGATCATTTGCTGCCAACGATCAAGCGTAACTTCAGTAATGGGAGCGCCCTTATGTCCAATTCCTGCATTGGCAATCATAATATCCAACTTACCGAAATGGCGAACCGCTTCTTCCACAGCATTCCGAACATTTTCTTCATTGGATACATCCATTCTCACGAACATCGCTTCTCCACCAGCGTCGATTAGTTCTTTAACGGTTCCCTCCGCTTGATTGGAAACATCGGCAATCACAACTTTAGCCCCGTGCTGGATGAAGAGTTCGGCTGTCGCTTTCCCAAGACCCGTAGCTCCGCCAGTAATCATGGCAACTTTTCCTACAAGTTTCATCGTCATGCCCTCCTATGAGATCAAAATTTATCGCGCCGCTGATCCGCCATCGACACTGATTTCAGTTCCTGTAATAAAGCTCGACTCATCGGAAGCAAGGAAAACAACTAGGTTAGCCACATCCTCAGGTGTCCCTAATCTCTTCATTGGGACGGAACTAGCCAATTGCTCCGTAGTTACCTTAAAGCCTGCTGCAAGATCATCCCCCATCGACGTTTGAATGACGCCTGGGTGAATAGAATTGATCCGAATTTGATCAGGTGCAACTTCCATCGCGGTATGTTTCGTCATCATGCGGACAGCCCCTTTGCTAGTGCCATACAGGGCTATATTGGCAGTACCTTTTAAGCCGGCAATTGATGACACATTGATGATGGAGCCGCCTTTTTGCGCGCGCATAACTGGAATAACGTGTTTCATGCCGATGAAAACACTCGTCACGTTAATTCCCATTAGACGGTTCCATTCCTCTATGGAATAGTCACCGATCCGTTTAGAACTATAAATTCCGGCATTATTGAGCAAAATATCGACGCGTCCAAATGTATCTTTCGTTTCATTAACGACACTTGCCCACTCTTCTTCTTGCTGTACGTCATGTTTCATAAAAGCAACGTTGCTGCTAACCTTTTTCATCTCTTCCAACGTTCGGTTGCCAATCTCTTCATTTATGTCAGTGAATACTACATTTGCACCTTGCTCTAAGAACATTTGAACTGTACATTTTCCAATTCCGCTCGCTCCGCCTGTGACAATAGCAGTTTTCCCATTAAGTCTCATCTATTTCAATCCTTTCTGAACAGTCATAACCTTAATGCCATTACATTGTAGCATCTCATTATGTTAAAATATATTTAACATTATTTAAGGTTGTATTAGATGAATTAATAGTAATGAGGTGAATAATGAATCTGGAACAACTGCAATATATCATTGAGGTTGCCAAATCGAAATCGCTATTAGCGGCTGCAAAAAATCTACATGTGACCCAGTCCGCGCTTAGCCAGTCCATATCCAACCTAGAGACGGAATTAGGTATCACCTTATTTAACCGCTCACGAATGGGGACCATTCCCACACCCGAAGGTAAACGCATTATCAAGAAAGCTTTGAGTGTCGAAAACTTGCTGCAGGAAATCAGGGACGAAGCGAAGCAGCATGCGATCATTTCAGGCGGGAAACTGTGTGTCGCGGCAATCCCCGGTGTCATGAGCTCCCTAGTGAAGACGGTATCCAGCCTCAAAAAAGATTACCCCGACGTTCATTTTATCATGCTCGAAAAGGGGTCCGAGGAAATTATGACCCAAATCAGACAAAACAAAGTGGATATTGGTTTGATTAGTATAAAGCCAGATATGGGGGATCAAGAAATAGGCTTGCATTTCGACCCCTTGTGGAAGGGAAAAATCGTGGTTGGCGTGTGGAAGCATTCTCCTCTGGCCGCCAAGAAAACCGTGACACCCGAGGAGTTGTTAAAGCATTCTTTTGTTTTATATGAAGAAGAAAACTTACATGAGTTTATAGATCAATTTACGAAAGAAATCGGACCCTTGAACATTTTATTTTCAAGCAACAATGTAGTAGCGATTGCAAATGCTCTAAAAGAAGAGCTAGCAATCTCGATTGGATATAATTTTACTTTTATCGATAATCCTCATGTTCAGAGCGGTGATCTTGTTATGATCGAAATTGAGCGTTTGGAGCAAAAGTCGATTACACTAGGATGGGTTCGGTCAGAAAATACGAAAGCATCGCTGCTGTCCAAACACTTTATCAACCGTTTTCTATATGAAATGCAGGCGGGTTCTTTGTAATATAGGAAAGGCCATCCTTTGTAGGATGGCCTTAGCTTACATACGCTCATTTACAGAAATTTAGTATTGTCCTTTAATTACAAAAAACGAACCCCGAATCGTTCCAGCTAATTTCGACTTCTGCCTAGCAAACTTAAACTTCTCTGCTAGCTCCTTGGGTATCTCCATCCCCTCAGAAAGCTTAAAACCAACAGCCCGCTTCTTAGCATCATCCACCGTATACATCACATTTACCGAAAGCCCGTCCTCATAAAAAACATAGGTAAATTGAATATTTTCCACTTGAAAACGCGATGTCTCTAACGGTTTAGCCGCAAACTCAATATTACGCTCTTGCAAAATTCGGTTCACATAATCCAGGTTCTCCTGACTTTCGCTAGCAGGTACAACCGTAAATTCATGATTGTATTTTGTCATAAAATAACGAGCTTCATTCGCGCGTAAACCAGCAAGCGCATCTACCACAGGCGAAGACTCTAGACCAACTGTAGATACATTTTTAAAATCAACGATATAGGACATGTCTATTTCTCCTTTAAAATCTTAGTTTAATGGCAAATTTCTAATCCGTAATAGGTTACCCTTTGGTGTCATTATAGGACACCGTAAGGTGTATTTCAATGATGAATTAAGAAAATGCTCAGTCAGCTTAGTGTGCCTAGTCTTCTTTATATTTTTCCTTAAGTATACCCGATCCCATTCCCGCGACGACCATTACCAATACTTCTCACTAAAGGTCATAGCAGCCCAGCCTTCCTGCACGATATAAGACCAATATTAGTCTAACCCTATGTAAATGAAAAGAACGCATTAGTTGCGTCCTCTCGCAACCCAAAGTTGCGGCTATAAACAGCCCCTATTTTCCATTATAGGGGGTCCCCAACATAAAAAAGCGCCTTTCACCCGGTCTTATTTGACCGAATGAAGGGCGTTTATGAACTCCAACATTATTTTTTCAAAGCACGATCATACGCTTTTTTGTAAATGTCCACAATTTTATCAACGCCTAACGCTTTCATGTCGCTCACATATTTCGGCCAATCTTCTAGACTGCGTTCACCAACAATGAACTTGGAAATATTCTCATCGCGCTTCTTCATAATCGTATCCCCGCTCAGAGAGAGGGTTTCCATCTCAGCGCTTGTGAACGCGGGGCGAGGCTGCTGCTGACTATCATATTTTGGCGCTTCCTGATAAGCCTTCTGCAGCTCAGGCGATGAGAGGGAAAGATGAGCATCATAATCAAACCACGCATAGGTGCCATCCGTAGAAATACCGGTTTTCTTTCTCATGTCCGCTACATCCGCAAATTTCTCAATGAACTGCTTCTTGCCATTTTCCATTTTATACGTGACGCCTTCTTTTCCCCAGCTGGCCAGTGTTTTACCTTCCTCACTGTAGAAGAAATCCATGAACTTCATAATCTCTTTGATTTTTTTCGAAGATGTCGCGATCATGAAGCCTTCGTCCAAATATTGTGTGTACGCATTTTTGGCAGGCGCACCTGCAAATCCGGTCGGCGCTCCCATGAAAGCCAGATTAAAGTCCGCTTTATCCTTGCGCAAAGCCGAATTGAAGAAATCAATCCGTCCGATGTAATCGACTGTAACAAACCCTCGCTCCGTAGACATCAGGTCCTGCCATAGCTTCGTATCTGCAGACAAGAAATCAGGAGGAATGAGTCCTTCTTTATAAAATTTATTTAAATACACAATCATTTGCTTGTAATTATCTTCTAGTGGACCATAGCGCCATTCTTTTTTATCAAAATCATAGTACACATCAGAACCGGTGCCAAAGGCTGGAGCAAAATTCAAGAGACGCTGCAAGCCGTTACGGAAGGAAAGCGGATAGCTCTTCGGGTAAGCTTCTTTTATTTTCTTAAGTGCTGCATACAATTCATCCCACGTTTTCGGCTCAGAAAGCCCTAGCTTCTTAAATATATCATCGCGATACATCCAAATCATGCGATTCGTTTCACCGATTCCCGCATTCGGGAACATATACATTTTGCCATCCGACGAAATCGTGTTTTGCGTATCAACCGGATACTTTTCCATCCATTTTTTCAAGTTCGGCATCTCGTTTACATAATCCAAAATATTAATCAGCGCACCTTGCTGTCCGTACTTATCTGCCAGCTTTTTGTCCTGCGTCATCATCATATCCGGCAAATTACCCGAGGCAATTGTAACACTTAGCGCGTCATCCAGCTTCCCAGACGGCAGCTGCACATTCAGGGAGACACCTGTTTTCTCTTCGATTAATTTCCAGGAAATATTATCTTTATTGTAAGGCCAGCTTGGATTCGAATAATTGAGCACATTAAAGGTTTGTTTGACTACTTGCGCAGGAGCTGAAGTTGTTGTCCCCGCGCTGGCAGAGGGCGCTGCAGTTGATGTCTCGTTCGTACTCGTCGAACAACCGGCGATTGCCGTCATAGATAGTCCCAAAGCTAAACAAATTGACAACCCTTTTACTGTTTTATTCATAGAACCCATCTCCCTTTTCATTTGTTTAGACCCGCAGCTTTTTATTACTGAACATGAACTAACCTTTCACCGAACCGATCATCACCCCCTTGACGAAGTATTTCTGCAGAAACGGATATACAAGGAGGATAGGTACGGTGGAAACAAGGATCGTTGTAAATTTCAAAGCATCATCAACGACTAAATTATCGCCGCCTACGCTGGATACGTTAGCTGAGTTGATCTGCCCTTGCAAGACGATATTGCGTAGAACAACTTGCAGTGGGAACATATCCTGGTTTCTCAGGTAGAGTAATGCGGAATAAAAGTTATTCCAGATGCCAACGGCATAGAAAAGTCCGATGGTAGCAAGCACCGCTTTTGAAAGCGGCAGCACGAGCCGAAAGAAAATACCGAGATCAGTCAACCCGTCAATTTTACCCGATTCCTCCAGTTCTTTGGGCATTGCAGAGAAAAAAGTTCGCATCACGATGAGATTCCACGTACTGACGGCCGTAGGCAGCACCATAGACCATAGGCTATCTACCAAGCCGTAGCTTTTGACGACCAGAAAGGTCGGAATCATACCACCGCTGAAAAACATCGTAAACACAATAAGCAGTGTAAACAGCTTGTGATGCGGCAGCTCTTTCTTGGAGATCGCGAACGCACCCATGGCTGTCATAATGAGCGAGACCAAGGTGCCGACTAGCACATATTGAATGGTATTGATATAGGCGGAAGAAATACGCGGATCGTGTAAGACAATTTTATACATTTCCACGTTAAATCCTTTGGGCCAAAGCGTAACCTCGCCTTTTAAAATGTGCGTGCTATCACTGAACGAGACCGCCATCATATAAACAAAGGGGTACAACGTTGCGGCGACAACACCTAGCAGCACAAGGATGATCAGTAGGTCAGACACACCAAATCTGGTTTTCATAAAGCGTACCTCCTTTCTACCACAAACTGGTCTCGCCGACTCGACGGCTGATCCAGTTGGCCGAGTATATAAACACTAAACTGACGATCCCTGTAAACAAATCAATGGCCGTCGCATAGCTGTAATTGCCCTGTCCGATCCCTGTGCGGTACACATAGGTGCTAATAATATCGGCCGTTTCATAAATGGCGGGATTATAGAGCAGAAACACTTTTTCAAAACCAATATCGAGGACATGCCCAACATTCAGAATAAAGACGATAACGATGGCCGGCGCAATACCCGGGAGTGTGACATTCGCTATTTTCCTCCATCTGCTCGCACCATCCATTTCCGCCGCCTCATACAGTTGAGGATCAATCGACGTCAATGCCGCAAGATAAATGATCGTCTCCCAGCCCACATGCTGCCAGATTTCCGAAATGACATAGACCGAACGGAACATCCCAGGCATCACCATGAAGTTAATCGGTTCAAAGCCAAAGACTTGAATCAGATGGTTGACGATACCGCTGGAAGGCGAAAGGAACATGAGCACCATGCTCGCCGCGACCACATTGGATATAAAATGGGGCAAATAACTGACCGTTTGTACGAATCGTTTAAAGAACGCGTGCCTCGCTTCATTTAGAAGCAACGCCAGTAGAATCGGTGCAAGAAAGCCAAAGATTAACCTGTAGATTCCGAGCATAAACGTATTGTAGATAAGCTTAAAGAAATCGGGATTTTCCCAAAACAGCTTATAATACTTGAATCCGACCCATTCACTTGCCCAGACACCCTTAAACAAATTGTAATTTTTAAATGAAATGACCAAGCCGAACATAGGAACGTACTTGAAAAGTAAATAAAACAGCAAGGTAGGCAGAAAGAGAAGAAATAAGTATCTCCCTCGTTTCCATTGCTTTAAATAGGTACTTCTTTTCGACCGGAGATTCGCTTGCGAAACAGACGTCTGTGTCGTGGCGGCCGATGGGTTCGTACGCAATAGTCATCTCTCCTTTTTCTCAATGTGCGTTGCCCCTATGCTTACTGAGGTTCTGTATCGACAAGCCCATCGTATCTGAAAAATGCCATGCCGACTATCCACTTCCTCATCGACTCATTCGCAAATTTCTCAAAATCGAGAATTATAATAAGAATCGTAAAAATTCATATAAGGAATTGTAAAATTTTTCTTACACCATAAATTTCACCATGCTATAATTTCCACATACTACTGGCTAGCGAAAGGAGACGACAATGCAAACCACTTATGTCCCTAGAAAAAGATACAGCAGTTCCTTGTTCTACCGACTATTGATCAGTTTCATTATCATCATTTTGCTGCTCGTATCCTTTAATGTAGCCTCCTTTACATTCTTCCGAAGCAGCATTCGCGAAGAAATTATTAAGAACAGCAGTCTGAATCTCGAGACCACCGTAGCCAGCTATGAGAAAAACATTTCGTTAATTAAAAGCCTGCTGGTCAGCCTATACTTCAACACTCATACCGAAGCGCTCAAAAATAATCCGGAGAAGCTCGACTTTATTGTTTCAAGTCAGGTTCAACGCGAGCTGCAAAATGTGCTAGCGAACAATCAGCTATATTTATATAACATCATCTATTACTTTCCGAACCGCGACTTTGTTATTGATAAAGATGGGTCCCGAGATGCGCAAATGATGTTCAGCAAATTTTACACGTCCCCCACTTATCCAGAGCAGTTCTGGTCAACGGAAACCGGAAAATCTTCGCTCTCCTTCCGGGTGTACCCTACTGCGGAATTTCAGGAAAGTACAAGCTTCTCTACTAGAAGCTTTGGGAAGTTTAATCCCGTTCTTTTCAAAAGCGCCGCAACGGATGGCTTCGCCATTATAGCCCTGCTAGACAGTAATCAGATGTTCGAGGCCTTTAGCCATTTTCAAGCAGATTCCAACTTCTACATTCTGGATGACACTGGGGGTGAAACGTACGCGGTAACCAGTCGAAAGGATCCACTGCATTTGAAGCCGCATACCGGCAGCTCCGGCTACTATTTGGAAGGCACTAATTATTATTTCTACAAGCAAGGTGCAGTGACCGGGAACACCTATGTGCTGATCGTTCCGTTCGCTACGATTTCCGAACAGTTCTTTAAGCTGAATGTATTTATGGTTGGACTGATACTCGTTTCCATTATCCTCGGAGTCGGCATTTCGATTCTCTTTGCTAAACGGTTTAACAACCCACTCACTACCATCATCAGTTCCATTCAACAGATGGATCGTCACCAAAGCGCTCCCTTTGTAAGTCCGATTCGTGAGTTCAACGTCATTAGCCAGAAGCTGCATGATTTATTTCTGACCAATGAAACGATTAACCGAGACTTACTAAGTAAAAATTCCCTGCTCAAGCATTACGCCTACTTAAATAAGGTGAAAATGATTCATACGGATATTGAGGACGCGAAAATATCCATTGATTCCGAAAAACCCTATGTTATCGTTCTATACCAGCTCATGTACATCGACAGCCAGTTAGCCGCCATGGACATGGATCCTAACCGCGCTTCGTATTACATCAAGGAATTCGTTCAATCGCAGTTTATTCAGGCCTATAAAGATGCCTTGACCTTCCAAATTGAGAAAGATCAAATTCTGACGATTATTTTTACGAATGATTCCGAGCTTTCTGTATTAGACAATCTATTGATCGATATTAAAAAAATATTTGAGCTGGATGCTTCCTATTGTTCCGTCACCATTGCCGTGAGCCCTGTCCATGACAATGCGTTCATTTTCAACGAAGCTTTTGAAAACACGCTGCTGCTAGCCAAACAACGGAAGCTTGGGGAAGGTGTCCAAATCATTCGGGAAAAGGAAACGCTACCTCCGGATCTCTGGTTCACACCAGCCAATATGAAAGAATTTACGGCCAATTTGACTTCCGGTAACCCGGCGATCACAATTCCTATCGTTTCAAAAACGTTAGAGCTTGCCGTCAAACGAGGCGCTTCCTACGCGCAAGTCCATGACCTTGCGAAAGAAATTGTCAACTTGATTATTAAAACGCTCTATTCCAGCCATAATCCGATCTCTTTGTTGGATGACAAGAGGAGCCCGGTGGATATTCTCAAGAATTGCCGCACACTTGAACAATTTCAGCAGTTCTTCAAGGAAATCCTGACACAGTCCGCCTCCGATATTCGTCAGAAGAAAGAAGCGACCGACCACATTACTAGATTCGTAACGAACTACGTCAATGAGCATTTCGGCAGCGATTTGTCACTGGACTTGCTAGCCGATAAATTGAACATTACAGGCGCTTACTTATCAACCTATTTCAAAGAAAAAACAGATACCAATTTCAGCGATTACGTCAATACGGTGCGCATGAATAAAGCGATGGAGCTGCTGGAGAAGACGGATCTCAAAATTCAGGACGTCTCTACGCTTGTCGGCTATTACACGATTGCTTCCTTCAACCGCATGTTTAAAAAGCATACAGGCATTACGCCGAGCGAGTTCAGACGAGCCCGCTTCAACTAAAAAAAGGACGATCCTACCGAGCTGCTTCGGAGGATCGTCCTTTGGGCTGTTAAGCTGTCCTGTGCGCATCTATCACTTAATTGGTCATTGCACTGTAATGCACAGCCAGCTGGGTAGGCGTCAGCTCATAATCGTACACGGCAACTTTGCCTATTGCGCCTTGGAAGTACGATGCAAGATCTCGCGTCGCAATTCGCATCGGAGCCGTTCCGTTTCCGGGTACGATGCTGTAATCGGATAATGTGTCTTGGTCACGCAAGACACCGTTTTTAAACACCTTCGTGTAGCCTGTCGGGTACGTCGTGCTAGTATTCACGGTGTTGATAACCAATGTATAGTTTATCCATTGACCGGCGGTCACCGTATCCTGGAAGTAGGAGCCTGCGCCTAAGCCGCCGCTTAAATTAAACGAATAGCCACTGATACGATTTGGACGGTTTTCGGTATTTGTTTGATTATACATTCTCGCCACCCAAGAATGCTGTCCAGACGTCCCTTTGCCCATCCAATGCACATAGCCGCTGCTCTCATAATTCGTAAATTGCAATGTATCTGGCCGCATCCAGGCTTCGACGGTCAAGACTCCTGTGCGCGTAACCTCCAGATAGTCGTTATCAGGAATTGTAAAATATTGATTCGTTCCATTGAATACCGGAGCTGCATCCCCATTTGGCATCGTCGTGTTCGTCGGACTTCCGGTGAACGTGCCGTTCATACCATTACCGGATTGATCTGCCGTTACCGCGGAGGATAAAGGCCAATATCCAACGGGGTTGTTAGCCAGTACTGCCGTGTCGTAGGTGGAGGTTGCATGTACGAATGAAGATAAATTGAAACAGGCAGAAAGTAGGAAAGCTGTCATTAAAGAAATCCCAAGCTTGGACATACGAATTGAAAAAGCGTTACTCATTGTCAATCGTCTCCTCTCCTATTGGCAATTCACTTGCACGGTTGCACTTGCGCTAGTTATACCCGTTTCGCTTAACTCGGTCGTCAACCGTTCCACTTCCCTCCCTTCACCCTCGTTATTTTCATCTTATCGGGAAGGGACTTACTTCAAAATGGCTTCGTTTTGGGATGATGATGAAATCTTAATCCAGCCAAACAATTCGTCATAATCGATAAAAATGCGAAGCATGGATGCTCTAGTCTAAACATAAAGAAAAAAGTCTGATTGAATCTCCGCAATACAGCTGTGGGAGTTCATTCAGACTTTTTGAAATTTAAAGCAATTTAATCAGCTCTTCTAGCTCATCAACTAATACTTTTGCAAGTTCAAAATCAGTATTTTTTAAAGCCAATTCTATTTTCATTTCCAGCGATTTTTTGTTTTGTTCCGTTTCTAAATAGTCTCTATCAAAATGACTAGCATAAATCATCTGTCTGAATTTTCGCATACTCATTTTTCTAATCGTCTTATCGTCAATGATTAAAACATAATCCATACCATTTACGACAGAATAGAAATCATGAGAAATCATGAGAATCGCACCTTTATAGTCTTCAATGGCTTTCTCAAGTGCTATTTGTGTGTAGGTGTCTAAATGGCTTGTCGGTTCATCAAGAAGCAATACGTTTGCTTTACTGGCAGAAACCTTAGCTAATTGAAGCATGTTCTTTTCTCCACCAGATAAAGATGCTATCTTTTGATTAACGATTTCTCCTTCAAAGCCATAGTTTGAGATATACGATCTAACCTCATCATACGTTTTAAACCCAGCATCGATGAATTCTTCTAGAATTGTATTAGAATCCTTTAGCACTTCGCCTTGAATCTGAGATAAATAAGCCACTTTCACATCAGCATTTATTTCAATAGAAGTATGATTATTTATAAAAATATCTCGGAGTAAAGTCGTTTTCCCGGTACCGTTTGGACCAATAATGGCTACTTTATCCGTAGATTTTATCTCAAAGTTAACATTGTCTAATAACAACTCATCAAACGTAACACGATAGTTATTAACATTTACAACAATGGTGTCTTCAATCTCATTATCAATACCAAAACTAATATTCGGTTGCTTAATATCAACAAAAGGCGCTTTAATTCTACGCGCTTCCAATCTTTCTTGAAACCTAACTCTAGCTTTTAATGCTCTCCCTCTAGATGCTTCTGAATTATACGTTGCGATAGCTCTAAGATTATCAATAATGCTATCGTATCTCTCAATTTCTTCTTGTTCAGCGACTGCGATTTCTTGCAACTCAATTTTTGTCTGAAGTAATGAGAAGTTGTATTCAATATAACGCCCATCAAACTCTTGAATCTCCATGTTTTCAAGGTGTAGAATTTTGTTGAAACAATGATTCAATAGATATCGGTTGTGCGTAACGACTAGCAGCATTCCTTTGTGAGAATTAATCAGATTTTTAAGCGCATTTAGATTTTCAAAGTCTAAAAATACATCGGGTTCATCCATAATCATTAAATCTGGACTACTAAGCATTTCCTTCATTACTTGAATAAGTTTGAATTCCCCGCCACTCAGGTCGGATACCCTAAGATCTTTTAACTTCATGAGGTTTGCTAGATTTAGTTTCTTATTAATGTTGCTTTCAAAATCAGCCCCACCGATTGAATCAAATGTGTCTAAAGCTAATTGATACTTTTCTAATAACGCATCCATATCCGATGACGTTTCCATTTCCGTACAAATAGCTGTTATTTCATTTTGTATCTTGATAAATTCTTCCCCTATATATTCAAAAACGGTTGTTTCTTTCGTTTTGTCGAATTGTGGGAATTGGCTTACATGCCTAATTTTGCAAGTCGGGTCTATTTCTAACTTGCCCTCGAACAAATATCTTTCTGAATCCATCAGTATATCGATCAATGTACTTTTCCCACTGCCGCTTGTTCCTATAAAAGCGCAATGCTGCCCCTCTTCAAGCGTAAATGAAACGTTTGTATATAGTTCTTTTTGCGGAAATGAGAAGGATAAGTTATCAACTTTTATCATAGTATTACCTTTCTGTATAACTAAGATGGTGACTATTATTTAGATGTATTGCAGAATATAGATTTTGAGTTTACCGTTGTAAGAGTAACACTGTTTACAAACAACTACAATCTAATAGTATTTCCATCGCTTGAGGGTCAAAGTTCCGTGCTACCTCGCTACCACTACTTATGATAAGGTTCCCCCCGATTTATCCGCATCGCGCGATAAATCTGCTCCACCAGCACCAGCCGCATCAGCTGGTGCGGCAGCGTCATGCGGCCAAAACTCAGCCGCATATCCGCACGGCGCAGCAGCTCGCTCGACAGCCCGAGCGAGCCGCCAATAACAAAAGCCACCTGGCTCCGCCCATAGGTGGCCAACTTATCGAGCGAGCTCGCCAGCTGCTCGCTCGTCCACATCTCGCCGTCGATGGCCAACGCCACGACGTATACATCCTGGCGCAGCGCAGCCAACAGCCGCGCGCCCTCACGATCGCGCACCTGCTGCTCCTCAGCAGGGCTCATGTTCTCGGGTGCCTTCTCATCCGGCACCTCAATCATTTGCATCTTGGCATACGGGCCAAGACGCTTCACGTACTCCGCAATCCCATCCACGAGGTAGCGCTCTTTCAATTTTCCAACACTCAATATCTGTATCTGCATAGTGACCCCAATCCTTATCTTTTATCTTTTAATCTCTTTTCCTATTTTCCACTTTCAAAGAAAAAAGAGGCCCCAAGGCCTCCTTAAACAATGAGAAAACGTGATAATGACTGGCAATGCTCGCAATGCTCAGGAGGTGCCCAGTGGGCGAAGTGGGTTTTCTGCAAATCCACAACGTCTGGAGCTTCCTCGTACTCATCAACAAATTCATCTATGGCTATTTCCACATGATCTTTACAAACGACATGCATGTTTAGTACCTCTCATCCGCAACGGTTCTGTAGATTTCTTTTTTCACTCGTTCTTGATCTTGTTCCTTTTTACTTATCCGTCGCCTCAACCAACGTCAGCACCGTCGTCAGCTTCTTCCCGCCGCGATAGTACACCACGTTAATCTTATCGCCGATTTTCTTCTCGTTGTACAAATACTTCCGCAACCCTATCGTACTCTCAATCTTGCGATCATCCAACTGTACGATAACATCCTGCGCTTTCAGACCCGCTTCCTTCGCTGGTCCCGAAACGTCGAAGACGATAACTCCAGTTTTCACATCTGCAGGCAGCTTTAATACATCCGTCCCTTTAAAAGCTTGCAGCTCCTGCGTCGACACACCAATCAACGGTCGTTTGACCTTGTGATCTTTGATAAGACTATCAATAACGGGTTTTGCACTGTTAATCGGGATCGCAAAGCCTAAGCCTTCAACTCCAGCGTCCGAAATCTTCATCGAATTAATGCCGATCACTTTGCCCTCGATATTAACCAGCGGTCCGCCGCTGTTGCCTTGGTTAATCGCGGCATCCGTTTGGATGACGTCCATTTCCCAATCATAGTCGGTGCCTTCACGGGAAAGTGAGACCGGGATCGTGCGCTTCGGTGAAGAAACGATACCTTGTGTCACCGTCGGTGAGAAGCCCAGTCCTAGCGGATTGCCCACGGCAATGGCCATTTCACCTGCCCGCAGCGTATCGGAGTCTCCGAACTCCGCAAGTACTTTAATGTCCTTGCCATCGGCTTCTAAGACAGCCAAATCGGTAATCCGATCGCGGCCTACCAATGTAGCTTTGCGATGCTCGCCTTCGAAATTCACGATTTCGAATTGATTCCCATTTTCCACGACATGACTATTCGTTACAATGCGAACTTTATCCCCGTTCTTCGCGAAGATAACGCCTGATCCGATACCAATGCCCGATTCTTGGCCAGCTTCGTCCTTTTTCGAGGAGATGACACTGACTACGGCTGGTTTTATTTTGTCCGTTGCCGCAACAACTGAGTCATTACCATTCATCGGATGCACATCCGCCTTGGCTACGACAGGAATGGCAAGGGCGTTCGCTGACGAGTCACTTCCCCCAATCGCTTGAACAATCCCTACCACGATGAGCATGCCTAAAGCCCCAATGATCCCTGCGATAAGAGCAACATACCGTCTCCGACCAGCAAAACTCGTGAAACTTGTGAAATTTCCTGTCCCTTTGGGACGCCAGACCGGCTCGCGCCTTCTGGACCTTTTGGTCGAATAAAAATCATCATCAAACAAACTCATTTCGGGTACCTCCTCGCTGACAGGGCTTACGCTGCACTCGCCTTGCTTTATTTCAATCCATGGATGTGATCAAGTCAAGTCATACGTTCATGTTCAAGTCATCCTGCATTGTTTATTTGCAAAAATTAGGAATGTTTCGCTCGCTTCTTGCCTACAATAATAGTAAACCAAATCTCTTACCGAATTACTAGAGTTTTAGAAAACTTAATAGACCTAATTTAAAGGAGAATGCCACGATGAACCGTATTCCTTCCCATTTTGAAGAAATTAATATGATCGGTAAGCTCGCTGACCTTAAGGAAAGCCACTATCATCAGTCGCTCGTCCTCTCATCTCTCATTCAGGTCCTTATTGATAAAGGTCTCATTACCGCACAAGAAATTCAGCTCAAGTCACAGGAACTCGACGCTGCGCTTACTCCGAATCCGAATTCGAATCCAATACATCCCATTTCGTAGAACGATCAAAATACGTATCCATCAGCCGCAGCTGTTTCGACTCTGGCGCTCGCTCTTGTACTATATTATTCACGGTCAGCCTGGCCAAATCCATTAAGTTATGATCACGGCTCAAGTGCGCCATATAGACAGATTTCGTCTTATTCGTCATGATATCACAGAGCGCTTCCCCTGCGGCTTCGTTGGATAAATGCCCTTTGTCTCCGAGAATGCGTCGCTTAATGCTCCACGGATAATGGCCTACGCGCAGCATGTCGACATCATGGTTCGTTTCCAAGACCAAGGCGTCGGAGTCCGAGATCTTTTCCTTCACCTTTTCGCTCATGTACCCGAGATCTGTCACGACACTTAACTTCTGTTCCCCTTCATAAAAAACGTAACCCACCGGCTCCGCCGCATCATGCGAAATCCCGAAGGATTCCACTTTTAGCGTTCCAAACTCCTCTACGCCGCCTGTGTCCATCACACGCTTGTTGCCTTCGGCGATGACGCCAATTTGGCGATCCAACTCGACCCAGGTCTTCTCATTCGCATAAATGGGCACATCATACTTCCGGGCGAACGCGCCTAGTCCCTTGATATGATCGGAATGCTCGTGTGTGACCAGAATGCCATCAATGCTGCTCGCCGCGAGCTCCCGCTCCTTCATTAATAGCTCCATCTTCTTCGCACTAAAGCCTACATCGATCAGCAGCTTCACCTCACCGTTGTCGACGACCGTTGCATTCCCCGTAGAACCACTTGATAACACCGTAAATCGAATTCCCATCTTCCCTACTCCTCTATGCCTACCTGTGTGCCAGTTGGTTATTCATTGTTATTTCTTAGGCGTGCTCTTATCCCCTGATGCTGGAGAAGCCGAAGCTCCTCCGCCTCCATCGGTTGTAAATGGTACAGGCTCATTGCCTTTTTGCAATGACTCCACTGCCCCATTTAACGCTTGCACATAATATACATAGCCGTTATCGATCGTAATTCGCCACTGTGGAAACATTGGTTGTGTTTGCGAATTATAAGGTTGTCCGTGATACCCCAAGCGAACCTCGGTAATGATTGATCCATCGCTTAAGTAATTGTCTACCAAGCTGCGAACCGCTAATTGGGCCGAGATTAACTTCTGTTCCGTCTGTTCTACTTCTGATTCTACTTCAACGAAAGCTTGACGGTAACTGGTAATTTCTCCATTTTTCTCATTGAGCTCTACAGTCACATCAAAGAGTGGAATCTTCCCATACAATTGGGAAAATACATAGATACCATTTCGGCTCATGACCGAATCCAGCTGATACATCGCGAAGTTTGGAATTTCGGACAGCGCCTGAGCTTCTTTGCTAGCCCCTTTACCGAGCAGCGTGCTCATGTAAATTGGCGTTTTGAGCGTTTTCTCCTCGCCTGGCTTGATGCTATCGTCATATTTCACCGTGATGACCTTCAGCTTAGGCGGATCTGTCGGCAGCTCGTCGGTGAGACGAATATTTTTGTTGCGCAGCGCGCGATTCAAGTCCTCCACGGTACTGGATGGATCCAAAGAAATTTCCGTATCATTGGAACGATTGGCGGACCACAGCTGGAAGCCGAGAATCATATTCAACAGTAAAAAAGAAGCAATCAAAATCGTCTTGGCCCTACTCCAATTCATAATCTCACCAACCTTTCCCTGACGTCCCGCCTACTCAATAAAATCATACGTACCATCGCGCAGCTCCAGCGCCCATGCACTCGTTAAGGTCAACGTCTTATCGGAGATAACCGGACGATAGGCTGGGAATATCGATACGATGCTGGATCGACGTTGATAATACTGTAATCGCAGCTCCACCGCCTCACCCGACATCAACTCGTTATCGCGGCGCTGTGCCGATTTCAGATCAGGAATGACCATGGATCGCTCGAAGCCGGAGATAACACCTTTTTGCACCTGCATTTTCATCGTGCCAAAGCCCTCAGGCTGTGCAGTTATAATAGGCAGCGATTCATAATACTCACGGAATGTGAACGTCTGGTTGTCCATTAGTTGCTTCTCAGGTGTTTTGGCAACCATGTATTTCCCATCCCAACCAATATGCTGATTGATAAATTTGATGCCTGCTAGCAGATCGTCCAACACCTCGGTTTTGCTTGCCGCAGGCGCAACGGGATCGGAATAAGTAACCCACCGTTGATCCCGGTTGAGCTGAAAGCCGCGCTTACTGTCGGTGTAAATCTCTGATCCATCACGTTCTCTGAGATACCGAGTAATGCCTGGATCGACGAATAAGCTTTGCTTCAGCTGGTCCGCGGTAAGCTGCGTATACGTGAACGTATAGCTGGGTAGATGCAGTGGTTTCAACGGTAAGTAATAGTCACCGCTGTTGGTTGTCTTATATAAGTTGGTTGGCTCGCCATAAGCTACGAAATTCTCAACGTCCTTACTCGTGAAATCCGCCCCAATGACCTCATAGCCAACGCCCGGCGAATCCGTGAAAAAGAAGGCCCGAACCTCGTCATTAGTCCCCTTGGAGTAAATCCAAATCTTCGTGATTTTGTCATTCTCGACGGGGATTTCCCCTTCAATTCGGAACAGCTGCTGCAGGATCGTGAAAGGAATTCCCTCTCGGAACCGAATCTCTACGCCAAGCTGCTTCGTTCGAACATCTTCCCAGTTCACATTGACGAGATACATTGACGTCTTGCGGAAACCTTTGAAGCTGCGCTGCTTAATATTGTCCAGCAATCTGGTGTAGTAATAATTGTTCGGATATAGCACAGAATGCTGCTGATTTCCCAAATGAATAATGAGCTGATCTGGAAAAAGCATATCCGCCAGCTCTGATTGCTTACCCAGTGTCTCGGTCTGCACATAATTGCTTTGTTGAATAGGTTCAATCTTCGGAGGGCTATAGGAAGCAAGGATAAAGCTCTGATACAAGCTCGTTCCAATCAACAGAACTAGCAGGATCGATTTCAAGCTCTCAATCATACTTCCCCCTCCTCTTCTTGCACGATTGGCAATGTAAATAGGACGCGTGTTCCTTGACCCAGTTCAGACTCTAACGCAATCGTTCCACCATGCGCTTTCACTATTTCCCGGGCAATGGACAGACCAAGACCTGTGCCTCCCATATTGCGCGAGCGTGCTTTATCTACCCGATAGAAGCGATCAAAAATGCGGGAAAGATCCTTCTTCGGAATCCCCATTCCGTTATCCTGCACGGTAATTTCCAGCATCTCTTTGTCAATCTTGCGTGCTTCCAACCGAATTGTGCCCTCATCACCGGTATATTTAATCGCATTAGATACTAAGTTGTCGAGAACCTGATCGATTTTGTCTCGATCCAGCATAAGACTCGTTACGCCATGTTCCACGTGTAACATTATTTGAATTTTCCGTTGCTGCAGCTGAAAAGAAAACCGGTCCGCTACCTCCTCCAGCATCTCGCTGACGAGGGTCGAGGACTTGCTCATCATGGACTGCTTCGAGTCCAGCCGCGATAGATGCAGCAGATCCGTTACCAAGCGGATCATCCGCTCGGTTTCACTGCGCGTCACGCTGATGAAGCGCGAGGCAAGCTGCGGCTCTTCGATCGCGCCATCATCAAGCGCTTCGAGATAGCTCTTGATCGTCGTCAGCGGCGTGCGCAGCTCATGAGAGACGTTCGCTACGAACTCTCGTCTCGCTTGCTCCAGCTTCTCTTGATCCGTGACGTCCTGCAGCACGGCGATAATCCCATGCTGGCCTTCACCCCGACGGTGAATCGGTGTGAAGGTGATCCGAACGGACAACTGCTCGTCCTCATCGTCAGGCAGTTGAATGTCCAGCAGCGTCGTGTTCACTTGCCCTGTCACTAAACCACGTATCGTATCTATGGGAATGCCGATGACATCGGAAATATCCAAACCTAATGTCGTTTCCTCTTCCACTTGCAAAATCTGTTTCGCACGGCGATTCAAAACGATAACCTGACCTCTATCGTCCGTCGCGATAACCCCGTCATTCATGTTCGTCAGAATCGAAGCCAGCTTCTCCTTCTCCTCTTCGTTGAGGGAGAGCGCCTCTTTCAGCCGATTCATCATAAAATTAAACGTCTGTCCCAGCTGCCCGATCTCATCGGTCCCTTGAATGACGACCTGTTGATCGAAATTTCCCTCAGCTACAGCCGTCGCTTGCTTCGTAATCTCTTTAATCGGGTTCGTAATAGTACTCGTTAAGAGGACACCTAATAAGGCAGTCAATCCCAAGGCAATCAACGTCGCCGAAATGAGGATACGGTTGATCGAGCGGATCGTCTTATAGACGTCCTCCATCGAGGCAATAATGTATACCGCCCCTAAAACACGTGCCCCGCTGCCGACCGGCTTCGCAATAATAACCTTCCGATACCCGTCCTCATCGGTAAAAATCCGCTGATTATCCTTAATCCCTTGCAAAGCCCGAATGACTTCCGGTTGTGTATTCTTTTGCTTCAAATGGCTCGGAACCGAAGTACTGATGACGTTCCCGTTCGCATCAATGATTTGAATCTCAGCATTATTAATAGAGAAAAGATTGCTAACAAATTCATTTAAATCCGCATACGTTTTCTTACCCTCAGTTGCATTCTTGCTCTCCTGATCCCCCGTCAAATACGATTCAACGAAGCCAGCAAGCAGCGTAACCTGACTATTGCGGGATGCTAAGAAATCATTTTTAAAATATGTCTCTACCGTCTTATAGAAATACACGCCAATCAACTGCATCGCAATCAGGATCAGCAGGACATAAATAATAATTAGCTTCGCTTGAATCGATTGAAAGAAGCGGATGCCCTTCATGTTTAGAAGCCTCCGGCTTTCGGACTGCGCATCAAATAACCGAGGCCCCTGCGCGTCATGATATACTCTGGACGGCTTGGATCCGTCTCCAGCTTCTCGCGCAGGCGTCTAATCGTCACATCGACGGTCCGTACGTCGCCGAAATATTCAAACCCCCACACCGCTTGCAGCAGGTGCTCACGGGTCATTACTTTGCCTGAATTTTTGGCCAAATATTGAATGAGCTCAAACTCCCGATGTGTCAGATCAAGGGGGGTCCCATCCTTGTACACCATGTACATGTCGTTATCGATAAAAAGCGCATGAATGCGCATCCCATTCCGCTGTGCTTCCGGCTCGTTCGGTGCTGTTTGCACCTTCGTCTGTCTGCGCAGATGCGCCTTCACACGGGCCAGCAGCTCCCTGGTGCCGAATGGCTTCGTCACATAGTCGTCTGCGCCCATCTCTAAGCCCAAGACCTTGTCCAGCTCCGTATCCTTCGCTGTCAGCATAATAATCGGTGTATTGAGCTTAGAGCGCACCTCACGGCATACATCCATGCCATCCTTCACAGGAAGCATGAGATCAAGCAGAATGAGGTCCGGCTGTTCCGAGAACGCAAGCTCTACAGCGCTTCCACCATCGTACGCACAAATAACCTGATACCCTTCCTTCTCCAGGTTAAACTTCAAAATATCTGCAATTGGTTGTTCGTCATCCACCACGAGAATTTTCCCAAACATGCGACCACCGCCTACTATAAAGTAACTGACACTGCTAGGCTCTATCGAGCACAAGCTGTCAGAGTTAGATCCGTCATTTTGACCAGTAATTTCCTTGAAGCTCTTCTCCATTTTACCATACATTGAATGAAAAAGAGACAAGGCCCCCGAGTTGTCCGGATTGACCTTGCCTCTATCTTTATTTACCGATTCAAATTACCGATTCAAATATTTCAAAGGATTTTCAACGCTGCCACTCTTCTGCACTTCAAAATGCAAATGCACGCCAGTGGAATCGCCAGTGCTTCCCATAATTCCGATTTTATCGCCTTTTTCGACGATCGTGCCTGACTTCGTAAGGATCTGACTTAAATGTCCATAAAGTGTTTCATAACCGTTTAAATGATTAATTATAATATAATTGCCGTAATCTGATTTATAGCCGGTTTCCACGACTTTGCCATTATCTGCAGCCATAATGTTTCTGTTACCTGTGATGTCGATGCCTTTATGTAGCTTGCCCCAACGATAACCGAATGTACTTGAGATACTAGGCGAAATCACCGGCCATGCGAACTTCCCGGTACCTTCACCCTTAATGACTTTCGTTCCTTTTTTCACCTTAGCCGTGACAGGTTGATCAATTATTTCTTCATTCACAACTTGTTCTTCAGTCAATAAGCCATCGACCTTCGTCACTTGAATCGTTACTTTCTTAAGCCCATTCTTTCCTGGTGAAATCGGTTGAACTACGCCAAGACGCATCGAATCGTCTTTCACATACTCGGTATCGTATTGAATCTCTTGATTCTTCACGATCTTCTCCGTCGTCTTCACAGAAAGTGTTGGCTTCAGTACCGTAACGTCCAACTGACTGCCCAACTTAAGCTTATCATCTTGAATGCCTGGATTATTATCATAAATGAATTGCTTCGTGATCCCTAATTTTTTCGCAATACAGGATACACAATCGCCTTCGACAACCGTGTATTTCGCTGGTGCAACATCGCCTGTTTGTAAGGTTTTCACCACATCTTCAGGCTTCGCTAAATCTGTCGGATCGATGGGAACTTCCTCTTTATCGACCTTCTGAACAAATTCGACCTTCTCAAGCTCGGAAGGCGCTGTTGAAATATCCTCACCTAGACCGGTAGATAAGGCGGCAACTTTTTCACTATTTTTGCCCTTTGGTGTAAATGGTTCGCTGACTTGCGTAAGAATCTGATCGGCTGTTGCCTGATCCTTCACAATCGCGATCGTCTTGCCATCCACTTTAAGCGCAACACCCACTGGCTGCGGTACAAGCAGTTCATCCAACGAAGAAATAACACCAGCATCGTCTGTTTTTAAATTGTAAGCCCTTTCAGACGTGTAGGTGATCCCATCTGTTTTAAGAACGACGTGAACGTTTGGGAAATTCTTCTGTACATCTAACGGTTTGTTGATCTTATATTCATCAATTAGCTTACTATCGCTTACGATACCGATTTCTTGATTGTTCAGCATGACATGGTACACAGTATCCATGCCCGCTTCAACATACTCATGTCCGGATAACGTAATCGCTCCCGTAAGTGCAATGACACCTACGCCTAGTGCAAGAGTCCATTTATGTCGTTTAATTAACGTTAGTGTCGTGGATGTCGGAACTTCGGCTAGTTGAACCTCTTCTTGCTGCTTGTCTGATAATGATTCATTTCCGGTCAAGCTTTCTCGCTTAGACGTGAATCTCTTCATGAGATCCATGACAAAACGCATTCCCCTGAAACCTGTCATGATCTTCTCCCTTTGAACGGTTTTGCATCCTTGGAATTAACTCCATAGATACATAAATAAACCTTGATTAGACATAATATCCATTATGTTTTCTTTCATTTGTTAAATTTAACACACTTTCTGTGCCTATTTCAACAAAATACTCGATTACCATGTGATAGATTCGTGTCCACCGCCAAAAGAAGTCGCTAAAATACTTGTTTTTTGGTAATAATCCCAACTGTTTCACTCGAAATGCCAAGAATTGACGAAAAGGCGTGAAACTTCGAAGGGAAGCTCGGATGCATATCTCATTGATCAGCAACTTCCCCTGAACCTAGTACTTATTTAAAATATCCGTTAACTGCGATAGCTCTTTATCACTCAAATATTTCTTAAGTGTCGAGTTAACCTGCTCTAATTCTTGTGTGGTAATTCCATCTTCCAGGATCGCGGAAAGATTCTGCACCTCGGTCTGAGGCAGCTTAGCGACAACAAGTGAAAATATTTTCATTTTATCATCACTAGAAAGTGCTTCTTTCTTCTTCGCAAAATCCTCGGTGGACATGACAAGCTCCTTCTTCTCGCTCTCCTCCGTTCGAGCGCTTCCCATCACGGCTACCGCTTCGTCTTCGTTGCCTGTCGATGCGCCAACATCGCCTGACGAACGATTACCGCCTACAGGTTGTTGATCATTCGGATTTGGACTTGAACTCGGGCTTGGAAACGCCCCTGACGGGTTGGGACTAGGAGTTGGCGAAGGCGTCGTTGCAGGGGTATCCCCTAGTGCAGCCTTCTTCCCCCCGTCTTTCCCCTTAACTATATTCAGCTCTTCCGCCAATCTTGACGCAAATTCACCAAATTGAATCTTTTTACCCATCGCGGGTAGCTGATATTGTCGAAATATATCCTCCACGTACATGTTCACCACGTACCATGTTGTAAACATCGTAATGGATGTAATAAGGACGGTGCTGATGACGATTTTGCCTAACCAGGTTAACAGTTTCATTCGCTTTGGTTCACTCCTTACATGACTGGCGCATAAATATGCTTCTCTCCCCAGTATGGACGAAAACCTTGCCATTAAATCCCTATAAGCAAAAAGAAAAATCCCCTAAGCCGCGGGAACAGCCTAGAGGATTATTTAAGTTATCTATGATTATGCGTAGATAGGACGAACCAAATTCGTTTGCTCACGGTTACGACCTACGGAGAAGATCGCGATTGGAATACCTGTCAGTTGGGAAACACGCTCCACATAGTGTCTCGCATTCTCAGGCAGATCGCTTAGCGTACGCGCTTCAGAAACATCTTCTGTCCAACCTGGAAGCTCTTCGTATACAGCTTCGCACTCGGAGATAGCTTTCAAGCTCGCTGGGTAGTGCTCAATCAACTCACCGCGGTACATGTAGCCTGTGCAGATTTTGACGGTTTCTAGACCTGTCAGAACGTCGATGGAGTTCAAGGACAAGCCCGTGATGCCGCTCACGCGTCTTGCGTGACGCACAACTACGCTGTCGAACCAGCCAACACGACGAGGACGACCAGTTACTGTACCGTACTCGAAGCCTTTTTCACGAATCCATGCGCCGATTTCATTGTCCAATTCCGTTGGGAAAGGACCGTCGCCGACACGCGTTGTATAAGCTTTAGCCACACCGATGATGTTGTGAATCTTCGTCGGGCCTACGCCAGAACCGATACACACACCGCCAGCCGTTGGGTTGGAGGAAGTTACATATGGGTATGTCCCTTGGTCGATATCCAACATAACGCCTTGCGCGCCTTCGAACAATACTCTGCGGCCTTGGTCGATATATTCATTCAGGATAACGGAAGTATCCTTCACGTATGGACGAATGATTTCTGCGTACGCGAGGTACTCTTTAAGAATTGGCTCAACATCAAGCCCTTTTGAACCGTAAACTTGCTCGATCAAAACATTCTTCTCAGCAACAATACGACGAAGCTTCAATTCGAACTCTTCCGCATCCATCAGATCCGCGATACGAATACCGTTACGAGCCGCTTTATCCATGTAAGCAGGGCCGATCCCTTTACGAGTCGTACCAATTTTGCTATCACCTTTACGATCCTCTTCCAGACCGTCAAGCAACAAGTGATACGGCATAATAACATGCGCGCGGTCACTGATGTTCAAGTTCGTTGTTGTAAAACCATTATCATGAATGTAATTAATTTCTTCAATGAGTGCAGCCGGATTAATAACCATCCCATTCCCGATCACACAAGCTTTATCTTTGTAAAAAATACCGGAAGGAATCATAGTCAGCTTGTACTTTTTCCCGCTAATAATGATTGTGTGGCCTGCATTGTTACCACCTTGATAACGCGCAACAACCTCAGCAGATTCCGCTAGGAAATCCGTGATTTTACCTTTCCCTTCATCTCCCCATTGCGTTCCGACAACAACAACCGTTGACATATGCACTTACCTCCGTACGGTGACAAGTCACCCATAATGAGCCGTTATGGCTGTAAGACTACAGAAGAAAGTTGGACTTCATTAAAGCGCTAAAGCGTTTAGTGTCCATGGCACTTTCCCTCTGGCGATTCTGGTGATGCAACTACCTCTATTCACTGCTGCACACGGCATCAGACAAGAGAGCTAACTCTCACTTACGTAGGCGCAAAGGAATATCTGGTCTCTTCGGCAGTGATCTGCAGGAAGGAAACCCGCCCTTCGGCATGAAAAAACGACCTTATTTCGAGTTACCTGCCTCAAGCCGGCTTAATCGATCAAGGTTTTTTCACCGTCTTTAGTTTAGCAGTCCCCCATGCCAAAGTCAATGAAAAACGAACGATTACAGGGGTGTCTGTATAATTGTTCGGAAATTACGCAAACTCTTTCACTGCTAACATGAAAAGCAAACATGCCTCCAGCTTCGCCTAGTCCTCGCTGATTCTATGCCCATAAGATGCCTCTTTAGGGCTTATTTTATGTACAGATTGGGTGCCCACCCAATCGACAAAAAAAGCAGCCCTAATGCCCGGCTGCTTCTTGATGAGTGCGATCCATATTCACGAATTTATTGAATTGTTTCAGGAAGGCCAGCTCGACGGTGCCTACGGGACCATTACGCTGTTTGGCAATAATGATCTCGATAATGTTCTTCTTCTCCGATTCCTTATCGTAGTAATCGTCCCGGTATAGGAACGCTACGATGTCGGCATCTTGCTCAATGGAACCGGATTCCCGAAGGTCAGACATCATCGGACGCTTGTCCTGCCGCTGCTCAACGCCCCGGCTGAGCTGCGAGAGCGCGATAACCGGTACGTTCAGCTCACGGGCAATTTGCTTCAGTGTACGGGAGATCTCAGAGACCTCCTGCTGACGGTTGTCGCCGCCTTTTCCGCCACGACCAGCAATTAACTGCAAGTAGTCGATGAGAATCATGCCGAGCCCCTTCTCCTGCTGCAGTCGACGACACTTCGCTCGGATATCCGCAACTGTAATCGTCGGTGTATCGTCGATGAAAACATTGGCCTCGGACAAAGCACCGATCGCCATCGTCAGCTTTTCCCAGTCGTCTCCTTCCAGATTACCCGTACGCATGCGGTTCGCATCGACGTTCGCCTCAGCGCAGACCATACGTTGTACGAGCTGCGCGGCGCCCATCTCGAGCGAGAAGATCGCGACGGTCTCTTTGGCCCGAACGCCGACATTCTGCGCCACGTTCAAAGCGAACGCGGTCTTCCCTACGGATGGACGCGCCGCAAGAATAATTAAGTCTGAGCGCTGGAAGCCGGACGTCATCTTGTCCAGATCAAGGAATCCAGATGGAATTCCCGTTGATCCGCCCTTGTTCGAGTAGAGGCTTTCAACCTTCTCGAATACTTCCATCAACACGTCGCGGATCACGACGAAACCGGTGGAGCTGCGGCGCTGCGAGATCTCAAGGATCTTCTTCTCCGCGTCGCTGAGCATCATCCCGACATTGTCCTCATTCGCGTAGCCATCGGACACAATCTGAGTCGCTGTACGGATCAAACGGCGAAGCATCGATTTCTCCTCGACAATCGCCGCGTAGTAGTCAATGTTGGCAGCGGTTGGCACCGCGTTCGCCAAATCGGACAAGTACGTGACACCGCCGATCTCCTCAAGCTGCTGCTTATTTTGAAGAAGCGCCGTTAGGGTAATGAGATCGATCGGTTCTTGCGCTTCGGCAAGCTCAACGATCGCCTCGAAAATGCGCTGGTGAGAGCCGCGATAGAAATCATCGCTCGTGATCCGCTCCATCGCGGTAATTAACGCATCGCCATGAATCAGGATCGCACCTAGGACGGCTTGCTCTGCTTCTATATTTTGAGGCGGAACACGATCCACAAACATATTATCTCCATTGCTCATGCTACTGTGCCCGCCTTTCATTTTCACAATTTAATAGTTTACTAGTTTTATGTCTACAAGAGAGAAGAGCCCCAGACTGGGACTCTCGTTCTTTCCTACTGGTTATTCGAATCTTCTTGCCCGGCCTCAAAAGATTACTTCTCTTCCGTTACTTGAACGTTCAAGCTAGCTGTTACTTCCGCATGGAGCTTCACTGGAACCTTCGTTACACCTAGTGTACGAATCGGCTCATCCAGCACGATTTTACGCTTATCAATTACGATCTTATATTGCTTTTCAAGCACTTCTGCGATTTGTTTACTAGGAATGGCTCCGAACAAACGGCCGCCTTCGCCAGACTTCGCTTTAATTTGAACCGTCATTTC
This sequence comes from Paenibacillus sp. J22P90, assembly GCF_059692195.1. Taxonomy (NCBI): domain Bacteria; kingdom Bacillati; phylum Bacillota; class Bacilli; order Caryophanales; family Paenibacillaceae; genus Paenibacillus; species Paenibacillus sp. J22P90. Next base: position 352,726 of record NZ_JCAUAY010000006.1, read on the forward strand.
ACTAAGCTTCTCGCCTAGCGCCTGCGCATCCGCCTTCTCTTGATCCTTGCGGCGCTGCTCGGCTTTCTTTTGATTATCTAACACTTTGACCGTGCCCTGTGTAGCAGGAGCAGCAAGTCCTTGTGCGATTAGGAAATTTTGCGCGTATCCCTCGGATACTTCTTTCACTTCGCCCTTCTTACCTTGGCCTTTAACGTCTTTTAGTAGAATTACTTTCATTCGAAAAGTCCCTCCTCTTCCTCTATATCCGCTAGTACTTGTTTTAATCGCGTCGTTGCTTCCTCTAATGTACCTTCGATCTGTGTGGCTGCATTGGTCAAATGCCCGCCGCCGCCTAGACGCTCCATGACCACTTGAACGTTCATTTGACCCAGCGATCTCGCGCTAATGCCAATTAATCCGTCCGGTCGTTCGGCAATTACGAAGGAAGCCATAATATTCGTCATATTTAACAATGTATCAGCAACTTGCGCAATCATCAACTGAGAATATTTGCGTGATGGCTCAGCAACTGCCAATGCGATATGATCATAGATCGTTTCTGTGTGTTTTATAATCTCGGAACGCTGGATGTAAGAATCTAGATCTTCCTTCAGCAGCTTCTGAATGAGCGCAGAATCTGCCCCATTGCGTCGCAAGTAGGACGCGGCTTCAAACGTTCTCGCACCTGTTCGAAGGCTAAAGCTCTTCGTATCGACAACGATCCCTGCGAGCAGCATGGTTGCCTCTAGGACCTCCATGGACAGCTTCTCGTTGATATATTGCAGCAGTTCCGTCACCAGCTCGCACGTAGAGGACGCGTACGGCTCCATATAGACGAGCGTAGCATCGTGGATGAACTCCTCACTCCTACGGTGATGATCGACCACCACGACCCTGTGAGTCAGCTGTAGCAGCTTAGGCTCGGCTACCATAGATGCCTTGTGCGTATCAACGACGACCGCGAGGGAGCGCTGTGTCGTAATCGCCATGCCCTGCTCCGGCGTAATGAACCAACGATGCAGGCGTTCGTCCGCCGCGATCGTCTCCATCACCTTTTGAATGGACGGGTTCACGCCTTCCAACACGATATAGCCCTCTTTGCCGACAACCTGTACGGCCTTGAGTACACCAATCGCCGCGCCAATTGAATCCATATCTGCGAAGCGATGCCCCATGATGATGACCTTATCACTATCCTTCATCAAGTCGCGCAGTGCATGCGAGATAACGCGGGCTCTGACTCTGGTTCTTTTCTCAACTGCATTCGTTCTTCCACCGTAGAAGGACAGACGCTGTCCGACCTTCACCGTGACCTGGTCACCGCCGCGGCCGAGTGACATGTCCAGACCCATTTGTGCCATTTGACCAAGCTCCGTTAGCAGCTCAGCTCCCGAGGCGATCCCGATACTAAGCGTTAATGGCAGCTTGTTCTCAATCGTCAGGTCACGAACGTCATCCAACAGTTCAAATCGCGTTTGTTCCAGCTGGCGCAATGCTTTCTGATCCATCAGAATGAGGAAGCGGTCGGATGAGGTCCGGCGTAAATACAGCTGGTTCTTCTGAGCCCACTCTGTAATTTCACCGGTGACCTTGGCCAGCATAATGCTGCGTGCCTGATCATCCAGTCCCTGCGTCGCTTCTTCCAAATTGTCCATCATGACGATGCCGATGGCTGTTTTGCTATCTTCGTATTTCTTCGCGAGCAATGCTTGCTCCGTAATTTCACGTAGATAGAGGAGTCTTTCCTCCGGTTTGGACCAGACTTGATAAATAAATTGGCCAACCTTGATCTCCATTTTCTCGCTTTTGTCTTTCTTATTTTTAAGATCAGGGAAATAATCATAAAGCGACTCACCAATCACCGAGTCCTGCCCCAGCATCTTTGCTACAAATGGATTGTGCCATTCAATGCGTTTGTCTTCATTATATAATATAATGCCGATGGGCAGTCCGCTCATGACTTCATTGCCAGCTTTTTTCACACGATGGGTTATCGTTCCGACGTACGTATTCAGTTCATTGCGGAAAGCTGTCTCCGCTTGCAGCGTAAAATACGCCATCACTCCGCAGAGTAAGAAAGCCGTTAGGCCCAGCCACCATTTGAACATATAAAGAGTGGCTGTCAAGGCGATGAGCAGAACGAACATCCACACAATATGTTGACCGTGCCACCGCTTCAAAAGGAACTTCGGCATTCGAACTAGCTCCTAATCCTATAAATTTTTCTTAAACCGTTCACGGATTGGAAACGCAACATCAAATACCCCTAATAAGCTATACACAATAAATAGTGGCGGTAGGAAAATCAGGATGATAATCGCCACGATCGGCAGGATGGGTTTCCACTTATTTGCATGGGCTACAAAGAACAGAAATCCTATCGCTTGAACTGCGAATACAAGCATCAACAACGGCATTGCATTCATCAATAACGTGGAAATGAGCGAGCTTGAATCAGGTTTGGTGAATAAATCCAAGACAAACGCCACTAAATAGATCCAAACTAAGGATCTTTGTAGCATCCACTCTCTCATCGGGCGCAAGCCTGGGATTCCTTCGCCTGATTTATTCAAAAACCAGCGCGTTACCCCATGCGTCACGAACGTTACGAACAAAGCCAAGAAAATCAAATACAGAGGAATGACTTGCACGATGAAGCCTACATACCAGTCTTGATCCTTCGGTAAAATCTCTTGAATGCTTTGCGGCATCGTTGCGATACTATCTAACATGAATTGCTTGAATTTCGCAACTGGATTCAGTCCCAGTGCAAAGCCTAACAGCAGGCTTAACAAGGACTCTGCCAAAATGGTAACGATACCCGCAGTGAGCACAGACCTTGCTGCTGCTTTGCGTTTATACAAGTTACCCATCACTAACACAGGTGGTAGGATAAACAATGCAATGGTGATCAGATATAGGCCTAACCACTGTGTAAGTATGTAAACAACGAGCAGACTGAGCACATAGCTGATGACGAAACGCTTCGTACTTGTTTTGACATATAACATAAGCACTGGAACTAACAGAAAACTACACGTGAAAATAATAAATGGCGTCATCAACGATAGCAATGATAAGATCATGACTACGCTCCAGATGACACTTTGCCAACTTCGATTCCCCAACCGGGCTCACCTCTTACGTAAATGTTCTTCGAGCGATGAAATGTCGCCATACCAGTCCTCAAGTTGATGGCCCTCTTGGCGGTGCTTCTTCATCTTCTCAACGATAGCGTCATCTAAACTGCGATAAGAAATCCCCAGTCTGCGACCTAAAATGTAACCGCTCGAAATTAAACTAGCTAATCCATCGATCATTTTCGCATGACTACCTTCCCACATGCCTTTGAGCAGATGAGCTACATGATCTACGACTTCTGTTTTGAGCCATTCAATGACTTTGGCCCGTCTGGCTAGGTCAACATCCTTATCCCTATTCAGCAACCGTCATCTCTCCTCATCTCACCAGAACGATTATTGTTAATTATACCACAAATCAGTACTAGAAAAGAAAGCCTCTACATCGGACTTCTAGGAGGAATTATTGCCGTTCAAGCAAAAAGCTGGCCCTTCAAGTAGTTTGCCTACTGAGGACCAGCTCTTTTTTGTTAGGTTAAACGATAAACCTGTACCCCGATCCCCAAACTGTACCTATGTACTGAGGTTTCGATGGTGTTTCTTCAATTTTCTCTCTAATTCGGGCAATATGAACCGTTACCGTAGAGGCGTCGCTCATGGCATCCATGCCCCAGATCCGCTCGAACAGCTCTTCCTTGCCAAACACCCGATTTGCATTCTGTAAAAGAAACAAAAGCAGGTCAAACTCCTTTTGTGCTAGAACCACTTCCGTTCCGTTTACAAAAACGCGTCTAGCCTCCTTCTGTATCTCAAGACCTCTAACCTGAATCGTGCTGCCTTCTTTCCCTTTTCCAAACCGTTCTTTCATCCGCTCAAATTTCTTCAAATGGGCACCAACCCGCGCTACCAGCTCACCGGAGCTGAATGGCTTGGTAATATAATCGTCTGCACCGAGGCCTAGCCCATTAATTTTATATATTTCCTCTGCTCTCGCTGATACGAGAAGCACTGGAATGTCGTCCTGCTCACGCACAGTCTTCAGTACCTCGAATCCATCCATGTCCGGCAGCATGATATCTAAAATAACCAGCGCGAAGGCTTCTTCTTTGAGAGCTTTCAAGCCCGCTGATCCACTGTCTACCATCTTTACTGAATAGCCGCTCAACTCCAAGTAATCTCTCTGCAGATTGGCGATGCTTTGGTCGTCCTCAACAATCAAAATTTTCTTCATCGTACCCTCCAAACAGGCTAGAACTTCTTCAGAGATATCATGATGCGTGTACCCTCATCTACGGTACTTGTCGCCCATATTTTCCCGTCATGCCCTTCTATAATTTGCTTGGCAATTGCAAGACCTAATCCGCTTCCGCTTTTTCTTGAAGGGTCTACCTGATAAAATCGCTCAAATATAAAGGGAAGCTTACCCTCGGGTATTCCTTTTCCATTGTCCTTCATTTCTATAATAGCAGACGTTCGTGTTTCCCTAAGGATTATCTCTATTTTTCCATCTGCTTTATTTGCATACGTTATGGCATTATCAAGAATATTTTGTATGACCCTCTTCAAACGTTCACTATCAATCAAGACTTTGACGGGCTCATTTAATTCATTGATTAATGTTAAGGTGATGTTCGCCTTTTCACATTCATATTTATGATCCGCAACACAATCCTCGAAATAGCTGGCCAAATCACTCTTTTCAAAATGATAAGGAAGCTGGTTCAAATCTAGCTTGGAGTACAAAAGAAGATCATCGATCATCGCATTGACTAAAATCGCTTTAGAACGTGCGGTTTCCAAGTACTCTTCCAGTTTCTCCGGTGTTTTGGCCACACCATCTATAATTCCTTCTATATATCCTTTAATGGATGTAACTGGCGTCTTTAGATCATGCGAAATGCTGGATACCAGAAACTTTCGATTATCATCATATTTTTGCTGCATATATACAGATTCCTTGAGCTTAATGCGCATTAACTCCAGCGTTCTGCTTAGTTCGCGTACTTCCCCTTCGCCATCTTCTGCAATCCCGTGGCTTAAATCCCCTTCGCTAATTTTCTGGGCAGCGTCGTTTAGCCTGGAAATCGGCCGAATAATGCCGCGTGAAAATCGATACGAGACCCAGAAGTTCGTTAGTAAAAAAACGAAGGTAAAAAAACAAATTGAAAAAATCCCGAGCAGTATGACAAAGTTAGTTTTCAGCTTTATGGGTGCAAGCAGCAGCAAAACGCCGACATCACCCGTTGGCAGTTTATAATTTGCTCTAGTAAACATATACGTTTTACCGTCAAGCTCAATCTCATCGGAAGCCGCGCGATCATCGGACAGCATGATGCTGCTCTCGATATCGAGCTTACTGAAATTTTGTGTAGCGTAGATAACTTCTCTATTTTTAAAAATAATCGCACTCGCACCCAAAGCCTTTACTCGATCCGCAAGCTCCTGTTGGTATCTGACCTCCAAAAGCTGCTCGAACTTCAAAGTCTGTGCTTCTCTTTTCATTTGACTTATCGCTGCTCGTACTTCGAAGGCTTTTTGAAACTCCTTCGTAGTAGCTTCGTTGCCAAACACCTTCGCATGCGCAGCAACAAAGATGATCATAGCCAGAACAGTCAAACCAACAGAGAGAAGCACAACCAGTGCATTCATCGTGAAAAAACGTTTGGTTAAATGCATGTGGATCCCTTTCTATATATCCTTATTGTCAAACAGGTAATATCCTGTTGTAAATACCATCATACCACAGCCTGACATGATTAAAATTTCACGTAATATTTTAAAAACATTAATCGACTCTGAAATCCATAACGTATACCAGTCAAACATTGAAGTAATAAAAAAGCTAGAATAGGACGAGAAAACAATACCTACTGAATTAAAGATGATGAACAATAGAATGGAGAGAAAAAATACAGCTAATCCGCCTTGAATGACATTGGAAAGCAGGACAACAATAAGCGCAAACACAAACACAGGGAAAAACGTTAATCCGTAAGAAAGTATCACTTTAAAAATCCCGACCAAGCTAGCTGATGACGGATTAAAAATAAATCCAGCTATTAATGAAAGCAACATAACAAACAAGAGATTGCCAGCAATAAATAAAGCTAAATTTAATACCTTCGCACTAAAAATACTAAATCGGGAGACGGGTCTTAAAAGTGTGATTTTCATTGTATTCGATGAGGACTCACCGTTAAACATATCAATGGCTACAAAGATAGCGAAAAGCGGCAGGAGCGTATACGTAATAAAGGATAGCACTACGATAGGAAATTCAATACTTCCTACAACCCTTAATCCCAAACCATGCTTAATCGTCGTGACAGCAATTTGTCCGATGACCACAGCGAGGATGGATAGAATCGCGGCCGCCATCATTTTTTTCTTTTTCAGCAGCTTCACAGCTTCATTGATAAATGCGGCTTTAAACCCTGCCATTCCTGTCCACCTCACTCACAAAAAAGTTTTCAAGCGAAGAATAATACGAAAGAATGTTTTGCGTATATTCTACATTTACAAGCTTGCCTCCATAGACAATCCCAATTCTTGTACACGTTAGTTCCACATCATGAATCAAGTGGCTAGAAATAAAGAAAGTTGTGCCTTCTTGGGAAAGCTGCTTGATCAACTTTCTCATCTCGAGCATACCTTCGACATCCAGTCCGTTTAAGGGCTCGTCCAAAATCAAGAGCTTCGGCTTCGACAGAATGGCCGCGGCGATCCCCAATCTTTGTTTCATTCCTAAGGAGAATTTTTGTGATTTCTCATTTTTATATTTCAGCATGCCTGTAATTTCAAGACATTCGTCAATTCTCTTGTTATCCACATGTGGATAAAACCTTGCAAACAGCTTCAGATTTTCATTTGCCGTTAAATAAGGATAAGATTCCGCTGTTTCGATTAGACAACCCACATGCTTCATGGCATTGACATAGTCTTCTGAAACACTGGCGCCGAAAATCTTCACTTCTCCTCGATCCGGCTTCATAAGTCCTGTAATCATTTTCATAGCTGTGGTCTTCCCTGCACCATTAGGTCCTAGAAAACCAAAGATATCCCCTTGATAGACTTCTAAGTTCAAATCACTAATGCCTCGGCCATTCTTAAATGACTTAGTTAAGCCGTTTACTTCAATCGCCTTGATTGTCAATTCATCATCTCCTTAAACAACCTCAGGAAGCTGCAACAGCAGCCTCCTGAGCATCATGTCTATTCAAATACGCGGCTAAATTCACCATCAAAATTAGCTTTTACACTGCTTTTTCTATTGACGATCCCGTTTTTCTCTACGACCTCAAGACCTGTTTGGAAGTATATCTTACCTGTAGGGTTGGCATAGATCGAACCGCTCTTCTGTTCACCCTGTGCATCTGTGTAACTAAATGTTTGAGATGTCGACGGGCTGTATTCAAAATTATACGCATCCGGGTTTGGATAATCCTTTTCATAACCTGGCTTAACGATTTCAGAATACTTACCAGTTATTTTATCTCCATCTACGCTGGTGACTTCTACTTTTCTCTCGCCAATCTTCACGAACTTGCCGTCTTTGTCTACGACGATGTCATTCTTATAGGTACCTACATATTTGCTGCTAAATCCATTTGCTTGATTGCTAACCTTCTCAACCTTAGCATTTGTTAGATCAGGCTTGGTAATTTTCGTAGTGCCAACATCCGTCAGCTTCGCTAGGACATTTAGTTTCAAGTCATGCTGAACACCATTTTTATCCTTACCGGATAACGTGATATCGCCTGAAAGACTCTCTAAATAACCTGCTTTATTTTCAATCGCCTTACCTACAACTTTTTTCACATAAATATCGCTTTCTATAACTGGAGTACCTAAATCCCCTTCATTACCTAGCGCTTGCTGAAGACCAAACGAGCTAACAGCATTCACAACAGCTGGCACTTGTGCCTCGGATAAGCTACCCGAATACACTTTTCCGCCATCCGTCCCTTCCTCTACTTGTACATAATCTTTCAAAGAGCCCACCACAGCGTCGACAATTTTCTCTACCTCTGATGCTCCTCTTTCTTTAAAAGGGTTTCTGAATTCAGATTTCCCTTTACGGTTCACATCTTTCGGATATTCCATGACGTAATACGTATTATCCCATTCATTCTTTTGAATGGATTGCTTAGCGTCGGAATACGAGTAGTTGGCATGCGTTTCACCTAAGGCATTTTTGTTAACCTCGTTGTTCTCCGACACTTGAGCCACCGTATCCATCTTCTTGGTACCAGATGATTGAATCAAGGTTTTATCATTGTCTTTCAAGGTATACAGTGTCTCAAGCGTATAGTTGTTTAAACCATTTTCCATTTGGGAAGCCGTATTCTTGACGGAGTCTTTCAAGCGATCATACCCGGATCCTAAAAGCGTATCGGCGAAGGCCGTTGTGACGAATAAACATGCTCCTACCGTAAACGAGAGGACCGTAAGTGATTTTTTACTAAGTTTCATTGTAAATCTCCTTTACAACCAATTTGCGGGAAACGTTTCCTTACTACTTATTTTAATACAAGCTTATTGAATCCATCTGAATGGTTTATTAACAAAGTATTAACTCTGGTTTATCCTTTATGGAGGGATTTTAGACAAAAAAAAAGAACAGCCGGTTGCCCGACTGCTCTCTTCTGGATTCTTATTCCGTTGTGTAAGGAAGCAACGCGATTGTACGGGAACGCTTGATTGCGATCGTCAAAGCACGTTGGTACTTAGCGGAAGTTCCAGTTACACGTCTAGGAAGAATCTTCCCGCGCTCACTGATGAACTTTTTAAGAGTCTCGATATCTTTATAATCAATATGCTTGATTTTGTTTACTGTGAAGTAACAAACCTTACGGCGTTTGCCTTTACCGCCTTTGCCACGAGGAGCAAATTTGCGATCAGCACGGTCATCACCATTGTTGTCTCTTTTTTGGAAAGCCATTGTGTCTCTTCAGTCCTTTCTACGTTTAAAATGGCAAATCATCATCGGAAATATCGATCGGTTTTCCGTCATCTATGAAAGGATCCTGCTGCTCGCGTGATCCACCGCCACGATTGCTGCTTCCGCCGCCGCTATAGCCTGCGTTTGCATTAGAGGATCCGCCCTCTTCGCGATTCCCGCCGCCGCTAGATTCAAGGAAACGAACATTATCAGCAACAATTTCGGTCACGTAAACACGTTTTCCTTCATTGTTGTCGTAGTTACGCACTTGAATGCGTCCTTCAACTGCTGTTAAACGACCTTTACGCAAATAGTTCGCGCATGTTTCGGCAAGCTGCCTCCACGTGACGATATTGATAAAGTCCGCTTCACGTTCTTTTGAGCCACCGCTCGTGAAAGGACGATCTACAGCAAGTGTGAATTGGGTAACTGCTACCCCAGCTGGTGTATAACGAAGTTCTGGATCTCTGGTCAATCGACCGATAAGAATAACACGGTTCAACATGAATAACCCTCCTGACGAAAATACTGGCTTTGATTAAGCTACGTCGTTTACGATTAAGTGACGAATAACTTCGTCCGAAATCTTAAGTACGCGATCAAGTTCAGTTACAACAGCAGGTTCTGCGTTGAAGTGTACAAGCACGTAGTGCCCGTCACGGAACTTCTTGATCTCATACGCAAGACGGCGTTTACCCATCAGGTCATGTTTGGAGATTTCTCCCCCACCGTTCGTGATGATGCCTTGAAATTTTTCAACCGTAGATTGAACAACTTCTTGCTCAACGTCAGTACGAATAATGTACATCAATTCATATTTGCGCATGTATTTCACCTCCTTTTGGACTAAGCGGCTCCTGTTCAAACTTGCTAGGCAAGCGAAGGAGCAAGGAGCGAGGATTCTTTTTCAAAACTCGCACCTGAATACTATAGCAAATCACGCGGCAAATTACAAGTTTCGATTTCATGTTTTGCACAGGAGGAAGCTGGTAAGTGATTGGGTACATGCTTGGGCTCATCAATGGCCATCATAACTATGATTGTTATTCTGATAAAGAGGTGATTCACATGGGTGAATGGACACATTTTAATGAAGGCGATCATGTTCCTAACGATGGCGAATATATGGAGATTGGCGAGAATGCCTTCCATATGGGGATTAACAATCCCAAGACAGTGACACTCAGAAAAGGCGATACCTTCCCGGCAACGAGCAATCATAATCGCAAATGGCATAAAAAAGGCGGCAAGCGGATGTAACTTCTTCAATCAAAAAGAACACTCCTCAAGTAAGTCATTGAGGAGTGTTTCTGCATGCTCTACTTCTGATACACGCGCTTCTCTGAAATCTTACCGTCTGCGGTATAAACGAATTCAGCATAGTACCCAGCTTGATTGGTAATCGCGAACTCATAGGTGCGTTTTCCATTCTCCTCTTTCACTAGCTTCCCTTTGGAGCCTGTTTGCTTGACTAAGTCATCGTAGGTGCTCGTCAAAGTAATTTTCTCGACTTGCTCTTTCGTTATCGTCGAAGGTGTCTCCGCGGCTCCACCACCCGCAGTCGCCTTAGGCGTTGCTGTCACAGCTCCACCGGCGTTCGTCCCGCTAGGCGTCGCAGAAGCCCCAGCTGAGGGCTGCACGGTCACGCCCGGTGTTGGACTAGCCGTCGTCGTATCATCCTTCTTAGCGCAGCCTGAGGCCATCACAGCAAACACTGCAAGAGCTATCATCCATTTTTTCATGTACGTCGTCCTCCTACAAGCTATTTTCCATAACCTAACTGTTAGGTTGCTTCGAATCCTTACGATTTATCCCTATCTTTCATATAAACCATTATCACGATAACTAAACAGGATATTAAAAAAAGCCGCCTATACCCATGAAGGATATAAACGGCTTTCATCTGATGTTCTAGTACGGAAAGAGTGGGAGTCGAACCCACGCACGCCTCGCGACGCCTAACTGATTTCGAGTCAGCCCCCTTGGACCACTTGGGTACCTTTCCAAGAAAATGAGAACAGGACTTATTGTATCAAAAAAGTCTGTCTCTCGCAAGTGTTTTGCTATTTTTTCTGAAAGATTAGGTCGTCTCTTCGTCTTTGACCTCTGACACCGCATTGCTGCGTAATATTTTCTTGAGCTTGCTTTCAAACTTCGTTCTCGGCACCAGTACGCTATGCTTACAGCCTACACATTTAATCCGAATATCCATTCCCATTCGAATTATTTCCATTTCATTCGTACCGCATGGATGGGGCTTTTTCATCTGTACAACGTCGCCAAGTTGGTATTCCTTCTTCTCCATCTTAGTTCCCCTCCACCTTTTCCTGTTTAATGCCATGGGTATCTAAATATTTCTTAATCTCTGCATTTAAAATCCGGCTGACTTCCCCTTGTTTGTTCGGCTTACATTCCGCAATAACTCGAATCTTCAAGTCCGTGTTTCCAATCATTTGCACACCGAGTACTTGTGGCGCTTTAACGATACTTTCTGTGCGCTCATGCACTTCAGCGACAACTTCATTTAATAAGACCATCGCACGATCAATGTCTGCGTCATATGCGATGGTTACATCGACGATAGCAATCGAATTATAAGTTGAAAAGTTGGTCACTTGCTTAATATTGCCGTTAGGGATGATATGAACCTCACCGGTCCAGCTTTTGATTCGGGTCACACGAATACCAATTTCCTCCACGGTCCCTTTGAACTGATCAATTTGAATCACATCGCCAACACCGAATTGATCCTCGAAAATGATGAAAAATCCCGTAATCACATCTTTCACCAAACTCTGTGCTCCGAAACCTATGGCTAGCCCAAGAACGCCTGCACCCGCAAGCAAAGGTCCTAAATTCAATCCGACTTGACCAAGGATCAACATGATAGCTACTAGATTAACTGTATATGCAATTAAATTATGTATGAGAATAGAAATCGTATTGGATCTTCGTCTATCAATGTTAAGCGGCGACTTCTCTCGGGCTATGACCATGTGAGCAATCGTCTTATCGGCTATTTTAATAATGACTCTAGCAATAACATAAATGAGAACAATTTTGATAACGATCCAGAATATCGAGGCAAGAATCTCAGGTTTACTGATATGCTCCTGAATCCAGTGCATCAAATCTTGGAAGTAATGTACGTCAAAAAACACTAGTAAACCTCCTTTAATTTTCTACTATGGTACCATATCCATCTTCTTTTTTAAAATAGATTCCTCGGATCTCTACGTTCTCGCTCTCTATTATCTCTTGAACTTGAACAAGATCCACTCCGGGAAATTCAATAGAAAGCGCGCATCCAGCTGTAATCTCTTTGGGTGTTGGTCTGATGTCGATCTCAATATCTGCGTACTCTAACAGCATTTCCGCTCTTAGCGCTTGTTGGGTTGAATCGAAAGCTATCAACATAATAGAAAATTCCAGAGAAAGCTCTCCTCTCTACGTATAAATGTACCTCTCTCTCCATATACTAGTAAAAAAGATTTACTACCTTGGAGGGATATCATGAAATTCCATTTTGGATTCGACGGCGATAAAACCCCTGCGCAAGAGCCTTTGAAGATTCAACATACCGACTCTAATACACCTTATCTTCTCTCTAAGCACTTGCAGTCGATTTTCAGTAAACTACCAACCTATCAACCTATCGTTGTGATTTGCGTAGGAACTGATAGATCCACGGGTGATTCCCTCGGGCCCTTAGTTGGATCACATTTGAATCGTACCACATCACTACGCAATCTTCATTTGTTCGGAACGTTGGATGAACCTGTCCATGCAATGAATTTAGCCGAAACTGTGGATCGGATTCATCAACAATTTCAGAACCCCTTCATCGTTGCTGTTGACGCTTGTTTAGGGCAAGTTGCGAGTGTCGGCTGCATTCAAGTTGCGCACGGACCACTCAAGCCAGGTGCTGGCGTGAATAAAGACCTGCCCCCGGTTGGTGATATTCATGTCACAGGCATCGTCAATGTTGGCGGATTTATGGAATATTTCGTCCTGCAAAATACGCGGCTAAGCCTCGTTATGAATATGGCTACTGTCATTGGCGATGCACTTTACGCTGCCATTAGACGGACCCAATCTTTTGCCCCGAGTGCGACGTCGGCTTTAAAGTTTGAGTAATCGTCTCTTTCTCTTCTGGACTTAATGTGTAGCTCGATTGACCTTTGGCAATTGGCTTGGCATATACATACATTTGCTCTCTACTATGTATCCCTGTGAGGATCACACCATCCTGCTCTTCATTCAGCAAGGCCATTGAGAAGCTTAAATCACTACCACCATCATTAAAAGCATTATAGCGACGAATCCCCAATTTAGATGTCATCTTCATCATCGACTGATGAATCGTTGAGATATTTGCCGAAGCCTTCATGGATTCGGCCTTTTGCTCGTTCAGAGCATTCTGCATGTTGATCAGCAGCTGTTCCATATTTTCAGCACTAGAACCATTGATCATCTGCGTGTAACGTTTCCGTAAGGAGGATAATCGTATCAACATGACAATGATCATAATGAATAAAAGCAAAATCAATCCGAAGCAAACTAACATCACATATTCTGCATTCAGGCCAAACAGTTCCCCCATGCCCAATCCCTCTTTCTCCCCTGAAATAATGCTTTCCTCACAGGGACAGCATTATGGAAGCCTCGAAATTGGTGCTACCAATTTGAGGGCCATCCATGACATTCCATCATTTGACGATGGAATGTCTACTTTGCATATTGCGTTTGAATCTCTCTCACAGCATCAACTAGTGCCTTTATTTCTTCATCTGTTGTAAAATAGCCAATGCTCGCCCGAACGGCTCCCTTTGCCAAAGTACCTGCGACTTCGTGCGCAAGCGGTGTACAATGATAGCCGGAACGCACAGCGATTTGGAAGGATTGATCGAGAATGAATGCAGCTTCCGATGAATCCACATCTTGAATGTTGAAGGAAACGATGCCTGTTTTATTTTGTCCAAGCTTCGGTCCGAGAATCGTCACCCCTTCAATTCCCAGCAGCCCTTCCATTAATTGTTGCGTATGCGCCCATTCCTTCTCGTGAATCTTGGCTACCGTCTCGGCAAGCACAAACTTCACGCCCTCGTTCAACCCAGCGATACCAGCAGTGTTCTGTGTCCCAGCTTCATAGCGGTCAGGGCGCACCGTTGGCTGGTGGATCGCCTCTGATTGACTACCCGTTCCTCCATGCAGCAACGGTTCTAAATCAAGATCCGGGTGAATGTAAAGCCCACCCGTCCCCTGAGGCCCCAGGAGCCCCTTGTGGCCTGGGAAAGCAAGCATGTCGATATTCATATCTCCTACATGGATGGGCAGAACACCGGCGCTCTGAGCCGCGTCTACAAGCAGCTTCACGCCGTGTTTTCTACAGATCTCCCCGATCTCTTCAATCGGCATGATCGTGCCAAGTAAGTTCGAACTGTGATTCACAACGACCAGTGTTGTATTAGAGCGAAGAGCTGCTTTCAGATCATCTAACAGCACATTCCCCTGCTCATCATGAGCTAAATAGGTAAGCTCAACCCCACTCGAAGCCTTCAAATATTCAAGCGGCCTTCTCACCGAATTGTGTTCCACATTCGTACAAATCACATGATCGCCAGGTTTAACCCAACCTTTGATTGCTTGGTTTAGTGCATGTGTCGTATTTAGAGCGAAGGAAATATCGTTTGGATTTCGAACCCCGAACAACTTCGCTAAATTTTTTCGAGTTTCAAATAGTGTGCGGCTTGCCTTCACTGCCATCTGATGGCTGCCTCTACCAGGGTTAGCAGCGTACTCTTGCATACAATGCATCATCGCATCCATAACTGCTGGCGGCTTTGGCCACGAGGATGCTGCTTGATCGAAATACATGACGCCCTTCATGTTTTCAGCCCCTTCTGATCTGATCATCAACACAAATATAGCATACCTTAGTTTTTTCTTTCTGCTCGAAAGAAAAACATAGGAGACAATCCGTTCACCATCAATGAACAGACAGCCTCCGTAGGTATGCTAGCAATTTTTAAGAGATTTTACCTTGCAATAACTCTAGCAGGCGGTTGAGATCGTCTTTTGAGTAATAGAGCAGCTCGATCTTCCCTTTATCCTGTTGGCTTTTAATTTTCACCGATGTCCGATAAATATCTCGCAATTGCTCTTCGGCTTGACTAATATACGGATCTCTATTCTTTTCTTTTTGCTTCGCCTTTTCTTTTTCAGGGCTTGGCGGCTCTTCTAGCATTTTAATCGCTTCTTCAAGTTCCCTAACACTCCACTGCTTCGAGATCGTTGATTCCGCTAATTCTTTCTTTACCTTATCATCCTTCACACCAACAATAGCTCTCGCGTGACCCATAGATAATGTTCCACGTGAAACATATTGTTTAATGGATTCTGGCAATGAGAGTAATCTTAGGAAATTGGCAATGTGAGATCTACTCTTCCCTACCTTAGCAGATAGCTCTTCTTGCGTGAGAGAGAATTGATCAATAATGCCTTGGTAAGCAAAAGCAACTTCCAACGCATTAAGATCTTCACGTTGTACGTTTTCAATCAGAGCAATTTCCATTACTTGCTGATCAGATAGTACTCTTTCAACAGCAGGAATGGTTGGAGTCCCTGCAACCTGCGAAGCTCGGAATCTACGTTCACCGGCGATAATCTCGTAGCCTTTTAGAACCTTACGAACAATGATCGGCTGAATGACGCCATGTTCTTTAATCGATTCCGAAAGCTCCTTGATGCTATCTTCGTTGAAATGCTTCCTTGGTTGATATGGATTGGCTCTTAATTGAGCCAGTGGAATCTGAATGACTTTATCGCTCTCATCAATATGCAAGGACGTAATTAGGGCATCTAATCCTTTACCTAAACCTTTAGAGAGGCCTTTGGTCATACTGAGATCACTTCCTTAGCAAGTTCTAAATACACTTCTGCACCCTTTGATCTAGGATCATAAGTAATAATGGATTGCCCATGGCTCGGCGCTTCGCTCAAACGTACATTACGAGGAATAATCGTTTGATAAACCTTCGTTTGGAAGTACTTTTTAACTTCTTCAATAACCTGAATACCTAGATTTGTCCTTGCATCAAACATTGTCAATAATACGCCTTCAATTTGAAGACCTGTATTCAAATGCTTTTGCACCAATCGTACCGTATTCAGAAGTTGGCTTAAACCTTCTAATGCGTAATATTCACATTGGATGGGGATAATCACGGAATCAGCAGCAGTTAAGGAGTTAATCGTCAAAAGGCCAAGTGATGGAGGGCAATCTATCAAAATATAATCATATAAGTGTTTGACAAGTTGAAGTGACTTCTTCAAACGAACTTCTCTTGAAATGGTTGGCACTAACTCGATCTCTGCTCCCGCCAATTGAATCGTTGCAGGAACAATTTTAAGATTTGGAACATTTGTTTCAACTGTTGCATCTTTCGGATGTACATCATTAATCAATACATCATAGATGCAGTTTGTCACATCAGCCTTATTCACACCAATTCCACTTGTTGTGTTCCCTTGTGGGTCAATATCAACCAGAAGAACGCGTTTACCAAGCGAGGCTAATGAAGCGCCTAGATTCACAGAAGTCGTCGTCTTGCCGACGCCACCCTTCTGATTCGTTATTGCAATAATTTTAGACAAAACCATTTCACCTCTATCGCTTATGTTACATAATGCTATTTAACGAGCAGTAGTTCTATCTTACCATATCTAGCAATTAGTTACCTTATGAATATTTGATAGATTCGTGCCATTAGATGCAAAAAAAACGGCTTGCGCCGTTTTAGGAAGCATAATTGCCTAAATTATCGCTTAGGAATCTTAATTATAATTTCATAATGATCCTCATGATCTTGTTCAGACTTATCAATGTTTAATCCTGAACTGGTGACCATTTCAACTGATTGACGAATCGTATTCAGCGCCAGCCTAACATCTTTCGAAAAAGATACGCGGCGTGATTTCTTTATTTTCGCAGCTTCCTTTAAGAAACTGATTTTAATCTCCGTTTGTTTCACGTTAAGCTCTTTTGCGATAATTTCCTCAAGGAGCTTCACTTGCAGCTCTTCTTGATCTAAAGCTAGTAGCGCTCTTGCGTGACGCTCTGTAATTTTACGTTCCATCAAAGCCATTTTTACTGGCTCGCTCAATTGAAGAAGACGAATCTTATTCGCAATTGTCGACTGGCTCTTACCAAGACGTTGCGCTAGACTCTCCTGTGTAAGATCGTGCATTTCAATCAATTGATGATACGCCGCAGCTTCCTCAATCGCAGTCAGTCCCTCGCGCTGTAGGTTTTCAATAAGTGCAATTGATGCCGCTTGCGAATCATTAAAATCACGAACGATTGCTGGTATCGTATCTAAACCAAGCTTTTTAGAAGCCCGCAACCGTCGTTCACCGGCAATTAACTCAAATGTATTGTTTTTGACTCGAACAACGATAGGCTGAATAACGCCATGTGTACGAATGGTTTGGCATAGTTCATCAATTCGATCATCATCGAATAGTGTTCTTGGCTGATAGGGACTTGGAACAATACTATGTACGGGTATGTTTTTGACCTCATCCGTCGTTGAACGATCTGTTAGGCCGAATAGCTTCGATATTTGTTCTTTCATAGGAAAACTTACCACCAACTCTTCCCGTAGATTAAGCGATCAGTACAGTTACAATAAACTTCCACAAAGTCCTCTTCAGGACGCGTGCGTTTATCTAAAAATACAGCCCTTGTCCATGTGTGAAACACATGCCAACTATTATCGCATATCGCATAGATAAGGACCTTTCCGTCCTCTACAAGGTGAAAAGATCTATTCGCCATTCCGAGACGATGCTATTCATGCTGTATGATTCTAGTAAATTTCTTCTATTAATTGCGAATATCCAACTATATGACATCACAAACAAAACCTAAGGCGAAGCCTGTTAGTTACGGGCTTTCACCTTATATAGGTATTCTCCATCGAAGGCGATAATCCTTCTATTTGATAGGCTAACATCCAAATGTTTCACGTGAAACATTTGCCTTATTTGAAAAGCGGTTCTTTTAAAGGAATCCCTGCTTTACGAGGATACTTAGCCGGTGTCGCCGCTGTCTTTTGAATTTCTACGAAGTGTCTTAGCGATTCCTCGATAGGGAGAATCATCCGAATGACATTCGTGATCTTCCCTCGTAATTCTACTAAGCTATAAGAAGAATCTTTAATCTCCTCTTCTACTTCTGAGCCCTTCATCGCAATGAAAGTTCCTCCACTCTTCACAAAAGGAAGACAAAACTCATTCAACACCTGCAGCTTCGCAACAGCTCTCGCGGTAACGAGATCAAAATGATCACGATAGCGAGGCAAACGAGCAATATCCTCTGCCCTACCATGCACACAGTCCATATTCAATAGACCCAGCTGAGAGACAACTTCTTTTAAAAATAGAATACGTTTATTCAACGAGTCTACGATCGTCACTTGCAGATGAGGAAAAGCAATCTTTAACGGGATACTTGGAAATCCAGCGCCTGAACCAATATCAGCAAGTGACTTCACCTTACTCATATCGAAGTTAAAAGCCACAGAGAGAGAATCATAGAAATGCTTGAGATACACTTGATCTCTCTCCGTGATACCTGTTAAATTCATTTTCTCATTCCACTCGACGAGTGTCTTGTAATATTGCTCGAACTGATCCAACTGCCCAGTAGATAGTGTAATATTCTCTTTGCCTAATAACTCCGTAAATTGTTGCTGAATCGCATCCATATCTTAACCTCTAGCCGCAATGACTCTGTTGTAATGTTCTAGATAAACGAGCAAAATCGAAATATCCGAAGGCGTAACCCCACTGATCCGCGATGCTTGACCAATGGAGATTGGACGGATTTTCGCGAGCTTTTGTTTCGCTTCCGTTGCAATACCATGAATCTCGCTATATTCGATATCATCCGGGATCTTCTTCTTTTCCATTTTACGTAGACGCTCAACTTGATTGTATTGCTTCTCAATGTAACCAGCATACTTCACTTGAATACCTACTTGCTCCTTCATATCTTCATCTAAGTCAAAAGGAGACAACGTCATTTGCTCAATATGCTTATATTCAATTTCCGGACGACGTAACAAAGAAATCGCTGGCACCGAATTCGTCAATTCCACACTTTCCAGGCTTCGCAGTAGCTCTTGTACATGAGGCTCAGGTCTAACCTTCACTTCAGACAAGCGTTCAATTTCTTGCTCGACAAGCGATTTTTTATTCAAAAATCTCGCATAGCGCTCTTCAGAAATCAATCCGATTTCATGACCAATCGGCGTCAAACGCAGATCTGCATTATCATGGCGCAGCAACAATCGATATTCCGCACGTGAAGTAAGCAAACGATACGGCTCACTCGTCCCTTTGGTCACGAGATCATCAATGAGAACCCCGATATAACCTTCCGAGCGATCCAAAACAACGGCTTCCTTCTCCTGTACTTTGCGAGCGGCATTAATTCCGGCCATCACACCTTGACCTGCAGCTTCTTCATAACCAGAAGTTCCGTTAATTTGGCCAGCAGTAAAGAGACCGCTAACTAGCTTCGTTTCCAAAGATGGCTTCAATTGCGTAGGCACGACTGCATCATACTCAATGGCATAACCCGTACGCATCATTTCCACTTTCTCTAGACCAGGGATAGAACGCAAGATGCCCAATTGAACATCTTCCGGCATACTCGTAGATAAACCTTGAACATAATACTCAGAAGTACTGTGGCCTTCTGGCTCTAAGAAAATTTGATGCTTCGGCTTATCGCTGAAACGAACAATTTTATCTTCTATAGAAGGACAGTATCTAGGACCAGTTCCTTCAATCGCACCAGAAAACATCGGAGCACGGTACAAATTATCATTAATAATCTGATGCGTCTCAGCAGACGTGTAGGTTAACCAACACGGAAGCTGCTCATTATGATTCGAACCGTATTTCGTTTCAAAAGAGAAAAACTTCGGTTGCTCATCGCCAGGCTGAATTTCAGTTTTGCTAAAATCAATCGTATCTTTATGAACGCGCGGCGGCGTTCCTGTTTTGAAACGAACAAGGTCGAAGCCCAGCTTGCGCAAGGACTCAGACAATTTAACCGATGGCTGCTGATTATTAGGTCCACTCTCGTACATCAGTTCGCCCATAATGACTTTCCCGCGTAGATAAGTCCCTGTCGTCAAAACGACAGCTTTTGCGAAATATTCGGCACCTGTTTTGGTAATAAGACCTTTGCAAACACCGTTTTCAACGATTAGCTCTTCAGCCATCCCTTGACGCAAAGTTAAGTTAGGTGTAGCTTCGATCGTTTCTTTCATTTTATGCTGATATGAAAACTTATCCGCTTGAGCGCGAAGCGCATGAACAGCTGCACCCTTACCTGTATTGAGCATGCGAAGTTGAATATAGGTTTTGTCAATGTTGCGACCCATTTCACCGCCGAGTGCGTCGATCTCACGAACAACGTGCCCTTTGGCCGGACCACCGATGGATGGGTTACAAGGCATGAAAGCAACCATGTCCAAATTGATCGTTAATAGCAACGTGTTGCAGCCCATGCGTGCTGAAGCTAGTGCGGCTTCACAACCTGCATGACCGGCACCGATAACAATAACGTCATAATCTCCTGCGTGATATCCCATAGAAACGTCCCTCCCTCTTTTATGAAAACGCAAATGCTGTCGATTTTCATTTTCCTAAGCAGAATTGTGTAAAAATTTGATCGATTAAGGACTCTCCTACCGAGTCGCCAATAATCTCCCCCAACTGCTCCCAAGCAGTTCGAATATCAATTTGAAGCAAATCAATCGGTACATATTGCTCATTCGCATCTAGCGTATCCTGTAAAGAACGCTTCGCTTGCTTCAACAAGGAAATATGACGAACATTACTCACATACGTCAGATCACTTGATTCAAGCTTGCCTTCAAAGAAAATCGCTGCGATCGCTTTCTCCAAATCCTCTATTCCTTTATTCTCAATCAGAGACAGCTCCACAATACGTTCTTGCGGGAAATAACTGAGAACTTGCTCCACGTCCAACTTGCGATCCAAATCAATTTTATTCAGAATAACAATTGTTTGCTTATCAGCTAACTGCTTCATTAACGCAATCTCATCCAGTTGAAGCTCGTCATTACTATTCAATACAAGTAATATCAAATCCGCTTCAGCTAACGCCGTCTTTGAACGTTCCACACCAATCTGCTCAACAATATCCGAAGTTTCACGAATCCCGGCAGTATCCAACAGCTTCAAGGGAATGCCGCCAATATTAACGAACTCTTCAATGACGTCCCGCGTCGTACCTGGAATATCCGTAACAATCGCCCTATTCTCTTGCGCCAGCTCATTCAGCAACGAAGACTTCCCAACATTAGGTTTGCCGACAATCGCCGTCTCAATGCCTTCACGCAAAATCTTCCCTTGTTCAGCGGTCACCAATAAACGATCAATTTCCAACATGACCGTGTCGCATTTCGTCTTAATAAAAGCAGTCGTCATTTCCTCGACATCATGCTCTGGATAATCAATATTGACCTCTATGTGGGCCATTAGCTCCACAAGAACATAGCGCAGATGTTTAATCTGCTTGGACAAGTTACCTTCCACTTGCTTTAAAGCCACTTTAAAAGCGCGATCCGATTTAGCTCGAATCAAGTCAATAACCGCTTCGGCTTGTGTTAAGTCGATACGACCGTTCAAGAAAGCACGCTTTGTGAATTCACCAGGTTCCGCTAAACGAACACCTTGTAAAAGCAGCAAATCAAGCACTTTCTTAACAGAAACAATCCCGCCGTGACAGCTAATTTCGACAACATCCTCCATCGTGAAGGACCGCGGAGCTTTCATTAACGTAACTAGAACCTCCTCTACCTTTTCGGAAGAAGCAGGTTCTATAATGAATCCATAATGTACCGTATGCGTGGCAGCAACAGATAATTTCGTATTTGAGCGGAAAATACGTTCAACATAAGTGACAGAATCCTCGCCGCTCACACGAATAACCGCTATCCCACCCTCACCAAGCGGTGTAGAAATAGCAGCAATCGTATCATTTAACATAGTTTTGCACCTCGAATTTACCTCATCTTAAAGAAAAAGCAATGACATATGAACCAAGTCATTGCAATCTGTGTTATTTAACAGCGATAACAACCCGACGGTTCGGTTCTTCGCCTTTACTGTACGTTTTGATAACAGGATGACCTTGTAATTCAGCGTGAATAATCTTCCGCTCCTGCGAATTCATCGGCTCCAAAATAACTTCTTTTTTCGACTTTATGACACGGTTCGCCAGACGTGTTGCTAGCTCTTCCAACGTTTTCTTCCGGCGTTCACGGAAATTCTCCGCATCTAAGATGATACGGAAATGAGAATTCGCATACCGATTCCCTACAATATTAACTAGATACTGAAGTGCATCGAGCGTTTGTCCTCTTTTTCCGATCAAAATACCTAATTCTGAACCACTCATGTTTAAGATGTAGCCTTCACGATCTTTATGTGTATCTATGGTGATGGAAATTTGCATCGCTTCGAACATATCTTGTAAGAAAGCTATTGCTTCCTCAAGTGGATCGGGAATCAATTCGAGCTCAACTTTTGCAACTCTGGATCCAATAAACCCGAACAACCCTCGTGAGGGCTGTTCCAAAATATGAATATGTACACGATCCTCCGAAACCTGCCACTGAGTTAATCCAGCTTGAACAGCTGCCTCAATTGTCTTTCCAGTCACCACGATTTTTTTCATTTCGACAGGCCACCCTTATTATTTTGAGATCCAGGCTTCTTTTGTGAACCAGGAGCACCATAGATGAAATAAGACTGAACAATTGTGAAAATGTTACCGTAAATCCAGTAAAGCGGAAGAGCGGATGCGAAGTTCATGGACATAACGAAAATCATGACCGGGAAAATGTACATCAAGCTTTTCATTTGTTGATTCATTTGGGAAGACATGAACATTTGTTGAATGAACGTTGTAGCCGCGGCAACCAAAGGAAGGATATACAGATGATCCGGCTTTCCAAGATTCAACCATAGGAATGTGTGTTCATGAATTTCTTGGTTACGCATAATCGCTTGATACAAGGCGATTAGAATTGGCATTTGAACAATGATAGGGAAACAACCAGCTAACGGGTTAACACCATTTTGTTGAAACAGCTTCATCGTTTCTTCTTGTTGTTTTTTAGCATCATCTTTGTATTTCTCTTTAAGCTTCTTCATTTCAGGCTGCAGATCCTGCATCCGTTTGGAGCTCTTGTATTGCTTAAGCGTAAGCGGCAAAATAATCAATCGAATAATAATTGTAACGACCAAAATGGATAATCCATATTGACCCCACAGATGATCAGCGAACCAGTCAAGCGTTTGCGAAAGAGGGTACGTAAAGTACTTAGTGAAAAAATTAGCCGTTGCTGGATCAATTGGCGTTGTAGCTGCACTTGGGGTACATCCTGATAGAAGCAAGATCACCGCAGACAGTGCAACTAACATATAAATTCGACGAGTCAAAATGAGATCCTCCTAAATGTCTTTTCCAACATAAACTATAACACAATATAAGCCCGCAAGGAAATATTGCGTTACTTTTTTGTAGCGTCATTTTTTTTATATAAAGAAGCTTTGCGAATCACATGCCAAATACTCTTCTCCATATCCGCGTAGGCCATATCCACAACCGGTTTTCTGGCAAGCAAAATGTAGTCGTACTGCGGTGTCATGTTGTCTTTTTTCAACCGAATAATTTCTTTCATCATCCGTCTCAATCGATTACGAACAACCGCGTTGCCAATCTTTTTGGAAACCGAAACACCGAAACGAAACTCCTCTGCTTTAGGCTGCGGCAAATAGTAGAGCACGAATTGCTGATTGGCCATGGACTTCCCATAGCGATACACCTTACTAAAGTCTTCTCTTTTCGCTAACCGATATTGTTTCTCCACAGCCATGTACACTCCAGACAGATCACATTCAATAGTTGAAAGAACACTTCATATCCAATCTAGTTTTAACAAAACCAGCTCGATGTAAACGGTAGACCAAAATGCAAAAAAAAAAGCCCCTTTCGGAGCCTTTTCTTACGCGCTAAGAACTTTTCTTCCTTTAAGACGACGAGCTTGTAGAACTTTACGACCGTTCTTCGTGCTCATTCTTTTACGGAAACCATGGTTCTTCTTACGCTTTCTCGTATTCGGGTTAAATGTTGGACCCATCTATAGCACCTCCCTACCTGGCTGAGGATATCCATCCTACAAAATTTCTACTACTCATTAAATCATTTTCAAGAAAGAAAGTCAACCTACCCAAGTGTGCAGTATTTGGATGAGAGGTAGGAGTAAGAATGTCTGAAACTCCTGTCAAAAGAATAAGCTGTGTATAAATTTTTGGCGAGAAAGAACAAACTTTGTCGAAAATCAACAGAATATCAACAATATCTTGTGTTGTGAACAATTCTTACCCACAACTTGTTGTTATTGTGGATAATGCGAAACAATCCGTTGATTAACAGGGTATCTTTTGTTAAGATAGTAATGTTTCTGCTGTGGATATACACCACTAATCCTCTGAGTTATCAACATCCTGTGGATAACAATGTGCACAAACTACCCTCTACAAGAATAAGTCATTTCTGCGGTTCCTTAATAATGTGGATAAAACCGACAAAAGTCATCCTTTTTTGACCCCACCGGACATAAGATTCTTTTAGACGATATTGGGCACACTATATGGTAATTACCTTTCCAATCGACATTCCAACGTGAAACGCGG
The DNA here is from genome assembly GCF_059692195.1 of Paenibacillus sp. J22P90. Taxonomy (NCBI): domain Bacteria; kingdom Bacillati; phylum Bacillota; class Bacilli; order Caryophanales; family Paenibacillaceae; genus Paenibacillus; species Paenibacillus sp. J22P90. The sequence goes on from NZ_JCAUAY010000006.1 coordinate 377,536, forward strand.
TCAATCAACTTATGAATGGTCGCGGTAATGTTTTTCATTTTCACGTTTTATCTATATACATCATCTACAATGTTTCCCTGGCCTATGCCACATGTTTGATTCAAAAGGAGTGAAGTACTGTGGAAGGCCATTCTACGGACCTTTGGCAACAAATTTTAACGATTATCCAAACGAAACTCAGTAAACCAAGCTTTGACACCTGGCTCAAATCAACCAAAGCTTCTGTTTTCAACGATTCAACAGTCGTCATCTGCGCTCCTAACAATTTTGCACAAGAGTGGTTAGAAAGCAGATATACGAAGTTGATCGAGACTACTATTTACGACTTTACCGGTAAGCATGTATCCGTGAAGTTCGTCATTGAAACCGAAGAGCAGAAAGCGCAATCGACGACAGCTGTTCAGCCGGTTGTCATTCCGCCAAAAGGCCCAGCCATCGTTGCAGGTGAAGAAAACTTTACAAGTATGATGAACGCTAGGTACACCTTTGATACCTTCGTAATTGGATCCGGCAACCGATTCGCACACGCAGCTTCCCTTGCTGTAGCGGAAGCGCCGGCAAAAGCGTATAATCCCCTCTTTTTATATGGGGGTGTTGGACTAGGTAAAACTCATCTTATGCATGCGATCGGACACTATGTACTCGAACATAACCCAGGATCTCGGGTTCTATATATATCCTCCGAAAAGTTTACGAATGAATTCATCAATGCCGTCCGGGATAACCGCGGGGAAGGCTTTCGTAATAAGTATCGTACAATTGATGTGCTCCTCATCGATGATATTCAATTCCTTGCAGGAAAAGAAGGAACACAGGAGGAGTTTTTCCATACGTTTAATGCGCTGCACGAAGAAGGTAAGCAAATTATTATCTCTAGTGATCGCCCGCCAAAAGAAATTCCAACGTTGGAAGACCGCTTACGCTCGCGTTTTGAGTGGGGCCTCATCACGGATATTCAGCCTCCTGACTTAGAAACGCGTATCGCGATTTTACGCAAAAAAGCAAAAGCTGAAAATCTCGAGATTCCCAACGAAGCGATGATCTATATCGCCAACCAAATTGATACGAACATTCGTGAGCTAGAGGGTGCACTGATACGTGTTGTTGCGTATTCATCCCTTATTAATCAAGATATTAGCGTTCATCTAACAGCGGAAGCGTTGAAGGATATCATCCCTTCCAACCGCCCAAGAGTCATTACGATACAGGATATTCAGCAGCGAGTTGGAGAATTCTATGGGTTGAAGCTGGAGGATTTTAAAGCGCGTAAACGCACAAAAGCCGTGGCTTTCCCAAGACAAGTAGCGATGTACTTAGCTAGGGAGCTCACAGACTTCTCATTGCCGAAAATCGGAGATAATTTTGGGGGCCGCGATCATACAACGGTTATCCATGCCCATGAAAAGATCGTGCAGCAGCTCAAGGTCGATCAGGATTTATATAAGATTGTCCATAACCTTACCGAACGTATCAAAAACCCATCTTAATAACATCACATTTTTCATTAGCCTATGCACAATCTATTCACATGTGGATAGGCTTGATTTATCTTGGGTTCATCCACATATCCACATATCCAGAGCCCCTACTGCTATTACTAATAAAGAATGATATTATATAATGATTATGCTGACGCAAAATAAACGGCTACGCCGCCTTATTTTAAAAGAGCATTTTTCAAAAAATAGAGCTAAATTATCAAGTTAGATATATATATATGCTTATATTTTAAAAAAAGAACCGCAGGAGTGAAGTCATGAAATTAACAATCCTTAAAGACCATTTAATCGAATCCATTGGTCACGTTTCCAAAGCTATATCCTCTCGTACAACGATACCCATTCTTACAGGGATCAAAATAGATGCCACCTTAAGCGGTGTAACGTTAACAGCAAGTGATACCGATATTTCTATTCAAAGCTTTACGGCCAGTGAAAACAGCACAATTAAAATTATCGAACTTATTCAAGCTGGGAGTGTTGTACTTCCCGCTAAATTTTTCGTGGAAATTATCCGCAAGCTGCCTGCTCAACTCATTGAAATCGAAGTAAAAGCCAACTTTCAAACGATCATTCGTTCAGGTTCTTCCGAAATTCAAATTATGGGATTAGATCCCGATGAATATCCGCTGCTACCAGAGATTGAAGAAAGCAAAATGCTTCGTTTGCCTAGTGATATGCTTAAAACAATGATTAAACAAACGTCATATGCGGTATCTACGAATGAATCCACGCCGATTTTGACAGGTGTACTTTGGAACATTACGGGAGATAAATTAAAATTTATCGCATGTGATCGTCATCGTCTGGCAAGTAGAGAAGTAACGGTGGATAATGATCTAGCACAAAACCTGCCTAATATCGTTATTTCAGGACGTACTTTGAACGAGTTAAGCAAAATTTTGCCTGATCAAAACACCCTTATAGATATAGTTATTTCGGACAACCAGGTTTTATTCAAAATTCAATCCATCTTATTTTATTCACGTATTTTGGATGGTACGTATCCGGACACATCGAAGCTTATTCCACAATCCTTCCAAACCGAAATGGTTGTTCCAACGAAGGAATTAGCTGATGCGATTGATCGCGCCTACCTTCTCTCCAAAGAAGATAAAACGAATATCGTAAAAATGATCATGCTTGAAGACAAAACGATCGAGATCTCTTCCAGCTCATCCGAGTTAGGTAAAGTAACTGAGCAAATTGCACTGCAGCATATTGTTGGGGATTTACTTAAAATTTCGTTTAACTCCAAATACATGTTGGATGCGCTCAAAGTATTGGATTCTGAGTTTATTCAAATTGGATTCACCGGAGCGATGCAGCCGATCATTATGAAACCGCAAGATTCCACAAGCATTTTGCAGTTGATTTTGCCATATCGTACAACGAATTAAGGGAGCGCTCTCGCATGAAACAAATAGTTATCAACACTGAATATATTACGCTCGGACAGTTTTTGAAGTTATCGGACTGTATATCCACAGGTGGACAAGCTAAATTTTTCGTTGTGGAAAACAAAATCGAAGTAAACGGGCAAGCTGAAAATCGCAGAGGTCGGAAACTTGTGCCGAAGGATGTTGTGAAGGTAGAAGGTTTTGGACAATTCGAGGTCATAAGCTCCTGATCGGATTAACCAGGAGGATGATCGGCCATGTTTCTGAATAAACTTGTTCTCAGTCATTATAGAAATTACGAGCAGATTGAATTAACAACATCGAATAATGTCAATATTTTCGTCGGACCCAATGCACAGGGAAAAACCAATTTGCTGGAATCCATCTATGTCATGGCGATGACCAAGTCCCATCGGACTCACCAAGATAAAGAATTAATCGGCTGGAATAGTGATCAAACCCTTTTGCATGCGGAGATTCAGAAATTGTACGGGAGTTGTAAGCTGGATCTCTCCATCGGGGCCAAGGGGAAAAAAGCGAAGATTAACGGACTCGAGCAAAAAAAGCTCAGTAATTTTATTGGTGCACTGAATGTCGTGATGTTTGCGCCGGAGGATCTAGAGATCGTCAAAGGAACGCCGGGCATTAGGCGACGGTTTCTAGATATGGAAATAGGCCAGGTGCAGCCATCCTATCTTCATGACTTATCGCAATATCAGAAAATTTTGGTGCAGCGAAACAATTATTTAAAGCAAAATTACCCTGGAAAAAGCACACCTGACGCCATGCTGGACATCTGGAATGAACAATTAGCACAGTATGGTGTTAAAATTATGAAAAAGCGTCAAAACTTTATAAAGAAGCTCCAGAAATGGGCGGAGAACATTCACAGAGGGATAACAAACGATAGTGAAGCGTTGGTTATTCGGTACTCCCCTTCTTTTGACATGGAGCCATTTCAAGATGAATCTGTTTTATTAAACCAATTTATGATAAAGTTATCTTTGGTGAAAGATCAGGAATTCCGAAGAGGTGTAACTTTAGTGGGTCCTCATCGTGACGATCTTCTCTTTTACATAAATGACAAAGAAGTCCAAACGTACGGCTCCCAAGGTCAGCAGCGCACAACCGCGCTATCACTCAAACTCGCAGAGATAGAGCTTATTCATGAAGAGGTAGGCGAATATCCCCTGCTATTGCTAGATGATGTCCTATCGGAGCTGGATGAATATAGACAGACACAGTTAATTCGCACGTTTCAGCAGAAAGTCCAAACATTTATTACGACAACAGGTCTAGAGAGTGTTCATTTGGATCAACTGGATCATGCTTCCGTGTTTCATGTTTTGAAAGGAAATGTAAACGGCAGGAGCTGAGGAGCATGTTTATTCATTTGGGTGGAGAAAAAATTATTAGAGCCTCTGAGTTAATTGCTATTTTTGATATTTCGATTGAGAAGTCGTCCAAAATATCTAAGCAGTTCATCGGGCAAGCAGTAAAAGATAAGAGAACCGAGCAAATTGGTGAAGAAGATTGCAAGTCACTTGTTGTCACGAAAAACAAGGTGTATTATTCCCCTATTTCCTCAACAACGCTCAAGAAAAGAGCCAACCAGTTATTAACGAATTAACTTCTTTTTAATATAAAAAAGCAGGTGAAGAATAGCATGTCTGTGAATCAAAATGCGTACGATGACAGTCAGATTCAGGTTCTGGAAGGTTTAGAAGCCGTTCGCAAAAGACCGGGTATGTATATTGGTTCAACCAGTGCCCGAGGTCTTCATCATCTCGTTTGGGAAGTTGTAGATAATAGTATTGACGAAGCTTTGGCCGGGTTCTGTACAAAAATTGATGTAATCGTTCATAAAAATAATAGTGTTACTGTTATTGATAATGGGCGCGGAATTCCAGTTGGGGAAAATGCCAAGCTGAAAAGACCAACGCTCGAGGTTGTACTTACGGTACTTCACGCAGGTGGTAAATTCGGTGGGGATGATTCTGGTTATAAAGTATCAGGAGGTCTACATGGTGTAGGTATCTCCGTTGTTAATGCGCTGTCTGAACACGTAACCGTACAAGTTAAGCGTGATGGCCAAATTCATCAACAAGAATACCGCCGCGGAACGCCGCAATACGATGTTAAGCTAGTTGGAGAAACGGAAGAGACAGGGACGACAGTTACCTTCCAACCAGATCCTGAGATTTTCAAAGAAACAACGGAATATGACTTCGATACGCTGCAATCCAGAATTCGAGAGCTTGCTTTCTTGAATAAAGGCATTGAAATTAACTTGATTGATGAGCGTACGGATACGGTAGCAACACATATGTACGAAGGCGGTATTGTGTCCTTTGTTCAGCATTTAAACCGTAATCGTGAAGCCGTCAATGAAACTCCGATTTATGTTGAGGGTGCCAAAGACAATATCTCGATTGAGATCGCGCTTCAGTACAACGATAGCTATACCGAGAACATTTATTCCTTTGCTAATAATATCAATACACACGAAGGCGGCACGCATGAATCAGGCTTCAAGAGCGCTTTGACTCGGATCCTGAATGACTATGCGCGTAAAAATAACTCCTTGAAAGAGAGCGACTCCAATCTTTCTGGAGATGATGTGCGTGAGGGGCTTGCTGCGATTATTTCCGTCAAAATTCCTGAGCCGCAATTCGAAGGTCAAACGAAGACGAAGCTAGGAAACAGTGAAGTTCGTGGTATTGTGGAATCCCTCTTTGCCGAAAAGCTTCAGGAATTCTTGGAAGAGAATCCAGCTATCGCGAAGAAAATCCTTGAAAAAGGTATTCAAGCGGCTAGAGCTAGAGAAGCAGCTCGTAAAGCGAGAGAATTGACGCGTCGTAAGAGCGCTTTAGAAGTAAGTGCCCTGCCAGGTAAACTAGCAGACTGCTCTTCTAAAGATGCGTCCATTAGTGAGATTTACATTGTAGAGGGTGACTCTGCGGGTGGTTCAGCGAAGCAAGGACGTGACCGTCACTTCCAAGCTATTTTGCCGCTGCGCGGTAAAATTTTGAACGTTGAAAAAGCGCGTTTGGATCGTATTTTATCCAACACGGAGATCCGTGCGATGATTACGGCTTTCGGTACAGGAATCAGTGATGATTTCGATATCGCCAAAGCTCGTTATCACAAAATTATTATCATGACAGATGCTGACGTAGATGGTGCGCATATTCGTACCCTGCTACTCACCTTCTTCTACCGATACATGAAAAAATTGATCGAAAGTGGTTTTGTTTATATTGCTCAACCGCCGCTCTTTAAGCTGGAACGTAATAAAACAATCCGCTATGCGTACAACGAAAAACAACGTGAAATCATTATGCAAGAGTTCGGTGAAGGCACAAAAGTCAATGTTCAACGTTATAAAGGACTTGGCGAGATGAATCCTGAACAGCTGTGGGAAACGACCATGGATCCAGAAAGCCGTACGCTGCTGCAAGTTACGATCGAAGATGCGATTGAGGCAGATACACTTTTCGACTCCTTGATGGGCGATAATGTAGAGCCACGACGCGATTTCATCGAAGAACACGCGAAATATGTGAAAAATTTAGATATCTAACGTCGTTAGAGACGTTGCCAACGATGTAAGCTTTCAGGAGGAACATTCATGAGCGAAGAATTACATTCGCAAGTCAAAGAAATTGACATTTCGACCGAAATGCGTACATCCTTCTTAGACTATGCGATGAGTATCATTGTCAGTCGCGCACTGCCAGATGTTAGAGACGGTCTGAAGCCGGTTCATCGTCGTATTTTATTCGCGATGTCTGAACTTGGCATGTCTCCAGATAAGCCATATAAGAAGTCTGCAAGAATCGTCGGTGAAGTTATCGGTAAGTATCATCCCCATGGTGATACGGCTGTTTATGAAACGATGGTTCGGATGGCACAAGATTTCTCCTTGCGTTACATGCTTGTAGATGGACATGGTAACTTCGGATCGATCGATGGCGATATGGCGGCAGCTATGCGTTATACCGAAGCGCGCCTTTCGAAGATTGCGATGGAGCTACTTCGTGATATCAATAGAGAAACGATCGATTATGCGCCTAACTACGATGGAGAAGAACACGAACCCGTCGTTCTTCCTTCCCGTTTCCCGAACTTACTCGTAAACGGTAGTTCAGGGATTGCCGTTGGTATGGCAACGAACATCCCTCCGCATAACCTGAGAGAGGTTATCGAGGGCATTCAGATGATGATCGCCAATCCAGACATTACACCAATGGAATTGATGACAGCGATCAAAGGACCTGATTTCCCAACAGCTGGATTTATTCTTGGCCGTGAAGGCATTAGACAAGCTTATTCCTCGGGTAGAGGCTCGGTTACAATGCGAGCTAGAACCGTGATTGAAGAGAATAACAATAAGGCCAGAATCATCGTGAATGAGCTGCCTTATCAAGTGAATAAAGCAAGATTAGTAGAGAAAATCGCTGAGCTTGTACGTGAAAAGAAAATTGATGGCATTACAGACCTTCGCGATGAGTCAGATCGCAACGGAATGCGCGTTGTTATCGAGCTTAGACGTGATGTTAATCCAAATGTCGTCTTGAACAACTTGTTCAAACAAACAGCGATGCAATCCAATTTCGGTATTATTATGCTTGCGCTCGTTAACGGAGAACCGCGTGTATTGAATCTTCGTGAGATGCTGCACTACTACCTCAAACATCAACAAGAAGTAATTCGTCGCAGAACCGAATTCGATTTGCGTAAAGCGGAAGCGCGAGCGCACATTTTAGAAGGATTACGAATTGCACTTGATCACCTAGATCAAGTTATCGCCTTGATTCGTGCTTCGCGAACAACGGATGAAGCAAGAGAAGGACTCATGTCGACATTCAGTCTGAGCCTGGATCAAGCGCAAGCGATTCTCGATATGCGTCTACAGCGCTTGACTGGCTTAGAGCGCGAGAAGATCGAAGCGGAGTATGCTGAACTCATGAAGAGAATCGCCGAGCTTAAAGCGATTCTTGCCGATGAGCAGTTGATTCTAGCGATCATTAGCGAAGAACTCAACGAAATCAAAGAGAAGTTCGGAGACGAGCGTCGCTCTGAGATTACGGTTGGGGAAGAAAGCATTGAAGACGAAGATTTAATTCCGCGTGAAGATGTAGTTGTTACAATCACGCATACAGGTTACATCAAGCGTCTTCCAGTTACGACGTATCGCAACCAGAAACGTGGTGGACGCGGTATCGTCGGTATGGATACGAAAAATGATGACTTCGTAGAACATTTATTCGTAACGAATACACATCATTATTTGATGTTCTTTACGAATAAAGGGAAAGTCTATCGTTTGAAAGCTTACGAGATTCCAGATTTGAGCCGTACGGCTCGTGGAACACCAATCATCAATCTGATTCAGATCGAGCAAGGTGAAACCATTAATGCGGTTATCCCGGTTGAAAGCTTCGAAACGGATCAATACCTCTTCTTCGCTACGAAACAAGGGGTTGTGAAGAAAACGCCAATTGACGATTACTCCAATATCCGTAAGGGTGGATTAATTGCCATTAACTTGCGTGAAGATGATGATCTTATTGGTGTGAAGCTGACGGACGGTAACCAAGGAATCATCATGGGGACTCGTTACGGCATGTCGATTCACTTCCCTGAGCAAGATGTCCGTTCAATGGGCAGATCGGCTACGGGTGTGAAAGGTATTCACTTGGATGATGAAGATGTTGTCATCGACATGGACGTTGTCCACGAAGATAACAGCGTGTTGATCGTAACGTCCAAAGGCTTCGGTAAACGTACGCCTGTTTCCGAGTATCGGATTCAAACGCGTGGCGGTAAAGGGATTAAGACCTTGAATGTCACGGATAAAAATGGTCCGATTGTCGGTCTTAAAGTGGTACAAGAAGATGAGGATCTGATGATCATCACGGCATCTGGTACGGTAATTCGTACGAGTATGGACGGTATTTCAGTCATGGGACGTAATACACAAGGTGTGCGTCTGATTAATATACGTGAAGACGATGAGGTTGGAACGCTAGCTCGCGTACAGAAGAATGAAGAGCAGAATGAGAATGAGGAAGACGGCGACTGGGAAGAAACAACAGAAGCATCTGAATCAGAAGAATAACAAAAAGTAGGGATGGGGGCTTACAAACCCATCCCTTTTACTTTACAATATGGGTATACATAATAGTAAGGTGAGTGAGTGGCCATGCCGACAGTAGCCGTTTCGCAGTTAAAGTATGGTGAAAGATTAGGCGATATTGTAATAACGAAGATGGGCAATACGCTTTTTCATAAAGGAAGAGTCATTCAGGAAAGGGAAATTGAAATTCTGAAAGCATTTCTCATTCCTTCCGTATATATTGAATCCAAAAATAGCAACGAAGTGGAAACTGCCAGCGAAGAACCGAAAGTGAAAGATGCAGAGACGGTACATCCGTTTTATTTAGAATATCAGAATATGGTGAAGCTGCTCAAAAAAGTATTTCTACTTGCAAATGGTGGTCAACCACTTCCTATTTTAGAAATTCGGACAGGCCTAGAAGCGCTTATTCGTCATATCGATGCTTATAAAGTGCTCACCTTCACTCCAAAGAACCGGCATCTCCAGGAATATATTTATCATAAAAGTATACTAGTGAGCTTAACCTCCTATTCGCTAGCGAGATGGGCTGGACTTCCTCAGAAGGATTTAGTTCAAATTGCACTCGCAGGATTATTACACGATATTGGGACTAGTAAAGTGGACCGTGATCTTCTGGAGAAGAAGAATTCATTAACAGCGGTAGAAATGGACGAAGTTAAGCAGCATACATTGATTGGCTATCAAATACTTAAAAATATATCTGGTATCAACGAAGGCGTGAAGCTGACAGCTCTTCAACATCACGAACGCGAAGATGGTTCAGGCTACCCATTAGGTGTAAAGTCCGATAAGATTCATGTATACGCGAAAATCGTAGCCATTGCTGATATCTACAATGCGATGACGAATGAACGATATTACAAAGCAGCCCTTTCGCCTTACGTCGTATTAGAGCAGTTGTTGAACGAGTCCTTCGGTAAAGTTGATCCTACGCTTGTTCAAGTATTTATGAATAAATCTACGCAAATTAGTAATGGAACACTTGTGAAATTAAGTGATAATCGTGTGGGTGAGATCGTGTTCTCCGATCGTTCACATCCTACAAGACCTTGGGTAAATGTAAATGGTACAATCGTAAACTTAACCGTCGAGAGAAATCTCTTTATTCAAGATGTCATTGGCCATATTTAAAATAGCACCAAACCCCTTACTCGCTTAGAGTAAGGGGTTTTTTAAATCTATTTAATGATTATGTAAAAAAAGCTTGCAATCCCTTGGGGGATTTGTTATATTACTCCTTGTCGCTTCGGCGGTCGAACGAAAGAACGAAAGAAATTAAAAAAAGTTCTTGCAATTGAGTAGGCCGTTGTGATATATTAATCAAGTCGCCTTTGAAGGGCGAAGGATTAATAAGGAAATAATTGATCTTTGAAAACTGAACAACGAGTGAGTAAGCAAGTCGAGCAATCGATTATAAATGAGATTATTAATCTCGCTAGCATCAAAATGAGCAAGTCATCTTTCTATTATGGAGAGTTTGATCCTGGCTCAGGACGAACGCTGGCGGCGTGCCTAATACATGCAAGT
>NZ_JCAUAY010000007.1:0-368016 GCF_059692195.1 Paenibacillus sp. J22P90
TTTCATTATATCTTTGTCTTGATTCACTCATGGACAAACACCTCTTAGTTAATAGTTAAGATTATTATTAATTCTACACTAAGAGACGTCCACTTTTTATTCTAGGTGCAAATATACAGCTAAATGAAGCAATTTCCCTCGAAAATTCAGTTTAGCTGGAAAACATGTAGTTAATTCTGCTGTATTTTTTCATTCTGGCTAATTTGCCAGAAAATAAATGGATAAAATCCAATTATTTGAAATTTCAAGGGAGATTTCAAATAATTAGATGCAGAAAATCCATCTATTTGATTTCTAACGAAATGAATGGCTACGCCGTCCTATTGGAATTTGGAATTTATATTAGGCGACGCATCGACTATCTAAAAAAAGCTTGCCCAGTAGGCAAGCTCTCCCCATCCTTTTTTTCATGTAATATTAGCAAAAACTAAAAACCCGACGATCGGCACGATCCAAAGAAGCGGGATGCAATTCCAGATGGTTGCAGCTCTGAAACGCCGACGCGAAAAACTAATCCATCCGCCGATGATAGCTGCGCACAGTCCAAGCGGATACACCAAGATAGCGATAAAAATAAGCCACGTTGTCACATCGCTGATTGCGTCTGGAGCGTCAAACATCATGACCGACATCCCCGCGATAAACATCCAAACAAGTACAAATATGACGTACACGATCTGTGACACAATTAATGTCCATAACGTCTTGTTACGACTACTCATGATCCTAACCCCAATCCCCACTTGTAGAATGTATGATAAATACAACTCCCCAAACAGCCTTATTTTAGCATAATCCCCACGTGATTTCGCCACTTTTCGACAAAAAAAGAGTCTGGCGCAGCAATCCCTGCATCCAAACCCTTTTCAACCTTAATTGAAAATCATATTTTTCCCATAAAAAATCTCATCCATTTCCCACTTAACACTTTTCTCAATCTCTAGCTGCTCTTCCCTGCTCAGCGTATCCTTCGTGTACCCGAACAAATAGTTGTTGAGATCAAACTCTCGGAGCTTGCATTTGGTATGAAAAATATTTTCTTGATACACATTCACATCAATCATCTGATATAAATCCTGAATCTCCATCGGGATATAGTTTTGAATGGAGCTGATTTCATGGTCGATGAACAGCTTGTGTCCGCTGATGTCCCGCGTGAAACCTCTGACTCTGTAATCCATTGTCAAAATGTCGTTATCGAATGATCGTATCAGAAAATTCAACGCCTTCAGCGGTGATATTTCTCCACACGTAGAAACATCGATATCGGCCCTGAATGTACTGATCCCTTCGTCAGGGTGATATTCAGGATAAGTATGTACCGTGATATGACTCGTATTGAGATGCATAACGACCGCATCCGGCAGCGGGCCTGGCGACTCTTCGAACGATTCGTTCGGTTCCTGCTCAATGGGTCCTTCCGAAACCAGCATGGTCACGCTAGATCCCTGCGGCACATAATCCTGCTTAGCGATATTTAACACATGCGCCCCAATAATATCAGCAACCGTCTTCAATAAAGAGGTCAAACGGTCCGCATTGTATTGCTTGTCTATATAAGCGATGTAAGCTTCGCGCTCTTCTCTCGTTTTGGTGAAGCAGATATCGTACATATTAAAGCTCAGCGATTTGGTTAAATTATTGAAGCCATGCAGGGTAATCATCTGCTCCGAAGTAAGTTTCAAAAGTGTTCTCCCCCTAAGTATCATGCATAAACAGCTAATCTTAGGATGGTATGTCAGTGGCGATTTTATCCATACAAATGTCATAAAATCCGCCATCCGTCATGCTTGCAAGTCCTGCCAAGGCAGTGCTAGATGGCGCCAACGCTCAGGAACTGCATTATCCTCTTTAACATAAATGGCTACCAAATATTTCGAGACATTCTGAACCTTCTCTGTAATAAGCACCTCTTTTATTTCAGAAGCTTTTGTAGGTATGAGGCGATCAGTTACACGTTTAAAATCATTCAAAGGAAGAAACATAGCCTCACTTTTCTTATACGTACAGTTTGCTGGAAACCGCGGGGAGCTGCCCGAGTCATATTTGGATAGAAACACGCTTGAAGCATGCTCTACTAATATGGCAGACGCATCAAATTTCAAGACGGCAAACCCTTCCTCCGGTTCCCTCCGCGAGTAGGTGTCCATCATTTTCTGGCAATCCCTTAGCGTTGGCCAAAAAAAGACGTGCCGATCCAGATGAGCTCGAAATTGCTCTTGAGACGTTGAAGGATCAATCATGCTGTCTGGGATCCGAAGATGGGCATTGATCGTTACAGAATAAGCATCAACATTCACTTTTACCGGCTCTTTACGTCGCTCACCTGAAGACTCGGGATTAATTTGAGAACTGGACAATAATTCATCGAAACGTGCAATCGAAGGCAAATTACTTACTCTTGTGAAATGGTATAGGAATTTTCGGCCTTTGGCTTTGGTTATTCCCGTAATTATTGAATCTGTCATAATGGTTATATTCTCCTCATTACTGGAGCGACCTATACGATCAAATTGGTTCAAAAAAGGCAGCGCCCGATAATCGAGCGCAACCTTGTCCTTTTACGAATAGTTGATGATATTAGCTACAATAATAAATACCGCTCCAATAATTAACCACATCGTCATAAGCGGCCAAAAGAAGCGCACCCATTTCTGATACGATATCCCTGATACAGCCAAGCTACCCATAAGAGCCGATGAAGTAGGAAGAATCATGTTTGAAATTCCGTCTCCTAATTGGAAAGCAAGAACTGACGTTTGTCTGGTGATGCCAAGCAAATCGGATAACGGAGACATAATCGGCATTGTGGTGACAGCCATTCCAGTACCCGAGGTGATGAATACGTTCATCACATTTTGGAATGCATACATCCCCAGCACCTGAATGGAAGCAGGCAAATCTCCAACTAATATAGATAACCCGCTCACAATACTATCGATGACATTACCTTGTTCAAGCACAACCATGATGCCTCTAGCAATCCCGATAATAAAAGCACCATACGTGATTGCACTTGCCCCTTTGACAAATTCGCTAGCGATTCGGCTCGGTCCGAAGCCTGAACAGAACCCAGAAATGATGCCCATGGACAAGAATAGCGCACCTAGCTCTTCCATCCACCATCCTTTTTTGGAAACTCCCCAAATGACGAGACCAAACCCAATGATAACTGCTGCAATGGTCAAATAGTGCTTGAGCTGCATCGTTGGCAGCTTAGTAAAATCTACTTTTTCACCCGCTGCCGCAGATTGCTCAAGGTCATACACGATCCCTTTAGATGGATCCTTTCTTACTTTACCTGCGTAACGAACCAGATACAAGCTAGTCACTGTAATTAAGCATATCAATAAAATAATCCGCAGCCATGCTCCTGAAAACATCGGCACTTGCGCAATGGCTTGCGCCAATCCCACATTGAAAGGATTCAGAATCCCTGCCGTAAAGCCGCAAGAAGCACCTAATGAAATCATGGCAGTGCCTGTCAAAGCATCAAATCCAAGAGCACGTGCGATCGCAATCCCGATCGGTACAAACACCATCACTTCCGTCGACATCCCCATCGTAAAACCACCAACCGAGAATAACATCAGGAAGATTGGAATAACCCATCTGCCTTTAGTGGCAAACGTTTTTGCCACTCTGGAGGTGACAGCTTCAATCGTGCCCGTAGACGTAATAATTTGAAAAGCTCCGCCAATAATGAAAATAAAGAAGACGACATCTGCAGACGCCACTAGCCCATGTACAATTGCTTTCGGTATTTCAATGAAGCTTACAGGACTTGAAGCTACCTCATGATAAGAGCCAGGTACAAGAAGTGACTTCCCTGTCACACTGTCTTTCATGCGTTCAAATTTTCCTGAAGGAATGGTATAGGTTAACGCAGCAGCTACGAATACCAGAATAATTAGAATGACGAATGTATGCGGCATTTTCAAATAATGGCGCAAGCCCTTTTTGGATGATGAATTCGTTTTTACTGTGCTATCCATGTCCATTGCCTCCCTCTCTATTGCTTTTCCATTGTGTAAATTCATTGCGGACGCGCTCAAACGCTGCTTTATCGACACATAATTCATAAGCAGTCATGGCAAGCGCTTTTGCCGCTAGGTTCAATTGGGTCATGCCGGCTTCTGAGCCAGCCAATTCAGCAAACTCGGGCGTATGCGTGGTCGCATCACCAAGTCGGATATAAGGGTGAATGGCCGCTGTGACTTGGCTGACATTACCAATGTCGGAAGAACCTACTCCCCCTTTCAGAGGAGGTTCTGATACTTCAACGCCCATTTCCTCTAAATTACGTTGAAACAGCTGGGCCAACGCTTTATTATTGTTCCGCTCCGCATAAATGAGTCCTTCTGCAATATCAACGGTTGCACCCACACCCTCAGCTGCACATCGGACGGCGCGATACACCTTTTCTCTTACACCTGCTAACTCCTCAACAGTCGAAGCTCTCAAGATAAAGACTGCTTCGCACAGCTCAGGAACGACATTGGGTGCATCCCCGCCTTTTGTAATGATGCCGTGAATCCTTACATCCTCTTTCACAAATTGCCGGATCGAATTGATGGCTACAAAGGCATTAATCAGTGCATCCAGTGCACTGATGCCTTTCTCAGGCGCAGATGAAGCATGAGCTTGCTTACCGTGAAACGTAAATGTTGCATCCACGCAAGCAAGAGCGCCTCGTAAAACCATCGTTTTGTTTTGCGGATGGCACATCATAACGGCGTCGATGTCACGAAAGACTCCTTCTTCACACATGATGATCTTGCCTCCGCCTTCTTCCTCAGCCGGCGTTCCTAACACAACAATTTTGCCAGGCAGCTCTGGGTAAGCGTCCTTTAAAGCCAGCGCAGCTCCCACAGCAGCTGTTCCAATCAAATTATGACCACAGGCATGGCCGATGACAGGGAGCGCATCATACTCAGCAAGTAGCGCAATCGTTGGTCCGCCTGCTTGGCCTTCCCACGTTGCCCGAAATGAAGTTTCAAGACCAGCGATCCCTTGCTCTACTTCAAAACCCGCTTCAATTAAGGGTTCGGTTAACCAACCTTGTGCTTGGTGTTCATGGAAGCTAAGCTCTGGATTTGCATGGATATGCATAGCGATGCGGCGTAATTGTTCATCACGTGTATCCACAGCTTCTTCGATCGTTCTCTTCGTCGTACTTAACAATTTACTCAAATAACTCTCCTCCAGTCATTCTCTCATGGTTGCCTGATCATTCTATTTCAAACGAATTAGTGAATAATTATGTAACTTTATGAATATTTTATCGGTCTGTTGCAAAGTTGTACAATCAATAGTTTTTGTGACGAGCCCATAAATTATTTTATGGCAAAGACGTAAAAAGACACCGCCAGAAGGCGATGTCTACACTACGATCATGCTCACATATGCTGGTTTTTCATGAACTGTACATAGCGATCAACGATCGCAAGATCTAAGGATGATTCCCTGTACATCATCCATGTATTCCGCTTGATAGGCTCGCCATTTTTCCGAACCAAATGAATGGCATTCAATCCATCTTGAGGTGTGATGAAAACACCAGGGACAATCGAGTAACCAAGTCCCTGCTTGACCATTTCTTTACAGGTTTCATATGTATCTACTCGCATTGTCACCGTTGGCGGCGAATCGTACCATTCATGCCACCACGCCTGAATCGTTTCACTGAAAGGTGCATGCGTCTGACTCATCGCTTTAATCCTTGGCTCATGATAAAGAATATGCGGCAATTCCGGAAGTAGCGCCATATCAATTTCTTCTTTGGAAATGATGTAAATATGCTCATCATGAAGAAGACTCTTCGCATCAAACCAAGGGTATTCTCCCCTGATAATGCCCACATGGATTGCTTCTTGATGAAGCAGATCTAGAATCTCAGGACTTAACGCAGATGTAACATGAATTTGTATATCCGGATAATCATCTTTAAATTTTTTGAGTAATGGCGGGAGCTTGTACAGTCCAAAGTAACTAGCAACACCTAATCGAAGCGTGCCTTTCATCTCATTACGCATTCCTGTAATGAAATCCTTCATTTTATTTAACTCAAGAAGCGTCTTTCTCGCATATTCCACCAAATAGCTTCCTTCAGGTGTGAGACGTGCGCCCTTGCTAGATTTAGCAATAATAGGAACACCATATTCTTTCTCCATCTGCTGGATCCTGTAGGTTAGCGCAGGTTGGGTAATATACAGCCGTTCTGCAGCCTTCGTCAGACTTTGTTCTTCTGCCAAAAATTGCAGCATGATACAATCCTTCTCGTTCAAGAAAATCCCCGCTTTCCAATGAATGCCTTCATTATAGCGCGAGCACCAAGGAATGACAAAAAAGCGAAGCCCCTGTTGCGGAACATCGCTTGCTAGGAACCTATGCGCTGAAACGCTGCACAGCTTTCGGATTATTTTGCACATAGTCATCATACGCTTCACGCCAGAAGGCTTCGTCTAACTCCTCAAACGATACCTCTAAGCTCATCGATTTCCCCATCTGAACGGCATGAAATCGATAAGCATGAAAGAAATTCCTTTCAATTGTTGTGTAGGCAATGCCTATTGTGGCGATAGAACGTTTTGTTAATCCCATCCCAACCATCGTAGAAACGCAACCAGCCATACATCTCGTAAGCAAATAGGCAATGACACCTTGCCAGCCTGTCAGCATATAACCAACAATCGTCGAAATAATCGTAGGCAAAAAGTAGGCATAGATCCGATTAAAGGCCGCCCCTAATTGAACGAATGGAGATAAGATGAGGCCGCTCGCGTTGAAATAGATGCCTGCCAACATGGCCATCAACGTGAAGAGTCCGATTTGCTCAGGGCTTAACTGTAAGATAAAACATATCAAGCCTGTGACAAAACCTAATGCTGCGGACATTAAACTGATGTCTTCGGTCGTTTTTAGGATTTGCTTTGGCCTAATGCTAGGAAATAATCTCGCCATAAGACCAAAGCTAGTCGGTACATCAAGACTAATTCTAAGACCTTGAGGGGTATGAATAGTCATTTTAATTAAGCTCTTTTCTTCCGGGTGACGACATCGAAGATAACTGCGATAGCCAAGACCGCCCCACGAATCATATATTGGTAGGAAATGCCGATTCCCATCAAATTCATCCCACTCGATAGCGAAGCCATCACGATGGCACCAATAATGGAGCCTGTCACTTTACCAACGCCGCCTGCAGCCGAAACACCGCCAACATAGGCTGCCGCGATCGCATCAAGCTCGAACAGTGTTCCAGCGGTCGTTGTTGCGGACTGCAAACGTGCCGTGAACAAAATTCCAGAAAGCGCAGACAGTAAACCCATCGATCCAAACACGATATAGGTAATCTTTTTCACGCTTATCCCGCTCAAATTCGCTGCCTCGGGATTACTGCCCACCGCATAAATATGTCTGCCCAACACCGTTGATGTCGTCAAGAAGTGATATAAGGCAACAACGAGCATAACTACGATGACAGTCCAGGAAAAGCCGTTATATCCGGCTAGAATCCAAGTAATATAGGCGATAATGGCGGAAACGAAAATAACTTTTATGATAAAAATGTTGGAAGAAACGACTTCAAAATTGTATTTCAACTTATTATTTCGTTTTGACAGTTCACTGTAAATATACAGCACGATCATTAGCGCGCCTAAAATCAAGGAAAGTAGATTCAATCCACCGACCTTTGCGATCGCAGGGATGAAGCCGTTCCCAATGGCGTTAAAATGCTCATCTTTGATAATAATGGTACCAGTCTTCTCAGTAACCCGCAATAGCGCCCCTCTGAAAATCAACATGCCTGCAAGCGAAGCGACAAACGATGGAATTCCAAACTGTGCAACCAATAAACCATTAAATAAACCTACAATGATGCCAAGCACCAAAATAATCGGAATGGTGATATAAAAAGGTACGCCAGCCTGTGATAAAAGCACGGCCGCAATGGCACCTAAGAATCCCGCAGCAAAGCCTACGGATAAATCAATATGTCGAATCACAATGACAAGTGTCATCCCTACTGCTAGAACCGCGATATAACCTGTTGCATCAATGAGATTGCTAATATTTCGCGAAGACATGAACAATCCATCCGTCATGATGGAGAACGTCAGCATAATGATGAATAGGGCAATATACATCCCATATTCTCGAATATTTACTTTAATTAGCGATTTCGCTTCACTATAAAATTGCACGGGTCTTCCTCCTATTGCGTCGCAAGCTTCATAATTGTTTCTTGATCCGCTTCCTCGATGGGCAGCTCGCCTTTTATTTGACCTTCGGCCATGACATATACACGATCACTCATTCCCAGCACCTCACTGAGCTCTGAAGAGATCATAATAATACTCATCCCTTCTCTGATCAGCTTGTTCATAATCGTATAAATTTCAAATTTGGCTCCTACATCGATGCCGCGTGTAGGCTCATCTAAGATCAGTAAGCTCGGATTCACGAATAACCATTTGCCAAGTGATACTTTCTGTTGATTTCCCCCGCTCAAATTACCTACAATTTGTTCCACGGAAGGCGCCTTAATATTTAAGGACTGCTTAAATTGATTCGATATTTTCACTTCTTCATTCGGATGAATGACGCCTTTTTCAGAAATCTTCTCCAGGTTGGCAACGGAAATGTTTTGCTTGATATCTTGAATGAGGAATAAGCCGTCACCTTTCCGGTCCTCCGTTACATAAGCGATACCTGCCTTAATGGCATCCCGCGGATGTTGAAATGTTTGTTTTACTCCATCCATTAGGAGCTCGCCACGGAGTTTATACGCCTTGGGATTTCCAAATATACTTTGCGCCAGCTCCGTTCGACCTGAGCCCATCAAACCAGCAATACCGACAATTTCACCCTTTTTTATATGCAAATTCACGTTCTTCACAACGTCCCGACCCAGTTGAGGATCGTAAGCCGTCCAGTTTTGGATTTCGAGAATGTTCGTGCCGAAGGTTTTCGTCATTCTTTTCGGGTAAATATCGTCAATTTCACGACCGACCATGTTTTTAATAATGACACTTTCCGAAATTTCACCTAAGGCAGCATCTAGGGTACAAATCGTTCTACCATCTCGTAAAACGGTGATATGATCCGCAATAGCTGTAACCTCTTTGAGCTTATGCGAAATCATGATGCTCGTAATGCCTTGCTTTTTCAGCTCACGGAGTAGCTCTAGTAAGTTCTCGCTTTCCTTCTCATTTAGCGCAGCGGTCGGTTCATCGAGAATGAGCAGCTTCACATCCTTGCTTAACGCCTTAGCGATTTCAACGAGTTGCTGCTTCCCAACCCCTAAATCCTTCACGAGCACTTCTGGATTCACATCCAGCTTTACTTTACGAAGCATTTCTTTGGCTTGACGGATCGTCTGATTCCAATCGACCATCATGCCTTTTCTCACTTCATTGCCTGCATAAATGTTCTCATAAACCGTAAGATCCGGGAATAGCGCTAACTCTTGATAAATAATGGCGATGCCCGTCTTCACACTGTCGCTGATCTTCGAGAATTGCTGAACCTTGCCCTCAAAAACAATATCTCCCGCATAAGTGCCGTGAGGATAAACACCGCTAAGCACCTTCATCAAGGTCGATTTGCCAGCACCATTTTCACCTACCAAACAATGAATCTCGCCCTTATCGACTTTAAAATTAACGTTCGCAAGTGCCTTCACACCCGTGAATTCCTTCGAAATATTGTTCATTTCTAACAAATAGTTGCTCATCATCCTGCTCTCCTTAGCCAAACGACTGCTGGAATAGAGGAATAGTGATAGACGCATCTATCACTATTCCTTCCAAGCTATGTGATCTTACACTTACAATCCTTTGAAATCGGATGCTTGGTAGTAAGCAGAATCTACGAGTGCGGATTTCACGTTCGCTTTATCAACGACAATAACATTCGTTTGCTTCGCTTTTACATCAATTTTGCCGTTATTGTAAGAACCAGTTGTTTCAGGTGTTTTGCCATCGAGGATCGCTACTGCCATACCCATTGCATCTTTCACGAGAGTACGAACATCTTTGAACACTGTCATGGATTGTTTGCCGTCAATCACATATTGGATTGAAGCTTTCTCAGCATCTTGACCTGTGACAACGAACTTCGTAACCGCTTTATCTGCTCCGAATACGTCTGCGATTGAACGTGCTGTACCATCATTTGGTGCCAGGATCGCTACATCGCCCTTCATGTCAGCTGCTGCAGCTGTCAAATGCGTTTGCGCTTTGTTTTTCGCTTCGTTAGCATCCCAGTTCGTCGTGACTTGCCCAATAATTTTACTCATTTGCTCACGAGTCAGCTTTGCAGTTCCTTTCAGTGCAACAGCTTCACTGGAGTTGGCAATTTTGAAAGTGCCATCAGCAATTTTCGGTTGAAGCACTTGCCAAGCGCCTTCGAAGAACAAGAAAGCATTATTGTCAGATGCTGCACCTGCATACAAGTACAAGGGTTGACCTGGCTTCGCTTTATCAACGAGGTATTGCGCTTGTGCTTTACCAACCGCGATGCTGTCGAATGTCACGTAGTAGTTCACAGCGTCTGTTTTCGTAATCAAGCGGTCATAGGAAATGACTTGGATACCCGCTTTTTTAGCTGATTCTACAGCAGCTGCTGCTGCGTCACCGTCTTGTGGACAAATGATCAGCACCTTGATTCCTTTTGCAATCAATGCATCAACATTTTCTTTCTCTTTCGCCGAGGAGCCTTGGCTGAACAAAATTTCCGTTGTATATTTCGAACCTTTCAATGCGTCTTTGAAGCGCTGCTCATCTTGAACCCATCTTGGCTCATCTTTGGTAGGCAATACAATCCCGACACTTACTTTAGAGCTCGCGTTCCCACATGCTGCGACCATCACGGCTAAAAATATAACCACTAACATCAGAGAAATCGCTTTCACACTTCGTTTCATTTGTAATACCCCTCTCATTTGTTTTGGCTGTGCGCCAACTACAAACTGAGTATATCACCGGGATTTTTCCAATGTAACCGCTTTAAATTAGCACTATTTTGAACAATGCTATACTATTTTGTGATTAGCCCCTGATTCACATTTTTATAAACGTCTTCACGCAAATGGAAGCCATCTGCAATGATAGTCGTATCCATATTCGATTTATCGACCGCGATGGGATCAAGCAAAATCGAAGGAACGTCAATCTTTTTATTATTAACTTGTTTATCTGCATGGACATTCTCGCCCTTGGCCATCTTCACAGCCAGTTCAGCTGCCGTTTCGGCCAGCTTACGAATCGGCTTATAAACCGTCATCGTTTGCGTGCCTTCGACGATTCTCTGCGCGGCTGCAAGCTCAGCATCTTGTCCAGAAACAGGGATCACACCTGCCAGCTTCTGAGCCGCTAACGCTTGAATCACCCCGCCTGCAGTCGCATCATTCGCGGCAACAACCGCATCCACTTTATTTTGATTGGCAATTAACGCCCGCTCCATGTTCGCCAATGCGTTCGCAGGCTTCCACTCTTTCGTCGCTTGATCAAATACGATATTAATATCGCCTTTCTCCACGAGCGGCTTTAGAATGTTCATCTGCCCTTTCTTGAACATGTGTGCATTATTGTCCGTATCGGCTCCTTCAATGAGGACATAGTTGCCCTTCGGAGCCCTTTTGACGATAGCTTTGGCTTGCAATTCCCCGGCTTTCTCATTATCGAAAGATATGTATAAATCAACATCCGAGTTAACGATCAACCGGTCATAAGAGATAACCTTGATGCCTGATTTGTGTGCTTTCTCCACGATAGCTGCGGATACTTCTGCATTGTGTGGCACAACTACCAGCACGTCTACGCCTCGCGAAATTAAGTTCTCCGCTTGTGCAAGCTGCAAAGCATCATCGCCGTTCGCGGCTTGCACCTCGATGCGTGCACCTAGCTTTTCTACGGCAGCTTTGAACAAATCGCGATCCTTTTGCCAGCGTTCTTCGAGCAAGGTATCGATGGATAAACCAACCACCACGTTCTTGTCAGTCTTCGTGATCCGCTTGGGGCTTGGCTTACTCTCCATCTGCGTGCTAGCTTTATCTGTAGCTGTACCTCCCACTCCCACTCCCGCTCCGATGAACGAACATGCGGATAACCATACAGCCATCATAGCGGCAATGCCTACCACTCCGCTTTGCTTTCTGGCATATTTCAGCGCAAACCCCTCCTAACTGTGCTTTTTGTTCGTTGGTCGAATGAGCATTTTCCGGTAATCGGTCGGCGAATGTCCAACTAGCTTTTTAAACACTCTGCTGAAATAATTCGGATCGTTGTAGCCGACCTCAAATGTGATTTCTTTCAAACTTTTATCCGTTTCCTGCATAATCTGTTTGGCCATTTCAATCCGATATTCCGTGAGAAAATCAATATAATTCATTCCGAAATGCTCTTTGAACAGCTTGCTCACATAAAAAGGATTCCGATCTACCGTGGCAGCGATCCGTTCCAAGGACAAGTCTTCATGCGCGTGCTTCTGAATATACAGCTTCATCGTTTGGAGTAAATCCGTCTCCACAACCTCTCCAACCTGAACTAAATTATGAATCAACACGCGGGATTCAGCCTTTAACTGCATATAGCTTGACGTTGTATAGGGGAAGTATGGGGTATGAACCTCCATCCCCACTTCCTGCAGCATTCGCGTCACGATGATCAGCACTTCAAAAATGCGTTGCTGCGACATCCCTACACCTTGCCCTACACCTTCAAAAACATCTATCATTTTGGCAATCTGATCCCCAGCTGCTTCTAAGTTCCCACGTCTAACTTCTTCCAGGACATGTTTCTCCATCTCATGCATACGACCGCCAATCGCCTGAATGTCTTCTTGCGTGAGGTTTTCATATAAATTGTACCGCGCAGGCAGCGTTGTATCCATGGTCGCTAGCAACGACTCCTGATACGATTTGCGCATGTCCCTCACATCCTGACGCAGGCCACCGATACCGATAAAAAGGCGATAGTCGCTTTTCAAAACCAGCGCTTGAATCCATTTCTTTGCGACGGCAATGGCCTGTGCGCGATAGGCGTATTCACCTTCCATAAACACGATCAAGGGAACTTGATTGCCTGACATTTTGCCTAACCAAATCGGATTAGTTAACTCGGGGAGCAGCTCAGATAATTGCATATACATCTCTTCCAAATCAAGAAGCTGCTGACACTCCGTAGGCGCCAGTGATGAGAACTGCAGCGTCATAACAAAACACTCACGCCCCGTTGGAAGCCCGATCAGATTAATCATCTCTGTAAGGGAAGCGGACTGCACATAGTCAAAAAGCAGCTGCTCCACGATATCAGCCTCCACTAGCGGCGTCATCTTCTGCAGCTTAGCCTGCGCGATGCTTTGATTCGCTAGCTCTAGTTGAATAAGCTTGATCTCTCCCGCTACTCGGCCAATCGTCTCAAGGACAACCGAGATTCGGCTTGGCTTCAGCATATAGTCAAACACGCCTAATTTGATTGCCTGTTGGGCAAATTCAAACGTATCAAAGGCAGTGACCACAATGAACTTAATCGCTGCATTCGATTCCTTAATCTTCTCAATGGCTTGCAGCCCATTGATGCCAGGCATTTTAATATCCATCGTAATCAAATCTGGCTGTAATCGCGCTGCTGCTTCAATAGCTTCTCTCCCATTCGATGCTTGGCCGACGACCTCGACATCTGTCGAGCCCTCTTCAATCATTCTTTGCAACGCAATCCGCTCAATTGGTTCATCATCCACAATCAACAAACGAATCATACCACTTGCCCCCTTGGCAGCTTCAATGTAATACAAGTGCCAGCTCCTAGATGGGAATCTATCTCTATAATCTTTTCAACCCCATAAAAAAGCTGTAATCGATGAATGACATTCCATATGCCGATCCCAGTAGAATGGCCTTTATAAACCGAATTTTCAGTGAGTGATAAAAGCTTATTCAACTGTTCTTCATCCATGCCTTGACCGGTATCCTGTACCTGCACAATAACGTGTTTTTCATCTTTTTTTACTCGAATCGTTAACGTTCCACCCTCTTCAGCGGGTTCAATCGCATAAATAAACGCATTTTCTGCAAGCGGTTGCAAAATGAGAATAGGAAGCTCAATGCCGAGCGCATCTTCATCAATTTCTCTTACAACTTGCAGCCGATCGCCAAATCGCGCCTTTTGAATCGTTAAATACTCCTCAAGCACCTCGAGCTCATCCTTTAATGACACACGACTATCCAGCTTCCGGAGATTATATCTAAGCATACCGGCGACAGAGCTAATTAATTCACTTGTTTTGCCTGCGCCTGCCAAATAAGCTTCTTTCGACAGCATGTTTAACGTATTAAAAAGAAAATGCGGATTGATCTGACTCTGCAAGCTCTTCAATTCACTTTCCTTCAACATGAGCTTATGACGGTGCAGATCATATTCCAATTGCGCTTTACTTTGAATGTCATCGATAAAATGACCAATCTTTAGGCGCATACTATCCAGCGTTTTAGCCAAAAAAGCCATCTCATCGTTATTGCCCACCTCGATCGGATTTTTGAAATTCCCTCGAGACAATTCGCGGGCGGACAGCGTTAACTTTAATAAAGGCTGTGTAACACTATTGACGAATCGATAGGAAAAGAGCAGGAGCAGCAAGGATACTAGTGCCAGCGTCCATAAGCCCATTTTTTTAATATTTTCACTTCGCTTAATGATTTTTCTATAAAAAGCATCATACGTATTCTGCTCGCCGCTGATTAACGTGAGGGTCGTTTCTGAAATATATTTCGAAATGTTGGACGCCTCGTCAAACTGTTTCGCTGCGTTCTCTTCATCATTATCCTTTTGAAAACGAACCGCTAAATCCATCGCTTCCGATTGACTTTCCAGCATATTTTGCAAATTGTCGAGCAGCATCGTGTTGCTCAAATTCCGCAGCCAATTCATCTCGGACTTTGTACGCAGCAGACTGCTGTTATCCGAGACATATTGATTCAAGCTTTCCAGCGTTGGTGACATGCGGTATTTGTTCAAGGTCGTTAAGGATTGCTGGCTTAATTGCGAGGCTTGATTCATTTGCATATAGCGCTGCAGAATTTCGTTATACTTCTCGACGGTTCGCTGATTATAAATGCTCATGGAGAGCCAAATTATCGCCATAATGACCCAGATCAGGATCGACAGCATCATCATTTTACTTCGAATGGTTTTCATGAGCTTCCTCCTTCACCAGATGAAGTCACCACACTAATCGGTGTGAAGTAGCTTTTCTCCAACGGCAGCTGCGTAGCATCTAACCAACGCTTCATCAGATTGACGCTCAGAATACCCATTTCTTCATAATGCTGCGAGAGCCCCGCTTTCACTTGGCCATTTTTGATCAGCATCACGGTTTGCGGGGAATCATCAAATAGGAAAATCGGATATTCTTTATTCCGCGAACGTGAATGTGCGGCTTGATTAATGCTCTCGCCTGATTCTGTGGACAGTCCAATGAAAGCGGTAACATTTGGATTATGATTCAATATATCGTTCGTTTGCATTTTCGGCTGCGCCATTTCCGGATCATCTGTCGCAACTACGAGCCTAATGCCTTCGTATTTTTTGAATACCTCATTCAAACCTTTCAGTCGTAAATCATCGGTAGAGGGGGATGACAAATTTTTAATTACCCCGACGATACCTTTGCCGTTCAGCTGGGTCGCGATATACTCGCCCATAATGATCCCTTCTTGATAATGGTCAGAACCAATATAGGACTTACGCAAGCTGCTCGGCGCATCGGAATTAATGGTGATGATCGGAATCCCTTTCTCCGTCGCCTTCTTCACCATTAGATCGAAATCCGGATGATCCACACCTTCTACAACGATCCCACTCGCTTTGGAAGCGATTGCAATATCAATCTGCTTAATTAACCCTTCCAGGTTTGAACGATATACGCCCCAAAAGTCGATTTGGATGTTATGTTCTTCCGCAGCCTTGCGTGCCCCTTTTTGAATTTCATTCATCATAAAACTGCCTTGCTCTTGCGAAATGATCACGATGCGGTCCGAATGCTCATGTGCCATGGGCTCTGCAGCACTCGTCATTCCCAAATCGCTTTGATAAATTTTGAGCATATAGTATAACGAAAACGACAGCGTCACAAAAATGCTGGCAATAAACGCGAGTAAAATTACTTTCTTCATACCTTCACCCACAGACTCTTCCAATTTCCAGTAATTCTATCATGATTTCAGGGATTCGAATAGAATCAAAAATAAAATCCAGCAACGATTAGGTTGCCGGATTGAGAATGTGTGCAATTTGCTGCAGGAAGCGCTCATGATTGAAAGCCGTATGCTCATTCCACGGTGCTTACCAACCAGCATAACCAGGGGTCTGAAGGACCTTCCCCTTTTTCACCGCTGGTAAACCGCGCCAGGCCGCTTGGCTGCTAATGTCTGCCCAGGTCGCTTGCGAAATAGGGTCCTTCCCTATATTTAAAATAAAATGATCGGCCTCAAAGCCGGCCAAATCAGGCAGTTGCACGGATTTCGTCCACTGGAAATCTTCGATTTGATTGGCAGGTCGCACATGCAGATCATCATACAAAACCGTACCGGCACTACGCCCCCACACCACAATTTCCTTGTGATGAATTAGTACGACTAATACCTTATCTTGTTGAAGTGTTTGCTTTACCGCGTCCCTAAGACCAGCAGCTTTAAGGTCGTAGCTTTGCAACCATTTTGAAGCTTCAGACAATTTACCTAAGAAATCACCGATCATCATTAGATGCTGGCGCCAGCTCGTATCCCATGGCAAAAATAACGTCGGGGCAACCTCCGCTAGCTTCTCTTGCTCAGCTTGAGGAACCCAAGCATCGATCCCCACGATATAATCCGGATTGGATTGTTGTAAAGCTTTAAGATTGAATTCGTAATGGTGACTTAATGGCACGCTTACATCAAACGCATATTTATTCCGGTAAAAATCAGTCCAAAAATGATCCATCGGCGCGGCGTATGGAATCATTTGCAGCGCGAGCAATTGTCCGATATTTACCCAGCTGTATGCCGCAACCTTCGTTTTCGTATTTTTCAAATAAACGGCCGGCGCCATCCCCATATGCTTCTTGAACGAATTGCTGAAATATATCTCATTCTTATAGCCTACTTGAAAAGCAATGTCCCTTATGGAGGCCTGCGGCAGCTCGCGCATCAGCTCCTTCGCTTTACTTAAGCGTAACTCAGTCACATATTCAATGACGCCTTTTCCGAATTTTTCTTTAAACAAGCGCATGAAATGGAACCGACTTAAGCCGGCCTTAGCTGCCAGTCCATCAATCGTAATTTCTTCCGTATAGTCTCGCTCGAGCATGAACTTTGCGTAATCCAACGCGATCGCGGTTTTGTGCTCTTCATTTTGCAATACCATACTAAGTAATTCATAAAATCCCGCCTCCGCCCGAAAGCGATCCGCAATCGCACCACTCTCCCAATGGGAGGTGATCATCTTGACTAGCGGGATTACAGTGCCGGATCGCAGCGGGTAAAACTGTCCGTTAATAATCAGTCGGCCATCCGTCGTGTCCGAAACGACTAACATTAAGGAGTTTGCTATGATAAAATCACGCTCAATAGGCCATTGCAGATTCTTTGCTGCAATTCGCTCAATCGATGTAAGTTTATACCACATTCGTTTAAATGGGCTCTCGTCTTCTAAGTCCGGTTGCGTGAGTTCTTCATTCATTGTCTATATTCCGCTCCTACATAGCTGATTTAACACGTAAAGGACGAGGGAATCCCCCGTCCTCATTACTTATTTCACTAAATTGCGAAGCACATCATCAATAATTAATTGATCGGCAATGACGTTTTGATTAAACCAGTGACCGGAATCCACCTCATACACATGACCTTGCTTAACTGCAGGCAATTGCTGCCAAAGCGGATTATCTACTGGAGGCTTCGGGCGACCTTTGCCGGAGAGAACGAAAATGTAGTCAACATCATCGAGCTGAGCCAGCGTTTCCAAGGAATATGTATCATAGTCACCCTTGAGTAATTTAGGTTGTTTGAAACCAAAGCCTTGATATAACAGCTTTCCACTATAAAAATTCGCGCCGAACAATTTAAATCCTTTTTCATTGGCGGACTGGAATAATACGGCTGATTTATCTCCCACAGCGCTGCGAATCTTATCTTTCGAGGCAGCTACCTTGTCATCGTATTTCTTGAGCGCCTGCTCAGCTTCCGCTTTTTTGCCCAGCACTTCACCTAATTTAGCAACATTGCCACGCCAGTCATTCTCATCGTTGGACAGGACGAAAGTAGGCGCAATTTTGGCGAAATCCTCATACGTCCCATTTTTTATGTAGGTTGGCGCTGCCATAATGATGAGATCTGGATTATGACTTAATGCTTGCTCAGGTTTGAGCCCGCCCATCATGTCTAAAACGGGTACCCCGTTCAGCACAATTTGCAAATACTGCTGCGGCTCGCCAGCTGCTGACCATTGCGCGACAGGCTTAATACCAATTGCCGTTAATCCATCCTCTAAAAATGGAGCAAGCACACGCTTGACCTCGCCAGGAATTTTCACATCATGTCCCATGGCATCCTTCAGGATACGCTCCTGCGGTGCTTGGGCTGCTTCTGTCTGCGTTGCTTGAGCTGTGCTTGCAGGCGCCGCTGCGCTTTTCGTATCCGTACCGGCACCACAGCCGGCTAGTAGTAGAGAAGACACGAGTAGTATCGCTGAGTAACTTACTAATTTCCTTGCTTGAATCATTAAACATCCCCCTAGATGATACTGATAATCATTATCGATATCTAGGAGTATATAGGACAATTTATCTTTTGTGAATACGTAAAAATGCTGACTTTTCGCGCATGATGCGCACGATTGTATAGTTGAGCGCCCCGGGCCGCGGTTCGCTGGCGCGTAAGTCGATTTTTTCGACTTAGGGCGGCCCGGGGCGCGCTTCGCGGGTACGTAATTCGATTTTTTCGACTTACGGCGGCTCGGAGCGCGGTTCGCTGGCGAGTAAGTCGATTTTTTCGACTTACGGCGGCCCGGGGCGCGCTTCGCTGGCGAGTAAGTCGATTTTTTCGACTTACGGCGGCCCGGGGCGCGCTTCGCTGGCGAGTAAGTCGATTTTTTCGACTTAGGGCGGCCCGGAGTCTCCTCGGCGGAAGAGTTAGTCGACTTCGTCGACTAACCGCAGCACAATCCGCCCGCGGCCGTGCCCCGTTTGGCTCTTCTCATGTGCTTGACGCACATCTTCGAGCGCGAAGCTTTGCTCGATGGCGATCGTTAGCTTCCCCTCTTCGATGAGCGCTGCGATTGCTGCCAAATCCTCCTGGGTGGCTACACCAGGACGAATCAATGCGATGCTATGCTGCTTCGCTTTTTCCATCGGAGGCTGACCCGCTATCGTGGCTAGGCGTCCTCCTGGCTTCATTACGGACCAAGTGCGTGCCAGCGTTTCACCGCCAACCGTATCAAGTACGAAATCAACGTCCTTCACGATTTCTTCGAATCGTTCAGACGTATAGTCAATCACCTTATCCGCCCCTAAGGAGGCGACAAAATCCAAATTCGCCGGCCCAGCGGTGCCAATGACTTCTGCACCCAGCCACTTCGCGAATTGCACCGCGAACAACCCTACGCCGCCTGCCGCGCCGTGGATCAAAACTCGCTCGTTCGGCTTCACTTTGCCTTCCGAGACAATCGCACGCCACGCTGTGGTGGCTCCTCCAGACAACGATGCCGCTTCTTCATAACTAATCGAAGCGGGTTTAAGAGCAATCGCATCCTCGGGCGCAGTTGTGTACGCTGCGTAAGTCCCCTTCGTGCTGCGCCCAAAAACGGACTGTCCAATCTCCCAATTGGACACTCCTTCTCCTAGGGCCACCACAACGCCCGAGAACGCCGTCCCCGGAATATGAGGGAATTGTACGGGCATCGGGAACAGCCCTCTGCGTATTTTCCAATCGACAGGAAGAACGCCAGCCGCATGAATGCGAACGAGCACCTCCCCAGGCAAGGGCTGCGGAATGGCAATGTGCTCCACCTGAAGCACGTCCGCTTCCCCAAAAGCATGAAAGCGCACAGCACGCATCAAATTCTCATCCTTACTTGCATTCATCTCTTCCTTCATCTCTTCCTTCATCTCTTCATTCATCTCTGCTGCACACTCCTCTTTCCCGCTCATCTATGTTATATTTATTGTGTATACTCAGTAATACTTTTATAGTGAGTATACTCACTATTTTCAAACCAGTCAAGGAGGACCATGAAATCACCCGACAGCAACCTTCCCGATCAACCCGAATACTCAATACACTCCAGCCCATCAGCTGGCGATGTCCTACAACTATTAATTCGGACGACCCACCGACTCCATACTCAATTCGAGGAACACATATCCGAGCTAGGCATCCCTTCCTTTTTAACGGGTCCGCGCGTACGTGTTCTCATTGCCATTGAAGAAGCAGGAAGCATCCGTATGTCCGATTTGGCAGCAAAATTAGGAGTTAAAGCGCGCACCGTCACCCAATTCGTGGATGCGCTTGAGCAAGAGAAGCTTCTCATTCGCACCTCAGATCCCGATGACCGGCGAGCAACTTTCCTTCAATTGACGGAAGCAGCGCCCCCTTTAATTGCCAAAGCTCGCATTGCTATGAGCCAAGCTTCTGAACAAATTCTTCAGACTTTGTCCCCAGAAGGACGTAGTCAGCTTCAATCTCTTTTACTATCTCTTCATCCATAAACCCAGTTGGATTTTCGTCTAAACCAATGGTAGAATATAGGGGATTGTCCAATTTCAAAATAAGAGGAGAATGGTAATGTCAGTTAATGCTTATTTAAATTTCCCAGGAAACACGCGCGAAGTTGTAAATTTCTATGCAGACGCATTTAATCTGCCATCTCCAAAAATGATTACGTTCGGGGATATGCCGCAAAACCCTGACTATCCGCTACCTGAAGAAGCTAAAAACGGTGTTATGCACACTCGTCTGGATATTAACGGAAGCCCTCTGATGTTTTCCGACACGTTCCCAGGTATGCCATACGTTGTAGGGAACAACATCAGTCTTTCTTATGTCAGCTCCAACGAAGAAGAACTTACAAATGTATTTCATAAGTTGAAAGTTGGCGGCAAAGTAGCTATGGAGCTGCAAGCAACGGACTGGAGTAAATTATACGGTCAAGTTGAGGATAAGTTCGGCATTCTCTGGCAGTTCAACCTTGATAGCGGTGAAACTTTTTAATCATAGGCCCCAAAGCACGAAGGCCCATGCTCACAGCACGGGCCTTCTCCATTTACAAAATCGGTGAAATCAACTTCGATATCGACTCTAGAAACCGGATGCGCAGCGACCGCTTCTCATATTCCTCCAGGGTCAACTCCATACACCCCTCCATGTCCTTCCAAAAGGTGTTCTCCAGCTTCGTTGCTGTCTCTTGATGAAACATCAACGCATTCGTTTCAAAATTCAACCGTAAGCTGCGAATATCAAAATTCGCAGTACCTACGGAGGCTACTTTGCCGTCTACGATAATCGTTTTGGCATGTAGAAAGCCGTAATCATACAAATAACATTTCACGCCTGCACGCAGCAGCTCACCCACATAATACAAAGAAGCCCAATGCACGAATAAATGATCAGCCTTCTCTGGTATCATAATCCGCACATCAATCCCTGATAGCGCGGCGATCCGCAAGGCGTTCAACATGCTTTCTTCAGGAATAAAATAAGGCGTTTGCAGCAATATGCGACTTTTGGCCATATAGATCAGCTTGAGAAAGGTGTGCACAAAGTGCGGCCATTCCTCATTCGGTCCACTTGCTACGATTTGCATCGGAACTTCTCCTTGCACCCCGTTTAACGCTGGAAAATAACGAGAATCCACCTCTAACTCCGTAGCTGAAGCCAAGTTCCAATCCAGAATAAACCGCGACTGCAAAGTGCGCACTACACTGCCCGTCAATCTAAGATGTGTATCTCGCCAATAACCAAACCTCGGGTTCAGGCCAAGGTACTCATTACCAATATTAAATCCGCCAATATACCCGATTTGACCGTCAATAATGACAAGCTTGCGATGATTGCGATAGTTAACTCGGTAATTGAGAAAAGGGATTCGAGAAGGAAAGAATGCCGCTCTCTGTCCACCCGCCTGCAAAAAACTTTTAAAAAACGAATCCTTCAAAGTCCGCGACCCGATATCATCATACAAAAAGCGTACTGTCACGCCCTGTGCCGCTTTCCGTGTCAGCACCTCCATGATCCGCTGCCCGAGGGAATCATTTTTCACAATATAATATTGCATATGGATATGATACTGTGCAGCCTCAAGCTTGCTAATCAAATCCGTAAATTTCTCTTCCCCGTCCGTGAAGATTGTTACATCATTATCCTGCGATAGAAACGAATCGTTCGTTGCGACATTCAAATAAATCAAATAGCGATAGTCCGCAACCATCGGGTTGAGATACGGAAAAGTCCCATCGGTCAACTGCTGCCGCTGCTCGCCGATCACAGTCTGCATGCGCTCTAGCATACGCTTATTCCATTTGTACAGCTTTCTGCGGCTCAAGTTCTGACCCAACATCACGTAAAGTAAAAATCCAAGAATAGGAATGAATAATAACACCATTAACCATGACCATGTTGCAGCCACATTACGCCGTTCTAAGAATACCACGGTGAGCGCCAGTAAAATGTTTACGACGAACACCAAGGTTAACATATGTGATAGCCAATCTACTCCCACAGCTCTTCACCCCAAACATTGTAAATCTTCTATTTCTATTATACCTGAATTTTGTCAAATACGAAAAAGACCCCCTCATTCTTTCGAATGAAGAGGTCATTTCAACACCTTATGAAATCATTTCCTTGTAAAGTGCGATATATTGTTGCGCAGATTTCCGCCAGCTAAAGTCGCCTTTTTTCATATTCTGCTGAATTTTCATCCAACTGTCACGATCGTTCTTATAAAAGAAAACCGCGCGCCGGATGATGTGCAGCATGTCATGCGCGTTATAATGCGTGAAGGAGAAGCCTGTACCTTCCCCAGTAAACTCATTATAAGGCTGGACGGTATCCTTCAGTCCGCCTGTTTCCCGCACGATCGGCACCGATCGATAACGTAGAGCAATCAATTGCCCTATGCCGCACGGCTCGAATTGGGAAGGCATTAGGAAGAGATCAGAAGCCGCGTAGAATTGATGCGCTAAAGCTTCATCGAAGTAAATCTGCGCTGACACTTTCGTCGGATGTGTTGCTGCAGCGTTCCTAAACATTTGCTCGTAGACAGGCTCGCCAGTACCAAGAACAACGAGCTGAATATCTAGGGCTAGAATCTCACGCAGCACGTGCTGAATCAGATCTAATCCCTTTTGCTGAACAAGGCGTGTCACCAATACGATCATTGGGATCTCAGCGTTCACAGGCAGCCCTAGGCGCTCTTGTAGAGCCAGCTTATTCTGTGTCTTCTTCGGCAAAGAATCGCGATAATTCACGACCAGATGCTTGTCTGTCATCGGATCAAATACCTCGTAATCGATGCCGTTCACGATACCCGTCAATTGATCTTTGCGGTGACGCAGCAGGCTGTCCAAAAATTCACCGTAATACGACGTTTGAATTTCCTCCGCATACGTCTGGCTAACCGTTGTGATCTGATCCGAATACAGCAGTCCACCCTTCAGGAAGCTTGCGCCCCCGTGAAGCTCTAACGCCGTGCCTGAGAAGTGATCATCCGACAATCCGAACAAATCCTTGAACACCTGCTGGCCAAACACACCTTGGTATTTCAAGTTATGAACCGTCGTCATCGTCTTGATCTCGCTAAAGAATGGCAAATGCTGATAATGCGCCTTCAGCAACACGGGAATCATCCCTGCTTGCCAATCGTGGCAATGGATCACATCCGGCCTAAAATCCAGATGAGGAAGCGCCTCAACGACGCCTCGACAGAAGAACCCAAATCGCTCCGCTTCATCCCCATAGCCATAGATTCCCGGCCGTTTGTAATAATACTCATTATCTACAAAATAAAAGGTAACCCCTTCATACACCAGCGATTCAATCCCGATGTATTGCTTGCGCCAGCCCAATTGCACATCAAATGCCGTCACATGAGTCATCTCATCGCTATACTTAGCTGGAATGTCACCGTATTTCGGCAAAATGACGCGCACATCGAGTCCTTGACGCGTCAGCTCCTTAGGTAAGGAGCCGATCACATCTGCTAATCCGCCTGTCTTTATAAAAGGCACGGCCTCCGAAGCCGCGAACAGTATTTTCATCTTGCCACTCCTCTGTAATCGATCGAACCTGATTCTGCATGCGATTAGATGACTTTGGTTTTCGCTGCGATGAATGGCGCCTTGTTATCACCTGTTAGTACGCGGCCGCGGCTGATGAAGACATCCTTATCTAGAATTGCGTTCTCGATAATAACGTTCTCTTCAATTTCGCAGTTTTGCAGGATGATACTGTTTTTCACGTAGGCCCCTTTGCGGATTTTCACACCGCGGAACAAGATGCTGTTCTCAACTTTGCCCTCGATCTGGCAGCCGTTTGCGATGAGCGAGTTTTTCGCTGCAGCGGACTCCAAATATTTCGCAGGCGGCTCATCTTTTACTTTCGTATAGACAAGATTGTTCTTTTGGAAGAACAGCTCCCGCCAAATCGCTGGATTTAACAGCTGCATGCTGTGCTTGTAGTAGCCTTGAATGGAGTTCACGATGCCCAAGTGCCCCTCAAACTTATAGCCATACACGCTCAGTTTATCAATGTTTTTCATAATACCGTCACGTACCAAATGGTCATACCCTTGCGCTAGGCAGGATTCCACCATATCCAAGAGCAAAGCCTTGCTCATAATATACATTTCCATGGAAATGTTGTTTGTCCGCAGACGGCCTGTATGATCTTCCATCAACGTCACTTGACCTGTATCTTTCACAGCCATGCGGCGGAATTTCCCATGAATTTCTTCATCCGTTTGTTTATAAATGACAGTGATATCCGCTTGCATATCTTCATGGTAGCGAACAGCATCGTTCAAATCCAAGTTGCACACCATGTGGCTGCGGGAAATGATAACGAATTCCTCTTTACCACGGTAGAAATAGTCACGATGGCTGTAGAATTGGTACAAATCGCCACGGGAAATCCCTGTCGGCTCATCAAGTACGGAAGGAAGGACGAAGAGTCCACCGCGCTTACGGTCCAAATCCCATTCTTTTCCAGAACCGAGATGATCCATGAGTGAGCGATATTTATGTTGTGTGAACACAGCTACGTTGTCGATGCCTGAATTCACCATATTGGATAGTGCAAAATCGATTAAACGATAACGACCACCAAAAGGCACAGATGCCGGGCAGCGGAAATAAGTCAGTTCCTCCAAATCATCCGGTTCATTGACTAAATTAATGACTCCCATCACGTGTTTCATCTGACATCATCCCTTCTGATTAGCGTTGCCTGATATCCGTTCGTTACCGCCAATAAGTATAATTTCGCCATTGCCGTCTATGACTGCACCATCTTCTACGACCGTATTTTCACCGATAATCGACTTGATAATCGTCACATTATTGCCAATCTTCGCATTCGGCATAATGACGGAATCCTTAATATAGCTGCCTTCGCCAACCTGAACCCCGAAGAAGAGAACGGAATGATCGACATCTCCGAAAATCGCACAACCCTCATTGACCAGTGATCGCTTAATATTCGCCGTAGGCGCTACATATTGAGCTGGCTGATACGGATTCTGAGAATAGACGCGCCAGTTTTTATCATTTAAGTTCAACTCGTTATTCTCATCCAAAAGGTCCATATTCGCTTCCCATAAGCTATCAATCGTACCGACGTCTTTCCAATAGCCTTGGAACGGATAAGCAAACATTCTCGCTTCGTCCTTCAACATCATCGGAATGATATCTTTACCGAAATCTTTGCTGGACTCTGGATTCGCTTCATCTTCAAGCAAGTACGATTTCAAAGCTTTCCAGTTAAAAATGTAAATACCCATCGAAGCCAAGTTGGAGTTTGCCTCTTTTGGCTTTTCAGCGAATTCCGTAATCTCCTGCTTCTCATTAACACTCATGATACCGAAGCGGCTTGTTTCTTCCCATTTCACTTCGATAACGGCGATCGTTGCGTCTGCTTTTTTCTCTTTGTGGTAGTTAAGCATGAGATCGTAATCCATTTTATAAATATGGTCACCCGAGATGACCAAGACATATTCCGGATCATATTGCTCAATAAATCCAATATTGCGGTAGATGGCATTGGCTGTTCCTTTGTACCAATCGCCGCCTTTTTGCTCCATAAACGGAGGCAGCACGGTAACACCGCCGTACTTACGGTCAAGATCCCATGAGCTTCCAATACCAATGTAAGTATTGAGTACTAGAGGCTGATATTGCGTTAAAACACCAACCGTATCAATTCCTGAATTCGTGCAATTGCTGAGAGTAAAATCAATGATGCGATATTTGCCGCCAAAGTGTACAGCTGGCTTAGCTAAATTGTTCGTCAGTACGCCTAATCTTCGCCCTTCTCCTCCAGCGAGGAGCATGGCAACACATTCTTTACTGCGCATATTTGATTTCCCCCTTCAACTTCATCATTCTCTGATTGGAATTCACTTACACACTTGATATAGACAGCCGCAAGCGGCGGAATACATAAAGATAAACTATACGGAAGGCCATGCATGGAACTTGCCCTGCTCGTGATTGGCAATGTGTTCCCTTGTCCGGAACCGCCAAACTCTGCAGCATCGCTATTAAAGACAACTTCGTACAAACCTAATTTTGGAACGCCGATTCGATAATCCGGATGAACAACAGGTGTGAAATTACACACGAGAATGAGTTCATCCTCCGGCAGATTCCCTTTTCGCATATAAGTAACAACACTTTGGGTTTCGTCATGGGGATTAATCCATGCAAAACCTGCTGGATCATGATCCAGCTGCCAAAGAGCTGGTTCTTTTAAATAAAACTGATTGAGCTTCTTCACATAATGGTGCATCTGCTCATGCTTCTCATAACCGCTAAGCAGAAACCAATCCAGCTCCTCGAGATCCTTCCACTCGTCGAATTGACCGAATTCACTGCCCATAAAGAGCAGTTTTTTTCCTGGATGCCCCGACATGTAGCCATATAACACCCGTAGATTAGCAAACTTCTGCCAATAGTCTCCAGGCATCTTATGCAAGAGTGAACGCTTACCATGCACAACCTCATCATGAGAAAGAGGGAGAACATAATTTTCGCTCCAGGCGTACATAAACGAGAATGTAATCAGCTTGTGATTATACCTGCGGTGGATCGGATCCAGCTTCATATACTTCAGCATATCGTTCATCCAACCCATATTCCACTTGTAGTTAAATCCAAGCCCGCCCTCATGAACGGGAGCTGTTACAAGCGGCCAATCGGTGGAGTCTTCCGCCATCATTAAGGCATTGGGGAAGTAGGAGAAAACAACTTGATTCAGCTTGCGAATAAACGCAACCGCCTCTAAATTTTCCTCGCCTCCATGTTGATTGTGAATGGGTACTTCATCCCATCTGCCAAAGTTTAGATGCAGCATGGAAGCTACAGCATCCACTCTGATGCCATCCATATGATACATATCCATCCAAAAAACGGCATTTGAGATTAGGAAGCTCTGGACCTCAGGCCTGCCAAAGTCAAAAGTAAGTGTCCCCCACTCCAATTTCTCCGCTTTCCGAGGATCTTCATATTCATATAAAGGCTTGCCATCAAACATGCGTAATCCATGACTATCCTTGCAAAAATGGCCTGGAACCCAGTCCATAATGACGCCGATCCCCTTCTGATGACAGCGATCAACAAATCGCATGAAATCTTTTGGCGCACCGTGACGACTTGTTACCGAATAGTACCCAGTCGCTTGGTATCCCCATGAACGATCGAAAGGGTGCTCAGCCAGCGGCATAACCTCGATATGGGTATAACCCATTTCTACCGCATAATCCACTAGCTCACTCGTTAATTGTTCATACGTATACTGCTCTTCACTGGTTCGATCTTTCTTGCGCCAAGTACCAAGGTGCACCTCATAAATGGAGAGCGGCTTATTGTATGCTGGCACTTCTTTCTTCTTCAGCTGCCATTCCTGATCCTGCCATTCGTACCCTTCCAGATCTACAACTCTAGAAGCTGTACCAGGCCTTAATTCAGAATAAAAGGCATAGGGGTCTGCTTTTAATAAAATCTGCCCCGTTTGACTATGAATTTCGAACTTGTAATAGTCGCCTTCACCTGCTTCTGGAATGAAGATCATCCAGAGGCCTAACGAGCTAACCTTCTCCATCCTGTGCTCGCCGGATTGCCAATCATTGAAATCTCCAAGTACATACACGGTTTTCGCATGCGGTGCCCAGATGGCGAATCGGACACCTTCATGCCCTTTTTCTTTGCTAACATGTGCCCCTAAGATACGATAACTGTGGAACAGGGATCCTTCATGAAGCAGAAACAAATCCTCGGAGCTGGGTATACCAACATTTGCTCCCACATTATCCCCCCTACTTCGACATGTCTGATCACTAAGATGCGTGTTGCAAATCGACTCTACCTCTACAAATACAACAAAGAGGTAAAGAATTCCTTCAATTTGGCGTTAATAAAATAAAGGAAATCTCTCAACCTTCGGTGAATTATTGGAATGACATGATATGAAAGGTGGATCACTCATAATGAAAGACAAAGTAAAAGGACTTATTGTAGGTTTAACCATTGGTTCTGTGTTAAGTGGAACCGTAGCTTTAGCAGCTGGAACTCAAATTGAAGTAGCCTTCCGCAACCTGACGTATATGTTTGATGGTGTCGAAAAAACGCCAACAGATGCCAAAGGTTTTATATATGAAGGCACAACTTATGTACCGCTGCGTTTCATGAGCGACTCGCTTGGCAAGAAAGTAGAGTGGGATGAAGCAACTAGCACGATCTGGGTTGGTACGAACCCTAATCAAGTGGTTGCTACCTATACAGGCGGAACTGTGACGAAAGCTGCGTTTGATTCGTTCTTTAACCTGAAAGCTTTGTTTAATAGTGCGCATGCAAGCTCCAAGGACAATGTTGACTATCAAACGAGTGTTCTTAAAGAATTAGTAACCAACCGCGTTTTCTATAGCCGCGCATCTGAGGCTGACCGTGAGGCTGCAAAGCAAACTGCTGCTGCACAAGTTAATGCTTGGAAACAGCAGTTTGGCGAGGATAAATTCAAGTCCGATTTGAAAAATGCAAATGTGTCAGAGAGTGATATTCAGTATTATCTTGTTGGCAGTATGACTGCGGGTAACTATGTGAAATCTAGTATTACGGATGCTCAGTTGAAAGCGCAATATGATGCAGCACTTGCAGCGAATAAAGATGCGTTTACGATCGCTTCCGTGCGTCATATTTTGATCGGACTTTCAGATGCTGAAGGTAAAGCTCGTACGAAAGAACAAGCGCTTTCCCTAGCGAAAGACGTTCAGCTGAAGCTGAAATACGGCGGCGACTTCACAGCGCTTGCTAAGCAATACTCCAATGATCCTGGTTCAAAGGATAATGGAGGTCTTTATGCGGATGCGGATGTGAGCCAGTGGGTTGAAGGCTTCAAAAACGCAGCGATTTCTCAAACTGTAGGCTCGATCGGTGATCCGGTTGAAACCGAGTATGGCTACCACATCATTAAAGTGGAATCCCGCTCCGTCAAACCTCTAGAAGCAGTGAAAGATTCCCTGCGTGCGTCGCTTGAACAAGCGCAATACCAACAATTTACGGAAAAAGAACTGCCTGGTTTGATTGAAAAGATCGATTTAGGTAAATAAATGGTGTACAATGGATGTTTAGTCTAGAAATCAAGTTGAAGGATGGATTACAGCATGTTTTATGCAAAAGATTGGGTCGACTATGAGCTGCTCGATACGGGCGGCGGCGAAAAGCTGGAACGTTGGGGTACGATTGTACTTCGCAGACCAGACCCGCAAATTATTTGGCC
Organism: Paenibacillus sp. J22P90; assembly: GCF_059692195.1. NCBI lineage: Bacteria > Bacillati > Bacillota > Bacilli > Caryophanales > Paenibacillaceae > Paenibacillus > Paenibacillus sp. J22P90. Next base: position 30,029 of record NZ_JCAUAY010000007.1, read on the forward strand.
TCTACAGAAAGAAACACCAGCTTGGCGTCAAGCTGATGCGCATTATCACCGCAGCTCCAGCGGCGGCGGCCAATGGCAAAATAACGCTGAGCTCCCTGAGCGTTGGACGATCACTTATGATCAGAAGCTGACCTTTTATATTAAGCCAACCAGCTTTAAGCATACGGGTCTCTTTCCTGAGCAAGCAGTGAACTGGAAATGGATGATGGACAAGATCAAAGGTGCCGGTCGTCCCATTAAAGTGCTCAACTTGTTCGCTTACACTGGCGGTGCATCGCTGGCCTGTGCTCACGCTGGCGCAGAAGTGTGCCACGTGGATGCTTCCAAAGGCGTTGTGCAATGGGCGAAGGAAAATCTGCATTTGAGCGGTATGGGCTCCCGTCCTGTTCGTTTCATCACGGATGATGTATTCAAATTCGTGCAAAGAGAACAGCGTCGCGGCAGCAAGTACGATGCGATCATTATGGATCCACCTTCCTACGGACGTGGTCCTAACGGTGAAACGTGGAAATTGGAGGATGACCTCTTCCCGTTCATCCAGACTTGCCAATCCATTTTGACGGACAACCCGTTGTTCTTGTTGATCAATTCCTATACAACTGGAATCTCGGCTACTGTGCTTCAGAACATTTTGACAATGGCGATGAAAGAAAAGCATGGCGGAACGATCTCCAGCGGTGAAATCGGCCTTCCGATTACACATTCCGGACTTATGCTCCCTTGTGGTATTCTAGGACGCTGGGAGGCGTAAGCGGTGGCTCTGAAGGAAAATTACGGTGCATCGCAAATACCGATTCTCTTCGAAGACAACCACATTCTCGTGGTTGAGAAGCCCGTCAACATGCCGACGCAGGAAGATGAATCTCGTGATCTCGACCTGCTCAGCGCGTTGAAGGCTGATATCAAAGAGCGCTACAACAAGCCCGGCAATGTGTATCTCGGGCTTGTCCATCGCTTGGATCGTCCCGTTGGCGGCGTGATGGTCTTCGCCAAAACGTCAAAAGCCGCGTCCCGACTTTCGGACGCGGTAAGAACAAGAAAGCTCGACAAGACATACGTCGCTGTCGTGCACGGTAAGCCCTCACAGCCGGCCGCTACGCTGCGCCACTGGCTGTTGAAGGATACGCGGACGAATACCGTCAGCGTGGTCAAGGCAGGCCAGCAGGACGCCAAGGAGGCGGTGCTGGACTACAAGCTGCTCGGCAACCAAGACGGGTTCAGCTTGATCCAGATCAAGCTGCACACCGGGCGGCCGCATCAGATCCGCGTGCAGCTGGCTGCCATTGGCTGCACGCTGTACGGTGACCAGCGCTACGGCAGCGCTGTCAACAAACCAGGCCAACAGCTCGCGCTGTGGGCCACAGCACTTGCCTTTGAGCATCCTGTGCTCAAAGAGGAGATGCACTTCCGGTCGCTGCCGCCAGCGCAGCGGCCGTGGAATGAATTTACGATCCCCGAGCTATAAGGGGATGAATCAGCATTAATTCGCTACTTTGCCTAACAAATAAATAAGCAATTTTTGATTATGAGCGGAAACGCGATTCAGGTAGGAATCCAACAGTTGTTCACGGATGCCACGACCTCTCTCGCATTCCGCTTTTCCTTTGTCCGTGACGTGAATCCAAACAATGCGACGATCCTTCTCATCGCGAACACGAATAATTAACTCCGCTTTTTCCATCCGGTCTAATAAGGTTGTAACGGCTGCAGGTGTCGTGGATAAGTATTCGATTAAATCCGAAGGCTTCATACGTTCATGGATCAGAAGCAATTCTAGTACATTCAATTGTCCTTCCGTAATCGTAGGGGCTAATCCTACCTCCATCTGATTTTTCAATTCCTTCGATAATTTTAGCCATAGCTTTCCGAATTCATCGGAATACATCCTCATCAACTCGCTTCCATTTTCACCTATTTACAGCAAGTATAGCACGCCTTTTCACTAGTTGAAAGATTAACGACATTAATATTTTCTTACAAAAATTGCAAATTCCATGGACTTGCTGCTGTATGCTGATACCTCATGTCGAGCCATTTCAGAGTTTGTCTACTCTTGGTAAGATTAGCCTGCGAATCGACGCCGATTAACATTTTGCCCAGTAGTCACATATACTGATCGAAGGTGTATGACACCCTTGTAGACAACAGCAAGTTCCTATTCACTCGGAGAAACTTGACGTAATGACTGCTGTTCACTAACTTTCAAGGAGTGATATGAATATGGAAACATGGAAAGTAGAGCTAGGCAAAAAAGCGCTGGAAGCCGGCATGCTAAAAGACCCACAGTGGCTGGATCGATTAGACGAACCGATGCCCCTGTGGGTCTTATTAGAGTTAGCTTTTACATTAATTGAGAGACTGGATCCTCCAACAGTTAGTTATGATTGAGGAAAACGCAAGATCTCGACAATCGCTTCTGTTTTATTGACCGGAATCAGTGATTTCCCTTGTGATTTGCGATCTTCCAGCGGAGCTGTTTCTGTAGAGAAGCGATGCTTCTCGCCGGTGCTCATCACAGCAGTAACCACATAATCCATTTTCACAATAAATGTCCGGATTAAGGCTGAACCGTTAGGTCTCACACGTTTTCCTTCTTTGAATTCGAAGGTTATGATCCCCTTCCCGCCGCGACCTTGAATCGGATAATCCACGACGAGAGATCGCTTCGCATACCCGAGGTCCGAGATGACCAGCACTTCCCCTTCATCCCCATAAATCCACTCGGCTGAGACGACTTCATCGTCCTCCTTGAGCTGGATGCCGCGCACACCCGCGGCCGCACGGCCCATCGGGTTTACTTCTTCCTCACGGAAACGGATGCTCATCCCTTGCTTCGTGACGAGCAAAATCTCCTTCGTATTGTCACTTAGGTGAACATGCAGCACTTCATCTTGTTCGCCCAGCTTACAAGCCACAATCGCATTGGAGCGGTTCGTCATATACTCTTTCAGCTCAGTACGCTTGACTTGACCTTTGCGAGTTACGAATACGAGTGACTTCGTCGGATCGTCAAAGCCTTTTACGGGGATCACATTCACGATGCGATCTTCCTTCGCAATCGGAATCACATTCACGATCGCTGTGCCGTTCTCTTTCCACTTGTACTCTGGCACTTGATGGACAGGCAACAAATAATATTGCCCCTTCTTCGTGAAGATCAGCAAGCTCTCGATTGTGTTGACATCCAGCAAGAAGCGAAGGTAATCCCCTTCTTTCATGCCTGTATTCTCAAGCTCCCCACCTGAACGTGTAAAGGAAAGCTTGCTTGTACGCTTCAAGTAGCCTTCATTGGACAAGGTGACGAGCACATCTTCTGCCGTTACAAGGACTTCCAGATTGACCTTCAGTTCCTCGACTTCGCCTTGAATCTCCGAGCGGCGATCGATGCCGTATTTCTTGCGAATTTCGCCCATCTCATCTTTGATAACACCAAGAAGCTTCTTCAAGCTGCCGAGAATCCCGCGTAAGTACGCAATTGTTTTCTGGACTTCCTTCAGTTCCTTCTCTAGCGTTGTAATTTCCAAATTCGTTAAACGGTATAATTGCAGGACTAGAATGGCATCAGCTTGTCGTTCTGAGAATTGAAACTTGTCTACGAGATTATTTTGTGCGTCCTGCCGATTTTTCGAAGCTTTAATCGTCGCGATGACCTCATCCAAAATGTTCAGCGCTTTAACAAGCCCTTCGAGGACATGTTCACGATCTTCTGCTTTCTCCAACTCGTATTGCGAACGGAATGTTACAACCTCTTTCTGATGCTCGATATACGCTTCTAGAATCTCGCGAATGCCGAGTTGACGAGGCGCTTTATTCACGATGGCAACCATATTGAAGTTATACGTAACCTGCAAATCGGTTTTCTTCAGCAAATAAGCTAAAATCCCTTGTGCATCCGCTTCCTTCTTGAGCTCAATTACGATACGTAGCCCATTACGACCGCTTTCATCGCGTACTTCGGCGATACCCTCGACTTTTTTCTCCAGACGGATGTTCTCCATCGCAGTGACTAAGCGAGATTTAACGACCTGATACGGAATTTCCGTGATCACAATTTGCTGTCTGCCGCCGCGCATATCTTCAATCGCCGTTTTGGAACGGATATAAATACGGCCTTTACCTGTCCGGTACGCCTCACGAATACCTTCTTCGCCCATGATAATCCCTGAAGTAGGGAAATCCGGACCTTTCACGATCGCCATTAATTCATCAACCGTAATTTCAGGTTTATCAATCATCGCCGTACAAGCGTCAATGATTTCCCGCAAGTTATGAGGTGGAATCTCTGTCGCAAAGCCTGCGGAGATCCCGCTGACCCCATTTACGAGCAAATTCGGATAACGCGCTGGCAAAACAACCGGTTCTTTGGTTGAATTATCAAAGTTATCTTTGAACATGACGGTGCGCTTCTCAATGTCGCGCAACAGTTCCATCGCGATTTCAGATAAACGCGCTTCGGTATAACGCATAGCTGCAGGTGGATCATCGTCCAAGGAACCCCAGTTCCCATGACCGTCCACGAGCGTATGCCCCATTTTCCACGGCTGTGCCATACGAACCATACCATCATAAATGGACGCGTCACCGTGAGGATGATAATTACCCATAACATCCCCTACGGTTTTCGCTGATTTCCGATACGGCTTATCCGGTGTGTTGCCTGAGTCGTACATCGCGTACAAGACCCGGCGTTGAACGGGCTTCAAGCCATCTCGAACATCGGGGATCGCACGATCCTGAATAATATATTTGGAATACCTGCCGAAGCGATCGCCAACGATCTCCTCCAGAAAGGCTGGTAAAAACTCTTCTAAAATGCTCACTTTCTCGTCACCACTCTTTTTGGTCTACTCAACATATTCAGTAAAATCAACGTTTTCGATAATCCAACGCTTGCGCGGATCAACTTTATCGCCCATCAGTGTGGTCACACGACGTTCTGCTTTGGCCGCATCTTCAATTTGCACTTGAAGCAGCGTTCGACTTTCCGGATTCATCGTCGTTTCCCACAGCTGATCCGGATTCATCTCGCCTAAACCTTTATATCGCTGAAGCTCAGTATTTTTACCAAGTTCTTTGACCACAGCCTGCAGTTGATCATCCGTCCAAGCATATTTATGACCACCATTTTTACCTTTTCTCGTCACTTTATACAGCGGTGGCTGTGCAATATACACTTTGCCAGCATCAATCAGCGGCTTCATGTAACGATAGAAGAAGGTTAACAGCAACACTTGAATGTGCGCGCCATCAGTATCGGCATCCGTCATAATAATAATCTTGCCGTAATTCATCTCTTCGGCTTCGAATTCAGAGCCAACACCTGCACCAATTGCAGCAATTATGGCCTTATACTCTTCATTTTTTAAAATATCGAGTAATTTCGCCTTCTCTGGATTCATCGGCTTGCCCTTCAGCGGCAAAATCGCTTGATGCTTTGAATCGCGCCCTTGCTTTGCAGAACCGCCAGCGGAATCACCTTCCACGATGAACAGCTCATTGCGCTGCAAATCCTTCGATTGTGCTGGCGTCAGTTTACCGTTGAGATTGGAGCTCTCACTCTTGCCTTTTTTGCCGCTGCGAATCTCTTCACGCGCTTTACGCGCTGCTTCTCTCGCTTTTGATGCTTGTACTGCCTTTTTCAACATCATTTGGGCGATTTGCGGGTTTTCTTCTAGGAATACCGTCATTTTGTCGGAGACGACAGCATCAACGGCACTACGTGCAACAGCACTGCCCAATTGGTCTTTTGTTTGCCCGACGAATTCAACATCGCCCATTTTGATATTGATGACGACCATCATACCTTCTCTGAGATCCGTACCGTCGAGATTTTTATCCTTTTCCTTGAGAATGCCCCCTTTACGGGCATATTCATTCATCACGCGCGTATAGGCTGTTTTGAAGCCTGTCTCGTGCGTCCCGCCGCCCCGGGTAGGAATCGAGTTTACAAACGAAGCAATCGTCTCTGTGTAGCCGTCATTATATTGCAAAGCGACTTCCACTTCAATTTCGTCCTTCTCAGAGGCAAAATGAATCACAGGATGCAGCACAGTCTTTTCTTCGTTCAAGAAGGCAACGAATTGACTTGCTCCGCCTTCATACTGAAACGTATCCTGCTTATCCGTGCGATCATCCTTCAAGTTAACTTGAAGACCGGAATTGAGGAATGCAATTTCCTGTAATCGTTCAGCGAGCGTATCGTAATTGATCGTTGTTCCGCCTTGAAAGACTCGTTTGTCCGGTTTAAATGTAACTTTCGTTCCTGTACGGTTCGTATTGCCGATGACGTCAAGACCGCTGACGGGTTCACCGACATGTTCCACGCCTTTATCATCTACCCAATATTCAAAGCGCATCTTGTGCACTTTGCCATCACGGTTAATCTCAACTTCTAACCATTCGGAAAGCGCGTTAGTTACCGAAGCACCAACACCATGCAATCCTCCTGATTTCTTGTATCCGGAGCCACCGAACTTACCGCCTGCATGCAGGATCGTGAACACGACTTGCGGTGTAGGTACCCCTGTTTTATGCATACCTGTAGGAATACCGCGGCCATTATCCTGGACGGTGATCGATTGATCTTTATGTATCGTGACATTAATTTTGGAACAATGCTTCGCCAGATGCTCATCGACTGCATTATCTACGATTTCCCAGATCAAATGATGCAGACCTGAGGAACTGGTGCTGCCGATATACATCCCTGGTCTTTTACGAACGGCAACAAGCCCTTCAAGGACTTGAATATCATCTGCTTCGTAATCCGTCACGGGTGTCGTGGCTTTCCCTTTCGCAAATTCTAGCTGCTCAGCCATTGGAGCCCTCCTTTTTCACTTTACTAACTAATTAAGAATATCTTTGCGCGAAAATACCGTAAACGATACGATTAGCGCCAATAGCGTCCAAACGCTTAACACACTCAATGAAAACGTTAAATCCATACCTTGAATAGGCGGGATGCCTCCAGTCAAATACTTGGTCAGGTCCAGATTGACCATAAACAAATATTTAGCCGTTTCCCACGAGGAAACCATGTTCGAAAGAATGGTCCCTGATATTAATACGGCAAGCATGACCCCCATACCTGCTGCGGTTGAACGAATTAGTACAGAAAGCATGAGCGACATGATCGCCACTACGATAGCTGTAAACCATACTAAGCCGAACTCCATCAAAAGGAAGAACCATTGGTCCACAGCACGCACTCGACTAAAATCGACATCTGCGCCTGACAACTGGATACCTGTGAATATCGGCAAATTCCAACCGTTATAGCCGAAAACAATGCCTGAAATCAAGTAACAAAGCAATCCTGTGGCCAAAACAGTCAGCGAAGTAAAGAAGATAACGGTGATTAATTTACTCAATAGGATTTTCCAACGCCGGACCGGTCTTGTCAACAATAATTTAATAGTCCCCGTAGAATGCTCAGATGATACGATATCTGCCGAAATGACCATGATGATCAAAGGAATAAATAAACCAACCGCATTCTTCACAAATTCTCGTGTAAATGTAACCGCATTCGGCGAGCTTGGATTCACATCTTGATCCAGATAATAGTTGGCAATTTGAATTTGAACGCGCAGCTGCTGCTTCCACTCATCAGGTGTTCTAGCTGAGCTGAGCCGTTTTTCCCAATCGGTCACCTTTTGCCGCTGGTCAGCCTTCCAATCCGATGTGCCAAATTGCTTCTGTGTATGTTGAGCAACTCGCATTTGAGCATAAGTGAACATGGGAATTAAAGCAAGTAGAATAAGTAGAATGACGTAAAATCGCTTTTTCTTAATCATTTTGATCATTTCATTTTTAACTAAAGCATATAAACCTGTCAATTCATTCACCTTCTCTTACTCGATTCTTTCCCCTTCTGTCAGACGCAAGAACAAATCTTCGAGTGTTGGATTTTTGATTTCTACGGCGTACAAGCTAATCCCGTTTGCAATGAGGAGTTGACTTAATTTTGGAATATCTGCTTGATCCATTAGCGTTGAAATCTGCTTGACCTCAGGTGGTAAGCTAGCTAAGCTGTCCGAATCCACTTCGAGCGCTGAGGACACCAACTCTGAGGATTGGAGAATGCGTTCCGCTTCTGCACTAGGTGAAACTGTCCAAACTACTCTACCGCCTTGCGCAATGAGTTCATCAACAGCTCCAACCTGAATCACTTTACCATGACTAATAATCGCAACACGATGACACATTTGCTGAAGCTCGCTAAGTAAGTGGCTGGAAACGAATAAGCTAAGTCCATCCGCCGCTAATCGTTGAATAAACTCCCTCATTTCTTTAATCCCTTGCGGGTCAAGTCCATTCGTCGGCTCGTCCAAAATCAAAAGACTTGGTCGCCCCAATAACGCTTGTGCGATTCCTAAGCGTTGACGCATCCCTAGTGAATATGTGCGTACTTTATCATGAATCCGCGCGTCCATGGCCACAATGTCCACGACTTCTTGAATTCGTTTCTCATCTACATTCGGCAGCATTCGGGCAAAATGCTCAAGATTTTCCCAGCCTGTTAAGTAGGAATACAGCTCGGGGTTTTCAACGATACAACCCACTTTGCTCATCGCTTCATCATGATCCTTATGTACATCAAATCCACAAATGTGAATGGTCCCTTCGGTAGGCCGAATTAAGTCAACGAGCATACGAATTGTCGTAGTTTTGCCTGAGCCATTGGGTCCAAGGAAGCCAAAGATTTCACCAGCATACACATCGAAAGAAATGCCTTTGATGATTTCTTTGTTTTTTATGCTTTTTTTCAGATTATTTACGGATAAAACGATCTCAGGCGAAGCTGCTATAGCCATGTCATGCCCTCCTATTTTAAAATTTGGACAATTCGGTCCGCAATACGTTCATATCCGTCTCCATTCGGATGAAAATGATCGGCAGAAGATAAATATTTGATCAAATTTTGCTCGAATAAGTCGTATGTTGGAACAATGACCATTTGAGGATATTGATTCGTTAGCTTAAACACGCCGTTATTCCAGCGCTGCACGGTCAGAGAGCCCTCTCTTGTTGGGTCAAGATCAAGAAAAGGGTGATATAAGCCGATATATAATAGCGTCGCTTTCGGGTTCACTTTGTTGATGGCTGCCGTAATTTTCTCCATTTTGGCCAGCGCAGGATCTACCCGCTTTTCTGCTGCTTCAGGATTAAATTCCGTTTGATTAGCTCCTGTAAAAAGCCCTTCCCCTCCCGCAAAAATATCATTTCCACCAATGGTAAGCAAAATGATATCTGCTTGCGCAAGCGCATCTTGCGTCTTTTTCAACGCTAAATCAGCCAGAAGCTGGTCGCTTTTGTAGCCAGGAATTGCGAGATTATTCAGAAGAAAAACAGGCTTGCCGGTTTGCTTTTCCAGCTTCTCGCGGACACGTCCCACGTAACCTTTGCCCGTATTGTCGCCGGTTCCCGCTGTGAGTGAATCCCCTAAAGCTACGATTTGCAGCTTGCTGCTGCTTTCAATAACCGATGGCTTCGTAGGTGCTGGAGTGGCGAGTTGCAAATCTCCAGAAGCTTTAGGAAACCATATTTGATTCGCCGCGTACGCAAAGCCAACAGCGAACACAATGGTAGAAATGGATGCGGTTAGTCCAATAGCACCCCAGATAAAGCGAGATGATTTCAATGCTGTCCCCTCCTGCGAATCTTTGGCATATTTCCAATTTAAGAGTATAGCTTCTCGTCAAATTTTGCAAACATTGTGAATATGGGCAAAACAAAAAGCTGCCCAACCACAATCACGTGGCTAAGCAGCTTTCTAGTCGTCATAAGTCTATCCGGCATCCTGTAAAAATTTATATTGGGCTTGGATCAAGCCGTAATAGATCTTTTGTTCCTTCATGAGTTCATCATGATTGCCGATTTCCATCATACGTCCATGGTCAAGCACGACGATTTTGTCAGCATTACGTATCGTTGAAAGACGATGCGCCACGATAAAGGACGTACGACCTGCAAGGAGTATCTTGAGTGCCTCTTGAATTTTCAGCTCCGTATCGGTGTCAATACTTGCTGTCGCTTCGTCAAGAATGAGAACACGCGGATTGGCGAGCAATGCTCTGGCGAAGGAAATCAATTGGCGCTGCCCCATCGACAGAACGTTACCACGCTCTTGCACCTCGGTATCGTAGCCATTTGGCAGCAGTGAGATAAATTCATGTGCATGAACAGCCTTCGCAACGTGCTCAATCTCATCATCTGTGGCATCTAAGCGCCCAAAGCGAATGTTGTCGCGAATTGTACCCGAGAAAATAAATGTGTCCTGTAGGACGACACCAATCTGGGATCGGAGACTATGGATGGTTACATCCTTAATGTCCTGACCATCAATCTCAACACGACCCTCTGTCGGGTCATAGAAGCGACAAAGCAAGTTCATGATCGTACTTTTCCCTGATCCGGTATGACCAACTAAAGCGATCGATTGACCTGCTGTCACATCCAAATTGATACCATTCAACGCTGGACGTCCCGGCTCATATTCAAATACGAGATCCTTGAATTTTACATTTCCTTGTACAGAAGGTAAATCCTTCGCGCCCTCGATTTCAGCTACAGTTGGTTTCTCATCGATAAATTCAAAGATCCGTTCCGCGGAAGCCATCGCAATCAAAAGCTGCGAATACATTTGCCCTAATCGTGTAATGGGTTCCCAGAAATACCCGATGTACGTCGCAAAGGCAACGAGTAAACCAACAGTGATTTCTTCGGTTTGAATCAAATGCGCACCTAACCAGAAGAGAATACAATAGCCAATCGCACCCGTAATCTCGATCAGAGGTCCGAACGATTGATTCAGCATGGAAGCGCGGTTCCATGATAGACGATTGGTCATATTCATTTTGTAGAAGAAATTAATATTCTCTTTCTCCTGTGTGTACGCTTGTGTGACACGAATCCCTTGAATACACTCATTCAGATGGGCATTCAAGCGAGATTGCTTCATCGTTACGTCTTGCCATGATCGGCGGATTTTGGTCCGCAGCTTCGTCGATATGACAAACATAATCGGAACCGTTACGATGATCGAAGCGCCTAATTTAAAATTAAATGAGAGCAAAATAATGATAATACCGATCAATTGCACCACATCGATCAACAAGTTAACGACACCGTTCGTAAACAAATCTTGCAGAGAGTTTACGTAGTTCGTTACACGAACAAGCACGGATCCAGCGGGTCTTGTGTCAAAGAATCGAAATGAAAGCTTTTGAATATGACTAAAAAGGTCATGACGAAGATCATAAATCACACGCTGCCCGATCATGTTCGTATATTTAATACGGAATGTATTCGCCAGCCATTGAATGAGGTACACGCCGAGCATAATACCAACAATAAGCAGGAGCAGACTCTTATCTTTAGGGATAATGGCATGATCAATCGCTTCGCGAATGAGCAGCGGAACGGTCAGTTTCGTTATGGCGCCAAGCAGCATCATGATAATGATAATCGGCAGCAATTGTTTGCGATAAGGCTTCATATAACCAAACAAGCGCTTTAATTGGCCCCAGTCAAAAGGCTTTTCGATCAGCTCATCATCTTGATAAACGAAGCGATGACCTGTCTGAGAATCTGGATTGGGTGAAGCCGTCTCAGCTTGCTTCGATGAAGTACTCAATGTGCCAACCTTCTTTCTTGCGTAGAGGCATTGGTTATTGGTTTATCTACTGAGTCTACAGATGTACCTTCTTCACGGGCAACCGCTGCTTCGTCCTTCGCAGTTTGGTTTTGCGGTCCATCTGAATATTGAATATCATACGTTTGACGGTAAAGCCCATCTTGCTGTAAAAGCTCTTGATGCGTGCCTCTTTGAATAACCCGCCCTTTATCAAGCACAATAATTTCATCGGCATGCTTCAAAGAGGAGATGCGATGTGCGATGATGAACGTCGTGCGCCCCGCCATAACTTCGCCAAAACCAGCTTGAATCTCATGCTCGGTTTCCATATCAACAGCACTTGTAGCATCGTCTAAGACAAGAATCTTCGGATCTTTAATCAGAGCTCTTGCGATGGCAATCCGCTGCTTTTGACCGCCGGAAAGTCCAAGGCCACGCTCACCAACTAACGTATCATAGCCCTCTGGAAGCTCAGAAATGAAATCGTGTGCTTTTGCAAGCTTAGCAGCTCGAATAATTTCTTCCATCGTTACATCCTTGCGGCCATAAGCAATATTGTTGCGAATGGTGGAGGAAAATAAGAATGTTTCTTGGAAAACGGTTGAAATTTGGCTGCGGTAGCTTTCAAGCTGCAAGGAGCGAATGTCCTTACCGTCCAGCATAACCTTGCCTTCTTTCACGTTATAAGCTCTCATGAGCAGTGAAATGACGGTCGTTTTTCCTGAACCAGTGCTTCCTAGAAGTCCAATAACGGATCCTGGAGGCGCATCTAATGTAAAATCATACAAGGCCGGTTGTTTCTCTGGATAAGCGAAAGTCACGTTATCAAAACGTACATGCCCCTCAACTTTCGTCAATGCTGCAGCGTTTTCGCTGTCTTTGACATGCATGTAGTGATGGAGAACATCGAGAATTTTTTCGCCAGATGCTTTCGTTTGTGTAAAGTTATTAATGTGAAAGCCTAATCCCCACATCGGCCCGATTATGTACCAAATGAGACTGAAGCATGCTACCAATTCACCTAGTGTAATCGTCTCGTTAATGACCATGTAACCGCCAGCTCCGAGTAAAATAACGACACACAAGTTCGCTAGAATTTCCATGATTGGAAAATACTTCGCCCAAATCCCTGACGAGCCAATATTCATCGACTTGTAGTCTTCATTGCGTGCCGCAAACTTGGAAACTTCATGCGGTTCGCGGGCAAAAGATTTAACTGTCCGAACACCTGTAATATTTTCTTGTACAGCCGTCGTCATCGTACTAAGGGATTGGCGCACCATCCGGAAAGCCGGGTGAATTTTACCCTCAAAACGAACGGCAGTAAAAGCTAAGAATGGCATCGTAATCATCGTAAGTAAAGCTAGCTTCCAGTTGATGGAGAACATCATGCCCATTCCAAAAACGAGCATTAACATGACATTCAAGAGTTGAGCAAAACCAAAGCCGATAAATTGTCGAATCGCTTCCAAATCAGCTGTCAACCTGGACATCAAGTCACCAGTTCTTGCTTGATCGTAGTACTGGAACGACAAATACTGCAGTTTTTTGTAAAGCGCATTTCGCAAGTGAAAGGCAACACGGTTTCCTAAGCGACCCCCGCACAAACCATGCAAAAACTGGAACATCCCCTTCGTAGAAACCACAAGAACAACGATGAGTGCCAGTCGCGGCACGAGGTCAAATTGCTTCTTAGTAATAACATTGTCAATCAAATACCGAAGCAAATTGGGGTACACCAAGCCGAGCGCGGTAGCGATTGCAAGACATGCAATTGCTCCAAATAACAGTTTTTTCTCTGGCCAAAAATATGGCTTCAGTTGCCTGAATACATCCACTTTGGGCCCTCCTTAAAAGGATAGATTTGAAACGCTTATAATGTGTGAACACTTTATGAATCTTAACACCATCACTATATGTGAGCAATTCGAGGATACTCGGATTTAAACGCTTAAATAGGCATAAATTCACAAAATCGTGTAGTAATCCCCCCTATTCTTTTAAATCATCGGGATAACCACCAATGAAAGCCTTTACATGAGCAATCCAAAAAAAGGGGCAACTAAGTTCCAAAGAACCTAGTCCCCCTTTTAAAAAATGGCTATACAAATGCCTTCAACTGATGCTGTTTCGATATGAGTTCATCTAAATCAATCTTCATTTGAAGTGCATCGCGAAGCCCTTCTGCGTGCTCTTTAACCTGTTGCTCCATGATTGTTTTTTGAGCAGCTAGCCAATTATCCAATTGAATACCATACGCTTGTTCAAGCTCCACCGTCTGCGCCTCAATAAACGCAACGACAGGCGCATTGATCCGATTTTCCAATTCAGCTCTCAGCTTGCTCTTCCCATCACCTTCGAAAAATTGCTTCGCATTCTTGAAATAACTCTGAAGCAGCTTTAAGCTCACTTCCGACGCTTCCAGCTTCGTCGTCACCTCAGGCGTCACAAACGTATTGGACTCGTAAGAAGCCTTCTCAAAGCCCTCAAGGAGCACGCTCAGCTCTTCACCCCAGCGATTCATCCGTTTGGTGCTGATGAGGTTCATTCGATTCTCAACGCGAAGTGTAGTTGCAAGAACTTCCTGTGATAGATCATGCCCAATCATGCGCAGCAGCTCATTCCAAGCAAATTGGAGTGCTGCTTTCGGATCCTTGGCTTCATCGCGGAATGTGGAAGGATTGAAAGCAAAATTATACAGCTCACCAAACCGATACATCGTACGTTGTTTGACGTAATACATTAGCTCTTGGATTTCTTTTTTCAATTCCTTCAGCTCAGCATCATACCGTGTATCATCAAGCAGATCTAAGCCCTGCTGCTCCGACTCATCTAGCATGATCAACTGCAGCCTGCGCTCTTCCTCTCCGGATTGCGCCCGCTCTAACCATTTCTGCATGGTCCCAATTGCCCGATGCAGCTCCAAATTAGCCGAATGGATCGCCACATCACTGAGCTCGTTCAAGGTGAACTGAACAAACTGCTGCTCAAACGGCCGTATGCCGGATTGTGTGATGAGGCTTTCGTTGCCATTAATTTTACCTTCTGCCGCTAAATAACTGGAAATCGGATAAATGCGCGGATGACGAATGCCATGCTGCACTAAATTCGTTTCCACATGCTGAACGACGCCTGCCAGTTCCTCTTGGCTAGCCGCCAAATCTGCCGCATTGACGATGAAAAACATTTTATCCATTTCAAAGCTGTCCTTAACGCGGCCTAGCTGAAGCAGAAACTCACGATCTGCCTGAGAGAAAGCATGGTTGTAGTAAGTGACGAAAAGAATGGCATCTGCATTTTTAATATAGTTAAAAGCAACACCTGTATGACGGGCATTAATGGAGTCGGCCCCTGGCGTATCTACGAAAATGATCCCTTGATCCGTCAAAGGATTCGAATAATACAATTCAATAAATTCAACAAAGCAGGACTTGTGTTCTTCCGCTACATAACCTGAGAATTCATCCTTTGTAATTCGGAGCTCTGTTCCCAAATTATCCGAGGCTGCTTCCCAACCTTTTTCAACGGCTTTCAGGAAGGAGAAATGCGGTTTCCCTTTCGCTGTTACATCTGCAGGTGATAGCTGACCGATCCTCTTCAGTGCGGATGTCATATCAGCAGCTTCAACGCCTAGGATTTGCAGCGAGTAGAGCACATCCTCCAAAATGGCGTCGGCCTTCTTCATCTTGACCTTCGCAGTGCCGTGCGGCCAGCCTTCCGTCGGCGGCATGATCTTGTTGATCGCCGCCGTCGTCGGGTTCGGCGACACCGGCAACACCCGTTCGCCAATCAACGCGTTGGCGAACGAAGACTTGCCGGCGCTGAACGCGCCAAACAGCGCAATCGTGAACGTCCGCTGCCGCAGACGTTCCGCTTTCTCGCGCATGGAGCGCGCGAGCGACCTCATCGACGGCAGCCCGTCGATGAGACTGGAGGCCGCCTGCAAATCGGCGGCCTTGCGCTCCATGCGCCTGCCGTGTTCACCTGTGGTGAACGCGGTCGGCACTGTTGGAGCAGCAGCTGCCTCCGCAGGTGCTGCTGTCAGGCCCGCAGCCGCCGACGCTGTCGCGGCGGCCTGCAGGATCGTGCCCATGGAGGTCACGTGCAGGTTAGCCCCGCTCAGCGGGGCTGCTGCCTGCTCCTCCATGGCCGTGTAGAGCTGCGCATCCGGCAGCGCCGGCGCAGACGGTCTTTCCCAGCTGGCCATGCGCAGCAGCTGGGTCTCTGCCGCCGCCTCGGCTTCCTCGAGGCGGGCGAGCTCGCGGCTGGCGCTAAGCCGGCCGCTTAGGGCTTCCAGCTCAGCCGCTAGCGCAGCGGCGGCTGGAGTTGAGCTATCGCGGACAGAAGCCGCGATGATGTCAATGACCGCAAACGCCAGTTTGCGGTACTGCAACCGCAGCTCGCCAGCGAGCTGCTTCATGTAGTTCAGCGTGTACTCGCCGTTAAACGTTGCCCCAGTATTCACCTGAGACGCGATTAAGGCCCCAGTAACTTCAACCCTTAGCGCTTCAATTTGTGCGATCAGCGCAGCGTCATGCTGGCCCTGTTCGTTCGCAGCTTTCTTCAACGCATCACGCAAGTGCCAATCCAGCTGCGCTTCAACTTGCTCTGCCAAATCCGCCTGAAAGGCAATCAGCCGTTTCTCTTGCTCCGCAGCGGTCTTTGCCGCGCTTGAGAAAAATCCTACCTTAAACCCAGGCTTACGGCTCTCCAAATAGGAGTTCGCATAATCCCGCGTCAAGGAAGGCGTAATATTCGCATTTTCAATGATCGCTCCGACATCTTTACGAAGCTCAGTAATTAATTGCTCAGGCAAATTTTTCAATGCTGTGAGCTCAGCTTGCTTGGCATTCGCCAATGCTTGAACATCAAGGGCGTCGCCTTCCTGACTAATCGTTTCCAGCAAGTCCGCTTTTTGCGATTCATGCTGCTCGGCCAGCCATTTGCCATGCTCTGCCGCCAAATAACGTGCAGAAGCATCAATGCTATAGCTCCGCAATATATCTCCATGCTCAATAAGACGGCTCAAAAGCCACTGCAGCTTGGCATACTCATTATGCGGGTGAGCAGGCTCCTTCATCGTAACGTACAGCAAACCGTCCGGCTCGATGCCCCAATTCAAGAAAGCTTGTTTCGTTCCTGATTGGTACTGCTCGAAGGGAAGCTCCCATTCCTTATGTTTATCAATCATATTGACAACCAAATAGAGCGGTTTCCCCCACTCCTTCATTTTCTTCGTAAACGCCAGATTCACTTCGGACTGCACATGGTTATAGTCCATGACGTAGAACACCACATCAGCTAAATGCAACGCCGATTCCGTGGATTGATGATGAGCATCATCCGTAGAATCAATCCCCGGCGTATCCAGCAAGGCCGTGTCCTCGCCTAGAAATGGAATCGGATACGTTATTTCAACCGTTTCGATATCGGTTCCATTCACACAATACGCTTCCAGCTCACTCAGTGGAATCGTCGTCTTCCCCTCTTGATGACGATGTGTCACATGAGCGCCCTGTTCTCCATTTCGAATGCTAACAATATTCGCACTCGTCGGAATCGGACTGGATGGCAGCAGGGCATGCCCGCAAAGCTGATTAATGAGCGTCGATTTACCAGCGGAGAAATGCCCGCAGAACGCAATATTCATGCGTCCACTATCCAGCTTCTCCAACAATTGCCCCATTTTCGTGGCATTATCATGATCCCCAGCCTGCACAAGCACCTGTTGCATCTTCTTAAGCGCATCCGGCATGACCGTGATGCTTCTAGCTACCAATTGCGTCATTCGTTCATTCCGCTCCTCTATGAATTATTCTTAGGTATGCATCTCATCTCTACAGAAAAAAAATCTCCCAAAGGGAGATTCTGGACTTACGTGAGGGCAATTTTCTCTTTTTCCGGAAGGAAAATTTCAAAAACGTCACGATGCTGAAGAATCGTAATATCCGAATCCTTCACTTTCATCACGACAACCTCGGATTTTGTTTTCATTTTGTCTATGTAATTCTGAGGAACCTCACCGGATTCACTGACAGTTACACCTTCAATGACTTTTTCCTCATTATCTGCTAGTGGTGTATTGATCACTTGCTCATAAATATCGGAGAACAATTCGAAGCTATTGGTATATACGGCGATGCATTTCATTTCAATCCCATCCTTTGTCTGCATTTCATTTGTTTGTAATAGTTTTCCTAGTCGGCTTTGGTTTCATACGTTTCTTCCCCTCGCGACAGTTGTCCAATAACGGACATATCTCGCAACTGGGGTTCTGTGCCTTACAGTGGTATCGACCAAAAAATATTAATCGATGGTGTGTTTGCGTCCATTCGTCTCGAGGTATTTTCTTCATAAGCTTCTTTTCAACTTCAAGAACGGAATCATCCAAGAGGGCAAGACCTAAACGCTTGGAGACTCGTTCCACATGGGTGTCTACCGCAATAGCCGGTACGCCGAATGCGTTCGAAACGACCACATTTGCCGTCTTACGTCCAACGCCTGGCAATTCAACTAATTGCTCATGCTTCTCAGGAATTTCACCACCGAACTTGTCCAGTAGCAACTGACACAGCTTATGAATATGACTTGCCTTGTTGCGAAATAGTCCAATCCGCCGAATATCCTGCTCCAGCTCCGATAAAGGAACTGCCAAATAGTCTTCAGGTCGTTTGTACTTCTCGAACAAGTCTTTGGTAACCTTATTCACGGTTTCATCCGTACATTGGGCTGATAGCAATACAGCAATCGTTAATTCAAATGGATTACTGTGGTTCAACTCGCAATGTGCATCCGGATATAGTTCACCGATGGTATCCAGAATATGTCTTACTGCCTTCTGTGTCATAGCTGATCTTCCTTAGGGTCGTAATATTCTCCAGTTTAGCGAATTGTCAGGGCAGAATCAATCCTTGAAAGCGTCAAAATGCGAACATTTTCTAAAAAATAAACATTTTTTTTTGAAATTAATGAAAAACCGCCTGTTTGAGAAAGATGGCTTCTCACATACAGACGGATTTCCGTTATCTTTTGTTCAAAATATTACTTTTCAATCTCAACAATTTTATTGTCGAGGACAAACAATGTCAGTTGGTCGCCAGCAACGTAAGACGATGGCAATACAATGGTCGAACCGGTATGCAAGTAAGCTCTTGGGAACAGATTATACGAAGTCTGATCGCCTGCACCAGCAGCTTTTACATATATTTGGTTCAATGATGTACTGTATTGGTCAAATTCACGTTTCGAAGCTACAGCCACTTGGATAAGCAACTTATCATTGACATCCTTCATCAATTGGACACGATCTCCAATTTTAATTGAGGAGAAGCTCCAGTCCACACCGCCGTTGAGTTTTACACTATAATTGCTGCCTGCATTAATAACTTGACTTTTTCCTGTAAAATCTTGAACCGTCAAGCTTGTGCCTGCCGCATTCACAGCAGTTACTTTCCCACGAATCGGTGTTACGAGCTCAACTTTCGTAATTGTAAGCCCTTTGAAGCTCAATTTTACATAGTCATCAATTGTGAGGTCAGCAAACGATCCAGTGCTTCCATCAGCTTTGACAATAGGAACTCCATCTAAAGGGATGGTAAAGGTGGCATTCGCTCCGTCCAGCACGGTCACTTGCTTTAAATTGTTGTTTATTAAAAGTGTTTTAAACACTTCCGTTTTACTTGTGACAATTTTGGTCACATTACTTTGATCAAAGCTTAGGATCAGACTCACGCTGTTTCCTAGCTTCAAATCAGCAAGCGTACTGTTCGCTCTATTGGCAATTTCAACAATTGGCGTGGAATTCAGCTTAAACGTCAAGCTTTGTCCGCTATCCGTTTTCAACGTCACATCACTCGTCAGTAAGTTCAATTGTGTTAGGACACCGTCGAGCTGCGAGGACATTTGAATTTGTTTGACCGTGTCATTGGAAACGAGTAGATCAACATATTTGCCAGCAGGGAATAGGTTTACAAAATTGGAGAATGGCAGCTTCGTACCACCATACATGATAGATACGCCATCATTCAAAATATAAGCATGCGGTTTCCCAGCATTGTCTGTTACCGTTAAAATTTTAGATGAGTCCTTGTAATCAATAATTTTGGCAAAATAAATATTTTCAATCGAGCGATTCGTTACTGTAATCGTTGTAACTTTATTATTCAATACATCCAGCTTCAACTGATCCCCAGCAGCCAGATCATAAATACTTGCATTGGCCAATCCATTTATTACAACACGTGTGTTATTACTTAATTCAAACGCGTCTACCGTCTTACCAGAAGATTTATTAATCAAAATCGTGGATTGATCGTCCGTAAATTGTTTGAACGTTCCTTCCACACTCGTGCCAACATCCGCTTGCTTTTTAACGATAATTTTGACAATTTCACTATTTTTCACGGTATATTCAACAGTATCGCCAACATGAATGGCGTCGATGTTGATCAACGTGTTATCAGCAAGTGTAGCAATTACATTGCTCGAGAAACCGAATGTCTCTGGCTCCCCTGAAGTAGGATCAAGAATCGTCATTTGCATCGCATCTTTATGCAGCGTTTGAATATCACCGATCGCTGTTTTGTTCACAGGGATTTGTTTAACGACGATCGACGTATATTTGTCACTGTCCACGAGCTGACTTTTCCGAATTTGGATTGTGCTGCCTGGAACGATCTCACCTAAGCTTAGGCCTCGTCCGTCCATATCTGTCACTGTAACATCTGAGGCTAAATCATAGCTTTCAAAATCGTCTAAGGTCGCTTTCATCGTTGTCATATTAAGCTTTAACAACTGTCCCTCATGAACATCCATATGAAGCTCATTACTTAGGATTTCAACGTAATAGGCGGTGCCGTTCACTTGAACGAGCGAGACCTCATACGTTTCTTGTAGTTCTTTCGACGAAATTGCGGTATCATCCACGTTGCCATAGAAAACTGTAGATGGTGATGTTTGTGATATTTTGTATGTACTCGTATTGCCATCCTTATCCATAATGCCGATGCTGCCGCTTGTTAAGCTAGTCAAATAGCCCTTCTTCGCACGCTCAGGCAAAGAGATTGAATCCTTTTGAGAACGACTGAGGAACGCTGCCATTTGAGCACGCGTTACAACGCCTTTCGGCTGGAATGAACCATCCTCGAACCCATTTACAACTTTCAAAGCAACTGCTGCATTTACGAATCCAAGCGCACTACTGCTGATCTTCGAGTTATCCGTAAATTCAGAAGCCTTCTTCGACAAGCTCTCTGCCAACGATGCTTTGCCAATGGCGCGAATGACAACTTCCGCTACCCATTCTCTTGTAGCTTTTTGCTGTCCCCAATTACCCACTATCTTGGTGCCTTGGCTTCTCAATTTTTCTTGCTCAGTTGAGATTAAGCCCTTTTGCAGCGCAAGAGCTACATAGTTACGTGCATATTTATCAACTAACATGAAATCAGGGAAAACCGTTTCGGCTGCGAAATTATCCACATCCGACTGTAAACCCATCATTCTTGTAGCCATAATTAATACATCTTGTTGGGAAACTGAAGTTTCCGGTGAGTAAATTCCATCCGCTACCCCTTCAATAACCCCTTCCAAAGCTAGTTTGGAAATGTGACGTATCCCCCAATAATCGTTGCTCACATCCGCAAACGAAAGTCGGACATTTGAGCTTGCAGAAGTGGTTGATGTTGTTGAAGTTGCAGGTGCTGCTAGGACTGGCGTAGCTGCTAGACTAGTGATGAGCACAGAGCTTACGATAGCACTCGCCAATTTCATATTTTTCATAATGATTCTAAACTCCTCTACAAATGCTATTAGTTAGGTCGTTTGATAGGGTATGGAAGCTCCAAATGACCCATTAAACTATCTACTTGCTTACCGTCTTTAAGGACGTACAAGGTTTTCACTTCTGGGAACTGGAAAACTGTTTTCTTTAACGCTTGTACAAACAACTCTTCTCCAGGTGCCCCCATCTGCGTCTTAGGACCAAATGCTAGATCAAGCTTCATTTCACCTTTGACCGCATCGAATTTCACACTGGTGAACTTTAAATCCTCGAATAACGGAATCGCTTTGGGATCATCACTTTTTTGTAAAGCCTTCAAAGCAGCTTCGTAAGCGTCAGAATCTTTCTCCACGCTGATCGTAACTACTTTTTCAACTAACTTCATTTCATCTTGATCACTAAAATAAGCTTTCACCTGCACTTGCTTTAGCGGCGCAGTTGTAGGCTTCGGCGTTATCGTTGGGGTTACCGTTGTTGCAATCGGTGTAGCTGTAGCTTGCGGTGCCGTCGTAGAAGCTCCTGTTAGTTGAGTTTTCTGACCACAGGCCGTTACGGACAACGTGATGGCACTGACAAGAAGCGCTCCTTGCACTAGGCGACTTGTTTTGTTCATCTTTTTCACTCCTTAGCGTTATGTCTAGACATGCTAGCCTAGTTTTTTCCGCTTCAAATTCTCGTTGCTTAATTAAGAGTCAAATATTCCTTAATCGCAGCAACAAGCGAAGCAGCTAATTTGTCCTGGAATGCCTCTTTGTACATCGCGGATTCATCATTCTTATTGGACAAATAACCAACTTCAAGCAATACCGCAGGCATAGTGGTTTTGGTGATTACGCGGAAGTCCGCCTCACGAACCTTACGATCCGCAAATCCAGTAGCTGGGACAGCGTACTTATGAATCGCATTGGCAAAAGCTAAGCTTTCAGACCTGTTGTAGTACGTTTCCGTACCGGACACCGTTGCTTTGGCGCTATTTCCATGGATCGATAAGAAGAGGTCCGCTGACATGTCATTCGCAAATGAAACACGATCATCAAGCGGGATGAAAGTATCGTCAGAACGCGTCATCTTGACGCTGACTCGCTTATCTTTTGCTAACAATGCCTCTACCTTCTTCGCTACTGCGAGTGTAAAATCCTTCTCATGTCTGCCTGTTATGGAAAGTGCGCCTGGATCGTTATCCCCGTGACCCGCATCGATGATGACGGTTAACTTCCGTTCACCGATAGCAGCCTTCCATTGATTGGGCAGCTTTGTAGTTATCGTCTGGTAGTCGGTTGGACCATTCAAATCCAAAATAATTCGAACAGTAGCTGGATTATCGTTGAAATTTGAGAAGCGCACTTTCGAAACTAGCGGCTGCTTCGAAGGCAGTTCACCAGCATTTTTCACCAGCATTTTCTGCAGTGATTCATCCAAGACCGTATTCGGAAAATCAAACACAAGGCGTGAAGGATTTGCTAACGTTAGTACCTTCGGAGTTAACGTCCCATCCTTAGCCATGACGGTTAATTCCGTTTCTGAAAGTACAATAGATGTTATGACATTTGCTGAAGGGTCAGGTGTCGTTGTGCCTGTTCCTGTACCTGTTGACGGCTTCGTTCCAGGAGGCTTTACCTCTGGGTTAGACGTATTCCCGTTGTTGGGATCCACAATCGTGATCGGTCCAGTCACTGGTTTGGAGTCCGAATCATCTTTTTTGAACATATGTACGGAATTGGCGGCTCCATCCCATTTAAACTCAATTCCCATAACCTCTCCGATGAATCGCAGCGGCAGCATGGTTGAACCATTTTCAATCTTAGGACCTACGTCCAGCACTTCTTTCTTCCCATTAATGAGTGCCGTCGTCGTATCAATCACAAGTTGGATATTAATATTATCCTTCTTGATCGTGACTTTCCGGGTAGCTTCCTCCCATGACACGATGGCACCGATTTGTTCCACAATAACACGCAAAGGAACTATCGTAGTCCCGTTAATGATACGCGGTTGAACCTCAACATTTTCCAACAGCTTCTCATTCATAAAAAGCTTTATCGGCTTTGGAGCCTCAGCTCCTAATGCCGTGGTTGGCAGCAGCAACAGACAAGCGAGCAATAACAAAAAAAATGCAGGAAATTTCATCATTCACCTCTATGTAATGTCGGAATTGGGGGAAGTCACTACGCAGCCATTCAGCCAACTCTATCAATCTACCAGCTTTCATAATATTATAGCAAAAATAACCTTATCCTGACAGCGCAACCTCCTTTCCTTCGACAATCTAGTAAACTATTAGACGTAGCAAACTGCCAAAAGTTGCAAGTTTATGGATAAAAGAATACAAAAAAAGACGTATCCCCGATTATGGGGATACGCCCTTTGAATCAAACTTATTTGTAAGCCAAACGTTTTTGGTGAGCTTGCTCATAAGCTGTGATTTTCGCTTCATGCTGAAGCGTCAAACCGATGTCATCCAAGCCTTGCAGCAAGAATTGACGACGGTGCTCATCCAAATCGAATTGGATTTCAAGCCCGTACTCATCCGTTAGCTTTTTGTTCTCAAGATCAACATTCAGCTTGTACCCTTCGTGCTTCGCAGTACGTTGGAACAGATCCTCAACCTGCTCTTCTGACAATTTAATTGGCAGAATGCTGTTTTTGAAACAGTTGTTGTAGAAAATGTCTGCGTAGGAAGGCGCGATGATAACGCGGAATCCGAAATCTTGAATCGCCCAAGGCGCGTGCTCACGGGAAGATCCGCAACCGAAGTTCGCTCTGGAAATCAGAACGGAAGCTCCTTGATAACGATCTTGGTTCAATGGGAAATTTTCAATTACGTTGCCTGCTTCGTCCCATCTCCACTCGAAGAAAAGGAATTGTCCGAAACCTGAACGCTCAATACGTTTTAGAAATTGCTTAGGGATAATTGCATCTGTATCCACGTTTACACGGTCAACAGGACCTACTAGACCTATATGTTGTTTAAAAGCTTCCATGTTCTCATTCTCCTTAAAGTTTTGCTGATGCAAAACTAGCCTCGTAAGATTTGCTTGATTCAGCGCTAATTAAGCTTGTTGGTATTCTTTAATTTCCCAATCACGTACATCATAGAAGTGACCTTTGATCGCAGCAGCAACTGCCATTGCAGGTGATACAAGGTGCGTACGTCCGCCGCGGCCTTGACGACCTTCGAAGTTACGGTTGGATGTGGATGCACAACGTTGTCCTGGTTGTAGTACGTCTGGGTTCATCGCCAAACACATACTGCAGCCTGCATCGCGCCATTCGAATCCAGCATTGGAGAAGATTTTATCCAAACCTTCTTTTTCTGCTTGAATTTTAACACGGCCTGAACCTGGGACAACGATTGCTGTTACGCTTGGATCTACCGTATAACCTTGAGCAATTTTAGCAGCTGCACGAAGATCTTCGATACGACCATTTGTACAAGAACCGATGAAGACATAATCCACTTTCAGCTCCGTCATTGGCGTTCCTGGTGTTAAATCCATATATTCAAGCGCTTTTTCAGCTGCTTTACGTTCATTCTCTGTTTCGAAGCTTTGTGGATCTGGAACCAAGGAAGTAACGCTTGTTCCCATACCAGGGCTCGTACCCCAGGTAACTTGCGGGATCAACGTATCTGCATCGAACTCCAATACCCAGTCATAAGTTGCGCCTTCGTCTGTAACAAGATTGGACCATTCTGCAACTGCTGCGTCGAAATCAGCACCTTGTGGTACATATTCACGACCACGCAGGTAGTTGAATGTAGTCGCATCTGGAGCAATTAGACCTGCTCTTGCGCCACCTTCAATGGACATGTTACAAACTGTCATACGCTCCTCCATGGAAAGACCACGGATCGCTTCGCCTGTGTACTCAATAACATAACCAGTTGCAAAATCAGTTCCGTATTTCGCAATAACGCCAAGAATCAAGTCTTTTGCCGTTACGCCTGGCTTCAAGCTGCCAGTAATACGAACTTCCAGGGATTTCGCTCTGGATTGTTGCAACGTTTGTGTTGCCATAACGTGCTCAACTTCACTTGTACCGATACCGAAAGCAAGTGCGCCGAAAGCACCGTGAGTAGAAGTATGGCTATCTCCGCATACGATAGTTTTGCCTGGGTGTGTAAGACCAAGCTCAGGACCCATTACGTGAACAACACCTTGATCAAGGCTGTCTAAGTCAAAAAGTGTAACGCCGAAATCACGGCAGTTTTGTGAAAGTGTGTCGATTTGTTGTTTAGAAATTGGATCTGTAATATTGAAGCGATCTTTCGTAGGAACGTTGTGATCCATCGTTGCGAAAGTTAAATCAGGACGACGAACTTTACGACCGGACATACGAAGTCCTTCGAAAGCTTGCGGTGAAGTTACTTCATGTACTAGATGCAAATCAATATAAATAACACTAGGCTTGCCATCTTCCTGGTTAATAACGTGATTATCCCAAATCTTCTCGAACATTGTCTTTTTACTCATATCCAGTCACCTCTTGTCATTATCCGCATTAGTTTGCTAATGTCTTACCCTCATATCGTACTTTAACACGGATCGCGTCATAGTTCCAAGATATAATAACTATAAGCTTAATAGATTACTCCTATGAAGAAGTTATTGTTGACATAATCAGTGATAATGATTATCATTCTCCTAGCGGTATCGAATTGGCCATCGATGCCACAAGCAATTAACTACATACTTTCAGGGGGATTTATTGTGCGAAACTTGATTAAACCACTTACTTTTACGCTATCACTTCTATTACTTTTCATCACCGCTGCTTGCGGAACTACGAACTCATCGTCATCTTCGACTTCATCTACACCAGCCGCATCTGCGCAACCTTCAGCAGCTCCTACAGCCAATGCCGCTAAATCCATTACACATGCCATGGGTACAACGGAAATCAAAGGAACTCCGAAACGTGTCGTTACGTTAGAATGGGCATATACTGAGGATGTTCTCGCTCTTGGGATTCAACCAGTAGGTCAAGCGGATCGAAAAGGTTACGAGGCTTGGGTTAATGTAAAACCAGCACTTGATGCTTCTGTTGTGGATGTTGGTACGCGTCAAGAGCCTAACTTGGAGACGATCACTGGTTTGAAGCCAGACTTGATCATTACGAGCACAACTCGTTCAAGTAAAAACTATGAAGCTCTTTCCAAAATTGCGCCAACAATCGTATTTAATTCCTATCCTGCTGAAGGAAAAGGAAATCAATATGAAGAAATGGAAACAACTTTTAAAACAATCGCAGGCATTCTAGGTAAAACAGCAGAAGCTGACAAAGTACTTGCTGATCTAGCTAAAACTTATACGGATACAAAAGCTAAGCTTGTTGCTGCTAAAAAAGATGGTGTTGAATTTGCTGTAACACAAGCTTTTAGCAACCAAAACAACGCAGATCTTCGTTTATTCACGGATAACTCCATGCTCGTTCAAATTATGCAACGCATCGGTTTGAAAAATGTGTACAAATCCAGCAAATTTGAGCTTTATGGGTTTGCTACTGCATCCGTAGAAGCATTGCCTGCTGTACAAAATGCTAATTTCTTCTATATCGTTCAAGATAACGATAATGTGTTTGAAAAACAGTTGAAAGACAACGCGGTTTGGAAAGGCTTAGCTTTCGTTAAAGAAAACAAAACGTATAAATTACCAGGAAACACTTGGACGTTCGGCGGTCCTCTATCGGCTAAGGTCGTTGCTGAGCTTGCAGCTGCTGCATTGACGAAATGATCCAACCTGCGATGAAATCGAAAAATAACCTTTTCGCTTATATCGAGTGGAAATCTCTCCTTGTGTTTGGAGGTGGGCTGCTGGCACTCTGCCTCCTCCTATTCCTCAACATCACACAAGGAGAAGCAAACATCACCGTGCAGACGGTTATACAAGCTTTGCTATCTCCACAAGATACCCCCGACCATTCAATGGTGCGGGGGCTTCGCATGCCGCGCGCTGTGATGGGTATGCTTGCAGGAGCCGCACTAGCTGTAGCCGGTGCTCTTCTACAAACGGTCACCCGGAATCCACTCGCCTCGGCTTCAACACTTGGGCTGAATGCAGGTGCCTATTTCATAATCGTATTGGCGGCTGTCTATTTCCCGGCTTTGAAATCTGATCATTCCTTACTACTTGCGCTACTTGGAGCTTGCGGTGCAGCGATCATGGCTTACTTCATGTCAGGCGGTCGTAAAGGCACACCTCTTCGGATGGCGCTTGCCGGCATGATCGTCACACTTGTACTCGCTGCTTTTACAAGCGGCTTGCAAATTATGTATGAGAATGAGACGAATGGCTTATTCATGTGGGGGTCAGGCGCGCTTGCACAGAATGATTGGCAAGGCGTCCAATATGCACTCCCTTGGGTTTGTATCGGACTTATCGTGGCCTTTCTGTTTAGCCAAAAGCTAGATATGCTGGCTCTTAATGAAGAAACCGCTGTCTCACTAGGTGAAAATGTAAATCTGGTGCGTGTAGTCGCGCTAGCAGCTGCCATCCTCTTGGCCGGTGTCACAGTAAGCGTTGTAGGACCAATAGGCTTTATTGGCCTCATCGCACCTCATTTAGTTCGATTAATAGGCTTGCATCGTCATCGGTTATTAATTCCAGGCAGCGCCCTCTGGGGAGCCGTCGTCTTGCTTAGCGCAGATACTATTGCTAAAATGTTTCGCAGTATGCTCGGGGAGCTTCCTGCTGGATCCGTGACAGCCTTACTTGGTGCACCTTGGCTGATCTGGCTGGCCATTCGCGGCTCCAGAATGAAAGCTTCCGCTGAAAGCAGCTCCATGAGTGTCGGTTATGTAGGCACGAAAATTCCATATCCAATTCTAGTCGTTGTATCCTGCGCAGCTCTTATTTTCTTGCTCCTCTTCGGTTTAACCGCAGGAGCATTGCGAATTCCGCTTTCTGATGTAATTGCTGTTCTCACCGGACATGGCGAAGAGATGTCACGCAATGTAATTTTGAACTTGCGTCTGCCTCGCATTCTCGTTGCAGCACTTGCTGGCGCTTCCTTAGCGATTGCAGGCTCGATGATGCAAGGCGCTGTACGGAACCCGCTTGCAGACCCTTCAGTTGTGGGTGTCACCTCTGGGGCAGGTATGGGTGCCCTATTGGTGCTCACGATTTGGCCTACTGCTCCCGGCACATGGGTGCCTGTTGGCGCCATTATCGGCGCGCTCCTGTCTGCAGGAAGCGTATATGCCCTAGCATGGAAAAAGGGCTTGAATCCTGTTGTACTCATTCTCGTTGGGATCGCTGTTTCAGCGCTCGGCTCGGCAGTCATCCAATTTCTTGTGATTCAATCCAAAATGTCTGCCGCTCCAGCACTTACTTGGCTAGCTGGCAGTACGTATGCACGAGGCTGGAAAGAGTGTAGCCAGCTGATCATTGCAGCGGTCATCTTAATGCCAGGTGCATGGCTGCTTGGTCGACGCGTAGACTTATTGGCCTTCGGTGACCATGTGTCTCTTGGACTAGGTCTAAAGCTGCAGAAAACTCGACTTATTTCGGCTGCAATCGGTGTGTGTATTGCAGCAATCGCCGTAGCTGCTGTCGGAACTGTAAGCTTTATAGGCTTACTTGCCCCTCATGTCGTGCGTCTCTTTTTGGGTCAGCACCACCAAAAATCGGTTGTGCTTTCGGCCGTCATTGGCGCAATACTGCTCACTGGCGCTGATATTATCGGCAAAACGATTCTCATTCCCAAAGAAATTCCTTCAGGCATCGTTGTCGCCATTATTGGCGCACCGTATTTATTATTTTTGATGTATCGCAGCACCGTGCGAAAATAGCTAAATATAACCATAAAGGGCAGTGATACTGGAGGAAACCAGTCGTCACTGCCCTTTATGGTTATTTATTCCTATGTTCGGCTTGTTTCAGCCCACAAACCTTGATATGATTACTTTCAAGCTACAAATAAAGGAGACACTTCTTCGGATGGAATTACGTCAATTACAATATGCTATCCAGATCGCTATAGAACGCAATTTCTCACGTGCAGCAGAGAAACTTCATATTGCTCAACCTTCCCTGAGCCAGCAATTGTCCAAGCTTGAGAAGGAGCTTGGCGTGCTTTTATTCCAGCGCAGTACGAATTCTGTTGAGTTGACACATGCCGGCTCTCTCTTTGTAGAGAAGTCGCAAAAAATACTCGATATGATCGAGGGTCTTAAAAAGGAAATGGAAGACATTTCTCAAATGAAAAAAGGCCGCCTTGTGATCGGCAGTATGCCAATCACAGGGTCGACCATTTTACCTTTCGTTGTCCCAGTCTTCCAAGCTGCCTACCCAGATATTGAAATCTCATTAGTAGAAGAAACCTCATCTAATCTTGAGACGCTAACTGTGAATGGTCAGACCGATATTTCACTTCTCTCCTTGCCATTGCGTGAAGAATCTCTCGTCTATGAGTCCTTGCTGGAGGAAGAAATTATCCTTGCCGTGCCGCCGCATCATCCGCTAGCAACTAGTAAAGAACCGGTTCGCATCTCACAATTGGAGAAGGAACCCTTCATCGCTTTGAAAAAAGGACAAGGCTTTCGCAAGCTAACACTCGAGCTGTGCCAAGAAGCTGGGATCACGCCTAATATTGTTTTCGAATCGAGCAATATGGAAACGGTTCAATCACTCGTCGCAGCCGGTATGGGAATCGCTTTCGTGCCTTACTTGATTTCTAAAAGAAGTTTAAGTGAGCTATCTCCCATCAACGTCCCACTAGAAGGCAGACCGACTCGCAAGCTCGTGATTGCTTATCGCAAAGGTCGATACATTTCCAAAGCCGCCGAAGCATTTATCTCCACAATGAAAGAGGTTATGCAAACGATTCGTTAGCATAACCTACTACGTCCCAAGGAGTGGTTCCTTTGAGTCGAAATTTAATTATTTTCCTATGTATTGCTAGTCTTTTGGATGCCGGATTGACGGATATGGGACTTCGTCTGCAATTAATTGGCGAAGCGAATCCCATCATGGCGTTCCTGTACGAACATAGCTATCTTGCTTTTTATGGGATTAAAATTATTCTCCCCCTCTCCCTGTTTATCATCGCAGCGAAAGTTGGAAAACGCCTGATTATTACCCATTTGTTCCGTCTATCTACGGTTGTTTATATGGGTATTCTCCTCATGCATACATTTTGGATTTCCACATCACTATCTCAGAGCTTAAATATTTGAATCGTCCGCTGCAATTGCGTGACCATACGAAGCATTTGCTCGGATTGAATAACAACCGCTTTTACGGAACGCGTTTGTTGGACCATGGAAGTCGATACCTGCTCAGTACCCGCGGCGGATTGCTGCGTGATCGCTGAAATATTTTCCATAGTGCCCGTAATGAATTGAGCGGCATTCAGCATCTTCTGACTCTCTCCCGTAAACTCACTCATCCGCTGTGTAATGAACTGGATGCTTTCTACCATCTCACCGAATATCTTTTCCGTAGCTTCGATGGATTCTGTTTGTCTGCGAGCAATTTCCTCATTGATCTGAATATTTTTCTGAGCCATTTTAATACTATTCTCGATATTATGAACCATATGGAATACGCTCTTCGCTGATTTCGATGACTCTTCCGCCAACTTACGTACCTCTTGGGCAACAACGGAGAAGCCTCTTCCGTGCTCGCCTGCACGCGCTGCTTCAATCGAGGCATTTAAAGACAGTAAGTTAGTTTGTTCGGCAATCTCCGAAATCGTCCGTGTGATGGATGAGATACCAGCTGCTTCTTTCACCAGGTCATCGATGGTCCCCGATACATTGCTTGTCGCAAGTACAATGTGAGAAACACTCTCTGATTGGCTTTCGACCGCTCGCATCCCTTTTTTCACCAGATCCAATGTTTGACCGCACCGATTGTTCATCTCATGCGTTGAATCTACGTAGTCCGTAATTTTCGTCTCAATTTCCTTCACGACGGAAAAGCTTTTGAATACGCCGGAAGAAATTTCATTTGCTCCCTCGGCGAGCGAAGTCACTGAACCGGTTGCTTCTACAATCATCGTGTTAATGCCTTCGTTTTTATGGTAGATGTCACGACTGGAATCTGCTACATGCTTAGAAATGGAGGCCGTTTCGTTCAGAAGCTCCTTCAATTTCACGATCATCGCATTAAAGGAGCGTCCCATGTCACCTAACGCATCCTTCGAGGAGGCATCGACAGTTTGCGTGAAATCCCCTTTAGCAATATTCATTGCGACACGTGTTACATTGTCGATCGGCTCTGTTAATGCTTTTTCCAAGAAACGAACATAAGGAAAACTGAACACCATCAAGATGAGTGACGAAGATAAGGCAAAGATGATAGACACATCTGCTGTTAGCATCAGAATCAGGATAATTATTGTATAAAAGGCAACAACGGTATAATAGCCGAGCTGTAGCTTAGCACGAAACGATTGAGCTAGAAACCAGTTCATAGGAATTCGACCTCTCTTTTACGAAATGTAGTTTTACTGCCATAGGATGAGGTCCATGTACCACGTCATCAATGGGTCTCCGAAGCAAAAACAGATGAAACCAGCGACAGCGATAAAGGGACCATAGGGAATTGGTGAACGCCGATCCAGTTTACCTGAGGCGATGAGAGCCACACCGATGACGCTGCCAAGCAGCGCCGAAAGAAAGATGCATAACAGCACAAGCTTTATTCCCATTACAAGTCCAACTAATGCCATCAATCGAATATCCCCAAAGCCCATAGCTGGCTTCCCCATCCACGTTGCCACAAGGGAAACGATGATCAGTGCGCCCCCTCCAATGACGAATCCTAATGCATAATGCCAAATTGGCAGAGGGTGAACGAACAAACGCAACCCGGTAAATAACAGCATGGCAGGATAAATGATTTTGTTGGGCAACAGCATGTACGCCAAATCGCTGACGGTAAGAATGAGAAGCACAGACACCAATGGGTAAGCAATCCATAGTTCATTCACGCTGACCAAGTAAGGAAGTGAGGCAAAAAGAACACCCCCTGCCAACTCTCCAACGATATACACAGGTGATATAGCAGTACCGCAGGAGTGACATTTCCCTTTTCGGATAAACCATCCAAAGATCGGAATTAAGTCAATCGCATTAAGCTGACGTCCGCAGCTGCCACAGCTGGATCGCGGGGATACGACGGATACGCCTTTTGGTACCCGAAGCCCCACAACATTAAAGAATGAACCGAACAAAGCACCCGTGATGAACAACAAGACTGTATAACTCCATGCTTCCCATCCCATCGCCAAACCCCCTCATGATGTCTACCCTTTTTAAACTATTTTAGAAATCTGCTTTTTTGGCATATTCACGATTGCTTACCGGCGCTGTCCCTAATTGAACCTGCAACCAGGCAGCCAATTGATTGAAACTCTCAATGGTTACGGTAATGGTTTGCTTCTGGCCGCCAGCAGTTCCCATTTCAATTTCGATTTTATTCTCCGCTTCTGTACATACAACCAAGTATTGGGACATCTCCCCATTCAATTCCTCACTCCAATTACACATTACACTGCTTGTGAAATTTTTCATTGGTCCATTCCCCCTGAATAAATTAATGATCTTGCCGCCATTCAAAGCCTTTAAGCCTACTTTACTCGGATCAGTTGGTTCTTGAGACTTGTATGTGGTGTTGATGGGAGCCTCCTCTTTAACTGGCGGAGCTTCAATGACGAGATCTTTTATTTCTTGGGCTGCTTCCATCGTCGCAAGCGATTCCATTTCCATCGTTAACTCATTGAGATCATCCAAGCTTAGCTCGATGGAACTCGCATCCATATCCACTGCGATTTCTTCCATAGCCTGCTCAACAGCAGCGATGTCCTCCACTTCTGCAGATTCCTCGAGCTGGACGTCGATTGCAGGCTCTTGCACATATTGGATATCCTGAGCTTCTGCTTCTTGTGTCACATTCCACTCTTCTTCCAAATCACCTTGCATTACGGCTGCAAGCCTTTCCATTTCCAGTAGTCGATCTTCTTCCTCAGATGACCGTGTTGGTTCTGACGCAACTTGCATTTCTACATCCTCTTGCGACTCCATCGCAAGCTTAGACTCTTCCACTTCAGCAAAAGCCAGCAAGACTTCTAATGCGTTGACGACCTGTGTTGGTTTCGCCGCAACTTTTCGTTCCTCACCAACCTGACTTTTATTATCAGCTTCGGATACAGGCTCGGATTCAACAATCGTTTGCTGTAGTTCTACGACTTCAGGCACCTGCAATTCTTCATGGACAAGTTTACCTGTGATCTCGTGATTCGAGTCGCTATTTGAAACGACTTCATGTAAGGCTTCCTCATCTTGCTTCGTAAGAAGCAGCTCTTTAGGCTCTGAATAGGTTTGATCAACAGCGTGCAAACCTTCATCTTGGGCGTCAGCACCTTCTGCTAGCTTAGCCTGCAATTCCAATTCTTCTTTCTCAAATGTCGTCTCTTGGGCCTCGACTTCTGCGGTAACAGCTTCCGTGCGCTGCATATCTTGCGGGATTAAATGGCCGATTACTCGGGGAACACCATATTTACGAACAATTTCATTCACGCGATTCGGTTTAAACGGTTTCATGACATACCCGTTTGCCCCTGCCTTGAGTGCATCAGAGATCAGATCTTGTTGACTCATCGCTGAACAAATGAGAACGACGGCTGTCGGATTGAGCTTGCGAATTTCCTTCATCGCTTCAATCCCGTCCATCTCAGGCATGGTAATGTCCATGAGAACGATATCCGGCTGAAGTTCCTCATACTTCTGTACAGCCTGCCTACCGTTCTCTGCTTCCCCAACCACCTCATGACCGTATTGCTTCAAAATATCAGTCAACATTTTCCGCATGAATTTCGTATCGTCAACGACCAGGATTTGGAATGACATTGAAGGTACCTCCTTCCAGAATGGTTAATCTGTAGTTACTTGATGTATTTTACGTTCTTTACAAACACGTTAAAATTCTGTGTCGTTGGGATGCCATCTGGCGGCTTATCGTAAAGATTATCATCATAAAAAATTTGCAGCCTGGATGGTTTCGTATTGCTTAACTGCACCTCTGGTACGTCCTTGTTCCAGTTCGTACTGCCTTGGTAGCGAGTAACCGAGCTTCCACCGCCACTGGTCAAATCACCTCTCACCGCGTTAAGCTCAACGCCTCCGGTCCCCCCATGTATGCCGCCTGTCAGCCATAGCTTTGACATAACCCCATATAAGCGAATACCTTCCTTGGTGTAGAAGAAAGCGCGTACAATCTCATCGCCCGCATTCGAGCTATTCCCAAGTACGATTTCTCCTGAAGCAACAACAATCAGCGGCGTTAACGATGAGCTCGTCGCACCCTCAACTTCTTTGTTAATCGACGTCATCTGCTTTAACTCCACATTGCCGTCAACATACACGGTTCCTTGCAGCCAAACGTTCCCAATGATCTTCAAATCACCTTTGATGTACATCGTGCCCTTAGGAAAACGGAAACCGTTATTCAGTGTCACGTTGCCATCTACAGCGACGAATTTACCTGCTGCTAATGA
The DNA here is from genome assembly GCF_059692195.1 of Paenibacillus sp. J22P90. Lineage (NCBI taxonomy): Bacteria > Bacillati > Bacillota > Bacilli > Caryophanales > Paenibacillaceae > Paenibacillus > Paenibacillus sp. J22P90. The sequence continues at coordinate 64,945 of NZ_JCAUAY010000007.1, forward strand.
AAGCTCTCCTCGAAGATCAGCAGCAACTAAATTAGAATCCGGCGACTTTACATAAACGGAACCATTACTGAGGTTGAGCTTCGAGGCATCATTCGCCATCGTGAGAACCCCATTGTTAACGAACATATCCGCCTCTGTTGTTGCGGAGACCGCATCCTTCACGTTTACTTCTCCGTCAACGGTCACCCACAAATCGTTGTACAACATACTCTTGTTCAAATCACCAAACAATGGCGGCAATTCAATCAACTCGGGATCTGGAGCCGTATAACCGCCTAAAGCAGCTAATTTGGCCGTTAACTCAGTTTGCGTTTTATTCGAAACATACCCTTGCACATCGACATCGACATCTGGATCAAGAGTAGGATCTTCTAATGGAAAATGTTGCGGAGCAAAATAGGACGGCTGTACAATTTCACTCGTATGTGTCAATGGCGGAAACTCCGTCACACCATCAGACTGTGTAAAATTAAACTTCCCTGGCGCTATCGTATCGGCATCCCCATTGACTCGAATGAAGCCACGGATCGCTGGAAGTCCCGTCTGAATACCATATTTACTCCGATTAGTGCCACTCGTAGTTCCCGTAAATAACGCTTCATCGCGGATTTGCAGATGATTGGCTACATAAATATCTCCTGTTATGGAAGGTGTTCCATTTAACACCAGATCTCCGCTAGATGAAACCGGATATCGAAAAACAGGATTAATCGTACTTACATATACGGTCATTTCTTTCGTTACGATCGTTGAAGGCTTACCCTCCATGATGCCTCGCGAAGTGATGATAAATTTACGTACATAGGGAGAATCTGGAATCGTCAATGGCTTAATGGCCGGTGATTCTGGATTCGTAGGTTTAGCAAGTACGATATCAACTTGGTAGCTACCTTTTTTTGCTTCAACCACTTCCCCGTCATTCCCCTTTGGATTATCCGGGTCACCTACATGCTTATCAATAAATGGCAGCATCAATGTTAATTGATTCTCTACATTTCGAACGCGATTCCGGTAGTTCGTTCCCCCAATAGATTCACCATTGGCAACGGCTCTTCGAATTTGGGCGAGAGTGTCATCCAGCCCCTTCTGCGCAATCGCCTCCGCTTGAACGGCAGATTCCGTTGTAGCGGCTTGAATCGCTCCGCCTCGCAGCACGCTCATAAGAATGAGCCCCATCATGGTCATTAATACGACAGCCAGCAAGGCGATAACGAGCGCTGAGCCTTGTTCATTGTGCATCCTCGGTTGGAGGCCATTGTTGTCTTCATCCCTAGAGTTCACTACATGCCTCCTCCAATCCGTAACATTTAATCATTGCGAAATAGTGGGATTTGCGAATTAATCACTAATTTCGGATTATCTGCTTGCTTATACTTATCCGCATTGATTCGGGCATACTCTAGCGTCACTTGAACACGGTCATGATTCTGACTCGCTTCACTTAAACTGCCCTCACGAATCGTAAAGTTGCTTCCTAGCTGGAAAACACTCTTTACTACATTCGTTCCAGCTTCTCTAATCTCAATTTTCCCGCCGCCTGTTGGATCAGGTTTAACTTCCATTTCATAGAGATCAATATAAATATCTGCCTTCTCATTTTTCTTAGCATAACGAATGATCTTCTTATCTGTTCCCTCATCCTGAACATAGATCGCTTCCTTCAGCTCCGAAATAATCTGGCTGTATAACCCGTCTCCTTGATTACGCATCTGGGTTTCCATCGTGACTCGTTTATACATCGACACGCCCATTAGCATAAAAGAGTACAGGATGGAAGCTACCATACCGAAAATCAGTATGGCAGCCAATAACTCAATTAAGGTCATCCCTTTCTCATTGCGCTCCATGCGGCGCTACCACCTTTTGATAAGATACGTATCGAGTGTCGTTGATGATTTAGCAGAAGGCGCTTCAATGGATTCTTGACCCGACCAATATACCGTCACGTACATTTGTGCCAAGTAATCGTCCGCATCGTTGCGAAAGGGATCTGAAGCCTCCCAGCGGGCATAGCTCTTATCCAGCTCAACCAAATAGCGGTAGGTCGTGCCATTAATTTCCGTTGCTTTCAATCTGCCTTTCATCAACTCAGATCCATTACTCGATAAGTCCCCTGAAAATTTAGGACTGCTCGTCAGCTGAGAAACAATGGCAGCATCATAGCCCGTTTTGAAAACGTCTCGCAGCTCAGCTGCTTTCAATCGAGCTAAGTTGGCGCCAATAATTTTGCGGCTCTCTTGAGCCGATTTATCCACAGCTGAGGTGAAATAGCCCATCAGCGTGACGCTGATAATCGACATAATCGTCACAGCAATCAAGATTTCCACGAGTGACATACCGTCTTCGTTAGGCCCCACTTGCTTCAGACGTTCATTGCGGCGCACCGTTAGTCCTCCTCACTACCTCACCGATTTCGTCAATCTAGTTGTTGTTTTGTTCTGTATCGAACTGAACCGTAAACGGCTGTTGCACGATTTCCACATTGGAACTGTCCACCAACTTAAGGAACACATAATAAGTGCCTGATGTCGTGTTGGTTTTCGTCGTTACCGTTAATCGTTTCGATGTTAAAGGTTTCCATTCACTTTTTTCCGGTGTAGCTGAGGACTGTTTAATTACGTAATACATCGCTTTCAACGTGTAGCCTTCCTCTTTGTGGCTGCCAAACGTGCGATCAACAACTGGATACTTCTCATCTACCACCGTTACACTAACCGGTTTGTCCGATATGTCCCCTGCGTTATAATTCACGCCTTTTAGCGTAGCGGTTGGACCTGGATTTATTACGAAATACTCTGGCGTTTGAGCTGTCGAAGTTGTTCCACCAATGGAAGTCGCTTCAAAATGAATTTGGTGCCAGCCTTGACGTTTTTCAACCGTATCCAGTCCTGTCACATCGCTTAATCGAAACGCATATGTATTCCCATTCCTTGTCATCTTCGATGAGCTTGAAGAGATCGACAGCGATTTATTATCGAACCAAACTTTTACACCAGTTACGGGGCTGAGGTTATCGGTTGCCGTGATATAAATAATCGCGTCATCCGTAGGATTCACAATATTATGGCTCCAGCTGATCATTGGCCCCGTGCTATCTAAGGAAACATTTCCGGTCGCTACTGCACCTGAAATCGGAATCGTTGCGCTTCCGCTAATTGCATTGGTGAATGCTCGCGTTTTGAAATTGACGCCATTGCCATCTGGAATGATGACACCGCTCGTCGTTTGTGTTTGCCAATTGCCGTTATCAACGGAAATCCCATAGCCAGCAATATAGTTACCTCGGAAATCATCATTGGCATAAACAGTTGTACTAGGAAGTTGTGTAGTTGAACCAGACACAGAACGCAGCTTTCCAGGTCCGACATGCCAACCAGTTTCAACAATCGGCTTCCCTGCTCCATCGATAAGTTCATAAGCTAATGGTGCTGATGGCTTCAAATCAAATTGGTCTGTCGTTCCATCCTTGTAACTAATTCGCACGACGGAATGGAGATCAGAATCAACAAAATGAATATCTGAGATCGCTACATTCTTATTCTTGATCGTCCATTGTTTTTGTTTATCACTAGCTCGTAAACGTTGAAGTTCTCCTTGACTGTTGCCAATATACACATTGCCATATTTATCAACCACACGAACACTGACGGACAGCTGTGTATTAAAATTAATGTTAAATTGACGATCAGCGCTGCAAGCATCTTTATATGTTACTTTGGCATCTTGCAGTGGATAGTCACCCGCAGCAGTATCTGGAATTAATTTGATCGCAAGATCAATCTTGTCTTGAGTGTAAGGGAAATCAATATTGCCCACATTAACCAGAACTTCATGTGTTGCCGAGTCATAAGACACGTTCGAAGCATTCTCCCCTGGCGCTAAAATAAAACCAGCAGGAATCGGTTGACGAAGCTGTACATTTTTGAGCTGTGCTGGCGCTTCGATCGTTTTCGTTATGTTATCAAATACAGTTGAAAGCTGGCTCGCAGAGCTGGCTTGATAAGCAGTCCCGCCTGTCTTGGTGGCGATATATTGCAGCAAATCCAGATCAATTTCGTCTGATCCAGATGTTGCCAGCGCAATCGTATAAACCTTAATTCCTAAACCGGCAAGCACATCTGCGTCTGCTTTTGCAGCATTCTTAGCGCCTGTATCATTCGTTATTACCTTATTACCGTCGTTTTCATTGGTCCATACAGTTGCTTTACCATCAGTAAGCAAAATAATTTGTTTTATGGGCTTGGTTCCCGAAGCTGTTAACATCGTCTTCGCTTTGGCAAGACCATCATCAATATTCGTGCTGCCTCCAGAACTTAATTTGTCAATTTCCTTTTGAACATTAATATAATCCGTTGACAAATCAAGCACTTTTGACGCATCGGAGCTAAATTTAATAAGTCCGAGGCGGTCCCCCATGTTCACCGCTTTAAATTTATCCGTTAACGTTGCCGAAGCCGTTTTCAAAATACTAAGACGAATAGGCGTCCTGCTATCATCTTTGTCCATATGGTAGGCCATACTGCCAGAAACGTCGGCTACGAAGGCGATATCTACCGGGTCACGTCTTTGCGTAACGGTGTGTGTACCACTCGGATCTAGCGTGTAATTAATCGTGACTACTTGATTTCGTTCAATACTGGTGACAGGCACATTTCCTACACCGCTAATGGCTAAGCAACCATTGTCAGTCTCAGTCGCATAAGCTGGATTCGATCCAGCGAAAGCAGGGAGCATACTCGAGAGCAGCATCCCGGCTAATAGGATCGCACTTTTCTTTTTCGCTTTTTGATACCAATGCATGGTTGGAACTCCTTCCTATAACATATTGATGATTCTAGAAATAACCTTGAATGCCTCAGCACGAGTGAGTGACCCTTGCGGTCTAAACGATCCATCTTCATATCCGCCTACGATACCTGCGTGAATGACATTTTGTAGTGACGCTTTGCTAAGCTCTGTTAAGCTTTCGATGTCATTGAAGTCGCCAGTACCTGTACCACCTTTTACGGCATATTTCTGTAAAATGCGATCGACCAACCCGACCATTTCAATCCGTGTAATCGGTAAATCTGGAGAAAAGTTCAGATCTACAGGTCGTAGATCAAGCAGTCCCATCGCTTGTGCAGAAGCAACCATGCCGGTTGACCAATGCTTGCCCATGTCCTCGTAGCCCGCCACCGGCGTCTTCACCGTTTCTATGCCTAAGGCTTTGACCACAAGCGTAATAAATTCTGCTTTCGAAAGCGTACGATTCGGACGAATCGTGCGATCTTCGTATCCATCAATGATGGATTTTTGCATCAGATCCAGAATCTCTATTTTTGCCCAATGGGTCTCAGCATCAGTAGGAACTGCGGATACAGATGTTTGTTTCCATGTGCGTAGTGTCGGAACGGCTTCCGGCATATCTGCCGATTTTTTAACCGATCCAAGTGACGGCGCAACAGCGCGATCTGGATTCTGGAAGGCGATGCCATACACGTTTACCAAACCGTCTGAAGTCACTTTCGCACTCCCATTTTGTGCAGCTTCCGCATCGGTGGGAATGTTAGCCCAAGGCACTTTGCCCAGGTAGCCCTTAACTCTGTAAAATTCTTGGGAGGCGCTTTCAAAGTACGAACGCGTCGTCTCTTCAACATCTGTGGCATGAAAGTCTAGCTTACCCGCGCTATCAACTCCGATTTCATCCCAGAAAACGACCAAATCGTTATTATCCCGAGAAATCGCGCCTGTCCAAATTTTCACATGTGCGCCCGAAGCATCTGCTTGTGTCACTACCGCAAACGGCTCTTTCGACACAATCATGCCAACCTGCCAGCCCGCTGGTGATAGCTTCATCGTTTCATATTTCTGATTCCGAGCTTCATAATCAAGTCCTAGTAAAACTGTGAATGGATTACTCGCCTGTAAAGTAGCTGCTGTGTTCACCGCTGCCTCGCTTGCAAGCACCGCTGACGGTGACAAGATGGATAAAGCGAGAACCGCAGTAACAAGTGCGTGTTTATTTCGTTTCATTTAATCCTCTCCTATGGTCATCTCGTATTCTTTAATCGCATCTCGGTGGATAATACCCTCTTCAACTAGCTGTTTCAGACTGGATACCATGGTTTGCATGCCGATTTGTCGGTTCGTTTGGATGACTGATTTGATTTGATAAATCTTTTCTTGCCGAATTAAGTTAGCAACCGCAGGGGTATTGATCAGTATTTCAAGCGCCATGGCTCTCCCTCTGCCATCCAATCGTGGAACCAATCGCTGGGATAGGACGCTGATTAGTACAGAGGCAAGTTGTACACGAATTTGTCTTTGCTGCTCGGTCGGAAATACATCGATAATCCGGTCAACAGTTTGAGGCGCATCCGGGGTATGTAGCGTCGCAAGTACTAAGTGACCTGTTTCAGCAGCCGTAATAGCGGTCTTAATCGTTTCTAAGTCCCGCATCTCGCCGACTAGAATAACGTCTGGATCTTGACGAAGTGCAGCTCGCAAACCATTGGAGAACGTCAATGTATCGATACCGATTTCACGCTGTGCGACTAGACAGTTTTTACTTGGATGAATGTACTCAATCGGATCTTCTAAGGTGATGATATGTTTCTTCTGCGTTTCATTGATAAAATCGATAATAGAGGCCAGTGTTGTGGACTTCCCGCTACCTGTAGGACCTGTTACTAGAACCAGCCCTTGATGTTTATGAGCAAATTCCTGAACCAAATCAGGTAAGTTTAAGCTAAAAAGGGAAGGCACCGTCGTCGATAGGACACGAAATACCATGTTAATACTACGCTTTTGCTTGAAGACGTTACCCCGATAACGAGAAAGGCCAGGAAGCTCGAACGAAAAGTCGACTTCTCCTTTTTTGGATAACGTTTCATACTGCTCTTTGGTCAAAATCTCTTTCGCCATGCGATGGGTATCGTCAGGCGAAAGCACCACATCAACTACCTTCATAAGCTTTCCATGAAGCCTCATGAGTGGTTCTGTGCTGGCATTAATGTGCAAATCAGAAGCCTTCGATTCGTAAGAAACACGCAGCAGATCTTTCAGTGATAACGTTTCAGACGTCGTTGGTGCTGTCATACTCATCGTATTCCTCCTGAATTTTAGTAGATAGGATTTGTCTTGCCAGCAGGCTTATTGTATGGAAGCGGCAGCGGTGCTTTGAAGAACTTCTGCAAGCCAGGTGCATAATACGAAACTAAGGAAATGTTGACCGTAATCTCTCGTTTTGACGCATTCAATTTCACGGGTGCTGCGCCTTTCACGGCAAACGTCAGTTTATCCAACTGCAGCAAACGATTCGTCGTTTGTAATTCACTTAGAAAACGGTGAATCTGCTGATAATCCCCTTTGGTCGTTGTGTTAAGCTTGATTGGAATAGCAAGTGAAGGCATCACGGGTGCAGCTACCGGAGCAGCGGTTGTACCACCATTCGCAGTACTTGTGCTATTCTGAGGAGTGCTAGTAGGAGATGTGACCACCGGATCTGCGGCTTTGCCAATTTCAAAATTGTAGCTCGCTAACGACATTTTCGTGATGACCTCTAACATCCGAACCTCACGGATCAGCCCCTCCACATCCGGCACTTCAGGCACACGGCTGCGTGTTTTGGAAAGACTCACTTGCTCAGCAGCGCCAACTGCGCTTCCACCAGAAGTCCTTTTATTTATCGCTTCAAGCTCTTGCTTCTTTTGGACTAATAAATTGGCTTTGGACGCCTTTTCACTTTGCAGCGGAGAGACGAAGTTGATATAGACCATCACGAGCGCCAACGTAAGGATGATGGCTACGATGATTTGATTCCTAGTGCTGTTAAGCATGCTCATTCGTTTGATCAACCTTTCTTGGTGGCATCGGACTTGTACTGAAGCTCAAAAGTGGCTTGAATGACAGGTAACGGTGGTTCCGTTGCCGCTGGTACCGCTTTATCCTCTGGCGCTGCGGCCACTTTATTCATCCCGCTTGTCGAAATTAATGTAAATGAGGTCGATGCCTTCGTCGCCTGCATGAACGTAATGACATCCTCACTAGAAGCAAAATTTCCAGTCACCTTAAGCTTGTTGCCATCTCCAAAGTTGAGTGCAGTGATATTCGACGTCAGTGGCATTAAAGCTGAAAGCTTGTCCAGCACATCCGTTGCTAAAGGCTTGCTCGCCTGGATTTGCTTCGGAATCGCGATGAAATCGGCAACTGCCCCTGCCGTTGGGGAATTGGCAAGCTTCGATTGCCCTTCCTTAATTTGAAGGTTCACTTGCTCAATTGCTTTGTTCGTCTTTGTAATTTCTGACTTTGCACTCATATACATCCATCCCATGCCACCTACGACCAGAACGATTGCCGTCATAAACACATAGCGGAGAAGCGGACTCGTTCCTGCTTGCTCCTCATGCCGCACTTGCAGCAAATTAATTTCGATGGACTGAAGCTTTTGTACGCTTGCGCTCATCGTCTTAAGCCCCTTTCATCGCCAGTCCAACTGGAACCGCGTAAGCTTGACATGTTGTATCTTCATCTTTCAGAATGGCCTGCAACGGAAATGAAGTAATTTCCCCAGTGAACGCACTTTCCAGATGCTCAGGCAGTGCTGTGATCCATTCATGATCCCCTACGAGATAAACGAGTTCAACATGCTTCTGATCGGTGGAAACGGTATATTGGAAGTAATTCAAGACACGACCTAGCTCCATGGATAGGTTACGTGCATACGCCGCAAGTTGATCGGTCCCTGTGTCCAGAAAGAAGCTCGTATTGATCTGAATCGAACGAAAGAATACCGGAATGCCATCCACAAATATGCTGACATCCGCATGATCTGGCTCGACATGCAGCAGCATGAATCGTTCCTTCATCGCGGAGCCGGTTAACCGAGTATGACGTACTAACATGCGGTGTAAGGCAAGCGGTGCGAGATCAACAGCTACAGGCACTAGCCCTGATTGTTTGATGACATGCGCATAGCTTTCAACCACTTCACCCGGTGTTGCAAAAATAAGAACTTCCTCTTGCGCAGAGGCTTTAGACGATTTCAAAGCGCCTTCCGTAGAAGCCGCTGCCTCATCTTTTGGTGCACCCAGTCGCACGAAATCAAAAACAGGATTCTTAAACGGCAGCTGCTGCCCGCCATGCAATTCAACGTCGATCATGTTGCGTAATGCTTTATCTTTTAAGGCCGAAAAGACCGATTTACGCAGCACCACATTGGAAAGCGGTACTGTGACATTGATATGCGCACCTTGTAACCCAATTTGTTTCACTAAGGTTGAGATACGACCAATGACCGCGTCTTCGTCCACGAATTTTCCGTGTTTAATACTGCCTCTATCCAGCGCAATAGAATGACGCTGTGTCAGGGTAACTTGTCCATTCACGTTCATAATTTCAACTAGCTTCGCTTCTGTATCCGAAATTTGCATGCCGTATGTGTACTTGCTCGTTTTCTTTGCGAACATTGCGGTAACCCCTCTCGGTTATGCATGACTTGAAATGGGCGCGCCGCCGGGGGCGGCGCGCTTGTGGATCTTAATTATTCTTGTACACCGTTAGGACCAGCAGCACCTGAAGCGAATTTCAAACCATCGATTTCGGATTCAGCTTTATTTGTGATGTGTGTTACGCCTCCACCTTTTTTCACTAGTGTAATATTATAAGTGTAGTTACCTGTCGTTTGATCTTGAGTAACAACAACCTTAGAGTTAGCACCATCATAATCATTCGGTTTGTCAGAAGGGTTTTTAGGAACAGTTTCTAAGAATCCGCCTGCGAATAATTGATCAAGGGACCATCCTGTAGCTACTGTAGCTTCAGCCGGGCTTAAACCTTGGCCTGTAATCATTAAACGCGTTGCATCAATGACCATATGTGCATTGGATTTATGTGCACTTACGCGTGTGTTTTTAATAATCCCACCAACAGAAGGAATCGCGATTGCTGCGATGATTGCGATGATAACGATAACGGCTAGTAACTCGATTAAAGTCAAACCTTTTTGGTTTTTGTTTAACTCTTTCAAAGAAAATTTCGAAAATTTCGGTAAACGGAAACTCATCTTTTTGTTGTTGTTCATTGTCAATTCGTTCATAGCATTCCCACCTCTAGGTTTATTTTGGTTATGTACCTGGTCTTGCCAAACGGGTGTTACATTATGTTGTGGTGCAGTTAAAACCGGCGTCACGTGTTTCTATCACCTCCCTTCAAGCTAGTCTGCATTTAGTTGAGGAAATTATCGTACATTTTGAACATCGGACTCATGATCGCTGCAACAATCACACCGACAATGCTGGAAACAAACAGCAACATGAGAGGTTCAATCACCGCCTTCAATCGATCTACACTCTGATCCACATCTGCTTCGAAGAAGTCAGCAATTTTCGATAACATATTATCGACTTGTCCGGTTTCCTCGCCGATGATTAACATTTGTACGACCATCTTCGGGAAAATACCGCTTTTCTGAATCGGCTCCGAGAGCATCTTTCCTTGCTGCAAGCTGTCTTTCGCCTCTCGGAGAACCTTGGCAATCACGCGATTGCCAACCACTTTCGCGGTTACATCCAGTGCCTGCAACACAGGTACTGCACTTACGAACAGCGATGACAGCGTACGTGTCATTCGAGCAACTGCAGCTTTTTTGAGGATAATACCAAAAACCGGAATTTTAAACTTGATGACATCGACCCAGTACTTACCTTCTTCACTTGAAGTAAAGCTTCGATATAAGACAATCACACCGATCAGACCTGCCAAGAACATCCACCAATAATGAACGATTGCATCACTGGAGCTCATAACGAATTTGGTAATTAGTGGTAATTCCGATCCTTGCTCTAAAAACATATCCGCAAAGGTTGGCACAATCTTCAGAAGGAGGAATATGACAACCCCGACGGCGATAATTAAGACGACAATCGGATACGTCATCGCTGATTTTACCTTTTGAACTGTTTTGTGCTCTTTCTCGTAATGATCCGCCATTCGCTCTAGCACTTCATCTAAGTTACCGCCCGTTTCACCCGAAGCCATCATATTGACGAACATGTCAGGAAATACTTTCGGATGCTCGCCCATCCCTTTGGATAAGGGGTGACCGCTGCGGATTTGTTCGGATATATCGCCAAGCGCCGCTTTCAAATATTTGGACGTTGATTGATCTTCCAGAATCGAAACGGCTTGATCAATTTGAATACCTGCGCGAATCAACGTGGCGAATTGCCGACAGAAGATAACAAAGTCTTCTAGCTTGACCGCACGACCGAAGTGGATTTCTAGATCCATCGTCGTCTTCTGCTGCTCCTGAATGCTGCGAATCGTGATCCCACGTCCCCGCAGCTCTGTGATTGCCAGTTGCTTGTTCTGGGCTTTCACCATGCCCTTCAGCTTCTTGCCGCTTTCGCTGACGGCTTCATACGTAAAGTTCGCCAAGCTGTTGTTCACCCCCAATCAACACTTACATGCCAGCTGCCACTACTCGTCTGCGACAGCTTTCAACACTTCTTCTATCGTTGTATGCCCTTGTCGTATCTTGAGCAGACCATCATAGAGCATGTTCTTAAAGCCATGCTTAACCAAATGCTGCTCTAATTCGCTGACTGGACGATTCTGTACAATCAGGCTGCGCAGTGGTTCATCGACAACCAACAGCTCGTGAACGGCAATACGGCCTTTGTAGCCTGTTTTGTTACATGTGCCGCAGCCTTTGCCTCTCGTTACCATGACAGGCTTTTCTGTTGCTCTTGGTGCAGTAAGCGGAACCACGACACCAGTTCCCGTACCCGCAAGCTGTTGTTCATTGCCGCCTAGCAGCCCATGCGTTTCCAGCAGCTTGAGTTCGTCCTCTCTGGCAGGTACCTGTGCCGCACATTCCCGACATACACGCCTTACTAAACGCTGTGCAACGATACAAGAGAGCGATGAAGCAATTAAGTAGGAATCAATGCCCATATCTACCAGACGGCTTATTGTACTCACTGCACTATTCGTATGGATGGTGCTTAAGACTAAATGCCCCGTAAGGGAAGCACGCACGGCAATTTCTGCTGTTTCCGCGTCCCGGACCTCCCCGACCATGACAATGTTCGGATCTTGTCGAAGGATGGAGCGTAAGCCGGATGCGAAGGTTAATCCAATCTGCGAGTTGACCTGGACTTGCGTGACGCCATTCATCCGATACTCGACCGGATCCTCAACCGTAATGATTTTGACATCATCCCCGTTTAATTGTCCGAGTGCTGAATAGAGTGTTGACGTTTTCCCGCTTCCTGTAGGCCCCGAGATCAACATGATGCCATTCGGCTTTTGAATCATTCTGTCGAATTTCACCAGGTTCGCTTCGCTAAGCCCTAGATCTGCTATTTTCTTAACACCTGCAGATTGGTCTAAAATCCGGAGAACGATACTTTCCCCATGGACCGTTGGCAATGTAGATACCCGGATATCAATCCTGCGGTTATCGACTTGCATCTGGATCCGACCATCCTGCGGCAGTCTGCGTTCGGCGATATTGAGCTTCGCAATGATTTTCAATCGCGCCGTCAGTACACCTTGCATATGCTTGGGCAGCGCTTTCTCTGTTCGAAGCACCCCATCAATGCGGTACTTCACAATCAGTTGCTTCTCTTGTGGATCAACATGAATATCGGACGCCCTCTGCTGCACGGCGGATTGTATGATCTGATTGACTAGTTTTACAATCGGTGAGCCTTGATCATTCGCTTCCGATTCCTCGTCTTTGATTTCAATTTTATCCAAGTCGACCATCAGCTCATCGACGGATTCTTTCATGCCATAGTTTTTCGTAATCGCCTGTTCGACCTCAGAGCGAATGGCAATGACGGGCTGCACACTCATGTTCGTCGCCATCCGAATTTCTTCAATGGCACCATAGTTTAGCGGATCAACCATCGCTACTTTAATTTTGCCATTTTTACGTTCGATGGGAATGACACAGTGCTTACGAGCAAGCGTTTCTGGAATGAGTTGAACCGTCTGCATATCGAGATGCGTTTCAAACATGTTAACGACTGGAAACCCTAGCTGAAACTCCAGCACTTCGACAAGCTGTCTTTCTGTAATCAACCCTTTATCAATGAGAATCTCACCGATTTTCTTCCGTGTGTGCACTTGTTGCTTCAGCCCTTCTTCGAGCTGATCTTCCGTGATGAGTCCGTTCATGACAAAAAGTTCACCTATGCGCATTGGGGGGTCCTCCCTTCTGTTGATAGAGTACGTAACGGATCTGTGCAACCTTATGATCTATGGTGATTTAAGCTCTTCCGCTGTTGGCGCCTTTGCGATAACGATTGGACGCGGTGCGTAAAAATCTTTATATATCAGCTCGTTCTTGCCATCATTCTTCTCGTCAGCGAACACTTTGACCAGCAATCCTGATTGACCTTCACTCCGTTTTGCATCACCTTGACCAGCTAGCGTAAAATCCGTTACAAAAATGCTTTCCGGTGCGAATACTTCTTTAGTAACCGAAATTTTAGGTGCTTTCCAATCCGCCTTCGGTTTCCCATTGAATGTTACGATGGGTGTTTCACCGTTATAAATCACGCCTACCGTAAGCGGAACGCCTAACGAATTGTAGAATGTCAGATCTTTCTGCTCACCTTGAAAATCTACATCAAATCCAGCAGGTGCATATGTCGGGTTATCCTGATGCGCATAACGCTCACCGACTTGCAACCCAGCTCGCAATGCCGCTTCATACAATAAAGATGCTACATGCGATAGCTCGTCTGCCTTCTTCTCAGGCACCTTACCTTTACTAAGCTCAGCAACCCAAGCTTGAAAGGAGAACAGCTTCCCTGGCTCCAACTTGATCAACCCCGCCTGCTCAAGCCAGGCTTTCACATTGGTATTCACAGCTACAATACTTTGCGCTTGCGAGATGACCTGTAAACCTGTCGTTGCAGCTGGCGCTGATGATGCTGCTGGTGTACTTAATGGTGTACTTGCCGGTGTAGTTGTCGGCGCTGCCGATGACGTAGCCACTGGACTTGCAGTTGGTGCCGGTTTCACCGATGGCTTCGCATTTTCTTTCTCTGAACCAGCGGCCAGCGCAATTCCTTTTGTTGAAGCATTGTCGGTGGTTTTCCAAAACATCAAGCTTTCCAGCTTGTGCTCCGAATTCCACTCGATGAACCCTGCCGCCGATAATCCATATACACTTCCAGAACCGACGACGCCTAGAAGAAGAATCCATTTAATAGGCTGCAGGATCAAGGCCTTTCTTCTTTGTCTCATAGCCTACCGTCCCTCAAAGCTCGACATTTTCCCTCCCGTTTCGGTGGGATGCCTCAAATATAGACGGTAATTTCTGTAGAGCAAATCATACATATTTATTAATTCGAATGAACTAATGCATTCACTATAATTCTTTAGCCACGATAGCCGTTCATGGGCCATTTTATAGGGATTTCAAGCTACTTGGACGCTTAGTCAGAGGACTAGAGTCGGGAAATCACAGCGTAAGTCATACCTAGGAAGCGGTTTCATCTAGTTCTTTCGGAGCGTGGGAAAGCGACTTATCCAGTCACCTCGCTATATACCATTTGCATAGGTATCCGATATAACGTGTTTTTTCAGCAAAATCCTTAAAAAATGGGTCTTACTCGTGAACATAGTAAATGCAACGTCGAGCACTTCGGAGTGAAACCTTGGCGAGCTGCCTAGGAATCTTAGCGATTTCGTCTGAAAAAATCGAGTTACGCCTATTGATCAATTGCATCAGGAGCCCTAACTCGAAAATATCGAGTTACGTTTGACAACCATGTCAAAAAAGCCCCCATCCCCACAAAATTCGTGTGAATAGGAGCTTTTTTATATATCAGGTGAACTATTTCTTGTTTTGACTCGTCTATATGTATATCTAGATCGCACCAAGAACGCTCAGAATCAGTGAAGCTTTGGAGTTTACTTTCAACTTGCGATTGATTTTCGTTACATAGACGCGAACCGTATTCTCACTGATGCCCAAAACCTTGCCGATCTGCTTATAATCATAATCCAGCAGCCAATATGTGGCGACTTCCTTCTCACGGAGCGTCAGCTTGAACGCTTTCAGTCGTTCTTCCAGCATTTCTTCTACAAACCATGTTTTACTTTGCAGCTCCGTTTTCCTCAATTCATATTCAAGGAGAAGCGCAATCGATTTGATGCATGGATACATAAAAGGTGCTGAGATGTATTGAAATGCCGTCAAAACTAAATACCCCATAATCTGATTATCAGCAATTTGGATGGGAACACACATCGTCACCCAATTGTGCATCGTATCCAAATAATGATCCTCACCGCTGATCCAAACTGGTCGCCCAAGATCAATAGCAGCTGATACCGCATTAGTCCCCGCACTTGAGAGAGATAACGAAGAGCCAATGCCAATATTATTTAAATTAGCAGCTTGCAGAATCGATCGTTCATCCCCATTAATCGTTAAAATGACCCCGTGATTATCCGTTACCATCAATAAATTTGGAAAGTAAAACGTATTCGTCTTCAAATGCGCTTGTCGAAGGATGACATCCATGAGCACTTGGTTTTTAGCTAGAAGCCTCTCCATCATCTTGCCCTGCACGCGAAACCTTACACGCGTCGAATCTCGTTGAACGCCATTCAGAAATGATTTTTCGTGCAGCTTGGCAATCTCCGCTTGTGAGATCCCGACTCTCTCCGTGAATTCATGCATTTGCGTCTCTTCAGCTAATCCTGTCATCAATCCCACTCCCTTTCTCTATATACCTTTGAAATGAACTGGCATTTATGCTCTGAGTGAAATAGATAGCGTTGTCTCATGCCTTGATTACAATCAACACCTTACAAAATTATGTATTTTTCGCGCATGTGACACTAACTATAAGGCTCAAATCGAATGCTTGAAATAGTGCAAAGGTAGTAATTCTAAGAAGATAGTATACTTGCACTAAAATAAGACAGCGTTTGCATGATTATTTGCAGGATTAAGGATTTCTGGCATGTGCCGTTCGTAGGATATATACTAAATAGAGAGCTATACTAGCACTAGGACTTACTTTAATTTCCATAATGAGATGACAATAGCAAAGGTGGATACGGAACAAATGACAAAAAAACTACACGGCACTGTAGCTTTAGTGACAGGGGCTAGTCGCGGCGGCGGTCGAGGAATCGCTTTAGCGCTTGGAGAAGCCGGTGCAACCGTTTATGTCACAGGACGCAGTACGCGCGCGCAATCGAATAGCGATAATGACAGAGGTACGATTGAGAATACAGCAGAGGCAGTTACCGCTCGAGGTGGTGTGGGGATCGCCGTTCGTTGTGATCATACCGTAGATGAGGATGTTCAAGCACTCTTTGCACAAATTCAACAAGAGCAAGGTAAACTGGATATTCTCGTAAACAATGCGTGGGGTGGTTATGAAAATATTGAGGATGGTGATTTCCTAGCACCGTTCTGGGAGCAGCCCATGGTTCGCTGGGATAAAATGTTCAATGCAGGACTGCGCGCTCAGATGGTTGCCAGCCGCTATGCGATGACGACCTTTTTTCTGGAGCAGAAGAAAGGTCTCCTCATTAATACAGGTGTATACTCCGACATTGGAGGGGATTATCCGGTTAGCGTCTTTTACGACACGGTGAAACGAGCCGTCGTCAACATGACCCGCGCCATGGCTCAAAATCTCGAAGCAAATCAACTGCCTGTAACCGCGCTATCATTAGCACCTGGTTGGATGCGAACAGAAGCGGTGATGCAGCATTATGAGCTTCAACCTGACGACCCTACTTTTATGCAAAATGAGGAGCTTCACACGACAGAATCCGTGGAGTATATCGGTAGAGCCGTCGTTGCTCTTGCCTCTGACCCTCAAGTACACCTGAAAGCAGGACAACTTTGGGAGGCTGGCGGCCTAGCGGAGGAATATGGCTTCACCGACGTTGATGGCAGACGGATGCCACCGTTTCGGGTCTAACTATCCTTAATTCTTCGATTTAGACTTATTCATGAACCATTTTTGAATAAAATTAGGCGGTTGGATGCGGCAGTTATGAAAAGCTGCAATTTTCCATTCGCCTTTTTCCTTTACCACAACGTTCGTATTAATGGAGTCTCGATTTTTAGGCGCTGTCTTCTGCCACCGTAATTTAATCGCCCCTACTGCATGTGCAATAGCCAACTCTGGTGTAATGAAGCGAACTTGAAGTGAACCACCCTCAACCATGACGGAACCACGCAATATCCCATCAAATAATGTCTGATGAATATCTCCGATCGCTTGACGCCCCTTAATATGCTGGCCAATAAACGTCACATAATCGGCATCCTCCGTAAAACACGCTCCAAACGCTTGCCCATCATGGGTATTCCATGCGCTACTTAATGCTCCAAAGATGGCTAAAATTTCTTTCTCATCTTGCTCATTTCCTATTACCTGCATCTCATATCATCCTTTCATTATCGCTCGAAATCGTTATCTTCTACTATTGTGTCAGAAGCAACATCTACAAGCCATACCGCTAGAGTAGGAACAATTCCCCGTCTACAGACCGATTTACACGCAAAATTATGCGAATTAGCCATAACCGTTTAAAACTCCGAGGCATAGTATATAAAAAAAACTTATCCTTTCCCAAATTAATTTTGATAAAGCGATGAGAATGCCTAGGAGGCGGAAGCCATGACGCTCGTCAGCGCAATTGAACAGACATTCTGTAAGTTGCATACTCCAACCTTGGAGCAATTAAAAGAGGCTCTTCAATCGATAGAGCAAGAACTCATCTTCGTTCCTGATTACAAAACGGAGCCAATCCATCTGCCTTATGGTAGAAATGTCGTGTATAGCACGCCACATCTGGAAGTCATCGTCATTCATATTCCCGCTTCACGTTCAACGGCCATCCATAATCATGGCTCGTCCGTAGGCGCGGCCTATCTGGTTGCCGGATCACTCGTAAATTCAATCTTCGCTTTAGACAATGAAGACGGTTATCCGATCGCTCAGAAAGACGATTTCATTCAGGCTGGAGAATATTTCACAGCACCTGCGGAGCAAATTCATCAGCTGAACAATCCGTTTCATGAAGCGGCCATTTCAATCCATGTGTATACACCGCCGTTACGTGAAGTTCGACGTTACTTACCTTACAGTGAAGTTTTGGATTATGTTATCTAAAACAAACAAAACCCCTTGAAAGCCAACGTCTTTCGACGAGCTTCCAAGGGGTTTTCGATTAAAATTGAAGTGCGTTTTCGATAAATGCTTTCAATTCGGAAATCGGCATACGTGTTTGTTCCATCGTATCACGATCTCGAACCGTTACTTGACCATCCGTCTCGGACTCAAAATCGTACGTGATACAGAATGGCGTACCGATCTCATCGTGACGACGGTATCTTTTACCAATCGAACCAGTATCATCGTAATCAACCATGAAGTGCTTCGCAAGATCAGCAAATACTGCTTGTGCACCTTCATTTAGCTTCTTGGAAAGTGGGAAAATCGCAGCTTTCATCGGCGCCAATGCTGGGTGGAAGTGAAGAACAGTACGGCTGTCGTCGCCTTCCAGCTTTTGCTCTTCGAACGCATCAATCAGAAGCGCCAACGTTACACGGTCTGCACCAAGGGAAGGCTCGATGCAATAAGGAACATAACGCTCATTCGTTTCTTGATCGATGTAATTGAAATCTTCACCGGAATGCGCCATGTGCTGCTTCAAATCGTAGTCAGTACGATCCGCGATACCCCAAAGCTCGCCCCAACCGAACGGGAATTTGTATTCGATATCCGTTGTCGCATTACTATAGTGGGACAACTCATCCTCGTTATGGTCACGAAGACGAAGGTGATCCGCTTTAGCACCTAGGGAAAGCAACCAGTTATGACAGAAGCTTCTCCAGTACTCGAACCATTTCAAGTCCTCACCTGGCTTACAGAAGAACTCAAGCTCCATTTGTTCAAATTCACGTGTACGGAACGTAAAGTTACCTGGCGTGATTTCATTACGGAAGCTTTTACCGATTTGGCCGATACCGAATGGCAGCTTTTTACGCATCGTACGCTGTGCGTTTTTGAAGTTAACGAAGATCCCTTGCGCTGTTTCAGGACGTAGATAAACCACGTTGGAGCTAGCTTCTGTTACGCCTTGGAACGTTTTGAACATCAGGTTGAACTGACGAATATCTGTGAAATCTTTGCTTCCGCAATCTGGACACACGATGTTGTTCTCCACGATCAGCTTCATCATGTCATCAAACGTCATACCATCGACGACGATTTCGATATCTTTCTCAGCCAGCTTGTTTTCGATCAATTTATCCGCACGGTGACGGGCTTTACAGCTTTTGCAATCGATCATTGGATCGTTGAAGTTACCTACGTGACCTGATGCCACCCATGCTTGTGGGTTCATTAAGATCGCCGCATCTAACCCTACGTTGTATGGGGATTCTTGAATGAATTTTTTCCACCATGCGCGTTTAATGTTGTTTTTCAATTCAACACCAAGCGGACCGTAATCCCACGTATTCGCCAAACCGCCATAAATTTCTGAACCTGGGAATACGAAACCTCTGTGCTTCGCTAATGCGACTACTTGCTCCATCGTTACACTCATTGTTCAATCGCTCCTTAAGCTTCTAGTTAGTGGGACAATCGCCCGATGACGACCGTTTGGACATGAGCAAACATCAAAAAAGCTCAACATCCAAAGGCATCAAATAATGCCTAGGGACGAGAGCTTGAGCACCCGCGGTTCCACCCTAGTTGATACACCCTACAAAGCATGTATCCCCTTTATCGTATTGGCTCCGGATAGCCGTTTCCTTGAGCTTCATGCTGGGCTTACACCAAACCCCAACTCGCTGAATATGAAGTAAATCAAGTACTATTCATCCTTCACAGCCACAATTGATCATTCAATTGGTTTTAGTTTACAAAATATCGCTGCAAAAATCAACTTCCCTAATATAAATGGGGCCTGCGATCTTCAAAAACGGGTATTTTGCCCCGTACTCGCACAACTTCTTCCAAATCAATCGTCGCTCGGAGAATCGCTTCGCTCTCGTCGCCTTCCACGAGCACCTCGCCCCAGGGGTCGATGACCATCGAATGACCGAAGAAATTCGTCGTGCCGCTAGTCCCTACGCGATTACAGGAAACGACGTACATTTGATTCTCAATCGCTCTGGCCATAAGCAGCGTACGCCAATGATGCAGACGCGGATGCGGCCATTCCGCAGGCACGAATAAAATACGAGCGCCATCCAGCGCCAATCTGCGTGATAGTTCAGGGAAACGAATATCGTAGCAAATCATCGCTCCAGCCGGAACACCTTCCAACTCAAATAAGCCCACTTTTTCACCGCTGTGCAGGAATTTCTCTTCGTCCATGAGTCGGAACAGATGGATTTTGGAATACTCGACGATCTCGCGACCTTCGCGGTCCCAAGCATAAATCGTGTTGAGCACACGATCCCCTTTTTTATCCGCAATTGATCCGCCAATAATATTTACGCGATGTGTACGAGCGAATTCACTAAGGAACGCTTTAGTTCGTTCGCCATTTACATCCGCAAGTTGATGAATTTCAGTTAAGGCATAACCTGTATTCCACATTTCGGGAAAAATAAGCACATCGGGCTTCTTCTCGGCTACCATCGCTTCCTGAAGCAGCTTCGCTAAGTGAGCAAAATTCGCGTCAGGCTCACCGATCGTAATATCCATTTGAATAAGTGCAAGGTTAAGTAATTGATTTTGAGACATGGATGAAGACTCCTTCCGGTTAAAAAAATGCTTTATGTGTACATACTAGTCGAAATGTGCGCCTAACTCAACTTCGCTGGTTTAAAAAACTTCGACTGCCCTCTCGCAATACTGAGCGTCTTCCAATCTTGACTGGACCAATGCTTGCAAAGCAGCACAATTTGCCCGACATGATAGCCGTAATGCGACACTTGTCGTTGAATCGCTTGGATAACCGTAAGGCTTTCCCCACGAATCTGGATTTCAGACAGCACATCCTCTGGTGTTAAAGATTGCAATGTAGCAAACAGTACTTGCCAACCTGCTTCCCACAAGGCAATTAGATCTTCTCTTGAACGATTCTCACTTTCAAATTCACCATCGCGGTCGCGCGCCTCTTTTTCCCCATCGGAGGTTAAGAAATCGGTCCAACGGGACAACATATTCCCATGCATATGCTTTATAAGCACTTCCAGAGAATTCGATTCTTCATCTAATGTCTGATAAAAGAAAGCCTCGTCGGTTTGGGCAAAAGCTTTATCCGCCAGCACCTTCATACTTTGAAATGCACGTATCGATTCCTGTAAAAAAACGTCTGCAACTTGCGTGTTCGTTGACATCCGCATTCATCTCCTTCGACATCTGAACATTTAGTATCTCAATAGTATGACAATGTCGAAATGAAGTACAATTGAATATCTTCATCGACTATGAAAAAAAGTTTAATCATGTTACATTTAGGATAGTATTATTATCCCGACCTCCGGAGTGTGAATTAAACCGTGACAAACGTATCTTCAACAACTTCTCGTTTTGCCATACAACCTGCTGAAAGAATGAAAGGTCTTCCGACACAATTCTTCGCAACGCTCGTTGGCAAAGCGAATGCTCAAATCGCTGCTGGCCATGATGTCATTAATTTGGGTCAAGGGAATCCAGACCGCCCGACGCCTAAGCATATCGTTGCTTCTATTCAAGAAGCTTCTGCGAATCCGTTATATCATAAATATCCGCCATTCAGCGGCTTTCCCTTCCTGAAACAAGCCATTGCGCAGCGTTATAAGGAAGATCACAATGTCGATCTGGATCCAGATACGGAAGTGGCCATTCTTTTTGGCGGCAAAACAGGACTCATTGAAATTGCTCAATGTTTATTGAATCCAGGCGATGTCTGCCTCGTACCTGATCCTGGCTATCCCGACTATTGGTCTGGTGTCGCTCTGGCAGGTGCTGAGATGGCTTTCATGCCGTTACGTGAGGAAAATAACTTCCTCCCTGATTATTCGCAATTGAAGCAGTCCGATCTAGACCGTGCGAAGCTGATGTTTATTAACTATCCAAACAACCCGACTGGTGCGACAGCTCCCGCTTCTTTTTATGAAGAAACTGTGGCATTCGCTGAGAAAAATGGTGTCGTTGTGGCGAGTGATTTCGCTTATGGTGCCATTGGTTTTGATGGTCAGAAGCCGATCTCATTCTTGCAAACGCCTGGCGCCAAGGAAGTCGGTATTGAGTTCTATACGCTGTCCAAAACGTACAATATGGCCGGCTGGCGCGTAGGCTTTGCCCTTGGCAATAAAGAAGTGATTCGCCTCATTAATTTGATGCAGGATCATTACTATTGTTCATTGTTCGGCGGGATCCAAGCGGCTGCTGCTACCGCATTGACGGCTTCACAAGATTGTGTAACCGAGTTGCGTGATGTGTATGAGAGCCGTCGAAATGCGCTTTACACCGCACTGGCCAGCATCGGATGGAACGCGAAGCCATCTCAGGGATCTTTCTTCTCCTGGCTGCCTGTTCCGAAGGGACATTCGTCACAGAGCCTTGCCGACTTGCTTCTGGAAGAAGCCAAAGTCGTCGTGGCCCCAGGTGTTGGATTTGGAACACATGGCGAAGGTTATGTACGATTAGGATTGTTATCCTCTGAGGAACGTTTAGCTGAGGCTGTGGGGCGCATTGGGAAGCTGAATTTGTTTTAGTACCTAATTTTACGAATTCCCTTATAATCAAGCCTTTTACACCTTTACAAAGTCTTCGGTACCATGCTATTCTAGTTAGAATAAAATTTCAAACAGCAACGTTATGATGGGAATAGTAAGAATCGTGCCGCACGTAACCAGGGAGTAAGCTCCACCGACTGAGAGAGCTTGCCGTGAACCGAATCTGAACCCGCCCCTGAACCGTCAACGATGAGTTGAACAGTGCCCTACTGTTATACAGGGAATCTAGAGTGGAGTGCTTTGTCTATTTGACATGCGCTAATCTAAGGTGGTACCGCGGAAGCAACAGACTTTCGTCCTTATGTTTTAAGGACGGGAGTCTTTTTTTGTATCTACATAGCCATGAAACCGAAGGATGGGATGAATATGACACAGCGAATCGTCGTCAAAATCGGCAGCTCTTCATTAACCTCAGATACGGGCGGCCTGAATCCGGATAAAATACGTTTTTTTGCGTCGGAGCTAGCTGCACTGCAGCGCAGCGGCAGCCAAGTGCTGCTCGTCACCTCAGGCGCAGTAGCCGCAGGCTTCACGTCCCTTGGCTACCGCACACGGCCCAAGGTGCTGCACGAGAAGCAGGCTGCCGCAGCCGTCGGCCAAGCGCTCTTAATGCAGGCGTACCATGAAGCATTTGCATCCCACGGCGTGAGCGTGGCGCAAATTCTACTGACTCGGTACGACTTCTCTAACCGCAAGCGCGTGCAGAACGCGATGATGACGATTGACGAGCTTCTACAGCGCGGCGTCGTCCCGATCATTAACGAGAATGACACCGTCTCGGTCGATGAATTGAAATTCGGCGACAATGACACGTTGTCGGCGCTGGTCGGCAATTTGGTCAAGGCGAACAAATTGATCATCATTACCGATATGGACGGCCTGTACACGGACGATCCACGCAAAAACGCGAACGCGCAGCGCATCGATCGCGTAGCCGCCATCAGCGATGAGCTGTTCAGCTTCGCTGGAGGCTCTGGGAGCGCGGTCGGCACCGGCGGCATGCGCTCCAAGGTCGAGGCCGCCCGCATCGCGATGCGCGGGGGCGTGCCGGTCTTCATCGGGCGCGTACTCGAGCCCGATGATCTACACCTTGCCGTGCACGGCACAGGCAAGGGCACGTACTTTGACACGGCGCTGAACAATCTGCCGGTCAAGAAACAGTGGGTCGGCTTCCACTCGCTGCCCCAGGGGCAAATCATCGTTGATCAGGGGGCGAAGTCAGCCCTGATCAACGGCGGTAAGAGCTTGCTCCCTGCTGGCATCACGGGAGCCGTAGGCGACTTCCACCCCGGCGACGTCGTCGAGGTGCTCTGCAGTGAAGGCGCGCTGCTGGGCCGCGGCGTCGTCAACTATGCGGCTTGGCAAGTGCAAGCCGCAGCAGGTCTTTCCACTGACGAAGTCCAGAAGCGTGTCGAGGTCTCACGCATCGAAGTCATTCACCGCGATGAATGGGTGCCTTTGACCTAATCTTTTGACCTAACCATAATTTCACGATAGAAAGCGAGGATCTCCCTTACTCATGAGACAACAACGATTACTAAACCCTACGCTGCGAGACGTTCCGGGAGATGCCGAAGCTGCCAGCCACCGACTCATGCTGCGTGCAGGACTCATCCGTCAGTTATCCAGCGGCATATATTCCTACTTACCCTTGGGCCTTAAGGCCCTTCAACATATTCAAACGATCGTGCGGGAAGAAATGGATCGCGCAGGCGCACAAGAAATGCTCATGCCTGCCCTCCATCCTGCCGAATTATGGAAAGCCTCCGGTCGTTGGGATGTCTATGGTCCCGAATTAATGCGGCTAGAAGACCGCAATGGACGCGAGTTTGCTTTAGGCGCTACGCATGAAGAAGTGATTACAACGCTCGTCAAAGATGAGATTCATTCGTATAAAAAGCTGCCTGTTACGTTATATCAAATCCAAACGAAATATCGCGATGAGCGCAGACCACGGTTCGGCTTGCTGCGTGGACGTGAGTTTTTAATGAAGGACGCATACTCCTTCGATCGTTCAGCAAGCGGACTTGATGCCAGCTATCAAGCGATGTTTGATGCGTATGTTAACATTTTCACACGCTGCGGCTTGCAATTCCGTGCCGTTGAAGCCGATTCCGGGGCAATTGGCGGTACGGATACGCATGAATTCATGGCTTTAGCGGATGTCGGCGAGGATACGATCGTGCATTGTCCAGCCTGTCAGTATGCGGCGAATTTGGAGAAAGCAACGGGGCACTTAATTAATGCAGAAGCGTTATCTACCGACATGCCACATGCACAACCAACGAAAGTGCATACGCCAGGCGTAACAAGTATAAAGCAGTTAAGTCAATTCCTGCGAATTGAACCGCAGCAAATCATTAAATCCATCGCCGTTCAAGCGGAGGGTACACCTGTTATTGTACTTGTCCGAGGAGATCTCGAAATCAATGAAATCAAGCTAAAGCACGTTCTAGGCGTACAAGAAATCACCATGCTATCCGAAGAAGAAATCGCTGCGCTAGGCTCCATCGCTGGATTTATCGGACCGATTGGACTACCAAGCGTTAAGCTGATCGCAGATACGTCGATACAAGGCTTAACAAACGCAGTCGTCGGCGCAAATGAGGCGGATTACCATCTTCAACACGTTGATGTGCAGCGCGATCTGGCGGAACTCACCTATGCAGATGTTCGCAACGTCGGACAAGGCGAAAGCTGTATCCACTGCGGACATGAGCTCGATTTTGCTAAAGGCATTGAAGTCGGGCACGTATTCAAGCTCGGCACCAAATATAGTGAAGCTCTTGGTGCTACCTTCACCGATGAAAATGGACTCTCTGAGCCGATGATTATGGGCTGCTATGGGATCGGCGTTTCACGCGTGTTGGCTGCCGTCATTGAGCAGCATCAGGATGAGAAAGGCATTATTTGGCCTAACGCTATAGCGCCGTATTCCGTGCATCTCTTAACGGTTCAAGTTGGCGATGCCGCACAAATGGCTTTATCTGAGGAAATTTATCGAACATTAACGCGCGCAGGCTACTCCGTCCTCTGGGACGATCGCGAGGAACGTCCGGGCGTGAAATTCAATGATGCCGATTTGCTCGGCTTCCCTCTTCGACTAACCGTAGGCAAAAAAACGAGCGAACGCATCGTCGAATGTAAAGAACGCCGCAATGGCACTGTTTATGAACTTAACGTGGAACAATTGTTAACGCATTGCCAAACCTTTTTCCATTAGGAGGTCTTCCCATGAGTGAAGTTATTCGTAAATCTAAGCTTGCCAAGCAAGCCGCCCAAGCGATGGGCAATCTTACAACGGAACAAAAAAACGCAGCGCTGCTGCTTATGGCTGATGCTTTGATCACGGAGCAGCAAGCGATTATTGAAGCGAACGCGAAGGATCTTCAGCGTGGCAAGGAGTTAGGTACAAGTGCCTCCCTACTTGATCGGTTGTCCCTTAACGAAACTCGCATTGCAGCCATGGCAGAAGGCTTGCGTCAAATCGCAGAGCTCCCAGATCCAATCGGGGATACGCTCGAGTCTTTTGACCGCCCGAATGGTCTGCGGATTCGCAAAATACGTGTTCCCCTCGGCGTAATAGGCATCATTTATGAAGCAAGACCGAATGTGACGGTCGATGCCGCAGGTTTATGTCTCAAAACCGGTAATGCAGTCGTGCTGCGTGGCGGATCTTCTGCCATCTCTTCCAATGAGAAAATTGTAGAGGTTCTGCATACAGCTCTAGAACGTTCTGAGATTCCCGCTGATGCCCTACAGCTCATCATTAACACTGATCGCAGCTCTGTCGACGAAATGTTAAAGCTCAACGGTCTGATTGATGTGCTGATCCCACGTGGCGGTCATTCACTTATTCAAAATGTTGTCAATAACGCCTCCGTCCCAGTCATTGAAACAGGCGCAGGGGTATGTCATACTTTTATAGATGAAAGTGCACAGCTCGATATGGCCGTTCGTATCGGAATTAACGCGAAAGCGCAACGTCCTTCTGTTTGCAATAGTATGGAAACATTGCTTGTCCATGAAGCCATTGCTGAACAACATTTAGCAGCGATTGCCGAAGCGTTCCAAGGTGTTCATGTTGAGCTGCGGGGTGACGAGCGTGCAAGAAGCTTAGTACCAAGCATGCTGGTCGCTGAACAAGCGGATTGGGGCACCGAATACGGCGATTATATTTTATCCATAAAAGTTGTCAAAGACTTAGACGAGGCTTTAGCTCACATTCGTGACTACGGCACTATGCACTCCGAATGTATCGTGACGGAAGATGCTGCTAATGCAGAGAAATTCCTACAAGAAGTGGACGCCGCTGCAGTTTATCACAATGCATCTACTCGCTTTACGGATGGCTTTGAGTTTGGATTCGGAGCAGAGATCGGTATCTCCACCCAGAAGCTTCACGCTCGTGGTCCGATGGGACTGCCAGCTTTAACTTCGACCAAATTCCGCATTTACGGAAACGGCCAAATACGCGAATAAGCGATAACTACTAAGGAGGAATGCCAGATGTCCACGAACATTTCACAAGCGAAAATTGCCTTTGTCGGCGCAGGCTCGATGGCGGAAGCGATCGTCCGCGGTCTTATCCAAACGGAAGTTGCGAATCCGCAAAATGTATATATGATGAATCGCTCCAACCAAGACAGATTAGCATTTCTTCGCTCGGAATACGGCCTGCAAGCAACTTCGGACCCAGCAACGAAAGATGCTTACATTCGTGAAGCAGATGTTGTTGTTCTTTGCATGAAGCCTAAGGATGTGGAATCCTCTTTTGCAGAACTGCAGCCTCTTTTGAATGAGAAGCAACTGCTTATTTCTGTCATTGCTGGCTTATCCATTGAAAAAGTTGAAAAGCTATTACAAACGAATATGCCTATCGTTCGTACCATGCCTAACACATCCTCAACCATCGGTTTAGGTGCGACAGGAATGAGCTTCTCATCTAAGGTTAATGATACATTCAAGCAGTTTGCGATCCAAATGTTTGAAGCTGTTGGTACAGTTACCATTGTAGACGAAGATAAACTTGAAATTCTTACAGGCGTTTCCGGTAGCGGTCCTGCCTATGTGTACTATTTTATGGAAGCGATGATTAAAGCAGGGATCGAAGGCGGGCTCACCGAGGAAGACGCGAGACAGCTTACACTTCAAACTTTTCTTGGCGCCGCACACATGGTTCAGCATACGAAAGAAGATCCTGCTGAGCTGCGACGCAAAGTCACATCCCCTAACGGTGCTACACAAAAGTCTATTGAAGCATTGGATCGTTTTCAATTTAGTGATGCTGTTGCACAAGCTGTATTTTCGTCCGCTGCACGCGCGAAGGAAATGGGCGAGCAAATCGCCTCAACCAGCCCAGTAGGGAAATCGGTATAATAGTTACTAATTCATTCTAGTCAAAGCAGGTGAACGTTTGTCATGAGTTCCTATTGTTTAGCAACGTATCGGAGTTTCGATGAGAAAGCCGATTTTCATAAAAAAGCAACCGGCATCGCGGTTGGCCTTACGGTTGGCAGTTGGACCGAGCTACCTGAGGCTCAAAAGGCTTCCATGGAGAAGCATTTGGGTAAGGTCGTTTCCGTTGAAGTCCACGAGCCAGCTGCAGGCGAACCTCTTTCGGGTCGCTATGCGGATATTACCATCGCCTATCCTGATGTGAACTATAGCCGAGATATTCCTGCGCTATTAGTGACAGTCTTCGGCAAGCTTTCGATGGATGGCAAAATCAAGCTGATTGACCTCGCCTTCTCTTCCAATTTCCTTGCCGGGTTCCCGGGACCGAAATTTGGGATGCAAGGTGTTCGAAATCTGCTTGGCGTGCATGACCGCCCGCTGCTTATGAGCATTTTCAAGTCCGTTGTCGGCTATGAGCTTCCTGCTCTGCGCGAGCAGTTTTACTTGCAAGCCGCAGGCGGTGTTGATCTCATCAAGGACGACGAGATTCTGTTCGAAAATCCGTTAACGCCAATGGAGAAAAGGATTGCGATTTGTCTTGAAGCGGCTGAGCAGGCGACGAAAGAAACCGGCCAAAAGCTGCTCTATGCGGTGAATTTGACGGGATCCACGTCTAAACTGGCTTCCCAAGCGAAGAAAGCCATCGCCGAAGGCGCAAACGCATTGTTATTCAATGTGTTGGCTTATGGCTTTGATGTGCTGCATGAATTAAGCTCGGATCCAGACATTAACATTCCGATTATGGCACACCCTGCTATGGCAGGAGCCATGTACCCGTCGCCACATTACGGCATCTCGCCTTCCGTGCTTCTTGGAAAGCTCATGCGTCTTGCAGGTGCCGACTTGGTGCTCTTCCCTTCGCCTTACGGCTCCGTAGTCATGCCGAAGGAAGAAAATCTAGCCATCAAACATGTGCTGCTCACCCAAGATTTACGAAAAGATTATACTTATCAGGCACCGTCTGATGTACAATTGTCATTAGCGCCTAGCTTCCCGGTTCCTTCCGCGGGTATTCATCCTGGTCTTGTTCCACTCATTTTGCGTGATTTCGGACAGGATGTGATCGTGAACGCCGGCGGCGGTATCCACGGTCACCCAATGGGAACGATCGCAGGTGGACATGCGTTCCGCCAAGCCATTGACGCGACACTTCAAGGCAAATCACTACGTGACTACGCCCAAACACATCCAGAGCTGCAATCAGCTATAGACACATGGGGGATTCGAGAATGAGTAAGGAACGCATTATTTTTTGTGACTTTGACGGTACGATTACCGTTAGCGATAACATTGTAGCGATTATGAAGCATTTCAATCCTGAGGGCTGGGAAGGCATTGTGGACAAAATTGTGACCCAGCAAATCTCCATTCGCGAAGGCGTTGGGGCGATGTTTGATCTTTTACCTACCTCACGTAAAGATGAGATTGTAGACTACGCTATCAACAACGCGGTCATCCGCGATGGTTTTAAAGAATTTGTCTCCTACTGCAAGGAGCAAGGGATTACGCTTTTAGTCACAAGCGGAGGAATTGATTTCTTCATTTACCCGCTTCTGCGCGAATTCGATATTCCTGAGAATCATATTTACTGCAATGCCAGCTCTTTCGAAGGGGAAAACATCGAGATCCTTTGGCCGAACCGCTGCGATGAGCATTGCCACACCGATTGCGGCATGTGCAAAACAAGCATCATTCGATCCTACGATCCCCTGCGTTATGAGCGCATTATTATCGGAGACAGCATCACGGATTTCGAAGGAGCTAAACTCGTGGATACGATCTTTGCCAGATCCTATCTCATCGATCGTTGTGAGCAACTTGGCTACGCGTACCATCCCTTCGAAACCTTCTTCGATATTATTAAGCAATTGGAGGCTGAACCGGTCAAATGAGTATTTTACTAGAAGAAAAACAGCGGGCATTCGCTGAACTGCGTGTCATCAAAGCGGATCTTGCGGCTCGTGGATGGTTCCCTGGGACTAGCGGCAACTTGTCTGTACGTGTTGGCGGATTCGAGCCTAACGAATTCACATTCGCAATTACGTCAAGCGGTCGAGATAAATCTGTCCAAACACCAGAGGACTTCCTGCTTGTGAATGAAAAAGGCTTGCCTGCGGAAGCAACGAGCTTGAAGCCGTCTGCGGAAACCTTAATCCATAGCGAAATCTACCGTTTAACGGGTGCTGGCGCTATTTTCCACGTGCATACGATCTTCAACAACTTAGCTTCTGAGCTATATGGTGAGCGCGGCAGCATTCCAGTTGATGGCGTCGAGCTGATCAAAGCGTTCAATATTTGGGATGAGGAAGCACAAATTGAGATTCCAATTCTGCCGAATTACGCGGAAATCCCGCGTATTGCTGAGCTAGTAGAAGGCGCGATCGTGCCGCGTATTCCGGGAATCGTGCTCCGCAAGCATGGGATCTACGCTTGGGGTGCGAATGCGTTTGAGGCGAAGCGTCATCTCGAAGCATTTGAGTTTTTGTTTGAGTATGTGTATCGGTTGCATTTGTTGAAGAAGTAATCGCCTCTCCATCTACTGAGAATTGCAAAAAGGCATCAATTTTCCATAAACAACAATATTTCAGCTAAAATAGATGCAAAAAGGTATCAATTACGGTATCTTTCGCTCGGTTTAGACCCTTTTCACCGCGAAAAGATGCCTTTTTGCAATTATTTAGAGATCCAACACGGATTGCCCTGCAAAGGATGCCTTTTTGCATTTTTGCTATGCGAGAACCGAAAAAAACGTCCAACCTTCCCCCTCGGGGTGAACAATTGGACGTTTTTTTAATTACCTCGACTGCCTGAACCGCTGCGAGTACTCCTTCGCTTGATCCACCGTCGATACACGGTTACGGCTCCAATCGAGCAAAATCCGATCAATGTAACGGAAATGAACTTTGCCGGCAAAGACCGCTTCCTTCAAAGCTGTCATGATCAGCTCTTCTTTGTACATATCTTTATCCAGCCAATTGCTGATCGTTTCTAACTCCATTGGCGTTAAAGGTCTGGCGAATTCATTTTCGATCGTCGTATAAATGTTCTTCACACGATCCTCGGACGGAGCCTGCGATTGCGCCATCGCTGCAGCAGCCTCAGCTAAAGCTTTGAGCTGCTCCTCCGCGACGCACTTGGCTAACTTCTTGTACAGCGGCGTTAAGTTATACTGCTCGCTGCGAAAACCCGTCGTTTCATTCGTATCCTCATCGATCGTGATAAACTGCTCGCGAATCAGCTTCTGCACGCTTGCGATCACCATATCAGAGGAAGCCGACATCCGCTCCTGAATTTCATCCAAAGTCGGGAAGTTATTCCGTTCCTTTTCAACAAATGAAATGAAGTGAATGAGCGTCATGACGTCAACCTCACTCAAGTTCAGAGAGCGGTAATGCTTGAGCAACAGGTTCGGAACCGCGACAGTCCCCTCCATCAAGCTATTCAGCAGGATTGTTTCGACTTTCATCTGTGTATTTGCTTGTGTACTCATGCGCCTTTCCCCTTTCTCCCCGTGGACAATGCCACATACTACTTTAAGGGTATAGACGGTATAACAAGCGTGGGAACGGAATCGTTTCACGCACATGATCCAAGCCGCAAATCCAAGCAACTGTACGCTCTAAGCCTAAACCGAAGCCAGAATGCGGTACGGTACCGTATTTGCGAAGATCCAGGTACCATTGGTAAGCCTCTTGGGAAAGCTCGTGCTCTTTAAAACGCTGCTCCATCAACTCAGGATCATCGATCCGTTGACTTCCCCCGATAATTTCACCATAGCCCTCAGGCGCGATCATATCTGCACATAGGACGACTTCAGGACGACTAGGATCAGGCTTCATGTAGAATGCCTTAATCTCCGTCGGCCAGTGAGTGATGAATACCGGTGTTTCATACTGAGCGGCAATCGCTGTTTCGTGCGGAGCTCCGAAATCTTCGCCCCAAGCGAATTCATGCCCATTCTTTTGCAAATAGTCAACTGCCTCATCGTACGTAATACGAGGGAAGCTGCCTTTAATTTTCTCAAGCTTCGAAGTATCGCGTTCTAACGTTTCAAGTTCAGCTTGGCAGTTCGCAAGCACGGTTTGCACGATATGTGAAACGAATTGCTCCTGAACCTCAAGGTTCTCGACGTGATCCACGAACGCCATTTCCGGCTCGATCATCCAGAACTCGATCAAATGACGACGTGTTTTCGATTTCTCAGCACGGAAAGTAGGCCCGAAGGAGTATACACGGCCTAGCGCCATCGCTGCAGCTTCCATGTAAAGCTGTCCGCTTTGCGTCAAGAACGCATCTTCGTCGAAATATTTGGTGTGGAACAAATTCGTCGTTCCTTCACAGGAAGAAGGCGTCAAAATCGGCGGATCCACGAGATGAAAGCCGCGGTCATTGAAGAACGCTTGAACAGCTTTAATAATTTCTGCGCGAATGACGAGAACTGCACGCTGACGCGGGCTCCGAATCCACAGATGACGATTGTCCATTAGGAAATCGACGCCATGCTCTTTCGGTGTAATCGGATACTCTTCTGTGACTTGAATGATTTCTACACCTGTCACATCAAGCTCAAAACCGCCTTTACTGCGCGTGTCTTCTTTTACTTTTCCAGTTATGTACATGGAGCTTTCTTGGGTTAGCTTAGAGGCAGCCTCCCACACTTCTTCACTCACTTCGCTTTTTACCACAACACCTTGTATATAACCTGAACCGTCTCTAAGTTGCAAAAATTGAATTTTACCACTGGAGCGTTTCTTGTTTAGCCAACAGCCGATGGTGACAGACTCGCCGACATGATGTTTAACTTCACCTATTGTGCTTTTCATATATACCCTTCCTCCCTAAAACTGAAGATCTCTTTTATTGTACACTATTTCACTATTTCCACGAAACAATCACTGGGGCTGAGACGAGGACTTCATTTAGTACTGAATCTAAGACTCAGACTGAACCAGACGGTACGTATCCTGCGCGATAACCCATTCCTCATTCGTTGGAATCACAAGCACTTCAACCTTGGAGCCCGGCTTCGTAATTCGCTTCTCAATTCCTCTTCCTTGCGTGTTCGCTTCCCCATCAAAATCTACCCCAAGGAAGCTCAAGCCTTCGCATACCGCTTGACGCACAGGCGCGGAATTCTCGCCAACGCCAGCTGTAAAAATAATCGCGTCCACGCCATTCATCACCGCGGCGTAAGCCCCGATGTACTTGCGCAGCCGGTACACATACAGCTCAAAAGCCAAGCCAGCGTTCTTATCGCCCGCTTCCATCGCTTCCACGATCTCCCGCATATCGCTGGAGATACCCGAAATCGCCTGCAGGCCGCTATGCTTATTCAGCATGGAGCTGACCTCGCCGATCGTCAAATCTTCCTTGCCCATCACAAAGGGCACGATGGCCGGATCGAGATCGCCGCTGCGTGTGCCCATCATCAGACCTTCGAGCGGGGTCATCCCCATGCTCGTATCAACCGACTGGCCGCCCCATACAGCGGTGCAGGAAGCGCCATTACCAATGTGACAGGTAATGAGCTTTAGCTGCTCCAGCGGGCGTCCTAGGAAGGCTGCGGCACGCTCGCTGACGAACTTGTGCGACGTGCCGTGGAAACCGTAGCGGCGCACCTTGTGTTTCCTGTAGAGGGCCATTGGCACCGGATACAGGTAAGCCTTCGCCGGCATCGACTGATGGAAGGCAGTGTCGAAGACGACGGCCTGCGGCACGCCAGGCATGTTCGCCTCCACCGCAGAGATGCCCAGCATATGCGCCGGGTTGTGCAGCGGCGCCAAATCGAAGAGACGCCGGATCTCCTTCTTCACCTCGTCAGTGACGAGGACGGAGCTCTTGAACGATTCGCCGCCGTGTACGACACGGTGGCCGACGGCGTCAATCTGCGAGATGGCCGTCAACACGCCATGCTCAGGATGAACCAACACATCCAACACTCTGCGGATGGCGGTTGTATGCTCGAGAATTTCATCTACCTTATGAAATTCGGATTTATTCGCAGGCTCGTGCATCAGGATCGCGGTATCCATCCCGATGCGCTCTACTCTCCCTTTTGCCAGCACCGAAGCATCATTCATGTTGTAAAGCTGATATTTCACGGAAGAACTGCCCGCATTAATGACGAGAATGTTCATAGACGATCACCATCTTTGTCATAACGGAAAAAGCCTTCCCCCGTCTTCGCCCCGAGATGCCCTGCACGCACCATTTGCTTCAACAAATAAGAGGGACGATATTTGATATCGCCGTATTCCCGGAACATTCCTTCAAGCGCCGCGAGCACAGCATCGAGTCCGAAACGGTCACACATCTCCAGCGGACCATGCTTGAACTCATAGCCAATCCGCATCGCTTGATCAATATCTTCTGCGGAAGCAACACCTTCAGATAAGGTGTGCAGCGCCTCATTGATGAGTGTGCAAATTAGCCGCGTAGTAATATACCCCGGAGATTCATTCACTTTTATACTCTTTTTCAAAAGCAAATCATCAATGAACTGACGAGTTCGGTTATAGGTTTCATCCGACGTTTTCATAGCCCGAACGATCTCAACCAAATTCACCTTCGCAACCGGATGCAGAAAATGCAAACCAATCACACGCTCTGGATGCGTCGTAATCGCAGCGATCTCCGTTACACTTAACGTAGAAGTATTGGTGGCAAGAATAATGTTAGGTGAACAAATTTGATTCAGTTGAAAGAAGATATGCTTTTTGGCATTCAAATCTTCTGAAATGGTTTCAATAACTAGCTCGCAAGATGCCATATCCTGAATCGAGTCCGCTCGTTTGATTTTTGATAGGATCGATTTCTTCTCTGCCTCTGTTATTGCCCAACGTTCAAGCTGCTTATCTAAGCTTACCGTGATCTGCTCAATCGCTCGATCCAGCTTCTCTGTCGATTTTTCGGCAAGAATAACATCAAGCCCTCTGGCTGCAAGCATTTCGGAAATACCCTGGCCCATCGTGCCTCCGCCAATTACACCAATTGTTCTGAACATTGCCTATTTCTCCTTCTTCCTTACTGCTTCCTCTTGCAGCTTATACACGATTATCGATCTATTAAAGGCTTCCTAATAAGTATATGTATAATTCATGCTAGAGGCAAAGACAAGAACCGCTGACCTAATTGGCCAACGGTCATTATTATGCACTTTGAGACACCGAGGCGTCAAATAAGTTACGGAATGTATCACCAGAAAGTACTTCTTCCTTCATCAAAATGGCAAAAGCATGGTCAAAAATACTGCGTTGCCCCTCTAACATTTGTTTCGTGCGAATCATCAAGCTATCCAAAATAGCTGCATTTTCCTTCATCAACTGTTCCTTCGTCACCATTTCACGATCAATAATACCCAAGCTCGTAAGACCAGCGTCCATCATATTGCGAACCATCGACAGCGATTGTTCAAAATCGTTACGCGAGCCCGTACTGCGACCGCCATAAATCATTTCTTCCGCTGCCGCACCGCCAAGCGCAATCATAATCTGATCTTCGATATAATCCTTTGTATATAAATAATGATCCTGCGGCGGGTTATGACGCACATACCCTAAGGCCTTGCCACGCGGACTAACGGTAACCTGAGAAACGGAACCTGGACGAACTAATTCTGCAATAATCGCATGGCCTAATTCATGATAAGCCACACGTTCTTTCTCTTCATTCGCTGCTTCTTTATCTGTACGCTCACCCATCATCACCTTATCAATGGCCGAAGCCAGATGAGGCTGCTCAATCGCTGGCTTGTCTTCACGCATCGCATAAATCGCCGCTTCATTCAACACACCCTCGAGCTGAGCACCCGAGAAGCCGAAAGTCTGATCCGCCGTTTGATCCAGAGTAACACCTTCTGCAAGCGGCTTATTTTTGGCATGAATATGAAGAATCGCCAAACGCCCCTTCTTATCAGGCAAATCAACCTCAATATGACGGTCAAAACGCCCTGGACGCAGCAACGCGCTATCCAGCATTTCCTTACGGTTCGTCGCAGCAATAATGAGAATGCGCGGCGCATCATTGGTATGAATGCCGTCCATCTCCGTCAACAATTGGTTCAACGTCTGGTCATACTCACGCTGTTGACCGCCATCACGCTTACCACCAATAACATCAATCTCATCGATAAAAATAATGGCGTTATCCTTGCCCTCTTTAATTGCACGTGCACGAGCTTCTTTAAACAAATCACGTACGCGGCTTGCGCCGACACCCACATACATCTCGACAAATTCACTACCAGAAGCCGCCATATATACGGAATTCGTATAGTGCGCTGCCGCTTTAGCCATCAACGTTTTCCCTGTACCCGGAGGACCCGTTAGCAACAGTCCTTTGAGTGGGCGAATGCCTAGCTTCTTAATTTCTTCATGCTTGATTAGGAAATCGAGTGCTTCCATCAATTCTTTCTTCGCTCGATCCTGACCGCCGATTTCATCAAAGGTTAAAAAAGACGGCGTCCGGTGCTTGCTTTTCCGATCTCCGCCGCCAGCCGCAGCCCCGATACCGCCGCGGGTTTTCATCATATAGAACAAAGAAACACCTAAAGCACTAACGAAAATAATCGGAATGACATTTACACCTTGAAAAGCTAGGAATACAAGCAGAACGGGAATAAATCCGATACCGATTTCTTTATATATTTTACTCATTCGGCCACACTCCGATCTGGGAGATTCTAGGCAGCATGATAAATTTCGTCGCATCACCATCTGTTAGGCGGATATATACGTTGTTTTCATCCATCTCACTATCCACTTTCATATTCGGCACATCATTTGCATATTTCTGCAGCGTTGTTGGAATATCAGCGTAATGCTTCGTTTCCATCGCTTGAGCTACCTCGAATAGAGCTTTAGACCACCACTGATCCAGCTTATCCGACGATTGATTTTTAATCGATATATTCACAGAACGCTTCCCGATAATCGAGGCGCCTTCTTCTTTGATTTGCTCAACAACATTTCGTAAATTAGCGTCCGGCTTTAATGTTAATTCAATGTCCACTTGGTTCGAAGAAAACTTCATACTTGAATTCGTAATACCTGGTGCAGAACGGATAATATCTGACAATGGATTTTCCATTGCAAAGCTCGTATAGGCGAACCATCCTCCAAAAAGTACTCCAGCCGAAATAATCACGCTCAAGACAACAGGTAAAAGGCGCAGCTTCATCTTCATGGATTGGCATCCACCTCTCTGTATCGATATATGTTTTCGTCCAAAAGCTATACGAGTAGTATATCACCGCGTATACACTCTTTGCCTTATGTAAACAGTGGAAACAACGTTCCTTCTTCCTAAACTATGAAAAAAAGCTCAACCTTCTATTGAAGGCTGAGCCGATACGTATCCAGATATTTGCCATCTTTGAACGCATAATAATCATAGAAATACCGAGTACCTCTATCATCTTTCGTTTTATAAAAGACTTCCCACACATAATCATTGCCTAGCTTGCCCGGCATAACACGCTCGATTTGACTGCTGGGCGCTTTTTTCAAAACAGCTTCTCGCGCCTGCACTTCCGTGAACGCTTCTTCCGTCATCTCCGTATGAACCTCTTGGTCTGACACCCAAGCAATTAAGCTTTGTCCAAGCTTATTTTCCCCATATACAATCTGAAATGCCTCATCACCATAGAAAAAATCAACCTTTGAAGCCTTCGTCATCATACTGCTCTCATAGGCTTTCTCAACAGCTACACGCTTCTCATCCCAGTGTTCATTCTGTACATTGAGGTAAAATCGGCTCAGCACAATACCCAGCGTTGCTACTATAAAAACGCCAAGCGTAATCGATCGCTTCGCATTCATGAACGCGGCGCACCTCCCCAAATCCACTTACACGGCTTCATCAGTATTAGCCAATTAATTTATCAAAACTTAATTCAAATTCACGCTTAATTTTTTCTTCATCTAGGGTTACGCATTCACCTTTACGAACGATCCATTTGCCATCTACACATACGTCAACGACGTCTTTTGCACATGCGGAGTATACCACATGGGAAACGAAGTCCGTTTTCGGCAGGAAATGTGGTTGATCGATATCCAATGCGATGAAGTCAGCCTTCATGCCTGGCTCAAGCAGCCCGACATTGTCTAACCAAATCGATTCTGCTCCCATACGAGTTCCAAGTAACAAAGCTTCTCTTGCAGGAACCGCTAGCGGATCGCCAGATACGCCTTTGTGGATAAGAGCAGCCAAACGCATTTCTTCAAACATGTCCAAATTATTGTTGGATGCCGCGCCATCTGTCCCTAAGGAAACTTTGACACCTGCACGCAGCAGCTCTGGTACACGTGCCACGCCGCTTGCAAGCTTCAGATTGCTGCCTGGGTTGTGGGAAACGCGCACATCGTATTTTTTAAGAACGGCAATTTCTTCATCATTTAAGTGAACACCATGCGCGACAAGCGTAGGACGTGTGAATACACCTAGCTTCTCCAAGTGGGCAACAGGTCTTGCACCATATTGCTCGACATTGCCCTCAACTTCACGAAGTGTTTCTGACATGTGCGTGTGAATCGGCAAATTAAGATCATGCGCAACTTGGACAATGCGCTCAATGTAATCTGGCGGACACGTATAAGGTGCATGCGGCGACATCATTGTTGTAATTCTACCGTCTGCTTTGCCATGCCAATTTTTTGCAAATTCCGTTGCTTCAATTAGCT
The DNA here is from genome assembly GCF_059692195.1 of Paenibacillus sp. J22P90. Taxonomy (NCBI): domain Bacteria; kingdom Bacillati; phylum Bacillota; class Bacilli; order Caryophanales; family Paenibacillaceae; genus Paenibacillus; species Paenibacillus sp. J22P90. Next base: position 103,804 of record NZ_JCAUAY010000007.1, read on the forward strand.
TTGATGTTTGCACATCTGGCGGGCACAGTCCAATGACGCCGCGAGTCAATACGCCACGCATACCGGATTCCTCAACAGCAAGAGCTACTTCATTCATATGGTCGTACATGTCGACAAATGTTGTAGTGCCGCCCTTGATCATTTCAAGAATCGACAGGCGTGTTCCCCATTTTACGTCCTGAGAAGTGAACTTCCCTTCCATCGGCCACATTTTTTCCTCTAACCATACTTGCAGTGCAAGGTCGTCACCATAGCCGCGGAGCAGTGACATCGCAGCATGTCCATGGGTATTCACAAGTCCTGGCATGTACAGCCTGTTGGTGCCGTCAATCACTTCATCGTAGTTTTCAAGCGGCTCTGGCGTTTCTTTGCCGATGTATGTAATCTGACTGCCCTCGATGACCATGCAGCCCTTAATGGATGTTGTCTCTTCCTTATTAGTAATAAAAATACCGTTTGAAATTATTGTTTTTTTCATAGTAAAAAACCCTCTCTATGCTCATTCTATAAACAGTTGCCGCTCCATAAACTTTACATCGTAAAGCATGTAAAATCAAGGAAGCTATGCACGATTTCAGTGATGTTAAGAAATTGTAAAATGTCACGGAATTTTCGTTGCTTTAGCCCTAATGAGTGTGATACTTTAAACCTTGTGAGTTTTTTCTACAATTTGGTCAATTTAAGTTCACAAATTCGTTTAAAAACTTGTACATATAGTAAATATTAGGAGGATTCTATGACAACGTTATTCACTCGAAAGAACGAAGTCGATTTCTTGCAACTTCTCATCCGTGCTGCAGAGAATGCTTTGCAAACCGCTCAACTGTTCCGCACTGCTATGATGGGTGACAAACCCCCAATTGAGTATGTCAAAGCGATTCACGATCTTGAGCATGCAGGAGATTCCATTACACATGATATCTTTAGAGGTTTGAACAAAGTATTTATCACGCCGATTGATCGTGAAGATATTATGGTTCTGGCTTCCAAAGTAGACGATGTCACAGACGGAATTGAAGCAACGATCGCTCGTTTCGACTATTTGAGTGTTTCCCACACGGACACTTATATGAAAGAATTTTCTGCTGTAATTGTAGATTCCTGTCAACATATGCTAGATGCTTTCAAGCTTTTAGCCAAGAAAAAGTACATTCAAATTCCTGAGCACACGGTGGCGATCAACAAACTAGAAAATGATGGAGACCGTTTGATGCGCGAAGGAATTCGTCAAATTTTTATTACCCGCAAAGATCCTTACGAAGACTTCAAATTGAAAGAAATTTATGAGCGCCTAGAAGAAACAACAGATGCTTGCGAAGATGTTGCCAATATTCTAGACAGTGTAGTACTTCGTTACTCCTAAGACGAACTGTCTCTGTGTACGAAGAAAGTTTTCCGCTTGGAAAACGGTAGGAGGAATTCATGTTAACTTACTTGATCGTAATCGTTATTCTTGCCCTTGCATTCGACTTCATTAACGGATTTCACGATACAGCTAATGCGATTGCTACTTCGATCTCTACACGTGCGTTAAGCCCGCGAGTTGCGATTTTTATGGCAGCTACACTTAATTTTGTGGGAGCCATGGTGTCCTCTGAAGTAGCTAAAACGGTTGGCGGAAGTATTGCTAATCCAGCTAAGATCGAAAATGGTGTTGAAGTCGTTATCGCGGCCTTGCTTGCGGCAATTATTTGGAACTTGCTTACTTGGTATCTGTCGATACCCTCGTCTTCCTCGCACACATTGCTTGGTTCCCTCGCTGGTGCCGTCATTGCTGGAGCTGGATTCAATGGCGTGAATTGGAGCGGCTTTACGCAAATCATTATTATTTTGATTTTATCACCGATTATCGCTTTCGGTTTAGGTTATCTCATCATGATATTGATCAAATACATTGTCATTTGGTCAGGTAATACATCTAGATCCAAGCTTAATCGCGGATTCCGTACGCTTCAAATCCTTTCCGCCGGATTACTTTCGTACTCACACGGTGGAAACGATGCACAAAAGGCGATGGGGATTATCGTATTCGGACTCGTCGCAGCCGGCTATCAAACGGATTTAAATGTTCCACTCTGGGTTAAGATTGCAGCTGCGACTGCGATGGGGCTTGGAACTTCCATTGGTGGATGGAGAATCATTAAAACCGTGTCAGGCAAAATCGTCAAAATCGAACCGATCAATGGCTTTGCCTCAGACTTAACGTCTTCGATTGTTATCCAAATATCGACGTTCTTAGGTAAACCACTATCCACTACGCACGTTATTTCATCTGCCATTATTGGGACTGGGAGCGTCATGCGGTTCCATGAAGTGCAATGGGGTACGGTAGGCCGAATGCTTATCACTTGGATCATTACGATTCCAATCAGTATGGTGCTTGCTTACTTGCTTTACTCCGTAATATTCAATATTCTATAACGAAATGAAAAAAGGCACGGCCCGCTGAACGCAACGCGGGTCGTGCCTTTTTTCAATCCAAATAATAAGCTAAGCTTTGCAGCTCTGTCGTAAAATCAGCATAATGTACGCGAACGTCTGCAGGCACCTTAATAATAACTGGTGCAAAATTCAAGATCGCTTCGATTCCGCAAGCGACGAATTCATTCGCCACATTTTGCGCTTCTGCCGCGGGCACGGTGATGATGCCAATTCGAACGCCAAGCTCTGCCAGAACCGTTTTCATTTGATCCATGGGAAGCACGACTAAGTTATTAATCACTTCACCTAACTTGTTAGGCATCGCATCAAAAAGCGCGACAATTTTCATATCATTGCGTAAGTACGTATTATAATTGCAAAGGGCTCTGCCAAGATTCCCTGCGCCTACTAGGGCAACTTGTATATGTCGATCCAACTTCAGTATTTGCCGAATCTTCTCAATCAGATAATTGATATCATAGCCGATTCCCTTTTTGCCGAACTCTCCGAAATAAGCCAAATCCTTGCGAATCTGAGCAGGATTCAGATCCAGCTTCTGACCTAAATCCTGAGAAGATACCGTTGACACATTATTCATTTGCAATTCGTTCAAATAACGTAAATAAATCGGCAATCTGCGGACCACGGCTTCTGATATTTTTTGGGTTTTCACTTTATTTAGGCTCCCCCCATCCACTGCTCAATCCTCGGTAGCATTTGTTCACACGTCATGTGCTCAATCTTCGGACCAGGCAACGAATAGAGGAAATGCTTGCCATAATACGTTTCAATGACACGTGTATCGTAGATGATCACGATCCCTTTGTCTGACGCTCTGCGAACAAGACGACCAAAGCCCTGTTTAAAACGAATAACGGCCTGCGGCACGGAAAATTTCATGAACGGATTCTCATTCCGTCGCTTAATATTTTCACACTTCGCTTCCACAAGCGGATGATTTGGCGGTTGAAAAGGCAGTCGAATGATCGCGAGGCAGCTCAGCGCATCCCCTGGAATATCGACGCCCTCCCAGAACGAGCTCGTGCCCAGCAGCACGCACATCTTGTTGTCCTGGAACATCCGGGTCAGCTTGCTCCGATTGCCGCTATCCACACCTTGTCCGAGTACGGTGATACCATGAGGACTCAGCTTCTCCTTCATCCCTGCATGGACGAGCTTCAGCATCCGATTCGAGGTGCACAGCACCAGCATGCGGCCTTTCGTCACTTGGGCTACGTCGCTTAGCGAGTTAATCAGTGCATCTATGAAAACAGGATCGCCCGCTCCCTTAATGGTTGGGAAATCCCGTGGAATCACAACCAAGGCTTGTTCGCGATAGTTAAACGGAGATGGCAGTTGCACCGTCTTCAGCTTCCCTGACTCTTCGTCCGCAGGAATCGCTAAACCTAGCTGCTCCGCTGAATACTGGAACGACTTATTCACAGAAAGTGTCGCTGAAGTCAGGATGATACTATCCTTCGTTTCAAAGAAATGCTGCTGCAGCAATCCGCTAACATCCGTCGGTACGGAATTCAGCTGCACCGATTTGGCTTTCGCATACGTGCCCGCCTCGATCCAATATACGTACCCCTCGTCGGCCATTTTCATAAAGAAATGCAGCGCATCACGATGCTCATACAGCTCTTTCACGGTTCCGTTCAGGTCTGTCACAAGCCCTTGAACACCAAGTCCATCCTGCTGATCCTTCAACTCATTCAACAGTTTATCCAACGTTCGCAGCAAATCGTTTGCATTCAGATAAATGTTATCCTCCATAATCACCAGCTCACGCCAATTGGAAGGCAGCGTTTCTGGCTTCAACCGCAGCACATATTGCGAGGTTTCCGACTGTGATGGATCGCTCCCTGAAGAAACTAATTCGTAGAAGGCTTCGCTTAAACGTTCCCAGTCTTCCTTAATCGCAATAATTTTGGGAAATAACCCATCAATCGTATGACTCCAAGCCGCTACGCGCTCCGCCGCTTCATCCGACCTTTGCAACCGGAAACGAAGCATCGGAAGCTGGCCGCTGCGATTATCCTTATACAGCCACAATAAGGAATGATAAAAGGCCGAGGCATGCAGCTCAATTCCGAGGTGTTTACTTGCCACTTCTTCAAAGTGGTGAGCCTCATCAATCACAAGGTGCTTGTAAGCCGGTAGAAGGCGGTTCTCAGCCTTCATATCCGTAAAGAGGAGTGAATGGTTGGTGATGATCACATCAGCCGTGTTGGCGTCATTACGTGCGCGATGATAGAAGCACTTCTTATACCATGGACACATCCTGTTTAAGCATGAATCCGTATCGCTGGCGACAGAGTACCAGAATTGCGCGCCTTTGTTCCCAAAGTGCAATTCTTCTTCGTCCCCGTGCTCCGTTTCACTCAGCCAGACAACCATTTGCGCGGCGGTGATTGGGTCTTCCCGACCGTTCTCATAGTCCCGGGTCGTCAGCTTCGTTTCAAATTTGCGCAAGCACAAATAATGGCTTCTGCCTTTCAACACGGCCGCTTTGAACGGTACGGGAAAAATATCTTTTAATAATGGAATATCACGTTCGCGTAGCTGCTCCTGCAAATTGATCGTATGTGTGGACACAACGACTTTCTTCTCGTATTTCAATCCATAGTATATCGAAGGAATCAAATATCCGAGTGATTTCCCTGTCCCTGTGCCCGCTTCAATCATCAAATGTTGATCCGCCTCAAGGGACTTCTCGACTTCCTGTATCATTAGATCCTGAGATTCTCGGTCTTCGTATACCTCAAACCGCTGCTGAAGGGCAGATTTCAAACCTTGCTGGAACGCTTGAAACGAAGTACCTAACGCCGCTGTGACTTCATACTCCGTTCTCAGCTCTTCCTCCTCGCCCCAATCCGTCACATTCAACGTAAATTGGCGGAAGTAACGATTCGTATCCATATCCACACTCGTCACGGATTCCTTATACAAACAAATTTCGTTAAGGAACCAGCCTAAATCGGTGTTACCGTTTTCGAAAATTTGGTCTAACCTTTGCAAAGTTAAGAGTGGCAGCTCTAATAAGCGATCCAAGCACTGAATCCAAATCAGCGCCGTAACTTCAGCATCGCTATCCGCTTGGTGCGGACGTTCATGGTCAATGCCAAACAACGCAGCAACCATGCTAAGCTGTAGGCTCGAAATGGAAGGGAACAAGATGCGCAGCATATCCATCGTGTCTAGCACGCGCCCCGAGAAAGGCGGATATCCGGTTCTTGTAAGCCCCCGTTGAAGAAATGACAAATCAAATGCGGCTTGATGCGCCACTAGCACACAATCAAACAGCAATGGAAACATGTCTGACATCACCTGATCGAGTGAAGGTGCGTCGATGACCATCTCATTCGTAATCCCTGTTAAGGTTGTAATCGAAGAAGGTATACTAATCCCTGGGTTCACCAGAGAAGTATACCTGTCTGTAATTTCAAATTGATCTATGATGACGAGTCCAACCTGTATAATTTCGTCCCCAGGCTGACTTCCTGTCGTTTCAAAATCCAAAACTGCAAATTTCATAACGTCTATCTTCAATCCCTTCGTCCTGCACTTCTCCTAGCATACCAAATCTGATTAGGAAAAGGGAATACCTTGATTTCTTTTCGGGTTAGCACTCATCACGATTGATAAGCGGCTCCATACAAGAGGGATCGGTATGATACGCTTTTTGAAAATATTCGAAAGCCTTCTCCAAATTCTGATTCTGCACTTGAATACAGCCCATTGCGTTATAGGAGATAGCTTTCATCTTGGAGTTATCCGTGAGCGGAAGAAGGAATTTGAAGTGCTGATACGCATCGCCAAACTCCCCTTTTCGCAAATGCCCCATCGCTAAATACACCCGAGCTAACAAGAAATCCGGCTGCCTTTGAATCAACACCTCGAATTCCTTGATTGCTTGATCATACATATACAGCTTGTAATAGCCTTGTCCACGCATGAATTCTTCTGTCTGCTTGCCTGATACATCAAGCTCCATCAATTCATCATGTAAGGTTTTTGTACTGCTGGTCGGCACCGCCCCATAGAACTTTCCCAGCTTCTCCTCAAAAAGCAGCCAAGCCTCGATGAACTCATCACTCATCGTTTTCAGCACTTGCAGTTGTTCGTCAAGCTCCGCCTTTTTCTCCACATCACTGTTCGGATATTCCTTTTGGATTTCTTCCAAAACCTCATTCATTGTGGAAAATAAATGCTTAAACATTTGGCATCCCCACCTTTGCTTCGAAAGCTTACCCTCATTCTTTGTAAACAGAGCCGATTTCATGCATGCAAGGCAGGGCGGCGTTCAACTTACAACAACTTACAGTACGGTCGAATGCTCTTCTTCTTTTAATAGCTGAGCAACTGTGTTGTTAGCCCCCATAATGGCAATCGTCGGATGGTGCTTCTTCGCTTCCTCATCACTCATCATGGCATAGGACACGATAATGATCGTATCGCCCGTTTGCACAAGTCTAGCTGCCGCGCCATTCAAGCACACGACACCAGTGCCGCGCGGCCCTGGGATAATATACGTTTCAAGACGAGCACCGTTGTTGTTGTTTACGATTTGTACTTTCTCACCCGGCAGCATATCGACCAGATCAATCAAATCCTCATCGATCGTAATGCTTCCGATATAATTTAAATTCGCCTCAGTAACCGTGGCGCGGTGGATCTTTGCTTTCATAATTGTGCGAAACATAAGACGTCACTTCCTGACTTGTAGTATAAGATTATCAATTAAACGTGTTTTCCCGAACTTCACAGCCAGCGCAATAATAAGAGATGAAGTAGAATGGCTATATTCAAAAGGCTCTAAAGTTGGGTAGGCTAGCACTTCAACATAATCAATAACGGCTAATGGCGCCGTTTGGATATGAGTTTTTACTAGTGTTTGCAGCTCTTGCGATGTAAATGGTTTATTGGTATGACTTAAAATAAAATCTTTCGCTTTCTGTAAGGACTGCGACAATACAAGCGCTTGTTGACGCTCCTCTGCCGACAGATACACATTTCGCGAACTCATCGCTAAGCCATCTTCTTCACGTAAGGTCGGACAAGGGACGATTTCTACAGGAAAATTCAAATCCTGTACCATCTGCTCGATGACGGCGACCTGTTGAGCATCCTTTAAGCCGAAAAAGGCTTGATCAGGCTGAACGATATGAAACAGCTTGCTTACAACCGTTGCTACGCCGTCAAAATGGCCAGGTCTTGAAGCCCCGCATAATCTCGTGGTCACTTCCGATACACTAACCGTGGTGCGTGTCTGTGAAGGATACATTTCATCAACGGATGGCATGAACACAATGTCCACACCCGCAGCCTCTGCAACCGCCAAATCACGCTCCGCATTCCGCGGATATCGTTCAAAGTCCTCCCCAGGACCAAACTGCAGCGGATTCACAAAAATACTCAACACAACTAATCCGCTTTGCGAACGCGCCTTTTTTAGCAAGCTGGCGTGTCCCTCATGGAGAAAGCCCATCGTAGGCACGAAGCCGACCGTCTGGCCATTTTTCCTTCGGTACGCTTTAATCCTCGCTCTTAAATCGGCAATTGTCTGAACCACTTCCATTGTGTGGATCGCTTCCATGACCAATCACTCCTTATCGCCGTATAAATATTGCACAACATCGTTGTCCATATGAAACGTATTTTCTTGCGCTGGGAACGTCCGCGCCTTCACTTCTTTCACATATTCGCCAATCCCTGTACGGATAGTTTCCCCGATATTTGCATAGGCTTTAACAAACTTTCTGGGAGCACTGTCAGAACCATACTGCAGCAGATCATGATACACAAGCACTTGCCCATCACAGTGCACGCCAGACCCAATGCCAATCGTAGGAATCGAAAGCTGCTTCGTGATCCATGCCGCCAATTCATCCGTGACGAGCTCAAGCACAACAGCAAAAGCTCCTGCCTCTTCAATCGCCTTCGCATCACTCAGCAGCTTTTTCGCCTGCTCCGAGCTGCGCCCTTGAACACGAAATCCACCCAATTGATGAACCGATTGCGGTGTTAAGCCCAAATGGCCAACAACAGGCACGCCTGCCTCTGTAATCGCTTTGACCGTAGCCGCGATCTCTGCGCCGCCTTCAAGCTTAACCGCCTTAGCGCCGCCTTCACGCATCAAACGCCCCACACCTTGCAATGTAGCGTCCAAACTGCCGTGGTAGGTTAAGAAGGGCATGTCAGCGACGACAAACGTATTTGCCGCACCGCGTACCGCTGCACGTGTATGGTAAACCATGTCATCCAGCGTAACAGGCAGTGTGGAGTCATAGCCTAGAACTACATTCCCCAGTGAATCTCCCACGAGAATGACATCAATACCAGCTTCCTCCGACAAACGTGCTGAGGGATAATCATAGGCCGTTACCATCGTAATCGGTACGCCGTCTTGCTTCATTTTTCTCATCTTAGCTGTCGTTAGCGCCTTACGTTGTTCCACAGTCATCCCAGCTTCCTCATATAAAATAAAAAACCTTTTAGCTAAGAGCTAAAAGGAACGCATGCAGAAAGAATCAATGATCCCTCTGTCTCGGTCCAATAAGGCTCAGAGCAGAATCCAACATCTTGTTTCATCGGTATTTATCAAGCTTACCTACAAGTATTACGACAAGTGCAGTTCCTATAAGGATACCGCCTTATACATCTATTATACCAAAGCTTGCTCCTGGAGGATACCCTTTATCTCCCACTACTTCAGCTCGATATCTCCAGAATAAATTTTAACCCGCTCGCCAGATGGCGTAATCACTGTCAATGCACCCGTGTCATCCAATGAATCTGCGATGCCTTCAATAAACCCTGTTGGGGTTGAAGTCCGAATCGGTCTCTTCAAAGTTACACTTAAAGCTTCCCACAATAGACGAATTGGGCCGAAGCCTTTCTCTAAGTAAAGGGCATACATCTCCTCGAATTCCAAAAGAAAAGCTTGTACTAAACCCTCGCGTGAAACCTTGCCGCCTGACTCAATAGCCAAGGAAGTTGCAATCCCGCGCAGCTCTTCCGGATAGTCCTCTTCTAACAAATTTACGGAAATGCCGATCCCTGCAATGACATACTTCAAACGCTCATCCTCGCCACTGCTCTCCAGCAAAATGCCACTAACCTTCTTCCCATGAATCAGAAGATCATTAGGCCATTTAATGCCGATTTCGACACGACACACTTTTTGAATGGCACGACACAAGGCAACCGCACTAAGCAGCGTTAATTGCGGCATGAAATAGACAGGAATTCGCGGCGTCAGAATAAGACTCAACCATATCCCCTTACCCGACGGAGAATGCCAGCTGCGCCCCATACGACCTCGCCCCGCTGTCTGCCTTTCCGCTAGCACGATCGTACCTTCAGTAGCGCCTGAAGCGACCAGCTTATGCGCAATCGTCTGTGTGGAGTCTACTTCGTCATAGATATGTACTTTTTGACCGAGCACCTTCGTGTTCATCCCGCTCATCAGCTCGCTGAGCTGCCATTTCGCTGGCTTACTAATCAATCTATATCCTTTGCGTGAAGCAGCTTCGAATTCATAGCCTTGCGCTCGCAGCTCCTCAATGTGCTTCCAAATCGCCGTTCGGCTCACACCGAGCCGCCGACTAATTTCCGCTCCCGATACATACGTGTCCGCCGACTGCTCAAAAAGCTCTAAAATACGTTCATTCATCCGACTTCACTCGCGATCTCGTGGTTAATGGGTAAAGATTAACTGGATTTCATACAGTTATTTCGAGCAGAAAAGCAATGCAATCAAAAATAACTGGATTTTCTAATGTTAATTTCATCGATTTCCTTCATTTTAGCTAAAATCAACCGAATTACCTGTAGTTTTTACATCTAATCTTGCTTTCAAGTGGAAATGAGGGAAATTAGATGGAGGTTTTCCAGTTAGCTGAGTCCGAAAAGAAAAACCGCACAGCGCTGCTACTTCGCAGCCTGCGCGGCGTGAATAAGAGCCTCGCGCTCATTCGGGATTTCCCCGAGCGCGGCACGCTCGAGCAGATCCTGCAGCAGCACGCCCATCCAAGGGCCCGGCTGCTTGTCCAGTGCCTTCGCCACATCCTGGCCGGATATGGCGAGTGCCTTCAGGCTGAAGCAGGGAACCTCCTTCAGCCAATCATCCCCGCGCCGCAGCAACGCCGGCGCTGTCTGGGCTAGGAAGCGCGCCAATTCGCCGCGCTTCTCCTCCACCTGCGGCAGCTCGCGCAGCAGCCGCAGTAACGCGCGGGCTGCGGCTTCGCCGCGGCGCACCGCGCCAAGCTTCCAGACCCGCTCCAGCGGAGCCGGGTCTGGAACCCCAGCCTGCGCAGCGACAGCCTCGCGCAGGGCGAGCACTTCCGCGACCGCGGCGATGTCCGCGCGGGAGAAGGTCAGCTCCTGGAGCGCCGCGCGGACTGTGTCCGCTGGCACCTCCAGGAGCATCAGCAGCATGGCCCAGCGGTCATGCTGCCCTTCCAGCGCGCTGACAGCGTCCAGCGCGTCGTCCCAGGCGAGCCAGGCCTCAAAAGGCAGCGGTAGCTGCTTTTTGAGGTAGGCCAGCAGGCCGCTCGCCAAGAGCAGTCGCACAGCCCGCGCAGGGGCTGGGCCTTCGACCATGCGCTGCAGCTCGCTGCGCACGCGCTCCATAGCGATGTGGCGCAGCAGCGGCGCATTCGCCAGCAGCGCTTGCCAAGTGCCGGCCTCGATCTCTAAGCCGTAGGTCGAGGCAAAACGAATGCAGCGAAGCATCCGAAGCGCATCTTCGCCAAATCTTTCCTCCGCTACCCCTACGCAGCGGAGCACACCAGCGGACAGATCTGCCTGTCCGCCAAAAGGATCCTGCAGAACGCCAGCCCGATCCATGGCCATCGCGTTCATCGTGAAATCCCTTCGTTTCAAATCCTCGGTCAAATCCGAAATATATTCAACGGAGGCTGGGCGACGAAATTGCTCGTAGGCAGCCTCCTTGCGAAAGGTTGTAACCTCATAAGTGTCCTGAGCGATCAGAACCGTCACAGTGCCATGCTGAAGTCCAGTAGGTACCGTACGCTGGAATATCTCCATCACTTGCTCAGGCAAAGCTGAAGTGGCGATATCGATATCTTTGATGGACCGTCCGAGAACAGCGTCTCGCACACAGCCCCCCACCAGATAGGCTTCATACCCTGCTTCTGTTAATTTTTCTAGAACCGCAGTCGCACCAGCATCATTGATCATTCGTTTACTTGCTTCCAATGTCGTTCTCCTAGCTAGCTCGCATCCTTATTGACAGGACGAGGCTGAAATACGATGTGATTCAGGGAGCTCTCTCCCCAACACACGGTAATAAATTTCTTCATATTGAACCGTTGTAATATCGTTACAGAACGTATACCGCGCACGATTCAAACAATTTTGGGCAACTTGCTCATATAAAACTTGATTACTTAGCAAATGAATCGCATGCTTCGCCATTTGATCCGTATCTCCCACATCTGCCAAATACCCAGTTTCACCGTGTGTGATTAGCTCAGGAATACCTCCTGCATTGGACCCGATTGTCGGTACGCCGCAAGCCATCGCTTCAAGCGCAACTAGTCCGAAGCTTTCTTTTTCAGAAGGAAGCAGCATGAGGTCTGCTAAGGAAATCACTTGCGCCACATCATCCTGTTTACCGCAGAATGTGACTTTATCCGAGAGTCCGAGTTCCTTCACCTTCGAAATCATTTTCGAAAGATCAGGACCTTCCCCTACAAATAACAGTCGGGATGGCACTTCCTTGCTAACCTTAGCGAAAATATCAACAACATCCTGCACGCGTTTCACAGGTCGGAAGTTGGAAATATGAATTAGAATTTTCTCATCCGGACGTGCGAATTCGCCTCTTAACTTCGATATATCGCGCGGGTAGTACACCCGTTTATCTACAAAGTTATAGGTCAGATCGATATCTCGATCAATAGCTAGTAATTCCCGTGTTTCTTTGATTAGATCCTTGGAAACGGCAGTAACGGCATCACTTTCATTAATCGCATAACGGATGAGATCTGAAATGGACTGGTCTTGCCCCAATACTGTAATATCGGTGCCGTGCAGCGTCGTAACTACCTTAAGGTTCGAACCCACCATCTGCTTGGCAAGCAATGCACAGACAGCATGGGGAATCGCATAGTGCACGTGCAGCAAATCAAGCTCTTCCATTTTGGCAACTTGAGCTAATTTACTTGCAAGTGAAAGATCATATGGCGGATAACGGAATACGTAATATTGACTAACTTCAACTTCGTGATAATAAATATTTTTGTGGAATTTACCCAAACGAAACGGCATGCTATGCGTAATAAAATGAACCTCATGTCCTTTTTCAGCCAGCAGCTTACCTAGCTCTGTAGCAACAACACCTGAACCGCCTAGGGTCGGGTAACAAGTAATACCAATCTTTAATTTGTCTTTCATTTTCACACCTCTTTCCGATCAATCAAAATGGTCTATCACCAAGGGGAGTTTGGAAACGAACCCTTCCGCGTACGTCAATTGACGCTTTTGACCCATGAGTCGGTCACGGGCTTCTACACGTTCGACATAACCTTGATTGAGTGGCGTCGCTACCGTATTTGCACCTGTTACGAATTGTGACCGGTACGCGCGCAGTGCTGCCATTTTTTTATCATACGTATCTGTTACATCTACAATTGCACTAGCTTCATACACATCATTAATAAAATAGAACAAGAACTGCTCCACATTCACTGCTTCTGAGTCCGGTAAGTATTTGCGCAGCTTCGCATTGAAAACAGCTTCCTGAACGAGCGTTGAACACGCAATATGATCGGGATGCCGATCTTGCCAATATGGGGCAAAAACAATTCTAGGACGAAATTTTCGTATCTCTTGCGTAATTCGTTCTATGTTAGCTGCGTTAACAAACAAACCGCGATCGGGTAAGCCAAGATTGGTGCGGGTCGCTACCCCAAGAATGCTCGCTGCCTCGGCTGCTTCTTCTAGTCTAGTTTCCACAGTCCCATTCGATGACATTTCGGCATACGTCAGCTCGCAAAGACCAACTCGAAGACCACGTTGTGTATGTTTGGCTATGGTTGCTCCCATGCCAATCTCAGCATCATCAGCATGGGCACCAAATATGAGAATATCCAGTTGTTCACTCATTGGAGTCAATTCCTGGCTTATATTTATGTACGAGTTCTCTCCAAGCAAAATCCCCGCGATCCAATGCCCTTACAAGCAACTCAGCCGTTGCAATATTCGTGGCACATGGAATTCCCTGCACGTCACAAAGACGCAGTAAAGCGATAATATCAGGCTCATGCGGTTGAGCCATTAATGGATCACGTAAGAAAATAATAAAATCCATTTCATTCTCTGCAACTAACGCACCGATCTGCTGATCTCCACCAAGTGGTCCTGACATAAATCGATGAATACTTAGTTTCGTATTTGCCATGATTCGCGTGCCTGTCGTACCCGTTGCATATAGTTTGTGACCTTCGAAAACAAGCTCATAAGCCGTTACGAAATTCACCATCTCATCTTTTTTCCGATCATGGGCAATAAGTGCGATGCTTAACATCTGACTTCCACTCTCCTAGGGGTCCTTAATCTATAAAATGCTCAAATCCATAAATCATTCCCGTGTAGGTCATGACTTTACGAACCGCAATCGCTACACCTGGCATGTAGGCAGCACGATCATAAGAGTCATGTCGAATTTTGAGCGCTTGGCCTTGCTCCGCCATAATCACTTCCTGTTGTGCAAATACACCTGGCAAACGGACACTATGTATTCTGAATCCATTGTAATACCCACCGCGTGAACCTTCAATTGTTTCTTCTTCTTTCGGATTGCCTTGCTTAATTTCTTCACGTACTTCGGAAATCAGCTCAGCCGTTTTCACAGCTGTACCTGATGGTGCATCAAGCTTCTGATCGCCATGATATTCGATAATTTCCAAATGCGGGAAATATTTCGAAGCCTGCGCAGCAAATCTCATCATGAGAATAGCGCCGATCGAGAAATTGGGGGCAATTAATCCGCCAATATTGTTATCTCGGCATAGCATGTCCAAATCAGCAATAGCCTGCGGCGTGAATCCCGTCGTCCCCATCACGGGACGAATTCCTAAGCGAATCGCTAGATTTGTATGTGAAACCGCCGTTTGCGGCCCTGTAAAATCAACTAAAACATCAGGCTTCGATTCGATAAGTATCTTCTCAATGTCGCTGCCCATGAGAACTCCGCATTCGTCCAGCCCAACCATTCTTCCTAGATCAATTGGGCCGGAGGTGCGGCTAACGCCTGCAACTAATTCCATATCGGGTTCGCGCAAAACGGTCTTGACGACCTCCCGCCCCATTCTTCCACTTGCTCCGATTACTGCTACTCGTATTCTACGCTCCATATTGTGATGATCTCCTTTATTTTTGTTTCGGGCCTATCTTTATTTCATCTTGTTCTGGTACATCGCAGCATGCTGCTTGGCAAGCTCATGATGCGGCTCTAAACGAACAGCCTCCATGATGGTTTGGTACGCTCTTGTATAATCTTTTCGCATAGCAAAGGCTTCGCCTAGAATCAAATACGCTTCAATCGCCAAGGGATCCAGAACAATCGCTTCTTTCAACAGGAAAATAGCGCGTTCCGCATGCTCCGACTGATTACTCAGTTCTTTTCTGGCTTGTTCAACCAGCTCTCGTGCATTCAACACCTGCAATTGAAAGCGATACGTCTCATTCGTCGGTTCAAGTTCTATAGCTCTTGACGCATGCTCCACCGCTTTACCCAGTTTATTACTTCTCGCGCAAGTTATGGATAGTTTGTGGTGATAGGCAGCATTGTTTGGTTCTTCGGCTATCGCTTTTTCAAACCATTCAATGGCCTTTTCAAAATCATGCCCAAGTATGGATTCGTATGCTTTCTGTATTGGATTTTCTTCATTCATCTGCCCATCCTCCTTTGCCATAAGCGGTTTTCCCGTTTAGTGGGGATGGTTTAGTTTATGAAGGTTAGGGAGTTTCGGTGTTAATTTTAGTCCAACGCCCCGCGTCGCGGGTATTAAACTTATGCATAATTTTGTCATGAGCTTCCGTTAAATCAATGCCTAAAGAATTCGCAAAACAGATCGTAATGAACAAAATGTCACCTAACTCCAGCTCAATTGAGTTATCCGCTTCTGTACTTTTTTTAGGCTTTTCACCGAAAGAATGATTCACCTCACGCGCCAATTCACCGACTTCTTCCGACATTCTCGCCAGCATCGACAGAGGACTGAAATATCCTTCCTTAAACTGGGAAATATAAGTATCAACCTCTTGTTGCAGGTCTTTAAGTGTACGCTCTGACATCAGCATCCTTCTTTCCATCTTCTTCACAAAGGTTATCCTCCTTATGTTAAACTAAACGAGAAAAGTTGACAAATTTTTTGTTATTCAGAAAGTAACTTAGGCTTGGAGGAATTGGCATGATTTTCAAAGAAAGGTTCGCTGATCAGTTTCTAAATGTGCTAGGAATTGGGATAGGAACCGCAATCTATGCGTTTGGTTTACATTATTTTGTCATTTCAAATGAGCTGATGGAAGGCGGATTAACAGGTATCTCCCTTTTGCTCAAATACGTACTCAATGTTCCCCCTTCTTACTCCACGCTGATCTTTAATATCCCATTGTTTTACTTAGGATGGCGTAATTTCGGTAAGGGTCCCATGTTATATACGATTTTCGGCGTAGTATGCCTCTCGTTTTTCCTATGGGTCATGGAATGGCTAATTCACATGGGGTGGTTAAGCCCGTTTCACACGACACAAGATTATTTCCTGGCTACGCTCTACGCTGGGATTACACTGGGAACAGGACTAGGGCTTGTTTTCCGCTTCGGTGGAACTACAGGCGGTTCTGATATACTAGCTCGCATTGGTCATAAAAAAAGAGGTTGGAGCGTCGGACAGGTTATCCTTATTATCGACGTCATCGTGATTGGCTCATCTTTCATCTATTTACCGAAAGAAAAAGTGCTCTACTCCCTCGTTGCCGTATTCGTCACATCACGAATTATTGATTACATATCGGAAGGCGCTTATGCCGCGAAAGCTTTCACGATTATTAGTGAACAACCCAGTGTCTTAGCCGAGACCATCACCACAGCACTAGATCGCGGAGTAACGCTTTTTCCTGCCAGAGGTGCCTACTCGGGTAATACCAAGGAAGTTGTCTATTGTGTCGTTTATCGACATGAAACAAGGCGGATGCGCGAGCTCATTCACGCCGTTGATCCGCGGGCTTTCATTATCGTTGGGGATGTGCATGAAGTCATTGGCGAGGGCTTTAAAACACATTAAGTTTGCAAAAAAAAGGGTTAAGCAGCTCAATCTGAGCTTGCTTAACCCTTTTTGCTTATCTGTTTTTACTTTCCTTGGCTTGCTTCACGGGGACGATATGTCGACCTGATTGGTACATCCGCCAGCCAACATAGCTTAGAACCCCTACAATGATGACACCCATGCTAAGCGACCAGATGATCGGCTGCTTCGGATCTGTGAAAGGCACGTAGGCCACTGCATCTTTGTGTTTCATAAAGAGCTCATCCAGCACTTGATTCAAAGTAACGATACCTGCTTCTAGCTGCTTTACAGGCATTGGTTTTGCATTCACATTTGTTCTAATAAAAGCAACTAATGAATCTAACTTCTCAACCGAAGACGCATCTCGGCTAATAATGAGTGAAGGATGAATAATGGCGATATGCTGTGACAGCTTACCGAATTCCTCTATAGCTTCCGGTTGTTTATTTGATTTAACTTGTTGGCTTAGTAATTGACTATCATTTTGCAGCACCTTGTAGTATTGCAACCACATCGGCTGGTTCTTATGCGTAAGCGCATCGGTGGCCAGACGAATTTTGGCGACTGCTATTTGTCCCTCTGCGGGTGAATAGTTGGCTGCATTATATACCCGCTTGGCCCCAGTCACGGTTTCTGTCAATGCATTCAAGCCCTCGACGGACGTAATTCCTTCGAACGAAATTTTCGGAATTTGATCAGATAGTTGAATCAGCTTATTTCTAGCTTCAACAACTTGTCCGGACATCGTCAACGTATACATTTCTTCCGCAATTTGATTCAAGAACGTGACCCGCTCAAGTTGGGCAGGATCTACGGGTTTACTAGCTTGTCCAACTGTGTGTCGTTCTGCACCGCAAGCCGCAAGTATACAAAGAACAACACCGAATACGATCGTAACGGCTGTCACTCTGATCGCTCTCTCTACTACAAACATGGGACATCCCCTCCTTCACATTCATCATATGGAGGTTTGTCCCTGTTTAGACCATCAAGCGCTCGGTTTCAGCTTACTTTTCTCTCTCACCATTAAACACGTAATGGCAATCCAGATGCCAATAATACTCATGCATATCGTGAAAAATTGAATCATTCCTAAGTAAGGATGAAGCTCACGCTGCAACCTTGGAAAGACACCTCTTTCATAGTCCATGAAATCGTTCCAGAACGTCCAGATCGCCACCAGTGCAATCGCAGGTAATCGGTAAGAAAACCAACGGACAAATAACAGCGCTTCCACTGCCATAGCCAAATGCGAAGCTGTTAGCATCCATCCATCCCATCCGACCTCAGCACCGAGCCCCGCTCCTGCCCAGATCATCGTAACAGCCCAAATCCCATACTTAAATGAGGTAATAAGTCCGAAAGCTTCAATAAAGCCACGAATCGCCTTACCCAGCTTGCTCGATGGTCCTTTTGAAGATTGATCCAAAATCAAATAAACTACTGAAAGTGTGAAAAACAAACTTGCGGTCGGGCTATCTGGTACAAAGAAGACATACCATATGGGACTCTCTGCCAGGGTATCTACCATTTGAAGCCAGTACCATTCATAGCCATACACGGTCCCTAGCAAATTGCTAATAAAAAGCAGCCATAACATCTTCTTATTGAGTAAGAAGTCTTTGCTCCACAAATAGGAAACGGACAACTCGGCCCCTCCTTTACAATCAATATTGAATCATACACATGCGAAAATTTCCAAAAAAAACCTGATCACTTTCGCGACCAGGTTCCGTTATTATTGAGTTTTTTGTTTGGATAACCAATCAGCCAATTTATCAATATCGGCATCAGTTAAACCTTTATCAATGTTAGGCTTATACATGGCAGGCATGTTGCCTTTACCATTTTTGATGATACCCATAATGTCTTCCTTCGTATGTGTATCGCCAGTTCCTAACAATGCTGGTACACCAGAAGCTGGCATCCCTTTAAGCTGTGCGCCATGGCAAGACAAGCAAGTTGCTTTCGCATAGATCGCAGCACCTGGATCATCTGCAGCAACGATTTCAGCAGCTTTTTTCGTTTCTTTCTTCGCGCCTTCTCCAGCCGCGCCACCTTTGTTAGCGTGCATTTCTTCTTCACGCTTGATGTGCTCTGGAATGATGTTTTTCTCTTTAAGCTCGAGTTGGTAATGTGCCCAAGACGTGTACGTAAGGTATGTACAAGCGATCAAAGATAGAATCATTAGGCTTGAAGCAATTGGTCTTCTATAGAAGCGACGCTCTTTGCCTGTATCCAAGAATGGAGCCAGCAACAAACCGCCAAATAGTAAACCTGGAACTACAACCGCACCAAGAACTACGTAATCACCCGATGTGTATGGATACTTCAGCAATTGATACATGAACAAGAAGTACCAGTCTGGCATCGGAATAAATGCCGTGTTCTTCGGATCCGCAGGATAACCAAGCGGAGCTGGGTCAGACATTACTAGAACTAACATACCAACCAGGACAACAACCCCAACCATCCACTCTTTCAACAAGAAGTTTGGAATGAATGCCTCAGACTTACCAGGGTAAGCCGAGTAATCTCTAGGTATGAGACGTTGCTCTGGAGTTTTTTTAATTACGCGGGAATCCCCTACGTAAACGATTTTTTCATCAGACTTATGACCATGCGCCACGCTACTCGCCCCTCCCTAAATTATAGCGGTCCGGAAATACCTTGTTTGCGAATCATGAAGAAGTGTCCGGCAAGCAAAGCTAGAAGAACGCCAGGCAGGAAGAACACATGAATAGCAAAGAATCGTGTTAGTGTTTGTGCACCAACAATGCTTCCGCCTTGCAGCAATGTTTCGATGTACGGACCTGCAAATGGTACCGCTGCTGCAATTTTCATACCTACTTGTGTTGCAAAGTAAGCTTTGTTATCCCATGGAAGCAGGTATCCCGTAAAACCAAGACCTAACATAACGAAGAAAATGAGCATGCCTACAACCCAGTTCATTTCACGTGGAGCTTTGTAAGATCCTGTGAAGAACACGCGCAGGGTATGTAAGAACATCATTACGATAACCAAACTAGCTCCCCAGTGGTGCATACCTCTGACGATAACACCGAAAGCTACTTTATGTTGTAGGTAATCAACACTTGCATAAGCGTTGATAATATCAGGTGTGTAATACATCGTTAGGAACATACCTGACAAAATTTGAATTACTGTGATGAAAAACGTCAATCCGCCAAAACAGTAAACGAACGCAGAAAAATGATGAGCAGGGTTAACGTGTTCAGGAACCTCGTGATCTGCTACATCTCTCCACATAGGCGTAATATCAAGACGTTCGTCAATCCAGTTGTATACGTTTTTAAACATCTGATCGTGACGCCCCCTTATACTCTAGTGTTAGCATGAAGTTGTCCAACATACACGAAACCATTCTCTACTTTTGTTGTGTATTCGTCTAGCGGTTTAGGTGCTACAGCAAGGTTCTTACCATCTTGCGTATAGTGCGCACCGTGACATGGACAGAAATACTGATCTTTGTAAGCAGGGTTATCGTTCCAGTTAACTGTACAACCAAGATGCTTACAAGTCGGATTTAACGCAAATATAGCACCTTTGCTGTCTTTGGAAATCCATGCTACCAGCTCAGCATCACTTTCGTACCAACCATCTACCTGATGGACTTGGAACGTAAACGCTTGTGGAACATTCGTAATTTTACTTTCTTCGACAACTTTAACCCAGTCCGATGCTGCTTTAGACTGAAGAACCGGATCAACGGCAAAGCGAATCATCGGAACCAAAATTCCTGCTGCCATGAATCCACCAGCGCCACCAAGGGTATAAGAAAGAAATTGTCGACGAGACATTTCGCGTTTGGTCCCGGGTTTCTTCCCATGCTGTTTTTCATTGTGATTGTTATGATCACTCATTCTCAGGTCTACCCTCCTACATTTGCCAAAGTCCGAACCCTCTCGAACTGCGGCTACCTCTATCACGTGTCGTTCGACATTACACTACATAACTAGGACATTTCTAATAATAGCCTACGACTACTAGGTCGTCAAGAATTCATAACTCCTTTTATTGGATTGAAATCTTCGCTTTCGGACAAATTTTAACGAAATTGTCACAACTTTTTGGAAGCCACATTCATCCATTACTAACCTTATCTTGCACATTTTTTTTCCATTAATACGCGACATCGCCAAAGTTAATCTACAGGGTACCACAGTTTCTGTACTTGTTTGGAAATACCTGTTTTTATCGCATCCGATTGTTGCGCCCATTGCTCTGTATCGACAACAATCAACAAGTCAGTCGTATCTGATTTCCAAGTGAGAGCTTCCCCATGTAACGTAAGCACAATTATGTATCGAAACCCTGATTGTTTCAGTCGAAGAGCGATCCCCTCCAATTGCTCGCCAGTCTCACCACCTGCTATGTAATGAAGTGCTGGATAGGTGACGACTCTTCCTTTATAAGGAATCTCAATAACTTCCATGACATCTCGGAGCTGCTCCAAGGCTGTAGTTACTTGCATCGGATTTTCATCACCAGTTAACCCTGTAACCGGCAGAAGACACGTATCCAAGTAGGGTTTCAACTCTGTCCATTCTTGCGAAGCAATATCATTAAACTTCAAGGTGTAGCGCCTCCCTATCATTTACCAAAACACTAACGGCTATGTAGCATACATTTAACTTGTACTTTAATCCGTCCGCTCTTAGCTGTCAATGAATCAAGACAGAGAAAAAGACATGGGATCGGCATCCTCATGTCTTCATCTTTACCTTGACTTGCTCATGCGCAGCTAATGATTACCCTAGTGATTGTAAAATCCTTAACTCAGAAGTTAGCGCTAAAAAGGATGTTTGATCTCCCTTTGCCAATGCGCTATCAATTTCTTTATAAAGATTTTCTTCTCTATATTTGCGTAATGCATTATCCCAAATCATTTCCGCGAAAAGTGCCAGCAGCGCATCGTTAGATACATTCATTTTTCCCATGAGACCTACCTCCAAATGTTGTCCGCGGTTTGTCAGGAGCTTCTTTTTCGCAAAAATATGTGTCTGCATTTTGGTGTACGCCAACCCGGTGTTTTGCTCCTAGTACATCATATTCACTAGCTATTTCAACGCTTCCTTCAAAAGCCCGTATCTACGGGAATGTGTTAATACCCAGTTTTCAGAAAAGTACAACTTTATCTTCCTCAGCAATTTTGATCCCTTGAATGACTTTGGCCCCAAGCTTTGTGACTTGAATGACCGCACCATACGTGTGATCTTCCCCAATTCGGATCAAGCCCATGTGCATCATCATTTGTATAATTCGCTGCTCGACGATGGATTCTGAGCTATCATAATAGAAAGGTTTCACTAATTGACTAAACAATTCTACAAGAGAGGCCATCGTCACCCATTGATCACAAAGTCGCCCCATCCAGACCGATAAACTTTGAATATTGGGTATCGGATTTTTGTACAGCCTAAGCCAGAATGTGTAGACGTCGGTAAGCGACTCTTTCTTCCCTTCCAGCAATCGCGCTTTGCCTGCCTCCGTTAGTCGAAGTACGAGATCATGTTCGCTTATAAACTGGTGGTAGTAGCAATAGTCGTAAATTAAGGAGAACCGATTAGGATATTCCTTAAACATACGTCCGTAGCCGAATCTCCACGTCCCTTTAGGCACCATAGCTTCTTGTACGGATAAAATACTAAGGAGCTGCCCGAGCTGTCTTTTGTACATAAAGCCTTCCGCTGTTAGTGGCATGTCCTGTTGTGCAACGGCGGTTAAGAAATGAAAGATGTCGTCGGCTAGAAGTAATTGTTCATCTCGGTAGACGCTAGGCTCCTCAGTTTTCACCAGAGCTTGTCTGAATTGATTCGCCAACACATCACCAAATCTTCGTTTTAAATCCGATGGTACGTGAAACAGGTACTTCGTTTGCTGCGAGTAACCGTTGAAAAGCCAGCCTAGTTTCTTGAATTTGAGGATCATATCCCGAGGATTCCAAGCTTCTGTCGACTCTTCCTTTTGAAAACGCGACTGCTGAACTCTAGCGATGAGCTCCTCCATACTAAACGCGTTGCGAGGATCGGAGAGCAAGGAATTGAGAAATCGAATATTCTCCATACTAAGACTTTGAATGTGCTTTTCGAAAATGTCTTTGCGCATGGCCGTGCTCAGGATTGATTGAATCAATTCATTCTTCGAATGACCATTACACTCACACTCGTAGGTATGTGCAATTCGGCCTAATTCATGGATATCGGCATAGCTGAGCATATCCGCTAGGTTCATTTCCATCCCTACAACTCCCATCTGGCGGAGCTTTCTACTCCGATGTTTCTAGTAACCATTATGGGAGTTTTTCCCGAAAATATTCCGTCGCAAACAAAAAAACATGACTCTTTTTGAGTCATGCTTTCATTTAAACCATCGTATCCGATGGGGTTTGTAGATGTGTTAGACAATTATACAATTGAAGCTCCCATTGCTCTCCGTGACGCAATAATAGAGTCAATGACGTATTTTGCAAAAATTCCTCTTGATTTAACTTCAATACACGCAGCACTTGAACAATAAAGCCGCCATGTGAGATAAGAAGTACTTTCTTGTTCGGGTAGTCGTTTAATAGCTCTGTCTCCAACGCCATCCATCTAGCCCAAAGCTCGCTATCCTTCTCCTGTCCCAAATCCTGAAGCTTCCAATCGCCCCCCCAGCGCTCTTCACGTTCAGCGACGGTAGTCCCTTCTACTAAACCATATTTGCGCTCTCTCAGGCGCTTATCTGTACGTAGAAGCGGAATACCGGACATGTCAGCGATGATCTGTGCCGTTTCATTTGCACGTTTAAGATCACTGCTGATGATCCCATCCCATTGTTCCTGTGCCAAACGCAGTCCAAGCAACCTCGCTTGCTCTCTGCCTTCGTCCGTTAGATCCGTATCCAATTGCCCCTGAAGCTTGCCAAGTTGATTCCATTCCGTGCTTCCATGACGTATAAATCCAATTGTTGTCATTCTTTGACCTCCAGCGCTAAAAATGAGAAAACCTCTATCGAAGCCATTCAATGATGAGCGACCGCGTTTAGAGGTAGGTTTTATCGCCAAATATAAAGACGTTTTCGAGTTCCGAAAACTTATACTTTCTATTGTGGTGAAAATGCTCCAAACGAAGCATTAGTTTTTCGTTCGTGATAACCAATTCATAATGATAATCGTTGATACTAACCCAAGTAAGGATACGACTAGTAAATAATGCGGATAGGAATGAATCGGCCCCACATGAAACCGCAAAGGCTCCATGAAGCTTGGGTTCAAGCTCGCTACAGCATCTCCAAGCTTGTGACCATTCAATGATCCTGTGTCACTAGATTTAAGCGCTTGAGGTGCTTCCAGGTCGTACAGTGAATTGTCCGCGGAAGCCAATGTTGACTGCGGCGAACCATCATATACGATGGCAAATAAGAAGCTAAACACAAAAAGTGCAAGACAAAAGGCAATAACAGCCGTCAAGTTACGTCTTAGTTTATACGAAATGGAATACATGCGTTCTGAAACTGGAATCCGCCATGATTCATCTTCATAAATACGACTCATCACTTTTGTTGAAACTACAGGCTCGAAATCCGTAAGCTCCTCGTCTGTTGCAGCAGTTCGAATCAGAATCATGCTTTCTTCCCATATTTGAAATTCCTCTCCACAGGAGTCGCACGTTTCTAAATGCTTATCCACTGCGGCACGACGCAGGTCATCATTCGGTAAATCCCAATAGACTCCAAATAATTCCTGGATCTCACTACACTTCATCGCTTGTCATCCCTTCGATTCTTCGAATATCGGTTCACTGAAATAAGGATCCAGATGCAATTTGACAGATGCTCTAGCTCTAAACAAGAGTGATTTCACAGAGCTGACCGTTTGACCTAAAATGTTGGCAATTTCCTGATAATCCATCTGATCATATTCACGTAAAATCAATGCCGATCGCTGCTTTTCAGGCAAGCTGTTGATTGCTTCGCGAACCATGGACACCTTTTCGTTTCTCAACATGGCCTGTTCAGGCATCGCGTCAAAGGAAGCATGCGGCGTAAGACCGCTCTGCTCCAATGACACCTGGACGCTTTTATTTTTGCGCAGCTCACTCAATACGGTATTTCGGGCAATCGTATATAACCACGTAGAAAAAGATGCCTCAATCTCACGGAAAGAATGCAAACTGCGATACGCTTTATAAAAAGTTTCGTTACACAAATCTTCTGCGATAGCTTCCATTTGTGTGCTCTTAAGCATGTGATAAATAAATGCAAGGATTTTACGCTCGTAACGACGCATAAGCTCGTCATAAAGCTGAACATTTCCATCCTTGATTTCTCTGATCAATTGGGAATCGGTCATTACGTGGCGACCCTCCTCGCGATTCCGGGTACCACTCCAACTGTTCATACATGTTTTACTATGGTTGGAGTGAAAAGTTGCGTTGTATTTGTAAAAAAAAATGTGAATGCCAAAACAGCAAATAAGTAGCCTATTATTATTTCTTGATAAAGTACGAAATTCCTGCTAGTTTCGACAATTTGTTGGATAATGTTCATATTTATAGCGTTACAGTTACTATCGACATTCTACCGCTTTCATTTCATATGTATTTTTAAACAAAAAAAGAAGGCAAAAAAAAAAACCGCCAAATTGGCGGCTGCACTTATGGTGCGATTATCGGATAGGAGTGGAGAGAAACCATACTGTACTTTTATTATATGTATACGGTTTCATTCTGTCAACACTTTTTTGAAAACGTTTACTAGGTCTTAAATAGGACTTTTTCCATAAAAGAAAAAAGGACTTCCTCGGCATTGGCAGCGACCAATGTGCAGGAAGCCTTACTATAGGGAATGTCGGAATTTATACATGAACCTTATATTCTGTGCTCAGCAGCGCTGAAGCCCGATCCGCTTCCTCTTGGCTGCGAAATGACAAGCGAAGAATGCCAGGAACATCTTCACGACTTTCGATAATTTGAATATTGCTTAAATTGATCCGCGCATTTCCAAGCATCGAGGTGATGGACCCGATGATCCCAGGATGGTCAGGAACGTCGACATAAATATCAAATAAAGAGATAAGAACGCCTTTTCGACGCTCCGGCAATTTGCTCCGGAATTCACCTGCGATTCGGAATTGCTCTGCAATCCCTTCGCCATCGCTTTGTTCGATCAGCTGTACGAATCGGGAAATCTCATCATTCCAATCTTTCAGCAATTTGAGTAACACATTCCGATTGTTAACGAGGATATCCCGCCAAATCGTCGGTTCACTTGAAGCAATCCGTGTAATATCTCGGAAGCCGCCAGCGGCCAAATTTTGATACAACGGATTGCTCTCGTTATACCCTCTTACTTGATTAACAAGCGCAACTGCGATGATATGCGGTAAATGTGAAATCGCACCGACAATATCATCATGTTCACGAGCGTCGACTTGTACGATTTGAGCTTTAGTATGACTCAGCAGGCTTGATAGACGGTCCACTTCAGCCTGTGGAGTACCTTCAGCTGGCGTTAACACGTAGAAAGCATTCTCATACAAGTGAGATGAAGCGGCTTCAACCCCATGGCGCTCAGAGCCTGCCATCGGATGGCCACCGATAAAAAAGTAACCTTCCTTCAGGTGCGCTGCTGCGCTCTCAGTGATGGAAGCCTTCGTGCTGCCCACATCCGTAATGATACAGCCAGGCTTCAAGGGCAGCTTCATCAGCTTTTGAACATACTCTTCTAAATTACCCACGGGTACACATAGAAAAATATAGTCCGCCCCATCCACAGCTTCTGCCATATCTGTCGTTGCAAAGTCGACGACATTCCGTTTCAAGAGCTTCTCAACGGAGTTCGGGTTAGGCGAATGACCGACAACGGTAAAGTCTGGCTTTCCTTTATAACATAAGGCTAGCGATCCACCGATCAGCCCTACGCCGAATATTGCTATTTTCGTCATGACAGGTATCAACCTTTATCCTCTGAATTAGGCTTGAACAGGAACCTCTGCAAGAACTTCCTTTAGAGCCGAGATGAATTTTGCATTCTGCTCGCTTGAACCAATGGTGACACGCAGAGAAGTTGGGAAGCCCAGCATATGTCCACCGCGAACAATTAATCCTCGGCGCAATAGGCCGTTGAATACATCTGCTGCTGGACGAGCTACGTCCACCATAATAAAGTTTCCATGAGCAGGAAACGATTTCAGTCCAAGTTGTTTGAATTGTTCTTCTAAGTATTTTAAACCAGCTGTATTTGCTTCACGGCAGCTCGCAATAAAGTCTTGATCTTGGATAGCAGCTAACGCAGCGGCTTGCGCGAAACGAGTCGTGTTAAACGGCTCACGCACTTGGTTAATCGAGCGGATGACATCTGGATGCCCGATGCCGTAACCGATACGAAGCGAAGCCAACCCATAGATTTTAGAGAAGGTGCGCAATGAAATCACATTTTTGTACTGTGCAATAAGCTCAATACTATCCGGGAACTCACCCGTTGTATTGTACTCGCAATAAGCTTCATCTAAAACAACGATGACACTTGCAGGAACTTTCGCTAAGAAAGCCTTAACTTCAGCGTCTGTGTTCATTGTTCCCGTTGGGTTGTTAGGATTGCAGATCCAAACAATTTTAGTACGATCCGTAATAGCCGCAGCCATCGCATCCAAATCATGCGTGCCATCTTTCAATGGAACCTCGATGGAGATTGCACCTTCGATTTCACAATTGTGCTTGTATTGCGGGAATGTGTGGGAAGCCATGACGGATTCATCACCAGGCACAAGGAACGCACGCGCCAACATCAGAATGACTTCATCCGAGCCTGCGCCAAAAATAAGTTGATTCGTCTCAACGCCCAATGAAGCTGCTACAGCTGCTGTAAGCTGAACAGCACCTCCATCCGGATATAGACTAATATTGGCTATTTCCGCTTCAATGGCTGCTTTTACGTTAGGAGAAGACCCGAAAGGATTTTCATTGGAAGCAAGCTTAATGACTTCGGTTAGCCCAAGCTCACGCTTCACTTCCTCGATCGGCTTCCCCGGTTGGTAGACTGGTAAATGTATAATCGTTTGTTTCGGTTGCATGAAGTCACCTCATCAATTATTTGTTCGAACGTTTTAACTGACCTACAAAGTTACCAATTTGCTTTAGTCCTTCAGGATGTGCGGCATCCGCTGTCAAATGCGGCAATGCATTCTCAATCGTACGAACGATCGCACTTCCGACAACGACACCATCGCATAGCTTCTCAAAGCGTTCAACCTGCTCGCGCGACGAAATCCCGAAGCCCACAACAATGGGCACAGATGCCGCTTCACGAACAGTGGATAGGAAATCCTCAATGCCGCCAAAAAATTCAGCGCGCTCCCCTGTAACACCAAGCGAAGAAACACAATAAATGAAGCCGCGAGCACCCGCTGCGATTCGTTGTACACGTTCATTCGAGGTTGGTGCCACGAGTGGAATCAAATGCACACCATAGTTCTCAGCTATCGCTCTAGTCTCACTATCTTCTTCTAACGGAAGATCAGGAATAATAATACCACTGATTTCATTCTCCGACATGATCTTGAAAATACGCTCAAGTCCAATCTGGAGTACCGGATTATAGTAAGTAAAAAGGATGAATGGCAGCTGTGAGCCACGATTTCTTGCTTGTTTGGCTACATCGATCACATCAAAGATGGAGATCTTGCGTTGTAAAGCGCGTTCCGAGGAACGCTGAATAACCGGACCATCCGCAAGTGGATCGGAGTAAGGTACACCAAGCTCGATCAAATCCGCGCCTGCACGTTCCATTTCTAAAATAAGCTCTAAAGAAGCCTCAATCGATGGGTCACCGATCGTTAAGAAGGGAATCATGGCAGTTTCACCACGCGCTTTGAGCTCTGCAAAACGACTGTCTATACGGTTCATCGCCTATTCCCCCTTGCCAAGATAACTAATAATGGATTCCACATCTTTATCTCCGCGCCCTGACAAGCTTACGATAATAATTTGATCCTTAGTCATCGTAGGTGCCAATTTCAACGTGTGCGCAATCGCATGAGCGCTCTCCAGAGCAGGAATAATGCCTTCCGTGCGGCTCAGCAATTGAAGCGCGTCCAATGCTTCTTGATCCGTGATTGGATAATAAGTAGCACGTTCTGCATCTTTAAGATAAGCATGCTCAGGCCCGATACCTGGGTAGTCAAGACCTGCTGAGATGGAATGCGCAGGCAATACTTGACCGTATTCATCCTGCAGCAAATAGCTTAACGAACCTTGGAAAACGCCCGGCGTACCTTTGGTCATCGTCGCTGCATGTTCCTCGGTGTCAACGCCGCGTCCCGCTGCTTCTACACCGATTAATTTCACGGATTCATCTTGAACGAATGGATAGAAAATCCCCATCGCATTACTGCCTCCGCCAACACAAGCAACAACCGCATCCGGGAGTCTGCCTTCAATTTCCAAGATTTGCTCACGGGATTCGTCCCCAATTACACGTTGGAAGTCACGAACCATCATCGGATACGGATGTGGACCGGTTACCGAACCAAGAATATAGTACGTATCTTGCACGTTACTAACCCAGTAACGCAAAGTTTCGTTACAGGCATCTTTTAAGGTACGTGTTCCTGACGTGACTGGAATGACTTCCGAGCCCAACAAATTCATACGAAATACGTTCAATTGCTGGCGCTTCGTGTCTTCTTCACCCATGAACACTTTACATTCAAAGCCCATTAAGGCAGCAACTGTAGCAGAGGCAACACCATGTTGACCTGCACCTGTTTCGGCGATAATTTTCTTTTTGCCCATCCGTTTAGCAAGAACCGCTTGTCCGATGGTGTTATTAATTTTGTGTGCGCCTGTATGGTTTAAATCTTCACGTTTCAAATAAATCTTAGCTCCGCCGAGAAGCTCGGATAAACGCTCAGCGAAGTATAACGGCGTAGGTCTACCGGAATACTGCTTTTGCAAATAACGAACCTCAGCAATAAATTCAGGATCATCCTTATATCGCTCATAAGCCTCTTCAAGCTCATGAAGTGCATTCATTAATGTCTCGGGCACATAACGGCCTCCGAACTTGCCAAATCTACCATGCTGATCAGGTACTTGTGTCACTTCCGGGTCACCCTTTCCACAAACGCGGTTATTTTCGCAATATCTTTCACGCCATCTGTCTCCACGCTGCTCGATACATCAACGCCATCTGGAGCATACACACTCACTAATTGATCCACATTATCATGTCGCAGTCCGCCAGCGACTAGCAGTTGAATACCAGCAGAACGTGCCCATGCTTGATACACAGGGATGCAATCCCATGCAAACGTAGTGCCCGAACCTCCACCATATATGGGATCGAACGTATCCAACAATATCGCATCAACAGTGCCGATATACGGATTCAGCTGAGCTTCCACATCGGCTAACGTTGGGACCTGATTGTCCGTTTTGTTAATCGATACCGTTTTAAATACCTGCACACCAAATTGCTCACGAACCCAGCTGCAAAACGCTGGCGTTTCTTGGCTATGAAGTTGCACGACATCCAAAGGAGCTGCAGCTAAGATCTCACTTAGTTGCTCCTTCGTTGGATTAACAAAAACACCGACAGTAAGCGGGACCGTCTGTCCATTCGCTGCTTCCGATTTCAAGTAAGCAATCAACTCCGCAGCCTTCTCCGGCGTGACCTGTCGTTTGCTTGGTGCAAAAACAATGCCGATATGAGCTATCGGCAAATGTACGATTGATTTTAACACTTCAACGCTTTGAAGTCCACAAATTTTTACCGTTGGAATCGTTCCTACAGCCATCAAATTCGCCTCTTTCTACACTGTAACTACGCCTTTTTGACCAGCTCGCCCATCAACTGATGAACCGCTTGCTCTACGACGGGTTGACGCATGAAATGCTCCCCAATCAGGACAGCTTGTGCACCTACCTTCTCCACATAAGCCATATCCGCTACGGAAGAAATGCCGCTTTCGCTAACGACTGTTTTACCTTTTGGCATCAAGTTTATCAATTCTTCTGTTGTGCCAAGATCGGTTACGAACGTCTTCAAGTTCCGGTTATTTACACCAATCATTTGAGTATCCAGTTCAAGCGCACGTTCCAGCTCTTCACGATCATGCACTTCGACGAGCGCATCCAAGCCAAGGTCCTTCGCGAGAGCCAAATATTGCTTCATTTGATCCGTTGTCAAAATGGCAGCAATCAGGAGAATCGCGTCTGCTCCTAATAATCTAGCTTCATAAATTTGCTTCGGGTCAATCGTGAAATCTTTGCGCAGCAACGGCACATTGACAGCTTTGCGCACAGCTTGCAAATAGTCATTGCTTCCTTGGAAATACGAAACATCGGTCAACACCGAAATGCAGTCTGCACCTGCTCGCTCATAGGCTTGAGCCAAACCAACAGGTTCGAAATCCTCGCGAATGAGACCTTTGGAAGGCGATGCTTTCTTCACTTCCGCAATGAGTCCCATGGAGCGATTCTTCCGTGTCGTCAACGCCTGCTCAAAGCCTAAGCAAGGCGGAAGCTGAGAAATCAATTTCTCAGCCTCCGCGATCGAAAAGCTGCTCATAGCTTCCACTTCTAACCGTTTTGTGGCAACAATTTTATCAAGAAACATGGCATAATTCTCCTGTGTATTGGATTAATTCAGACAACTTCTGTTCTGCTCGCCCTGAATCAATAACATCAGCAGCTAATTTAACACCTTGTTGCAGCGTGCCAACATGCCCCGTTACATAGAAGCAAGCAGCGGCATTCGCAAGTACGATGTCTCGATAAGGTCCTTTTTCACCAGCAAAAATATGACGAATAATTTCAGCGTTTAAGGCAGCATCTCCACCGGCCACATCTTTGATGCTGTGTGCTCGCAAGCCCAAATCGTCGGGAGAAACCATATACGTTTGAATGCTATCATTTTTCAACTCCGTTACTTTCGTTGGAGCCGAAATGCTGAATTCATCCAAACCATCTTCACTCGCTACAACAAGTGCACGCTTTAAGCCTAGCGCTTGAAGCGACTGAGCGATAAGCTCTGTTTTATTTCGATCATAGACACCTAACACTTGACGATCAGCGCCCGCAGGATTCGTTAATGGGCCTAGTAGGTTGAAAACCGTTCTGAAGCCAAGCTCACGTCGTGGTGCAGCGACATGCTTCATGGATTGGTGATACGCTTGTGCAAACATAAAGCAAATGCCCGTACGCTCCAAGCATTTAACTGCTTGCTCGCCGTTTAATGTAATTTTTACACCTAGCGCTTCCAACACATCAGCACTACCGCTCTTGCTCGACATCGCTCTATTCCCATGCTTAGCTACTCGAATATCGCCACCAGCAGCAACGATTGCCGCTGTCGTCGAGATGTTGAAAGTCTCCGCGCCATCTCCACCAGTTCCGCAGGTATCTAAAAGATCACTTTGCAAGACATTCATCTGAACGGCTTTATGACGCATCGTTTCCGCGAAACCCGTAATTTCTTCCAATGTCTCACCTTTAATGCACATAGCCGTCAACAAACTGCCGATCTGAGCAGGTGAAGCCGCACCGTCCATAATCTCAGACATAACGCCTCTTGCTTCATCCCTGGTTAAGTGACTGCCGCTGATCACTCTTTTTAGTGCTTGCTGAATTGTAATCGTTCCACTCATGTTCTCCATGCCCCTTTCGTCTTAAGAGTTAACAAAATAATCTTTGTTAATATCACTAACAGGTCTAGGCTCAGGACTGAACATGGCTTCTGCCATACGAATTGATTTCAGCAAAGCCGTCGCTTTGTTCACGGTTTCTTGATATTCACTCTCAGGTACAGAATCCCAAACGATTCCTGCTCCCGCTTGCACGTACGCCTTACCATTTTTGAAAACAATCGTACGAATTGTAATACATGTGTCCAAATTCCCAGAGAATCCAAGATAACCGATGGCTCCCGCGTAGGAACCACGTGATTCTGGCTCCAGTTCAGCAATAATTTCCATCGCTCTCAGCTTCGGTGCTCCAGACACCGTGCCAGCAGGCATACAGGAAAGGAAAGCATCAAAGAAATCTTTATCCTTGGCAATTTTACCAGACACGTTCGAAACAATATGCATGACGTGCGAATAGCGCTCAATGTCCATGAAGGTGTCGCATTTGACGGTACCAAATTCCGAAACTCGCCCGATATCGTTGCGTCCAAGATCAACTAGCATCAGATGCTCGGCACGCTCTTTCTCATCGGCAAGTAATTCAAGCTCAAGTGCGTGGTCTTCCTCCGGCGTTTTACCTCTGCGTCTTGTACCGGCAATCGGCCGTGTTTCCACTTTTTCTTCTTCAACACGAACCAACAACTCTGGTGACGTGCCCACGATAACCTCATCATCCATTTTCAGTACATACATATACGGAGAAGGATTCATCGTACGAAGCACACGATACACCTGTAACGGTGACACCGTTGTCTCCATTTCAAAACGCTGCGAAAGCACCACTTGGAAAATGTCGCCGGCGCGAATGTATTCCTTCGCTTTATTGACGTTGGCGATGTATTTTTCTTTCGTAATATTCGAGCGAATTTCACCTAGATCAGGTTCAGACACGATTGGATTATGCGTCATCGTATCGGAGCTTAGCGGCTTTTTGATTTTTTCAATCGTAGCATCGATCTTCTCACAAGTGGCTTGGTATGCCTTAGCAATGTCCGCATCCGTAGCAAATTGGGGAACATGTATGTTCGCAATCACTTTAATCTGCTGTTTGAAATGATCAAACACGATAACTTGATCACAGAACATGAATTGAATGTCATTCATTTGTAAATCATCAATCTGATGAGCTGGCAGCTTCTCATAGTACTGCAATAAATCATATCCGAAGAATCCGACGGCACCGCCTGTAAAGCGCGGAAGGTCCGGAAGCTGAGGGCTGGAGTAGGAACGCAGATAGGCTTTCAACACTTCGATTGGCTTCTCATCCGTGATTTTGTTTTCGGAGCCAGTCTCAACCACTGTTTTTCCATGCTTCGCCTTGATCATCAAGAAAGGATCGCTGCCGATGAAGGAATAACGGGCCCATTTCACTCCACCCTCTACGCTTTCTAGAAGAAATGCACGGGGTTCTTGATATAAATGCTGGAATACTCGGATTGGCGTCTCGGTATCCGCTAATAAATGACGTACAACTGGGATTAGATTATAATCTTGGGACAAACGAATGACTTCTTGCAATTCAGGTGTATACATGGAAACATCCCCTCTCAGCTTGTAAGCTGCTCGCTGGTCAGCGGCGCTCAAAACTCTATTCGAATACAAAAAAACCTCTACCTAGGGGTAGAGGTTGACTTTAGTTTCAGTAGACGATCAGGATGAATGTGAAAAAAGAATAATGGCAAGGTATGCGTAAATAGACGATCCCCTAAGGGAACGATCTCAAAATTACACATCAGCTATTTACTTTTTCTCATCTCAACTGGGCTCTGCTCTACTCGACTAAACTCTGCTCTACTAACCTAAACTCATCTATTTTCACTATACTACCGGGTAGCTTCATTTGTCAATTTAACAATATCAGGACGAAGTGCTTTCGCTTCTTTCAAATACACATGATTAATTTCTGCTTGGGTCTTGGTCGTGTTGACCTGCACCATCAAACGAATACATTTCGGCAGTGCATTCTCAACGGGCACTTCCAAGGAACACATCAATGGAACGAGCTCCCAGCCAACTAAAGTACGGATCGCTCTAGCCGGGAACGTTGCTGTAATATCCTCAGTAACCGTGATGAAAACTGACCCAATATCTTCTGGACGGAAATCATTCGCATCTACAATCGCTTGCAGAAGCTCACAGGTAGCCGCTAAGATTTCATCCGCATTATTTTGTTCAACCGTCGTTGCGCCACGAATTCCCCTTAAGTACATCGCTTATTTCTCCCCTTTTAGAAGGTCAACAATCTCTCTGACTTGCTGTGCTGTTACATCTTTACGAATCTCGACTTTGCCAATTTCGGTTGGGATGATATACACCATCGTACCTTCCTTGAACTTCTTATCGTGCATCATGGCACTCATAATGCGATCGGTGTCCAAGTGTGCTGGAATGCTCACTGGCAAGCCGTATTTCACGAACAAACCTTTGGTCACAGTATGAATGTCTTCACTATAGCCAAACTGTTGTGCAAGCTTCGCAGCGCCGACCATGCCGATGGCGATAGCCTCACCGTGCAGCAGCTCGCCGTAGCCAGCTACAGCTTCTAGTGCATGTCCAATCGTGTGACCTAGATTAAGGATCGCACGAAGATCATTCTCACGCTCATCCTGCGATACGACGATCGCTTTCACCTGACAACCTATGTAAAGCGCATAACTTAACGCTTCTGGATCTAAAGCTAACAGCTTGTCTGCGTTCTCTTCACACCACTGCGTGAAAGCCGCATCCCAGATCAATCCATGCTTGATCACTTCAGACAGGCCTGCCTTCACTTCACGCTCCGGTAACGTCAACAGCAGGTCGATGTCGAAGAGGACCAGCTCCGGCTGGTGAAACGCCCCGATGATGTTCTTCGCCATCGGGTGATTAACCGCCACCTTGCCGCCGACAGAGCTGTCGTGGGCAAGGATCGTAGTTGGGATCTGCACGAAGCGGATCCCGCGCATGAAGCTCGCCGCAGCGAAGCCGGCGAGATCGCCGACCACGCCTCCTCCGAGGGCAACGATCGCAGAATTGCGATCAAGGCCCGCCTGGAGGGCGGCGGTGACGATTCCCTCGAGCTGCGCGAGGGATTTGGACGTTTCGCCTGCGGGCACGACGCAGGCTGTCGCGGCGAAGCCGCCGTCCCGGAGCAGCGTCAGGACGCGCTCCAAGTGCAGTGCCGCCACTGAATCGTCAGTGACGATGAGCAGCGGCGACTTGCGGCTGAGCTTCGCGCGATCGAACAGTGCCGAGATATTGGTAAGAATGCCTTGGCCAATATGAATGGGATAAGACCTTTCTCCAAGCTCTACGGTAAGTTCTCTCATCTTAGTAGTTCTCCACTTGCTTTAGAAAGTTCGTCAAGTTCGTACGAATTTCTTCAATGGAGTCCCCGCCGAATTTATCCAAGAACGCATTTGCCACTTCCCAAGCGATCACATTTTCCATGATTACGCCTGCTGCTGGCACTGCACAAGTGTCGGAACGCTCAACCTGCGCAGTGAATACTTCTTTCGTATCAATATCAACGCTTTGCAGCGGTTTGTACAAGGTCGAGATCGGTTTCATGACACCGCGAACGATGATTTGCTCGCCTGTCGTCATACCGCCTTCGAATCCGCCTGCACGATTCGTTCTGCGTCTGAAGCCTTCTTCTTGCGTATATAGGATTTCGTCATGAACATTAGAGCCTCTGCGCTCTGCCGCTTCAAAACCGATTCCGAATTCAACGCCTTTGAACGCTTGAATGGAAAGCACGGCTTGTGCAATTTTCCCGTCCAATTTGCGGTCCCACTGCACATGGCTTCCAAGACCTACAGGTACGCCTTCGATGATAACTTCAACGATACCACCAAGTGTATCGCCATCTTCTTTGGCAGCGTCGATTGCAGCAATCATTTTCGCTTCTGCTTCTTTATCAACAACACGTACTGGCGATTCTTCGGTAATCCGAATAAGCTCATCCAGAGGAAGCTCTTGACGCTGTGCTTCCACATCGCCTATACGGATAACTTGTCCAGCCACTTTAATCCCGAACTCAGCAAGCAATTGACGTGCAACAGCCCCAGTAGCTACACGCATCGTTGTTTCACGAGCACTGGATCTTTCCAAAATATTACGCAAATCTTTTTGATTATATTTCAAACCGCCGTTCAAATCCGCATGTCCAGGACGAGGACGGTTTACGCGGCGCTTGCCTTCATTATCCTCTTCCACCGGCTCAATGCCCATAACCGAAGTCCAGTGCTTCCAGTCGTTATTCACGACAACTAAGGCTATAGGAGCTCCTGTCGTTTTACCGTGACGCACACCGCCAGCAATCGTTGCTGTATCTTTCTCAATTTGCATCCGACGACCCCGACCGTAGCCTTTTTGACGTCTATGTAATTGATGATTTAAGTCTTCAAAGTTAAGGTTTACATTACTTGGGAACCCTTCAATAATCGCAGTGAGCTGCGGGCCATGGGTTTCACCTGCTGTTAAGTATCTCACAATCCTTTACCCCCTAATAATTTTACGAAGAAAATCGAACTCCGTATATAAACATAATGTAGTATGGAAAAACCGAGCATATTGGCTTAGCGCCTTTTCGATTACATTCGACAGCACCAAGCACTTTAGCGCTTTGACGCGCGATTATCTGTTGTCATTATAGTATAGCTCCTCAGGTTTGGCAACAACACAAATGCAAAAACACGCTTCGCAGGTCAGGGACAAACCCTACCGCGTAAGCGTGTCATCATCAAGACAGGAGCTAGAATTACCCGTGCATAGGCTGCTTCTGGACGACCCTCAAAGGCTCACAAAGCTGAGGATCATTCATTAGACCCGTAATTTGTGAGGAATCGACTCCTAAAATTTGAGCACATTCTTGAATGGAAATCATTCCCCTGCGATAAGCGGTAATCACCTTGCGTTTGTCCATGATAGCCCCCTAAGCGTGTATGCATTGTTCAAAGCGATCTTCTGCCTCACTTTGCTCTGCTACATCTTAGTATTGGAAGATATGGTAGTTCTTATACTCCCTTTTTCCGATAAAAGAACGTTTCTGCCGCCTCAAGGTCATATTGCCCAGGGGAGAAAATTTGTTCGGTTGAGCCAACGAAAAGGAGTCCGCCCGGCTTCAAGGCTTTGGCGAATTTCTGATACAGGATATGCTTCGCTTCTTCCGTAAAATAGATAATAACATTGCGGCAAACAATGAGGTCGTAACCGCTATCAAAGGTATCTACAAGCAAATTTTGCTTTTGATATTTAATCGATTTTTTGAGTTCATCCGCAATATGATACATCACACCGTCTTGTTTAAAATATTTCTTCACATAGCTAGGCGGCACATCACGCACAGAACGATCTAAATACAACCCTTTGCGCGCTTTCTCCAACGCACCATCATCAATATCAGTCGCGTGTAGCATCGTCTCATTCAAGGCACCTTGCTCAGCTAAAATCATGGCTAGTGTATAAGGCTCTTCACCTGTAGAGCATGCTGCGCTCCAAATTTTCAGCCTGCGATTGCGTTTCAGCATCTCAGGTATAAATTTTTGCTCCACGAGCTCCCAGCGGTTCGGATTTCGCCAAAACTCGGATACATTGATCGTCATCCGATCTAAAAACTCATAAAATAATTCTTTATCTTTCATCATTGCATCGAAAAAAGCAACGAATGTATTGTAACCGCGCTTCATTCGCAATGTAGTTAATCGTCTCTTCATTTGCGCTTCTTTGTATTGCGCAAGATCAATGGACGTATGTTCCTTTATTTTTTTAATAAATAATAAAAAATCTTGATCTTCCATGCTGTCCACCCACCTCGATCGTTTTCTACCTTGATACATTCTGTGTAGATTTACCATAATCCTGCAAAATACAACAAAAAAAGAACCTGTATCTCTTCAGATAGCAGATTCTTTGCTTCAATGGTTTATATCCATGGCTGTATGTTCTTGTCATACGTGAAAATTTCATCCGGCTGAAAGAAATTATTAATTTCACGTTCAGCACTTTCAGGTGAATCCGACCCGTGGATCAGATTGAGACGCGTATGTACGGCATAGTCACCACGAATCGTGCCTGGTGCGGCTTCGAGCGCATTCGTTTTGCCAATCATCGTTCTGGATAGTGCAATCACTTGATCGCCGTGCCACACCATCGCAAACACAGGCCCAGATGTAATGAAATTCACTAGTAATTCGAAAAAGTCTTTTCCTTTATGCTCTGCATAATGAGTCTCGGCTTGTTCCCGCGTCATGACCGTCAGCTTGCTGCCAATCATTTGGAAACCTTTCTGTTCAAACCGTTTAACGATCTCGCCGACAAGTCCCCGTTGCACACCATCTGGTTTTACCATGAGAAACGTTTTTTCCATTGATAGACTACCTCCTAAAGTTTTCGTCAGTAAGTGTCCACTTCACATTCGAGTTAATACGATCGATTCCCGATAAAATGAGCGATTTCAATCAGATCCTTCTTCGCTTGGATATCAGGCAGCTTGTCCAAGGACGAAATTGCTTTATCAATATACACCTGAGAAAGACGATCGGCTTCCTTAATGCCAGCGCTGCCCCGGATTATTTCCAGGAATCGACTAACATCCGTTTGTCCATCCAGTTTATGTATTCGATCCAGTTCTGTCAATATCAGAGGCTTTAGATTAGGGTCCTGTATGGACAGCAGCACAGGCAAGGTAATATTCCCTTGCTTCACATCACTGCCAGGTGGTTTCCCGATTTGCTTCTCAGTCCCGATTAAATCTAGAATGTCGTCTCTAATTTGGAAGGCCATACCTACATTATATCCAAAATTATACAATTTAGTGCTCACCCAATCAGGAGCGCCTGATGCCATCGCCCCCAATTGGCAGGAGATCGCAATGAGAAGAGCCGTTTTGCGCCGAATGCGCAGTAAATAATCCCGAATCGTTTGTTCCGAATGAAAAAAGAAACGAATTTGTTCCATTTCTCCAATAGACATTTCAACAATGGCTTTGGACATAATCTGATGCACTTTCGGATTCGGAATATTCGTAATGACGCCTAAAGCTCGCGCAAAAATATAATCGCCTGTAAACATGGCAATCCGATTATCCCATTTCGATCTCACCGTCAATTGCCCTCGCCGCGTGTTGGCATCATCGATCACATCATCATGAACAAGAGAAGCCATGTGAATAAGCTCTAACGGCACGGCTACGTGCTTCATCGTTTGAAGTTGATACGTTCCAAATTCTCCAGAGAGCAGAACAAATACGGGTCTGATCCGCTTTCCACCAGCTTTCAGTAAATGGATGGACGTTTCTCTCAATAACGAGTGATCGTTATTCACACTTTCTTCCAGCTCTTTTTCAATGGCGGAAATATCTCTTCTTTTTCTGGAATAAATATCCATTAAATTTTTCATTCGGTCACCCGTGCCACTTTATTCTCGTTCCATATGCCTATTTGAACTGGTTTGGGCAAGAATCCTAGCTCGTAACAATACTGATAGTACGCATTAAGTCCTTCCCACTGCTCAGCCGCGAAATCATAACACAATGTATGAAAATAATGATGCCAATAGTCAGAGCTGCCGCCAACGGTAGCTTGGGCCTCTTCAATCATGTACTTCGGCTCACGATGCGCTTTGTCTTTACTTGCTTTAAATGCCTCATAGATGGAAGTTACAAGCTCTGGATATTTACGAATCGTATCCTTTCGAATTGCCCAGACGGCGAATGACATCCATTTCCCCGTCCATTTGGCCCATTCTTGACCGAGATCCGTAATCATATACTTTTCATTCCGCCAGCTTTCCTTGATCGCATCATCCCCAATGAGAAGCGCACCATCTGCTTCCTTCATCATTTCGTCCAGACTGGGCTTCGCATATTCATACGTTGTCTTACCATTATAAAATTTTTCTAAAATAATTTTAAGCAAATTAACGGAAGTAGCCGACGTCGTTGGAAGCATGATTTTCCCGTTCACGATTTCTCGCAGCGGTTTGTC
This sequence comes from Paenibacillus sp. J22P90, assembly GCF_059692195.1. NCBI lineage: Bacteria > Bacillati > Bacillota > Bacilli > Caryophanales > Paenibacillaceae > Paenibacillus > Paenibacillus sp. J22P90. Next base: position 144,198 of record NZ_JCAUAY010000007.1, read on the forward strand.
ATGAAACAACAGAATCGAATTCACTTCGCCGTAGGAGCTGACAGAGAGATCTGGAAAGAGCATATAATCCTCGAAATATTGTCCATATGAAAAGGATGAAATCGGCCCCATGTCAATACGGCCTTCAGCCATTGCTTGATTCAGTGAGGTAGGTACTTGCTCAATAATATCGACATCAGAGCTGTTCATCAGCTCCGGGAAATAATAATAGATCGGCCACACATTTGTATAATTGATTCGACCTATTCGGATTTTAGGGTCTAGGTTGCTCATCAATATCTCCCCATCTGCGGTACAAGGAATGTTCAATCTCCATGCTATCCATTACTTTACCTACCAAAAAATCAACCATCTCATCGATTGAGCGCGGACGATTATAGAAGGCTGGCATAGCCGGTATCATTCGCACACCCATTCTTGTTAGGGTTAGCATATTTTCTAAATGTATAGCATGCAGGGGTGTTTCCCTTGGGACCAAAATTAGTTTTCTTCCTTCTTTCAGCATGACATCCGCGGTACGTTCAAGTAAGTTATCGGACGAGCCATGCGCGATACCAGATAACGTGCCCATCGAGCACGGGATGACAACCATCCCTTTGGTTCGAAAAGAGCCGCTAGCAACGGTCGCTCCGATATTGGCTACTGGATGATATTCGTAAGAGCCTGCTCGGCCCCCGAAGTGCTTTTCTAGTACTTCTTGCCGTTTAGTAACATTCCAGTCATGCTCATCCTGCAGAACACGCCAGCCAGCATCCGTAATTATAAGATGCACATCTAAACCAAGATCCAACAGCACTTCACATAAACGTACGCCATAAATCGCGCCACTTGCGCCCGAAATGCCAATGACCCAATTCCCGTTGCTCATGAGTGCTTACTCACAATCACATCAAGTAGCGTAAAAGTAAACATGACCATACTGAGAACACCATTCATCGTAAAGAATGCGGTATTCAATTTGGACAAATCCTGCGCCGTAACGAGTCTGTGTTCTTTGAACAGCAATACATAAGCAATGACAAGCCCAATCAAGTAAAGCCAACTAAGATGCGTAATAAAGAATAAGGAGATTAATCCAACTGCAGTTAAGACATGCAGCACCTTAGCCGTTAGCAAAGAAGCTTTAATGCCGAATCTGCTTGGGAAGGAATGTAGCCCTTCATTGCGATCAAATTCTGCATCCTGACAAGCATAGATGAGATCGAAGCCAGCGCTCCAGCATGTAACCGTTAGGAATAAGATGATAGATGCCCAAGTGATTTCTCCTGTTACCGCAACCCAACCGCCAAGCGGAGCAAGCCCCAACGTGATACCAAGCACGAAATGGCATGCCCATGTAAATCTTTTGGTATACGAATAAATGACCAAAAAGAAGACGGCAATCGGCAACAGCTTCATGGCCAATGTGTTTAGATGATAGGTTGCCCAAAAGAGGACAGCAAAAGAGATAATGATATAGATAATGACTTGCGGAATGGAAATTAAACCTGCTGGAATCGCCCGATTGACTGTGCGTGGATTTCGTTTATCAATCGCTTGGTCAATGACACGATTCAAAGCCATCGCGGCCGTTCTCGCCCCGACCATTGCTAACGTAATCCAGCCGATCTGAGCCCAACTTGGCAGGTGTCCTTCTAAGACTACGGAGCCAAGAATCGCCCCCATGAACGCAAAGGGCAAGGCAAACACGCTGTGCTCGAACTTAATCATTTCAAGAAAGATTTTTAATTTAGTAAACATAATCTAGTTACACTCCTGAATTCTTCTGACCTTTAGTTCCTACATGCAACGCCGCGACGCCGCCAAAGAGCGGATGGGCTTGTACGTGATCTAATCCATTTTTCGCAAAAATAGCTGCTAACTGCTTATGATCTGGAAATGTAATTAATGATTCCGGCAACCACTTGTATTGCTCATATTTTTTCACAATTAATTTTCCGAGGAACGGCATGATATGCCTGAAATAGATGTAATAGATGGACTTAAACGGCTGCCACGTTGGTTTAGATAGCTCTAAAGACACAACTAGTCCCCCGGGCTTAACGACACGTTGCATTTCACGGATGACCTGCTCGAGATCGGGCACATTACGCAGGGCAAAACCGATGGTAGCAAAGTCAAAAGAATTGTCGTCAAACGGAAGACTCATCGCATTTCCTTGTATAAGCTCGATCTGTTGATCTAAGCGTAATTGCTTCACTTTCTCCGCACCGATGTCCAGCATATTTTGGCTGAAATCCAGTCCAACCATTTTACCTGTCCCACTTGCTTGAGCAAGGCTGATCGTCCAGTCACAGGTTCCACAGCATAAATCGATGGCCGTATTTCCTGGCTGCACATTCATCTTCTTCATAGCAAATTTGCGCCATGCTTTATGCCGATTAAAGCTAATGATATTGTTCATCAAGTCATATTTAGGTGCGATGCTTTCAAAAACACCATGTACAAACTCTTCTTTGCTCTTCGCTTTTTCTTTTCCACTATTATTCGTTTCACTTAAACTCATTGCCCAGGTCCCCTTAAATTTCTTCTAACACTTTGGGCTGCACTCCGGTAAAACGTATGAAGGGCTCTCCCATGTGAAAGAGTTCACTTTGTAGCTGATCCGATTTAAGCTCTTTAATTCGATCCTGCAATTGCTTCGTTTGCGCGTGGAGCAACTGATACAGTTGAGAAGAGATGTTGTATTTATGTAAAAGCGTACGAAACTTCGTTGTATCCGCTTCTTCAACTTGTAATTGCTTGCGCTCATCTCTTGTGCCGATCTGGTTAATATGCCAATATCCCCAGCTGCCTTTGAAATTTGCATTGGATTCTATGCGGAAAATTTCATCGAATAGAAATTCACATCTCACGTAGCCTCTCAAAATATCTGGCCACGCCTGTTTATAAGCTTCTGACATGACCTCTGAAAAAGACAAAAACAGCTGAGATTTGATTTCCACCGAATGGTGAATGTAATCTTCTGCCGTCAGTTTCAGCTGTTTCATTTTCATATAGCTGCTCATCTTTAAGCGATTTACTTCACAGATCGCACTGGAAAGCTGCTTGATCATCTCGATCTGTCCCATTTTAGCTAGTAGATGATAAAATCTGGCACTAAAATAGTCGCCTGCAAGAACTTTAAGCTGTCTTGACCTTGAAGCCTTATATTCCTTGACCTCATTGGACGCCGTCACCAGATCATGCGTATCAAGCCCTAATTGCACTAGCGCTGTCGCTAAGGTATATAACTCACTTAAGGAACTCTGTTTGTTATCTCCATTCAAGAATGCAAACAACAGACGTGTGCGCAACTCGGGAAAATCGGGCAAGTCTGTGTGAATTTGGATCATATCATACTCCGTGTATTGCTTAGCGATCTCAGGGATCCGATAAGAATTCATGCAAAAGCCTCCGTAACCGTATGCCAAATCTCTATTTCTGAAGTTCAAAGTCTCAATCCAAATTATTATAGCATAACCCGTTAATAGAAGCACAATTAATTATAGTGGATATTTTTGCTGCCATTTCGAGGTGTAGGTTAGGCGAAAGCGGTTCTGAAGCTCCTGTTCCAATTGAATTAAACTAAGGTCAGCGGGCTTCTTCTCCATATCTTTACCAAATTCACGCTGGGCTACCATGGCGAGGACCAATTGGGTTGACGTTGTTTCCGCTCCACCAGAATAATCAATGATGCGTACCCAGACTTGATCGACATTTTTTGTTTTCACCAACATCGTCTGTGCAATTGTATACAGATCACGATAGACGGCAATGGAATCCGCATTTTTAGGCAAACTCAAATCGAGTGACAAACGCGACGAGCTTAGCTCCACTTTTCGAATCCGTAGTTGAAGTGGAATCTGGACTAAGAGATCTGACAAGTTATTCTCGGTAAGCTGACCGCCGCGGTTGTTAGACCACGTGTATGCGGAACCTAAGCCTGAAGAAAGATCCATCTTCGGCAGCAAGGATAGACTGATCACAACCACAGCGGAAATACCTAGTGCCATCACGATACGTATTGACCATCTCACATTCAACACCTCCTAAGCATATGCAGGAGCCTAATAACCTACAGGTTATCCAAAGCAATAACAAGTCCTATACACCATTGTACATAGAAAAAAAGCAGGCTATGCCTGCTTTTGTCCACTTCTCCATTATTCTTCTGTATCGATCGTGCCAAACTTGGTCATAATCAATGCTTTGCCTCTGACCTTCACCGCGGAAGTATGCTCAGTGAACTGAGCAATCATCACTTCACCCTTGTCCAGCTTCTCTGTATGATGAAAACGTGTATCTTGTCCACGTGTTAATCCAATCACATGAACGCCATTGTCTTTCGCTTTAATTACGAAATACTCGTTACCGTTCGAGTTCGCGTTCGACTGATTCGTCTGATTTGATTTATTCGATTGTTCCATATCCATCCTCCGTTCTTCCCTATCGTTCATTCCTTTATCTAATGATGCCAAAAAAAGCAACCGGAAGTCAACATGTACTAGATTGATAATTCAGCAGAAGTCGATTTAGTGCGTTTCTGATAAAATTGTTTAAATTTCGCAGGCAACGCATGATTGGATCCTAGGCGAATTAGCAGATCAGTTAATTTAACCGTTCCATAGGCAAATAGCATACCCGCGATTACATCAATTACCCAGTGAATTTGCAAATACATCGTTGAGAAAATAATAGCGGAGCAATAAGTAACCATCATATATTTAAAAATGCGATCCTTTTCACGCAGCGCAAGCAGCAGCATGGCAAAGGAGATAGACGTATGCATACTTGGGAAGCAATTCATAACTGTCACTAATAAAGAGTTTTCATCTGCAAAAGTGCGGTGAAGCAAATCCGGCTGTTTATTTACATACCAAACCTCATGCAGCAGGATAAGATTATAAAAAGGCAATATGAGCGGAAATTGCAGCATATGACCGGAGAGCGCATAGGATAACATCTTTTTGATGCTGCGTGTCCAGAAGCTTCGAACTAGACAAATCCAAAGAGATAGCACGAAGCCATAGTTGTAAATCCACACCATCGCTCGGTCTAGGAAAGGAGTGGCTATCCATCTTGCCCATCCACCCGTGTTCAGCGGAATGGCGTTCATATAGCTGTCCCACCGCCAAGGGTGACGATTATTTTCGAACATCCAGTTCGCTACTTTCCACCAAAAACCATTGCCTGTCCCATAAAAATAATAAAAAACGCCCAAAAGTGGTATACCTATCAGAAAAAAGCGTTTCCAATCTACGTCAACCTGATCTTTCCGAACGCCTAACAAACAGAAAAGCAGCAAAATCCAACATTCCGTACTCCAATGTCCAACCGTACCTATTTGCCAAATTAAGAAAATCGAAGCAATGATTCCGAACATCGTCCAATCTAGTGACTTTACAGCCTCACTCAGTTTCAACTTATTCAACCTAGTACCTCCTACGTTTCCAAACATTCGATCCCATGTTTCATGACTTTCTTCTAAAAAGAAAAAGACATCGAGCACCGATGTCTTCCTCTTAATCGGAGTAACACGATTTGAACGTGCGACCTCACCCACCCCAAGGGTGCGCGCTACCGAGCTGCGCCATACCCCGTCAATCCCGTTTACAGTCCTAGAATAACCGCTTACACTTTTGTAATTATAGTAGGAGACTTTCAAATTGTAAAGCCAATTTAAGGCAAAACAAATAAAGCCGTTACCCGCAATCGCGGCCACGGCTTTATAATTATGTAACGTTCAATCCTATGTATAAATACAAATTATTGAATGCCATCTTTAAGTGCTTTACCAGGTTTGAAAGCTGGGATTTTGCTTGCTGGGATATCAATTTCTCCACCAGTCTGTGGATTACGTCCTTTACGAGCAGAACGTTCACGAACTTCGAAGTTACCAAACCCAACCAGTTGCACTTTATCTCCACCTTGCAATGCTTCAGAAATTGCATCAAAAACAGCGTCTACTGCTTTCGTTGCGTCTTTCTTGGAAAGCTCAGATGTTTCCGCAACTTTGTTGATCAATTCAGATTTATTCATGCCATTCACCTCCCCCCAAAATTTCTCACTTCCGTTACTTCCTGTTTTCACCGTTTTCTCAGAAATTATACATAAACCGCTGAAAAATCGTTGATATGCTAAGCAAAATGAACTTTGAAAGCAGACGAATAAATTCATAGTAATACACTCAGGAGTCAATTTCAAGTATCATTTTCCATTTTATGTGGGACTTTCCGCTAGAAAACGACAAAAAACACTCTTTTGAGTGTTTTTTGTACACAATTATCTACAAAATAATAGCGATCAGGCCACCTGAGCCTTCGTTGATAATACGTCCCAGCGTTTCCTGGAGTTTGTATCTTGCATTGTCCGGCATTTGGGCAAGTTTGCCTTGAATGCCTTCGCGGACAATCGAGTGCAGTGATCTTCCGAAGATATCGGACTCCCAGATCTTCAGCGGATTGTCTTCGAAATCCTGCATCAGATAGCGGACAAGCTCTTCACTTTGCTTCTCCGTTCCGATGATCGGCGAAAACTCGGATTCGACATCGACACGAATCATATGGATCGACGGCGCTGTAGCTCTCAAGCGAACACCGAATCTGGAGCCTTGGCGGATCAACTCCGGCTCATCTAACGCCATCTCAGCGAGCGTTGGCGGCGCGATACCATAGCCCGTTGTTTTGACCATTTCGAGCGCTTCCGCGAACTGATCATATTCCCGCTTCGCATGGGTGAAATCCTGCATCAGCTGGAGCAGATGATCCTTCCCGCGAATCTCGACGCCAACAACTTCAACGAGAATCCGATCATAGAGCTCATCTGGCGCAAATAGATCAATCTCTGCCACGCCCTGCCCCATATTCAGCCCCGCTAGCGCTGCTTTGTCAATAAACTCATATTCAGCAAATTGACTAACGACACGATCCACATCGCGTAAACGTCTAATATCCTGAACCGTATCACGAACCGATGCTTCAAACTGTGTGCGCAGCCAATGATTCTCATCCAGAACCATAACCCAGCTAGGCAAGTTTACATTCACTTCATGAACAGGGAACTCATACAGGACCTCACGAAGCACGGAGACCATTTCTTCTTCCCCAGCGCTTGCTACACTCATCGTGACCACTGGAACGTCGTAGCGGCTTTGCAGCTCGCTGCGCAGCTCTAATGCTGGCTCACTGTTTGGCTTTTGAGAGTTAATGATCACGATGAACGGTTTCCCGACCTCTTTGAGCTCATTAATCACTCTTTCCTCAGCTAACACATATGAAGAGCGAGGAATATCCGAAATCGTGCCATCGGTTGTCACCACGACACCTAACGTGGAGTGTTCCTGAATGACTTTCCGCGTTCCGATCTCAGCCGCTTCTTGGAAAGGAATCGGCTCATCGAACCATGGGGTATTAATCATCCGAGGTCCGTTCTCGTCTTCATAGCCTTTGGCGCCATCGACTGCATATCCAACACAATCAACCAGGCGAACGTTTACGTTCAGCCCCTCGGCCACAGAAATTTGAACCGCCGTATTCGGTACGAATTTCGGCTCCGTTGTCATAATCGTGCGGCCAGCAGCGCTCTGCGGGAGTTCATCGGTAGCCCGGATCCTATCCGCTTCGCTTTGAATGTTCGGAAGCACTACAGATTCCACAAAACGCTTAATAAAGGTTGATTTCCCTGTCCGGACTGCGCCGACAACCCCCAGGTAAATGTCCCCTCCCGTTCGTTCTGCAATGTCCTTAAAGATATCCACTTTCTCCAAGAGAATCCCTCCTACAGTTTGGTCGTCAACTGACGCTAGTGACGGTAACAATTGACTACTCGTACATTCATTTGGACTAGTAAAAATATATGTACTTTCGATAGAAATATGATAGATGCGTTCCAACTTTTTTTCGCTCATATTTTATGAAGCACATACGGCTTTCGAAAGAATATATGATGCGTCGGTTGCGCTTATTCTAGATAGACAAAAAAACCTCTTACACGAATGTAAGAGGTTCTGCTTATGGCTGAACTTGAGGTAATGGCTGATTATCTTTCCACGTATATGGAACACTCCGAATCGGCACGAAGTAGGATTTATCTACGAGAATCTGCCGTAAATCCTGATCTGGCTTTAACGAGCTTACTAACGCGTTGTTCTGAACAAACGTGTTGATATCCATCGCATAATCAATCGCGACTTCCCCGGTTTTCTTATTTAGGATATAGGTAATGGCATTTTTTCGGTTATACACCGATTTAATCTCGGGTTCTTTCATGCTAAGCACTTTGAAGTCCACATAAGCAAATGCGTCATTCTGCGAAACCCCTTGCGGCATATTCCCGCCATGCTTCACAATGTAATCATTCACTTTCTTCTGTACATCTTCTACACTTTGATAGGCAGCTAAATCCAGCAGTTTCACCACTGGCTTCGTTTCAGCATCCACGAGCACATAGTTAAACACACCGCCGCTTTCGAAAGCATTAGCAGGTACTGCGCTTAGCAGATTTGCTTTTTGAAGTTTAGGAAAATCGATCACATACTTCTCATAGAGCGGCGTCGTCATTTCGCTATTTTTGATAGGAAGAACGCCGGTTTTCTGATGATACGTATCGACAGCCTGTTGAACGACAGTAATAAATTCAGCCGGATTGATTTGATTCTCTTTCCTTAGCTCTTGCGGATAGGCACAGCCTGTAAGCAAAATAACCAAGATCAGCATGAGAAGCAAGCTTCTACCTTGGGTTCGTCCTTGTTTTCGTTCGATTAGCACTTTTACAACCATCCTATCTAGTCTAGATTGAACCATCGTCCTCCGCTTGTCTGGCAAGTTGAGCACGAATTGCTGCTTTTAAAGGATCTTCAGGAATGTTCACCTGGACGGCACCTGTGACTCGCGCTTGACAAGCAAGACGAATACCCTCGTCTACGAGTGAGCCCAGCTTCAAACGTTCATTCGTATTAGGCGGCGCAAGACCGCTTTGATCGTCAACCTTGACTTTACACATTAAACAGGCAGCCTTCGCACCACACCGTGTTCGGATATGCACCTTGGCTCTATTCCCTGCGTCCAAAAGGCTAGTCCCAGCCCTTACTTTAATTATTTTATCATCTGGCCAAAAACGTACCTCTAACACACTCATGATTGTCACCTTCTTATTGAACCATTTATCTACATTATCGTGATCAAGACCAATCTAGCAATTCCTTCATCTTCATCTCAAATTCATGCCCCCAGCGATTCCGCTGCAACAAATCTGTCAACGCGGGCATGTGCTTGTCAGGATCCTCTTTCATCTTCTTGAGAATCGGTTCATAGCGATCAGGACGGCTCCGAAGAATATTAAAGATTAACTCATGCGCGAGCGGCATCAACGGCACCTCATGCGCCTCACCTTCTACATAGTTTGCTCTTAGGTATTCAACCTCGACCTGATACAGCGACCCCAATGCTTTCACTTTAAAATCGCCAACAACCTCGACTGGGCAACCGTCAATGCGATAATGACTTAACATCGACGCATAAATAGGCGTCTCGCTATATTCAGGTGTATCAATTGCGTAAGGCTGGAGCAACGAATGCACCAAAGGGACATCCTGCAAATCTATATAAATGTCCAAGTCTCTCGGACTTCTTCCTATGTCGATGTTATGCATTAACAGCCCACAGCTTCCGCCAACAAGCCAACGCACATTATGATCTTGCTGTAACCTTGTATGAATAGTCGAAATCGACGGGAGTAGTGGCTCCAGCAGTTTCATCATGCCCACACCCTTCAGGCAGTAAATTTTAAAAATAAGGCTTATGCGTAACCGAAATAGTTCCTGCTTGCTTCACGACGCACTGACAGGCCAATCGGTAGCCTTGTTCAAGCTCCTCAGGCTCTAAACGATCCTCTTCCGCTTCAGATAACTCAGACAGCAGCTCGCGGCCTACAGCTACATAGCAGCGACACCGTGCGCAGGTTCCTCGTGTACAGGAGAAGCCCCAATCGATATCCGCTTTCAATGCATGATCTAGAATGGTTAATCCCGTATCTGGCGTAACTTGGATTTGTGTTTTGCGTGTTTTCAATTCTAACAAAATGAATTCCCCTCCGATCGGTTAAAACAAAGAAGATAGCATGAACAGTAAGATAGGAATAAACATCAAAAAAGCGATAATGGAAAGCACGCCTCGCCATAAACCGTTCGTTCTTGTCCGTGCATATGAAATTAAAAATGATGCAGCAACCATCAGCCCCATAGCTACAAATGAGGCCCACATTTTGTCTAAAGGTGTCATTCGTATAAACTCCTTATGTAATAATCAGTGAAATGAAACACATGTAAGTATAGCACAGAAAAAGAAAAAAGCATAAAGGGGATGAGTCTCCCCCTCATGCTATTTATTTCTTACCCATCATCATGCTCATTAATTGCTGCATGTTATTGGTATCCAGTTTACTGCTTTTAACGGCTTGAACGATATCATTAATGGTTTCTTCCGATACCTTGACGTTCACTAACCCTGAAACTTGCTTAATGAGCGCTCGTAATTGAGCTTCATTTTGCATCGTAGAAGGTTTCACACCGCTTGCAATTTTTTCGATATCTTTAGCTGTAACGGATTTGCCCGTCTTCTTCTTAACCACATTCAATACGTCCTTCGACATATCTTTATTCGACAATTGTGCCGCCTCCTATACCCTAAGCTGATGAGAACTGCTGATAGAGTATAGTATGAATGCGGAGAAGATCTGGTGTAGGCTATCTCCAACCTTTTGTTCATCTTGTCATCGGTAATTCTTCCATCTCATGCGTACGTACGCGGCCCATTAAGTCCCGCACGGCAAGCTGCGGCGATTTACCTTCAAAAAGAACGTTATGTAATTCATTCGTAATCGGCATAATGACATCATATTGGCGAGCAAGGTCATAAGCTGCTTTCGTCGTTTTCACGCCTTCTACAACCATGCCCATTTCTTTCAGCACCTCATCCAATGGAGTACCTTTCGCTAATTGATTGCCTGCCCGCCAATTACGACTATGTTGACTCGTACAAGTAGCAATTAAATCACCTATTCCGGCAAGCCCGGCAAACGTGAGCGGATTGGCTCCCATTGCAATGCCTAAGCGTGTAATTTCAGCTAAACCTCTAGTTACAAGTGCAGCTTTCGCATTATCGCCAAAATCGAGACCATCCGTGAGGCCCGCACCTAGACCGATAATATTCTTCAGCGCGCCACCCACTTCAACGCCTGTCACATCCGGATTCGTATAGACACGGAAATAGTTCGTAATGAACAAATCCTGCGCAGCCTCTGCCGCTTTCAGGTCTTGAGCTGCAACGACGACGGTTGTCGGCATTTTGCAAATGACTTCTTCCGCGTGACTTGGTCCTGAAAGGACGACAAACCGCTTCGGATCGAGCTCAGGCAGCTCATCTGCAAGTACTTCCGTCATTCGCTTCAGCGTGCCTGTTTCAAAGCCCTTGGTCGCGTGAATGACAAGCGCATCTTGCTTGATGAAAGGTCGAATACGCGAAGCGACATCTCGCATGCCTGAAGAGGGAACAACCATGATAATGGCATCCGCATCTTGCACAGCATCCTGTAAAGAGTTTGTTGCTATAATTGAAGACGACAACGATACATCCTTGAGAAACCGACTGTTCGTGTGCTTTTCATTGATTTCCACCACTTGCTCTTCGTTACGTGACCATAGAAGCACTTGATTCCCATTATCCGCCAGTACGGAGGCGAGCGCTGTCCCCCAGCTTCCAGCTACAAGGACCGATACTTTTTGTGTCATGGTTTGCCCTCCTATGCGTAGTTGTTCTTAGCACACTTTCGTTAGGCTCTTTTCTGGCCTAGCTTGTTTTCTTTCCCTTGAATTAGCTTAACAATGTTCGTCCGATGACGTAAGAAAGCGAAAGCACATAGCAAGATACTAATCCACAAAACAGGTAAAGGCCGGTCCATGCCCCAAATTAAAAAAGGTAAGAGTGCTGTAAGAATGAGGGAGCCCAGCGATACAAATCGTGTGACAGCAATGATGACTATGGCTGTTAAACCAGCGATCAACGTTGGAAGGAAACAAAGTGTCGCCATGACCCCGATGGTAGTCGCAATGCCTTTACCACCTCGAAAGCCAAAATAGACAGGCCAGTTATGCCCTACAATCGCTGCTAAACCACACAACACACGAATCCAGATGTCATCCGGTCCTGGGGCAGCCCACACCCCTAAAAGGACCGCAGCGACACCTTTCAAGCCATCCAGCAGCAGGACGAGGATCGCAGGTCCCTTCCCTAGTACGCGGAGGGTATTGGTTGCCCCCGCGTTCCCGCTGCCGTGCTTGCGGATATCAATGCCCTTAATCCATTTTCCGAATAAATAACTAAAGCTTATGGATCCTAGTAAATAGCCCACTACAATTGTTATTATCGAAAGCAATGTACAACATCTCCTATTCTTTGTCCGAAGTTTTTCTGCGGCTCAAGATGCGAATGGGCGTTCCTTCAAAGCCAAAGGCAGCGCGGATTTTATTATCCAAGTAACGTTCGTACGAAAAGTGCATGAGCTCAGGCTCATTCACGAAAAGAACGAAGACTGGCGGCTTCACAGCCACTTGTGTCACATAGTTAATCCGCAGGCGCTTACCTTTATCCGTTGGCGGCGGGTTATAAGCCACCGCGTCAGAAATAACATCATTGAGAAGATGCGTTTGTACACGCAATGCATGATTCTCAGCCACTTGCACGACGACAGGCAGCAATTTATGAAGACGCTGCGTAGTTTTAGCTGATACAAACACTATCGGCGCGTAGCTCAAGAACAAGAAATGATCACGAATTGTCGTTGTGAAATGCTGCATCGTTTTGTCATCTTTATCAACGATATCCCATTTATTTACGACAATGACAATCGCTTTTCCTGCTTCGTGCGCATACCCTGCGATGTGTTTATCTTGATCAATAATGCCTTCTTGTCCATCGATGACGACTAGGACTACATCGGCACGCTCGATCGCTTTCATGGCACGCATGACACTATATTTCTCGGTGTTTTCATACACCTTACCGCGCTTACGCATACCTGCGGTGTCAATAATAACGAACTTCTGACCATCACGTTCAAAAGGTGTATCGATCGCATCGCGCGTTGTTCCTGCAACGTCACTCACGATAACTCGCTCTTCCCCAAGAATCGCGTTCGTCATGGAGGATTTCCCTACGTTCGGACGGCCGATCAGGGCAAATTTCACGACTTCGTCGCCATATTCATCGTCCTTTTTATCTGGGAATAAATTACACACAACTTCAAGCAAATCGCCGATCCCAATCCCGTGAGAGCCGGAAATACCTACTGGATCACCGAAACCAAGAGAATAGAATTCATAAATATCGTCTTGACGCGCCAAATTATCCACTTTATTTACTGCAAGGACAACTGGCTTTTTGGAACGGAACAGGATTTGTGCCACTTCTTCATCCGACGGAGTTACCCCAGCCTTCGCATCTACCATGAAGACGATGACATCTGCTTCTTCGATCGCAAGCTCAGCTTGGACACGAACTGATTTCAGGATGACATCTTCGCCGTCGATTTCAATACCGCCTGTATCAATAACGCTGAAAGACGTGTTTAACCACTCACCAACACCATATAAACGATCCCGTGTAACACCTGGTTTATCTTCTACAATCGCCATGCGATCGCCTACGATTCGATTAAAAATGGTGGACTTGCCGACATTCGGTCGGCCTACAATTGCCAGTACGGGTCTAGCCAATTTCTATCACTCCTTCGGATTCCATGTACATACATGGAAAATTACGCAACTTACATCATAACAAAAAAGAGACGCCTTGGCTAATCTCTTTTGAGACTTCGTCTTAATAGCACACTGTTATGAAGATATTTTCGTTATTTCCATCTGCTTCCTCTACGACCGATCCAATTTCTCAAGACGTTCCGACAGCCGCTATAAGCAGCTTGTACGATAATCGTTACTGTTCTCGCAGTGAAAATGGAAAGCCACCATTGATCTTGAAACGTAGCCATCCCCAGTTGATGAAAGCCCCCTACCTTATGGATTCCCGCTTGGTACATATCCCCGATCAGATAGCCAATAGAAAGCGCTGCAATCTGCTCCCAAGCGTTGCGCTGTACAATAACAGCAACTAGGGCAAGCAGCAAAGCTGTCTGCCATTGCGAGTTTCGAATGATTAGGATAGGATCCATCTCGAGAAGCTGTTGAAATAGAAAATGGAGTGAACCGATCAATAAACCAATAGAAAGCAGATGAAGCTTATGTATAAAGCCTTGTGTTACAAATAGTATGATGCAGGAAATCGCAATGACGACAATATACACCAGCTGTATATGTGCATGTTGTATCGTAATGGTAATTCTCGTTCCAATCAGCCAAGAGACAAAAAAAAGAAGCATGCCCTTATGCGATACACTTCTGATGTACAGTTCCTTCCACCCGCTGGCAAGCAAAATCAACGTGATGCAAAGAAGAATTAGCGACAAATAACCGGCATTCATAATCAAACCACCCTAGCCTGCGCAGCAGCCAATGACAACCTATCGACATCGGTTTGCTAACGGATCTTCAGATTCCCCCTCAACGAATAAGGGAGATCTGCCTGATCCTTAGTATGGCAATATTTTGATTATTTACTCGGATTGGTTCGCCCTGCATATGAAGTTAAATCGATGCCTCTGGTACGGCACCACTCGGCCGTGCCCCCCATAATAACTACTGGACATTGGGTTAAAGCTTGAATGGAATTGGCGCCTAGCGCCGTCATAATTAAAATGAGTCCTTGATGTAGCTCTTCTGCATAAGCATGAAGGGCATCAACGCCTTCCGTACGCAATACTTTCAGGAATGCGCCAGCCATACCAACTGCAGAAGCACCTAATGTAAGTGCTTTGGCCGCTTCCAAAGCATTCGTAATTCCGCCTGATGCGATGACCGAACCCCATGGATAGACAGAAAGCACCTCAAGCAAAGTCATACTTGTCGGCGTACCCCAATCGTTTAACCACGATAAGGCAGCCGGTCTTCTCGCATTTTCAATCGCGGCAAAATTCGTTCCGCCTGAACCGCCAACATCGACAATGTGAACACCGATGTCTCGCAATTGCTTCGCGTTATCTCGTGAAATGCCAAAGCCTACCTCTTTCACGATAACCGGAACAGGGACATGAGCTACAATATCCTCTATGCGTCTAAGCATCCCTACGAAGCTGCGATCCCCTTCCGGCATGATTAGCTCTTGCATGACATTCAAATGAACTTGAAGCGCATTCGCTTCAATCATATCGATCGCGCGCAGCGCTTGATCTGTCGTAGCTTCGCTGCCCAAGTTAGCGAAAATCATACCGTTCGGATTCTCTCGCCGCACGATTTGATAGCTAGATGCCACTTCGCTATTCTTAATAGCTGACATCTGGGAACCGACTGCCATAGGCAAGCCTTTTTCCCTGGCCAAAATGGCTAATTCGCGATTAATGCTCTCTGTCTCGTGAGCGCCGCCGGTCATTGCATTAATTAAAATCGGCGAACTCATAATGAGATCGCCGATTGATGTTGTTAAAGCAATATGATCCGTCGAAGTCTCAGGAAGACAGTTATGCACAATCTTGATATCCATCAGCCCTTGCTGACGGGTTTGACCAAGCTCCAGCGCGTAATGGACATGCTCCATTTTGCGTGAGATGCGCATTGCTGTACCCTCCTAGAAATTGGATCTATTTATTTTTTGAATTTCGCTAGTTTTTCTCCGAAACGCTCACCAAGTGTCATGGACAAACCTTGATTGCTTAGGGATACGTTTTCGTTACCAGCGATTTCTTTTTGGTGGCTAGCGCTGTTGCCGCGGTCACGATCGCCGCGTGGTTGTCTTTCTCTTTCTGGTTTGCCAGCTGCCGGAGCTGCTGCACCAGCAGGTGCTTCAGGAGCATCTTCTGTGTCTTTAATGCTCAAGCTAACGCGTTTCTCAGCCAAGTTGATTTCCAAGACTTTCACTTGTACTTCTTGACCTTCTTTCAATACTTCATGCGGAGTACCGATGTGACGGTGTGCGATTTGGGAAATGTGCACAAGACCTTCAACACCAGGAGCCACTTCAACGAATGCACCGAAAGCTGCAAGGCGTTTAACTGTTCCAGTTACGATGTCGCCAGCTTTGAAGTCATTCTCAACGTTGGACCATGGACCCGCTTGTGTTGCTTTGATGCTTAGGCTGATTTTGTCGTTGGACGGATCAAGTTTAAGCACTTGAACTTTAACTTTGTCGCCTTCTTTAACAACATCAGATGCTTGTTCAACATGCTGCCATGCAAGCTCAGAAATGTGAACAAGTCCATCGATACCGCCGATATCAACAAATGCACCGAATTGTGTCAAACGTTGAACCGTACCGTCAAGCACTTGACCTACTTGTAGGCCTTCGATGATTTTCTTTTTATTAGCTTCGAACTCTTCATCCAAAATATCTTTTTGTGAAAGAATGACTTTGTTTTTCTCGCGATCGATTTCTTTCACACGAAGACGCAATGTGCGACCTTTGTAGGAGGAGAAATCTTCAACGAATTGACGCTCAACCATGGATGCAGGTACGAAACCACGTACACCAATATCCACAACAAGTCCGCCTTTAACAACTTCAGCAACGGAAGCTTCGATAATTTCTTTGCTTTCCAATTGACCTTGCAGTGTTTCCCAAGCTTTCTCGTTGTCTACAACACGTTTAGACAATACCAATGTTTCTTTCGCATCGTTGATAGAAACGATCTTCAATTCAACTTCTTGACCAAGCTCAACTGCTTGCGCTGCGTCATTCAAGCTAACGGATGAAAGCTCACGAACAGGGATGACTCCATCGTATTTGTAACCGATATCTACGAAAGCTTGATCAGCGTCTACTTTAACGATTTTACCTTTTACGGTAGCGCCTTTCTTCAGCACAGCAACGTTGTTAAGCGCGTGCTCTGCTTCTGCTTGTGATACGGCTGTTTCTTGAGCTTCCTGTGATTGATCTTCAACTTTTACTTCATCTGACATGAGATTAGCCTCCTCTATTTACAACCAACAAAAATAATTTATAAGTCACAAAGCAGCAGTCATGCTACTACTTTGTTTCAAACACGGGCAATAAGTTCAAATCACTGTAAGGTTAGTATAATTCCAAGCTTTCGATTCCATACATTTCTGCTTAGGCTTTACTATTAACTGTATGTAGACGGCGAATTTCTTTCATGATGGCTTCGGTCGCAAGCTCCAAATCTTCCGAGCTAGCTCCTGCATATGCACTCATATCAAGTGGCGCTCCATAGACGATCGTCATACGGCGAAAAAGTGAGTATGTACCCACGATGGCTACTGGAACGACGGCTGCACCGGCTTTCAGTGCAAGACTAGCTGCGCCTTTCTTCCCCATCCCGCCTGCATTACTTCTAGAGCCTTCTGGAAAAACGCCGAGCATGTTGCCATCACGAAGCAGCTGAACAGCCAATCGGATCGACTCTCTGCTAACGCCGCCGCGCTTTACAGGAAATGCGCCTACTTTCGAAATAATAGTCCCTAGCACAGTGATTTCGAAAAGCTCTGCTTTAGCCATAAAATGAACCTTGCGCCTAAGTGGCGTCCCCAAGAATGGGGGGTCCAAGAAGCTCGTATGATTACCGCACAGAACGACTGCTCCGTCTTTGGGAACATTCTCCATGCCAATGGCGCGCATACGGAAAAATACGGTAAAAATGAATCGAAATAAGGCTCTTCCGATGCGATATAGCATCTTTATTTGCCACCTCCGACTTTGTCCTTGCAAAGCCCAAGGATTTCGTCCACAACTTCTTCAATCGTCATTGTAGTGCTGTCCATTAACACGGCATCGTGCGCCCTGCGCAGCGGCGAAATTTCTCTCGCTTCATCGAATTGATCACGACGTGCAATATCTTGCTCCAGCTCGGAAAGCGTTAGTGTGTTTGTACCACTGCTCTCCAATTCCTTGAACCGGCGCTCAGCACGCTCTTTCACACTCGCTGTTAAGAAAACCTTGATTTCCGCATCTGGCATGACATGCGTTCCGATGTCACGGCCATCCATGACTACGCCTTTGGAAACGGTCATTTGCTGCTGTAAACCAACTAACAAATGGCGTACCGCACCATAACTGGCAATTTGCGAAACATGTGTCGTCACGTCCGCTGAACGAATCGCTTTCGTCACATCTACACCATCTACGAAGACCTGTTGTCCTTCTTCTCCAGGAATGAGCTCAATTTGCATGCGATTGGTGAGCGCAGCCACTTCTGTTTCTTGCTCAGGTAGCAGCCCTTCTTGCTGTACTTTCCACGTTACTGCTCGATACATGGCTCCTGTATCCACGTAAATGAATCCAAGCGCACCGGCTACTAGCCGTGCAATGGTACTTTTACCGGCTCCAGCAGGTCCATCTATGGCAATATTGAACTTTTCCAAGCTGCTGTTCCTCCTAACAATGCTTCACAGTACATTACGTACAAAAAAAGCAGGCACTTGCCTGCTAATTAATAGAAATTATAGCACACTACCTAGTCATATGCAAAACTTGGACGCCATCGGAATTTGCCATGATACGACTAAGATCGTTCTCTGGGATCATGTTTGGGCACGATATAAGGCTGTCCCTCTAGCGGCTCTACACGAGTGAAATGTTTACGGATGTAAGCATTTTGAAGCAGAGCTTGTACACAGACCAACACAATGATCGTAACTAGCACAGATCTTATTATAATCTTCTCTACTTTGGCAGAGAAACGTATAAATAACTGCTCATAAGGTTCACGCTCTTGCTCCTTCGACATGGGATCACGCTCCTGCCAGCATCCAATATGCATAGCAGTATACCCTTTGCGCCCCACTCTCAATCCTTAGCGTTTGCGAAAATCCATTTGTCTTTCAAAACAAAAACGAATCAGCTTCTGTCGCTCACGATCCGCAATCTCAGCGAATCTGATCATGACGAGCTGCTTGCCCGTCTCTGTCGTTTTTACGCGTACAACTTCCCCTGTGAAGGGAATATGCTCGATAGTACCATTCTTGAAAGGCGCCAGCACCCAACATGAAATAATCGCATTTAGACCGATCGGGAGATGTCCATCGCAAATAAACGAAATACCACCGCCGCCGACATCATCTGTCACGCCGATAAATTGTATCTGGTCATTCAATTTCACTGCGATTTCCAACTCTGCCAAAACCCGCAGGAAATTTCTTCGTTGAATTTGCGTGATCGCACTTAGCTCAGGGACTCGCAGCTCTACTAAGCGAATGACGTCCTCACGAAAGCCAATAACTTCCGTTGTGAAATAGTGTTTTACACCGCCTTGGGCTAAGAAATGAGCGCTAATCTCATCTCCTTGGTACATTTTCTTCAAACGTCCTGTCTTCTCATTAAGCGGAATTTCCATGACGATAGCGCTTTCGGTTACGTCAGCAATTCTCGACTTATATTCGATTTTTGACTCTTCTTCATCAATACTGTTCATTTGCATATGTAAAATCTGGTTAACCTTAGGAAGCAATATCCGCACCTCCGCGATGTAATATGCATTATTATATCATGCCATCACCATTTAGACAGATAAAAAAAGAAGCAGGATGCGATCCCGCTTCTTTTCCTCTAAGATTTTCCTTTTGCAGCTTCCACTTGATCCTGACGGATGGTTTCAATCTTCTCTTCCATGCCCACATCTGCATTCACATAAACGCGATAGATGTTGTTATTCAAGGTGCCGATAAATTCGTGGCAAAGCACCTCTTCATCAATATCATTCTTGATGATCGCTAGCGATTCGCCGGACACCTTCATCTTAGAATTCAAATGCTTACGCGCTTCTTCTACACTAATTTTCGGCTGACCGATCACGCGCTCTTTTTGTGAATAAATATAATTCGTTGCCTGCAGACCCGTCACTTCCAGGGTATCCAAGGCAACTTTAACCGTTAATTGCTCAGGGTAAATGGTAACATTTTTATCCTTCTTGGCAAATTGAATCGTCGCCGTATTTTGATACTGATCATAACTAATCGCACTTAAATCCTTATATTCGTGTTGATCCAAAAATTCGTTCGCAATATCTCTTGCTTGACGAAGATTAAATTTAGAAGTGGGAACATCCCGCGATTTCATAAAATAAATCAGGTGTCCGCCTTTTTTCGTATAATCCATTTGCGTATCATTTTTCGCAGCATCGCCGCTCGGTACGATGACACTATAGCTTTGAAATTCCGGTGCGCTTCCGCCGTTTTCGACGACTTTAATCCCCGCTGAATCTTGAATACCAAGGAACTCCGCAGCTTTCTTTTTAATTTGATCGGGTGTCATATCATTGCCTGACAGCATTTTGACATCTTTTTTGGATAACACATTGATGCCGCCCGTGCCCCAATTCAATTCTTCGTATCCGCCTACTTGTTTATCTACAATTTTAAAGCCATCAATAATCGCATTGTCATGCATTTCGTTCTCAGATGCTAGAGCAGTCTCAACATCCATCCATCTTAAATTGTTGGCAATGACTTTATCTTGCACGCCGCGAATTTCTTTCGTAATGTCGGCAGAATGTGCGTAAAGGGTGTTCAAGGTACTCATTTCCGCTTCCGTCAAGGGCTGCTTCGTCATATCACGAACAGACATCCTGTAAGAGAAATTAGCCATATTCGCTAAGAAATCCTCTGTTTTATTAAAAGGCAGCAGCATCAACGGCAATTGCGTGATGTCACTTTGCGCTTGACTCGTTAATCGCCAAACATTCACTAAACCTTTTCGATAGGAAGGCTCCGAGGCTGAGTTCACAGCCAATGTATTGCCTAGCTCTGTATGTAGCTTATCCATGTGAAAGGACAGATCATGAAACGCGCGTTGATACTGGTTCTCAGCTTTAATTAAGATCGTGTTCTTCTCTTGGTGCTCTAGATACCCCCACACAGAAGCCCCGATCAAGGCCAGCAATAGAAAAGGAAACATGACAATACTTAATCTTTTATACACAAAACTGCTCCTTTCATACCCAATCTTGCGCTTAGTTTTTACGCGTGGAGGCAGGTTTATGCAAATTTGACAACAAAATAAAAGAAGCCTATTCCAAAGAATGGCCTCTTGCTAACTCTCGGTCTCTATTTCAAAATCATGCTCGTTACTGCAGATGCATTGGCGAAATCCTGTTTCGATTTTGTCTTTTTCCTGTTTACCGCGCAATACGAATTTCTCACCGCATAATCGACATCGGATCTTCACTTTCACACGCGTCGTTACTGACATGTATACCCTCCCGGTCGTTCCCCATCCATGCAATGGAGTCACCAATTATACAGTCATTATGTCCCAATTCAACCCATTTTAATCTTCTCATCTACCGTTACTACCCGTAATGGTGATCGTGCGTTCGCACGATCAACACGCCAAATCGAACGAAGCCAGAGAAAAGTCATCAGCGGTATCATGATCCAAATCCAGCCCTTTGTGAAAATAAGCAAAATATAATCAAAAGCGCCATGCCACGCAATCGGCAATAGGAGCGATATCCATAAATATCTCGATTGCTTGTTAGGCGTGAATTTGGCTTTGCCCATATAATAACCCATCATGACACCAAATAAGGCGTGTCCTGATACAGGCAGGAGCGCGCGAAGCATCAAAGCAGAGAAAGAAGATGCGTGCAGGAAGGCGTAAATGATATTCTCCAACGTTGCGAAGCCGAGACTCACAGCCACCGCATAAACAATCCCGTCGTAAGGCTCATCGAACGCTTCATGCCGAAATATGAGGTGATATAAGATCAGCCATTTCAGAAACTCTTCAACACCACCAGAAAGGAAAAAGGAAGTGACGATAATGCCGTTGCCGAATTCCTGAATGAGCGCGTTTTGAAGCACCATCGTTGGGTATACTAGTAACACGCCGAATAGAAACATTCGTATCACTAAATGTATAGGCTCCGTTTCATACCGATCCTTCAAATAAAAGTAAGCAAGTAACGAGAGACCTGGCGCTATGGCTGCCAACAAAATAGGCACGATATGCATGTTCCAGCTCCCCTCTTTTAGTGAAATATATACGTCTATTATAGACGTTCTCTCCAGACATATCTACGTATTACATCAGATACCCCTGTAACGTATTAATGGAAAACAAAACAAGCATCCTCAAAAACGGTTGTTTTTGGAGATGCTTGTTTCATTCTAAGGCAGAAGGACATGAGTCCCTGTTTATTTGAAATGGCGGCAAAGCACCTTAACAGCATCATCAGCAATAATCGTTTTTCCATATTCCTCAAGAACAGCAACAGTGATTGACGAAGCTTCACCGAACTCGGACAGGACAGCGATTAGCGCTTGATACTTGGTTTCTTCAAGCTCAACAGGCT
Source organism: Paenibacillus sp. J22P90 (assembly GCF_059692195.1). Lineage (NCBI taxonomy): Bacteria > Bacillati > Bacillota > Bacilli > Caryophanales > Paenibacillaceae > Paenibacillus > Paenibacillus sp. J22P90. The sequence continues at coordinate 166,584 of NZ_JCAUAY010000007.1, forward strand.
CTAGCTGTAAAATATATTTCCCTTTGTATGAATACAGGGTACCGCCTTCCATCAGAAGGGGATTAATTACTTTGGAAACGCGCAGCAGATCTTCAAAATCACGGAAAGCATAGGAGATCAAATCGCTTTGCTCAAGCGTTACTTCCATTTCGTACACTTCTTCAGCTTCATGATCATCATATGCATCAGCACTTGCATACAAGTCAAGCTTGCCTCTGGTCACAATTACAACCATACCTTGCGCTGGGAGTGCGAACACCTCAACAGCAAGCGGACCGGACGGGTCAAATCCGAGCTCCGAATAAGCTTGATCCATCATTTCACTAAACAACTCGTGTACTTTCGGAATTTCTCTCCACATGTCGTCTTTTTGAATTCCACGTTCAGTTAAGTCATCGAATGTTAGGAAAATCCGTATCTTATCCTGACTTAAGCGTTCTATTTTCATGATAGGATCCTCCTTTGAGCTCTCCAATTGGAAAGCTTGCATCGAAAGCATGGTCACCTTATTTCAATCAGAATATGTTAGAAAACCGAAAAGGTGAACCACTAATCAATAAATGGACATGCATCCATCTATTGTTTTCACCTATCATGTTAACACTAAATCTGAGCAAATGCACGCTTAAGTTATGTATAAAAAGAAAAAGCACAGCCGGCCCCGTGGGTATGCCAGACTGCGCTAAGCGCTTATATTTATTGAATTGTTGCGGTGCTCACCTTATTATCTTGCAAAATTTCATTGACCGTTGCCTTCAAATGCGGGTCCTCTTTCACTATTTTTTCAACCTGATTTAGCCCGGTTGTACTCGCGGAGGAGAAACTTTTGGCCACTGAATCTCCAAATGATTTATTCTCAAAGGTGTCTTTCGCCTTGTCCATCATTTTTCCCATCGAGTCACTTGATGAACTAAATGCCGAGAAGAGCAAGGATTTACTTTTACGATTGAGATAAATAACAGCAGCTGCACCAGCTATTCCACCGAGCATAAACGTTCCTAATTTCATTGGATCTCCCTCCATGATCGTTAGTATGAATCCTTTCTAGCTTGTGCGAGTTTAGAAGTGGACATACGCCAGCCAAGAAGGAAAACATAGGAGAATGGACATCTGCGAATTGCGCGCGTAATTGTGGTACTATAAATGTTAACCACCATGTATGGATCTGAGGAGAAGACGAATTATGAAAAAGAAAGCAAGTACACTGCTCTTAACAGGTATGCTTCTAATGACTGCCTGCAGTGCCGATCAAACCGAAACAAGCCCTGCCGCTACCACGAGTTTAGCGCCAACTGCGCAAGCAACAGCAAGCCCGAGTCCGACTCCAGTACCTACCGCGGCACCTACACCATCGCCTTCACCAACACCGACAGCGCCAGTACAGGAAGTAGTTCAGAAGACCTATCATATGAATAAAAATTATGATATCGTGCCGAACGACCCCAATGGCAATAAAAAAGTCGTCCTTTTAACCTTTGACGATGGTCCCAAAGAACAAGGTATGAATCAATCGCTTATTGATATTTTGAACAAACATAAGGCCAAAGCGATTTTCTTTATGAACGGTTATCGGATTAAGCAGAAGCCTGAGCTCGTTAAGCTTGTCCATGATAGCGGTAATATCATTGGCAACCATGCTTGGGATCATGACAATCTGAAAGACATGGCAAATGAGAAAATTGATAAACAAGTCGATGATGTTCAACAGATCGTGAAAGAGATCATCGGTCATGCTCCTGTGTTTTTCCGCCCGCCGTTTGGTTCAGGCAATGATTATTTGAAAACAAAGGTGAAAAACAACAAAATGCTCTACATGACTTGGTCAAACGGTTCCCTAGACTGGGACATGACGAATAAAAATAACGATTCAAATAAAGTTATCGAAAATGTCTTGCAGCAGCTGCATAGTGGCAGTAATATTCTTATGCATGAGCTTCCTTGGACGGTGAGTGCCCTAGATACCCTGCTTACTAAGCTTGAGGAAAAAGGGTATTCCTTTGTGGATCCGAATGCGATCGAATTGGAAATGAGATAAAAATATAAGAGCCATACGACTGCCACGCTTTCGTGGAATCGTATGGCTCGTTTTATTTTCAAATCATAATTTAGAGTACTTAATCCCCCAAACCGTTAAACTCACCACAAGCGCGATGAACAACCAAAGCAGCGTCATATAAAAAAGATTCGTCCATTTACCCTGTTCTGAAGGATGTACAGCTCTACGCGGCGGTAAATAGGTATCATCCTCCTGTTTCTCCTCCATACCTGGATTCGACCTCGAAGCTACTCTTTCCCCTAGACTCATGAACCTTGATCTTCCTCCTTGCTGAACCGTAGAATGCAACCCATCACCATATCAATCATAAAGTGAGCAATTATCGGTGTCCATAGGCTTCCCGTATGAAGGTAAATCCAACCTAAGCCATAGCTGATACAGAAAACCATCCCTGTCATGAGCCAGTGCTGTAAATAGCGAACATGTATCGCCGCGAACAAAATACTGGTCCAATAGGGTCCCCAAGCATGTTGAATCGCGCCGCGGAATAGGACTTCTTCACAGACAGATACGATAAAGGAAATAAGTGCAATATGCCAAATGGCTCTATTTCCAAAAAGCATTTGATTAATGCCGCCGTCGTCTGATACTTCTTTGGGCACCCACCTAGAAATCAGCAAATCTACACCAAGTACAACTACTGCAAATAAACATCCCCAAATAACAACTCGCAGGCCGCCATGAAACGATAGTGCGGAAAGAATCTTTGAATTGCTCTGAAAAAACAAGATGATAATTCCGATAATAAGCGTAAGCAGTTGTGTGATATAAAGATTCAGTAATAAAGTACTATCATTAAGTTCACTAATATCGACTTTCCCTATACGAAGATTCTTAAAATCGAATTTTTTCAAAGGAAGCAACCCTCATTTCCTCATATTATTCCTTTTTACAGCTGTATGACCTATACTAAAACAAATATAAAAGACAACAAGGAGCTAGATTTATGGAGAAGCGTCTTACCCGCACTGATTATTTATTTGCCCTCATGTTTATATTTATGCTGGTCTGCATCCTTGGCGCTTTTTTCTACGGTTTGCGATTAGGACAATCGAAATCAGAGTTAAAATACAATAAAATGATGCACGCTGAACAAGCGGCCGCTCCCGAGATCGGGGCGTATGACCAACAAGTTCTGGTCTCATATTACCATACCATCTTTTTACCCTTTAGGGAATTTCAGAATAAATGGTTTGAATTATTAGGCCAAATTGAAATGGACAATGCAACCGTCGATGCTGCGGCAGTTCTGAAAGAGCTCAGTAAAATCGCAGCTGATAAATACAGTACGCTTCAAGCGAAAAACATGCCTGCCTCATCGCCCTTGCTCGTACAATCGCACCAAGGCTATCTTAAGAGCTTAAAGCTGTTCTCTGATACACTGAGCGCTTATCAGTCTAAAGCCAACGCGCAAAGCCATGCGCAGCTGCTAGAGGCCATTCAGAAGGATGCGTACTTCCTTGAAGCCAAGACACAAGCACTAACGGCTCAGAAAAATTATTTCGACTCGATTCTCGTCTGGAACGGCACGATAGATCCGGACATCGAATATTTCGATTCGAATAATACAGCGAATTTGGATCAATGGCGAGCTATGAACTTCAATGTAAAGAATGTATATATAACTGCTAAGCTGCTGAAAAATAAAGCATTCTCGCCGTTTTATCCGCAGGATTTAACGATCCGAATTGATGAATTCATCGCTTCTGGACAAGCCAAGAAACTAAATGTGAACGATGTCAACCAAACTATGGAATTATTGTTAAGCACAAATGCCGTTCGCACTGGCGATTTTGTGAAAGGCAAATCGAAGTGGTACACCAATGAAACACTGCCGCAACTGCCATTTTTCTCAGATGTAAATTAAAAAAGCGAATGATTGGTCAAATTTTTTGATCAATCATTCGCTTTTTTCAATTAATCGTATTGGAAGCCGCGGAACATCGCGATGGCCGCCATACCGCCATCCACATTAATGACACGATCGAAGCCATTCTCTTGCAAATATTCGGCTACACGCATACTTCGCATGCCATGAGCACATACAATATAAATGTCTTCATCTTCTGGGAGCTCTCCCATACGAAGAGGAATTTGCTGCATGGGAATCAGCTGCGCCTCCTCCATATGATAGTAATCCCATTCATGTGGCTCTCTTACATCAATAATGACACTATTTCCTAGTGTTTTCTGTTCCACAGCTTGAAGAAAAATTTGCGGATAAATGCGTTTAACTTCCATTTACATACACACTCCTGAACACCATACTTTAATTTCCTATATTAACTGTACCATACACGAATATTCGGCTCAAATATTCGCAAATTAGCATTGCTTTTCGAACATTGTTACTATAAAATAAAACAAAATGCTTCTAAATCTTTGTCAATCCGAACAATTATGTCGATAATGCAAAAATCGTTCGACATGTATTGACACGATTTCGAACGCATGGTAATCTAGTAAAAATTCTATATTACAGTACAGCGTTGACGGAGCCAAGCAAATAAAGTAGCTTTCAGAGAACCGATGGTTGGTGAGAATCGGTAGCGAACATGTTGCGGAGCACTCCAGAGTTATTGCATTGAATTTAAGTAGATGCAATCGGGTTAGGGACACGTTACAGTTCCAGGTCGCAAGACCAAATGAGGCTTCTCATGCGAATGGGCAGCGAACTAGGGTGGTACCACGAAAGCAATCTCTCGTCCCTTTGGCTACAGGCTAACTGTCTGTGTCCGAGGGCTGGGAGTTTTTTTATGTTCAAATCTAAGGAGGAAACGAATTATGTTCAAAGTTCTAGTATCCGATCCAATTAGTGACATGGGAATTCAAATGCTTTATGATGCAGCTGATGTTGAAGTGGTTAAGCAATCTGGTCTATCCGAAGACGAACTTATTGCCATTATCGGTGAGTACGATGCCCTCTTAGTTCGTAGCCAAACAAAAGTAACAGAAAAAATCATGACTGCCGGCACGAAGTTGAAAGTAATCGGTCGCGCTGGTGTCGGTGTCGACAATATCGATTTGGAAGCAGCAACAAAACGCGGAATTATCGTTATCAACGCACCTGACGGTAACACAATCGCAACTTGCGAGCTTACATTCGCTATGATGATGGCAACGGCTCGTATGATTCCACAAGCGTACAAGAAAACAGTTGGCGGCGAGTGGGATCGTAAATTCATCGGCGTTGAGCTTCGTAACAAGACACTAGGTATTCTCGGAATGGGACGTATCGGTAGTGAAGTTGCGAAACGCGCGAAAGTATTCGGCATGGAAGTTATCGGGTATGACCCATTCTTAACAGAAGAGCGCGCTGAGAAAATGGGCGTTAAGCTTGGTACAGTTAATGAGATCGCTGCTCAAGCGGATTTCATTACGGTTCACACACCACTTACGCCAGAAACGCGTCACCTGATTTCCAGAACACAATTCGAGCTTATGAAGCCAGGCATTCGTATCATTAACTGTGCGCGCGGCGGTATTATCGATGAGCTAGCATTAGTAGAAGCAATTGATCAAGGCATCGTTGCAGGAGCTGCATTCGACGTATTCGAAGTAGAGCCGCCTGCCAAAGATCATCCTTTCCTTAATAATCCGAAAGTGATCGTAACTCCTCACCTTGGCGCATCCACAATTGAAGCGCAAGAGAACGTAGCGATCGACGTATCCGAGGAAGTGCTTCATATTCTTCGTAACGAGCCATTTAAAAACGCTGTTAACATGCCTCCAGTACCTGCAGATGTGCTTAACAAGCTACAACCATACTTCAGTCTTGGTGAAAAAATCGGATCCGTACTTGGTCAAATCGCCCAAGGTGCTGTTTCTGAAATCGTCATTAACTATGCGGGTGATTTGATGGACGTAGATACAAGTCCTTTAAATCGCTATATCGTAAAAGGGATTTTCCAGAACCAATTGGAATCCATCAATATTATCAATGCGATGCATCTTGCTAAATCACGCGGTGTGAACATCGTCGTGCAAAAATCGAACGCATCCAACAGCTTCACTAACCTTGTTACTGTAACTGTAAAAACGAAGCAAGAAGAGAAAACTCTTGCTGGTACATTACTTGCTGGCTTCGGCGAGCGCATCGTGCGTATCGATCAATACCCAGTTGACTTCGCTGCTGAAGGTAACTTGTTGCTCATTTCCCACAACGATAAACCAGGTATCATTGGCCGCGTTGGTACATTGCTAGGAAGCAACCAAGTTAACATCGCGACTATGCAGGTTGGTCGTAAAGTGATCGGCGGATCCGCAATCATGGTATTGACGATTGATAAAACAGCTCCTGCTGAAGTGCTAGCTGATCTTACGAAGCTAGATGAAATCGTGAATGTTCGTGCCCTTACACTCTAATAAGCACAAATTGTTTCACGAACAACAAGATTTTGTCTGAATATTCTACAAATAAAGGCGAATCCTGAGTTACAACTCAGAATTCGCCTTTTCCTTGTGTCGAAATTGTGACGATTTCGAACTTATTTGTGTTCACAAGGCAACCAGATCGTAAACGTGCTGCCCTGCCCCATCGTACTTTGAACCGTTACACTGCCTTGGTGTGAATCAATGATATTTTTGACAATCGCGAGACCAAGTCCCGTCCCCCCCGAGGAGCCCCTCGTACGCGCTTTGTCCGCCTTGTAGAAGCGTTCAAAGATGAACGGCAGGTCCTCGGCAGGGATCCCCTGCCCCTCGTCCGCAATCTCAATGCGGATCGCTGGTCGATCCTTGTAGAGGCCCGGCTCCGCCTTCAGCGCGATATTCGCGCTTGCAGGCGTATGCCGGAACGCATTGTCGAGCAGGTTCGTCAGCACCTGCTCCAAACGATCCTCATCCGCGCGACGCAGGATGAGCGGATCTTCCGGCAGCGCCACGCTTAGCGCGATGCCGCGCTCTTTGGCCAGCACCGAGAACTTGCGGTGCATGCGTTTCACCAGGGAGTCGATCTCGACCTCCCTGAATACAAGCTCGAGATGGCCGGCTTCCATCCGCGCCAGATCGAGCAGGTCACGGACGAGGCGCCCCATGCGGAGCGACTCGTCGTGAATGACCTGCACGAGCTCCACGCGTTCCTCCGGCGTGGAGGGAATATCATCAAGCAGGGCTTCACTGTAGCCCTGCAGCATCGAAATCGGCGTACGCAGCTCATGCGAGACGTTCGCCACGAAATCTTTGCGCAGCTTATCGAGACGTTCTTCCTCCGTGACATCACGGAGAACGGCTACAGCGCCGCGCACCTGGTCTCTGGAGTAGAGCGGTGTCATCGCTACGGACCACACGCCATTTTGAACATGAAGCTTGGTAGCTGCATCTGCCGACTCGTCGACCACAGCTTCAAAAAGCGGAATCAGCGGCACAGGAATCGGACTCGAGGATGACGGATAGTTAAAGCTCATCAATCCCCAATCACCAAGCGATGTATCCTGCTGCGGGAAGCGTCTTGGCGTCCCTTCATCCTCTGACCATTCGATCGTGCTCCACTCTTGAATGATCTTCTCCCCTTGCGGGTTGCTGAGCATAACTGAACCATTCACATCGAGTGTGATGACGGCATCAGTCATACTGCGCAGGATGCTGGAAAGATGTTCCTTCTCTTGGCTAAGCGCATGAATACTTTCCTGCACCTTCTCGCCCATGTGATTAAACGTTTTGGCAAGCTCACCAATCTCATCTTTGGAAAGAATAGGGACACGCGTACCATATTCTCCATGTGTGATAAAATCAGCCGCTTTCTTCAATTGCTGCAGCGGTCTCGTAATTTGCGAGAACAAGAAGAAGGCGAAGAAGGTTGTCATGAGAAACCCTACGATCGAAACATAAACAAATAATCTCAACATGTACGATTGCGTTGCTTCTAAGGATTGCAAAGACTGATACAACAAGGTGGAGCCAACAATGCCGCCTTCCATATTGAATAGAGGAACTGCGACTACGAGAAATTCCGTCCCCGATTTAAAACGGCCTGTTCCTAACTTGTTCACTTGCTTCCAGATCGTTTGCCCTTCAAAGACCGGTTTCAGCTCCGCAGCTGTGTAAAAATCCGATACATGAAAGTCTACGAGTTCGCTGCCTTTCGTCTCAGGAATGATCATTTCTTTCATATCTGTCGAAATGACGAGCATACGAGAATCTTGAAAACTGAGTAACTCATTGCTGAGCTCATAAAACTGCTCATTGTACATGTGCTGCGAGGCTTCTTCGGAAAATTTGTTCGCCATTTTTATCATATTTTCCGTTTGATCCGTTGCCTGCGAGAAATAATTTTCCATATAATTGACAAGGAAAAAGCCTAGTATGAGCAAGATAACCCCAACTAGGCCAATAATCGTTAACCACAACTTACCTACGACACTTCTGAAAATAAACACTTATTTAGGCACCTCTAGCTTGTAGCCTACACCCCATACGGTCGTAATCATCGCTGCAGCATCCGGGGATACTTTGTTTAATTTTTCACGGAGTCTTTTCACATGCGTATCAACGGTACGTAAATCACCGAAAAATTCGTAGTTCCATACATCCTTAAGCAGCTCTTCACGAGAGAACACTTTATCCGGAGAAACCGCCAAGTAGTGCAGCAATTCATATTCCTTTGGCGTTAGGGCAACTTCCTGACCACCAGCTGTAACACGATGTGCATCATGCTCAATGATCAAGTTTGGGAACACAATATTATTGCTGGAGCTTGCATCCTTGGACAGATAAGCTGTTGCCGAAGAGCGGCGAAGAATGGCTTTCACGCGATAAATTACTTCACGAGGTGAGAACGGTTTGACTACGTAGTCATCAGCTCCTACCTCAAAACCACTCACACGATTCGTCTCTTCGCCTTTGGCTGTCAGCATAATGACTGGCGTCGATTTCACTTGACGAAGGCGCGCACATACTTCAATCCCATCGATACCTGGCAGCATCACGTCAAGCAAAATGAGATCAAAGTCGGATTCCGTGGCCATCCGCAAAGCAGATTCGCCATCTTCTGCTTCTTCAATGAGATAGCCTTCTTTTTCTAAATACATGCGGAGCAATCGGCGAATACGTTCTTCATCATCTACAACGAGTATACTTGGCTTCAATTCCATGGAGCGTCACATCCTCTTTATAATGTACGTGCATAATTTTAAACCCCTGCATAAGAATGCAGACCTGCTATGACTAAGTTCACACCTACTAATGTAAACATAACGACAATAAATCCAATAACGGTTAACCATGCGGATTTCTTACCTTGCCAGCCTTTGGAGAGACGAAGATGCAGGAATACAGCATAGAATAACCAAGTGATCAATGCCCATACTTCCTTCGGATCCCAGCCCCAGAAACGGCCCCAAGCTTCCTGCGCCCAAATCATGGCGAAGATTAGTGCTCCAAGCGTAAAGATCGGGTAACCAATCGCGATAGCGCGATAACTGATCTCATCCAGATCCTCTGCATCCATTCCTTTCACAATCGGACCAATCGCAGCCCCTAAAGGTTTACGAGCGACTAGACGAGCCAACCAATAAAGAATTAGACCGCCAAGAATGGACCAAATAACGGTATTGAGTTTACGTCCAGCGGCTGCCCCTTCCATCCAGGATGGCGCTGTAAATAATGGCTCGGACATGCCTAGGAAAGACTTCATTTCTACGACTTTTGTGTCATACGGCTGCACAATCGGCGGCAATACGTACGTTTCGGTAGTCGTATTCGTTTCCTGCACACCTTGTGCGTTTGTGACGATGACATCTTTGGAGAATACGGCTTTGTACCCTGATCCATTGAATGTAAAGATCGACGCGATAAATGCGACAAGCATAAGGATAAAGAACAAGGTAAGCTCGACACCGCGTTGTTCCTTCTTATCCGTCTTCGACGTTCCCTTGTAATCGACAGATCGCAGCAAATACATCAAGCCACCGGCAAAACCAACGGCGAAGAAAGCTTCCCCTGTCGCTGCAGTGGTGACGTGAATTTTGAGCCAATAGCTCTGCAAGGCAGGAATTAACGGCTGTACTTCACTCGGGAAAACAGAGGCATAAGCGATAATGATAAATCCAACCGGCAACGCGAATACGCCAAGAACCGGTGTCCGATAAATGAGATACACGACCAAGAAGGCACACATGATCATCATCCCTAAGAAGGTCATGAACTCATACATATTGGACGTTGGGATATGACCCCCTTCTGCCCATCTGGTAAAAAAGAAGGTCACATGACAAGCAAAGCCGACGACAGAAGTAAGGAAAGCGACAAATCCCCACTGTCTCGTGTGATCTTCCGGCTTTCGGTTACTCCATCTTTTACCGGTAATCGATAGGACAAACAGGAAGAATGCTAGCAAGTATACAAAAAAAGCGATAAGTAAAAAGGTGCTGCTGACAGAGTTTACGTTCACCCCTGGTTTCCTCCATTTGCTAATGTTTTCTGCGAAACTTCCATGCCATTTTTATTGAGCGCTGCGGCTACCTCATTGCGAAGTCCAAACCAGTTTTTGTTCGTATGACCGCCTAGTGTAAGCTTGCCTTCATCAATTCGAATCCAGATGCGGCGGTGCTGCCAGTAGAAGCCCATGATGACCCCGATCATAAAGATCGCGGAGCCAACCCAGATATAAGGCATCGCTTTATCTACACGAATGTTCAGGTACGTTGTATAATTCGCAAACTGAACACCTTCCATCGAGCCAACGGCTATTTTCAGCTTTTGGCTAATCGCGCCATTAATCGTATCTTGCGAGAAGGTTTCTTTATCTATTTGCCTTGGGAAATACAGGTAAGGTTCACCTTTCTCAGCGAGGCCCGGTCCTGTAATACTAAAAATAAACGCAGGTGCTTTCGGCTCATTCGACTTCGAAATGGGTTGCCCTTTTTCTAAGCCAAACTCTGGGAAGAAGCCTTTCAGCGTTAATTTATAAGGTCCTACCTGATATGAATCCTTCGGATTATTCATCGGTAGATCAAAGCTTCCATACGTCTCACCCGTTATTGGATTGCTAAGCGCAGGCTTAACGGAGATTAGCAACGGTGTCGCTTTATAATCAAACTGATACGCTTGCAAGCCTTTGTAATTCAGCGGATGATTCACGATGATGTCGGCTTTATGTACCTCTTCGAGTACTGGTGTTTCTGACCCATCGCCGCAGTTCGCGGTGCAATGATACAAAACGGCTTTCGTTTCATACGTTTTAGGAACGATCTGCCCTTTCGCCTTGATGCTTTCAGGAAGATCCTGCTCATCATACAAGGTGAGCGTAAATTTCTCATTTTTGATGTAATACGACGTATGAGGGATCGGCTTGGTTTCGCCTTCAAGAATGCCCATATATTGATCCATATGCCAGCCAGGAATGCTCCGCATCAATACGCCGATTAGGAAAATAATGAGTCCAATATGATTGATATAAGGACCCCAGCGGCTAAAACGATACTTCTCAGCAAGAAGTGCTGATCCGTCAGTATGTACACGGTAATTTTTCTTACGTAAAAGCTCACCTAACTTATTCGTCCAAGCGATCTCATCTGTACCTGCTGGCAAATCAGCAACATGGGTTACATTTTGCCTTACGAGAAAGTTAATATGCTTGCGTATTTGCTGCTTGGATAATGCACGATACAGCGGAAGCACGCGATCCAAACTGCATATCACGAGTGAAGTTCCAATCATGAATAACAGCGTAATAAACCACCATGAGTTGAATGTATGTGAAAAGCCAAGAGCGTAATAAATGCTTCCTAGTGCTCCGTAGTTTTCACTGTAATATTGCGATGGGTCCATATCCAGAAATGTGTTCTCTTGTGGATAAATCGTACCTACAGCCGAAGCCAGCGTTGTGATGAAAATGATCCATACCGCTATTTTGACCGAGGAGAAGAAATTCCAGACTTTATCGAGCAGGGATGGATTCGATTTCTGCGAACGTCGAGCCATACCATCGTAACGCATTTCTAGTATATCTCTGCCATCTGTATCGATCAGCGGGTTGCCACAAGATTCACATAGCGTAGTGCCAGTGGGGTTCTGATGCCCGCAATCGCATTTGGTATTGTAGAACATGATGACCTCCTATAAAACGTTGAGCATGCGCGCGAATTGCGATTTCCGAACTACGATTTTTTCACTAAACCAGACAACGTTTCATCAATGTAAGACTCTTCCATTTGGCCTATTTTTTTCACAGCGATTTTGCCATCTGTGCCAATGAAAAAGGTTGTCGGATAGTCCATAACACCATACTGTTTACGCACAACTTCATTGGCATCCAACAGCACTGGCATATTTAATTGATATTGATCCATAAAGCCTTGAACCGTTACCTTATTCTTGTCCACGTTGACCTCTAAGAAGACTACGTCCTGACTCTTATACTTGTCATACATCTTCTGAAGATCAGGCATTTCTTCTTTACAGGGTGGACAAAACGTACCCCAGAAATTCACAAGCACAACTTTCCCCTTATAGTCGGAGAGCTCGTGCGTTTTACCATCTAACCCCATCAAGGAGAAGTTTGTTGCTTTATCCCCCTGCTGTGGATACTTCTTGCCTGCGGAAGCAGACAAATTTGTAATAATCGTAAACACACCAATAATGAGCACGATTGCAAAGATCCCAATCTGTACCCATTTCTTATTACGACCCACTGTTAATCACCTTCGCTTTTTCGACAATGTTAGTTTGGAAATATCGAATTATACCCTTATTATAACGAAAAGAAGGCCAATTCTTATTGGCCTTTTTGAACGTTATGTGTCCTTAGAGCTTCGTTCCTAAGCTCTTCAACTTCTTTAGGCGTTAAGTGGCGATACTTCGCTCTTGCCAGGCCTGTTAAGAAGATCGGACCGAATTTAATCCGCTTTAATTTGATAACGGGAAATGAAATCGCCTCAAACATCCGTCTGACTTGGCGGTTTCTTCCTTCATAGATCGTGATTTGAATGACGGACTCATTCTTCTCCATGTTGACATCCGCATACTCGACTTCAGCAGGAGCTGTCATGCCGTCTTCTAACTGTATGCCCACTTTGAGCTTATCTAATAACGTGCCGTGCGGCACACCTTTGACCGTCGCTTGATACGTCTTCGGAACATGATGCTTCGGATGCGTGAGCAAATGTGCAAATTCACCGTCATTCGTCAAAATGAGCAGACCTTCCGTATCATAATCCAATCGACCGACTGGATACACACGTTCTCTAATCCCTGGCAAGAAGTCCGTAACGACCTTCCGCCCCTCTGGATCGGTTGCACTCGTAATAACACCTTTCGGCTTATTCAAAATGACATAAATCTTCTTCTGCTGACCGATGGCTCGTCCATCGACTCTAATCTCATCTTCAGCTGTATTTACTTTCACACCCAGCGTCGTGACGACTTCACCGTTCACTTGCACGCGTCCCGCTGTAATGATTTCTTCACATTTCCGGCGGGATGCGATCCCAGCTTCGGCTAATACCTTTTGCAGTCTTTCCATTATCCGCTTTCACCTCAAGCTAATGATAACGGACTTAACCGCAAATCTCAAGCGGCAACCCACAATAACTGACAGAAGGTGACAGAATGATGGCTAAGCTCTCTTTATCATGGCTAGGCAAACACTAAATAACAAATAACAAGCGAAGCTATGAAGCCCACTGCGTCCGAAATCAAGCCGACTTTAAGGGCATAGCCTGCTTTACGAATCCCAATAGCGCCGAAATATACAGTAATTACATATAACGTTGTGTCCGTGCTCCCTTGGACGGTTGAGGCAATCCGCCCGATCATAGAATCTGGACCAAACTGTTCGATGAGATCTGTTGTAAAAGCTAAGGAGCCCGCTCCCGTTATGGGGCGCAGGATCGCAAGCGGAAGCACCTCTGTTGGCACGCCGATGCTTTCGAAAAAAGGCCGCATCCAGCCGATCAGCATGTCCATCGCGCCTGAGGCACGAAACACCGAGATCGCCACCATCATGCCGACAAGGTGCGGAATTATTTTGATCGCGGTATCGAAGCCATCCTTCGCTCCCTCTACAAATGATTCATAGACGGGAACCTTCCGATAAGCCGCGTATAGTGGAATGAAAACAATCATGATTGGGATTGCCCATGCTGAAATGAGTGAAACGAGTGCGTACATGGCTGGTTCATCCTTTCAGCGGAGGGATAGGTGAGCGCGATCTGCGGTACCATCGATCCACGAATATAGCCGCTGTGGTTGAGATGATCGTCGCAATGAGTGTTGTGCCTACGATTTCTGCTGGGTTCATGGAGTTGAAATTCATACGAATCGCTATCAGTGTCGTCGGAATTAAGGTGATACTTGACGTATTGAGCGCGAGAAGCGTGCACATCGCCGTACTCGCCTCATCCTTATTTGGATTGAGCTTTTGCAGCTCTTGCATGGCTTTAATCCCCATCGGAGTAGCTGCATTACCCAAGCCTAGGATGTTAGCGCTCATATTTGACATGATATAGCCAAGTGCCGGGTGATTCTTAGGAATGCTGGGAAAAAGGAAGCGCACGACAGGCTGCAGCAGTTTGGCCAGCTTAAGTAAAATCCCCGCATCTTCCGCGATGCGCATCATCCCCATCCAGAACACCAACACACTAATTAATCCAAAACAAACCGTGACACCATTCTTCGCCCCGTCAAAGGCCGCTTGCGTAACGGATTCCACATCACCATTGATAGCCGCGACGAGGAAACCAACGACGATAAAAAACAGCCAGATCCAATTCACCATAGCTTAGCACTCCTTACCCTTAGGCTCGAAACCAATTCCCTCTATTAATCCGCCCACTTGGAGCCTGATAAATTGAACAGTTCCTGCACGAGCATCCTGCATATGTAGCTGTACTTTGTCAGCAAAGTATCCTTATACGGACTGCTCGCTTGGAAAGAAAACGTCGCTTTTTCCGGTACTTGTAGCAATGGATTTGTCTTATCATAGATCGGGATAGTCTGAATGCGTTGGTTCTTTAAGGAGATTTGAAGCGCTCCACGCTCTGCTAATCGATACTCGGTCGTCATCGGATCCAACAACGTAACTTTATGTGTTAAAGAAGCATATTCTCCTTCTGCCAATGGATAATTAAACGTTCTGCTTGCCACGTATGGCGTACCTTCGATGGTATCGCCTTTTTTCACAAGGGTTTGCAAGGGGAAATTCTTAAAGCCGTATTGAAGCAGTCTTGCATGATCCGCCCAGTCGTCACCGTCATTCAAAGTAACCACAACGAGTTGTTGTCCATCACGCGTTGCGGAGGACACTAAGCAGCGCTTAGCCAGCTTTGTGTAGCCCGTTTTTACACCGTCTGCTCCTTCAAACATGGAAAGCATCTTGTTTTTGTTCAGCCAGGAGTAATCCCAGGCTTCATTCGGATTTGGTACTTTTTTCAGTTTCGTGGACACGATGTCTGCGAAAACACTATTTTTCAACGCATAAGCGGTTAGCTTCGCCATATCATTCGGACTAGAGCGATGACCTTCGCCTTCATCGAGCCCTGATGGATTCGTGAAATGGGAGTGATCCATCCCCAGCATGCTTGCTTTTTCATTCATTAAGTAGACGAAGCCTTCGACACTTCCTCCAATATGCTCAGCGATCGCGGTTGCTGCATCATTACCCGAACGCATCATGAGTCCGTACAGCATGTCATGCAATCGCATTTCTTCTCCCAGCTTCAAGTAAATGGAGGAACCTTCTTTGCCGAAAGCGTTTTTGCTAACTCTGACCATGCTATTGAGGTCGCCTTGTTCAATTGCAATGATGGCCGTCATAATTTTCGTCAAGCTGGCGATACGCATAGGCGTGTCCCCTTTTTCGCTATACAGGACACGTCCTGATTCCACATCAACGAGAGAAGCTCCCACTGCATTCGTATGAATGCTTGGCAGCGCGGCTTCCACATAGGACCATGGCGCAATTAGCAATCCAAGTAAGGCACAGCAAATGAAGATGAACTGGACTTTAGTTTTCATCGTTTTTGTTATCCTCCTACACGAGCAAACTTGTACACTTTCCTTCAACAAACGAATCTACAGATAAAACTTTGTACAAGTATATGCGTGTGGACGAGGGATATGTCCTTGAATTAGGCAGGTCGCTGCCTAGGCATGGCAAAAGAAAAAGGAGCTCGCGAAAGGCGGCTCCCGTTTTTCTTTTATGAAATTTCATTGCACCAACTTTAGTAAGCCGTCCAACCCGCATCAGCAGTAACCACGGTTCCATTTACAAAGCTCGCATCATCAGATGCCAAGAATAGAGCTACCTTTGCAACTTCCTCCGGCTCACCAGCACGCGGATTCAACCCCATGCCTGCCATTGCTCGTTCCATACCAAATGGATTTGGCGCTGTAATCGTTGTACCAATATTCGTGCTGACTCCGCCCGGTGCGATTGCATTGCAGCGGATGCCAAGATTAGCATACTGGAAGCCGACATTTTTCGTGAAGCCAACTACCGCATGTTTGGAAGCTGTATACGCTGCCCCGGCTCTGGACCCATTTAATCCGCCGGCAGAAGCGATATTGACGATAACACCGCTTTTTCTCTCTGTAAAAATAGGAAGAACTTTACGCGTTGTTCTCATTACACCTGTTGTATTAATGGCAAAAATCCGCTCCCAAAGCTCGTCCGTCAAGTCTCCTGCAGGAACGAAGTTATCCATAATGCCAGCATTATTAATTAGAATATCGACAGTACCGTATTCCTGAACCGCTGTATCAATTAATGCCTGAACATCTTCCTCTTTAGCTACGTTAGCTGCAATTGCTAGTGCGATACCACCTTTGGCTTCAATCCCAGACACAACGGTTTGAGCCGCCTCCACGCGAAGATCCGAAACAACGACTTTAGCTCCTTCTACGGCAAACAATTCAGCAATTGCTTTTCCCATGCCTGATGCTGCACCTGTTACGATAGCCACTTTTCCAGAAAGCTTCATGTATAGTACCTCCAGTAGTTTATTCAATATGAATATAGATCTGCTAACACTTCGAGTATAATAGAGTAGGAAGAGTGGTTACAATCAGTAAAAAGCTTACGTTTGTTAGCTAACGAACAATTGGATTCGTTTTGTTCAATAAAGTCAAAAAGGAATGTGTCATTATGACAGAAAATACGAAAAAAACAGATCGTCGCATCGTTCGTAGTAAAAGTGCACTAAGAGAAGCCCTGCTTTCCCTTATGGCACACAAACCCTTTACGTCCATTTCTATTACCGAAATCGTAGAATTTGCTAATTATAATCGTGGAACATTTTATGCGAACTATGAAAGTAAAGAGGATCTGCTCGATGATATTATTCATCAATTAACTGGGCAATTGCTCCAATCCTTCCGAGCCCCCTATGAACATGTTGATGTGTTTCGTATAAATGAATTACCTGCCAAATCGGTCATGATTTTTGAACACTTTTACCAAAACTCATCCATTTACACCACGCTGATGAAAAGTGAAGTCCTTCCTAAACTGAAAGAAAAAATGTTTAATGCATTGAAAAAAATCACCCAGGAAGAATTAATCTACCCCGACAAAGATAACGATATTGATCAAGAGCTGCTAAGCATCTATTCTATTAATGCACTTCTAGGACTCATTTTCCATTGGATTGAAAGTGATTTTAAATATTCACCTTCTTATATGCAGGATCAGCTTATTAAACTGATAAACTGGCGTCCAACGTCCGCTAAAACTGTTGTAAGAATCTCACACGAGTAAACGTTGTTCCAAAGAAAAAAGCTGTCCTCCAAGGACAGCTCATAATGACCAGATGCTAGACGATAAAATTCTGATTCTCGACATTGGTTATACTGGTTGAAGCAGATGCAGGAGGCTTCGCCGACATCCCTTTAATCATGCTCTGGATTTTGTCCACAACCTGCGGTGCAGAATCGATGAGACGCTCCAGAATGTGCGTTTGATTATCCAGCGGTACGACCTTAACGCCATTCTTACCGACGACGAGGAAAGCAATTGGTGTAATCGATACCCCGCCGCCGCTACCGCCACCGAAAGGAAGAGCGACTTTGGCATTAAGCGCATCGCTTCTGTTCATTGAACCGCCTTCGATTTCAATCTCGGAGTCTGTCACAAACTCACTACCGCCTGCAGCGAAACCGAAGCCGACTTTAGAAATCGGCATGATGACACTGCCATCAGGCGTTTCGACGGGGTCACCGACAATTGTGTTTACGTCGACCATTTCTTTTATATTTTCCATGGCGACTTTCATGAGGCCTTGAATCGGGTGTTCGGACATCTTGATATTCCTCCTTAGCGTTATTCGCCAAACGAACTGGCATCGAAAGCTCAAGCATCAAAGATCTGTTCTTGGTTCAGTTCTAGAGTGCCCTTAGAGTCATGGGGTTATGTACACTCATGATGCAGGTTTAAATCTGGCTTTCGCTTTCAAAGCAAATTGGATCCAACTGCGGATACCGCCCTTCACTTTCGCCGCTCGGTACACTAAGCGAATTCCTGCTATAACGGCATACCAAACACGTATTCGACTAGCCATGCGAAACTCCGTTGCAAATTGCTTTTCATTATACTGCGGTACGACATCGATACGCGGCTTAGCTGTAAGCTTTACAAAAGGGATCGAAAACCCTAATAGCGATGACTTAATCGCCCAGATCGCTCCTGTTGTAATGGCTGTTTCCGGTGCATCCCCTACGCCCACTCGCGTAATCCATCGAAGCTCCGTACACTCTACTCTCGCTAAGGTTTGCTTCATCCAGCCATATAAATTCATCGTATGTAGAAGGACATCCTTCGCTTCTTTAAAGAAGGTGATGACTTTATCTTTTGTAATATGATCTCTCGTCTCATCTTTGAGCGTGGCGTTATGATTGGTTATTTTTTCTGACTTGATTAAAATCCCTTGGGTGAACCCTTTAAACTGAATGATTGGGATGACATACCGATATCTGACGAGCCCAAACAAACCTCGCATCTCCACGGAAAGTGTATCGTTATCTTTCACTCGGGAGAAATAAAACTCACTGCGCAAATAGCTGCATAGCACTACAATAATTGCGATGACAACAACGAACACGGCCAATCCTACCCACAGCAACACTTACGCCTCCTTAGCTAAAATAAACGGCTACGCCGTCCTTCAAGGGCGGGAGCGTTTATGGAAAAATATAGCCGACTTATTATGTGAAACATATAAATTCTAATATTTCAAAATAAACCGTCTGACTTGCCGACAATAAAAAACTCCGCCAGCAAGAATGAAACTTCTCGCAGGTGGAGTTAGTATGACCTCTAAAAGGAAATGAAATGCATGTTTGGATAAGCTTTAACCTGACGAATATCTATTCCGAATGTTCGTCACTCACATCTTCCAGCGTCAATTGTTTCTGGTCGCCTAGTCGATCGAACAGCATACGTGTTTCTTCTTCCAAATCAAAATTACCCTGGAAGTTTGTGGAGTCTGGCAATTCTTGAATGGAGCTAAGTCCGAAATATTCTAAGAATTGTTTGGACGTTCCATATAAAATCGGTCTTCCTACCGCATCCGCGCGTCCAACCTCTGTAATCAAGTCCTTGCCAGTTAACGTGGCAAGAGCACGATCACACTTCACGCCGCGGATCTCCTCAATCTCAACGCGTGTAATTGGCTGCTTATAAGCAACAATGGATAAGGTCTCTAAAGCTGCTTGTGAAAGCGAAGAACGTGATGGCGTATAGGCCAGTCGTTCAAAATAAGGAGCGTGCTCCGCAAGGGTTGTAAGCTGATACGCACCCGCAACCTCAACAATTTGGACTCCTCGTCCTTTTCGTTTGAAGTCTGTTCGCATATCCTTCAACAAATCTTTAATCACATACGCATCTAACTCCATCACTTCAGCCAGTTGCTTGAGATCCAGTCCTTCGTCGCCAGAGGCGAAGAGAAGTCCTTCAATAATCGATTTCATCTGTTGGAAGTTGAGTGTCAAGGTCCGATCCCTCCTCTTTGGCTTGAATGACGATGTCTTCAAATAGCTGATTTTGATAGCACATAATTTTTTTCATTTTCATCAATTCAAGAATAGCTAAAAAAGTAACAACAATCTCTTCCCGCGTCATCTCATAATCGAAAAGTTTAGAGAATAACAGCTTGCCGCCTTTTATTTTAAGCAAATCAACAACCTCGCGGATCCGATCCTTTACTGAGATCTCATCCCGTCTTATCCGGGCAACCACGTTACGGTTCGTTAGTTTGCGCAAAGTACGTTGAAACGCGATCAGTAGATCGGTTACATCTAAACCTTCCACCGGGTTCTCTTGAACCTCCGGCAAATAGGGTGTTAAATCTTCCGGTTCACGGGTATAAACAAGGCTGCGTTCTACCTCTTTATCACGAAGCATATCTGCAATCGATTTATATTTTCGATACTCAATCAGCTTGGCAACGAGTTCAGCGCGAGGGTCTAGCGAATCATCCATATCATCAAAATATTCGTCAAATTCAATGACAGGCGGCTTAGGTAAGAGCATTTTGCTTTTGATGGAGAGCAGTGTCGCTGCCATGACTAGAAACTCGCTCGTAATTTCTAACTCCAGCTCCTGCATCGCTTGTACATACCCAAGGTACTGATCTGTAATTTCTTTGATCGGAATATTGTAAATGTCGAGTTCATTTTTATCAATAAGATGAAGCAATAGATCAAGGGGGCCTTCAAATACTTCTAACTTGTACGTAACCTTCATGTCGTTCTTCCCCTTGTCATAGTGAATAAAGATGCATAATTGCTTGTACTGCATATGGATAAATACCTGTGAGCGCCCATTGACCTAGGGGAGTAACAAGTAAAACGATTACAAGAATAAGTGCTTTCATTTGATACCTTGCCATCCATCGCTGTTTCGAAGGAGAAACGAAGCCTTTACAAATAAACCATCCATCTAGCGGATAGAGCGGCAGCAGATGAATTAATCCTACCATTAAGTTGACGATAACGAAATATTGTAAGTATACGCGCCATTGTTCCACAACCATCGATTCGGTGGTCATATCGAGAAGCGTGGGTAAGTAAAAATATAGCCACCAGAAAAACAAGACAAGCGCGAGATTGGTGAGGGGTCCCGCGAGATAAACCAAAGTATTCGATAGTTTCTTATGCTTAGAAAAACGATTGGAATCAACTGGAATAGGCTTCGACCAGCCATAGGGTCCAAAAATAATCATCGCCAACCCCAAAGCATCTAAATGTGCCAAGGGGTTGAGCGATAATCTTCGACTGTCTCGAGCTGTTCGATCCCCCAGCCACCACGCAACGCCTGCATGCGCTGTATCATGCAGGGTCATGGCGATTAGAAAAGCGAACAGCCTGGGCAGCAAAGTTTCCAAATGGAAATAGGCAAGCATTAGGACGTGAATTGCTTCGTCAAATTCGCCATTTCAATCGCAGTTACGGCAGCTTCCCAGCCTTTATTGCCAGCTTTCGTTCCCGCGCGTTCAACCGCTTGCTCAATGGAGTCCGTAGTTAGAACACCAAAGATGGTTGGTACACCCGTTTTCAAGTTAATCGCGGATACACCTTTCGCCACTTCACTGCACACATAATCAAAATGAGGCGTTGATCCACGAATTACCGCGCCAAGCGTGATAACAGCGTCATATTTGCCGCTTTCCGCCATTTTTTGTGCGATGAGGGGAAGTTCAAATGCACCTGGAACCCAAGCGATGTCGATTTCATTCTCTTCGACTCCGTGACGTTTAAGCGCGTCTTGTGCGCCGCCAAGAAGTTTGGACGTAATGAACTCGTTGAAACGACCTACGACGATCCCGTATTTTAAGTTTTGTGAAATTAAATGTCCTTCATAAATCGTTGCCATGTGTAGAATCTCCCTTTCTGTTGAACCGTTTTGGATGATATTACTGTGATCTAGATTAAATGCCTTTGCCGACGTCTTTAAAATTCAGCATATGGCCAAGCTTCTGTTTTTTCGTTTGTAAATAATTTAGGTTGTCTTTCTTGCTCTCCATTTGAATCGGAACCCGCTCATCCACTTCAATTCCATAGCCTTCCAACCCTTTGATTTTACGCGGATTGTTGGTAAGCAGACGGAGTTTGGTGATGCCAAGATCCTTCAAAATTTGTGCACCAATCCCGTAATCACGAAGATCTGGAGCAAATCCAAGCTTAATATTCGCTTCTACCGTGTCTAATCCCTGCTCTTGGAGCACGTAGGCCTTCAATTTGTTAATTAAACCGATGCCGCGACCTTCCTGTCGCATATATAATAATACACCATTGCCCTCTTCATCAATCTGTTTTAGTGCGGCATCCAACTGCGGACCGCAATCACAGCGATGAGAATGGAACACATCCCCAGTCAAACATTCGGAATGGACACGCACCAAGGTAGGCCTGGAAGGGTCAATTGTTCCTTTAACGAGAGCTACATGCTCCTTATCATCGAGTTGATTCGTATAAGCAATCGCTTTGAATGTGCCAAAATCGGTTGGCAAATCCACCTCGACCTCACGCTTCACTAGATTCTCTTGTTGATTCCGATATTGAATCAAGTCTTGAATCGTAATGATACTAAGCTCATGCTTCGCAGCAATTTCCATCAGGTCAGGTACGCGTGCCATTGTACCATCTTCTTTGATAACTTCACAAATGACGCCTGCTGGATACGAGTCACAAAGAATCGCAAGATCAATCGCAGCTTCTGTATGGCCTGCTCTGCGAAGTACTCCGCCTTTTTTAGCGATCAAAGGGAATATATGACCTGGTCGACGGAAGTCCTGCGGTTTCGTTGACGGGTCGATCAAGCCTTGAATCGTTCTGGAACGCTCATGCGCTGAAATCCCAGTGCTTGTATCGGTATGATCAACAGAAACTGTAAATGCTGTTCCATGGTAATCGGTGTTGCGCGCCACCATCGGAGGCAGATCCAGTTCTCTTGCTCTATCTTCCGTAATCGGCGTGCAGACTAGGCCACGACCTTCTTTGATCATGAAGTTAATCACTTCGGGTGTTGTTTTATCCGCAAGGGCTATAAAATCCCCTTCGTTTTCACGATCTTCATCGTCAACGACAATAATTACTTTCCCTAATTTCAGATCCGTGAGGGCCTCTTCAATCGTATTAAATCGAATGGGTTGTGTCATATACACCTCTCCTAACTACATAAAGCCGTTATCTGCTAAAAAGCTGGCAGTCAGCGTACTTTTCTTCGTTTCCCCGCGATGGGAAGATTCAGCCGGACCAAATTTGAGCAGTCGCTCGATATATTTGCCAAGTACGTCGCATTCGATGTTGACGGTGTCTCCTGGTTTTTTATCGTGGAGAACTGTCTGTGCAAGGGTATGCGGGATAATCGATACGGAAACATCGTGTTCTGTGACATCTACAACCGTTAAGCTGATCCCATCAATCGTAATCGAGCCACCAGGGATAATATAGCGAAAAATGTATGGATTATCCGGTTCGAATCGGTAAACAACCGCATTCTCTTCAGGTGTCCGTGAAAGTATCGTGGCTGTTGTATCCACGTGACCTTGCACAATATGCCCGCCAAAGCGGCCATTCGCCGCCATAGCCCGCTCTAGATTCACGCGCGTACCGGATTGAAGCTTGCGCAGGTTCGTCTTCCGATACGTTTCAGGCATCACATCAACGGAAAAAGAATCACTATCATACGAAATGACGGTGAGACAAACGCCGTTAACGGCAATACTGTCCCCCAGATGGACATCTTCTAGTATTTTTTTGGCGCCAATGGTAAGCACCATGGCTTGCCCTCCACTATGAATGCGGCGCATGTGGCCGATTTCTTCAACAATGCCGGTAAACATGCCACTCCTCCATTCTCTAGCTCTTATACATCGGATAGCCGGTGATGCAGACATCCGGCCCGAATTGCTCGACTTGTAGTCGGTCGAGCGTAATGGCATCATCCATCTTCGCATAGC
This sequence comes from Paenibacillus sp. J22P90, assembly GCF_059692195.1. Classification (NCBI taxonomy): domain Bacteria; kingdom Bacillati; phylum Bacillota; class Bacilli; order Caryophanales; family Paenibacillaceae; genus Paenibacillus; species Paenibacillus sp. J22P90. The sequence continues at coordinate 190,533 of NZ_JCAUAY010000007.1, forward strand.
CGTCGAAGTGGATGTTTACAGGTGCTGCGTTGCCCCCGCCGATAATTTTCGGCGCAAACATCAGCACCAGCTTATCAATCAGGCGCCGCTCCAGCATGGCGCCATTCAACCGCCCTCCACCCTCGAGGAGGATGGAGCCGATCTCGCGCTCGCCGAGCTGCTGCATGGCGAGCGTCAGGTCCACCTGCGGGCCGTCCCCGCAGGTGAGGACCGTGATGCCGCGCGCTTCCAGCGCGGCACGGCGCTCTGCGGGCGCCTGGGCGCTCGCGAGCAGGATCGTCGGCTGACGATCCTGCTCCGTGAGCACGCGGGCGCCGAGCGGGACTCGCAGCTGCGAGTCCGCGATGATGCGTACCGGCTGCACAGCCGGTACGTCGCCGCGCGTGCTCAAAAGCGGATCGTCGGCGATGACGGTCTGCACGCCGACGAGGATACCCTGATGCCGGTGGCGCAGGGTGTGGACAAAGGCACGCGACGCGGGGGATGTAATCCACTTGCTGTCGCCGGTTTTGGAAGCGATGCGACCGTCGAGGGTGCTCGCGGTCTTCATCGTCACAAAAGGCATGCGTGTGACGATGAATTTGTTGAAGGCTTCGTTCAGCTTCGCCGAAGCTTCACCTAGCAAGCCAACGCTGACATCCAATCCGTGTGCGCGCAGCTTGGCAATCCCAGTGCCCGCCACCAAAGGATTCGGATCTGTCGTTGCCACAACAACTCGAGTCACACCCGCTTCGATGAGGCGATCGCTGCAGGGCGGCGTTTTGCCATAGTGGCTGCAGGGCTCCAACGTAACATAAGCTGTGCTGCCCTTCGCTTCCTCGCCCGCCATCTGCAAAGCCAAAACCTCCGCATGCCCATGTCCGCGTTTCAGATGTGCGCCCATGCCGACAATGCGGCCCTCTTTGACGAGCACACACCCTACAACCGGATTAATGCCGGTTTGTCCGAGCGCACTCTCCGCCATCTGAAGTGCAAGTCTCATATACGCTTCGTCGTTCAGCACTTGCATGGATGATCCCCGCCTTCCAAATCCAGTCCTCAAAATCTAATGCAAAAAAGCCCCTTCCGCTTTCGGATGGGGGCCAGAGATTGTTTAGATAACACGAATAAACATCAGCTATTACGCTTGTCGCATTTTTGATCAAATCAAACAACACCGACGAAGTTGCCTTTGAAGACAGACCTGCCGAATTTTTGTTAATGTGAAAAAATGAACAAGCATGCTAGCGAATTGAGATTCGCATTTTCCTTCTCCCATCCAGACTATACTGTCGGTCCCGGAATTACACCAGGTCAACCGTAGCGAAGCTGTTGTCAGGTACCGCTAGCTTCACAACGGGTCACGGACTGATCGCAACCATATACATGTACATGCTTTGCGAATCACCGCCGGTGTGGAATTTCACCACGCCCCGAAGGTTTTGCATACTATAAACAAGAAGTAATAACTAGCATTAGCTACTAATTTCTTTGTTACACAAAAATTTATCACTCACGCATGAAAATTGCAAGGTCTTTTTTCATTTTTTCTGATAAAATTAGTCGGAATTGTTGGAATTGATTATATCCGAACAAATCGCCTCTTCCTCCCAACGGGGATTCGCATACCCAGCCGGAGCATTCAGATAAGGCAACCAAGCCGCATCGTAGCCTGTTTTCTTTTTGGCTGCGACACATGCATTTAGCGGATCCATTCCTTGCGACACTCTAGTTAAACGCTCCTTCCGAAGCTGTGAAAATCGCTTAACGATTCGTTCGAACTCAGCTCCCCTCTCGGCATTTTTCCCGCCTTCTACCCATTCGCCGTCAAAAATAAAAGCATACTCCTTGTAGGAAGTCCCCTGCATGTCAGCAGCTTCCGTATAATCTCGTAACGCCTGTTCCCTGTAACCGAGCGATTCAGCCCACAATCCACTGATAAGCTTGTGATACGGGGTAGGTGATTGTGTATAGACTCTCTGGGTTCTAACAAGTGTATTCTCTCTAATCAAATACGTCTCGGTGAATTCCTGCTGCCAAGGTCCTGCTCCAACAGAATCGATTAACCCTCCTGACAGCAGCAGCTTCCCATCGCGAATTTCTGCTTTCGATACACTCGCTACTACGGCTGAACCTTCATATGTTACAAGCTTTCTATCCAACCATGCGGATACGTTATAGGTGAAAAAAGTCGTATGAGCACCACTGTTTGTAGATACCCATATAATCTCTAGTTTACTATCACCTGTCAGATCCTGAATTCCCATGATCTTAGTTCGGCCAAAATTTTGATTACTAAAATTCAAACTTTGCTCTGTAAACTTACCGTCCTTCCAAACAATTACAACCCCATAGGATTTGCGCTGCAGCACCGCACCTGTTTGCTTATCCAGCATGTCCTCGTATAGCACAACAACCCATTCATTCGAAACCCCATCCTGATCCAGATCTGTGTGGATCACATTTAACCGCTCTTTCTCGGTATCGTAAGGCAACACCAACTTCTGCAACCATTTCGTCATATCGTTCACGGGTTCATTTAACTTACTGAGCTCTAGATCAAGCTGCTCCGTTAATCGCCTTGATACTATCGTTTCTTCAGCAGCTACTTTCATTGCTACATCTGCGGATTTCCTCACTCCTTCGGACACAGTCAAAGCACAAAAAACAGAGATTAATAAACCTGCTCCTAAAACGATTTTCAAACCCTTAGTCAACGAACATCACCCTTCACTCATCCTAATAACAAATTGACGCTAAACCTGAACGATAGGTTCTGAAAACAAAAAAACTGCTCAGACCTAAGTCTGAGCAGTTTCATCCATTTTTAATTAAACTTCTACAACTTCCACTTTTTCCATCAAGTCTCTGCCTTTGAAAGCATCAACAAGTTCCATACCTTTGGAAACTTTACCGAAAACCGTATGTCCACCGTCCAAATGCGGTTGCGGTTGGTATGCGATGTAGAATTGGCTTCCACCAGTGTTACGACCAGCATGAGCCATCGCTAGGGAGCCGCGCTCATGTTTGTTAGGGTTGATTTCACAGTTGATTTGGTAGCCAGGGCCGCCAGTTCCTGTTCCTGTTGGGCAACCACCTTGTGCTACGAATCCTGGAATTACGCGGTGAAAAACAAGTCCGTTGTAGAAACCGGAGTTTGCTAGTTTTTCAAAGTTAGCGACAGTGTTAGGTGCATCTTTCTCGAAAAGATCGATGACAACTTCGCCGCCACCTGCTAGTTTAATTTTTGCTTGTTTGGCCATTGTGGTCCACTCCTTTAGGAAAATATATCTTATTTTACTATGAATGAGGGCATTACACAAACAGCAGGAGAAACCCTAGGTATCTAGGTGCCTCCTGCCGTTTCACATAAAGCGATTATACCGTCTTCGTTACTTGTTTCATTCTCGCAGGAATGACATCATTGCCTACGATTTGATCAAAGGATTCGCGTTTCACGACGAGGTCGCTTTGCCCGTCTTTGACGAAAACAACGCCTGGTCTGCGAATACGGTTGTAGTTGCTAGCCATCGAGTAATTGTAGGCACCTGTACTCGAAACAGCTAGAATATCTCCTGCAGCTACTTTCGGCAGGTTCACGTCCCAGATCAGCATATCGCCGCTTTCACAGCATTTGCCGGCAATGGAAACAATCTCAGCTGGTTGTTCCGTTGCGCGGTTAGCTAGACCCGCTTCGTACACAGCTTCGTAAAGAGCTGGACGCGGATTGTCCGTCATGCCGCCGTCCACCGCAACATATTTGCGCACGCCCGGAATATCCTTCGTTGTGCCGACTGTGTAAAGCGTAGTCCCTGCATCCCCAACGATGCTGCGGCCTGGCTCAACCCAAATTTCCGGCAACGGATAACCGTTGCTGCCGAAGTTCGTTTTGATCGCATCCGTAATCGCCTTTACATAGACAGCGACAGGAAGCGGGGTATCTTCACTCACATAACGAATTCCGAAGCCCCCGCCAAGATTAATGACCTTGAACGTAACAGCCAATTCTGTCCGAACATGGATAGCAAATTCAGCCATTTTCTCTGCTGCCATACGGAATCCTTCAACTTCAAAAATCTGCGAACCAATATGCGAATGAATGCCTAACAGTTCAAGATTAGAAAGCTGCGAAGCCTCCTGAATCGCACGGAATGCTGATCCATTCCCAAGATCGAAGCCGAATTTAGAATCGGTTTGCCCTGTTGAAATATATTCATGCGTATGCGCCTCAACACCTGGCGTAATCCGCAGCAAAATTTTCACTTTTTGGCGTTTCTCAGCCGCAATGGCATTTAACATTTGAAGCTCGATAAAGTTATCTACAACGAAACAGCCAATTTTGGCGTCGATGGCCATTTCCATTTCGGAAATGGTTTTGTTGTTGCCATGGAAATGGATACGTTCTGCCGGGAATCCTGCTTGCAGCGCAGTATACAGCTCCCCATCGGAAACTACGTCCAGAGACATGCCTTCTTCTTCGACAATTCGGCACATTGCCATGACGCAGAATGCTTTGCTTGCATAAGCCACTTGAAACTTTAATCCAGATTGCCCGAAAGCATCTACGAATTCACGGCAACGCTGACGCACAAGCGCCTCATCAAATACATAGAGAGGTGTGCCATATTCGGCAACCAACTGAGTTGTATCCACACCGCCAATTTCGAGGTGGCCTTGGTCATTTATTTTACTGGTACCATGTAAATACATAGCTATATTTTCCCCTCTCCACTCCAACCTTCCCTATGCCAAATGCCGCTAAAGAGGTCGCACACATACTAATAAAAGTACCATAGTGCACGCATATTTGACAATACATGCGCCTAGATCAAACAAAAATGGGCAGGAAGTTTCCAGCCCATTTTCATACTATGATTTAGGTTGTCTTGTACCGTCAATCGGCTTTGTAATGCTAAGCCTAGTTTTGCTAGCTAATACAGGACGGCGGAGCAAAATGGAGAAAAAGCTCTTGGCATTAAAGGGAATAAACGGCCACATATAGGGTGCGTCATACGATTTCTTCGAAGCCAGCAAGATCAGCCAGAGCGTGGAGCCTATCACAAAGCCGGGAACACCAAAAATCGAAACAGTAATTAATAACGCTAACCTCACGATTCTATTTGCCAAACCTAACTCATAGCTCGGTGTAGCGAACATCCCAATCGACGCAAGGGCTAGGTACAGGATCACTTCATTGATGAAGAGCCCTGTCTTCACGGCTATGTCTCCGACCAGAATGGCGGCCACTAAGCCCATCGCAGTTGCGAGTGGTGTCGGGGTATGAACGGCGGCCATCCGCATCAGATCGATCCCGACATCAGCAATCAGGAACTGAAGCAACAGCGATAAAGTCCCTTCTTTCTGCGGTCCAAGGAATTCTAAGCCTGCTGGCTTTAAGGAAGGCTCCATCACCATGAGATACCATAGCGGCAGCAGGAAGATCGACATCATGATACCTGCAAAACGAACCCACCTCAAATAGGTGCCGATAAACGGGGTATTCCGATATTCCTCCGCATGCTGCACATGATGGAAAAAGGTCGTTGGCAAAATCATCACGCTCGGTGAGGTATCCACAAATACGCAAACATGACCTTCCAGTAAATGAGCAGATACCACATCAGGACGTTCCGAGTAGCGAACCATCGGATAAGGATTCCAACCCTTATTTACAATCATTTCCTCTAACTGTTTCTCACCTAATGGCAGACCATCGATCTCGACTTGTTCCATTTTATCTTTAATATCTTGGACAAGTGTCGCATCTGCAATGTCGTTAATATATCCGATACAGACATCCGTTTTGGTTCGTTTACCAATTTGCATAATTTCAAGCTTAAATCGCTCATCACGAATGCGGCGTCTAACGAGCGTCACATTCATTAGCAACGTTTCTACAAAACCATCTCGCGAGCCTCGTACAACGCGTTCCAGATCTGGTTCACCGATGGAGCGAATCGGATAACTCTTCACATCAATGGCGATGGCCTGAGTTTCACCTTCGATAAAGAAGGCGGTCCCGCCCATTAACACTTGTCCAACAATCTCAGACATTTTACTATAATGTTTCACTTGGATGTGAGGGATGAGCTTTTCTATGAACGCTTGCAAGGTATGATGTGCAACATCTTCCCTATCCGCATATGTAAGCCGCGTGATAATATCCGTCAGCACCGTATCTTTGGCAAAGCCATTGCAATAAAAAATGCCGACGCGTTTGGAGCCGAATACCATCTCTCTAAGAACAAGATCGAAGCTTCGATTCAAGCCAACCCGTTCTTCCAATACACGCTGCACATCGTGCAGATTTTTCGGAATATCTTCTTGAATCTTTAGCGCTTTTTCTTCCGGCGTCATGTTCGTAATCGGATTATAGACAGATAAATTGCCATCCTCATCGATAGCTAGCTTTTCTTCTTGACTAGCCTTATTCTCATTTCCTTGTGCTTCTTTATCTACTTCTCCTTGCACTTCTTGCACTTCTTGCATTTTTTCCTCGTCACTGTCTTGACCATTTCTAACAATAAATTTCAATGGGTAGCGCCTCCTTCATTCACCCGTTAATAAAATAACCATTCAAATAAGGAGCCAATGACTTTGCCGAATATCATAGCCATTAACAGCACGATCCGATAGGAATCCATTCCTACCCGCTTCGCCAATATCGGCAGCACATTCACAATTTCTGTCAGTGCCGCGGCAAGCAAACCGACGAAGCAACCAGCAAATAAGCCAAAAAAAGCGGCTCCCAATGGGAACAAATGCATATGCAAATCACTGAAATCCACCCATGTAAACGCCAAGGAGCCAAGTACGACTGCTGCTTCATATGCACGGATTTTGGAGAATGATTTTGTGATTTGCGCTAGTCTAGGAATGATATCCAGCACCACCAAAAAAGCGACCATGCCGCTGCCAACCGTGATCCCGCTCGCTAGGCCGATAAATGCGGCAAGGAATGCCTCCCCAAACAGCGTTATCACTTCGCGTCGCCTTCTTCATGGATTTTCGAGTACTCTTCTGTAATCACATAATGATTAATATTTTCTTGATACATAAACATCTCAACTTCCAATGGGCTTGGCTCTTCGTTGAATTTCTTTTTGAATAAGTGGTTGAAGAAAAGCACCATGCCTACTCCAATACCGATTGAATAGGGAATTTGCAAAATGAGCGGATGATCCACCTTTTTCCCCGTCATCAATTCATAAATTCGCTGATGAACCGTTAGCATAGAGACATCGGCATGAAAATTCATAATGGCCAGCCCTGACCCAATGAATAACAACAGCCAAACAACACCGATCAGCAACGGACTTGCTTTTTTATTATCGGTGTATATTTCGAGCAGCACATGCGGTTCTCCGAAATGTTCAACCTGCAGCTCTGGGTACAGCTTCTTCACTTTGCGAATGATTAAAAGCATATCGATAAGCACGCGATTCCCATCCTCATGCTGAGGCTGATGAATGACCAATTCGTTCAGGGCTTGTTCGTATTCGGGTTCCACAAATAGCTGTGCAATATGGTGCAGTCGCACGATATGCCCTTTGCGAACACGAGCTTTTCGGCGCAGTCGAATGTACAAATATTTGTTACCACCTACCTGGACCATGGTTCACCCCTCTCAGAGCTTAGCACTGTCTTATCTGCCTGCAAGCATCCATGTATAGGTGTAGTATGCAAAATATTACCTTGGCATAAACAAGTCGAGATTTGGTAATTTCTCCATGAATAAAGTCTGACTTGGCAAGGCATGTTAAATAAGGAATACGGATCACTTATTCCATATAAAGAAGGTGATAACATGGCAAAATTCGCGTTAACACTCGTCATCATTGGTGCGCTGAATTGGCTTCTAGTTGGGCTTTTTGAATGGGATTTAGTTTCTGCTCTGCTTGGGGGAGATTCACATCGTGAATCTTCAGGGTTAAGTCGTATCGTATATACCTTAGTAGGCTTATGCGGGGTATACTGCGTGAGATTTTATTCTTTCGACCGCTATTCGGTTCGATAGACTAAACGCAAGATCAGCTACGCGTACGCGCCGAAAAACCGTCCTCCCCTAGGAGCACGGTTTATTCAGGCTTTGACCTATTATTGTGCAATCTGATCTTTAATCGATTGCAATATCTTCTTTTCCAATCGCGACACTTGGACTTGGGAAATACCCAGTCTGCTCGCAACCTCCGACTGTGTCTGGTCTCGGAAATAGCGGAGATAGACAATGAGCCGTTCGCGTTCAGAGAGTGTCCCAATCGCTTCATTCAAAGCCAGCTTCTCGAACCATTTCTCTCCGGATTCATCCGAAATTTGGTCCATCAGCGTGATCGGATCTCCGTCGTTCTCAAACACGGTCTCATGAATCGATGAGAGTGGTTTATTCGCCTCTTGCGCGAATACAACCTCCTCCGGCGTAATCATTAGCTCCTCGGCAACCTCTTTAATCGTTGGCAGCCTTCCCAATCGCTTGGACAGCTCATCCTTCGTCTTGCGAATCTTGTTCGCGAGCTCCTTGAGTGAGCGGCTTACCTTAAGCGTCCCATCATCACGCAGAAACCGCTGGATTTCTCCAATAATCATCGGTACCGCATAAGTTGAGAATTTTACATCATACGAGAGATCGAATTTATCAACGGACTTCAGCAGCCCGATGCATCCGATCTGGAACAAGTCTTCGGCTTCGTAACCACGGTTCAGAAAGCGTTGAACCACGGACCACACCAAACGGATATTGCAGCTGACAAGTGTTTCTCTAGCGAGTCCATCTCCGGATTGGCTTAAGGCGATTAACCGTTTGACTTCCGAATCGTCTAAATAACTATGAGAAGCATGCTTCAGATCAACATCCATAGATCCTACCCCTAATTGTATAAAGCTTTTTTAGATTCAATTCGCTTCAACATGTTTATTTTCGTTCCGACTCCGACGGCTGTCACAACTTCCACTTCGTCCATGAAATTTTCCATAATTGTAAACCCCATACCTGAGCGTTCAAGCTCTGGTTTCGATGTGTACAATGGCTCTTTGGCTTGCTCTAAATCAGCAATACCTTCGCCTTTATCCTCAATTGTTAAACGAATAGTATCATCATCAATCTCAGCTGAAATGGTAATGACACCATCCGTTTTATTGTTATAGCCATGTATAATCGAATTCGTCACGGCTTCAGACACAACCGTTTTGATATCCGTCAATTCATCTAAAGTGGGATCTAATTGCGATACGAATGCAGCTACGGCTACACGCGCAAAGGCTTCATTCTCAGAGCGACTGGCAAATTGCAGTGTCATAAAGTTACGTTCACTCATAAAGCAACCTCCAGACTGGACATTGCATTACGTTCGTTATCCTGAATCGATACGATCTTGAACATACCCGAAAGCTCGAACAAACGATATACGGCTGGTGACACGTCACAGACGACCATTTTGCCGCCTTTGCTTGTGATTTGCTTATAACGGCCAAGAATAACGCCGAGACCCGAGCTATCCATGAAGGAGAGGTCCTTCAAACTAAGAATCAGGTGGAGCGTCTGCTCCTTCGCAATCGCTTCCTCCATCCTCGCCTTCACACTATCTGCTGCATGATGGTCAAGCTCGCCCTTCAATCTAACAATCAGCGCTCTTCTGCCTTGCTCAAACTCAATTTGCAGGCCCAATATGTTCACTCCCTTCAGGTCATGAACAGTAGTTTCTACAACTGAGCTGGTAATTCCTGCCCCCCGACAAAACTAGAAGAAAACCGCTAAAAGTAGCTAAATTCTACGATTTATTCGTTCTCAATTCGCTGTTTTCCACCATTAATCCGTGGTAAAAAGCTGCGACGTCGTCCGTTTAAACAGCTTCCACCAAGACGCTTTATCCACAGCTAGCGGAGACTCCAGAGGGTATTCGGCAAGCACATTATCACCGTTATAGACCATGATCTTACCGATCGGCTGGCCTAAGCTAACGGGAGCTCTGAGGCTTGGATCAAGCTGCAATTCATGTCGGATATTTGCCGTGTCTGTTCCTTTTTTCATTAAAATACTATAGTTTTGCTTCGCCACTAAAGGTACCGTCGATACTTGACCTTTATTAATTCTAAATTCACCTAAGCTATCGCCGGTTTTGAACAAAGAGTAATTCGTATATTGGGCAAAAGCGTAATCAAATAGCTTCGTCACTTCGGCATTCCGCGTTTTGGTGTTCGGTTCCCCAAGCACGACTGCCACGACCCGTAAATTATCACGTTTGGCTGTAGCGGATAGACAGAACTTGGCTTCGCTAGTATAGCCCGTTTTCAAACCATCAGCTCCGCTATAGAAGCGGACTAGTTTATTCGTATTCACAAGCCAGAATGGCTTCGGAGAATCTTTCCGTAAGTAATCTTGATAAGCGCCTGTAAAATTCGTAATGCCCTCGTGTTTCAACAGCTCACGAGACATGATTGCGATATCATTCGCCGTTGTATAATGATTCGCTACAGGCAGTCCATTACAGTTGGAGAAATGGGTATTTTTCATCCCTAATTGCCCTGCTCGTTCATTCATCATGGCCACAAAATTCTCTTCCGAGCCCGCAATTTTCTCGGCCATCGCCACAGAGGCATCGTTCCCAGAAGCCATGGCAATGCCCTTCAACATTTCTTGAACCGTCATTTGTTCGCCAGGCTCTAGGAAAATTTGCGAACCTCCCATTGAGGCTGCATATTCGCTAACGCTGACTTTTTCATCCATTTTAATGGCGCCTTTGTCGATGGCTTCCATAATGAGCAGCATCGTCATGATTTTCGTAATACTCGCTGGCGGAAGCTTGGCGTCTTTATTTTTTTCCACGATCACCGTTCCCGTATCCGCATCCATCAGAACAGCTGATTGGGCATTCGGTGTTAGATCCACCGGCTGAACCTTGGTTTCCGCAGCATAAAGCGCCGGCAGGAACAGCATCACACTTAGTTGTAAACAAATGAAACTGATTAGCCCTTTTTTTCGCATAGCAATTGTACCCCTCCTGTGATGTATGAAGTGAAAGTTTGGCATTTTGCAGCATGAATGACTGCTAATCAGTGTTGACGATTTCCCTCTAAATTATTCCATGTAGGTAGAAAATCGCGAAAGAAAAAGCACCCTCCCTTAGGAAAGTGCTTTTTCACTCAAAACCTATTCAATAACATCATAGATTAATTGTTTTGGAGCTGGCTTCGTCAATGTAATCTTGTAAGCATCTACAATCATCGCGTCGACTTCTTCCACATCCCGGCGATTCGCATGAATCGTACAGATAGATTCTCCTACTTGTACCGCATCGCCAATTTTCTTATTTAACGTCAAACCGACCGCGTAATCAATTAAATCTTCCTTCTTTGCCCGTCCTGCACCAAGCAGCATGGCTGCAATTCCGATGTTTTCCGCTTGAATTTCGTTAATGAAACCCGCTTCTTTCGCAGTTACCTCGATCTGATAAGCAGCCGTCGGCAGAAGCTCAGGCTGGTCAACGATACGTGCGTCGCCGCCCTGACTGGCTATAAAACGTTTGAACGTTTCCAACGCCTTCCCATTCATAATGATGTCACGGACAGCCTCCTGCGCCTCTTCAAAGGTGTTAAACACCTTTCCTAAGACGGACATATACGCCGCAACAGAAATCGCGACTTCGGTTAAATCTCTGTCACCCGTACCACGAAGTACATCTATCGATTCACGAATTTCATTCGCGTTACCGATTTCGCGGCCCAGCGGCTGATCCATGTCGGTAATCATCGCTATGGTTTTCCGATTCAAACGGGTTCCGATATCCACCATAGTCCGTGCAAGAACTCTAGCATCTTCCACCGTTTTCATGAACGCGCCAGAGCCTATTTTCACATCCAGCACAATCGCTTCAGCACCCGAGGCAATTTTCTTGCTCATGATAGAACTGGCAATCAGCGGAATGGAATCCACCGTTGCCGTAACATCACGCAAAGCATAAATTTTCTTATCTGCGGGAGCCAAGTTACCACTTTGACCGACAATCGCAATTTTATTGGTGTTTACCGCTTCAATAAAGGCTTCCTTCGACAACTCAATTTGGAAACCTGGAATAGACTCCAGTTTGTCTAACGTACCGCCTGTATGCCCAAGCCCTCTTCCGGACATTTTGGCAACAGGAATTCCGAGTGAGGCAACAACGGGCCCGACGATCAGACTAACCTTATCCCCTACGCCGCCAGTTGAATGTTTATCCACTTTCACACCGGCAATCGCAGATAAGTCAATCATCTCACCTGAGTTTGCCATCGCTAATGTAAGAAACGACGTTTCTTCATCCGTCATTCCGTTCAAGAATGCAGCCATCAAGAAGGCTGACATTTGATAATCAGGCACATGACCCGCGGTATATTCAGTAATGATGTATTCTATTTCTTGTTCGGTTAATGCGTCACCAACACGCTTCTTATGGATCAGATCCACCATTCTCATGAACATACCTCCTTAAAGTTTTCGTCAGAAAACTGACTTCGTTAGCATCAACTCTTTAATATAAACATTTTACATCACATTGGCACAAAAGAAAAAAGGGAGCCGTTAAGCTCCCTTTCATCTGCCTTCTATAGAGATTACTGTACAATTAGTTTGGATTTCATTTTAGCATGTCCTTCGCCACAAGGAAGAACACAATCAATTTCATATGTACCCGGTTTGTCAAACGTAATTTCCTTAGAAGGGTTTTCTTTGTCGAGTTTAATATCCAACCCAACGATTTCAACGGCATGTACGCCTTCTTTCAAAGATAACGATACCTTTGTAGGCTCACCTTTTTTGATTGTGTATTCCGGTACATCAAACTGCCAGTTAGAAGCAACTAATTTCAACTGTTGCATTTTACCAGCGGCAGCCTCAGCTTCCTGCGCCTCTTGGCGGTCAGAAATATCTTGAAAGAGGACTCCCAGCCCCAATGCGCCCGCAAGTATAAATAGTACAAAGAAAATCCACTTTTGCATGCATATCCCCCTCATCGTGTGTTCACTTCATCTATTCTACCTAACATCAGAGAATAATCCCATATCTAGTACGTGGCAAATCTTTGACTATTTCGTGACAGAATTGTGAACTGAACTCCATCTTACTATTGCCCATTCCCATGCAAATTACACGCGATTCCACCGATCACCAATTTGAAAGCCGCGTGACTCGCCTTGCGGTTTCACCGTTGGCTGCACAGGCTGTTTCGTGACTTGAACGGACCCCGTCTCTTTGAGCTGTCTAATATCACGGCTAATCCGCGTACTGCAAGCCACACACAGCTTATGTTGACGAATGGGCTCTGCACATGACGCGCATTGATAATTCAGATTTGGATAATCGGCGAGCTGCAGCTTGCCTTCCTTCATCCAAACTTGTAATTGTAAAATGGATACACCTGTCGCATCGCATACTTGCTCATTCGTGGAGCGATAGTTTCTGCGCAGATAATCCAGGCAATTTCTCAATTGATCATAAATATTGGTACTGCATGCCGTGCATTGATTGCGCAAATTTTTCTGAAACACTTTTCCGCATCGCGGACAATTCGCCACCGTAAGCCCTGGGACTGACATGCTCCAACACATCCTTGTATGGGATAGGCAATCTCTCATAGGCAGATCACCTTCGAATATAGTTCTAATTAACTATATTCTATCATGTGTCCTAGATGTTGAATAGGTCTTAAGGCGCTGAAAAGCCGCATATTTCACGGATAACCCGTTACAATTTATCCCAATTGCACTTCACGAACGAATGCTTTGACTAAGGCAATAAATTTTGGCTTCGTGCGATTCGCTACAGCCACAACCTGCTCATGTGTCAAAGGCTCGAGTTCCTCGCCGACGGCCATATCCGTAATACAAGAAATACCAAGCACTTTAAGTCCTGCATGACGCGCAGCGATCACTTCACCGACCGTTGACATGCCAATCGCATCTCCGCCAATACGCGCTAGCATGGTAAGCTCAGCAGGGGTACAGTAGGTTGGCCCTGTAATTCCGGCATACACGCCTTCCTGCAGCTTGAGAGGAACTCCGTCCTCCCCTACAACCGATGCCGCTAACTCACGAGCAAGCGCGCGATAGTCACGGCTGTACGCTTCCGACATATCCGGAAAACGAACCCCCAGCTCCGCGTGGTTCGGCCCAATCAGCGGGTTATCCCCAGTCATATTGAGGTGATCACTAATAAGCATCAAATCACCGGCTTGGAAAGAACGATTCATACCGCCTGCCGCGTTCGTCATGACAACCGTTTGAACCCCAATAGCCTTCATCACATAGACAGGGAATACAACCTTTTTCATATCGTAGCCCTCATAATAATGAGAACGTCCCTGCATGACGATAACTTGTTTCCCTTCCAGCGTACCGATAACAAACCGCCCTTCATGGCCAGCTACTGTGGACACGGCAAAATGCGGCACTTCACTATAATCAATGGCAATGGGCTGCTCCACCTGATTCGCCATATCGCCTAAACCCGAGCCTAGCACGAGTCCAATGGACGGAGATACACCGCCTAAACGAGATTGGATGAAGCTTGCAGCCTCATTAATTTTTTGTATGTAAGACAATGTCATGTTAATCTCCTTTTCTACTTAAAGCGCCTCAATAATGCCAAGGACTAGCTTCAAAAACTTAGGTTTAACTTTTTCCGTCGTTTCCATAACCTCTGCATGAGATAACGGTTGATCAAGAATACCAGAAGCCATGTTGGAAATACACGAGAAGCCCAATACTTCGATACCCGCATGACGAGCGACAATAACCTCAGGAACGGTTGACATCCCCACGGAATCTCCACCCAATGTACGGAACATGCGAATTTCAGCAGGCGTTTCGTAGTTAGGTCCAAGTAAACCAACATAAACCCCTTCTTGCAGTTTAAAATCTTGGTTAGCAGCTACATCGTGCGCTAATTTACGCAGACGCTTGCTGTACGCCTCTGACATATCTGGGAAACGAACACCTAGCGCAGCATCATTCGGCCCAATCAACGGATTGCGGAACGTCATATTCAAATGATCGCTGATCACCATGAGATCCCCTACTTGGTAGGATTCGTTAATCCCGCCCGCTGCATTCGTCACGATCAACGTTTCTACGCCAAGTTCTTTCATGACACGTACTGGAAAAGAAACCGTCTCCGCGCCATAGCCTTCATATGCATGGAAGCGTCCTTTCATGATGAGGACCTGCTTGCCTTGAATCGCCCCTACAACAAGCTCACCTGCATGTCCTTCAACTGTTGAAACCGGAAAATGCGGGATGCGGGAATAGTCAATCACGATCGGCTGCTCAATCAAATCCGCAAGAACACCGAGACCTGAACCAAGGATAAGACCGATTTGCGGGGTAATATTCGTTTCTTTTTTAATAAAAGCTGCTGCTGCTTGAATCTCTTGCATCATGGATGTACCTGACATGTCATCATGCCTCCTAATTTTAGTATGAATGATTATTTCAATAGGTGCAGGAAGCTCTCACCATGTTTGGTCGGTTCTACGCCGAAGTTCTCTGCAATCGTTGCGCCCAAATCAGCGAAGGTTCCTCGTATTCCTAAGGATACCGGCGATTGAAAGCTTGGGCTATACAGCAATATCGGCACATATTCGCGCGTGTGATCCGTCCCTGCATGGATAGGATCGTTTCCGTGATCCGCTGTCAAAATGAGCAGATCGTTCGGACCTATCCCCGCTTTTAGCTGCGGCAAGTAAGCGTCGAACTCCTCCAAGGCCCTGCCATACCCTTCGGGATCGCGTCGATGACCATAAAGGGAATCAAAATCGACGAGATTCGTAAAGGCAAGTCCCTTAAACGAGGTGCCCAACACGTCAATCGTCTGCTGAATGCCATCTAGATTGCTTTTCGTCGAAGTAGCTTTAGTAACGCCTTCACCATCAAAGATATCATTGATTTTACCAATGGCAATGACATCCCAGCCTGCATCCTTCAGTTGATTCATCACCGTAGGTGCTGGAGGCTTGACCGCATAATCGTGACGATTCGGCGTTCGTTTAAACGCACCTGGAGATCCCAGATAAGGTCTTGCGATTACACGCCCTACAGCAAACTCATCCTGCATCGTTAATCTTCTAGCAATCTCACAAGCCCGGTAGAGTTCATCTAACGGTATGATGTCTTCATGTGCTGCCAATTGGAACACGCTATCTGCAGATGTATAGACAATCCAAGCGCCTGTCTTCATTTGCTCTTCGCCTAGCTCATCTAAAATCTCCGTACCTGAAGCCGGTTTATTTCCGATAACCTTGCGTCCCGTCTCTTGCTCAAATTGCTTAATCAACGCTTCTGGGAAACCGTCTGGAAATACTTTAAACGGCGTAGAAATATGTAGTCCCATCAGCTCCCAATGGCCTGTCATCGTATCTTTACCCACAGAAACCTCTGCCATTTTACCATAATAGCCTTCTGGTGACGATACAGGCGGAATGCCCTGAATGTCGGCAATGTTCCCTAATCCCATTTGCTGCAAATGGGGCAGCGCAAAGCCGCTGACTTTTTCTGCGATGTGACCAAGTGTATGTGCCCCAAGGTCGCCAAACTGTTCGGCATCCGGTAATTCTCCAATGCCTACGCTATCCAATACGATTAAACTAATTCGTTCAAAGCGCACCGATGTCCCTCCAAATCAAACCCTAATGTTAATGATATCCACCCATCATTATCCCACTTCCAACCCGTGAATGCAAAACAGCAGCGATTCCAATTGGATGGCCGCTGCTTCCATCATAAATGAGCTCTAGGATGAGCTCGATTATAAACATCCTTCATTTTAAGCTTAGTGACCTGAACATACAGTTGTGTAGAAGAAATATCGGAGTGCCCTAACATTTCCTGTACAGATCGCAGATCGGCGCCGTTCTCAATTAAATGGGCAGCAAAGGAGTGCCTCAGCGTATGCGGGGTAATCTCATTTTTAATTTCTGTCTCTGAAGCATACCGCTTCAAAATCTTCCAGAAACCCTGCCTCGTCATTCGCGTCCCCAAGTGTCCAATAAAGAGTGCATCTTCATCTATCGACCTTTTCAAGAGCTTGGTACGGTAATTCTGTATATAAGACTCCAGCATACGGATTGCAATGCCACTTAGAGGAATCATTCGCTCCTTCTCGGCTTTCCCGATACAGCGAATGAAGCCCATCTCTAAATTAACATCGGACAAATTTAAAGAAACGAGTTCGGACACTCGAATGCCTGTTGCATAAAGCAGTTCAAGCATGGCTTTATCCCGAGCCCCATTCACCTGCTCAGATTGTGGCGCATCAAGCAGCTTCTCAACCTCATGAATGCTTAATACTTTGGGAAGCCGCTTCTCCAGCTTGGGTACCTCAATGTAAACTGAAGGATCCGAATCAAGATGGCGTTCTTTCACCATATATTGAAAAAAGGAGCGTAATGAAACGCGAATTCGTGACAGTGTAGCTGTAGCTCGTCCAAGTGTTTTTAATTGAGCAAGATAACCTGCTAGATGCATTTTCCCAGCATCTTTCCAGCAAGAAATGCCTTGCAATTCGAGATAAGAAACAAATTGAAGAAGATCCCTTTCATAGGATTGAAGCGTATTCCTTGAAAGACCTCGTTCATTTGTCACAAATCGGATGAAGGATTGTAGCTCACTCGTCATTATGTCAGTCTCTCCCTCGTTTACTAGCTATTACTTCCAACGTATAGCATTCAACGATACTAGGAGATATTCCTTTATTTTTCGCTTTATTCACCATACCAGTAAAATAATCGCAAACGTTCGCTCATCGAATTCGAGTCAAAGGAGATATGCTCACTTTGACCGAATACTTTGACCGAATTTCCTGTTGGTGTTTTATACTTGTTAACGGGCTGAATCCAACCGGAAACTGCCATCATGACTTGATAGAGAACGACCGTCAACGCCACAAATACTAAAATATACTGCAAGCGAACAATTAATTTCCGATAGGAAAAAATCATAGCCCGTCCTCATTTCTCATTCCTTCTTTGGTAACTCTTAGGAACAGAATATGAGGCTCGGACGATGTTTATGTCAGGTCAATCAATTTGGTGTATGGCATGCCGAGCGCTTCTGCAACCGCCGGATGGGTGACACTGCCCTTATACGTATTCACACCTAGCTGCAGTGGATAATTCTCTGCCAAGGCTTGGGTGAAGCCTTTATTCGCCAGCTCCAACGCATAGGGCAAGGTCACATTCGTCAACGCCAGCGTTGACGTTCGTGGCACAGCCCCTGGCATATTGGCTACCGCATAATGCAGCACACCGAATTTCTCATATGTCGGTTCACTATGTGTTGTTACGCGATCGATCGTCTCGATGGATCCTCCTTGATCGACGGCAACATCCACGATCACCGCTCCTGGCTTCATACTCTGAACCATAGCGGCTGTTACTAACCGCGGCGCTCTCGCTCCTGGTATGAGTACCGCGCCTATCAGCAGGTCTGCTTTTTGGACTGCGCTCGCGATATTGTACGGATTGGACATCAAGGTACGGAGATGACCTCCGAAAATGTCATCCAAGGCGCGCATACGGTCAGCACTGCGCTCGATGATCACAACGTTCGCACCAAGACCCAGCGCCATTTTCGCTGCGTTCGTGCCCACGATACCACCGCCTAGTATGATGACATCCGCCGGTGGAACGCCGGGAACTCCGCCAAGCAGAATGCCTCGGCCGCCATAAAATTTCTCTAGAAAATGAGCGCCTATTTGTACGGACATCCGTCCAGCAACTTCACTCATAGGTGTCAACAAGGGCAATGAGCCGTTCGGCAATTGAATTGTTTCATAGGCAATCCCTGTTACTTTTTTCTCTATTAACTGATCTGCCAAATCCCCAGCCGCGGCTAAATGCAAATACGTAAACAGAATCTGTCCTTCTTTGAAATAGCCATACTCCGCAGGCAACGGCTCTTTCACCTTCATAATCATATCGCTTTGTGCCCAAACATCCTCAGCACGCGCAATAATTGACGCCCCTTCTTGCTTGTAATCCTCGTCAGAAAAGCCGCTGCCAATGCCCGCTCCAGCCTCCACAAGCACGCGATGACCAGACATTTGCAGCATTCCTGCCCCACCTGGGGTTAACGCGACACGGTTTTCATTGTTCTTAATTTCTTTCGGAACACCAACGACTAGACATGGTTTCGTCACAAACGCCACCCTCTTCCTTTGGTTCATACGTCTATAATGTACCCAGACTCCCTTGCCAAATATGTGATGCGCTGCGAACACCTTGCTAGTAGTAGCATATGTAAAAATCACAAAAATGCCTGTATGCATCTGGCTCGCATACAGGCATTTTCATAATGAGAACAGCATCCTGGTGGAAGCTGTTACTGGGATTTCTCCAATGAGTCCGGCTTCCCTCGTTCGGTACAACGATAGCATATACCTTGAAAATCAAGTCGATGATCCAGCACTTGAAAGTGAAATTCAGTCTCTAACCGTTCTTCGAAAGGTCCGAGCCAATCTTCCATGATCTCATCTACGGCTCCGCATTGCACGCAAATTAGATGATGGTGATGATGACGTGAGTTGTCGTCACGAAGATCGTAACGGGCTACACCGTCGCCAAAATTCATTTTCTCCAAAACATGCAGCTCGCTTAGAAGCTCTAATGTACGATAAACGGTTGCTAAACCGATTTCTGGAGCTTTATCTTTGACAAGCATAAACACATCTTCTGCACTGAGATGATCTTGTTCATTCTCCAACAAGACGCGAACTGTCGCTTCCCGTTGTGGCGTAAGCTTGTACCCTTGGGATTGTAGTTGTTGTTTAATTTTCTCGATCCTTGCTTCCATATGCCTCCCCCTCAGAAAGGTGGGCATCCTAGCCCATTTTTAGCCACTCTTCTCATTATAGGGGGAGCTTACCGACAAAGTCAAACAGAATCACAAACCATTTTATTACCCATAAACCCCCACCAGCATTGGGGTTACCCATTTCATCATGTATTGGGAAAAGTAACCTTCTAATAATGCTGCCGCTAATAGGAAGCCGCCCATCATTAACGTGATCGTTGTATATCTCATGAAAGGCTGGTAAATATTACCGCTGCGACTCATGATTCTGTGCTTGATCATATAAATGGAGAATGACATTGCAGCCACGCTGCAAAATAAAATAGCTGGAATGACGATTAAATTTTGGGGAACAACCGCCACAAGCGCAAAAAGCATACCCTTCCACGACAACTGCCCGACAAGGTAGCCAACCGTGAAACCGATCAGCACCCCTTTTAGAAAATCCAATACTAAAATTAAAGGCAGCCCAATAATCGACAAGCCAAACAGCCAAATCAATAAGATCCATTTCATATGCATGCCAAAGGCTTGCGAGAACGATTGCTGGCTGTCGATCACGACACCATCGTTAATCTCATGGAAAAAACTACCTAAGTGACGTGTCATTTCGGTTCTCTGCTCCAAAGAAAGAGCATTCACCATAACAGCACCAAATACAACGCCAATCACAAAGAGCACAGCGACGAATATAAATAACGGCAAATTATCCTTCATATATTGTTTCATCGTTAAGTTCCTATTCACACTCGCCACTCCCTCCTTGTACAACCTCTACAAAGACAAGCTTATGAGCGAACTTCTGAAACTATGAATGATTTTTAACTTTACCGTATTTTCCTCCGCCTCCAACCTCCAGGGTTAGAGTCCCTTCACGCGCCTTCACAATATAGCTGGCGATTTCCTCGCCAACAACTGCTGCAAGCTCTTCAGCTGTGGTCCGATGCAAGACGTGCATCTCCGTTCCGAATCGTTGCAGAAGCTGCTCCATCTTCTTAGGACCTAACCCCGGAATATATTCCAAGGGGACTTGAAAATGGTAAGGCGGGCGATGCGGCGGTTGATAGGATGTTTCCCGATCAGCGATGGCCATGATGCGATCCATGACACCGCGAACAATTTTGGGACTGCCGCAATTCACACAGCGCTCTACAGCTGTATCTCCGTCATCTAGGACGGCCTCACATACGCTGCAATACGTGCGATGATATTTGCCTAATCGCGAATTTAAGCCGTAGTTGGCTGTAACACCACGACCCTCTTGGCGCTGAAGCGCTTTGACCAGCTCTTCAAAAGTCGGAGCACCAAGCTTCATTTGGTTGTATTCGCGACCTATTTTCGCTAAGGAATGGGCATCTGAATTGGTCACATAGGTGAAATCATCCAGCTCTGATATGAATCCGGCCATCTCAGAATCGGCACTCAAACCAAGTTCCACAGCCGGTATTCGCCTCACATCCAGCAGGTCATTCATCGAGCTTGCAGCGCTGCCGTACACGCTTTTGTGCGGTGTGAAGATATGCGCAGGGATCAGGATGCCTCCCCGGCCCAGAACCTCCTCTTGAAGCTCACGTGCAGGCACATAGATGCGCTGAGAGCTTAGCTCTACATTTTTCATGTAGCGACGCATCCAAGTCGTAAAGTCCTGCATGACTTGCAGCGTAGGCATATAAGCCAACACGTGTGCTGGCCCCATACCAGCGTCTCTCACTTCGATTTCGCTGCCTAGAATGATCGACGTATCCCCGTATCGAATACCGCCGCCCTCGAGTTCCACCATCTCACCCTTATCCAAGTACATCATAATCTCCTCTTGGACAGAGGGGGAGTGGGTATCGATGATTGAGATCATCTCCATCCCTTTACGGTTCGCAGCTTCATGCGCAATATTGAAAAACGTGAGATTGTTGGCTGCGCTAATTTTGACAGCTTGCCCCTTTTCTGTACGGCCAATATGAATATGAAGATCTACATAATAATCTTTCAGCATTTAGATTTGCCCAGTTAACTTGTATAGCTGCCAAGCGTAAACAGCCATAATTGTCTTGGCATCACTGATGCGTCCTTCACGCATATACTGCTGCGCTTGCTCTAATGTAATGGCTTCACAATCCAGGAATTCATCTTCATCCGGGTTCGCTGTGCCTTTTATCAAATCCTCGGCGATATAAAGGTGAATAATCTCATCTGCAAAGCCTGGCGATGTGTAAAAAGAACTGACCAATCGTACATTGTCCGACCGGTAGCCCGTCTCCTCTTCCAGCTCGCGCAAAGCCGCTTTTAGAGGCTCCTCACCGCTGTCTAGCTTGCCTGCAGGGATTTCTACCTGACTCTTCTCCAGCGGCTTGCGATATTGCTCTACGACGATCATTTTGTCTCCTAGGAGTGGAATAACCGCGACTGCCCCTGGATGCTTGACGATCTCTCGGGAAGCTGTCCCTCCATTTGGCAATGTCACTTGATCCACCTGTAGTGAAATGATTTTACCCTTGAAAATCATCTCGCTGCTCGTGGTTACTTCTTCAAATTTCTTATGATTCGTCATCTCGGCACCTCTTCTTATGTATGTTGGTCTAACTTGTCCACGCTGTGCATATCGTTCATTATAGCAAATATTTTCCTGAAAAGAGGGACTCCGATATGAAGAGCTATGTGAGTGATAAGCAAATTCGACTTGTAGGCAAGGCATGGGAGATCAAGCACCAGCTTCAGCTCATGCTTCAACAAAGCGATCCTACCGTTACCGTCATTGATTATTTGCAAGGCTTGTACACGGCTCAGAAGCCTGCCTCACACAGTCCCAGATCCCGGATCGTCCCTTTTCCCGTTGCAAATTCATGAGCTTCGCTATATAAACGAAAACCGATTAGCCGCGCCATATGGCGAGTTAATCGGTTTTTTTATTGTCCAGCTATTAGCCCTTCGCTGCTTCTTTCACAAGTGCAACGACCAGTTCCGCTGTTTTGACGAGATCGCTAATCGCGATACGCTCTTTGACCGTGTGGATCTCTAAATAACCAACAGCCAAATTCACAGTGGGAATGCCCATTCCGTTAAAAATATTAGCGTCACTTCCGCCACCGGAGTGGAACGTTTTCGCTGTTAGGCCAATCGTGCTCATAGCACGTGATGTCAGTTGAACGATTGGTGCTGAATCATCATGCATATAGGATGCATACACAATATCCGCATTGAACTCGCACGTAGTGCCTGCTTCCGCAGCAGCGGATTCACAAGCTTGTTTCATCGCAGCAATTTGCGCTTCCAGCTTGTCCTGAACAATACTGCGCGCTTCCGCTTCCATCTTCACTTTATCGCAGACGACGTTAAGCGGACCTACACCGGAGAAGCTTCCGATATTAGCTGTCGTTTCATTGTCAATTCTGCCTAATGACATGCGTGAAACGGCTTTGCTTGCTACTTGGATGGCACTGATGCCATCTTCCGGGTTCACACCAGCATGAGCTGATTTGCCATGGAAAATGATTTCAATTTCCGCACGTCCTGGCGCTGCTGTAGCGATATCTCCCAGATTCCCGTTGGAATCCAGCGCGAAGCCGTAAGCCGCTTCCATGGAGCTGCGCTCCATGGCGCGAGCGCCCTTCAAGCCGCTTTCTTCCCCAGCGGTAATGACGAATTGGATACGGCCATGCGGGATGTTTTGTTCTTTCAGAACTTGAATCCCTTCAAGCATCGCGGCAATCCCTGCTTTGTCATCGCTGCCTAGGATCGTCGTTCCATCCGAGCGAATGAAGCCATCTTCGCCGATTTGCGGCTTAATGCCATTCCCTGGAGCAACCGTATCCATATGTGACGTGAAGAAAATGGTAGGGATGTTTGGGTTTGCATCTGTCGCTTCCAATGTGCAGATCAGGTTGCCTGCGCCGTGGCCGCTCTTGGCCATCGACTCATCCTCAACAACTTTTAAACCTAAACTGCTGAATTTTTCTTTAAGAACGACACAAATCTCTTGCTCGAACCTAGTCTCACTGTCCACCTTAATAAGAGAGATGAACTCTTCAATCAAACGATCTTGTTGAATCATGTACTTTCCTCCGATACACACTTTGAGTTACAATAAAACGGTACAAGCTTGGACGAAAAAGGAGTGAATCCCGTGCTACAGAATAAAAAATGGTTTAAATTCGTTATTTACATTATGCTCATCGTTATGCTGTTATCCAGTTTATTGTTTACAGCCGGATTATTTTTCACATCATAAGTCATTAGTAAATTTTAGTATCCGCGTTGTAGCTTTCTAAGTTCTCTTTCACTCTCTGCAGGAACCTTCCACAGATCACACCGTCTAGAATACGATGATCCAAGGACAAACATAGGTTAACCATGGAGCGCACCGCTATCATATCTTGAATCACGACAGGCTTCTTCACGATCGATTCGAACGTCACAATCGCCGCTTGCGGGTAGTTAATGATTGGGTACGACAGAATCGAACCGAAGGAGCCTGTATTATTAACGGTAAACGTACCGCCAACCATATCTGTCAGCGCTAATTTCCCCGCACGTGTCTTCTTGGTTAACTCGTCAATTTCTCTTGCCAGCCCCGCAATATTTTTCTGATCCGCTTTTTTAATGACCGGTGTCATAACCGAATCTTCGGTACCGACAGACAAGGAAATATTAATATCCCGTTTGACGATAATTTTATCTACAGCCCAAACGGAGTTGATGATTGGGTAATCCTTGATTGCGTTGACGACGGCTTTCAGCATGAACGCCAGGTAAGTTAAGTTAATGCCCTCGCGGCGCATGAACTCGTCCTTCACCTTGTTCCGTAACACAACTAGATTGGTCACGTCGACTTCAATCATCGTCCAAGCATGCGGAATTTCCGTAACGCTTTGACGCATTTTTGTCGCAATGGCATTACGCATTGGCGTTACATCAATGAAATGCTCATTACGCGCATCTAGGTTATGCCCTTCTGCTTCGATCAGCGGCGTTTGTGGACTCGCGGATAAATGGATACCCGAGCTGCGCACTGGCTGACTTGCAGGCTTTTCAGCAGCTACAGGTGCCACCGGGGCTGCTACTGCTGGCGCCGCAGCTTGAACGGCCGCTGGGGCCGCATTCGCACCGCCTGAGGCGATGAAGGTCTCCACGTCCTTGCGGGTAATACGACCGCCAAGGCCTGTCCCTGCAACGCGCGACAAATCGACGCGGTTGTCTTGCGCTAGTCTGTGAACCGCAGGTGAGTAGCGCCCGCGCATGCTTTGATCCGTGTCAGCGGAAATGATCGAAGCTTCGGATGCAGCGATTGGCGCCGCGGATGTGCTCGCTGAAGCGTCAACAGGCTCTTCAATGACGCAAATCGCTTCGCCGACTGCAGCCGTTTCGCCGTCGCCGACAATGATTTTGATTAGCTTACCCTCGATCGGGCTGGGCATTTCTGTATTTACTTTCTCTGTAAACATCTCACAAAGAACGTCATATTGTTCGATATAATCGCCTGGCTTTTTCAGCCATTTGCCTATGGTAGCCGAAACGAGACTTTCCGCTAAATGCGGAACAGTCACCTCGGTGAGGCGGCCGGTTTGGTTCATATGAGTACCTCCTAAATTCGGAAAGATCACAGGAAAAATGTGAGAAAACCTCTATCGAGGCCATTCAAGGATGAGCGACCGCGTTTAAGCAGAGAGACTTTGGTCTCCGACCAAAGATCCCTATAAATGGTTTTATCGCCAAATAGAAAGGTATTTTCGGGGACCGAAAACTTATACTTTCTATTGTGGTTAGAATAAAGCCAACTGACGCATAGCTTCCTTCAGCTTATCGGCATTCAGCAGGAAAAACTTCTCCATCGGAGGATTGCTGCCTACCGCTGGAACATCTGGACCGCATAGTCTTGCGATGGGTGCATCCAGTTCGAACAGCAGTTCTTCCGCGATAATCGCAGATACTTCCGCACCGACGCCGCCTGTTTTATTATCCTCATGTGTGATGAGCACTTTGCCTGTTTTTCTTGCTGCTTCTAGAATCGCTTCACGATCAAGCGGCTGTAAGGTACGCAGATCAAGTACGTGTGCGGAGATGCCTTCCTTGGCCAATTCCTCAGCCGCTTGGAGCACATAGTTCACAACCATTCCATAAGCGATGACTGTAATATCCGTCCCTTGACGCTTCACATCTGCTTTGCCAATCGGAACGATATAGTCTTCTTCTGGCACTTCAGCAGATAGCGCTAAATAACACTTCTTATGTTCAAAGTAGAGAACAGGGTCCGCATCGCGAATCGCGGCCTTCAATAGTCCCTTGGCATCATAAGGATTCGATGGTGCAACGATTTTCAAACCAGGTGTGCCGAAGAATACGGATTCCGGACACTGGGAATGATACAGCGCGCCCGCCCCAGTAGCGCCATATGGCGCACGAATGACAATCGGGCAGCTCCAGTCATTATTCGAGCGATAGCGAATTTTCGCGGCTTCGCTAAGGATTTGGTTCGTTGCCGGGAAGATAAAATCGGCAAATTGAATTTCTGCAATCGGCTTCATGCCATACATCGCCGCGCCGATCGCTACACCTACGATTGCCGATTCGGCAAGCGGCGTGTCCATTACGCGCTCTTCGCCAAACAAATCGCGAAGGCCCTTCGTTGTGTTGAGAACGCCGCCTTTGCCGACATCCTCACCAAGGACGAATACGTTGTCATCCTTATGCATTTCTTCCTGCATCGCAGAGCGAATTGCTTCCAAATAAGTAATAGTTGCCATGATTAGTTGCCATCTCCTTCCGCATAAACATGAAGAAGCGTATCTTCCGGCTTCGGATAAGGGGCAAGATCAGCATACTTCGTTGCATCGTTAACTTCTTGCTTTAAACGATCTTGAAGCTCTTGATCCTTCTCTTCGCTCCAAAGGTCGCAAGCCATTAAATATTCCTTAAATTTCACAATGCCATCCTTCTGGCGATTCTCGTCCACTTCCGCTTTTGTCCGGTATAGCATGTCATCATCGGAAGTTGAGTGCGGCATAATGCGGTACGTCATCATCTCGATCAATGTCGGACCTTCGCCACGAACGGCTCTTTCTCTCGCTTCTTTCATTACACGGTACATTTCCAAAACATCGTTGCCATCGACTTGAATGCCTGGGAATCCATACCCCATCGCACGGTCGGCAATTTTGCCTGCTACCTGTTTATGAAGCGGTACTGAAATGGCGTACTGATTATTTTCACAGACGAAAATAACCGGCAGCTTATGTACACCCGCGAAATTACAACCCTCATGGAAATCCCCTTGATTACTGGAGCCTTCTCCGAAGGATACGAATGTCACGAAGTCTTGTTTTTTCATTTTGGCTGCCAAAGCGAACCCCGTTGCATGAGGAACTTGCGTTGTAACCGGGGATGATCCCGTGACGATATGATTTTTCCGATCACCAAAATGACCAGCCATCTGTCTGCCGCCGCTATTCACATCTTCTGCTTTACAGAACACTGCAAGCATAAGATCCCTTACGGTCATACCAACGGAAAGAACGAATGCATAATCACGATAGTATGGCAAAAAATAATCCTTCTTCGGCTGCATCGCGAAAGCCATACCGACTTGTCCGGCATACTGTCCCGCTCCTGATACATGAAACGGAATTTTACCCGCGCGTTGAAGCATGAAGGCACGCTCATCAAATTTAGCTGCAAGACTCATGACCGTATACATACGTACGGCTTCATCGTCGGATAATCCTAAACTTCTGTGCTTATATAGCTGACCAATGGACATGGAGGTTGCCTCCTTAGTGAGATTAAAATGGCTACTAAAACTTATTACCTGGTCCTAGTACTTGACTCTATAAGCATATTATAAACGCAAACGTTTATGATTACAATTTTTATCCGCTAATTGCTATCCCATCAACAGCCAACATCGCTTCACCTAGTGCTTCTGACAACGTCGGATGCGGATGAATCGTCTGTCCAACCTCCCATGGTGTTGCGTTCAACACCTGAGCCAGCGCAGCTTCTGTGATACTGTTCGTGACATGAGGACCGATCATGTGGACCCCTAGAATATCATTCGTATCTTTATCTGCGATAACCTTCACAAAGCCATCGGAATCCCCATAAACTAGAGCTTTCCCTATTCCTTTGAAACTAAATTTGCCAACTTTCACTTGATGCCCCTTCTCAATTGCTTGTTGCTGGGTCCAACCAACACTGGCAATTTCAGGTCTTGTATATGTACATTTGGAGACGAGATGTGCTTGAAGCTCATCCGGCTGATGGCCAGCAATATGCTCCGCTGCAACGATACCTTCGTGGCCTGCCATATGCGCCAGCATGAGTCCGCCAATCACATCACCAACAGCATAAATGTGTGATTCCGTTGTTTGCATAAAGCGATTGACGCGAATGGCGCCTTTTTCGATTTTAACATCCGTATTTTCTAGGCCCATTGCTTCCACATTCGCCACACGGCCGACCGAAATGAGCACACGCTCCGCAGATAGCTCCTGCACCTCTCCCTGCTTGTCCACTTGCATAGTAACGCTACCATCGACCACTTTCACAGTCTCTGGCAGCACTTTCGTGCCTGTCATGAGTTTAATGCCGCGCTTTTTGAATAGACGCTCTAACTCTTTGGAAACATCCTCATCTTCGAGGCTGACTAGGCGCTTATCCACTTCTACAATAGTTACTTCTACGCCAAAATCACGAAGCATCGATGCCCATTCTACGCCAATGACGCCACCGCCCACAATGATGATGGACTTTGGCAGGCTTTCCATTCTTAGTGCATCCTCACTCGTCATGATGGTGGTCCCATCAATTTCTAGCCCAGGCAAGCTGCGTGGTCTCGAGCCCGTTGCAATAATCAAATTGTTCGAGAGAAGTGTTTCAATATCGCCGTCTTCCTTCTCAACGGAAACAGCACCGCTGCGCGGCGAGAAAATCGAGGGTCCGATAATGCGTCCATTCCCATGGTGAATCGTAATCTTATTCTTTTTCATCAAGAATTGAAGCCCTTGGTGTAATTGATCAACGATGCGCTGCTTACGACCAAGGACCTGATCAAAATTCAACGAGATAGATTCAGCAGAAATGCCATAATCCTCGCTATGCGTCATCGTGGCATACACTTCCGCACTCCGCAGCAATGCTTTGCTTGGAATACAGCCTTGATGTAAGCAAGTTCCGCCCATTTTATCCCGTTCGACGATCGCTACCGTTTTCCCTAGCTGTGCAGCTCGAATAGCAGCGGTATAGCCACCAATTCCTCCACCCAATACCACCACATCATATCTATATTCACTCATGTAGTTTAGCCTCCTATGAAACAATTGCTTGTTCTATGTATACGTGCGTCTCTATTATATTACCCTTTTTTGGGATCGAAGTCATAGTCTTATTTGTGAATTAGACACGCTGGCGGATTCCGAGTATGATGTAGAATATAGAGTTATTTTGTCAGGTAAGGAGTCAATATGAAAGCAACCGTCTATCGTTTTATCGCCATTCTTCTTCTCGTTATTCCCGGCATTACTGCTACGTATGGTTTTCTCGCTATGAAGGATGCCTTCTTTGCACAATTCGACACTACGACGAACACTGGCATGTTATGGGGGAAATTTTTCTTAGGTTTGATTTTATTTTTGCTCGGTGTTGCTTTTATCGGCGGTTGGACTTTTTTCAGAGACCGCAAAAGGAACTATCTTGCCCCTAGATTTAAGGCAAAACGCAATAAATAGACCGGACATGATGTCCGGTCCTTTTTTTTGAATTTGATTTTGAGCCCCCTAGGAGCCGCCAAATTAGAGCGACTAAGTCGATTTTTTCGACTTAGGGAACCCCAAGTGAGCCCCAAAGCCTCAGCTCTCCCCAACAAGCTTCCACACAACATGTGCCGCGCGCTTCATAATCCAATGCAGTTGAAAGAAACTAAGCCCGATAAACGCACCTGAAAGCAGCAAGGTAGAAATCGCTTCTTTTCCCCAATGATGGGATGGAATCGTCAACGATTGTAAGCTTTTGAAATCCACGAGCCGTTCACCGACTTTCATTCGTACCAGCAAAGCGCTTCCCATATCCTCATAGCCCTTAGCTAGAAAATCATTCATATGTGATTGTACCCCAACCGTTATAAGCCATTCTCCACCTTTTTCATACGCTAGCAATAAAGCGGCATCCTCACTGTTACCGAGGCAAGGCAGCACATGCGTATCGACACTGGATGAAGAGAAACCTTCGATATCTTCTTGATTGCGCGAATCCGTATGGATAATAATTTCCGCACCACTCTGCCATATTTTACGCGAGATTTGATTAGCCTTCGCAATCACAATATCCGGCAGATACCCATCAGCAAGCAACGCATCTGCCCCTTCCCCAACGCCTAGTAGAATGGGCTTAATCGCGGTAATGATCCCTTTCGCTGCTCGCAAGTCCTTCTTATAGCCTTTTCCAGCTCCCACCACCAAGATATGTCTACCTTCTAATGAGGTGCGCAGCATCAAGTTAGGCAAGGGGTTACGCATAGCCTGCTTATCTCGCATCGCAACCGCTAAGGTGAGTTCGATGAAAGCATCCCAACGTTCTAACGCCTGTGCATTCGCAATTCGTTGTGCCGTCAGCCAGTCTTCTCGCGTAAAGATTCTACATGGCAAAGCTAGCCCGGACACATGAATCGCATCGGGATATATAAACATTTCTGCATCAGGCAGCAATTTATCGAAATTGCTTGCGTCTACTTCGCAGATTAAAATCTGCTGCTGTAAAAGCAAGAGCGGTCCTTGCGTCGGGATGACGCCAGACATGACGGGTCCACAGTGTACAACAGCCTTGACTCTTCGGTCGATAAGCTCCTGCGCATGTTCTTCATCAATGTCTCCCTGTGTGACCACAACAATACGACTTAGCGAAAGCTGCCGAACGGATTCATACGTTGTTGCTATCGTTATTTTCCCTTTGCAAAGCGGATTCGGTTTCGCAGCAAATAAAGATAAGGAAGACCAATTCAAGGAAGACACCTGACTTTCTTAACATCGTCTTAGGGCCTACCTAATTTACCCGATACCACAAAATTCTATGTATATTTTAAGCCGTGGATGGCAAGCATTGGTTTATATTCTTTTCGAAAGGAGGGGAATTTATTATGGAGCTAAACATGAGCGCAGATGAAGTGTTAGGCCAAATTGTGCAGCTTCACAGCACAGGAGAGTCACTAGCCAAAAAAAGTGTGAAGAAATCACATCCTGATCTTATGAAAAACGCCTTGTATTACTACCCAAGTTGGGAACATGCGATACAGAAAACTGGCGTGGACAACATTGTTCACTAAACATACATAGGTTGACTATTAAAGCTCCGTTGGGCATGTCCCTTCGGAGCCGTTTTTATGATTCGTCGATTACTTCCCACTCCACACGGACCATCCGATCCAGCCAGGTTCGAATGTTCACTTCGATCGCTTGTTCGATCTCTTCGTCCGTCATTTCACCCAGTTTATGCTCAGCGATTTCGAGCACATCCGTCTTCTTCATTTCGCCATCGACCGTTAATTGGACTTGTATACGCAACCTGATCACCCTTTTTGAATAAAATAAAACTTTCCATTGCCTCTACCCTATCACGTGTTAAAATAAAAGTACTAACTTATATGAAACGAGGGAATGCATATGTCTCGATCTCAAGCACAAAAATTGCGTCAACGAAGTATACGTGAAGGTAAATTAGATCCAATGATGAACCGATTGCACTGGCACGGTTTGAATCCTGTAACCAAAACAACGCCTACACGACTAGAACTGCAAAACAAACAACAAAATAAACACAAGTCAAGGAATTTGAACCATTCGGTACATGGTGATAATTCCTTTTCTATTTGCAGCTAATCTAAACGAATGGTCATTCCCTGTTGAACTGCATATTGAATCAATTCTTCCTTCTCCGCGGGACTAAAACTATATTTGCAATCAAATCCATTAAAGAATAACTGCCAACGCTTCACGACGCCTTGTTCGTCCGCCTCCAGCTCCGCGACATACAAGGAATCAGGCTCATCCTCAAACTGCAGACCGATGTGAAGAAGTGTCTGGCCCTCTGATTTTTCCTGTTCACAATAGTCCATAATCATGTCTAGATGGCCTCCTATTGAATAAAATCTTTTTTATTTATATAATATACTAATGCAACTTAGCAAACAAAGAGAAAAGCATGTTAATTTATGAATTTGCGATGCAGTACGCTATGCTGAGCAAACTCTTTAGGAGGAAATACATATGGCCTACGATCCGCAGGTAGTTGATGCAACAATAGTGAGCGATAATAAAAAGAATGGTCTATTCGAAGTTGTAGTATCCTTGAAAGACCGCAATAAATGCCGTCTTTTCTTTGAAAGAGATGCTGAAACGGGTATCGGCCGCGTGACCGATTTGAACCGTTTGATGAAAGAGCCTTGCCCGATTTGCCGCAAAGATTACCTTTGCAACTGTCTGGATCGCTACAAGCATTCTATTGCTGATCAAGCCCTATCGTTCATTAAGTAATATTCAAAACATGACGAACCCCCTGAGCCATCGGCTGAGGGGGTTCATTGTTGTTCGGCATCATGATCTATACGTACGGCACTAACTATTCATAAATAGCTCGATAGAGCCCTTCTAGCAAGCTCTGATAATTTCTAGGATCATACGTAATCTCTGCAAAAGAGACATGAATAACCTTGTTACTGGTCTTCACAATAAAGAAGCTATCTGCGGTAATGTCTGCATCAATATAGGTATAGCACTCCAACTGATTGCTCCCTGTTTGCTTCCGCAGAAACGCTGTCGCTTCCTCGCTCACATTCGCGAACTTCGGCATACCGCCCACCTCCCAACCAGAATACATCTATGACGATACAGTCTTCTTTCTCTTGAGAGCAACATATCCACCTAAGAGTGCCACAGGTACGATTGCAACAAGCCCAATTAACTCATACCATAACGGAATGATATCATCTGTGAGTAAGGAATCGAACCCAATGCCTGCGCCAATCACACCAATAATCGCTGCATTAAACAGCTCGCCACGCTTGGCCACCTTAGCAGTGACATAACTACCCAGAAACGTACAGAACAAGCCTACTACTAGAAATACGAGCAGCAGAGCAGCGTTCGAGTAGAGCGCATTAATGTCTTGCTCCTGCACGGTCCCGCTCCCAAAATATAAACTGCCAATCAAAGCTGATGATAACATTGTCCCAATATTATCAATAGCTATTCCCAGCAAAACAGCCAGAAATTGAAATTTGCGAACACTTTTTTGTTCCGACATAGACGCTTCTCTCTCCTGATCACTTCTGTCTATTAACCTCATTCATAATACCATGCGGAAGCGCTTGTATCCAGTTCAGCTGTATCTATTACGAATGTTGAAGCCACCAATTCGCATTTGGATAGCTGACAATCTGTGATCCTTTTAACGTAATTGTTTGACCAATTGGCGGGGTTACGAGGGTTACACCCTGTTCCCGAGCAGCTTTCGCGGCACGAGCAACGGGGTCATTCCAATCATGGATAGCTAACGTAAAGGCGCCCCAATGTATGGGCAGCATAACTTTTCCTCTCACATCCAGATGCGCTTGAACCGTTTCTTCAGGCATCAGATGAATATCAGCCCATCGCTCATCATATTGCCCGCATTCCATCAAGGTCAGGTCGAAAGGACCGTATTTATCACCAATTTGTTTAAAATGAGGCGTATACCCGCTATCACCGCTGAAAAAGACGCTGGACTGCTTGCCCTTGATGACCCAAGAACACCATAATGTTGCTCCGCGATCATTGACGCTGCGCCCCGAGAAATGATTGGCTGGGGTGCACGCAAGCTGTAGACCTTCATACATCAGCTCCTCCCACCAATCGTGCTCCTCAATCTTGGCTGCCGGTACTCCCCAGCGGATTAAGTGAGCGCCAACGCCTAGAGGCACAATAAAACGATTTACTTTGTGCTTAATTTTCAAAATCGTGCCATAATCCAAATGATCATAATGATCATGGGATAAAATAACCGCATCAATGTGCGGCAGCTCATCTATTTCAAAGGGGATTCCCCCGCTGTATCTGTTTTTACCTATCCAAGGAAACGGAGAAGGTGTTCGTCCGAACATAGGGTCTAACAGCAAAGCCTTGCCATCGATCGTAAGCAAACTCGCGGAGTGCCCAAACCACGTGACGCTAGTATCATCATTTACACGAAATTGCGGTGTACTCATAGGCAACGGGGCTGTTGGACGTCGATGCGGACTACCTTTAATCATATCACGCAGTATACCGAGCGTTGTTGAAAAGTTCATATTCATCATCGCTGGAACTGGATTTTCAAACTTGTCCTTTGCATACTGGGGAGACTCCTTAAACCGCCGTATATCCTCCTCAGAGGGCTTTCTACCGAAAACCGGGTAAGTACTCATAAACAGAAAATAAACACCAACCATAACCACTACAATCACTAATGCAAGTAACATCCTCGCTGCCTCCATGCTATCTTTAATTCTGCCCTCACGCTTCTCCTGCGAAAGAATAAGCTATGTTGTTATAACGTAATAACTTATCCCTTGGTTCCAAGTTTTCATTTATCGCATTTCCTTACAAATAAAAATATTTTAACGGACAGGGACACTAGCACAATCAGTCGTTTCGCCCAAACATTCCGCGAAAATAGTCATAAGCTATCTCGAAACACAAACCAAATAACCATTGGAGGTTGATTCGAATGAGTTGTGGAACTGGGTATGGTACTTCTGCAGCAGCTGTTTTGGTACTTTTCATCTTATTGGTTATTATCACTAGCGCTTTCGTTTGGTAATAACAACAAAATACAGAGGGACTACCTAGACTGTCTAGGTAGTCTTTCTGCTTCTCATGCGATCCATACCGCTTCTAAAATAGAAAAAGAACGCTCAGCGATGAGCGTCCTCCACCATATCTGTTTTACAAAGATACTAACCCTCTCAAGAAACCTTATGCTCAATTCTGAGCTTATCCGCCACCATCGCGATGAACTCGGAGTTCGTCGGCTTAGATTTCGAGATATTAATCGTATAGCCAAAAATAAAGGAGATGCTGTCGATGTTGCCGCGCGTCCAAGCGACTTCAATCGCGTGGCGAATCGCACGTTCGACGCGGCTTGGCGTCGTTTTGTACTTTTCAGCAATAGCTGGGTAAAGCGTCTTCGTGATCGCGCCAAGAATTTCGATGTTGTTGTACACCATCGTGATCGCTTCGCGCAAATACTGATAACCTTTAATATGAGCAGGTACACCAATCTCATGAATAATGCTTGTGATATTGGCATCCAAGTTTTTGCCTTTAGGCATATGTACAACATTTGCACGCGGTGTGGATGTCGTAGTAGTTGTTGTTGACGGATTGCCAGCAAGCTGACGAATACGGTTCGTAAGGGTTTCCATATCAAATGGTTTAAGGATGTAGTAAGAAGCGCCTAGCTGAACTGCTTTTTGCGTAATATTTTCTTGGCCAAATGCAGTCAACATAATGATTTTAGGCTGTGAAGGCAAGTTCATTTCACGCATTTTTTCCAGAACACCGAGACCATCTAGATGAGGCATAATAATATCTAAAATGAGAACATCAGGCAGTTCACGTTGCTGCTCCAGAAAACGAAGGACCTCGTTACCGTTGTAGGCAACGCCCATAATTTCCATATCTTCTTGCTCACCAATGAACTCTGACAATAAATGGGTGAATTCGCGATTATCATCTGCAAGTAATACCTGAATTTTTTGCAACTGAATTTCCTCCTTTAGCTACTAAAACAAGATGGGATTTTTCTCTCTTAACTACTTATTCGACAGCTCTTTTTAAATTCCTTCTGTCGAATAATATATTTCTTTTCTTTTGTTTGACTTTCTTATATAATGAAATATTTATCTTCTGATTACAACATTATTCGACATGAAGTCACGAAACTCGCTATTTTTATGTAAAATGAGGTAAAAAAGAAACAAAGAACGAAAGGCGTTTAGCTCACCTTTAGTTCTTTGCCTGTGTTCCCAGATGTTGGACGAAGAATGATGCCAGAGTCCTGCAGCATCCATTCTATGAAGCAGCCATAGCCGCTGGTCGGATCATTCACAAACACATGTGTGACCGCTCCGATCAATTTACCATTTTGAATAATTGGGCTGCCGCTCATCCCTTGAACAATGCCGCCTGTTTTATCTAATAAACGTGGGTCTGTTATTTTGATAACCATGCCCTTAGTACCCGGTACATCTTGTTTGGATACATGAACGACTTGAATATCAAATTTTTCAACCTTCTGCCCTTCGAGCACGGTATAAATTTGTGCCGGTCCTTCCTTCACTTCTTCCGCGAAAGCAACTGGAATTGCTTCTTTATCTAAGCTGTGATCAGGAGCGCCATACATTTTACCGAAAATGCCGAAGGCCGTATTCCGTTCAATATTGCCGATAACTTTACTGTCTTTGTACAGCGTAGCGTGTTTCTCGCCAGGGTCGCCATTATGACTTTTGGAAATCGAAGTCACATTGGAGTACACAATATCACCATCACCAACAACAATAGGTGTCTGAGTGTCCATATCGGTAATAACATGTCCAAGTGCCCCATAGACGCCTTGATCTGGCGCGTAGAACGTTAATGTGCCCACACCTGCCGCGGAATCGCGAATGTACAGCCCTAGACGATAAGACTTATCTACAATGTCATAGACAGGCTGCAGCTTGACAGTGATCTCTTGATTGTTGCGTAAAATTTGCAGAACGAGCGGATTTTTGCTTTCGCCGGATTTGGCTACTAGCTCCGCGACCTTGCTAACATCCTTCGAATCTTTGCCGTTGATTTTCATAATCAAATCGCCAACTTGAATTTTAGCTTCTTCCCCAGGTGAAACTTTTTGCTCTGAGGCAACAGTTACCAAATGATGACCTACCACCAAAATGCCGGCAGACTTAATTTTCACACCGATTGTTTGGCCCCCTGGGATTACTTTTAAATCAGGTACAACATTCACTTTGACTGTCTTGATGGGAATGGCTCCGAACAGTTTGAGCTTCATTTCCGTTTGTCCGGAATGGTCGGATTGCAAAGAGATAGGTTCGTTTAAATTAACTTGAAATGAGTGCTCGGCGTTGCCGTTAACCTTCACAATATCCGTATCCTTGACCGTCACCTGGGCACTGACCGGCATCGTTAATTGAAGCTGCTTCCCTTGTCCGCTGAACAGTCGAAGTTCTTGGGGAAAGGAAGCAAAGCTCTGAAAAGGCGGGGACACACTGACCAAGCAAACGAAGAAGACGAGCAAGAGTCCGAACAATCTTTTTCTTTTGTTGGATTGCACTATCAACACGCTCCTTCAAAATTCCTTGAGCCCTGACGATGAACTCGTCAATTGCGTACCTATAAGTTAACCCCAGTCCCCTTCTTTTATAACTGTAAATGCTGACTATCTATACTTTCATACCCTTGCTTTCTTATTTTTTGCCATGGTAAGCATTTCTCCCGCATGATGCAGCGTTGTTTCTGTTACTTCTACACCGCCAAGCATTCTCGCAAGCTCTTCAATTCGGCCAGCATCTGGCATATCTTGAACCCGTGTAAACGTGCGCTCATGATCCACTTCTTTTCGAATATAGAAATGAACATCTGCAAAGCTGGCAACCTGCGGCAAATGGGTAATCGAGAACACTTGACAGCTCTGGGAAAGAACAGACATTTTCTCCGCTATCGCTTGCGCCGCGCGGCCGCTAACCCCCGTATCAACCTCATCAAATACTAATACCGGAATTTGATCAATACGTGCAAAAATGGCTTTCATTGCGAGCATAATACGAGAGAGCTCTCCGCCTGAGGCAATCTTACTGAGTCCACGCAGCGGCTCACCTGGGTTAGGGGCCATAAGAAACTCAACTTGATCAATCCCTTGCCTTGAAAAGCGAACCTTATTCCCATCGACTTCTACACCGCGATCGTCAATTATATGAGCAATTTGAACTCGGAATTGTGTTCGTTCCATCTGTAGGTCGCGCAATTCATGTTCAATCTGAGCAGAAAGATCACTCGCAATGCCTTTACGCAGGTTGGAAAGATCCAACGCATGAATACCCACTTGCTTCTCAGCAAGAACAAGCTTGTCCTCTAATTTACGAATAATTTCATCTTTATTTTCAATGGTATCGACTTCATCTTTAATCTTAGCTAGGTAGTTTAAAATCTCTTTAATATTCTCTCCATATTTCCGGCGAAGAGACGTAATCGTATCTAATCGTTGTTCAATAAAATCTAAACGAGACGAATTGAATTCAATGCCATCGCGGTAATCCCTAATCTGGTAGGCCGCATCTTCTAGCTGATAAAAGGCCGATTGGGCTTGTTCCAGAATCGGATTCAGGTTCGTCGGATCTAACTGCACAATATCCTGTAAACGTGCGACTGCTTTACCTGCAGCGTCTAGTCCCCGATTCGTAGCATAGAGAAAATCATAAGCTTCGGTCGTATTTTGATACAGCTTCTCTGCATTCGCTAGCTTCCGTTTCTCTTCAGCTAAGCTCTCATCTTCACCGATTTTGAGCTTGGCTGCCGATATTTCGTCAATTTGAAAACGATACAAATCTAACATTTGCAGCGCCTGCTTGCTTGTCTCTTGCAGATCATTAAGCTCTTTTTGGAGCTTCATGTACTGATCATAACTGGCTTGATACGTCGACTTGGCTGACTCAATCTCCGCATCTCCGAATAAATCGAGGGAATGAATATGCTCGTCCACATGGAGCAAAGATTGATGCTCATGCTGCCCATGAATATTAACTAGCCATTCGCCCGTTTTGCGCAGCATTGTCATGTTGACTAGCTGACCATTAATCCGACTTGAGCTTTTGCCCGTCGCTGTAATTTCACGACGAATTATGAGATGCTCGGATGCATCCGCTTCAATCCCTAACTCTGTAAGCGTATGCCAAACAGGATGAGAAGCCGGTAAATCAAACATCGCTTCAATCTCCGCTTTCTCTGCGCCATAGCGAACTAGTTCCGATGAACCTCTGCCGCCAACTATTAAAGTTAACGCATCTATAATGATCGATTTCCCGGCGCCTGTTTCCCCTGTCAAAACGTGAAAACCTGCCTTAAACCGAATATGTACATGTTCAATAACCGCTAAATTTCGAATCGAAAGCTCTGTAAGCATGAACGCCTCCTGATAGTTATGATAGTAACGACATGACTTCATCTACAAAAGTTACGCTATTCTCTTTCCCGCGGCATATCACCAGAATGGTATCATCTCCACAAATGGTGCCCATAACGCCATTCCATTCCAAATTATCAATCAAAGCACAAATCGTATTCGCAGTCCCTGGCAAACATTTCATGACGACCAAATTATCCGTATAATCCACACTGACAAAATGATCGCTTAAAGCTCTACGCAGTCGTTGCATAGGATTAAAGCGCTGATCCGCAGGCATGGAATATTTATATCTGCCATCATCTAAGGGGACTTTAATCAAGTGTAACTCTTTGATATCACGCGAAACCGTCGCTTGTGTCACATGGAATCCAGCCGCGCGAAGCGCTTCAACTAATTCATCTTGTGTTTCGATCTCATGATTCGTAATAATTTCTCTTATTTTTACATGCCTTTGGCCCTTCATCCTTACACCTCTATGTGAAATGTGATTTTTTTGATTTTATTAACGGTCATATCAACGTAAAGGATACCCTGTGCCTCAGGATAAATGAGGGTGTAAGGCAGCAGCATGTCACGAACAGCGCTCCCTGTCATCTCAAGCGGCTTGCGTTCTCTCGCCACTTTCACAAGATAAACGTCATCTTCCTTTTGCACAAAATAATCAACGAATAGTCGACTTTCCAACTGATCCCGCTCGCCAACTGTCATGGAAATCGGGATTTTGGTCTTGCCCGCCAGCACATCGAAGCCAGCAGCTTCTAAGAGGTCGACTACATCGTCCTCAGGAATGTTCGCATGCCTTGGGATGCGTCCTCTTCTGCGACTTGCTCCTGCAGTCCACTTCTGAAACCGCCAAATGACGATACATATAATTCCGATCAGGATTAACAAAATGACTTTCACATCGCCTTGTTCCATGTCCCTCACCTCGCCATAGTATTCGCGAGTTCGTAAGGAAAATCCTTTCTTTGAAGTGAAACAAATATATGTTTATAATTTGAAAAAACCCATCTCAGGGCCGCAAAGGCGTTCTCAAAGATGAGTTTATTTTCCTTGTAGTTTCTGCGAAGCTTTTACCGTCTCTGCAATAAGGCCTTTCATCGAAGAAGGCGTTGCCACCGACTCCTCACCCTCATTACTGGACCAATAGGCAAGGAATTCAATATTCCCTTCGCCGCCTGTAATCGGAGAGTACGTCAGACCTTTCAAGCGAAAGCCAAGCTCCTCAGCAAATGACAATACTGTGGTAAGCACATCGATATGGACGTCCGTATCACGCACGACACCAGACTTCCCGACTTTTTCTCGACCAGCTTCAAATTGCGGTTTAATCAGTGCGACGACATGCCCTTGATCCCCTAAAATTTCTTTAAGCGGAGGCAATATAATGCGCAGTGAAATGAACGAAACATCGATACTGGCAAAAGTCGGTCTCGGCCCATTCAAATCCTCCAATTTCGTGTAACGGAAATTCGTTCTCTCCATAACATGAACACGCTCATCGTTGCGGAGCGACCAATCCAATTGGTTATAGCCGACATCGACAGCGTAGACAGATGCAGCGCCATTTTGCAGCGCACAATCCGTAAAACCGCCAGTAGAAGCCCCGATGTCTATCATAACCGCGTCTTGCAAATTGATTTCAAATTGCTTAATCGCTTTTTCAAACTTAAGTCCGCCACGACTTACGTAAGGATGAAGCGCACCCTTTACTTTCAACACGGCTTTCCGGCTTATTTTCATCCCAGCTTTATCAACTGGTTCTTCATCCGCAAAAACAAGGCCAGCCATAATGGCGGCCTTTGCTTTTTCTCTGCTCTCGAAATACCCTTGCTCCAGCAGCAATAAATCTAAACGTTCTTTATCCGATGACATATATGATGTGTTGCTCCTATTCCAATCGGTTACTAGACCTTCGCCTTGAGGACCTTACGCGGCACTAGCTTCTTCACTTCAGCAATTAAATGATGAGGTGTTAATCCAACTTCTTCGCGCTGCTCAGGCACACTGCCATGCTCCACGAAATAATCTTGAATTCCCATCAGCTCAACTTGCAAACCAACAATACGCTTCTCTGCATAGAACTCCAGGACAGCACTTCCGAATCCGCCTTGGATCGAACCTTCTTCCATGGTAATGACAGGCATGGATTCATTAGCTAGCTGCAGCAAATAAGCTTCATCCAAAGGCTTAATAAATCTTGCGTTCACAACGCGAAGCTGAATACCTTCTTGTGCCAGCTGCGCTGCAGCCTCTTCGGCAACTTGAACCATAGGTCCAACGGCCAGTACAGCGGCATAATCACCCTCACGAACCGTTTCCCATGTTCCAATTGGAATTGCTTTAGGCGCCTCTTCAATACTGATGCCAGTGCCATTAATACGCGGATAGCGATACGCAATCGGACCATCGTTATATTCGAGTGCTGTTTGCATCATATCGCGCAGCTCTTTCTCATCCTTCGGCATCATTAAGACCATGTTCGGAATCGTACGCAAAAATGAAATATCATAAACCCCTTGATGCGTCTCGCCGTCAGGACCAACGAAGCCTGAACGGTCAATCGCAAAGGTAACATTCAAATTAGGTCGGCAAATGTCATGAACAACTTGATCATATGCTCTTTGCAGGAATGTGGAGTATACCGCAAATACAGGTTTCAAGCCTTCGCTTGCCAAGCCTGCACATAATGTGGCAGCATGCTGCTCAGCAATCCCAACGTCGATCATCCGATTAGGGAATTGCTTTGCAAATTTCAACAATCCAGATCCACCTGGCATCGCAGGCGTAACTGCAACGACACGGGAATCTTTTTCCCCAAGCTCAATTAAGGTATCTCCGAATACTTGTGTATACATCGGCGGACCAGATGACTTGAGTACTTGACCTGATTCCATTTTGTACGGCCCTAAGCCGTGCCATGTATGCGAATCATTTTCGGCAGGCTTGTAGCCTTTCCCTTTAGTCGTAACGACATGAATCAGCACAGGTCCTGAAACCTTCTCCGCCTGCTTCAACGTTTCCATTAGAACTTGTAGATTATGACCATCAACAGGTCCGATATAAGTAAAGCCTAACTCTTCAAACCATACGCCATTCAAAACAAAATATTTAAGACTATCCTTCAGCTTCTCCGCAGTTTTGGCCAGCGTTCCACCGATGGCAGGAATTTTCTTCAGTAAGTGTTCAACTTCTTCTTTGGCTTTCAAATAATGACGATCAGAACGAATTTTGCTTAAATAATTATGAAGTGCCCCTACGTTGGGCGCGATAGACATCTCATTGTCATTCAGAATGACCGTAATATTCTTCTTCTCGTGTCCAATATGATTCATCGCTTCAAGCGCCATACCGCCTGTCAGCGCACCATCTCCAATGATGGCAACAACTTTATTATGCTCGCCTTTCAGATCACGCGCCATCGCCATACCCATGGCAGCGGACAAGGAGGTACTGCTATGCCCTGCTTCCCAGACATCATGTTCACTTTCGGAACGCTTAATAAAACCGCAAAGTCCTTTATATTTACGCAAGGTATCAAATTTATCTTTGCGTCCAGTTAAAATTTTGTGCACATATGCTTGATGACCCACATCAAAAATCAGTTTATCATACGGGCTGTGAAACATGGTATGCAAGGCAATTGTGAGTTCAACCACGCCTAAGTTCGGGGCCAGATGACCACCCGTAACAGAAAGCTTTTCAATTAGAAATTGACGGATTTCTCCTGCCAATTCTTCAAGCTCCGTCAAGGATAACCGCTTCAAATCCGCAGGCCGATTGATTTGTTCGAGCAGCACGCTTTTTCCTCACTTTCAATGTGAAAATACTGTGATTTCACCATTATATCATAGAATTGGGTAAATCGTGTAAAACGCCATGGATAGACGTCTACGCCCCCCTATAGAACGTGTACGTTAACCATGCCAATAAGTTTCAATTAATTCAAAATAGGACCTCGATGAATGGCCACTTAGTGATCTCTTTTCATCAAGTAATCCGCGATTTGCAGCAACCTCTCCGGGTTGGCAATATTGGAGCGAAGCAGCGCTTCTTTCGCTTGAGTCGTCAGTTCTTGCACCTTCTGTTCGGAGGCTTCCATGCCGATAAAATAAGGGAATGTAACCTTTTGCTGTTTCTCATCACTCTTCACAGGCTTACCAAGCTTCGCTTCATCCCCGATAATATCCAAAATATCATCTTGGATTTGGAAAGCGAGTCCTAGCGCATGACCGAATTCACTGAGCGCTTCTAGCTGCGCTTCCGTCGCGCCTGCGATATGACCGCCCGCTCGCACGGAGAATACGATGAGATCACTTGTTTTGTGCGTATGAATGTACGTTAGCTCTTCCAGCTTGGTTAAACCTTGTTCCCCAAGCATGTCCGCAGCCTGGCCGCCGACCATCCCGCGAGCACCCGCAAGCACAGAAAGCTCTTCCGTAATCGCCAGCACACGTTCAGCAGGAACGCCGAACTTTTTGTGCGCTTGGGCAACACTGAAAAAGGCATGCGTAAGCAGCGCGTCGCCAGCTAGAATAGCCATCGCCTCGCCATATACTTTATGATTCGTTAACTTTCCTCTGCGATAATCATCGTTATCCATCGCTGGTAGATCATCATGCACCAAGGAATACGTATGAACTAATTCGATGGCAAGGGCTACAGGCATTGCAGCCTCAAGCGAGCCCCCTAGCGCCTCAGCAGCAGCTAGAACCATAATTGGACGCAGACGC
This sequence comes from Paenibacillus sp. J22P90, assembly GCF_059692195.1. Taxonomy (NCBI): domain Bacteria; kingdom Bacillati; phylum Bacillota; class Bacilli; order Caryophanales; family Paenibacillaceae; genus Paenibacillus; species Paenibacillus sp. J22P90. The sequence continues at coordinate 234,233 of NZ_JCAUAY010000007.1, forward strand.
TTGCCGCCAGCCATGAGGGAATAGTCCATCGACTCACGCAGTGAAGCAGGGACATCCCAGGCCGCAGGCAACGACTGACGCAATGCAGCTTCCACCAGTTCAGCATGGGAAGCAATATATGTATGAATGTTCGACGTCGTGTTATTCAAACTAATTCCCCTTATCTTCCAAGACAGGCTGGAAAGGCTTTCGTGTTACCCCAGCTTCCCCTTCAACCAGCATCTCAATTTTCTTCTCCACTTGCTCAAGTTTAACACCGCACAGGTGGGAGAGTCTTACGCCTTCTTGATACAGTTCAATCGCTTTCTCCAAAGGCACATCGCCGCTTTCCAGCTGACTTACGATACGCTCTAGCTGCTCGATTGCCGTCTCAAAGCTTACTTCCATTTCACTTGTTGACATCCACGTTCGCCTCCATCCCCGAAACTTGACATTGTATTTTACCGTCCTTAAGACGTATGGATAAACGATCCCCAATTTTCACTTGACCAATCGATCGAACGAGCTGCTTCTCCTGCTCGTCATACGCAAGGCTGTAGCCCCGCTGCATGACCTTGAGCGGGCTGAGCGCGTCCAGATGACGGACGCTGGATTGCCACTCCTGCTTCTTCGAGCGCAGGAGGGTCTGCATGGCCGTGAGCATCTGGCGTTTGGATACATCCAAACGCTGCCTTGCCATCACGGCCTGCTCGGTTGGATTGAAGCTGGATAAGCGACGCTCCAGCTTCATGCGACGCTGCGCCAGCTCAGTGAGCCGCTGGCGCATCCGGTAACCGAGCTGCTCCGCCAGCCGGTCGAGACGCTCCGCAGGCTGCATCAGTAGCTGCCTGCGAGGGTTGGTCAGGAACGGCGAGCGCTTCGCGCTCTCCAGCCGTTCCTGCTTGCGGCGCAGCTGCTGCAGCAGCCCGTAATGCAGGCGCTGGGCCTGCTGCGATAGCTGCTGCTTCAGCTCGAGGTGGTGCGGCACCGCGAGCTCGGCCGCCGCCGTAGGCGTCGGCGCTCTTAGATCGGCGACGAAGTCGGCGATCGTGAAGTCCGTCTCGTGGCCGACGGCTGAGATGATCGGAATCGCGGAGGCTGCGATAGCCCGCGCAACGATTTCCTCGTTGAAGGCCCACAGCTCTTCCAGTGAGCCGCCGCCGCGGCCCACGATGAGCACGTCGGCTTCACCGAGCCGGTTCATCGATTCGATCGCTTTCACGATCGAAGGCGCCGCCTGTGTACCCTGTACGAGGACAGGGTACAGCAAGATCGGGATCGACGGGAAGCGCCGCTGCAGCGTGATGATCACATCACGAATGGCGGCCCCCGTCGGGGACGTGATCACGCCGATGGCGCGCGGAAACCGAGGAATCGGTTTCTTGCGCTCCACCGCGAACAGGCCCTCGCCTTCAAGCTTCTTTTTCAGCTGCTCGTAGGCCAAATACAAGCTGCCGATGCCGTCAGGCTGCATCGCCGTCACATAAAATTGATATGCGCCGTCTCGCTCATAAACAGAAATATTCCCGCGAGCGATCACTTTCGTGCCCTCTTTCGGGATAAATCCTAGCTTCTGGTTATGGGAAGCAAACATAATGCTTTTCAGCCGGCCGTCTGCGTCCTTCAACGTAAAATACATATGCCCGCTAGAGTGATGCGTGAAGTTCGAAATCTCGCCTCGCACCCACACATCCTGGAGACGCGAGTCTCCTTCCAGCAATAGCTTAATATAGCGATTTAAATCCTTAACCGAAAAAATCTTGGTCTCGTTTTTCGCCATAGGTTGACTATACGCTCACATTCGCTTTAGCTGCGCGGCTAGCCGCATCAACTGTATTGCGAAGCAGCATCGTAATCGTCATTGGACCTACTACACCTGGAACGGGTGTAATCGTACCTGCAACTTCTTTAACTTCTTCGAAATCAACATCCCCAGTCACTTTACCCTCGCTATTCCGATTAATGCCGACATCAATCACAACAGCACCTGGCTTTACATGATGAGTCTTGATGAAATTCGCTTTACCTACGGCAGACACGAGGATATCCGCTTGCTTCGTAATCTCTTCCATATTTGGTGTACGGGAATGCACAACGGTCACCGTCGCATGCTCACGCAGCAGCAACATCGCCATCGGTTTGCCAACGATATTACTTCTCCCTACAACAACTGCATGCTTACCAGCGATTTCAACGCCTGTACGTTTAAGAATTTCAATAACACCATGCGGCGTACACGGCTTCATGCCATCTTTCCCGATCATCAGGTTACCGACATTGACGGGATGGAAGCAATCCACATCCTTAGCAGGATCAATCTCGTCAACAACGGCTTCTTCATCGATATGCTTAGGCAGCGGAGACTGAACTAGGATTCCGTTGATGCGACTATTTTGATTAAACGTATGAATGAGTGCGATTAATTCTGCTTGTGTCGTATGCTCAGGCAGGCGGTGTACTTCGGAATAGATACCTACATCATCGCAAGCTTTCGCTTTATTTCTAACATACACTTGCGAAGCTGGATCTTCACCAACAATCACAACGACAAGACCTGGTTGATTTCCCTGTTCAGTAAGCTTAGCTGCATCCGATCTAATTTCTTCACGAATCGAGCTTACGAGTTCTTTCCCATTAATTACTTGTGCTGACATGTTATTCATTTCCCCCTTAGCCTGATAAACCCTACGTATATGAAAGTAAAATGCACCGTGATTATTGTGTACGCAAAACTTTTTCTTTCAACTCTTCGATTTCTTTAATCATCTTCCCGAGCACTCCATTTACGAATTTCCCTGATTCCTCTGTGCCATAATGCTTGGCCAAATCGATCGCTTCATTGACAACAACTTTCGGCGGTACGTCATCACGATACAGCATCTCATATGCAGCAAGGCGCAGCACTTCCCGATCAATCCGAGACAACCTGTCCATTGCCCAGCCCTTTAAGTACTCCTCTAGCAACTCGTCGATGTTTACTTTGTTCTTGTAAGTCCCTTCAACAAGCTCAACGATGTAGACCGGATCTATCTTATCTCCGGAGAAATCCAACTGCGATTCATTATCATGTTCAGCTTCATGAATAGCGATTTGAACTGCCTCCTGAGGAGTAGCCTCATTCATTTGGATTTGATATAAGCTTTGTATAGCAATTTCACGTGCGACTCTGCGTTTCATTCTGTTCCTCCTAAGCGTTTCGCTCCAGCAAAACGACTTCTCCTAAAAACTCTTTCTCTTAGTATACGTCAAATTGGAGCCAATCCAAACAAAAAAATCCATGGTTGAACCAGGGATTTTAGCGAAACATTCTCCATTTTTGTGTGAGATAGCGCCAAATGTCTTCTAACATGACGAAACTTTCCTTACGATCCAGCTTATTCCCAACATAAAAACCTACAAGTACAATGAATCCAAAGATCAACATATCCCAAAAACCAAAAAACAAATAAATAAAACCGAAGAAAATACCTGCTGTTACTCCGATTACTTTGCCCCTATGGAATTTCCATAGTTCATCCCACATATGTGGATTCACCTCTATTCGACCCGGCTTTTAAACGTTGGGGCAGATTGCACGATGTTCGCTACGAATACCGTTACGGAAGCTACAGGAATACCGGTAATATCTTCTATGTAACTTTTCACTGTACCTTGCATGTCTTCAGTCAGTTCTGGAATCGAGCTTTCGCCGTCTACAATCGTTCTAATTGTAATTTCCAGCCCGGATTGATTCACTCTAACACGTGCACGCAGATCTTTCGCACCTTTCGTGCGGCCCGCGGCTTTCAGGGATAAATTCTCAACCGTCTCGATGGAGATACGAATATCGCCAAAATCGGTACGTTGATCAATCGACGGAGCCTGGGAACGTCCGCGACGAAGCGTTACGACCAAGAAACGCACAGAAATCAGCAGCATGATCAAACTGATGATAATGCCCGGATAGGCGTAGCTCTTCTCGTAATAAAAATGACTAAGCGTTTGACTTGCTTGATCGCGTGGGATCCAGCTAGATGCTGTGAACAATACAATGATCGATGCGACGAATATAATCAGGCTATAGAAAAGTAGTAAGAGCCTGTCCACAATTTTACCCACTACGCTTGTCCCCTTCCTAAGTTAGAGGAAACCCCCTGCAACCTGTAGGGGGTTTCAATTGATCCATATGGCTCAGCTTTACCGCCTATTTCACACGTTGGGCAGCCGCTGGTTCTTCGTCAATCGGTTTATCCGCCTGCTTGAAATGAACATCATGAATATGCACATTCACTTCAACAACATTCAATCCTGTCATCGATTCGATGGCTTGTTTCACATTGTTCTGAATGTCATTAGCAACTTCAGGAATACGATTGCCGTATTCGATAATGATGGAGACGTCAATGGCAGCTTCACGTTGTCCGACCTCTACCTTTACGCCTTTGGACAAATTCTTGCGTCCAAGCAATTCAGCAATGCCGCCAGCTAATCCGCCACTCATCCCCGCTACACCTTGCACTTCCACCGTTGCCAAACCGGCAATGATTTCGATAACCTCGGGGGCAATCTGGATGCTGCCCATGTCTGTCTTGACGTAATCCGGAGCGATTGTGCTCATTGTGGCACCTCCTAAAATGGTTGTGAAGCATACTTGCTTCGTAATCATAAGTTAAAAAAGTTTTGTGCCAGAAAAGCTGGCACTGAAATAAATGGGATAAGCCATCTTAATTTATTAGTATAACATTTTGGCAAAAATATGACAAATGTTTGTCTTACGATTCTGGATCGTTCACATCGTGCTCTTCCAAGAACTTAATATCATGGTCACCCTTGATAAATTTCTTGTGTTCAAGCAGCTTCAAGTGAAAAGGAATCGTCGTGTTCACACCATCAACCGCGAACTCATTGAGCGCACGTTTCATGCGGTTAATTGCTTCATCACGCGTACTTCCCCAAACAATAAGCTTCGCGATCATGGAATCATAATGTGGCGGAATGGAATACCCTGGGTACACCGCACTATCCACACGCACGCCGAAGCCGCCTGGCGGCAAATAAAATTTCACTTGCCCTGGAGATGGCATGAAGTTTCGATTCGGATCTTCTGCATTCACACGACATTCGATTGCCCAGCCGTTGATGCGGACGTCGTCTTGTCGGAATGACAGCGGATTACCTTCAGCTACGCGAATCATTTCTTGAATGATATCGATACCTGTAATCATTTCTGTTACCGGATGTTCAACTTGGATCCGTGTGTTCATTTCCATAAAGTAAAAATTACCGTCTGGACCTAATAGGAATTCAAGTGTTCCCGCTCCGGAATAATTAACTGCCTTCGCTGCACGTACAGCTGCTTGCCCCATCGCTTTACGTGTTTCTTCTGTAAGGATCGGACAAGGCGCTTCTTCAACAAGCTTCTGTCTCCGACGTTGTACAGAGCAATCACGTTCGCCTAAGTGAACAACGTTGCCATGCTTATCAGCAAGGATTTGGATCTCAACATGCTTCATGCCTGTTAAGTACTTCTCCAAGTAAATGCCTGCATTTCCAAAAGCATTCTGAGCTTCTTGCTGAGCAGCCGTAATCTGTTGAACGAGTGTTTCCTCGTTTTCAGCAATACGAATACCTTTGCCTCCGCCGCCTGCTGTCGCTTTGATAATAATTGGATAACCGATATCGCGTGCGATAACCACGGCATCCTCAATATCCTCAACCAAACCGTCGGATCCCGGAATAATCGGAACTCGCGCTTCTTTCATCGTTTGCTTCGCAACAGCCTTATCCCCCATCCGGGAGATAGCGTCAGGTGAAGGTCCGATGAACGTGATATTACAGCTCTCGCAAATTTCTGCGAAGTCAGCATTTTCAGCTAGGAAGCCGTATCCTGGATGAATGGCATCACATTCCGTTAATGTGGCTACGCTCATCAGGTTGGTGAAGTTCAAATAGCTGTCCTTGGATGCTGTCGGTCCGATGCAGTATGCTTCATCCGCCAAACGAACATGCAAAGCTTCCCGGTCTGCTTCCGAGTAAACAGCAACCGTATAAATTCCTAGCTCGCGGCATGCTCGGATAATACGAACCGCAATCTCGCCGCGGTTCGCAATTAGAATTTTTTGAAATTTCATGATTTGCCCTCCTAAGCGCTCTTCCTGAGAAAAGCTTGCGTTGTCAGCCTAAGCTTGCAAACGCAACTACTCCGGTCTAACCAAAAATAAAGGTTGTCCGTATTCTACTAGTTGTCCATTTTCAACGAGAACTTCAACGATCTCGCCTTTGATTTCAGCTTCGATTTCATTCATTAATTTCATAGCTTCCACAATACAAACGACCGTCTTGTCATTCACTTTAGAGCCAGCGCTTACGAAAGGCGCAGCGCCTGGCGAAGCGGATTGATAGAACGTTCCTACCATCGGAGATACGATCTTATGTAAAGATGAATCCTCTTGCTTGGCTTGTCCGTTAGTATGTACGGATGCTTCAATAGCAGCGGAAGCAGGTACTGTATTTGCATAGTTAGGTTGTGCCATTGGTGCATATGTGTGTTGAACTGGGGCGGATACATAGACAGGCTCCGCTTTATTCGGCTTACGAATCGAAAGGCGCGCACCTTCATTTTCAATTTCCAGCTCTTGTAAAGAGGATTGATCGACGAGTTTAATTAACTCTTTGATTTCACTCAATTTAAACATTCAAGTCACTCCTTTAGACGTTGGTGAATCCTTAAAAATGCGTTTTCATAGCCGCAACGTATGTATTATACCCATAAACGCACGAAATGGAAAGAGTCCAGTTTATCCGGACCCTTTCCACCACCATTTTGAGTACCCTAAACTTTGTTCGAATACTATGGACGTACGTACTGAATCTTGATATTTTCAGGTGTTGCACCCAGCTCTTTCACAACCATATCGACGATAGTTACGCCTTGGCTTTTTTCCAATTTATCCGCTTGAACCGTTACTTTCCACTTGCTGCCGTCTTGATTAATAACCGCTTGCGGGTAATCTTGAATGAGCAAATCTTGTAGATTTTCAATTTTTTCTTGCAGATCTGTCAACGCAGACAAATCGTTTGTTGCTTTCGCTACCGCTTCAGGCGTTTTCTTGGAATCCAAGATAATTGTCATCAAATCTGTCGAAACTTTGCTGAAGTAATTGTTTTGTTTCACTTGTTCATTTGTGAAATAATCGTTGGCCGATGTCGTTTTCGCTTGCTCTTCAACTTGCTTCAAGACTTGTTCGTCTGTTTTAGTTGTTGTTGGCTTCGTTGCATCTTTTGTCGTCGTTTTGGAGGCATCTTGCGTCGTTGTTGCTTTTGTGTCGGTTTTTGTCGAAGTTTGCGGTGTTGTCGATTTTGTGTCAGTTTGTGCGCCCGTTGTTTTCACATCTGTTTTAGCACCTGTAACTGGATCCACTTGACTCATGTCGATTTTCACTTCTTGCGTTTTAGTGATGGCATCCGTAGATGCGAGATCCAGCTTATTTACATCCTCTGTGAATAGATAATACGCGGACAGCACCACCATCAAGCTAAGCATCGATACGAGCCAAATTGTTTGTCTTTTTGCATTCATTGTTTATTCCTCCTTAGAATAGTTAGATAATTTCCTGATTTTATTCCCCTGTTTTGCGTGGTAAAATCGAAATTTTACTAGCTTGAACGTCCATTCCTCGCTCAACGGCTTCCATAATCATTTTCTTCACCGTGAGATTTTCGGCGCCTTTCGCAACAACAATGACACCTCTGATTTTGGGTTTAATGTATTTGAGCACAAGCGGCTTCTGGTCACCTGACACTTGATAAATCACGACTTCGCCGCTCCGCGTTACCTGGGATACGTTGCGTGTTGCTCCACCATTGTCTCGTTCTGTCGTCATGGTCTGATTGTCGTTATAATTTTTGTCAACGGTCATTTCCTCCGTAGATTCAATGGTAACGAGTACTTCCACCTCGCCGACACCGACGATTTTTTGCAGGATGCTCTTCAGCTGGTCGCCATAAGCTTGCTCGTAATCATGAAAGCCTGTGCTATCCTTGGACGAGCTTCCTACAAATGCTGCTTTACTCTCGGGCGGAGGAGACGCTCTACCTGTGCTGATGGGATCCAGTTCTTTTACATTTATAAAGGCGTTTAATATCATTAGCGCAGCTCCTAAAAGCCCTACCATGATGACCCACAATAACGTATTTTTACGTTTAGGCCCTCCTGGTCCGCCGCCGAATTTGTGCTCCATCCATTGCAGCAATGTTCCCATCCATTCACCTCGCCATCCATCCTTTACTTTGTGCTGTTCCGATTTCGATTTTGGCTGGATCCACAAGCCAGTTTCGTGAAATCCCTTGCTTGAGCTGGTCCATCTCTTGCGCACTAGGAATTGCACGATCCGTTGACTCGGCACGGCCTTCTGTACTTGCCATACGATCTTGCGCTGTCGCGGCAGAACCGATTTTGATTGGCTCCACAGGCTTGACTGGCTCCATCGCAGCAATGCTTTTGCTTGTATTTGCCGGTTGCTTCTTCATTTCTATATCATCAAGGGTTACCTTCACATTGGTTATGCTGGGCTTCCCGTTATTGTCTACCTGCACTTGCACTAGAACTTCTTGGATTGGCCATTCTGTTTGTTTCTGCAAGTCTTCTTTCATTAAGGCAGCTAATTGCGTCTGTACCAATTGTTGTGTTTTCTTGTGTTCGGCATCTTGAATCTTGTTCGCATCTTTCGAGATGGCTTCCAAAGATTTCATTTGCGTCTGATTGCCAAAGCTTCCGGCAAGCATCGTTTTCTCACTCTGCGACTTCTCCGCTTGACTCAGCAGCTGGTCCATATCCCAGTCTTTCTGAAAGAGCTGAAGCACAGGGGTGAGCAGCGTCAGTAGAATAAAGAGACTCAAAACCGTCTTCACATACCGCTGCATCGTATTGCTGGGGAGTAGAAGATCAACAAACGTCGCAAGCATTATGACCATAATGACGGTTTTCAGCCATCCTGCTAACCAATCCATCGCTGGGCTCCTTTCACCTCATCATGACGGAAACATTGCTAATCGTGATCATTATTGTCAGGGCCAAGAAGAACATTAAGCTTACGGCTGCCAAGGCAGCAAAAACATAAATCAAGCTTTTACCGATCGTTTGTAGACAAGCAATGATTGGACTGTCCCCCAAGGGCTGCATCAGTGCCGCTGACAGGTTGTAGATGAAAGCCAGCGTTAAGATTTTGATCGCCGGAAACGCACACAAGAGAACGAGGATGACGACACCTACGAGTCCTATCGCATTTTTAACCAGTAAGGATGCCCCGATGACCGTTTCTGTCGCGTCTGAAAATAATCGACCTACGACGGGAACGAAATTCCCAGTAATGTATTTTGCCGTTCGAATCGCAACGCCATCTCGTACAGCGCCCGCTGTGCCTTGAATGGAGATGACACCTAGAAAGACTGTTACGAATACACCCAGCATGCTTAAACTGACAGTGCGCAGCAGATTCGCTAATTGGGTCACCTTAAACTTATCGCTAAGCGAGCTGACGATGTGCAGCACTGCCGAGAAGAACAAAAGCGGGAAGACAAACACATAAATGGCTGTACCCACCGAGTGAATCATGAACACGATCAGTGGATGAAGAATGGCGACTGAAGTGACATTTCCCATGGACGCTAGTAATGTGAGCAGCAATGGCATGATGGCGAACATGAATTGGATCATGGACGAAATGGCCGTTTTGGCATACCCGATCGCAACGCTGAAGCTGTTGATCGCGATAATAATGAGCACCATATACGTGATCGTGTAGCCTAGCTTGCTGACCGTGTTTCGTTCAAAGGAGCTTTGCAGCGTCTCCAGAATCATGCTAAAGACGGTCAAAACGACGATCGAAGCCAACAATTTGCCATTGATAATAATTTCATGAAACACATACTTGAGAAGTCCCTTGAAAATACTCTTCATACTAATGCCCTTAGTTCCTAGGAGCAGCTCCATGAAGGTTGGCGTCTTACTTTCTGGGAAATAACCCCCATAGTCCTTCATCAGCTTATCCCAATATTGCTCGACGGGTTCCGTATTCAGACGGTCGGCTTGCTCTTTAATCATGAGATCGGTTGGCGATTCAGCCATTAAGGAGCCCGACAAGCCAAGCCATAAGCCCATGGTCAGTATGAACAGTAAGATCCACCGGTTGTTCAGCTTCTGGTGCGAATAAAGTGGGTACATGCGTGTCACTCCTTAGGTGAATCTACTAAGCAGGGAGTAGTTTAACCACGGTCTCGATAATGACTGTAATGATCGGGATGGCCATGACCATAATGAGCACCTTACCTGCGAGCTCAATTTTGGAGGCAATGGAATCTTGACCGGCATCGCGGACAATCTGTGCGCCAAACTCGGCGATGTACGCAACGCCTATGATCTTCAGAATCGTTTTGAGAAAAACGATGTTGACGTTGGACTTCACCGCTAAATCCTCAAGTACGGCGATGACCGAAGATATTTTACCTATTAAAAACAAGAAAATGACAATGCCCGTAAAAGCGGCTAATAAAAAAGCGAACATTGGTTTCTGTTCCTTGATAATGAGCGTCAATATCGTAACGATGAGTCCTAATCCTACGATTTGGATGATTTCCATCAGACCACCTCATTGGAATAGGAAAATGGTTTTAATTTCTTTAAATAAGTTATCCAGCATACTTACGACCATAAAAAGCACGACCACGAAGCCTATGACCGTGACCCAGTGTGCCATATCCTCTTTTCCCATCTGCTTCAGCACTGAATGGATCATCGCGATGATGATACCGATGCCGGCGATTTGGAAAATGGCATTCACATCTACATTCATTCCTGGCACCTCACTCCGCCTTCAAGGAACTTGTCATGCACGAGTATTTGCTCCCCACTAATACATTAAAATCACAACTAACGCTCCGATTAGGACTCCTAGGCTTTTCCACATTTTCTCGTAGCGCTGCTGCTCATCTCTGGCATCTGATTCTTCCGATTGAAGTTGACTTATCGCCAGCCGTAAATGCTTGATTTGGTCACTCCGATCCGAAAGCCCCAGAACAGGTCCCAATTGAAGGATCACCTCTTGCTCTGCTTGCCGCATGGAGGTGCTTGCCCAGACTTCCTTGACCGTCATTTGCCATAGATCTTTGGTTGATTCGCCGTTATTGACGAGCAACCGTTCCGACATGAGGCGAAATAAGGAAGAAAGCGGATCTACAACCTGCTTGCTTAATGAAGCAAATGCCTCTGGCAGCGGTGTGAGGGCATAGGCAATTTCCGTTTCCATTCGGCCTAGCGCACCTATAAGTCCACGAATTTGCTTTGGTCGCCTAACATAATGAGCCGCCTGCATAAAGCCATACATAGAAGCTGCACCGAAAATGAGAACTCCGCCAACAAATTTCAGCATCACCATCGTCCTTTGCGTTCGTCATACGTCTCAACCAGCTTGCCTTGCTGATCCAGAATCCGAAAGGAAGCAGGCGCCCCTCTCCTACGATGGAGGATCACGAATTTCGTAAACACTCCCTCTTCCATCAACTGCCTGAGTACGGGCCGTCTAAGCACATCTTCATAGTTCGCGCCATGAGCCGTAGCTAGCACACGAATACCTGTGTGGACCGCTTCATGAATCGCAACGGCATCTTCTGTCCGACCGATCTCATCAACGATGAGAACTTCAGGAGAGAGTGAACGGATCATCATCATCATGCCTTCTGCTTTCGGACAACCGTCCAGCACATCCGTGCGTGGACCTAAATCAAATCTCGGTACCCCTTTGACACACGCCGCCAGCTCGGAGCGTTCATCCACAATGCCTACTTTTTTTCCTAAAAGCGTGCTGTGTCTCGCCCCCCATTCGCCTCGACTGATCAGTCTAGCCAGATCGCGAAGCAAAGTGGTTTTTCCTTGCTGAGGCGGGGAGATGATCAGGGTGTGATGAATAGTACCCAAACTTTGATCGACAAGGTACGGTAAAATCTCTTGACCAACTCCTGGAATCTCACGCGCGATACGAATGTTGAAGGAACTCACATCGCGAATCTGCTTCACTTGACCCTGGTCGAGAATGGTGCGACCAGCTAGTCCTACGCGATGACCGCCAGACACCGTGATATACCCTCTTCGCAGTTCTTCCTCAAAGGTGTAAAGCGAATGATTCGTTAATATTTCTAGCAGTGTCAGACAATCTTGCCTAGTCGGCTTGTACGCCTGCGCTTCTTGGGTAATCATCTGCCCTCGCTCACTGATGAAGGCATAGCGATCGGCCCAGCTGATTTCAAGGGGACGCGACTCTCTCACCCTGATTTCTTCCACGCTAGCTTGTACGTTCGGTGGAAGCTCGCTTAACAGAAATCGGATGTTCTGGGGCAACAAGTGTGTAATACTCGCTAGCATTGGGGGACATCCCTCCAAGTTGTCCAGTCTTCTATATTCATTTCTATGCTTACTAGAAAGAAATATGACCGATTACTTTTTAATAATCCCAATAAACAAACAACAGACCCCAGCAATGATCCACAGCATCTTTCCATATGATAGTTTGTCTGCTATGCCTACTAAACCTATCGTTGTCGTTGTTAATAGTACTAGAGGACCTACTAGTGCTAGAGCTGAATTCACCAGCAGCGCTTTCTCAATGGTTGCCAGCCTGAGCATAAGAATAGCGGCAATAATTTCGATACTCCCGGACATCAACCGCAAGGAAGCCATCGTTAGCACGATTTTGTTCAAAAATATCACCTCCTTTTCACCTACCATATGCGAGCTCGTCTCATTTTAGGCATGCTGGGCACCTCCATTTGTGCTCATGCATATGCTGTACACATAATTGAACCTTCGAAGGACAGTGAGGAGAAAGACTGATGGAAGTGACCTCTCATTTGAAATGGAACCCCGTTTTAGCTGACCCTACAGGACAACGGCAGCCTAAACCAAGATCGTTGGGGAAAACAATGGTGATGGATAAAGGACTCGGCATGCTTGCCTTCCAAGACTTACTCCACACCTCAGGTGCGCATGTGGATATGATCAAGCTTGGTTTCGGCACATCGCCGCTCTATCCGCAAGCCGTGCTGAGAAGCAAAATTAACCTAGCCAAAGAGAATAACATTCTCATTTACCCCGGGGGTACTTTTCTGGAAGTTGCTGTACAACAGAATGCCGTAGACTCTTTTTTTGACATGATCCTTGCACTCGGATTTAATGGCGTTGAAATATCGGACGGTACCATTCAAATGGATCGTAGACAGCGGAATGAGCTGATTGCCAGAGGTTTGGCCGAAGGGCTAGAAGTGGTTACGGAGTATGGAAAGAAAGGCTGGGGCTCCTCAATTGAATTAGGGGAATTAATTGACACTGTCTTAATTGATTCCGAACTAGGCGCCTCCCTTGTCACGATTGAGGCACGTGAATCTGGCATGGGTGTAGGTATTTTCGATGGGAACGGAAAATGTAAGGATGAGGAACTGCAAAGCGTGCTTGCATCCATCTCAGGAGACCAGCTCCTATGGGAAGCCCCGCTGAAATCCCAGCAGGTGCATTTGATTAACTCGCTGGGTCCGGATATTCATTTGGGCAATATTTCGCCAGATGAGGTTATTGCGTTAGAAGCGTTGAGGAGAGGACTGCGTTCTGACACGTTGTCCCTGTGTAACAGAAAGGAATAGAACCATGCATATCGAGGTGATCGCAACTATCTGCGAAGCAAGAAGTGACGAGTTTCTCCATAAGACCGTCATTGTCGTTGATGTTTTACGTGCGACAAGCACAATCATCACCGCATTGATGAATGGCTGCAAGGGCGTAGTCCCTGTAGAGACGGTTATAAAAGCGAAGGAATTAGCGCGCGATGGCGATTTACTCGGAGGGGAGCGCTATTGCAAAAAAATCCCTGGCTTTGATTTTGGCAATTCACCGCTGGAATACACGCGTACAGCGGTACAAGGCAAACGCATTATATTAACAACGACAAATGGCACCAGAGGCATTCAAAAGGCGATTAAGGCCGATCGCGTACTCGCTGGTGCGATTATGAACGCCAGCGCTATTGCAGGGGCCGCAATCGAACTTAAACGAGATACCGTGATCGTCTGTGCAGGTACACAGGATGTCTTTTCATTAGAGGACGGCTTGTGCGCGGGCTTTATCGTGAATGAAATCGCAGCCTTATTAGGGGAGAACAACATGCTCACGAATGATTTCGGCCTGGCTATGCGCGGAAGCTATCTCCAAGCCAAGGATCGATTATTCGAAACCATACTCGCCTGCAGCAATGGTAAAAAAATGAAAAAGTCCGGCTTCCTCGCGGACGTCGAACTTTGCAGTAAAGCGAATAGTACAGATTGTGTTCCCGTGCTGGAGCATGATCAGATGGTTCCCTTCCAACGATAGATAGAGTTCACCTGCGTTCTAAATACAAGCCCCCTTCATAAACTAAATTGACGACACTGATGAGGACGAGGGGTTTTGTTCATGAACGGTGATATGCTCTTAGTTATTCTCATTATTATTGGACTCGTAGGCCGTTCTCCCATTATTACGACCGCGGCATGTCTTTTACTTGCTGTTAAACTAATTGGTCTCCAGCGCTATTTTCCAACGATGGAGCGCAAAGGGCTTGAGTTTGGCTTGCTCTTCCTGACCATTGGCGTATTAATCCCATTTGCCAGTGACCGAATCTCGATGAAAGATATCCTATCCGTCTTTACAACTTGGCCAGGGATCATTGCCCTTATAGGCGGAGCGATTGCTACTTATATGAATGGAAAAGGCTTGGAGCTACTAAAAGTAGACCCACAATTAATTGTGGGTCTAGTCCTTGGTTCTATATTTGGCATCTTATTTATGCGCGGTATTCCGGTAGGTCCATTAATGGCTGCCGGCATAACGGCATTTTTATTGAAGCTTGCTTATTTTATTGCAGACAAGCTCCATTAAGCTTGCAAAATTATCTGCGATCTTCTGGTCCACCAACGAAAGCTTGCACCGCAGTGTCCAAGCCGTATGCTGTGTGAAGCGCACGGATCACATCGGTTAGGTTCGCATTGTCAATGACGCAAGACATTTTAATCTCGGATGTACTTACTAGGGAGATTGTGATGCCAAGATCAGAAATCACTTTGAACATGGTAGCTGCTACGCCTGGTGAGCTCACCATTCCAGCGCCAACAATTGAAACCTTCACAAGATTCACTTCGGAAGTCACTTCACGGAAGCCTACTTCAGCGCGAATTTGTTCGATAACATCAAGTGCTTTCTCACGATCAGCTAACGTTGTTGTGAAAGAGAAATCAGCAGATCCGTTAATGACACCGCTTTGTACGATGATATCAACGTCAATTTGCACCTCAGCAAGTGCTAGGAAAACCTTCGCAAGCTGACCTGGCTTCTCAGGAACACCCAGAATACTAATTCTTGCTACATTTTTGTCATATGCGATGCCACGAACGACGATTCCTTGCTCCATCACTGCTTCCTCCTTCACGTTGGTGCCTTCATTGTAATTAAAGCTTGAACGTACCACGAGGGTCACGTTGTAATTTTTCGCATACTCAACTGCTCGCGGATGAAGTACTGCAGCTCCAAGGTTAGCAAGCTCAAGCATCTCATCATAGGAAATCTCAGCCAGTTTTCTAGCAACTTTCACGATACGAGGATCTGTTGAATAAATCCCGTCTACATCGGTATAAATTTCACAGAGATCCGCTTTGATTGCTGCAGCAAGTGCAACTGCCGTTGTATCAGAACCACCGCGGCCTAGTGTTGTAATCTCGCCTGCTTCCGTCATCCCTTGGAATCCGGCAACAATCACGACATTCCCCTGCTCGATCGCATTCAATACACGCTGAGGCTGAATATCGGTAATTCTCGCTTTACCGTGGACAGGCTCTGTGAAAATCCCACTTTGCCATCCGGTGTACGAAACCGCTTGTTCACCAAGATTATGTATCGCCATCGATAAAAGTGCTACAGAAACTTGCTCACCCGTCGTCAACAACATATCCATTTCACGAGCCGGAGGGGCTCCATCGTAAATTTGCTTAGACAAGTCGATCAAATCATCCGTTGTATCGCCCATCGCAGAAACGACAACTACACAGCTGTGACCAGCTTGTTTGCGCTCCACGATTCTTTTTGCAACTCGTTTCATTCGCTCCGCATCACCGACAGAGCTACCGCCAAATTTCATCACTATAAGAGACAAAGCTGACCCACTCCTAACGCATACTAGTGCATAACAATTCAATATTATAGCATATAATTGGCGGACTGTGCTAAGAAAAGAAAAAAAGCCTTTCGAACTCATTGGAGTCAGAAAGGCTTTTTTCATTCATGATTAGTTGCTCGCGCGGGAAAGGTATTTACCGTCATCTGTATCAACGGAAAGTACATCGCCTTCGTTAATGAAAAGTGGCACCATGACATTAAGACCTGTTTCCACTTTCGCATTTTTCAAAGCGCCTTGAGATGTGTTACCTTTTACGCTTGGCTCTGTTTCAACAACTTTCAAATCAACGCTTTTCGGTAGGTTAATCCCAAGAATTTCACCTTGATAGCTCATGATTTTAATGTTCATGTTTTCGATTAGGAAGTTCAATTCCCATTTCAATTGCTCGTGGGCAAGCGTAATTTGGTCAAACGTTTCCGTATCCATGAACGTATACTCGTCGCCAGCAGCGTACAAGTATTGCATTTCACGGTTCTCGATATGAGCACGTCCAACGTTCTCACCTGCGCGGAATGTACGCTCAACTGTGTTGCCGTTGCGTAGGTTTTTCAGCTTGGAGCGCACGAATGCAGCACCTTTACCTGGTTTTACGTGTTGGAAATCTAGAACTGTAAAAATGTCATGCTCAACTTCAATTGTTAGACCTGTTTTAAAATCGTTTACTGATATCACTTGTAAATCCCTCCGCTAGTCAATGATAAGAAAATCTTTGGTAGAATGTGTAAGTATTTTAATGCCTGTCTCAGTAATTACTACGTCATCCTCAATTCGAACTCCGCCAAAATCAGGGAGATAAATACCAGGTTCAACGGTAACAACCATACCAGGTGCTAAAATCGTTTCTTCGGTTTTCGACACGCGCGGAGATTCGTGAACCTCCATACCTAGCCCATGCCCGGTCCCGTGACCGAAATAATCGCCATAGCCGCGCTTTACAATGACATCGCGAGCGAAAGCATCGCCTTCTCTGCCTGTAATGCCCGGTTTAAGGTTTGCCAAGCAATTCAACTGCGCTTCCAGAACAATATCATAAATTTCTCTATGCTTGTCCGTCGGCTTTCCTAGCATAACCGTTCTAGTGATATCAGAGCAATAACCTTTATAATACGCTCCAAAATCCAATTTGACAAATTCGTTCATTTGGAGAATACGATTACTTGCTTTGCCGTGAGGCAATGCCGAACGCTCACCGGATGCCACGATCGTCTCGAAGGACGTCGAAGTACCTCCATTTTTACGAATAAACACTTCAATTTCAAGTGCGATATCTAATTCTTTGACACCTGGTTTAATGAAGTTAAGGATATGCGAGAAGGTTGCATCGGCCAAATCAGCCGCTTCCTGCATCACTTGAAGTTCAGCCTCATCCTTCACCATACGAATCACTTCAACGAGACGTGATGTAGGCACAAACTCAATGCCTGGCAGCCCTTGTTGATAGTTTAAGAAATCACCATAGGAAACGTCGCTTTGTTCGAAACCAAGCTTCTTGATCCCTTGCTGCTGCAAGAGCTCAGCTACGGTATCGATCGCCTTAGCTTTATGTTCAACCACTTCAAACAATTTGGCTTGCTGCGGCGCTTGCGTCATATAACGGAAATCGGTTAATAAAATGGCACGGTCTAATGTAATAAGTACATAGCCAGAAGAACCAGTGAAACCAGATACATATG
The DNA here is from genome assembly GCF_059692195.1 of Paenibacillus sp. J22P90. NCBI lineage: Bacteria > Bacillati > Bacillota > Bacilli > Caryophanales > Paenibacillaceae > Paenibacillus > Paenibacillus sp. J22P90. The sequence continues at coordinate 252,111 of NZ_JCAUAY010000007.1, forward strand.
TACGGTTATATGCGTTCGTGATGAGTAGTGCCGGTAAATCCTGCTGTTGCATAACCTCGCGAAGACGTTCAATACGTTTCTCCTGCATCGAAATCACCATTCTTTCTTACAGATGGGGTAGTAAAGCTCGCAAACCAAGCGCATAGCTGTCAGCGCCAAATCCACAAATTTGACCAATTACAACGGGTGCGATGACCGAATGATGACGAAATTCCTCACGTTTATGAATATTCGAAATATGAACTTCTACCGTAGGCAATTGAACCGTAGATAGCGCATCGCGAATCGCATAGCTGTAATGCGTAAAGGCGCCTGGATTGATAAGAATGCCATCCTTCGTACCATACGCTTCGTGGATTTTATCGATAATCTCGCCTTCATGGTTAGATTGGAAGCTCTCCAATTCGATCGAAAGCTCAGTCCCCAGTTCATGCAAACCCTCGATGATGGTGGAAAGCGTGACGGTTCCATATACGCCAGGTTCACGTATGCCAAGCATATTCAAATTCGGACCATTCAAAACTAGAACCCTTTTCAATTGGAAATCCTCCCGCAACAATCGTCATAGGCAACTAGCTAGTTAGAGCTAATTAACCTTTGATATTTTACCATAAGTTTCATGTCTTGGGTATAGCCTCTGTTGTCCTAGCACTTGTATATTCAATCGCAATGGAGTACCCAATAAACATGCCCCATACGAGAAATAAACAGAAATCACTAATGATCGTGTTTAACTCTAATTCATTGATCCAATAGACCATCCCCGTAATCGGCCCCACGATGAGGTAGATGATGCCCCACCACACAGCCCCATAGCCGATTCCCCAGAACGGACTGCGCAGCTTCCACATCATTACCATGTAGATAAAGGCGGCGAATATTGAGAATACCGCAAACATGGCCCACCCGATAAACAGTCCCGACCACGTATTAAAAAATTCATGTTTGAAAAATGGTTCAACAAGAAAACCAATTCCTATGGTTGTAAATTTGAAGTAATTTTCGACAATTTTGAGGGCACCCCATATCAGTCCCGCAAAAAAACCGATATATAGCACAAATACCCAGCGATTTGTCTGCTTTTTCTTCGCGGTATGCGCACTTGTCATCTGCCATCTTCCTTTCTCTACCGTTAAGGCTTGTCTTTTCCTTGGCAATCATAGTATGTTCTGTCGCTATCGGTAGCATTCAACTCCTGAATCCGTTACAATAAGAAAGTGATAACTGAATTCGAGAAAGATGAGAAGGTGAATCTTGTGGCAGAACAAAACAGTATATACGGAGGACAAGCCGTCATCGAAGGCGTCATGTTCGCAGGAAGAAATGTGCACGTAACTGCTGTGCGCAAAAAAGACGGTTCCCTTGATTTTTTGGAAGTACCGAAGAAAGAAATTCCGTGGGTTCAAGCACTTAAGAAGATTCCTTTTATTAGGGGAATTGTAGGTATTATCGAGTCCAGTGCCAAAGGTGCACAGCATTTGAATTTCTCGGCAGAGTCGTTCGCAGAGCAAGAAGGTGACGATAACACGGTGAAAAAGGAAGAGAAAGGCGGCATCTTCTCTAGCATCTCGATGGTTTTAGGCGTTGCTTTCGTTGGTGTTCTTTCATTTTTGTTCGGAAAATTCATATTCACCTTAGTGCCAGCCATTATTGAACAGTTTTTGTTTCAAAACGTATTTAGCAATCAAATTCTTCATAATCTTATAGAAGGTGTAATCAAAATCATTTTACTGGTGGGGTACATTTACTTCATCTCCCTTACACCTATGATTAAGAGATTGTTCCAATATCATGGCGCAGAGCATAAAGTCATTAGTGCCTATGAAGCCGGCATGGAACTAACCGTAAGCAATGTTCAAAAGTTCAACACCCTGCATTACCGTTGCGGAAGCAGCTTTATCGTTTTCACCGTTCTGATCGGTGTTGTCATCTACTCCTTCCTGCACTATGACGGTTTGGTCGAGCGTATTGTGCAGCGTTTAATTTTGTTACCATTGGTTATCGGTGTCTCTTATGAAGTATTACGATTTACGAATTCACTTCGTGAAGTACCTGTTCTTCGTTATTTAGGCTATCCAGGGCTTTGGCTTCAATTGCTAACAACCAAGGAGCCTGAAGACAGCCAAGTTGAGGTGTCCATTGCATCATTTAACCGCATGCTAGAAGCGGAAAAACGAATTATGGAGGGACGGGCATGAGAAGAAAGTTTTCCCCAGTTGAGATTGCCATAGGAGTATTGATTGCCATAGGCTTGATCGTTAGTCTGCGTGTATTATTCATTCCTATTCTGGTGCTTGGGGTGATTTTTCTACTTTATAAATTCCCACCTTCCAGTTGGAGGAAACCTTCGATTCCCCGAGGCAATGTAAAAGGTAAAACGAAGAACGCCAAGTTCCGCGTCATCAATGGTACGAAAGATGCAGACAAGGATGATTTTCCAAAGTATCACTAAGTAAACTAAGTTTTTATTGGCGGCCGCATCACATATTTCGCATAGTTTTCTTCGTATGTGCTGGCTGACCAGTTTTTGAAGTACGCTTTAGCTGACAGATAACCTGACTCATACAGCGACATACTTAGTTCTTTAGAGATCGTAAACTGTGTATTCCCAACACCTAGCGTGGGGATTTTCACGGTGCGGAAGCGATTCTTTTGCTCGATGTAGCGTTCATCATGTGCACTCAGCATGGTGCTGAAAAGCGCTTCGAGCATCGTGATCGGCCCGCGGATGGTATGCGTAGGCGTATCGCTCTTCCCGACAAGCTGGAAGCCGATAACAGGTGTCAGCTTCATCTGTGGCATCGCTTTATCGAACACCCACAATGGGAAGTTGCTTAATAAGCCGCCATCCACAATGTACGTAAACTGCTCTGTGAAAGGCATAGCCTTCGCAGAGCTTTTTATTTGGCTGCGAATTCGGACTGGATCGAAGAAATATGGAATGCTTGTGCTCATTCTCACGGCCTTGGCAACCGACAGCTTGCCTGGCTCGATGCCATATTGCGCGATATCGTTCGGCAGAACCAATAGCTTGCCATGGGTAATATCCGAAGCAATAATACGCAGCTGATTGGGTTTAAGATCTCCAAAGGTGCGAATACCTTTAGCCGCAAGCTGTTCATTGACCCAATGTTCCAAGGCTTCACCGGAATAGAGTCCTTTTTTGAGCAACAAGCGCGCGGCAGGGCCGATGATTTTCGTATTGAATATTGGAGAGCGCTGCATAAACGACTTAAATGGCGCTCTAAGGATCAATTCCCTCATTTCTTCACCCGTATAGCCTGCTGCCAGCAGAGCCGCGACAATCGAACCAGAGCTTGTACCTGCGACTTCATGAAAGGTATACCCCAGTTCATTGGCCGCTGTAACGCCACCAGCCAGCGCGATTCCTTTTACGCCACCACCTTCAAATACCCCGTTGATCTTCATACACCGCATCCCTCCCTTGCACCACTTTCATAGGGCTTCTTACGTATGTATGCGATAGCAGTTTGTCTCTATTCCCACATTCCGACCAAATAAAAAAGACAGAGCCCGTAACGGTCTCTGCCTAATTCTCTGCCTCTAATTCTTTGCGAACATTCATAAGTTCATCTGCTCGACTCGGATCTCTTCGGAAATATTCCAATAAGGTTTCAATACAAGTAATGGAATCCCAGCTCAAGTGGTGCTCAATACCTTCGACATCCTTATATATATTATCCTCATGGACACCTATCGTCATCAGAAAATTCTCTAAAAGCTCATGCCGATCCATCAAACGTTTGCCCATCTTCTTGCCTTTTGGCGTTAAGATCAGACCACGATATTTTTCATAGATTAAATAATTATCTTTATCTAACTTTTGAATCATTTTAGTCACGGAAGAGGGGTGCACTTCAAGCCCTTCAGCAATGTCGGAAACACGAGCATAGCCTTTCTCATCAATAAGCTTGTATATTCTCTCCAAATAATCTTCCATACTTGGCGTAGCCATTGCTATATTTCCCCCTGCTGTGCGTTTTTCAATCCATACTGCTTACCTATCATAATCCATCTACCCAGATGCGGTCAAATCTCCCATGATTCCTTAAGCCTTCTTTTTGGCACACTAAAATAATAGATTACTCTTCCGAATTGTAAAGGAGGCCCTATGTCTACGGAACTATTAACAAGACCGACACCAAGCACGTCGATTTTTGTGCCAGAGCTTGTTTATTTTGAACCAGATGCCATGAATTATCCGAAAGGAAAGCAAATATATGAATGGGCTAAACAAGAAGGCCTAGATATTCATATGACGACTTCCCATAATCAAATACGTGATTTACCCGGGGAATCGGAATTAGATAAATATCGGATTGCCAAGCGGACGTTAGTCGTTGGGATAAGGAAAACGTTAAAGTTTGAAACGTCCAAGCCTTCCGCCGAATATGCGATTCCGATCGCGACTGGATGTATGGGACATTGCCATTATTGCTATTTGCAAACAACGATGGGCGCGAAGCCTTACATTCGTGTTTATGTAAATATCGACGAGATACTCGGTGCAGCCAAGGCGTATATCAAGGAACGTGAGCCAGAAATCACCCGCTTCGAAGCCGCGTGCACCTCGGATCCTGTCGGTCTTGAGCATATCTCCGGCTCACTCAAACAGTTGATCGAGTTCATGGGTGAACAAGAACACGGCAGGCTGCGGTTTGTCACAAAATATCATCACGTGGAGCCTTTATTGGATGCCAAGCATAACAAGCATACCCGTTTTCGTTTTAGTGTAAATGCCGATTATGTCATTAAAAACTTCGAGCCCGGCACCTCTCGATTTCACGAAAGAATTGAGGCGGCAGGCAAAGTAGCCAAGGCCGGATACCCGCTTGGTTTCATCATTGCGCCTATTATATGGCATGAAGGCTGGGAGGAAGGCTACGCCACACTGATTGATAAGCTGTACAATACGCTTCCACCTGAAGCCACCACGGACCTTACTTTCGAGATGATCCAACATCGCTTTACGAAGACAGCGAAAAATATTATCGAGAAGCGATATCCCAAGACGAAGTTGGAAATGGACGAAGAAAAAAGAAAATATAAATGGGGCAAATATGGGAAAGGCAAATATGTGTACAAAGATGAACAAGCTACCGCGTTGAGGGAATTTATTACGGAACACATTTTCGAAAAGTTCCCTCAAGCGAAGATTGAATATTTTACTTAATCTAAAATTTCAAGAAATCCGGTGTAATCGAGTTCAACCAAAGGGTGATTTGCGTCATTTTACCCGTATACAGAAGAATGGCGATTACAATCATCAAGCCCCCGCCAATTTTCATGATCGTTTGGGAATAGCGCAAAATCCATTTGGTTGAACCGATAAAAAAGGAAAGTATGAAGAACGGAATCGCGAAGCCAAGTGAATACGATGTGGTAAGTTGGAACCAAGTGCCAGGTTCTGTCGCAGCTAATGCAAGAATTGCAGATAGAATTGGCCCTACACATGGCGACCAGCCCGCTGCAAAGCCCATGCCGACGAACACGGAGCCCACATAACCTGCAGGGCGGAATTTAATCGACAACTTACGTTCTTTCATTAGCCATTGCGGTTGAAAAATACCGAGTAAAAAAAGTCCCATGACAAATATTAAGAGTGCAGCAATCTGTCTGAGCAAGTCACGGTAGTCAATGAAGAAGCTACCTACGAAACCTGCAGTTAAACCTAACGCGTAAAAAATGATGGAAAAGCCAAGGATGAAACTTAAGGTGTGGATCATCGTTTGACGCCGTACTTGAACAGTTGTTCTTCCTGACTTCAGTTCACTGACTGAAATACCAGTTATGTAGGATAAGAACGATGGATATAAAGGCAGACAACAAGGTGAAATAAAGGAAGCAATCCCCGCCCAGAGGGCGATCCATAAATTAACGGAATCCATAATTTATATCCTCAATCCTCTTTTTAAAATAATCCCGATCAATATAGCTATGAGGCTCAGAACGACCGTCCCTCCAGGTGCCAGATCCCATATTCCAGCTACGACAAGACCAACGACTACGGCAATTTCTGAGAATAAAATAGCTAAAAAGACAGAATGTTTGAAACTACGTGCAATCAACAAACTGCATGCGACTGGAATCGTCAACAATGAGGAAACCAAAAGCGCCCCTACGATTTTGATTGCAACAGAAATGACAAGTGCAGTAAGCATCGTAATCATCATATTATAAAATTTCAAAGGAAGTCCACTTACGCTCGCGGCATCTTCGTCAAAAAACATTAAGAAAAACTCTTTGAAGTGAAAAACAATGACACCGATAACAAGTACACATACAACTAAAACGACCCATAAATCCGTGGAATCAAGGGTATAAATACTTCCGAACAAATAACTCATCACGTTCATATTAAAGCCTTTGCCCAATGTAAAAAGAAGCGTTGCCAGTGCTACCCCGCCTGACATGATGATGGCAATGGAAAGCTCTGCGTAGGTTTTATAAGCCTTCCGCAGACGCTCGATAGCGAAGGAAGCAAGCAGTGCAAACACTAATCCCACACCTAAAGGGTACACATTGATTAAAAAACCAAGTGCTACGCCGGCGATGGAAACATGAGCTAGGGTGTCCCCGATCATAGATAGCCGTCTGAGAACAAGAAAAACGCCCATTAATGGCGCTGTAAGCCCGATCAATAAACCACCTATTAATGCGCGCTGAAAAAAGTACTCTGTAAATATGTCCAAAATGCCCGCTCCTTAACGTTTTCCAAAGGAAAACTGACTTCGTAAGCATAACCTTACTGAACTCCGATCATCTCTCGAATCTGGCCGAGTGAATGTGTTAAATTCGTCTCACGGCAATCTTCCGGATCATGGGTATGCTTCACATAAAACTTAATACCGCCGCTAACTTGCTGCGGCTCTGTGCCAAGATAGGATTGAATCATGTCCATATCATGGGAGACCATGATAAAGGTCATATGATGATGCTGATGCATATGCTTGATCATTCGGAAGAAACCGATCTGTGTTTCTGCATCAATCCCCACCGTTGGCTCATCTAAAATGAGCAACTCGGGGTTGTTCACGATCGCACGCGCCAAGAAAGCCCGTTGCTGCTGCCCCCCGGAAAGCTGACCGATCCGACGATCCGCTAAATCCTCAATGCGCATCGCTAGCATCGCATCTTCTGCTTTTTGCAGTTCGGCTTTCGATAGCCGACGATAGACGTTCTTTTTGTTGTACATGCCGGAAAGTACAACTTCTCTTACCGTTGCTGGGAATAGCGGATTGAACGCGTTTTTTTGCGGTACATACCCAATCCGTTCCCAGTCCTTGAATTGATTCAACGGCCGATCAAACAATCTGATCTCTCCACTCGTTGGTTTTAACAAGCCAACTAGCATTTTTAGCAGTGTCGTTTTTCCAGCCCCGTTGGATCCAATTACACCAACAAAATCCCGCTCAAACACATTAAATTGCAAATTGTTGATGACCGTTTTATTTTCATAAGAAAATGACAATCGATCGATCGAAATGATTTTCTGATGGCATAACATTTTATCACTATTCTCCATCTGCTTACCCCTGACTAACCAAGAATGGTCATGCTTACTTTATTGTAACGCGATGACGAGGTTTTTCAAATTTTTGTCCATAATCGAAATATAATCTTCGCCAGCATCTAACTGTTCTTTCGTAAGTCCCTCAAGCGGATTAAGTACTAGCGTGTCTACATTCGCATCCTTCGCAAGCGTCTTTGCCAACTTATCCGAAACAAGTTCCTCGAAGAAAATATATTTGAGTTGATGTTCCTTAATAAAAGCGTTAATTTGCTTTAAATCCTGCGCAGTAGGCTCAGCATCTGGTGATAAACCCATGATCGACATTTGAGTCAAGCCGTAATCTCTACATAGATATGCAAATGCATGATGAGATACAGCAATTTCTTTTTTAGCTGTTTGAGCAAGCTCTTTTTTGTATCTATTATCTAACTCCGTTAATTTCGCAGCATATTTCTGATAGTTTTGCTCGTAAACATCTTTATGTGTTGGATCCGCTTCAATCAATGCTGTTTTAATATTATTAGCCATTTTCTGTGCATTTAACGGGCTTAACCACGCATGTGGATCAAATTCTTCTTTTTTATCATCAGTTGTGATCAAATTAGCCCCTTTACTAGCTTCGACCACACGAACCGTTGACTTGTTTGATAGACTGCCCAGCGTATCTTTGACCCAGCCTTCAAAGCCAGCGCCTTGATAAACGAAAAGTTGCGAGCCCGACATATTTTTAATATCTCTGCTTTTTGGAGACCAATCATGCGGTTCCACACCAGCAGGAACTAGATTAATTACATTCACATGTTCGCCGCCAATTTGCTTTGTGAAATCATACAAAGGATAAAAACTAGTAACGACATTCACTTTTCCTTCAACTAATCCAGCTTTGGAATTTCCACAGCCTGCGATACAAAACGCAGCAATCATCACTATACCTATGTAGATAAACCGCTTAGCATGTCTTGTCATTTCTTCAGCACCCACTCTAAATCGTAATTTTTATCATTAACGATTTGATTATACGAGTAGGCAATATGCAAAGTCAATATATCTTGGGTGGAAAGTCAAAAAAGCCAGCTGTTGTGTTCACAGCATGGCCATTTCTTATTTTTCAGGAATTCAGCTAGATTCTTCCTCTGACTTATCTTTATCTTCCGTCGCTTCCGAGTCCCCAGAGTCTTCAGAATCACCAGAGTCACTAGAGCCACCAGAATTGCCAGAGCCCGAAGAATCGCCAGATCCTTCTCCTTCTGTCTTCGCTTCTTTGGCTTTTTGTTTTTCCTCGCTGCTGCCCTTCGTAGGTTTGTCTGCTTCTTCTTTTAGCTTTTTATAACGTTCCTCGGACTCTTTAATGAGCTTCGCATTTTGCTCTTTTTTGTATTCAATCACTTCATTAAACATCTGGTACTGCTTTTTCAATTCTTGATCGATTACACTTTCTTTACTTTTAGCCTCAGCTTGCTTCTTCTCCTCTTCCTTTTTCTTCTCGCCCCCACCGAATAACGAGCAAGCAGTCAAAGTGAAGATCAAAAATACAATGGTGATCCCTTTTACAATGCGCCCTATTTGCATACCATTCACTCCGTGGTTAGTTTCCTTTAGCTTGCCCGTTGTCATCAAAATTACCCCAAACAGCAAAGACCCTATCCCTGAAAATTCAGGAATAGGGTCTCTAGTGTTTGCGGTTATTATTTCACGATCGCACCGTTCGGCATAGCATCCGGAACGGTCGCTAATGTCAATTGATCGCCGTGTGAAGCGGCGAGTATCATGCCTTGCGACAGCTCGCCGCGCAGCTTGGCGGGCTTCAAGTTCGTGACGCAAATCACCTTGCGTCCAACCATATCATCCGGCGAGTAGAACTTCGCGATGCCGGAAACAACTTGGCGCTGCTCGTAGCCGAGGTCAAGCTGCAGCTTGAGAAGCTTATCGGCGCCTTTCACAGGCTCCGCGGAAATCACTTGCGCGACGCGCAGCTCCACTTTGGCGAAATCGTCGATACCGATTTCGTCTTTGGGCTCCGGCGCGGGTACAGTTGATGCAGCAGGCACAGAAGCTGCAGCTGCTTTTGGTTCCTCGGTGCTCTCAGCAGCACCGCCGCCCATAGCCTCGACGATATAGGCGACTTCTGCCGCTACGTCGAGACGAGGGAACATGGGCTCTCCCTTTTGCACCTTGGTGCCGGAAGGGAGTTGCCCGAAGGACTGCACGCTTTCCCACGCAGTCAAGCGAGGTAAATCTTCAGCTGCTAAGCCCAGCTGCGCCCAGATCAGTTCCGGTGTCTTCGTCAAGAACGGACGAAGAAGTACGGAAGAAATGCGCTGCGATTCCGCCAGCACATACATGACGGAGCCTAGCGTTTCGCGCTTGGCTTCATCCTTCACCATCGACCATGGCTGCGTTTCGTCGATGTATTTATTCGTGCGGCTAATCAGCTGCCACACCGCGGATAGCGCGATGGAAAACTCCATTTTCTCCATCGACTCTTCGTACTTCGCTACAGTCGAACGAACCGTTTCCAGCAGACTTTCGTCAAACTCAGTTGCCCCAGGAATATAAGCTGGAATCGTACCTGCAAAATACTTATCGATCATCACAATCGTACGATTCAGCAAGTTCCCCAAATCATTCGCAAGATCATGATTCACGCGCTCAACGAAGCTCTCTGGCGTAAACGTTCCGTCCGCTCCGAATGGTACTTCGCGCATGAGGTAATAGCGAAGTGCATCCAAGCCATAACGGTCAATAAGCGTAACAGGATCCACAACATTCCCCTTCGACTTGGACATTTTGCCATCTTTCATAAGCAGCCAACCGTGGGCAAACACCTTTTTCGGCAACGGCAAATCAAGCGCCATTAACATAATCGGCCAATAAATCGTATGGAAGCGTACAATTTCCTTACTCATCAAATGCACGTCAGCAGGCCAATACGTTTTGAAAATCGACTCGTCATCAGACCCAAAACCTAGCGCCGTAATATAATTTGAAAGCGCGTCAATCCAAACATAAATAACATGCTTCGGATCACCAGGCACTTTAATGCCCCAGTCAAAAGTCGTTCTGGAAACAGCCAAATCCTCTAACCCTGGCTTAATGAAGTTATTCAACATCTCATTCTTACGGGATTCCGGCTGAATGAAATCAGGGTTTTCTTCGTAGTATTGCACCAAACGATCCGCATACTTGCTCATCCGGAAGAAATACGTTTGTTCCTTCATTTTCTCAACTGGACGTCCGCAGTCAGGACATTTCCCATCAACTAGCTTGCTCTCAAGGAAAAAGGATTCATCCGGAATACAGTACCAACCCTCATATTCACCTAAATAAATATCGCCTTGATCCAGCAAACGCTGAAAAATCTTAGAAACAGCATCCTTATGACGATCTTCCGTTGTACGAATGAAATCATCATAGGAAATATCCAGCTTCGCCCATAGCTCTTTAATGCCAGACACAATATTATCTACAAATGCTTGGGGTGTTGTGCCTTTTTCTTGTGCCTTGCGTTCAATCTTCTGACCATGCTCATCTGTTCCAGTTAAATACCTAACATCATACCCGCGTAATCTTTTGTATCGCGCCATTGCATCTCCCGCAACAGTCGAATAAGCGTGACCAATATGGAGCTTATCACTTGGATAATAAATTGGCGTTGTAATGTAAAACGTTTTGGATTGCTCAGACATCATTCGTTCCTCCAATAGTGAATTATAGAAAACATAAAAAACCCTCATCCATCTTGGGACGAGAGTTGAACTCACGCGGTACCACCCAGGTTCCCCCGCCTTTCACAAGCTCGGGGCTCAGTAAGTCTATGACGACTTGCCCATTAACGCTGGGACACGAGGCCAGCTTACTCTCTGCAACTTTGTGTATGCATTGCATTACACGCTAGTGTCGAGTAGCTCGAAGGCCTATTCTCCGGGACCATATTCCAACCATTCTCCTATACCGGCTTTCACCTGCTCCGGCTCTCTGTTCATAGGCATCCGATTGTACTTATCCGTTCATCGAAAAAACAATATTTAGCATCTTTAAGCACAATATATCGAAAAAAAGAACCACATGTCAAGCTGACAGAATTCACTAAATTAATTTATCCTCTTTGCAGGTACGTGATCCACACCGCCAGGGTGAAACGGATGACATTTGCAGATCCGTTTCGTGGCTAACCAAGACCCTCTCATGGGTCCGTGCACCTCTATCGCTTCTAACGCATATTGCGAACATGTTGGATAGAATCGGCATGTTGGTGGCTTCAATGGCGAAATAAACTTCCTATAAAAATGGATGGGTGCTTGTACAACCCTTTTCATCTTCAATCACCTAGCTCTTCATTCAAAGTAAATAGTATAGTAATTTCCTTCACTATTCATCTTGCCTGAAATTAGGAAGCACGTCAAATAAAGCGATAACCGCCACCTTTATCATTTTCACAACTGAAAACATTTCAAAAACCGTGGATATAAATAAATGGACACTAAGCTTTTCATTAATGATTTTATATTTACATATGGTGATTTCGATTCCATATATGCTTTGAGATCAAACCGATCCCACAAATTCACCTTTCTTTTAGGCGCAGCCGGTTTCGTTTTCACTGATTCAGAGCGAGAAGCTTTCATTGCTTGAAATGCAGATAAGCGACTTTCCTCAACGTTGAATGCAAAGCATATTTTTTGAATCAATAGTTTCGCACTTCGATAATTTATTTGTAAAAGCTCAGATAATCTGTATGCTGTCACTTCTGCACCATGCTCAAATAACGTCTGGATTGCCCTGAACCAGGTTAGCAAAGGAAGTCTCGATTTGTGCATAATAGTGCCCGCAGTAATCGAAATTTGCATCCTACACTCTTTGCACTCCAATAATTTGCGAGTACGAATATGGAAAGCTTCATGATGATCGCATCGTGGACAATGAAAACCGTTCGACCAACGCAAGTTCATAAGAAAATCCTCACACGCCTCTTCTGTTTGACAAGTTGACGCATCACTAGCGACTGATAGAAGATTCATTGCCCTCACCCCACTATAAGAACTTATGTTCTGTGTGGTTCAATTATACCAAACTTATGTTCTCATGTAAATATATTCTATAAAAATTTTACAATTTAATCCATATTCCAAGCGATATATTAGGTCAAAAACAAATTCTGTGATATGTACAATACGCCAATACATTCATACCAAATCAAATAGAATATTCCACTCAGCTCAGCTCATCATCTTCTCTTCTCTTCTCTTCTCTTCTCTTCTCTTCTCTTCTCTTCTCTTCAAATTTTTACTTCTTACTTCTTACTTCAAATTTCAAACAACTCTTCTCAATCTACGTACTTCGTCTCCCACCCCTCATGCTTCATTCCTCATTCATCTTGTAGTTAGCACAGAATTCAGTTTTTATTGATGGATACGCTGGTCTAGATGATGCTAGTGATAACCTGCTCAGAGAATTTATTTATTGCAGTTAGCTCAGAAAATGATGCAGGAGATTACATTACCTGTTTGGAGGACATTGGGTTGTGTGAATGTCATGTGTTCATCATGGTGACAATGAGCGGGTTTAGGTTATAATGTGGGATGGAGATGAAGCGAGGCTTTTTGACATTATTTATTCATTTTGGATTGAAGGAGTTTATTCGATATGATGATTGAGATATTTCAGGATTTGGTGTGTCCGTGGTGCAGGATTGGGAAGAAGAATTTGATGGATGCCCTGGAGTCGTTTACAGGGGAACCGGTTGAGATTCATTACCGTGCTTATCAGTTGGATCCTTCGACGCCTGTTGAGGGTGAGCATTTTGAGACGCTTATGCGAAATAAATTTCGTGCGGATGCGGATAAGTTGCAGGCGATGCTGGAGCAAGTAACGCAGGCTGGGCGAGCGGCGGGATTGCATTTTGATTTTACGCAGGTAGAAAAAATGCCAAATACGTTAAAAGCGCATCAACTCATTGCGATAGCACCTGACGAGATCAAAAAGCAGCTTGTTGACGATTTGTTCAAGGCTTATTTTGAAGACGGCAAGGATATTGGGGACGTGGAATTCCTTTTAGATGCTGCTAGTCAACTAGGTATGGATAGTCAGCAAACGCTCTCTCGCCTTCAAGCCAAAGAGGGGCTAGAGCAGGTTGAAGATGATCTTGATTTTGCTAGTCAGGCCGGCGTGACAGGGGTCCCGTTTTTTGTAATTAATCGGAAATATGCGTTAACTGGTGCTCAACCAGCCGCGACTTTTCTACAAGCTCTTGAGCAAATCCATGCTGAAGGTTCGAAATGACTAATTTAATAAAACCTCTAAAGCTATTGCCTACTCGTTTCATGATCGTTATTCTTCCATTTCTATTGATGTATATGGTTGAATATTTGGAAAGGGGCTCTTTTAAGGAGCTTCATCACTGGATTTCGACTTATCCTTTGGCGATGGTGCTTGCTTATTTCGTTGTTGGCGCTTTGTATTTGTTTCTTATCGCTGTGACTGGTCGAGTTAAGTTGTCATTTTGGATTCTTTGTGGTGTTTTGTTACCACTAGGAGCGATCAGCGGCAGTAAGTTAAAGGCCATTGGCTCGCCTTATTACCCATGGGATCTGTATTTTAATAACCAGCTTATGGAGTATAGGAAGTTTTTGAACGGGTATGTAACAAACGATATTATGGGTTACTCTCTACTATTTCTAATCGTTATAACTTGTCTGTTTCATCTCATACTGCGAAACCATAAGATTAGGTTCAACTGGATTGAGCGTAGTATTTATGGTGTGATTGCGATTGTTATGGCGACGAGTTTGTATATGGATAAACCTATCGCTTTCACGAAATTATATGGGATTTACACGGTTCCATGGGATCAAACGATTACTTATGATGAGAATGGCTATTTGTATTCTTCTGTGCAGATGTTGAACTTTTTGAATGTGGCGAAGCCCGATGGGTATAGCAAAAAAGCAATAACAAACCTATTGGAGCAAATACCTGAGAAACCCGCTGCGATTGAGAAAAAGCCGAATATCATTGTATTGCTGGGTGAGTCATTCTTTGATCCGACACAGATGAAAAATGTCACGTTCAGCCGCGACCCAATCCCTCATTTGCATGAATTACAAAAAAAGTACACAAGCGGTAAGATGTTGTCTCCCCAATTTGGTGGAAGCACGGCTAATGTGGAGTTTGAGGTTTTGTCGGGGAATTCGATGCGTTTTTTCGGGAAATCGCCTGATAAAATTATCCCTTATATTGAATATATGAATCATGGCGTAGATTCTTTAGCTAGCATTACTACTAGACAAGGATATACAGCTACAGCGATCAATCCGTTTTTCAGTTATTTTTTTGATAGTCGCAAAGTGTATATGCACCTTGGATTTTCACGATTTATTTCCAGTGAGTATTTCCCAAATGACTTCTCGGGGCCTAACTATGCGGATCGTGCGGTTGTGAACAAGATAGTTGAGGAAACGGAAAAAAGTGCTGGGCCTGATTTTGTATTTGCCAATACGATGGAAAATCATCATCCTTATCCTCCTAATAAGTTCAGCAAGAATACGATTCAGGTCACGGGAGATATTTCGGCTGAGTCAAAAAGTATTTTAGAAACTTACGCACAAGGTATCACCGCTACGGATCAGGCGCTTCAAGATCTCGTAGATTATTATTCAAAAAAGGCAGAGCCAACGATTATTTTGTTTTTCGGGGACCATTTCCCGTTCTTCGAGGAAGATTATAAGGTCTACCGGGATGCCAAATATGTGCTGCCAGATGACCCCGATTTGTATACCAAGACGCATTACACACCATTTGTGATATGGAACAATTTCGTTCCTGCCGATCAGGAGAAGCTGAATCTGACATCAAGTCCTTCTTTTTTAGGACCGATGTTGCTGCATCTAGCTGGTGTTCAAGGTAGTTATTATACGGATTATTTATATGATCTATCTAAAAAAATACCTGTAATACCGCCGCAAGACATGTGGTCTAAATATAACATTCAAGAGAACGATCTCGCAGGGTATGAGAAGCTGCAGTATGATATTCTCTTTGGCGGCCGTTATGCTTATGAGGCAAAAGGGTATAAAGATACGATCGTTCAGCCTTCATACACACTAGGGTATGGTGATCCTGTAATTTCGAAGATCACACGCGTTGACAATAAGATTCTGGTGACGGGTACTCCTTTTTACTCTTCCTGTAATGTGTATGTGGATGGAAAAGAAGTGAAATCGAATTTCGATGGTAAGGACACCTTATATGTTGATTTAACAGCCAATCCCGCGATAGAACCGAATAAACCACATCAAGTTGAAGTGCGCGTATACGATGATAAAAAGATGAAAATTGGTCAATCCAACCTTTATCCGATGCCGTCGTCATGACAAAAGCCCCCTTTGAATAGGATGAAGCATATCCTACTCTTAGGGGGCTTTGTGTGTGGTGATGCTTATTCCACCAGCTCATGTTCATTTTTTCTCAACGATTACATCGGAATCATTAGGACACCATCATCTTTTGCGCCTGTATACGTTCAATGTGAACGGGACTTCTTATGATCAACATGTCCATCAGTACCAAGGTATTTCCGGCATTAAATATGGCCATTATCATGCTTACTATGGCATTACAGGACCGCCAATCGCATTGGCGAATGGGAACCATATTCATTTCCTCCAAGGTGTTGTTGATCAAAATCTACACAATACAAGTAGAAGGGGCGCATTGGTGAAATCTGCCCAAATGGAAGGCTTGATTGCTCAGCTGCATCAACATGCCTATCAAGGTTATTCGTCCCTTGGGTTTGGGTATGAGCCTTGGTAACTTAAAGTTCTTCAATATGTATAGCCCAATTGAAAGTAAAGGTCTCCCCTGGCGCTAAGGCTTGCGCGCCTGAGAGTTCGGACGGATACGATTCATTGAACACGTTCATGATGCTTGTGTAGGGTTCCAGTGAAACAGCTTGCGACCACGGCGCTGTAAAAAGTACATGAATGGGAAAATTATCTCCCATGTCATAAATCAGTTTCGTGCCGCGAGCTTCGTAGGCCAGCTCGCATTTTTGCGGTCCTGGCGCGATGCTGAGCATCTGGGAGCCGCCAGGGTAGCCCGGCAGCGAGGAGACTATCGCGCCGTTCTGTAAGGCCGCTGTGAGCGCTGTCGGCGCAGGCTCACCAGCCGCAAACCCACCCGCGGTTAACGGCCATTCGGCCGTCGCGGGGATGGTTACCCGCACGCGGCTAGCTTCGCCTTCCGCGAACGCGAAGTACGGGTGAAAGCCAAGCGACAGCGGCATGGAATCGCCGCCACGGTTGGCTATTTCACCGCTGAGCGACAGCGTACCGTCCTTCAGACGGTACGTGAAGCGGAAGCATGCGGCGTGTGGGAAATACGCCAGCATGTCCGGGGTCTCCGCGATGTTAAACTCCGCGGAGACATAAGCCCCGCCAGCCGCGTCAGCGCCGCTGGCGACGACCTTCCACGGCCGCTCGCGCAGCTGGCCGTGGGCGTGATCTGGCTCCCGATTCGCCGGGAGCCGGTATTCGCGGCCACCGAAGGTGAACGCCGCGTTCTTGACGCGCCCCGGCGGGAACAGAATGGGCACGCCGTAGCGCGAGGAATTGACGCGAAGCTCCGACAATGCGTCGGGCTTCGCGATGTAGCTGTGGTTCCACACATCGAAGCGGAACAGGTGGAAGCCGACGGCCGGAATAATTTCGGCCACGGCTTCTGCTTGATGGTCGACGAGTCTTAGCGTCGACTCCCCTTCCCACTCACTATGTATTAGTTCGTACTGGCTCAATGATGAATCCCCCTTAGTGAATTAAAACGATTGCGTGTTTGATAATAGTTATAAATCATTATGATCCCAAGCACAAGAATAAAGCTCGTAATTAAGCTTCCTTCAGCTCCAAAAGAACCGCCCGAAACAACGATAGAGCCCCGCGTTTCTGTCGTAATAATTGATGACATCGGAATGCCTGAAACGTCAAAACCGAATACACAGCCTTGCATGAAATTCCACGCCAGATGCAGTCCCACAGGCATCCACAGACTGCCTGAGTACTCGCGACACAAGCCCATCAATAGTCCTGCCAACAAAATATTGATAAATGGAAACACCGTGCTCCACATCCCTGGATTAAAGCAATGGAGCAGCGCGAAAAACAGCGTCGATACGCCCACGGCTACTTTGGGGCCAAATCGATGTTTCACGATGCCTTGTAAATACCCGCGTGCAAACAATTCTTCATTGACCGCTACGCCAATAAAGAGTAGAAAGCTTCCGCCAATTTCGTACCCCTTCGTCAAACTCCATTCGGTACGAACAACATCGATGCCGCCGAATAGCCATATCCCTAAGCTGCTTAAGGTAATTAACGCAACGCCCCAGGCGAAACCTTCTGTTACATGTCGGCCAAGCTTTACAGGTTGCAGCCCCAGCGTCCATCCTTTTTTCTTTTCAAATAGTGAAAATGCCAACCAAACACCGCTAATAAAGCCTACGATTTGTGCCCATAAAGACGCTTTAATAAAAAAAGGATTACTAGTGACAGCATCCATGCTTACGATGAGATCAGGGTTTAGTTTTACTGCAATAATCGCAGCAGCAATGGAAAGAATGACCGTGATGACGATGATAAAAATGAGGGATAACAGTACTTTCCCTACAATTTTGAGGATCGGGAATTCTTTTTTCATCTTTACTTCGATTTTACTTCACTCCTCTCATATACAACCAATTCGAGCAATGTTGCCCTAAATCCTTCCATTTCTAAGAAAGGATTCTCTTGTGCAAACGAATTCGCCATGCCACAATAGGACTAATACAACGAATTGATTGATGGAGGAACACATGCTTTTTGTCCTTTTCGCTCTATGGTTCATCGCATCAGGTCTCCTCATCGTAGACCCAACTTCCCGTACGATGCGCTGGATGAGCGCAGTCGCTTTTACTGGTGGTTCAGGCGCCCTAGCGGCCGTTATCTCCGCGGATGTCATCCCCTATTTCGAGCAAACAGCGCCTAATCCACAGCTGAGCGCCTTATTTTATCGCATCATGGGCATCTGCTCATTGCTTTCCTACTATGGCTTACCTTACTCTTTCGCGATGCTGGCCTTAGCCTATCATTCAACTTGGCAAAAGCCTCTCCTGCGGACTTGGTTGCCGCTCGTTTTGCTCATACCGCCCATCGCTTGTCTACTTATATTGCCAGGGTATACCGAAGAAATGCCCATAGACTTCCGTGTAGTCGCGACTTGGGCCTTCCCTTATATTTTCATAGGTTCCATTCTGATTGTACTAAAAAAAGAACATCTCCCAGCCATGAGACGAACGCATTTGTTCACATGTCTTGCATTACTCCCGCCGATTCTTTGTGTTGGCGTTCTCAATTATGTCATGCCCAGCTTTGGGTTTTACCGTTTGTGGATTTATCACGTGTGGATTTTGGCTTTTGTTGTGCCTTTCTTCGTATTTACGTTTTTCAAATACGGATTTCTTGGCATTCGACTACTCATTGAGCGTCGTAAGCTGGATTCAACGCTCCGCGCGATTACATCCGGAACCGCAATTCTAAATCACGCGATCAAGAACGACGTCGGAAAAATGCGTTTATTTTTAGAAAAAATGAAGCAGCACGCCGAAGACACCCAGCAAACAGAACTCATTCAAGATATTCATGTGATCATGAAAGCTTCTAGACACATCCAAGATATGATTAGCCGCGTACACGAGCAAACACAAGAGCTTCCGCTGCGCGTTTCACAGGTGAATGTACGTAAAATGATTCTAGATGTCATAGAGCCTCTAGAGGCTTCCTTGGGCCCGATTCAAGTTCAACTAGAGCTGCCTGACAGCCTGGAACTCCGTCTTGATCAGATTCAAGTTGCGGAAACGCTAACGAACATCCTGATGAATGCCATCGAGGCGATGAGCAGCGGCGGAGAGCTCTCTATTAAAGCTTTTTCAAACAAAAAAAATATCGTACTAGAAATTAAAGATAAGGGAATCGGCATGGAAAAAGCCACCCTCAAACAAGCTGTTGAACCTTTTTACACGACGAAAACCGGTAATCGAAATAACTTTGGACTAGGTTTGGCTTACTGCTACAGCGTCATGAAAAAACACGGAGGAAGCTTGGAAATCAGCTCTGAACCAGGTAAAGGTACTAGTGTTTATTTGACTTTTCCGGGGCAGCGATAAGGCGATAGAGAAGCAGAAGAAAGGAAGTTCCAGATGGAAGCAATACGCATACTTATCGTGGAAGATGATCTTGATTGGCTCCGCGGTTTAACGAATTTTTTGAATCGTCAAGGGGATATGACAGTTGTGGAGAGCCGATCTACAGCAGATGAAGCTCGCGCGTTATTTACACAAGGGGTACCATCTGCTGATGTCGTACTCATGGATATTATGCTTCAAAATGAACCGGCTGGCATCGGTCTTGCAGAGCAAGCCTTTTTATTATGGGGAGCGAAGGTTATTATGCTGACCTCCATGGAAGAAAAGGATTTTATTTTCCGTTCCTTCCAGGCCGGGGCAATTGACTACCAAATTAAATCTCGATTCGAGGAGCTTCCAGGCATTATTCGAGCAGCGCATGCTCGCCAATCTGCGATTAATGCAGCTGTTGCTGAGCAAATGCGAGAGGAATTCCGCAGGCTCAAACGGTTAGAGCAGCAATTTAAAATCAAAGAAGTTCGTGATCTCATCACCCCAACGGAACTTCAGGTGCTTGATATGATTGATCAAGGGCATACGCAGACGGAAATTGCGAACCGGTTCTTCATTTCGTTACGAACGGTAAAAATTCATGTGGGTCATATTCTGAAAAAGCTAGGAAGTCCGAGCAGCAAGGATGCCGCTCAGCAGCTAAGAAATTTAGGCTTTTTTGAGCGAGGAACTTCTCATAAGGATTTGCAAAAGGAAAAGGATAATGAGAAGGAGAAATCCGATTAGTGGATATCTCGCTTCTTGAATCTTCCGCCTTTGACATCGTGGATATTGCCGACAGCAAGAAACGCTTTAGGGTCCAATCCATCCACGATGGATTTTAGTTTGGCTTCTTCCAGCCGCGTAATCACGCAGAAGATAACTTTCTTGTTATCTCCAGAGAAGCCGCCTTCACCCTCGAGATAAGTAACGCCGCGGCCCAAGCGATCGAGGATCGCTCCCCCAATTTCTCTAAAGTTATCACTGATGATCCACACTGACTTCGACTCGTCGAAGCCTTCGATGGTGACATCAATCATTTTATAAGCTATAAAATATGCAATTAATGAGTACATCGCACGGTCCCACGTGTAGACGAACCCGGCGCTTCCGAGAATGAATAAGTTGAAAAACATAACGATTTCGCCGACGGAAAATGGAATTTTCTTTGAAACCAGAATCGCGATGATTTCGGTTCCGTCCAATGATCCCCCAAACCTGATGACCATCCCAACGCCGATGCCGAGGATAATCCCGCCAAATACCGCGGCTAGCAAGGGATCATTCGTTAGCTCCTTTACTGGATGCAGCAAAGCCGTGCCTGCCGACATGACTAAAATAGCGAAAAGCGTAGATAAAGCGAAGGTTTTACCAATTAATTTATACCCGATAAATAAGAAAGGAATATTTAACAATGTCAAGAACACGCCGATTGGCCCTTGTGTCAAATACGAAAGGATAATTGAAATCCCCGTTATGCCCCCATCAATAATGCGATTCGGCACTAAAAAAATTTCTAACCCCACAGACATTAACACGGCCCCAATAAATAAGAACAATCCTCGACGAAAAAACGCACTCTTTGTCATTTTTCGATGTTGAAGCTGCCTCACTGCATTTCTTTTTAGCTGTAGTTGTTCTTTTGCCATATTGAGTCCCCTCCTACCTTGTCTACCTATATATAAGTATTCTTGATATAACCACGATTTTCCTGCAATCAATCTATTATTTCATAGAGATACCATCGAATAATGTCGAAAGGCATGGTATAATATTTGATGTTCCAAGGACTTTTAACTTATATATAACAGGAGAAACTATGAAACAAAACTTTGAGCGTTTGCTAATGGTCATTCGGCCAAGACTGCCCCTTTTACTGCTTGCAGTCATCCCAGTGCTGATTATGGAGATTTTAAGCCGCGGGAATTATATTGAAATGATGTCATGGAGCTTCAAGCATGTTCTCGAGCTTCTTTTCAATGAATGGATCGTCGTAAGCCTTCTATTGATTTTCATTGCAATCATTGGGCGCACACGTATCGCCTACTGGGTGATTGCCGGATTTCTCATCATCCTGGCGCTCATTAGCGGCGTAAAGCTCAAAATATTAGGCGTGCCACTCACGCCTTGGGACTTAGTTGTAGCGGGCGAAGCCTCCGATATGGTGAAGTATTTATCCAACATTTTGACCTTCAATGTACTATCCGTCATACTCCTGTTTCTTGTTGGCAGTTACTTCATCCTCTACCGTACAACCATGTTTATTAAAAAAGTAGCTTTAAAAGAACGAGGAATTCTAGCTGGAATTGGTCTCTTGATGTTTTTGGCCGTTTATACTGACCTGCCTCTGCCTGTTCAGAAATGGTTCGGCATCGAAGCTGCTGTCTGGAATCAAGTTCAAAACACCAAAACGAACGGTTATGCACTTGCCACAGTTTTGAATACAAAAGCCATGTTCTCGGATCACCGCGAAGGCTATGATGATAAAGCGGTTGAGGCGATCGTGAATGCTTCACCGAAGCCGCCAATTAAAGCTGGAGATTCTGCTACACCAATTAAGCCGAACGTCATTGTTATTTTAAGCGAAGCTTTCTGGGATCCAACGGTGATTCCTGGCGCTAAGTTCAGCAAAGACCCGATTCCTTTCTTCCATAAACTACAGAAGACTGGAACAAGCGGTACAATGCTTTCGCCGCAATATGGGGGCGGAACGGCCAATGTTGAGTTCGAGGTGCTAACAGGTAATTCAATGCGTTTCTTACCGCAAGGATCGATCGCTTATAATCAATATATTTCAAATGAGGTTGACTCATTAGCAAGTATTTATGCACGTCAGGGATACACATCCACGGCGATTAGTCCATTTTACAATTGGTATTTTAACAGTAATAAAATTTATCAAGATTTTGGCTTTTCCAAATATATTCCGATTGAATATTTCAAACCGAACTACTCCGGTCCTTATATCGCGGATAGCGAGGTTGCTGCGAACATTATTCATGCAACGGAGCAAAGTTCAGGCTCTGATTTCGTCTTTGCGAATACGATGGAAAACCACTTCCATTTCTACCCTGGCAAGTTCCCGAAAAATACGTTTGACGTCACAGGCAACTTCTCCCCATCTTCAATTGGGATGCTAGAAACGCTTGCGCAAGGTATTAACGGGTCAGATAATATGCTGAAGGAATTAGTTGAATATTATGAGAAAAAAGGGGAGCCTACGATTATCGCTTTCTGGGGAGATCACCTGCCAGCGCTTGGCGATGATTATGCGACCTATATTGATACGAAGTATATTAACGGCAAGGATGACCCTGATTTCTTGAAAAAAATGTACAGTGTTCCGTTAGTTGTGTGGAACAATTTTGATACAGAGCGTAAAGATAAATTGAACATTAGTCCTTCTTTCTTAGGGCCTTATCTCCTTGAATTATCAAAGCAACAAGGCAATTATTATACAGACTTCTTAACGCAGCTAGCTAAAAAGTATCCGGTTATCCCGCCAAAGGATCATTTTGCTGAAATGAACATCAAAGAAGAAGATCTCAAAGATTATGAAACACTGCAATATGATATTCTTTTTGGAGATCGTCATGCCTACAAAAACTATACAACACCAATTATAGATCCTAAATATATGCTCGGTTTCGGACCTATTACTTTAGATAAAGTAGAAGCCGATTCACAGGATATTTCCGGACGCAGCAGCATTACACTAACCGTAACGGGAACGAATCTCCCACCACTGGGGTACGTTACATTAAACGGTAAAGCTCTGACGACGACCTGGAAAGATGAGCATACCGTTACGGCCGTGGTTGATGGGCAATTACTCAAAACCGGTCTGTGGGACATCCAAGTGAATGTGAAGGATTCCAAAGAAACGATTGTCGGCAAGTCTAACTCACTCTCTATTGATATTGGCGGACGTTAAACAAGGAAAAAGCTCATCCCACATGGGATGAGCTTTTTTTCTATACAATCAGCAATATTATAGATTAATGATTTTGCCAGTAGCTTCGGATTCGAACGCTGCAAGGATGACTTTCAACGCTTGGTAGCCCTCTTCACCTGAAATACGAGGCGGTTGATTATTAAGAATGCTTGAAACGAATTCATCGACAACGCCGCTTGTTACTTGTTTCTCATTCGTTGATACTTGACCCACTTTGTAACGCTCAACCGAGCCATTACGCAGCTCAACGATGACTTGATCATTCGGATCTGTATCGATTTTGATAACACCGTTCTCACACCATAGAACAGTGGAGTTATCTTGGCCTTTGTAGTACGTCCAGCTCGCTACGAGGGAACCTGTTGCACCGCTTTTCATACGAAGCAAGCAAGTCGCGTTATCGTCAACGTCTGTACCATCCTTGTGAAGTGTACCAACAAAAGCTGCTACTTGAGCAACTTCATCAGCAAGCAACCAACGGATCAAGTCGGACTTGTGAACGCCAAGATCGCCCATTGCGCCCATGATTGCTTCTTCTTTGCGGAAGAACCAGCTCTCACGACCATCAACGCTCCAGCCCTCAGGACCTGGATGACCGAACGATGTACGGAAAGTAAGAACTTTTCCAAGTTTACCTGATTCCAAAATTTCTTTCGCTTTCACATGCGGAGGCATTAAACGTTGGTTGTGACCAACCATTAAATATACGCCATTTTTCTTCGCAGCTTCAATCATAGCCTCGGATTCAGCAGCTGATGTAGCCATTGGCTTCTCAACTAGCACATGCGCACCCGCATTCGCCGCGGCGATGGAGATTTCAGCGTGAAGGTAGTTCGGTGTACATACGCTTACTGCGTCAACTTTTTCAGCTTTCAACATGTCAACGTAGTTGCTGTAAGCTTTACCGCCATGAAGTTGTGCGTAATGCTCAGCTCTCTCGATGATCGGATCTACGAAGGCAACAAGCTCAACGTTCGCATTTGATGCGTATTCCGGGATATGTCTATGCTTGGAGATGGAACCACAGCCAACAACGGCTATTTTAATTTTACTCATGAGATAAATGCTCCTTCAAATTATAATAAATTAGTTATGAACGTTTAAGTAGTGCTCTTTCACCCAGTTAAAGCTGTTTTCAATGCTTGTCAAAGGTGCTTTCTGGCAGTGATCTTGTTCTACGACAAGCCACTCAACACCAGCTTGCTCAGCAGCAGTAATGACTTTCTCAAGCGGAACATCGCCAAGACCTAGCTCCAAAGTAACCAATTTGCCTTCCGCATCCTTCGTGAAATCCTTGAAGTGAACCAATGGAAGACGTCCTGCGTATTTCGCAATGTAAGCTAGCGGGTCTTGACCAGCGAATTGTACCCAACAAACGTCCATTTCAACTTTGATTGCATCATTATTTGCATACATCGCATCGAAAACAAACTCATCTTCCACTTTGTAATGGAATTCGAAGTCATGGTTGTGGTATAGGAACTGAAGTCCTTGTTCTTGCGTTTTCACAGCAAGTGCTTGGCACTCGGCAATTAGCGCTTTCCATTGTTCAACGGACTCACGCTCTTCTGCACCAACGTAAGGGCAAATCGCATATGTAGCCCCGATTGTTTTCAAGTAATCAATCTCACCTTGAAAATCATCACGGAATCTTTGTAAGCTCACATGGCTTCCGAAAGCTTTCAATCCAAGCTCATCAAGAAGCGCTTTTAGCTTGTCTGCAGGCATATCGTAGTAGCCAGCAAACTCAACACCTTCATATCCTAATTTCGCAACATGGCGAAGTGTACCTTCCATATCACGTGCCATATCATCTCTCAAAGTGTACAATTGAAGACCAATTCCTAAACGTCCCATTTGTTCTCCTCTTTTCTCATAGTGAAGTCGATATTAGTAACAATGGCATAAGTATAAGCGAGATTAGCCTATTATGACCATTCACGATATAATTAAAACATCTCTTATTTGGCTATGAAAGGCGAAACAATATGAAAGCTGAACTATTAGTTTGTGGGTATTCTTTTCATATGGAACCGTTTTATGTGAGTGCGAAATCCGGACTCCAGTCTTATCTTTTTCGATTACAAACAGAAGGTAACTGCGAGGCGCTTGTCGACGGGCACATGATTCCCATAGAAGCAGGCCACTTGCTCCTATTTAAGCCGGGAGATCCGTATGAGCTGCGCATTGAAAAAGAGCAAACGCATGCTAACGGAAAAATCGCCAGCGGCGATTATTACTTATTTTGCAAAGGCGATTGGATTGATGAATGGTGGAAACGCAGCAACAAGCCTACCTGCATGCGGATCGACCTCGATCCCCGATTAATCTCGCTATGGCGGCAATTAAGCCTAGAGAAGCGCAGAATGGAGGAGGAGAATGCCGAGCTCAGCGGGTATTTACTTCAAGCCCTATGCGTATTTCTTGAACGCGCGGCGACAGAAACCGTCTCATTACAGGGCCGCCCTTTCACTGGTACACGCATGAAACGATTCATTGAGGCACATGCGACTGCCGCATTCAAAATCGAAGATGTTGCAGACCATGTAGACCTTAGTATCTCCAGAGCTGTTCATTTGTTCAAAGAATATTTTGGTAAAACGATGATTCAGTACGCTACCGAAGTTCGCTTATCTAGCGCGGTCGAGCGTATGCATGACAGCTCCATGTCCCTAGAGCAGATTGCGTTAAGCTGCGGCTTCGGCTCTTATCCGTATTTTCATCGTGCATTTAAACAACGCTTCGGGACTTCCCCCAAAGTGTATCGACAAAACATGCAAATCACCTAGTTCATCAACTTCAACGAAATTCACACAATATTCACTAATCAGTCTAAATCTATGAAACAAATTCCGCCGCTGATTCGTATTATTTATGTACGAACATACATAGCAATCTCTGATTTGTCTTAAAATTGTAAAACTATTTTAAGGTTCTATTAATAATAATCCGATATGCTAGTACTATATCCAATTCTTAGGATGGTGGAACTCATGAAAATGTTTATTACGATTCATAACAAACCCGTGCCCGTATACTCCGATGAGAAAAATAAAAAGAAATTCAACCTACTCAAGTCTGCGCTTGAGGCCAAAGTAACAAAAGGAAGAGCGACGCTTAAGAAATGCTTGGACTCTATCATTAGCATCGAAATCGTCGGGTGTGAAGCGATTCTTCATTCATTGAATGAACGTGACTCACTTGCTCTATCACTCTATTAAAAAAAAGCCTGAAATCCATCAGTGGATTTCAGGCTTTTTTTCATAGGTATTTCTCTTCAACCACGTTCAAGTGATGCTGAGCATGCCCCGCAATCACATAAGCAAGGGCGCGTGCAGAAATGGCGAACGTATTCGCTGTGCCTGTACGAGTCCATGCCGCCGCAGTAATCGTAGGTAACAACGTAAGCGTAGATTTACGCACCGCTTGGAAGTCTTGAATCAAATCCGTCAGAGCAACGTCATCGAAGGACGTATTCGCGATAAAAATATCCTGATCAAAGCCTGGCAGATCGGTTGTATCCCCGCGAGAAATACGCAGCATTCTGTAGCTCATGATCCGCTCCGTATCCGTAATATGCGCGAGAACCTCCTTCAGGCTCCACTTCCCAGGTGCATAGCGAGACAAGGCCTGCTCCTCACTTAACTGTGAAAATAAAGAGACAAGTACCGCTTCTTGATTGTTCAAGATGGCTACATAATCCCCATCGGGCACTACCCCAATATATCCGGTATAAAAGGTTGCATATTCATCATGACTTGGTCGTTGAAGCATGGTTGATTCCTCTCCATTCGCTTATGTAATTTGTATGAATTTCTTAATCATAGCGCAAAATTCCAAAAAAATGAATCCAGCCCTTCTGAAAGTTGATCAAAATCGAGCTCATCCCGCTCGCCATCGTATGTTTCGCTAAAATCGATTTTCTGTGGTATCTGCAAGAACACTTCAACTCCATCACATGCACACATATTTTAACTCTCTCTTTACTTACTCCATTATCCCCACACGCACTACTATCTGCCTACTCACTCTACCTCTCTCACGATCCGAAAACTGCACAAGATTACTGTTGTAGATACAACAGAAAATGAATTTTGCTGAAATACACCTCCGGCAAAGCAGTCATTTCGAAAAAGAAAACCCCCATTTCCCATGGTACGGGAGATGGGGGTTTATGACTACTGCTGCTTAGCCTCAAGCAGCCAAATCTTGCTTTGGAAGTCGCCATGTAGTCCAGCGACAGATATACCGGCGTACAATAGATGATCGCCGGGGAACAGCCCTTCTGAGCCTTCGATTTGATAATCGAAGTCAGAGTTAAGTCCCTTAAGCCGCAATGTTTTCAGCGGCGGATAAGGTTCAGCAAGCACACGGACGAACACGACCATTGCTTGTGTCTTGTCTTCGGAGACAATCATCCATGCGGTTTCGTTCCCCTCGAACGGGCTCAACAGGCGATACATATCGCCGAATTGGACAAGCGGTCGAACTTGTTTGTATTCGGCTACTTGACGTTTGACAATCGCTTTCTCCTCGTCGGTGAACTTCGTCAGATCCAGTTCATAACCGAAGTTGCCTGACATGGCGACATGTCCGCGTGTTTCCAAAGACGTTATGCGATGAACCTGATGATTAGGCACCGCGGATACATGCGAACCCATAGCGCTAACCGGGTACACGATGCTGGTCCCGTATTGGATTTTCAAACGGCATACAGCATCCGTGTTATCGCTTGTCCACGTTTGCGGCATGTAGTGCAGGATACCTGGATCAAATCGACCACCGCCGCCTGAGCAGCTTTCAAACAAGATATGCGGATATTCCGATGTGATAGCTTCCATTACGCGATAAAGGCCAAGCATGTAACGATGTGCCGTCTCTCTTTGGCGTTCAGGCGGCAATGCGGCGGAACCGATTTCGGTCATATTCCGATTCATATCCCATTTCACATACGTGATCGGCGCACTGCTTAAAATTTTACGCAGCATGGTCAGCACACCATCACAGACATCCTCACGTGAAAAATCAAGAATTAGCTGCGCACGCGCTTCCGTACGACGACGCTCAGGCACATGCAGACACCAATCCGGGTGATTCCGGTACAACTCACTCTCCGGAGAGATCATTTCTGGCTCAAACCATAAACCAAATTCGAGTCCAAGCTTATTTACACGCTCTGCCAAATCTTCAAGACCGCCAGGGAGCTTTGCCTTATCGACAACCCAATCCCCGAGAGAGGTCGTGTCGTCGTTTCTTTTGCCAAACCAACCATCATCAAGCACGAAAAGCTCAATACCAAGCTCCTGACCCGCACGAGCAATGCTCTCAATTTTATCCGCGTTAAAATCAAAATACGTCGCTTCCCAGTTGTTGACCAGGACAGGTCGTACACGATCACGGAACTCACCGCGGCAAAGTCGTGTCCGATACAAACGGTGGTAGGTTCTAGACATGTCACCAAGACCCTGACTGGAATACACCATCACGGCTTCTGGTGTTTGGAATTGTTGTCCTGGCTCTAACAGCCAGCTGAAATCAAATGGATTAATACCGATAGAAACACGTATTGTTGCAAAAGGATCCACTTCCGCATGCGCAGCAAAATTACCGCTATACACAAGATTAAATCCATACACATCGCCATGATCTTCATTGGCATCTTTGGAGAGCAGGGCAACGAACGGATTATGCTGATGACTGCTTGCGCCGCGACGACTCTCGACAGTTAATTTACCAGGAGCTAGTGCTCTTCTCTCCATATGACGCTCACGCGTCCAGCTGCCGGAGAGCTGCAAGAGATCCCAATCGGCGTGCGAATAATCCACGCTCATACTTAACGCGCGCAGCAACTTCAGATCTGCTTTACCTTCATTAACAAAACGGACAGAACGCGTGATAGCCGCATGATTGGCGAAAATGGTATAGGATAGAATAGCTCGTAAGCCAGCTACTTTGTCTACAAGTTCAATTTCTAGTGTTTCAGCTTCATCATCTGCTTCTACATAAGTTGACGGCAAGCCCTCTAACACAGGCTTTCCTGACACGATACGATGCTTATCATAAACTAGCTCAGTGATCGTTGAACCATTAGGAAGCGCAACTTGATAAGCTGGCTCTCGGAAATCACTTGTTCCATACGCCGGATATTCCTGTGGAAGTGTATCAAATGAAATCGTTCTATTTTCCTTAACTGGATTCGGACTAAAAGAAGCGCGTTCTATATATTGAATAACCGTGCCTAGCTGGCCCGACCGAATAGGACGCCCCCAGTATACATGGGCTGGGTAGGAACCGTTAACGAGTTGAATCACATAGCTCATGTGCTTATTTTGCAAATGGAAGATACCTTCTGCTTGTTCAAAAGAAATGGTCATTTTAAATCCCTCCTATCGTCTATTATCATATCCTGGAGGGAACAAAACTATGGAGATTCAACACCTACATATGGAGAAATGTCGTTTTTCGACAAAAATAAAAGCCAAGACCTCTCATCGGCCTCGGCTTTCGTTGAATTTAAATGTTGCATTTAGCCATACTTATACGTCATGCCATGCCCGCCCTTTGGATACACCCAATCAATATTATAGGATGGACATGCTATGCGACACGTGCCGCATTCAATACAATTTTCAAAGGCAACCGTAGTAATTTTGAGCTTCTTTTCCCACTCATACACATCTGATGGGCAAAAATAATTGCAGTCCTTGGTCACACAATTCAAGCATGTTTGTTTATCTTTAATGACGAGGTGGGATTTATCATCGCATTTGTAACGAATGGTAAACAGTTTATCTGAAATATCACTTTGGCTCATCCGTTCATCGCCCTCCATCCCTTGTAGCCCAGCTTCATCAAGTTGACAGTACCGCCTGCGGCATTTTTGATGAGCTTCATGGCCATTTTTTGCTTCTCGGCTTTTGTGATACCGTCCACCAGGAACATGTTATAGGCTGCTTCATTGACTGCACGAGGCAACCGATCAAACAACAATTCAGGATCCTGCTCTTTTAAAAATTGGTGCATGCCCTTGTACTTCTGCAAATCTTTATGAACAAAGGATTCGCGGATTTTATTATCATAGAGATGCATCGTCGGTGCCGAAAAATCACCGCGTGCTTTCGCTTCGATAATCGTTTCCCCAGCCAAGCGGCCTGAAGTCATGGCTAAATTCGTCCCCTCCCGGTGGACAAAGTTAACCAATTGCGCTGCATCGCCGCACACACACCAGCCATCCCCCGATAAGGTCGGAATGGAGTTAAAGCCCCCTTCCGGTATCAAGTGACCGGAATATTCTTTGGTCTCACCGCCTTGAATCAGCTTGCGAATCATCGGATGCTGTTTGACAGCGTCAAGTACGGCGTACGGCTTTACCTTTTTATCCCGCAAATGCCCCACCATGACCCCAACGCCCAGCGAGATCGTTTCTTTATTCGTGTACAGGAAACCCATCCCAGCCATGCCTAGCGAGGTCTCGCCCATAAATTCAATGGTGACGCCTTCATCACCTTCGAGACCGAACCGATCCTCGATTTTTTCTCGCGGCAGCGCTATCACTTCTTTTACGGCTAAAGACACTTCGTCTGGCATCCATTCTTTATGAATCCCCATCGCTTTGCCGAGCAAGGAGTTCACCCCATCCGCAATGACGACAACGTCCGCATACAAATCACCGTCATCACGGTCTGTTCGCACGCCAACAACCTTGTTGCCTTCGCGAATGACATCCAGCGCAACGGTCTCGTAAATCGGGATCGCCCCCGCCGCTACGGCTTTTTCAGCGAACCATTGATCGAATTTAACCCGCAGGCCCGTGAAGCAGTTGAAGGGCTCCTTATACGCCTCATTGCGATGGCCGAACGTAACCATGGACTCTTTGCCCATCATCCAGATTCGCTGCTCGACAATGTAGCGCTCCATCGGGAAGTTTTTCTCCGTCCAAAACTCAGGAACCAGCTCTTCAATTTGCTTTCGATAGAGAACGCCGCCGAAAATGTTTTTGGCACCTGGGAACTCGCCTCTCTCCAGCAGTACCACAGATAAGCCCGCTCGTGCCATCGTTAAGGCAGCTGCTGCTCCAGCTGGACCTCCGCCAACGACGATCGCGTCGAATTTTTCGTTCATTTCGCTTCACTCCTCTCCCGTGCTTCTATGCTCACTTCCGTAGCGGGGGGTGTTGCAGCTTGCGCTTCCGCCGAAGAAGGCACTATGCCGAATAACGTGCGGCGTTTTTTGAATTCTTCCGTGATGGCGGGAACAATTTTGAACAAGTCGCCAACAAGGCCATAATGGGCAAATTGGAAAATTGGCGCCTTCTCATCCTTGTTGATCGCGACAACAACATCGGCATGGCTCATGCCGACCGTATGCTGCACCGCGCCAGAGATGCCGATGGCGAAGTAGAGCTTCGGCCGCACCGTGGCGCCCGTCTGCCCCACCTGATGCTCGTGGCTGATCCATCCCGCATCAACGGCAGCGCGGGACGCGCCAACCACACCGCCGAGCGCATCCGCCAGCTCGGCGAGCAGCTTGAAGGCATCGGGCCCGCCCAGCCCGCGGCCCCCTGCCACGATAATCTCGCAGTCCTCGAGATTCAGCTTGCCTGTTTCGCGCAGGAAGTCCAGCACCTGCGCGTCGATCTCTTCTTCCCGCATCGTTGCTTCGATGCGGATGATTTCGCCTTGGCGCGCCGCGTCCTTCGGCAGCGCCTGAAATACGCCGGCGCGCGCTGTCGCCATCTGCGGCCGGTATTGTTTGCAGAGGATGGTGGCCATCATCTTCTCGGAAAAAGCCGGCCGGCTGGCCAGCAGCAGCCTTGACGGCGGCGGCTCCACGTCGAGCTGCGTCGTGTCGGCCGTCAGCCCCGTCGGCAGGTGCGTTGCGATCGCACCTGCCAGGTCGCGGCCCGTCGCTGTCGCGCCGAACAGCACGATCTCGGGCTTTGCATCCTCGATCAGCTTCAAGCAGACCCGGCTGTAAGGCCGGGTCCGGTAATCGCGAAGCTCCGCGGCTTCGCAAAGGTAAACCCGGTCCGCGCCGTAGGCCACGGCCTCATCAGCGAGATGTGCGACATTCTCGCCGATGACGAGCGCCATGAGCGGCGCCTCCAGCTTCGCTGCCAGCTTTTTGCCTTCGCCAAGCAGCTGCCAGGACACTTTTTTCGCGACGCCCTCGCGCTGCTCAACAACGATCAAAACCCCACGATATGCCGACCAATCCGGCATCGTCGGATCTATTTGTTCCGTATCTTTTGCCATCGTGTCATCCTCCGTTCCTATCTATCAAGCCCAATCCAGCAGGGTCTGCATGTCCTTCGTCAGCAGCTTATCAGCAAGCTGCGCAGCCGCAATTTCTGGCGTATCATAGGTAATCATCTGCGTTTTTACCGCTTTGATTTCTGGCACCCAGGTTTTGGCAACGATCGTTGGCGAGCCTTTCAATCCAATCTTAGCCCGCTCCAAATCTGGAAAATCCGCTGTCGTCCAAACAGTAGGCTTATAACGAGCTGCTCGAATCATACCTGGCAGCGATGCACGTCTCACTTTATTCAGTTCTTTCAGTGCAGTGATCAGTACGGGCATGCTTGTCTCCACAACTTCAATGCCATCCTCCAACAGCCTGTGCACACGTACCTTCCGATTCTCTTCGTCGACCTTCACGACTTTGTTGACATAGGTAAGTTGTTCCAAATCCAATCGGCACGCTACGCCCGGACCAACTTGTCCCGTATCGCCATCCAACGTTTGTTTGCCGCAAAAAACAATATCCACCGGCCCCCACGTTTCCGCAATTTTGCGAATTGTTCGCGCCACAACGTACGAGGTAGCCAGCGTGTCCGCCCCTGCAAAACCACGATCCGTCACTAATACAGCATCATCGGCGCCTAGGGAAATGCATTCCTTGAGCCCTTTTTCTGCCGGTGGCGGCCCCATCGTGACAACCGTAATACGCGCACCTTGCTCATCCTTAATGCGCAGCGCCTCTTCCAAGCCATGCATATCATAGAAATTCACAATGCTGGGGACACCTTGGCGAATGAGCGTATTATTCTTGGGATCAATGCGAATTTCTCTAGAATCCGGAACTTGTTTAATACAGACGACAATATGCAGCATCTCTGCACCCTCCTATTTCTGCGGGGAACTGGCTTGCATGTTTTGACAACTGGCTGGTGAGGGCCTGTCATCATTGTGAAATTTGTCACGTAAATGTCGACGCGGAATCGCTTTCAGTCGATCATTGGACTTTTCGAACAAGCAGTAACATAAGAACCTAACACAGTATATGCGCGTTGGTAAGGAACTTGACTAAACAATGAAAATTTCAGAGATCATGCTCTCGTTTCTCCAAGCAGTTAACTCCGTTCGACCGACTATCTCACAAGAGTTCATTTTCTGTAATATCTACAAGAATTGATTCGACGTTTTTCAAAAACTCTACATCTCACGAAGCATTTTATCTCCAACCTATGTATTCGAAAATTGCAAAATATGATTTGGCTGCTAACGCCACATTCTTATTGTAGATACCACAGAAATTAGGTTAGCTAGTTAGGCTGGAGGGACGGGGGGTTGCTTCAGTTGAGGTGGATGAGTGTATAGATGAGTGTATAGATGAGTGCGTGGATGAGTGCGTAGATTGGTGTGTGGATTAGTGCGTGGATTGCTGCGTGGATTGCTGCGTGGATTGGTGTGTGGATTGGTGCGTGGATTGCTGTGTGGATTGGTGTGTAGATGAACATGGTTGATTCGGGTGGGTGATGAGCTGGTGGGTAAGTGTGTTGGCTTCGAATGGATAAATGAGTGTGTCTGTTTCAGTTGCTAGTTTGGTGTTCATGTTTCAAGTATGCGATTATTTGTGTGTTTGGGGTGAGTTATATAAGTGAGCTTAATTGTAACAGCTGGGTTCGGTTGAACAGAGGAGCACTCAAAAAAAGACTGTCCAACGGCCATTTCAGCCATATGGACAATCTTTCATTCGTCCCTACACTTTCACTTTCGTATACCGATTAGCTGGTACGGGTATTCCGAGGTTTCCGCGAAGGGTATCTGCTTCGTACTCGGTTCTGTACAGTCCGCGTTCCTGCAGGATCGGTACAACGTGGTCAACGAAGTCGTCTAAGCCTTTAGGCAAGGCAGCTGCGATGATGAAGCCATCAGCGGCTAATTCTTCGAACCATGCTTGCACGCGATCGGCGACTTGTTCAGGAGTGCCTGTGAATTCGTTACGCGGTGTTGCTACATTCAAAGCGACTTGGCGCAGGGTGAGATTTTTTTCTTTGGCGGTTTGCTTGATTTTATCGGTGCCGCTGCGGAAGCTGTTGCTGCCGAATTCACCTAGTTCAGGGAATGGTTCGTCTAGCGGATATTGCGAGAAATCATGATGCTCGAAGAAGCGGCCTAGGTAATCCAACGCTTTGTCAATGGTCACCAAGTTGGCGACTTCCTGATATTTGCGCTCGGCTTCTTCCTCTGTCAGTCCGATAATCGGGGCAATTCCCGGTAAAATAACGACTTCATCCGCATTACGGCCTTCGGAGGCGGCTCTCTTTTTAATATCGGCATAATATGCTTTCGCCTCTTCAATCGACTCGTGACCAGCAAAGATCGCATCCGCCACTTTTGCTGCAAACGCTCGGCCGTCCTCTGATGCACCTGCTTGAAAAATGACTGGCTGCCCTTGTCTGGAACGAGCGATATTCAACGGTCCCTGAACGGAGAAGTATTCTCCTTTATGGTTTAAGGTATGGAGCTTGCTCGGGTCAAAGAACACACCGCTCTCTTTATCACGTACAAACGCGTCATCTTCCCACGAATCCCACAGCCCGCGTGTCACTTCCAAGTATTCATTCGCGATCCGATAGCGTTCAGGGTGAGAAGGATGCTCCGCTTTGCTGTAGTTTTTCGCTGAGCCTTCCAGTGGAGAGGTCACGACGTTCCAACCCGCACGCCCATCGCTAATTTTATCAATAGAGGCAAATTGTCGAGCCACCGTGAAAGGTTCACTATATGAGGTCGATAACGTCCCCACTAGCCCAATGTGTGAGGTGACCGCAGCTAAGGTAGATAAAATGGTAATCGGTTCAAACCGATTGAGGAAGTGCGGGATGGATTTTTCCGTAATGTATAGACCATCCGCGATAAATACAAGGTCGAATTTACCGGATTCGGCTTTCTGCGCCTGTTGTTTATAAAACCCAAAATTCACACTGGCATCCGTAATTGCCTCCGGGTGTCTCCAGCCCGACACGTTACCGCCAACTCCGTGAATAATGGCACCTAATTTCAGCTGTTTTTGTCTAGCCATCTCTTTTCCATCCTTTCACAATATCGCCGCAGTTTGTAGGTTTAATCGATAGCTTTTCACGAGTATCTCGCCTTTTTGAATATCTTTGTCATACGCGCGTTCGAAGCCCAGTCGTTCGTATAGTTTTACTGCAGATTCCATCATGTCCGAGGTATGCAGATGTAGTGTGGTAGCACCTAACTCGACAGCGCGCTTCACATTTTCTTTTATCAGAGCTGTAGCTATGCCCTTTCCTCTGGCACTTGGCGATACAGCTAGTAACCGAAGGATTGGGGACTCAATCTCAAGCTCTGGCGCGCCATAAGCGGCTGCGGAGGATTGAAACAATTGCGAGCTCCCTACTATTTCATCGTCAATTAGCGCAATAATTCGCGCGATGGGCTTATCACTATCCACAGATGCGATAATATTTTCTTTATATTGATCCCAGCCTTCCGGAGGCAGCACAGCGCGATATTGGCCATAAGCATCTTCTAGCACTCTTCGAATTGCCTCGCGGTCACCTTCATGAGCTTCCCGAATGTGAAGGTCTTGAGCATCAGCCATAAGTATCCCTCCTTATACCCGTGTTTCTAACGCGATTTTAATGCGTGCAATTTGTGCCAGATGAACCTGTACATGTGCGATAAAGGAATGAACAACATCTTTTAGGGTAAGTGTTTGACCTTTGAAATTAACGCCTGTTTTCTCCCAATCTTCTGCATCTAATCGGCCAAACAACGCATGATTGAAAACTAATAAAGACTGAAAAAGGTTTAATATGTCGGAGGCTGAGCTTTCATTTGCTTTGGAACTGCTGACCCAAAGATCTTGATCAAAAGCTGGCAATACGGCCGATGCTCCTGCAAGGATGGCGCGGATTCGGAAGGAAACGACGATGTTATGATCAGCCAAATGAGACAGAACCTCTGTCACACTCCATTTATCCTGTGCTGGCTTCCACACTAATTGCCCTTCGCTCAGTCCTTGAATAGCTTCTTGCAGTTGTTGATGGGTATGCAAATAGGCTGACAGATCTGGAATCGATGTACTCATGTAGATACCCCCAGTGGTATATTGGATGATAGCTCTTCTAGCGCTTTCTCAGATAAAATGGCAAAATATCGCGCACTTATTGGCAAAGCTCGTTCGTCAATATCAAAAGCAGGATGATGCCACTCTTGTGGCCCTGATGTGCCCATAAATACGAAGACGCCTGGAATTTGCTTTTGGTAAAAAGCGAAATCTTCTCCTGCTGGTGAAGGCACAGGCGTTATCACATCTAGACCAGCCTGCTCAGCGGCATCTGCTGCCAACTCAGCCAATTCCTTATCGTTGAATACGGATGGCGGACCTTTGATCCATCGTACCGTTGCTTTTGTGCCGTATGCAGCGGCTACACCGTGCACAACCTGCTCCATGCGCTGGATAATCAAAGTTCGGACACTTTCTTCAAATGTGCGCAATGTGCCGTCTAAGATCGCTTTATCGGGGATCACATTCCATGCGGTTCCGCTATGGATACGTGTCACACTAATAACTGCGCTTTGTAATGAACTCACATTACGGCTCACGATAGCTTGAAGTGCGGTCACGATATGGGCAGCTGTTACGATCGGGTCGATTCCCGCTTCTGGCACCGCAGCATGTGTACCAAGACCTTCCACTTCGATTACAAAACCATCTGCCGCCGCCATTAACGGGCCTGCTTTGATACCAATCGTCCCAACGGGGAGATCCGGTTTATTGTGCATCCCATAGATGGCACGTACGTCGCGCAACGCACCGCTGTTGATAACGAGCTCCGCGCCCTGCGCTTTCTCCTCTGCCGGTTGAAAAATGAAACGAACCGTCCCCTTTAGTTCACTCTCCCGTTGCTTGAGCAAGAGCGCTGCGCCAAGGACTGCTGACGTGTGAAAATCATGACCGCAAGCGTGCATCTTGCCCGCTACCTGCGAAGCATAAGGATGCCCCGTTTCCTCTTGAATCCGGAGGGCGTCAATATCAGCCCGAATCGCAATGATTGGCCCTTCCTGCAAGCCACCTACTTCGGCGACAAGGCCCGTTTTGAGCTGAAAATCAGTTACATGAATCCCTGCCTCTGTGAGCCATCCGCGAATTGCTGCGGTTGTTACGATCTCCTCATGGGATAATTCAGGATGCTGATGTAATTGACGTCGAATGTCCACCAGCTTTTGAGTAAATTCCGGTGACGTCTGATGGAAAGTTGTTGTACTCATCTCACATGCCTCCCTCGGACCTACACTAACAATTCCGCGAATGCTTCACTCAGCAGTTCAAAGGAACGCAGTCTTTTGCCAAAATCTTTCACAGATGTCGTTACGATAAATTCATCGATGTTATATTTTTGCTGAAGCTCGATAAGTTTCTGACGTACCGTCTCTTTCGTACCTCGCGTAATTTCCGCCTGCTTCTCTTCAACGGTAAATTTCGCCTGTGTTTGGCGACCATATTCCTCGGCCTGCTCAAGCGTTCCGACGGTTAAGGTCTTGCCATTTTCCAAATGAATTTTGACATTTTTATATTCTCCGGCAAGCTCGTTAGCCTCTTCTTCCGTATCTGCTACGATAAGCGAGAGTGCTAAGAGCAGCTTAGGTTGGGTACCTTTTTCCGTATTAAAATGGTGATGATAAGCCTGAAAAGCTGCTTCAGCAATCGCATGATCCCCATTAATGAATTGGGCAAAAACATAAGGCAAACCGGCTTCAGCCGCCGATTGTGCGCTTGCCACACTTGCGCCAAGGATATAAATATCCACAGGCACGGTTGGAATTGGCGAGACACGCAACCCTTTCAAGGGGTGATCGTCATGGAGCTGATTGCGAACAAATTGCTGTAGATCACTCAGCTTATCCGCCAATGATGCCGCTTCGGTAATGCCCTGCTGCAGCGCTTTGGTTGAACGAGGCAATCCGCCCGGTGCGCGGCCTATGCCAAGATCTACCCTGCCAGGTGCAAGCGAGGCAAGCACGTTGAAATTCTCAGCCACCTTATAGGGGCTGTAATGCTGCAGCATGATGCCGCCGGAGCCAATGCGAATGCGCTCTGTTTTAGCTAGCAGATGTGAAATTAAAACCTCAGGCGAAGAGCCTGCCACTTGCTCGGAATCATGATGCTCGGATACCCAGAATCGGTGATAGGAAAGTGACTCTGCTTTCTGTACGAGCTCAATCGTATGCTGAAAAGCGTCATAAGCGGTTTCACCAGGAAACACCACACTTTGATCCAAAATACTTAATTTAATCCCCATGTTTGAACACTCCATTTCCTTAACTGACTTGACTTGACTTGACTTGACGCTATATGTTGTAGCTCCACTCTGGCGTAATTCGCTTCAAAAATTGTCGGGTACGCTCCTCTTTGGCTGCGCCGAATATTTCTCTCGGCTTGCCTTCCTCCACAATGATACCTTCATCCATAAAGACCACATGATT
The DNA here is from genome assembly GCF_059692195.1 of Paenibacillus sp. J22P90. Lineage (NCBI taxonomy): Bacteria > Bacillati > Bacillota > Bacilli > Caryophanales > Paenibacillaceae > Paenibacillus > Paenibacillus sp. J22P90. Next base: position 291,536 of record NZ_JCAUAY010000007.1, read on the forward strand.
CGCCACTTCACGGGCAAAGCCCATTTCATGTGTCACGATAATCATCGTGATGCCTTCCCTCGCAATCTTTTGAATCACATCTAGGACTTCGCCAACGAGCTCTGGGTCCAGTGCAGATGTCGGCTCATCGAATAAAATAACTTCAGGATTCAAAGCCAGCGCGCGCGCAATCCCTACACGTTGCTGCTGTCCGCCGGATAGTTGACTTGGATAAGCATCTAGCTTGCTGCCCAATCCGACTTTTTCCAGCACCTTTACGCTAGTCTCTCTTGCCTTCTCCTTCGACTGCTTCTGAACAATAACGAGCCCTTCCATGACGTTTTCGAGCACGGTTTTATGCTTGAACAAATTGTAATGCTGGAATACCATGGCTGTTTTTTGCCTGAGCGCGTGAATATCGCCTTTGGTAGGACGCTTGCAATTCACGGTGAAATCCCCGATCCTCACCTCACCAAGATTCGGCTTCTCCAAATAATTCAAGCAACGGAGCAGCGTTGTTTTGCCTGAACCGCTGGGGCCAAGAATACAGACGACTTCTCCTTTTTGCACTGTCAGGTTAATCCCTTTCAGCACTTCGTTTTTACCAAACGATTTGGTGATATTCGTCAGTTGAATCATGATACGCCACCTCGGTTATACAGATTGATTCGCTTCTCTAGTAAGCCTGTGGCTCGTTCGATCAGGAACGTAATCCCCCAGAATAGGAGGGCTGCTGCAATATAAGCTTCAAAAAACTTCCAATTTGTCGTTGCGACAATTTGCGCTTTGGCGTTGATTTCCACGACTGATACGGTAAAAGCCAGCGTAGAACCGTGCAGCATCCCAATCAACGTATTTGATAAGTTCGGCAAGCTGACGGCTAACGCTTGTGGCAAAATAATGCGGCGAAGCGCTTGCGGCGTCGTCATGCCAATTGAATAAGCAGCTTCCATTTGCCCGCGATTAATTGCCACGATGCCCGATCTGACTACCTCCGAGAGGTAAGCCCCGGCCGTGATGGAGAAGGATAGAAAAGCAAAGCCGATCATGGGTATAGACACGGAACGGAAGCTCCAACCGAAAGCAACGGCAATTCCGTCGATGATCATGGGCAAGCCGAAATAGATGAGCAGCAGATGCATCAGCATTGGTGTACCGCGAACAAACGTCACATAAGCTGTCGCGATGTAATGGATAAAAGGCACGCGGTATAGTCGGATTAAAGCTATGGATGCGCCTATCAGAAATCCAAAAAAGACGGAAACAACGGTAATTAGCAGCGTGGTAGGCAGTGCAGACAGCAATTGAACAAAGGCCGTCCATATGAATCCAGGATCGATGCTCATGCTTGGAAGCCCCCTTTATCAGGCTGCGAGGACCAGACGCTTTTGAAGAAACGGCGAGAGAATGGCTGCCGCTCTTCGGTCACAAGCGGTTGCTCATGTTGCAGCAATCTTTGTTCGATGTACATAAACAGCTTTTCTAGTCCAAAGCAGATAACGAAATAAATGATCGATAAAGAAATGTACGTTTCCATAAAATGCTGTGTAGCTGTTCCAAGCGTCTGCGCTTTGCCCATCAACTCCATAGCACCTAGCGAGAAAGCCAGTGACGTATCCTTCAAGTTGGCAATAAGCAGGTTCGTAAAATTAGGCAGCGAAATCGCCAGCGCCTGCGGCATAATGATACGGGTAAAAGCTTGGTAGCCCGTCATACCTACGGAATAAGCAGCTTCCACTTGCCCTCTGTCGACCGCTTTGACCGCTGCTCGAATGACCTCGGAAATATAAGCACCTGAATGCAGCGCAAAGGTCAAAATAACGAAAGTAAGCACCGGCGCCTTAGAGACATCCACATGGATCGCCTTTAACATTTCAGGTAGTCCGTAGTAAATCAAGAACAACTGAATGAGAATCGGTGTCCCACGGAAAAAGGAAACATAGACCTGTGATATCCGTTGTAGGACGGGGATTTGATACAGCCGGGGCAGTGCAATGAGAAATCCAAAGACGACCCCGAGCAACATCGAACAAGCAACTATGAATAAGCTGATATGGATGTAATTCACTAATTTTGGCAGAAAATCGAATACATAGGTGATATCGAATTGGTTGGCCATATCGGCGATCTCACCTTTCTTAGAGTCATGAAATGCTTATTTTTTATCATCTTTCTGCGTGAAGTCTCCGCCTAACCACTGTGTACTTAGTTTAGAAAGCGTGCCATCCGCTTTTACAGCTTTCAATGCAACGTCAATTTTATCTGCAAGCTCTTGGCCGTCTTTATCGTTTTTGCGGAATAAGAAACGAACCTCGGCTTCTTCAATGATCGGTCCTACCGTTTTTAATTTACTTTGCGGATCTACCAGAGGAAGCAAGAAATCCGCACCTAGCGATCCATCCGCACGTCCTGTTGTCAGCTGCGTAACCAAGTCATTGGCTGCACCGCTTTGATAAACGATTTTGATCGCATTATCGTTGGCTTTGTTATAATTCTCTAGCAAGGTAGCTTCCGCACTCGTTGCTGTTGTCAGGGCCTTCTTGCCTTTCAAATCATCGATCGATTTCACCGTTGTGTTATCTTTGGCTACGATGACCTTTGTTTTCCAATAAGCATAAGGTTCATTGTTAAATAAATATTTCTGCTCACGCTCTTTGTTCTTCTCAATTTCATGAGCGACAAAGTCGATTTTGTTCGTTTCCAAGCTGAGCAGCAGGTTGGCGAAGTCCATCGTTTTAAATTCAAATTCATATTCAGGCAAGCGCTTATCCAGCTCTTTCACGAGTTCAATATCGTAACCTGTGAGTTTACCTTCCTTATCTAGAAAAGCTACATTCGGGAATTGTGTGCCTGTGCCGACAATGATTTTCTTTGTTTTCACAGGTGCTGTCGTTGCAGCAGCCGTTGCAGCTGTGCTTGCTGCAGGAGCCTTCGTAGCTTCAGCAGCAGCTTTAGGGGATGCGTCCGTTGTTGCGCTTTTGGCGCCGCAGCCTGCCACTACCAAAGCTAGTGTGAATGTTGTTACTGTAAGTGATGTGATCTTTCTCATCGTGAACCCCTCCGCATTTCCATATTTTTTATATCTTATAATTCCTACTTGTTTTGTATGAATTATTGCGATGTTTATAATTTATCATCAAGTTCTCAAACTGGATAATAGAGTTTTTCTATATGCATATCGAGAAATCAAATGGAATCCCGAATCGATTTCGCAATTCCTTTACATAAATCCAAGGCAGCATTGAAAAATAAGCCATTCTCCCCATTCAAGGCAATCATGTTTGTTTGCAAAGAAATGCCTGCCACCTCCGGAAAATGAATCGGGAACAGCTTCCCCTCCTTCACTTCCTGTTCGACACATAAACTAGGAAGAAAGGCGATGCCCACACGTCCGAGCACTAATTTCTTCGCTGTCTCTAGCGCATCCGTCTGAAACTCGATGTTAGGCGGCCGACTCATGCTCGCAAATAAGCGATGTATTCGCATCCAATCTAGAGAGCCGCACTCAAAGAAAACAAGCGGATATTCCCCGATTTGTTCAATCGAAATCGTTACGTTCTGTATGAATGGATGGCCTTCATAGACATAGAGCTGTATGGGATCTTCAAATGCTTTGGCTGAGAGGAGATTCGGGTGACTTATGTTGCGAACAAAACCTAAATCAAGCTCCCGATTCAGTACTTTGTTAATGATCTCCTCCGACGAAGCCGTAGTTAGCTTATAGTTCACATCTGGGTATTTCAGCTTCAGCTTCGGTATGATCGTCGGTATAATATAGTTAGATACAGATACGGTACAACCAATTCGCAGCTCGTTTGGCAATGTTCGTTTCTGCTTTAGTTGAATTTTACTTTTTTGAAAAGTTTGTAGTAACTGCTGCGCATACGGCAGAAACTTCTTCCCATCGTCGGTCAGCGAAATCTGCTTGCCGATTCGTTCGAAAAGCCGGCAATCCAACTCACGTTCTAGGGATTGGATGCGTGCTGTGACGGATGGTTGGGATAAATAGAGCACTTCCGCCGCTTTGTTAAAACTGCCATAATGAACGACATAGACGAAGGCTTCGATGTTCTCAATGTTCAAGGAAAGCCACCCCTTTCATCATACTATGATTAAACTTATTATTCCGATTAAAAAACTTGGTTTTTTGGTTGTTATAACTATAGATCAACACCCATATTGTGTCAACACAAAAAAAACTGCCCTCCCAAACGCTTTGGGGGCAGCTTCTTCCTTATCTAACTAAGTGCCTCAATCGCCGCATTAATCCTTTCGCGCACATCAAGCATCCATTCGGTGCTGCGCGGATAAACAGAGAACGTGATCGGCTCTGATAAGCCATCTTCGATTAAGGCGACCGTTCGCTCCTTGCCGATGAACGATTCCAGCAATTGCAATGCGCGCAAATCCTGCAGCGCTTCATAGAACACTTCCAGTCGAATCGACTCGATTGGCCCTGTTTCACCTGGATACACTAGGAAGCTATCTCCGGATGGAAAAGCATGCAGGGCATCCGTCACCTTAAACGGATCCAGCGGTTTAATCGAGTATTGGGAGTAATAGAAGTTATATCCCCAATGCAAAAACCCCTGAATGCTGAACTTATACAGCTGCAAGCCAATGACTCGGTTGCGGGCGGACGGCATGTTAAAGAATCGGTTCGACACTTCTTTGTACTGTGCGCAGCAGTAATACGTCCATAAATCAGGGACGCCAGCCTCTAAGAAAGGCTCGATATGATCGTTTGACGGTATCGGCTTCTGAACGAGACCCTGTTCGTAGAAAGATATCTCCGTCAAAGCATCGATGATCGGATATTCCGGCGGAAGCAGCTTTTTAACGAGGTCACTCGCTTTTTTGTACGTTTCCAGATGTGCCTCCACAGGCTCATCCGACACGTGGAAATAGCAGCAGGACGCGATGCCTAAGCTTCGAAGGGCGCGATCCAGCTCAGGGATGAACTGCCCCAGAAAATGAGCATAAGCTTCTCCTGATGCATCCGTATCCCAGCCGAAGATGCGTTTTTCTACGCCGTCTACGGCAGCGATAATTTTAGGTGTATGCTTAGCTCCCCACTGTGTGAACAAATGGGAGATCTCGAAGTACTCGACGCCTTTATTTTGGCAAAGCGCTACCCATCGTTCCAACTTCGCAAAGTTGAAATGATACGTCGTGTTAGCGTCAATATGGCCTTGTGCGACTTCGACGTCAACCAGTTGCACCGTTGGGCGCTCCCCACCGATCACAGTGTCCAACGGCGGTGTAAAGATCGGAGTCAAAATCATGTTGATCCCATGCTTCACCGCTGTGTCGATAAAGTCACCAATGAGTCTCCAGTGCTCCTCGCTGAATACGTCAACTTTGTAATGCGTAGCAAGGCAGTCCGTGTGGAACCATTCCGTGTGGATCAGCTTTTGCTTTGGTAAAGAGGCAGCCAGCACGGATAGCTCCAGCACTTCCTCGCTAAGTCTCTCTCCTTCTGCAGATGAGAAAATGACGTTCACCGAATAGGTATCAGCGGGTATCGAACCCTGCAATTCAACGTGAATCCAGATCGATCTCCACTGACCAGGAAGTGCTGTAATTTTATTTTCTTCAAGCGGATACAACGGATCGGGATACAGCCCTGGTGCTGAGCGCAATACATGCAAATCGTGGTCTGCATAGCAGGGCATTTCAGAAGGAACAAGACCTACAGCACGCATTGTAAAAGGAAGACCAAGCGTTGAATTGACTTCAACGCCTATGTTTTTCATCATCTTATTCGATGTATAAGCAATCTGAAACGCAAAGGTTTCACCTTGAAGTGCCGTAGCCTGTGTATAGGCTGCCTCACGTGGCGCTTCATCTGCAAAAACCTTAGATAACGAGCTCAAGCTTATCGTTTGAAAAGTACCTTTTTGACCCATGTGCCGTGTACTCCCTCCAATTATGTCCAGCTCAAAGTCTGGAAAGTGCCTGTCTGTGCTGATTCCTGGGCCTTCATACACATCAGTGCACTCATCAACCCATCGTCAAGCGTTGAAATAGATGTCGCTCTCCCTCTCATAATCTCTGTAAAATTGCGGGCCAGCTTCTGATCGCCACCAAAATGATTGCTTCCCTTATCCAAATCATAGGTTTCTACTCGCGCCGTATGATGCATATACACCTTCACTTGGCCTGTGTAGAAATCAAAATCTACCGTACCCTTATATCCCATGAACCGAGCACCGCGTGCTGCTGCGCCTTTTCGGATGAAGAAGTTTTGCGAATAAGACAAATGCATACCGCTTTCATATCGGAACAGTGCGCTTCCTGAATCTTCATTCCCTGTATCTTCGGCATAACAGCAATATTGCCACGTCGGATCCAGCTCTTCTGTCGTTCCAACGGTACTTTCCAAGCAGGTGCGATTGTCTTCACAATTCACGCATTGGAGTCCAGCGGATTTTTTGCCCTTGAAAATTTGCTTGGACGTCATAGCGCAGACGCTAATTGGATTTTGCCCCAGCACAGCTTGAATATAGTCCAAATCGTGCGTCGCCTTTTGCAGGAACAAGCCTCCCGTTTCTTCCTCATCGCGGTACCAGCTTTGAAAATAAACTCGGCCATATGGCACATTATTTATCGCTTGCACATGTTCAACCGTACCAATTTTGCCAGATTGAATAATTTCCTTAACCAGCTCAACAACTGAAGTTACTCTTAGTGGAAACGATACCACAACAGGCGATGTGGAAGCCTCATATCCTTGTTTTAACCGGATTAAATCTTCAAAATTTGTAGCCACTGGCTTTTCCATATAAAGGGGAAGATTGTGCCGCAATACTTTCAACCCCATCGTCGTATGGAGACTACAGCGAGTGCCGATCATGGCCCCGTCTAATTGTTCTGATTCCAGCATTTGTTCTGGTGTGTCGTAATAGTTAATATGATTCCATCCTTGTGCATCAAGCTGTTCCTTAATCAAGTCTTTACGTACATCTACAATTGCTGCTACTTGGCAGTCCGCATCTGCCTTTAGCACTTCCCTAACCACATGCTCAATCCTTCTCCCATAGCCAATTACACCTAACTTCATGTATGCTCCCCCTCAAACTTAACGATACCTTGATTATAAAAGATGCCCCCCATTCTTGCTTTGTCTTGAAAGCCGATTTTTTTGTTTTATCTGCTGTGCTATGATAGGCATATACACTTTCTAGCGAACTTTCAGGAGTGACACCTATGTCGATAAGCGAAAAGAAAGCCACTGAATATTACCGGACGCATTTGAAGATGAGTCTAATTATTAATAAAGTCATTACGATGCATTACTTCGAGTATGGGAAGGACTTTGTATTTAATGGTGAGAAGCATGACTTCTGGGAATTTCTTTATGTGGACCGTGGCGAGGTTGAGGTGCAGGCAGATGACCAGCGCTACTTACTCAAGCAAGGGTCTATTATTTTTCATAAACCGAATGAATTTCATAGCTTTTATGCGACCAAAGGAAAAGCCCCAAATTTAATTGTGATGACGTTTGACTGTCATTCGAAGGCTATGCAATTTTTCGAACAAAAAGTGCTGCACTTGGAGGATGAGGAGCGCAATTTACTCGCTCAAGTTGTGCGAGAAGGCCAGCGAGCCTTTCACTTTCCTTTCACGCATCCACTGGCACGCCGGCAAGACGCCCCCATTGGCAGTGAGCAAATGCTGCAAAGCTATCTGGAAATTCTGCTATTACGTTTGCTGCGGAAATCCGCTCCAACGGAAGCTGACACGCCATTATCGACATTGGCTAAGGAGAAAACGGTCCATGATCTGACGACGAAAGTGATCAGCTACATGGCTGACCATATCGACGCGCATCTCTCGCTGAACGAAATTAGCCAAGTGTTCTGTGTTGGCAAAACACAGCTCAAGGATCAGTTCAAAAAGCAGACGAACTATTCGCTCATGGAGTATTTTGCTCTATTAAAAATCGATCAAGCTAAAATCCTGATTCGCGAAGAAACGTACAATTTCACGGAAATCGCAAGTCGACTCGGGTTTAGCTCGGTGCATTATTTCTCTAAAGCTTTTAAGAAAGCGACATTAATGAGTCCTTCGGAATATGCAAGAACCGTCAAATCACGCATGTAGCTATTATCTATTCATACGCAAAAAAATCCCGAGCACTGCATCGCTGCAGTCACTCGGGATTTTCTCATTCTATTCTTCGTCGTCTTCTTCAACCTCATACGTACATAGAAAACGCTCCACGCCGGGATATTTCTCACCTAGACTTCTTATCACAAATCCTACATTACGGTAAAATTGTACGGCATCTTCATCAGTTTCCACCGTGATCCGCGTAGGCTGCATGTCTTCGATGATTTCAAGCAGCATGCCACGGCCAAAGCCAACACCTCGGCTTTCAGGTTCAACCGCTAGATGATTCAGCGTCATTTCTTGCTTCGCATTCATCGTAAAACCAATGATCCCGACCAGGATCCCTTCGGACTCGTAAGCAAACAACCAAGCGTCTTCATCTTTTTCATATTGGCTTAAGGCCAATTGTAAGCTATCATCGTCAGGAAATACGCTGTAACTTAACAATTCCTGGATTTCACCCTCATGTAGACGAGACTTTACATTCAATAACACGTGCATTCACTTCTTTCTTTCGTCGTATATCTTTTCATAATCTCCTAACTTGGGACTGCTGTCAACTTGCGTCAATTAGATGGGCTCGCGGGGAGAGCGGGATTAGGCTCAATTCCCGAGCCTATTGCGCGGGGCTCCACTTTTATTCAGCAACAATTCGCTCAATCACTTCTCGCCATTCCTCAGGTGAGCTGTCTCTGGCGATAAGCCACGATTTTCCACTTCCCGACTCATGCTCCAGAACGATCGGTTGTGTGATGTCCATAGCATCTGTCACAAAATTATTCGTCTGCCAATCGAAAAGCGCATTAAACAATCTCGGAATTTCAGTTAAGAATACATTACATTCATTTTTGCGAAACAAATCTGTGGTTACGACCAACTTACCGCCATCGTGTACGTAAGCGATCAATGCATCTTCCAGCTCCACATCGTACATAATGTGCAGCGGCAGGATGAGCAGCTCATAGTTCTTAATCTGTCGAGCCATATACACGACATCCACCTGCTTATTCAGCTCGAATAGCGGGCGATAGACGGAGTCCACAACATAATTGGCATAGGGCAGTCGATCTGAGACGGAGATCTGATAGATCCACGAGCTATCAAAATGATAGTACAATCCAACGGTTGACTCTATGGCCGCAGTCTGCAATTTTTCCACGTCTCCTGCTTCAGCAGCCTTCGTATAGCGCTGAATGACGTTGTAGTTCTCCGAAGGTTCACCGGTTAAGGTGAGCAATTCCTTGCTTCCTTTCCCCTGCTCCTGTCCCCAAGGGAATGGCTTCATTTTGAACAGAAAAAATCGTTCACACCCCCGCTCCTCAATGATTCGCATATCTCGTTCCAGTTGACCTGCCCCTGCGCCGTACTCCATCATCCAGAACGGCTTAGCAAGAACACTGCGGCTTGCATCGGAATAAAAGGCAATTTCATGCGGCTTATCACTGTAAATATCCATGCCGACGACGTCTAGCGTTGTGAACATATCGACCCAGTTGATGTTATCTCCCCAACAAAACATGAACCCGTTCGTTGTAATCGGTCGATCACCGATATGCGGACGAAGCACGCGCTCCTGCATGCGTGCGAACTGAACCAGCCCTTGCGAGGAGAATCTGGCAAACTCCAGCTCAAGGCTCGGATGCGGCCACATCATCACATCGCTCTGAATCGGAGCAGGCAGCGGAATCTGCGCCCAGGTCTGATAATGCTGGGACCAGAACACCGTTCCCCATGCCTCGTTTAACTGCGAGATCGTCCCGTATTTGTCAGCCAAATACTGATGGAAGGCTTGCTTCGCACAATCGCCGTAATCATATTTGGTTTCACCGCCAAATTCATTATCCAACTGCCAAGCGATCACATTCGGATGTTGGCCATATCGTTCAGCCATCAGAACAACAATACGCTTTGAATACGCTAAGTAGTTTGGCGAATAGTAGGAGCGATGCTGTCTCGCACCGAAGCCAACAGTCTTACCGCTTTTATGCACAGGCAGCACATCTGGATATCGTTCAACTAGCCAAATCGGCGGACAAGCCGTGGGTGTACAGAGTACGACCCTAATGCCGAATTCAGCTGCAAGCTCAATGGACTGGTCTAGCCATGCCCAGTTATAGACGCCATCTTCTGGCTCCAGCGTTGACCAAGCGAATTCGGCAATGCGAATATAAGGGATACCTGCATCTTGGAGCTTCTTATAATCAATCGGCCATTGGTCGGATCTCTCGTGCTCAGGGTAATAGGCCACTCCTATTTCCATACTTTTTATCCCTCCAAAGTGGCACTGCCATTAGACTCAGCCCCACACAAAATCATTACACCGTTACCGTCGAGCACCATTTCCCCATGAACTTCCGACTCGGATAACAGATCATACATCAGGGTAGGAATCTGCACGTGAACTGTCTCTACCGTATGATTGATAACGAACGTATACGCCTGATCCCCTTTGAAACGTGATAGTACCTCAACACCAGGTGAATCTGCTACAACTCCATCCCCCGACTTGACCAGTTCAGCCTCCCCATATATCATGCTAAAAATCTCATCTCGAAGCTTGGCATCTAGTTCCGTACCTATGTAGTACGCCTTCCCTTTGCCATATACATTCATGGTCACCGCTGGACAACCTGAGAAATAGTCTTCACTGAAAGTAGCTATTGCCTCAGCCCCGTGGGTCTTTATGACATCGAACCACGTTCCGCCGTGATAGACTCTCTCACTTCCAAGCAGTTGAACCCGACGAACCTCATCCTTCCCCAGCACGCCATACTCCTCAACGCTAATGCCAAGCAAATCTGAAAACTTCCCCGGAAGTGTGAGCGCTTCCATGCGATTATGCCAGTCCTTGGCGCCAGCCCGATAATCCAACACAATGATGCCACCAGCATGTACATATTCATAAACTTTGGCCACGATCTCATCGGTCGTCATAATAAAGTTAGGAAGCACTACGAGGCGATACCCCGAAAAGTCGGCCTCAGGCGAAATAATATCAGTTCCAATATGGTTGTCATACCAATAGTGATAATAACTTGTAAAATGCCCCATGTATGTGTAGTCCATAATATGAGGTTGAATTTCGAACACCCACTCATTGTCATACGACCGAATCATCGCAACCTGGGCTTTGTTCTTTGAGCCTTCCAAAACAGGCCAAATTCTGGCCAGCTCGGTTCCGACCTGCTGTACCTCGCGATACTTCCTGCTTGCTTTGCCATCATGTGCCAAAATGCCATGCCAATATTGCTCAGCGCCGAATAAACAGCCTCTCCAGCGGAAATACAATATGCCATCCGCCCCATGGGCAATCGACTGGTACGTCCATCTCCGCAGCTCTTGCGGTTTCGGTGTTGGAAACATGATATTACCGCCAGGCTGGCCGCTTTGGTGCTCCATGACCCAGAAATTCATTTGCTTCAGCCCGCGCGTCATATCATGCTGCATCGCGGCAAGCGCTGGATCGACTTCTTTGGTAAACATGAGATTCGGATAATTATCCCAAGAAACAATATCCAAATCCTCGGACAAATCGAAAGCATCGATTTCATTGAAAGCACCCATCATATTGTGGGTGATTGTCGCCTGCGGCGCATGCTTTCGAATGATATCGGTTTGAACCTTCTGGAATCGGCAAACAGCGTCTGAAGCAAATCTACGATAATCCAGCACCAAGCCTGGGTTATGCAGCGGAAACACCGTATAGGCAGGGACAATGACCTGTTTCCACTCATTATAGATTTGACTCCAAAAAACAGTCCCCCAGCAAGCATTCAGCTGGTCAATTTCTTGATATTTGTCCTTCAGCCAAAGCTGAAATTTAGTTCTGCAGTTATCACAATAACAACGAGTCGTCTCATTGCAGCCAAATTCATTATCTATTTGCCAAGCAACAACACGCGGATCGTTGCCGTAACGTTCGGCCATTTTACCCACAATGGTATTGATATATGGCAAGTAAGCATCATTGTTATAACAATAATGTCGACGATTCCCATACCCTCGAACATCCCCATACATATCTCGCATATACAGATCGGGATGCTTATCCATCAACCATTTTGGCGGAGTAGCTGTAGGGGTACCCAATATGACCTGAATACCTTCCTCAGCCAGAATGCTGATAATACGATCCAACCAAGAGAAGTCGAAACTGCCCTCCCAACGCTCCATCCGTGACCAAGCGAACTCGCCAATCCTCACGATGTTAATGCCTGCTTCTCGCATCATCTTCGCATCGGTTTCCCAACGCTCCTCCGGCCAATGCTCCGGATAATAACAAACACCGAAATACATCCTGCTCCTCCTATCTGCTAAACTGAAGCTCTGAATTCCCCAGCGCTGACGCCTGTATAGTTTTTAAACCGTTTATAGAACCAATCCAACTCACCGAAGCCAACCTCTTGGGCGACTTCATACACTTTTTTATCCGTAAAAAGTAACAATTCTTTGGCTTTCTCCATCCGCAGCTGCAAGATATATTCATTAAAAGATACATTTGCATTCGCCTTAAACAGTTTCCCTAAGTAATGTGGATTCATATAGACTTGCTGTGCGACGCTCCGCAAACTAATCTGGGTATGAAACTGCTCCTGAACCAACCTCTTCACGGTATCAAACACTTTGTTCGGCTGCTGATCTTTCATGCGATGTAACAGTTCAAGCACAGCCATACATTTATCTGCGATGAACTGGTAGAGATCATCACTCGTTTTACTTCGCATGACAAGCTCATAATCGCCTAGCTTATCATCGAACAAAAGCATGTGGCTTGCTCCCGCATCTTTCACGACATGAGAGAGTTGAAGAAGGATTTCTAAGACATTAACTTTAATCGCATTTGCTGGAAATAGGCCTGATTTAAACCCTTCCTTCAATTGCATAAGCGCTTGACGCACTTGATCCGCTTGTAAGGTTTTGATGGCCTCAATCACATTCACTTCCAATGAATGACGCAGGTGAGCTTGAGCCGTATCTTCCGTGCTTTTGTCAGGACTCGTTAAGATGGTATTGCGTCCGCGCAGAAACTTCCCATCTAGGGCCACTTCGGCGGCTGCAAAGGACTGCTCGACAGCTTCCCAAGTCGTTACGGTATGACCGACACCAATACTGACTGTTTCTTTGGCAAATTGCTGAATGGACGCGCATAGTTTCTCTGCCAACGAAGTGAGCTCAGCCTCACTTAGAAAGCTATTCTCCGGTTCGAGGATCATTAGCGTGTACCGTTCCTCTGACTCTTCAAAAACAAAACCAGTTTCTCCGCAGATTTCCTCCATAATGTTGCGAATGGCGAAACGTTTCAGTTCCATTTCGTAATCGGTCCAGTGGGTATGCAGCGAATGGATAAAGTCCATCTCTACCAACAAACAGCAGCTTGAATGCCATTGTTCCCGGATGCCGAGCAGCTTTGTCTGCTCTTCGAATTCTTGTTTTTTTACTTGGCCATGAACCCAACGTTTGAAAAACTGATCCCGCAAGGCAGAGACACCTAAACTCAGTTGTTTGTTCGTCATATATTGGAGATCAAGGTTTTCTCTTGCCTTCGTCAAAACAGCAATTAAATCATCCTCGTCCACGGGCTTAAGCAAGTAATCCTGAACGCCAAGCTTCAGGCCTTGTCTGGCATACTCGAAGTCATCATAGCCTGTCAAAATGACCACGGCAGCGTCCGAGAACTTCCGTAATTCTTGAATAAACGTCAAACCGCCCATAACCGGCATGCGAATATCCGTAATCACGAGCGAGTAGTAGTGGGCTTTCATCATGTCCAGCGCCTGCCTGCCATCTTCGGCTTCTCCTCTGATTTCAAACCCGTAGCGGCGCCAATCGAGTAAATAGGTTAAAGATGCGCGAGCGATCGGCTCATCTTCCACAATTAATACGTCATACATCTTGATCACCTCTTTGGAATGGCTGCTCTGGTATCATCATGGTAACCTTCGTTCCTTGCCCCTCTACGCTTTCAACGGTAAGCCCGTATGCTTCGCCGTATAAATCCCTTAATCGACGATGGACGTTCTGTAAGCCGATATGTGCATCACGCGACAGAGCGCTGTCTTCTTGAAGCCAACCTTGGATTTCACTTAACCGATCTGCTGACATGCCTAGCCCATCATCTTTAACCGTTAGATGAATATTGCCAGCTATGGCTTCGCCTGTAATCCATATCCGGGAGCTTGTTTTTTTGAGTTCGATCCCGTGTGTGATCGCGTTCTCCACAAGCGGCTGCAAGCACAGTTTCGGAATCATCTTCCCTTTCAACTCATCGGGAATTTGAATATCAAACTCGAATTTATCGACATAACGGTACATTTGCAGCTGTAAATAAATTTCAATGAACTCAATTTCTTCGGTTAATTGGATCGATTGCCCGCCACTCTTCAACATCATCCGAAACGACTTCGCCAGTAGTCCCACAACTTGAGCATTCTCCCGATCACCAGCAATTAATAATTTCCCACGAATCGTATTCAAAATATTAAATAAAAAATGCGGCTTAATTTGAGCCTGCAGCGCGTAAAGTTCAACCTCTTTTGTTCGAAACGCTTGTTCTTGACGAGCAATTTCGGATTGATAGCGCTCATTAACCAGCTGTCCTAAACGTTTAACCATGACATTAAAGATCTGACCTAGCTGGGCAACCTCATCCTTCCCTTTCACTTCAATAAAGCTTTGGAAATTATCCTTATGAACCCGTCTCATTTTAATCGATAGCTCCGTGAATCTGCGCGTAAGTCCCATAGAAAAAGCAAAAATCAGCGCAGCTGAGATCGCACACGCAATAAGAAGCAGTAAGAAGGATAAAGACTTCAGTTGGTTGATTTTCGGCATGAGTTCTGTGACAGGAATGAGTGTGATTACTTTCATCCCTTTAACCACATTCCGGGAATTGAGTGTTTGGTACAGAACCTCATAGGTCTCTTTACCATCTTTATACTGAAGCTTGCCTTCGGCAGACGCTTGAATTTGCTTCGAGAAAGAAAGCTCATCCAGATGCTTGATGGAGTTCGATTCGGAGCTATCAATCAATACAACGCCATCTGGCATGGTGAAAATAAAGCGCTTTCCTTTACTCTCTTCGTGAATGAGCTCATTTAATACACTCACATTTACTTCAATTGATACGACGATTGGCGAATTCGGATCCTGTTTATTCAGTCTTTTGCGTAAGCTGAAGACGCGTTCCTTAGGAAATTCGTTCATATAAGAAGCCGTCCAATAGGCACCGAATGGACTTTGGATGACGGCCTGATACCAATCGCTCACCTTTACCTCATTGTCGATCAAATGAAAGTTGGCAAATACAAAGGAGGGATTATCTGTGTAGATGATGAGATGTGACACATTTTGTGTAATCTTAACAGCAGAATCCAAAGGCTCATAGTTTGCAAAATATTCATCATACGCATCCCGCAGATCTGGAAAATGCTTCATTAGCATGGCTTGCAAGGAGGTATTTAAATACAGCGTATTCGCAATATCCTCGTAAGAGCCTAGTTTATGATCCAGATTAACACGAACTTGTGAGAGCGACAGATTAGCATTTTCGATAATGTTATCAAATACGAGATCGCTGCTGCGTTTGACAAGCACATACGTAAGGGAACCCAGAAGAACCAACATGATAAGTAAATGCGTAATGATAAGCTTTGTGCGGATTTTCATGTCACTGATCCCCTTGACGTATCTCGATTAGGTCAGCACTTGCCACCTTCTATCATAATTCGATATGTTACCGTCTTCCCCTTTTTCCCACAGGAAACTCCCTATCTTAGAGCAAGATAAGGAGTGTTCCATCGTCTGTCACAACACTTATTTATTTCCCTAATTTCTTCTGATAGCCGGCATTAAAATCAGCCCATAATTTCGTGAAATCAGCCTCATATGCGGCTAATCCATCTTTGGCAATTGTATCTTTCATTAGCTGCCAATTACTTTCAAACTCTGCAGTATCCTTGGACATCACAACTTTAGGAACCAGCTTACGCCAATCTCCGCTAATTTTTTGTTGTGGAACTTTCGTGCTATCCGGTGGTGTTAGCTGCCATAAATATCCAGGCACTTTCTCAACAGGAGGCAAGAAATCCGCCCAAACCTTCTTGCCGTATTTTGCTAATACCTCTTTCGTCATGGCATCATAATTCGCTACAACAGATTCTTTGGTCACTGGTGTCGCATAGTCGCCATCACCGAGTTTCGTGCCATTACCAAGCGAGAACCAATCGCCTGCTGTTCCACTGCTGACACTCTTAAGTCCCGATTTGTAGGCATAGTCAGGATCAGCTGCCACTTTTGCGAGTTTGTCCTTCGTTTCTTGACGTTTGCCATTTACAACTTCATAATCTGTTCCTTCGATACCCCAATGTGTCAAAATTTGCCCTTCATCCGAGAACAGATAATCGATGAATTGAATGATGCGCTCTGGATTTTTTGCATTTTTCGTAATGACCCACTGACCCGTACCCCCACCAGTTGGTGTTATGGTATTATTGTGATCCACGGTTCCTTCTTTGAAATAAACTGGAATATGTGCGTAAGCGCGTTCAGGTTTGCCTGCAGCACGCAAGGATTTCTCCGTATCACCTACGATCCATGCTGGTGCAAATGCAGCGAGAACACGGCCTTGCGCCATTTTAGCTCTCATCCCATCCATGTTCAGTGAGAACGTTTCTTTATCCAAAAGGTTATTCGTATAGAGCTTATTTAGGAATTGATCATACGTTTTGGCGTCATCTGTCAGCGGATTATACGTGACCTTGCCATCCGCACCAATGCGGAAGTTTCCGTGGTCTGGTAAACCGGCAGCGAACGTAATCGGGTTATTAAACTGAGCATCCATGATCCAGTCAGCCATAGCCGCTGAGTACCCAATCGTTTCTTTCCCATCGATTTTCGGATATTTTTTTACATAATTGCTAATGATGTCGTACAGTTGATCCAACGTTTTAATTTGCGGATAACCCGCATCCTTCAATACGTCATATTGAATAATAAAGTTCGGTGAGGCATCTGGTGATGCTTCTTTGTTCAAAAGCACGCTGGAAATGGAATCGATCTTCCCATCCTCGGATTTCAAAAGATTGAAATACTCGCCGTATTTCGCTTTAATGTTCGGGCCATACTTATCGATCAAATCATTTAATGGTATGATCGCGCCAGCATCCTTGTATTTTTTGATATGCAAAGGATCTAAAGGAATGATATCCGGATAATCCCCACCGGCCAACCAAATATCCCATTTCTGCTTCTCATCGCCTACAATTAGATCATACTTTAGAGAAACGCCTGTTTTCTCCGTAAGCTTCTTAGAAACCGAATTATCCCACGTCAGCTTGTTGTCAGCTGTACTCATGGAGAAAGTAACCGGGGTAACCGTTGGCTTCTGTGAAGCGGCAGCTGTTGCTGCTGCAGTACTTTCTGCTGTTGTTGCTTTCGGTGTTGCTGTTTCCGTTTCCGTATTGGAAGACGTACAGCCTGAGAATGTAATGGCAGCCATGCAGCTCACAGTAAGCAGTATGAAATGACGGGCCCTTTTCTTTTGTATCATATGACACCCTCTCACTTTAAAATTAGTTATATATCTGCGGAATGTGACTTCCGTCTGATATTGCGGTTGTTGATACCCATGTCTTACTCTTTCATCGCAGCGATAGTTATTCCTTTAACGAAATACTTTTGCAGGAAAGGATATACGAATAAGATCGGTAAAGTGACAACAATGGTTAATGCTGCACGAATGGATTGCGGGCTCAGTTTGGCTACGTTATTAGCCCCGATCTGTGCGGTAGTTGTCGCTGATTGTGAAACCGATTGCAATAACACCTTCATAAGCTCATACTGCAATAAACTTAATCCCTGATTGCGGCTCGTGTATAAGTAATTATCAAACCATGCGTTCCAATGCTGCACCCCAATAAACAAAGTAATCGTCGCGATGACAGGTAAACTGATCGGAATAATGACGAGGAATAGCGTTTGAAATTCATTTGCCCCATCAATTCGCGTTGATTCCACGACTCCCTCGGGCAGCTGCTCGAAATAGCTTCGCATAATGATGACATTATAAACACTAACGAGCACAGGTAAAATGTACACCCAGAAGTGATTCATTAAGCCTAAATTTTTAATAAGCAGATAAGTAGGGATCAGTCCACCATTCACGTACAAGGTGATGACGAAGAAAACGTTAAAGGATTTGCGGAAGATGAATTCCCTCCGACTAAGTGCGAAAGCGATCATTGCGGTGCAAACCACACCCAATACGGTGCCAACCACCGTTCTCGTTATTGAGATAACGACAGCCATGTATAAATTTTTATTACTGAAGACGTATTCGTAATTAAATGTAGAGAATTTGCGCGGAAACCAAGTGACGCCACCTTTTATTAAATCCAGTGGTTCATTGAAAGAGATCGCCAGCAGATGAATAAAGGGGAATAGCGTACAAAAGCCGAGAACCGCCAGAAAGAGATAATTGAATATCGAGAACACATAATCACTGAAAGCACGGTGCCGAAGCATGAGCAACCTCCTACTGACATTTTCTAGAACAATCGGCTACCTTCACTTTTTCTGGCTAAAAAGTTCACCGATACGACCAGAATAATGGCGACGACCGATTTGAACATACTAATGGCAACACCATATGAGAAATCGCCAATTTCGGTTGAGTAGCGCAACGCATATAAATCAAGAACCTCTGAACGGCCGATGACCACCGGATTGCCCAACAAATACTGGGACTCAAACCCGCCTTGAATCGTCCAACCAAGCGAAATAATAAGTAGCAGGAAAGCAGTAGGCATAATGCCTGGAAGCGAGACATATCTCATTTTCTGAAAACGGGTTGCTCCATCGACATCTGCGGCTTCATAATGCTCCGGGTTTAAACTGGCGAGCACAGCTAAGTAGATAATCGTGCTCCAGCCCAGCTCCTTCCATAGGTTGGCAGCGGTTTGAATGTACCAGAACAGCCCCTCGTTCGCCATAAAATAAATCGGTGAATCGATGATACTAAGTTTCATTAGAAACGTATTTACCATCCCGCTATCCGGCGATAAAAACGTAATTAAGATATTGGCGATAACGACCCATGAAACAAAGTGTGGAATGTACGTAATGGTTTGAATCGTGCGTTTGAAGGCGGTTACACGAACTTCATTTAATAACAAGGCAAGCGCGATTGCCCCTACAAAGCCCGTTAGCAGATTCATGATGGCCATAACCATTGTGTTTCTAAGGACATAATAGAAATCCTTGTCCTCAAAGAGTTGCTTGAAGTTGTCCAATCCTACAAACGGACTGTGCCAAACCCCAAGCCCCAGCTTATACTTCTGAAACGCCATAATCCAACCCCAGAGCGGTCCATAAGCAAAGATCAATGCCCAGATAATAAAGGGCACCGTCATTATTAATAAATATCGTTGCAAATACAGTGTGCGCCCTAACGATCTCCGGCGACCCTGATTGACTCCCACGGATGACAACGGCTTAGTCATGATTTTTCCCATTGCGACCTCCTTTCTTACTTCTTTATTATGCGCCCAGACGGTAACGCCAACAACCTTACAAACCTCAGATGAAGACCTTAGAAATGAGAGTTTATACGAAAAAGGGACTCTCCCCAAAGCTCGAGGACAGTCCCTATCTTTACATTTTTACACAGTCAAACGTTCTTTTCTTCCCTCGCGAATCGCCAATGGTACTGCGAAGGCCACGATGCAGGCAATTAACCCATATACGAACATCCCATGGATCCCCGTATAAAAGTCGTTAGATTTTGTAACAATCGAACCCATCACGGTCACACTGACGGCTGTACCGATATTCCGTGCGAATAGCTGCAGCGAGGTCGAAATCCCTTTTTGATGAGCTTCGACTAACTGTTGCGCGCCAATTGTGGATACCGTAAACAGCAGTCCAAACGAAAGACCTAACATGAATAGCGAACTGAATATGTACCAAAATGAGGTGCCTTCACGAATGAAGAAAAGCAATACCGCGGTTACGAGCAGCAATGCGTTCCCCGTCAGCAGCAGCGGCTTGTAGCCGAAGCGAATCACCCATTTTCCGCTTGGGACGGCAACCCCCATCCAACCGATGGATGTAGCTAACAGCGCAATGCCACTGACGAATAGCGAGTGCCCTTGATTTTGCAAGAATAAAGGGATATAGCTTGACGTTCCAAAAAGTGCGGCACAGCTGAGAAATGAACCAGCTATCATGAGGGCGACCGGCCGATTCCGCATTAAGTTCAAGGGAACGATCGGGGCTGCATGCCCTTTTTCATAGAGGAAGAACGCAATCAGAAGTAGAACACCAACGGCACCATATAGGAAGGTGTAGGAATGGACCACAGTGACTAGAAGCAAGGATGAAATTCCCGCGGCAAACAATAGTGCGCCCCAGTAATCGATCACGGCTTTCTTCGGTTGGTATACCTCTTTGTAAGGAAGCAGCGCTAGCAAAGCAATGATACAGATCGGAATATTCACGAAAAATATCCAGCGCCAGCTCATGTAGGTGACGAAAAAAGTCCCTAACGTAGGAGCCAAGATTGCTGATAATCCCCACATCCCTGTGAAAAAGGCTTGCACCTTCCCCCGCTGTTCCACTGGATAGATATCCCCAGCAATAATGGATGGAAACGGCATCATCACACCTGCACCGATTCCTTGAATCGCTCTGAAAATGATGAGCTGCACCATGCTGTCCGCTAAACCGCACAGCACAGAGCCCCCAAGAAATAAAAGAATACCCGCGGCATAAATGCGCTTACGCCCAAATAAATCCGATAATCGTCCTGCGAGCGGAGCTAGAACGGTTGAAAGTACCATATAAGAGGTAAACGCCCAGGCGTACAGGCTGTTCCCACCAATGTCATTCACAATGATCGGCATGGTTGTATTGGCAATCGTCGTATCCATAGACGCCACTAACATGGCCAGGACGATACTGACCATCACGGTAGTACGATTTCGCATAGTTGATCCTCCTTCAGCTAACTTTGACACATCTATCCATTGTACCTGATTCCGTATTCGATGGATAGCTCAGAATTAAGTCCTTAATTCGGATACGTACAGGACTGGAAAATTTCTCTTTACAAAAAACTTATACGGGAATAAAATTAATCCAATGTGTTTAGTTGGGAATTGAAAAGAGGACATGACAACATGACTTTGAGTATTATTCTAATGGGCTTAATTGTT
This sequence comes from Paenibacillus sp. J22P90, assembly GCF_059692195.1. Taxonomy (NCBI): domain Bacteria; kingdom Bacillati; phylum Bacillota; class Bacilli; order Caryophanales; family Paenibacillaceae; genus Paenibacillus; species Paenibacillus sp. J22P90. The sequence goes on from NZ_JCAUAY010000007.1 coordinate 312,841, forward strand.
GGGTTTCTGGTCGGAATGACAGGTGTAGGCGGCGCTTCCTTGCTGACTCCGATCCTTATCTTAATTGGTATTCATCCTTCTATCGCGGTAGGCACGGACCTTTTGTACAATTCAATAACGAAGCTTTTTGGTACGATTCAGCATTGGCGGCAGAAAACGATCGACTTTAAGTTAGTCAAAATGCTAGCCTGCGGCAGTATTCCAGGGGTTATCGTCGCGATCATATTTTTGAAGTTTTTTGACTCCTTCTATGACAACCAAGAAGGACTTATCAAGCACGCGCTCGGCTATGTGCTTATCCTAGTGGCCTGTGCCACGATGTTCAAGGTGTTCTTCGGACACCGGCTCAAAGAAAATCGCTGGCAGCTGAAATCCTTGGAAGAGAAGCGCTGGCTGACAATCTCGATTGGAGCCGTGTTAGGCTTCATCGTCGGACTTACCTCCATCGGCTCCGGCTCCTTGTATGCTATTGCTATGCTTTATTTTTTCCGCATGATTCCTGCCCAACTCGTTGGTACGGATATCGCACACGCCTTCCTTCTTGCCTCGACAGCAGGCATCCTGCATGCCAGCATGGGGAATGTGAATTTTACACTTGTTTTTAATTTACTTATCGGCTCGATTCCTGGCGTACTCATCGGAAGCATGCTAGCTACGAAAGCACCGACAACGGTACTTCGTACGATTATTGCTACTTTAGTTTTAATTAGCGGGATTAAATTAATATGAAGTTGAAAACAGAGCCGCATGGCTCTGTTTTTTTTGCTGCTGGGGGGGCATTGGGCGGCATTTTGTTAAGTCGCTGCGCGTAACTCGATTTTTTCGAGTTACGCTGCTCTTTTTGCCTTGGCCGCTGCGCGTAACTCGATTTTTTCGAGTTACGCTGCTCATTAATCCCTCCCGCGAGACACCTCCCCGTGTCGAACCCTGCGTTTTCCCGGGAAATAACGTACCGTTATTTCCTATTTGCGCTGCCCATTTTTCATGAGAAATAGGCGGATGCCTACACCCTGATTCTTGTCCCTCTCATACGCTGTGAAGAACAACATGTGATCATAAAGGAGCGCTACTGCACATGCAGCGACTAATGTGTAAAGGGAAGATACATCGTGCGACCGTAACGGAAGCCGATTTGGATTATGTAGGCAGCATTACCATAGATGGATTACTGATGCGCAAAGCGAATATTTATCCCTATGAAATGGTTCAAGTCACCAGTCTGCGCAATGCTACACGTTGGAAAACGTACGCCATTCCCGCTCCCGAAGGCTGCGGCAAAATCGGCTTAAACGGTCCGCCTGCCCATCTCTTTTCCCCTGGCGACCTTGTCATTATTCTTAGCATGGGGCTTATGAGCGAAGAAGAAATTCGTACACTCAAGCCACAAGTTGTCTTCGTTGATGAACGCAACCAGCTCCTTCAAGTGGAGGAACATGATTTGGTCATTCAAAGGCAAGAAGAGAAAGCGTATGAGTAGTCTATCGACGAGTAAATGGACGAAATATAAACTGCTGCGCAAGTCAAAAAGGCTTCAGGCTTATTTGCCTGAAACCGACTGGTTGAGCGTGAACAGCTTCTGGCGCATGCTGAACAAGTATGGGCAAATCATCCTGAAACCCACAGGCAGTTACGGCGGAAAAGGCGTTATCCGTGTCAAAACCATCAATAGCTCAACCTATGAATTTCAAGATGGCGACAAAAAGAAAACGCATACCAGCCAAGCGGATATCAATGCTTTTATCAAGAAAAAGGCCAACAAAAATTACATCGTCCAACAACGTATCAGCCTTGCGGCCAAGAATGGACGTCCCTTCGATATGCGCGTGATGGTGCAGCGCCACCCGAAATCAGATTGGCAAGTGACGGGTATGCTGGCGAAGGTAGCCGGCAAAGGTTTTATCGTCACCAATATTCGCAGGAGCGGGGGCAAGGTTGTCACCGTAGAGAACGCAATTCAGCACTCGGAGCTTCAGCATATGCACTCTTCTGCGCTTCTTGCCGACCTGCACGCGGTCACCCTGCGATCAGCCGCTCAACTAGCCCCCTCCTACCGTTGGGTCAAAACGATGGGCATTGACATGGCTTTTGATAAGCAGGGACATGTTTGGATTATTGAAGTGAATTTCGCCCCCATGCTCGAGCTCTTCTTAAAACTTCCGAACAAAGCTGCCTTCCACAAAATTAAATCATTTCATGCGAGCAGGAAAAAACAATGACCGCTCCTGCCCAAGACGCTGAGGAGGCCAAAACATGATACAAAGGGAGCTGATCTGCTCACGATGTGCTGCAAGGCTGCCCTTCCGCTATCAAGACATGAAATGCAAGTGCGGGGGCACATTATTGGTTGATTATGATCTCGAGCACGTTGCGAAATCCTTCACAAAACAATCCCTACTACTGCGATACCCCTCGATGTGGAAATATCACGAGCTGCTTCCTATCCGCGATCAAGCCAATATCGTTACCTTAGGAGAAGGCTGGACGCCTCTGCTTCGGATGCCGAACTGGGAGACCAAGCTGTCGCTGAAACGTCTGTGGATTAAAAGAGAAGAACAAAACCCGACCGGCAGCTTTAAATCACGAGGATTTTCGGTTGCGGTCTCCTTACTAAAGGAAGCCGGAGCGACAAAAGCCGCTGTACCTTCCAATGGGAATGCAGCAGGCGCTTTAGCCGCTTATGCAGGAAGAGCTGGAATTCAAGCGTATGTGTTTATCCCCATGGACTGCCCTTCTCTCATCGTCGATGAGTGCCCTCTGTACGGGGCTGCGACTGTGCTAGTCGATGGCTTTATTCATGATGCCGCCGCGATCATCGAGACTGGCCGAGCGGAGCAAGGCTGGATTAATGTCGGCACCTTAAAGGAGCCTGGGCGGGTAGAAGGTAAAAAGACGATGGGTCTTGAGCTCGCCGAGCAGCTGGGATGGACATTCCCTGACGTCATCATCTACCCCACAGGCGGCGGGTCCGGTATTATCGGCATGTGGAAGGCATTCCTGGAGCTGAAAGAATTAGGCTTCATCCAAGGGGAAATGCCTCGCTTCGTTTGTGTCCAAGAGGAAGGCTGCCAGCCCATTGTCGATGGAGTACACCAGCGGCAAGCGCCAAGCGCAGGCAGCGATGCTACTCAACCATCAGCAGTGGGCAGAATCATCCCGAACCCGACAGGGATGCGCGTCCCCAATCCACCGGATTTGGGACTGCTTCTGTCGATTGTGAAGCAAAGCGGCGGAACTGCCATCGCCGTTTCCAAAACGCAAATAGCGGAAGCCACGCAGTGCTTAGGCTCGGAAGGTATTTCCTCTTCCCCTGAAGGCGCGGCGACGTGGGCAGCGATGCTTGCTCTTTGTGACCAAGGCTGGCTTCGTCCGACCGATACGGTTGTGCTGTTCAACACCTCGCACGCGATGAAATACGCGAAGCTCGGAACGAGTGCGGCCATACCCGTCATTCGGACGTACGATGATTTTATGATGTATGAGAATTTATAACGCAGATTCCAGCGAAATGAAAAACAGCCAAAAGGGAATCCCCTTCTGGCTGTCTCTCATTTTTGATACTTATTGACCTAAATTGTTTTCCTCATACAAACGGTACATCGCTTGGATAATTGGTTCTGCTGGGTCGCGATTCAATAAGTATAACGTCATTAAATATTGCAAAGGTAATGCACAAGTATTATTGCCATCTTCAACCGCTACAAAGCCAGCCTCGAGAACCGGGCCATGCTCCTCATGAAGCTCAAGATCCACATAGATCTTTTGCTCAGGGAATTCTTCACGAACTGCAGCCGCGCAATATGGAACAATATGCTTGTCCAACAATTCTTTGGCTTCGTCTTCGGTTTGAGGCGGGTTCGGAAGCAAGTGGCTTTCGTCACTTCTCAGCAAATCAACGAAGAACGAGGACATCCAAAGTCCTGCGTTTGGATTCGTTTGGAAATTTCTCATAATTTCATTCAAGAAAAATCCGCATGCCGTGGACTTCTCATCTTTTTTAAGTGTAAAAGCAAACATCGGACCGTAGGTCGGGTTATTTCCAATTTGACCATCTACTTCATACTCAGGGAATTGTTCTTTGACGATTTCTTGAATGTGCTGGAACCATGTAATAATGATTTGGGCCTGTTCACGTTCTGGATCGTTTTCGATCTCTTCGGTTGCTTGTGTTTCGATATCTTTGTCTGTCATTGTCGTTATAGCCTCCTGAATCATTCTTAATGGCACGAATATTCTTATTGTAACGCATTTACGCCAGTTCAGAAAGTATATGTTGTAATTTACATGCCGAATGCCTTTTTAGGAGCCAACTAGCTTCATCATTAGGATGCCTATCATTGCTATGGCTAATCCAGATTGTTCCAACTTCGAGAACCTATCTTTCAAAATAAAACGCGTATAAAGCAGGACAATCAATACATTGAGCGCAACTACGGCCGAGACTAGCCCCGTAATCCCATGTGCAAATCCATGAATAATAAGAATCATGCCCATTACATTCGTTATACCAACAATCATACCGAAAAGAAACGTCTTACGCTCTGTCCAGGAACTTGTAGTTCCTGCTGCTTGCTTCGTTGAATTCTGTTTCTTATCTCTCCACCACCAAATCGCAAAGCAAATTGTGCCTGTTGCAAACATAAAGAACAGCGTCGGAAATAGAGAAGCATGGACGATTGTTGTCCATTTGCTGGACAAGTCATTAAAAGCAAATAAGAAGAGTGCGACGACTCCCCATCCTGCACCTTGTAAGTTAGACAACGTAATGTCGTTGGAGTACCTGACAAATAAAATACCGATAACGATGACAACAAACGCAAACAGTTGAAGCAAGTTCAGCCGTTCACCCCATAGGAAATAGGCAAATAAGACGACCACAACGGAAGGTAAGCCAGTCAAAATAGCCACTAACGAGGCTTTGCCCACGGCAAACCCTTTGAACATACTGGCGTTTGCTCCGAAGGAGAACAACCCCATTTGAATCCCGATAAGCGCAGATACTTCCCACGCTGATTGCCAAATGAGGGCACTCGCGAGACTTACGACTGCTCCCATAGCAAATGTGCCGCAAAGCAGTACATTTCGATTCAGTGATTGCTGACTAGTCCAATGATAAAGAATGCCTCGCAGGCCAAAGCATAGCGCTGCGAGGACAGAAAATAGGAGCCACATGGTGTTAATTACCTCATTCTTTCTATAAAGCTAAGTTATTTCTCGGTTAATCGAACTAAGATCGCATCGCCGCCGGCAGATACTTTGACTTCGGCAAATTTTGAATTCAGTTCATAGGTTCTTCCTGTACCTTCTGGGATAAAGAAATTTTCAATGCCATACTCAATTTCTTCATAGCCAGCTCTTTCCCCATTCAAGCGGACTTCATCCGAAGCAAGCTGTTCTCCCGCCTCATATTCCCGACGGAACTCGTATACGTTCGAGGTAGAGCTAGGTCCAAGTACCACGGCAATTTTTCCTTTAAATTTCCGTTCGTCCAAATTATTTTGGTAGATCGGCGGCTGAGAAATGTCGTAACGCAGTCGTACATAGTCCCCTTGAATTAAGGAACGCGGATCCAGCGGCTGCAGCTGCAGCTTAATCAGCTTGCCATGGCTAAGGAGATACTCACTCTTGCCGATTTGCAACGACATGGCTGCGATTTGCAAGAGAACGACTAGTGCGATAATCCAACGGTTAGCTCCGTAAACAGGACGCGTAACCGAAGTCTCATCAGGTTCGAGTCCCTGCCTTTTTTCAATCCACACCGTAAACCCTAGAATCAGAATGCCGATAATCGCCAAGCTAATGGATTTATGCAGGAGCTTCCAAGCCAAATCGTAATATTTGTACACAAGGAAGGCAATCCAGAAGCCCATTGACCAGTTGAATACCCATCGAACCTGAAGCTGTCTGCTCACGATGATCGCGGCTAGAACTAGCAAGAAGAACAAGACATTCGTTGCATAGTACCAACCAGACTCTGCCATAAAGGTTAAGGCGAATAACGATAACAAGAAGGCTGGAAAGCTGCTATACAAGACCGGCTCACGGAATGCTGCCGAACGGATGAGCTGACCACCTGCGAACAAGAGGAACAGCAGGCCCGTAAGAATACTAAGTACCTCGACACCATCATTCAGCCAATCGAATAAGACAAAAGCCACAATGATCATCGATGCTACTAAGAAGAGAATTCTCTTCACTAAGCCTTGTAGATAAGCAAAAGCGACTACGGTCAGTGCAAGAAAAATCAGCAGCATTGAAGAACGTTCCGTGCCAACTGCTGCACCAACACCTAGCATAAGCCCACTGATTAAAATCGTGAAACGGGCTAAAACATTGAATTTTTTCGCCGCTAACATCCCAATGACGGATACAAAGCCATAGCCAATCAAAATATTAGCTGGATCATCAAAACCTAGCACGACTGTCACTAAGCCAATCAGCGTAAAACTACCTAGCAATGAACCGATGATGATCACAGAAATCGTGAGCACACGAACGATCCATTTGGTGAAGTCGCCATCGCCTTTGGCAGCCTTTTCAGTTTCCACTTCTGTTCCTTCTTCCAATTTCTCAGAAGCAGGCTTCCAAGCACGAACGTAGTTCATAAACATCACATTAGCGCCGATAAACACAATGATGAACAGCAAGCTTACGATGAAAAACCATTCATTATGATACTCGATGATCAGCTCGACGTACTTGACGGTGATCGCGGCGGAAACCCAAAGCCCTGCGAACAACAGATACACTTTATTCTGTGTGCGATGCGCATACATCACCGCTAACGCAAGCACCGCAAGGAGTGGGACATTCATCCATATCCCATAATTCTCAAAGGTATGGGAAAAGGAAACGATAATAAATATACAGATTGTCGCTTGAAAAGTCACCCATTTTAGAAATGGAGAAACGATACGCCCCTTTTCAAACAAAATGAACAAGGCGCCATTCACAACCGCTAGCCCTAACCAAATCGCAAGGGTTGTTCCTTCCGCTTCGGAATAGCTCCCCCACTTGGGGAAAAAGAACAACCCGTAGGCGAGATGGCCCAAAATATAGCTTAATACATAGTAGGGCTGCCACCTGGTTAGTATCGCGTATAACAAAGCCGGCACGAACCATACGAGGAATAGGCTGTAACTGTCTGCGTGGGAGTTGTAGGTTTGACCAATCAGTCCGACCCCGACACCAAAGGAAATACAACTGGCAAACAGGCTTAATTTACTTAAAAATTGTCTTCCCACTTGGCGAGAAAGCCAAACGGATAGACCATAAAACCCCAATATGAGCACGAATACAGGCAAAAATTTCTCTAATCGGTTTAACTTCTCCCAGTTCGAAGCGAAGAAGTAACCAATAGCAGTTAAAAGAGCACTAGCCCCCAAGACATACCCTAGTTGGATCATGATTTTGTTGGATTTCATGCTGTTTTCCCTCCTCTCGACTTACTTCTAATTGTACTGGAGTTCACCGATTTGAGAAGTACTATCTATTCCTAGTACCTGATCATTAGCCTATCGATGACATGCGACCTCCCGCTTCCTTCTCATGTGCATGACTTCCTTGGGAATGGTGAACCAATTGCTCATAGAAGCCCTGAAACGCAAGAAGCTCAGCGTGTGTTCCTTCTTCTACAATTTCCCCATGACTCATCACGATAATACGGTCAGCATGCATAATCGTTGAAATGCGATGCGCAATGACAATCGTCGTTCTTCCTTCGGCAACGATGTTCAATGCATTTTGAATCAGCTGCTCTGTTTGTGAATCCAAATTAGCCGTAGCTTCATCTAGAATCAGGACCTTGGGTTGGAATACGATGATACGGGCAAAAGAAATCAATTGTCGCTCGCCTGCCGACAGCCCGCTCCCTCTCTCCGAAATGCGCGTGTCATACCCATCCTTCATGCGTGAGATCAGTGTATCGGCACCGACCAATTTGCAGGCCTCGATAACGGTCTCTCGAGAAATCTCCGTGTCGAACATTCGTACATTTTCAACAATGCTTCCTGCATATAAGTAAGGCTCTTGCTGCACCAAACCAATCGTCCGATGAAGATCAGCCTGCGAAATATCCCGAATATCGATACCATCGATCCGAATGCTGCCCTCTTGCACATCATAGAAGCGACACAATAAGCTGATCAGGGAGCTTTTGCCTGCACCTGTCGTACCTACAATACCGATCATGTCCCCAGGCGCGATATGTAGATCTAGATTTTCAATGACGGCTGTGTCCTTCTGATAGCCAAAATGAACATGATCAAAGCGAATGTCCCCTTTGACATCTTTTAACTTAATAAGCTCAGAAGCCTCTTTATCCTTCACTTCAGGCTGCGCCGAGAAAATGTTCCAAATCCGACTCATCGAAACTTGGGTTGACTGCAACGTATTCCATTGCTGCGTAATATTGTTGATCGGCTGAAAAAATTGCCTAATATAGGTGATGAAAGCATAGAGCACACCGAATTCAATCGCTTTATCGAAGACGGCAATACCGCCAATCCAAGTAATAAACGCGACGGATAAATTGCCCAAAATGTCAAAGGACCGATTGAATAAAACATTCGTGCGAACCTCTCTCAGGTTTGCCCGGAAATACCCCGAATTCTTCTCCGTAAAGCGGCTCATCTGCTCTTTCTCTTGATGAAACGCTTGGATCAGATGCATCCCTGACAAATTCTCAGCCGTGAAAGCGACCATCTGGGATAGCTTCGAACGTGAAAGCTGATACGTTTTACGCATGTAGGAGCGAAAGCCCATCGCGATGAGGAGAATGATCGGTATAACGATCATACTGTACAACGTCAGCATCGGATCCAAATGGTACATAAGCACGATGATGAAAACCAACGTCATGCTGTCTCGCACCAAGCTTAAGAGTACCTGTGTGAAAAACTGGTTCAAGGTTTCCGTATCGCTAGACACGTGTGTGATCAGGCTTCCGCTTGGCGTTTTATCATAATAGGACATCGATTGCTTGAAAATATGCTTAAACAAATCCTTGCGGATTTTGGCAACGATGCTCTGACCTGCGTATTGCAGCAAATTATTTTGTACGTAGCTAAAAATTAAGCTCGAAACGGAAAGTACACCGTACAGCAGACAAATCATAATCAGCGAGGTGAAATCATTTTTGCCGATCATCAAATTATCATCAATCGCAATCTTGACGAGGTAAGGCTGGAATAAATCTGCCGCGATCCCTAGCAGCGCACAAACGACAACAGCAAAAAATGTAAGCTTGTGCGGTTTGGCATACACGGCTAAAGCTCGAAAGGACGCTTGTGCTTGTTTAGGCTCTACTGGAGGTTTCTTCTGCTTGAACATCGTCGCTGCCTCCTTCCTGTATCGCATATAGCTCTGCATACAAGCCTTCTTGCGCTAGCAGTTGATCATGCGTGCCGCGTTGCACGATTCTTCCTTCATGCAGCACGATGATTTCATCGGTGTGCTTCAGTGCCGAGATGCGATGGGCAATCCAAATTGTGGTCTTATTCGAACGCTCTTCCCTAATCGCGTCGATGATGTGCTTCTCCGTTACGGAATCAACCGCACTCACGCTATCATCTAAAATCATCAACGGGGAATCCTTGATGATTCCTCTCGCTAAGCTCGTTCGTTGACGCTGCCCTCCTGACAGAGTGACCCCGCGTTCACCGAGCTTCGTCTCAAATTTCTCTGGAAATGAAATGATACTGGACAAAATTTGCGCCTTATTGGCAGCATGCTCCACTTTGTCCATCGATGATTCCCGCTTGAAGAACGCAATATTATCCCGGATGGATGTGCTGAACAGAAAGCCTTCCTGCGGCACGTATGCGATTTGATTCCGCAAGCTTTCTATCGTTACATCACGGATATCGCTATCTCCGATCCAAACCGTCCCTTCCGGCGGATCATAGATCCGGAGCATGATTTTCATCAAGGTAGACTTCCCGCTGCCGGTTTTGCCAATAATGCCGATTGATTTCCCAGGTTCAATGGTCAATGAAATATCATGAAGCACTTCATCCTCATCATCCGGATAGGAGAACGACAAATGCTCAATCCGTATTTCCTCTTGATCGAGATGCGTAGGCTGTGCAAGCTCGTTCTGCTTGATTTCTGACTCCAAGGAGAGCAGTTCATTCACGCGTTCCAAGGACGCACGTGAGCGCTGCAACGCATTAATCACACGTCCAATTTGCTGCAAGGGATTGACCATCATTCGAATATACAGGGTCAATTCAACGAAATGACCGATTGTAATCCGTCCATGAATTGTCAAATAGCCCCCGAAGGCAATCGCAATAATGAGCGATACGGCACCCAGAAACGGAATTAGCGCTTCAAATAAAGAGGATAGGCGTACTAATCTAAGCTGATTGTCGCGAATCCGATCGACCGTCTCACTAAATCGACTCATCATAATCGATTCTACTGCGAATTTTTTTGCCACACGAATGCCCCCGAATTGCTCTTCGGCTGACTCGGTCATCGTGCCTAATGCTTCTTGGACCTGTAACGATCGTTCTTTAATCACAGGTTGGAACTTCACCGATAACACAGGAATAAGGACTAAGGGCACGATACAGATCAGAATAACGTACAACGGAATCGAGCTGAACAACATCGAAACGATAGCGGCTGCTATTAAAATAAGCGAGTTCGAAAGTTGATTGATACCTAACGAAATGGATTCGCGGATCACCGTGACATCGTTCATCACGTAGCTCAACAGCTTCCCTACCCCATTTTTCGAGTAAAATGTAGCCCCTAAATGGGTGAAATGATCAAATAGCCGATTTCGCGTTTCAAATTCAAAGCGTCGTCCGTTTCGCATAATCATGTACTGACCAATTGCGCAAAGTACACCAAAGGTAACACCAATAAAGAGCAGCTGCACGCTATACGTCACAATTAGGCTTTTACTGAGACCACCCTTCTGGAGCTGGTCCGTAAACATCCCTAGCAGTTTGGGATAGTACGAGTGAACAATATTCCCTACCGAAATAGCGAGTGCGGCGATGACATACAACGGCCATTTCTTCTTTAAGAAATCAACCAATAACCGTGTAGAGTTCAAAACAACATCACTTCCCATTACAATTTTGACTGGCATGTAAGACATTGCATTGTATTAAAAACGTCCGATCCGTGGCATTTCCAAGTATACGCCTATTCAGATATACTTCCTATATCAGATATTGACGTTATAATAAGAGAAACCGTCATACATTTACATTTATCTGAAGGAGGCGCAGGATCATGGACTTTATTTTAGATCGTATTGAAAATAAAATTGAGTTTTTTCAGGCCTATGATTTAAAAACGCTTGAAAAGAAAATCAATGAACAAATCGACAACAACAAGGCGCTTTTGCTTGATGTGTATGCTATTCAACATCACACTGTATTCGACCCGAATGCTGGTAAAATGCTGTATAGCGCAGTTGTTCATTTCAAAGTGAAATAAGATGACGATCAAGCGCAGTATTACGGAAACGGCTGGCCGTTTATTTTTCGTGCCTGAACTGCCCCTCTATGTGAATCGTGTTCACGAATCCTTCGACATGCAGCAGCACACCCATGATTTCATCGAAATCAGCTATGTCGCTGAAGGAAGCGGCTCCCATTATATTGACAATGTCAGTATGAAGGTGACCAAAGGAGATCTGTTCTTCCTGCCGGTTGGCATCTCCCACGTGTTCCGACCTTCCTCGACGAATCAGAAGAAGCCGCTCATCGTGTATAACTGCATCTTTACGCAGGCATGGATGAACCAATTGCTTCAGCATGCAGCGGCAATGGGCGAGCAGGAATTTCCACATTTTTTTCAAAAAGCGGCAGAGCCGCATGGCGAAGTAGAATTTCTTTCTTTTCAAGAACAGAACGGTGAATTCCAACCGCTGTTCGAACGATTACTTTTTGAGTATAATGCTCGTCGCGCTGGCTTTATTACGATTATGCAAGCTTGTGTAGAGCAACTGCTCGTGTATATGCACCGTGCGAAACAGGAACATTTGCCTCAGGTTACGCAAGCCAGTATGTCAAATATAGAAAGTCTGCTGGTCTATATTCGAATGAATTGCAGCAGCCCCATCACGCTTGTTGAAGCTGCGAACCGACTATCGATGAGTGAACGCCAACTCCAACGACAGTTGAAAAAGCTTACAGGCATGAGCTTCACAACGTATGTGCAGCATGCCCGCTTAGAAGCTTGTTGTCAGTATTTACGTGAATCCTCTGATAAAATCAATGATATCGCTGCCCGTGTTGGGTATCAGGATATGAAATTCTTCAATCAGCTTTTCAAAAAAATGATCGGTGTCACACCGAGCCAATACCGCAAGCAGCAGACGGAGCGCAAAAAACCACTCGCATCTTTAGAATGAGAGTGGTTTTGTTTTTGTTAAAGATCTTTAAAGAATTGAAGCGTCAAATCACCGAAGCCTGGCAATCCCTCGTGTCCGAAATCCGGGAAGATTTCAAGCTTTTTGTTCGATTTGATTTTATTATAAGCTGCAAATTGGGTAGACGGAGGGCATACCGTATCGATGAGACCAACAGCCATCATCACGTCACCTTGAATGCGATTAGCTAAATTTTGAATATCGATGTAACCTAATTTGGTAAAATATTCTTCTTCACGCTTGTGCTGTGGGTCATGACGGCGGAAAAAGTCCTTCAATTCTTGGTAGGCATCCTTCGCCAAATCCATCTCCCATACGCGCTTATAGTCACTGAGGAATGGGTAGACGGGTGCCAGTTTCTTAATGCGTGGCTCAAGCGCCGCACAGGCAATCGTTAAAGCCCCGCCTTGCGAACCACCCATCGCACCTACACGTGCAGGGTCAACCTCAGGCATACTCATCGCAATACCCGCAAGCTGTGCAGTATCCAAGAAAATATCTCGGTACAACAGCTGATCCGGATGATCGTCCAAACCACGAACGATGTGCCCTCTTAATGTTGTCCCTTTTACTCCGCCAACATCCTCGGAGAACCCACCTTGACCACGGCAATCCATAGAGAAGAAAGAATAGCCTAGCGCTGCGTAGGAAAGCTTATCATGCCATTCGCCTGAGTTACCTGAATACCCATGAAACTGAACAATCGCTGGATGCGGCTCTGTCACATTTTTCGGGCGAACGTATTTCGCGTAGATACGCGCTCCCTTTACACCTGTGAAATACAGATCAAAGCAGTCTGCATACGGAACTTGAAATTCACTTGGGATCAGTTCAATTTGGGGATCTACCGCCTTCATTTCAGCGATCGCACGCTCCCAGTAAGCATCGAAATCATCAGGTCGCGGGTTACGTCCTTCGTACGTGAGAAGCTTTTCTAATGGATAATCAATTGCTGGCATGTGTCCATCCTCATTTCTATGAATTTAAGCGATTGTGTAGGAAGAAAAATCTATGGATTCACCATTGATGAGTCTGCTGATTTCCTTCGCCCAATCGCCGCTTAACAACAACGTTTGATTCGTAATAGATATGTACGTGATTGTGTTATTTTCACTGTAATTCGGTTGTTTGCCCTTCATTAATTCTGCAAAATGGTGAACATCGCGAATGCCTAACGTCTCCGCGGTTACCAGATCGATGCATTCGACGACGACTGCATGTGTGCGGCCACGGCTAGTTACAAAGATCCGATCCTCAAGCACTTCATGATTGAACTCGTGCTGGATGAACACAGCCATGAGGACGTTACCTGCGCGGCCAAAAAGTCCGCCCGACTCCACGACCCATTCCCCTAAGGGTAAGCACCCTTTGATATAGGAAGGCTTATCTTCTGGGATGTCATAGGTGGCCATTATCACATTCCGATGAAAAAGTACCTCTGTGTATTCGCTCTCATGCCGTAGATCTCCTTCTGGCTTTTCTAAATCCGGATGGAAAAAATAAGCATGATTCACACCTTGCGTGTGATCAAGCGGAAGTGCAACGTCCCAGCGGTGCTGCTCGTTATCAAACTCACGGACTCGCTCCCAGATCCCGCCCATGGCAACGTTTTCTGTGATATATACATAACTGTGGAGAACGTCATTCTCATGTTGAGCTTGACTAATTTGCTTTGGAATTTGGCGTTTGATTTCGACGGGTACTGATGACCGATGCAGGGCAGTTTGGATGCTTGTTGCAGGTGCCTCATACGCAAGGAAACCGGCATATTCCGTTCTCGGCATATGTGCTGGCAGCTTGAAATCGCCGAATTGCACATAATCGTGCAGCACATTCGTATCTTTCGGCATATCATGCGGCCAAATCCGTGAATGCGGGCCGACCCATGCCCCTCCGAGGTAGTACGTTGCGCGTACATTCCATAGATAATCCAACATCCGAGCTAGCTCGGTTCGGATTTCATTGTCATTGGTTAGCTTCCACGCACATGTAAACGCTTGGACCCAGTGCCAAAACCATGGGAGTGCGCTGTACTCCGACATGCCATTGGTTGTAACCCGTGTTAGTGTCTTTCTCAGGCTGTCTAAGCCATCTTGGATAAGATCAGCGTCTTCGTAGCGCTGTCCGAAGATCAGCTTTGCAGCGGTATATTTCGCTTCGTGATGCCCGTAATCCGATACGGGTTTCCGATAGAAGTTGCTGTCATATATATGACGAAGTGTTTTCTCGAAACCTGCGTGAAGGTCTTCACTCAACTGTTCCCCGTATCGCTGCACAAAATAAACCATTAAGCTCCCCATCAGCTCAACAGGTAACGTATTTTTCGACGCTTCTTGTGGCGTCGGTCTTAGATTGAGCGGCCAATGACCGTAGGTATTGCTTGAAGGATCCTGATCTTGGATCTGTAGTAAGTGCAGGAGAATGCGTTCTGCCTTATCCTTCGCCTCCTTGCGATCCCCTTCGAAAGCGATTGCAGGATCCACCGAAGCAGCGAACAGATAGGATGCGTAGTAGAAATTATCCCGAACGTCCCCTTCGAAAAGAAACCCATTGCTTAAGACAGGCTGTTGATACGCAGCTGCCGCAACGCTGGCAATAATTTCGTCTTGTCTTTGCTGTAACGTCGTCACATTGTCATCTCCTATTGAGTAGCTTGTTAGGCTTTTATGTATGAAAGAACATGGAATTGAAACGTTTCACCTGTTCAATTCTATATGCTAATAAATGTAGCGTCAATGCGAAGTTGGTGATTGGTGGGATGGTGGGGGTGCTAATGGGAGCCGAGTTGCTGGAGGTGCGGAAGGTGTGGAGGTGTGGAGGTCTGGAGAGGCTAGGAGCGCCGGGAGTGAGTGATGAGATGCTGGGAGGCTGGGGCAGTTGAGATGTGGAGATGCTGGAATTGCTGGGCGTGATAGGAGCTGGGGGTGCTTGACGTGTTGAGATGTGGGGGATGGCAGGTAGCTAATCATTTTTTTATGGAACGTGGTTCCGCTATTTCCACAAAAACGCCAATAACCGGTGGGAAACGGAACGTGGTTCCGCTATTTCGTCAATGTCAGCCTGTTTAACCTGAATTTCACAATATTAGCGGAACTACGTTCCGTAACTCGGCGAAATCACTTGAATCTACTCAAATAGCGGAACTACGTTCCGCATCTACACCTCTCTACTCTTCTCTCCCCACATGCTGCGTAAAAGCCACTATTTTGCGAGCCCCACACTCCCCAAGCATCACTTTATAGTGCCTAGGCACATGAGATACTCGAATTTTTCGAGCAACTCTTCGCATCTAGGCGCCTCCAGCCACAAAAAAACCTCCACATCCCTGTGGAGGCCCCTCAACTTTACTGCAACAACGAGTAAATATCCGTATACGCATATCCATGCGCTTCCGCAACCGCTTGATATGTGACATGTCCTTGTGCCACGTTAATCCCCTTGGCAATGGCTTTGTTGTCGAGCGCTGCGCGCACGAAGCCCTTGCTCGCGATTTGCAAACCGTAGGCAGTCGTGACATTCGTCAACGCCAACGTGGATGTGCGAGCTACTGCCCCTGGCATATTAGCGACGGCATAATGGATAACACCATGCTTCACATAAGTAGGTTGATCATGGGTTGTAATGCGGTCGATCGTCTCGATCGATCCACCTTGGTCAATCGCAACGTCGATGATCACGCTGCCTGGGCTCATCGTTTTGACCATATCCTCCGTCACGAGACGAGGTGCCCGAGCACCTGGAATCAGTACCGCACCGATAACCAAATCCGCTTTGCGCACAACCTCAGCGATGTTATACGAATTCGACATGATCGTCTTCACGCGCCCTTGAAACTGATCATCCAGCTGACGAAGACGATCTGCATTGAGGTCAATGATCGTCACATCCGCGCCGAGCCCCACGGCCATTTTAGCCGCATTAGCCCCTACGATGCCGCCACCGATCACGGCTACACGACCTGGTTCAACACCCGGTACGCCGCCTAGCAAAATCCCTTTACCGCCGTGCGCTTTCTCCAAGAAATGAGCCCCGATCTGCACTGACATCCGCCCAGCCACTTCACTCATAGGCGTTAATAGCGGCAAGCTTCCGTTATCGAGCTGAATAGTTTCATAGGCGATGGCGGTTACATTTTTGCTCACCAGTGCATGCGTCAATTCTGCCTCAGGTGCAAGGTGAAGATACGTGTACAGAATCAAACCATCATGGAAGTAGCCATATTCTTCTGGCAGTGGCTCTTTCACTTTAACGACCATATCCGATGCCCATACCTCAGCTGCGGATGCCACAATCGTCGCACCTGCTGCTGCATAATCCTCATCTGTGAACCCAATGTCGTGTCCAGCTCTTGTTTCAATTCTTACATCATGTCCAGCCTTTTTGTATGATAGCACCGAGCTCGGTGTCATGCCAACGCGAAATTCATTATTTTTAATTTCTTTCGGAACCCCAATAATCATGCGTCATCAGCCTCTCTTGAGGACCCCATATGTGCAAGGATCGCTCTCTACTTGTCTCCAAGTATAAGAGAGAAAGGCTTAAGTTCCATTAGACATTTTGTCAAAAATTGACCGCTATTCTTTTCACAATTTTCGCTCAGGATACAGCAGCTGATACGCTCTAATCCCAACTTGCAGCGCCAATCTTCGCTCAGGAAGCATGTAATCCGCACCTAGCAGCTCTTCAATTTTGTCCAAACGATAATACAGAGATTGTCTCACGATAAAAAGCTGCTGCGCAGCAATTTGCTTCGAGCCGTCATGGTCTAGATACACCTTAAGCGTTCGCAGCAGCTCACTGCCTTTCAGACGATCATGATCAATGATCGGACCAAGATAAGAGCGAATGAAGGACTCCAAAATCGCCTTATCCGCAATATGAAATAACAGCTCAAATACGCCTAACTCATCATAAAACATCGTATTTTTCTGCTGCAAAGTAACGGTTAGCGACAACGCTTGAAGTGCCTGCTGATAGCTGCGATACGCCTGCATGAAACTTTGTTGCGGTAGCCCTATCCCGATTTTCAACCGGATGCCCTCGTTATCCTTCATGCTCTGAAGCGATTCAAACACGTGCTGCAGCCGCTCCTTCGCTGGCTTTTGGGGAGCTTTATCGAATGCCACGACGACAAGTCTGTTGTGCTTCAACGTGATCAACGGGTGAAACAGCTGCCCCTCAAAAATAGAGCGCGCTGCAAGCGACAAGTGGAGCCCCGCAGATTCAATTCCCTCATCCTCTGTGGCTACCCCTTCTTGTTCAAACTCAAGCAAAATCACCTGAAGGTTCAGCGCATTCAGCTTTTTAAATTCAGCGCCAATCAGTACCTTAATCTGCTCTTCATCATGAATGCGCATATGGAGCAAATCGTCCACCCACAGCGTCTGCGAATACAATTTGCGCTCTTCCATATAACGTTTTCGCAGCAAATCCTGCGCAATGGAAAGAGAGGCTGAATCCAGAATCAAATACTCGTATTCTTGCGGCTTTCGATCTAGGATGAGCAGGATGTGTGCCCAGGTTTTGCCCATAGCCCCGACAGGCTGAACGATGACCGCTTGACCTTCTACCTCTTCAAAAGATGGCGCAGCCCCTGAGCCTTCATTCCCTTGCTCTGCGGTTCGGCTTGCCAAGAAGCTGAGCCATTTCGCTGACTCCCGCTTCCCCAGCGGTGGCGTGAACTTCGGCTGTGCCTCGACAGGCACATAGATGACTTGGCTCTTGGTACTGCTTTGCAGCAGCGCGAGCACGTGCGAGACCCCCCGAGAAGAAAGCGTCATACGATGAAATTCACGCGATATTTTCTCCAAATCCTGCAGCGCTTGATGATGCTGGTTAATGACGTGAGCATGAATATCTTGGGTGATATCAATAAAACGGACGGCTTCCGGGAATATAATGAGCGGAAAATCGTGGTCCTCAGCCGCATCCAGCCAAGCTTGCGGAACCGTGGTTATGTAATGTCCCATCTCGATACACAGACAGGTTACGTTCTTATGGATTAATTGGCCTAAATAGGTCATGAAGGAGTCTGTATCATCTTTGAAAGCAGCCCCTGTGGTTAAAATCATCTCGCCACCTTGCAGCAGCGTTTCAAACTGAATCACCTCGATGATGTGAACCCAACGGACGAGCCGTCCTAGACCTTTTTGGCCAGCCGCGATGAAGGCATGTTGAAAGGAGGGACGTTTCAGTACCTCTTCAACGGTTAATTGGTAGTGCTGATGCACGTAAAGTCACTTCTCTCTTCTCGATCTACGCATCCTAAAAAGTTATCCACAATCTATCACCTAGAGTATTTGTGGATATTATATGCATTGCGTTTATTAAGCTTTATTGTAAGTGTACACGAAAATCAGATCGGTTCCAAAAGGTTTCACAAATAAAAAAAGCCGTCAGCTCAACTAAATGAACTAACGGCATCCCTCAATCACAGTCCCTGCGCCGACAAACAAACCAGTGCGTTCCCACAACATAAGGCATGCGGGCCTCTTCTTCTATAAAAGCACGATACGTTTCTCCCCTGCGGGACTGATTTCTGACAGCATTCCTTTCCCTGAATAGCACAAAGAGCCGCCGCGATAGCGACAGCCCTTCCCAGTTCTAATATAACGCCGAATCGATAGCAACCGTTTGGCCTGACCAAACCTTTTGTGAGGTCCATGGCGCAGGTGAACCTTGCCAGAACTCATCCTCCGCTGCCAAGCCCAGCGGTAAAAACACCGCCGAGCACAGGTATAAGCTTCCCGTGGAAATGTAAGGCTCACCCAGCTCTGGCTGATGTCCGCAAAGACCAATTCGCAACCAACCGCCTTCATCAAAGGTGCCAGGCGCTTCAATTAACTTGCGAATCACA
This sequence comes from Paenibacillus sp. J22P90, assembly GCF_059692195.1. Classification (NCBI taxonomy): domain Bacteria; kingdom Bacillati; phylum Bacillota; class Bacilli; order Caryophanales; family Paenibacillaceae; genus Paenibacillus; species Paenibacillus sp. J22P90. The sequence continues at coordinate 332,088 of NZ_JCAUAY010000007.1, forward strand.
GCGGTCAGTGCGCCGCGCACTTGAGCAGGAGCTACTTCAACCGGCAGCTCACGACGCAATGCTGTTTGCGCCAGAGATTGGAACGCCCCGAAGCGGTAAGCTAACGAGCGCCCAATCGCCGGGAAAGTTCCTTCTGGAGAAATCATCCGTTCCTGAACAGCCGCATAGCGCTGAGCACGTTTCAGGATGTTCTCACGCAGTTTAGCCCAATCCCCATATAGCGTATGCACATGCTCAATAATATCTACCATCATCGGCTGAATCACGAAGCTGTTGTAATAATCTGCATGATAGTCAACACCATCACCATACATACCGTCGCCTAGGTACCACTGCTCGTGCTGCTTCAGTGCAAAGTCAACCCGCATGTGATCCCAGTCCTCGCCCATGACGCCAAGCGCAGTTTCCGTCATCGCGGCGAAGAGCAGCCAGTTATTGAAGCCTGGCTTGCGCGTCCGTGAGGTTTTCATCGCGGCGGCGAGGTTTTGCTGAACGCGTGCATCCAACGTGTGCCACAGCGTGTTCGGAGCACGCAAAATCGCATGCGCCAAAAAAGCAGTATCCACGATGGGCTGCATACCATTCGCGAAGTTTAAGAAATCCGGCGATTCCGGATCGGTTGCAGCGTCCATCGCCTCACGAACCAACACGCCGTATTCCAAGCGCAGCTTTTCTTCTTCTGCATCGCTCGCAGGCTTTTCCAACCAAGGCGCGATCCCGACAAGTGTCCTTGCGAAAGCTTCAAGATGTGTGAACTCGCGTTGCTCTTCTTTTTTACATTCTACTGGCATCGTGGCACGAAGTTTTCTAGCTGCTAGCGCTCGAAGCACAGGCTCTGCAATACGCAGCATCGTCTGCACCCAGTAAGCGCGATCTGTTCCCACTGCCGTTTGTGAATTACTCATACCAGTATCCTTTGAAACCTTTCTCTAAACGCATCAATGCTTCCAAATAGTAGTAGTCGCCCCAAATCACATAGTCATCAGGTGCAGCTCCACCGCGCACGCTGTAGGAACCGCGCTCCAAGAAGCCTTGTGCATCTGGCTTGCCGATTGTGGCGTAGGATTTGATTAGTCCAGCCATCGAACGCTGCACACCATTTTCCAAATACGCACGATCTGGATCATCCGCTGCTAAATGCTCTAGAATTTCCAAAGTCCCTGCAGATGCAATCGCAGATGCGGAACTATCCCTTTTCGTCTCGGCATTCACTGGCGCATCGAAGTCCCAATATACGACATCATCCGCTGGAAGACGATCGAAGAAATAACGCGCTAAGCGTTTAGCAGTCTCTAAATAAAGCGGGTTTTTCGTATAGTGATAGGAAAGCGCAAACCCGTAAATACCCCAAGCTTGACCACGTGTCCACGTTGATCCATCATGATAACCTTGATGTGTCCCACCGTGTAGAGGCTCACCTGTTTCTTGGTCGAAATAGAACGTATGATAAGAGGAATCATCACCGCGTACCAAGTAACGACGCGACAAATCCGCGTGAATAATAGCAACTTCTTTATATTTTGCATCGCCAGTTTGCTCATAAGCCCAGTACAATAGCGGCAAATTCAACATGCAGTCGATAATGATGCGCCCGCCATTTTTCTCGTCGCCTTCGGGACCCCAAGCTTGTATGTATTGGCCTTTTGGTCTCCAACGCTTCATTAGTACATCAGCTGCTTGCAATGTAAGCTGCCTTGCATTCTCATCCTTTTCAAGAATCCATTGCGCCTTCGAAGATAAGGAATAAAGGAAGCCGATATCATGATGATCTAAGGCAACATGATTTTTAAGTCTTTCTTTAAAGCTCGCAACCGTTTTTTGTGCAGCCTCTTGAAACGCTTTGTCCCCAGTATATTGATAGCCAAGCCACAGGATGCCTGACCAGAAGCCATCTGTCCAATCGTCGTTCGGATTCAAATGATAAATATCGTTCTCACTGACATGAGGGAACTGATCCCCGAAACGCTCAATATTTACTTTCGTTTTCTGCAAAGCATCTTCAATAGCTTGTTTCCACATGTTAGAATCACTCCGAATCCCTTATTTTTACTTGCTTCGATTCATTGATTTTGTTAAACGTTTAACACCCACTTCTAGATTAATTTGAAACGTTTAACCTGTCAAGTAAAAATAATCGAAAAATCGCTCAAATTAGTCACATTCATCAAATGGGCTTTTCCCACTAAAAAAAAATAGAACCATCGTCAGCTTTCTTACGTACTACTATTCATGCATGACATTCTTTCAGGATTAGGGAGGTTTCTTGCTTATGACAATTACAATGAATTTTCACAACAACACTTCAATCCGGGACGCTATCTCAATGGTCGTCTGGTATCTAAGAAAGAAACGTCGAGCATAATCGAAGCCATTTCCTAAGAAAAATATAAGAAGAACAAAGCCTATGGCTTTCCATAATTGGAGAGTCATAGGCTTTGTTCTTTTAGGCTGCTTGCTTACCTTGTATATTTATAGTGCCGCGCTTTTTCCACCATCGATGTTCACTGAAGTTCCCGTGACGTATGAGGCGGCATCAGATGCTAAAAAGGTAATGACATTGGCCGCTTCCTCCGCGTTGCCAATACGACCGAGTGGAATATCGTGCCTTGGATCTTGAGCGAATTCCTCCCAGGATAGGTCTGGGGCTACTCTCTTCCAAACCTTCTCAATCTGATCGCTGCGTATGGTTCCAATGCACACTGTGTTCACGCGAATTTGTGCCGAGCCCAGATCCTTGCTCATGGCATTCGTCAATGCCAGCCCAGCAGCTCTGCTAACAGAGGTTGGGAGCGATGAAGCTGGCGGTGTTTTGGCAGCAGATGTCGTGATATTCACGATCGAACCGCCTCCTGCCGCTCGCATGTGGGGAATTGCATAGCGCGAACAGTGAATCGCTCCGAACAATTTCAGCTCCAAATCTTGTCGCCACACTTCCGCGCCTACCTGCTCAAATGGCGCTGCAGCGGCCGTACCTGCGTTATTCACAAGAATATGTAATCCGCCAAAACGATGGACGGTCTCTTCAATGGCACGCTGACAATCCGCTTCGGATGTCACATCAGCTTTAATCGTTAGCACTTCGCCCTCGGTCAAATTAGCAATTTGCATAGCCGCTTCCTTTAGCTGCTCTTCGTTGCGGGCGAGTATGGCAACTTTTGCCCCTTCCCGGGATAGAGAAATGGCCGTTGCAAGACCGATTCCTTTACTTCCGCCGGTAATTAATGCGACTTTATTTTGTAAACCCAATTGCATGACAATCGCTTCCTTTCCTAGATAACAGAATGAGTCCTTCACTACGATAAGCATACGCCATCTCACGACAAAAAACCATCAGGACCCTACATCCCAATGGTTTTTCATATCTATGCGATTATTGATTCAAATAAACAGCTTTGCCTGTACGTGCAGACTCGTAAATAGCTTCAAGAATTTGTGAAACCACATACGCCTGTTCTGGTGTTACAACTGGGTCGATATCTTGGTCAATTGCGTTGATCCAAGAACGCATTTCTACATCAGCAGCGCTTTCGCTCTTACCGTCATAGAACGCAACACCGCCTGTTTTCAACTCAACTTCAGTTGTGTATAAACGGCTGTGCTTCTCACCATTGATGCGAAGTCCGCCCTTCATATCTGCTCCGCCTTCTGTACCGCTCAGGGAGCATTTCGCTTCATCCACTTCAAGCGTATTCAACGCCCAGCTGGATTCAAGAATAATCGTTGCGCCATTTTCCATCACGATCATCCCGAACGCGGAATCCTCAACGGTAAATTTGCTAGGATCCCATGGTCCCCATGCATTGGCAGCATTTTCTTTGTTGGACAATTCATGGTAGGACGTTCCCAAAACAACCTTCGGCTTGTAGTTATCCATCATCCAAAGTGTTAGATCAAGCGCGTGTGTACCGATATCGATTAACGGACCTCCACCTTGCTTCTCTTCATCGAGGAAAACGCCCCATGTTGGTACCGCACGACGGCGAATTGCATGTGCTTTTGCAAAATAAATGTGTCCTAGCTCACCATCTGCACAAACGTTTTTCAAATGTTGGCTATCTGGACGGAAACGATTGTTGTAGCCAATTGTCAGCTTTTTACCTGTGCGCTTCGCAGTTTCAACCATGCGCTTCGCATCTTCAGCTGTTTTCGCCATCGGCTTCTCACACATAACGTGTTTGCCTGCTTCAAGCGCAGCAATCGTAATTTCCGCATGTGAAATATTCGGTGTTAATACATGTACAATGTCAATCGAAGCATCTTGCAATACTTCTTTATAATCCTCGCAAACTAGCGCGCCTTCAATTCCATATTTCGCTGCAGCTTTCTCAGCACTTTCTTGGACAATGTCACAAAATGCGACTAGCTCTACATTAGACAGCTTGCTCAAGCTTGGCAAATGCTTACCATTTGCGATTCCACCGCAACCAATAATTCCAATTCGATACTTACGTGACATTTGACGACCTCCAGTAGGTTTAATCCTTGCATTCATTTATATGATATCTAGACAACTCTAATAAATGTAGCATATGAAAACGCTTATTTTTAGTCTAACTTTCGGACAACCATACTCAGATATTACGACACGCGAAAAAACCAGGGGAAACTCTCCCCTGGCATCTCATTAAGCGACTTAGTTTCCTTCTGCCCGCTTTTGCGCATCCTCTAAATAACTCCGATAGAGCTGCTCATTCGGTTGCTCCTGCGTTAAATCCTCGTAGTAGCGAGCAACCTTTTGAAAATAATACGCATGCACATCATTGGTCGGCACCAGACGGTATGGCTCCCAACGATACGTTTCTACGCGATACGCCTGGCCTTGCTCTTGCGACCAAAGGGCAATTTCACACAGACCATCCGGACCGCTTCGCGTTGGCATATCTTCAATTTCCAAGTGGGAATACGACGTCCCCGGTGGTATGACACGCTGAAATCCATTCGGTGTCCATTGGATAATATCCAGCTCTGCAAGGGGGACTTCCGCCTGTTGCCAGCCGATGACAACATCCCAACCTTCCTTACGCGACACTGGAGCAGCGGCAAAATCCTTCACTGCCTGCACTCTGCCCGTTGAAGCTGAGCCGATTGGAAACCAATTGCCGGAAAATTCCTTTAAGGAGAATAAATATTGACTATCTAAGTATCTATACAGGGCTGTGATTTCAGGAAATCCATCCCCATCCACATCGGCATATAGAATCGCCGCGGGACTTCCCTCCTGCTGCAGCGCGACAATCTCGGCCTCCTGCGGTATACAGCTGCGGACGACGGAAAGAAAATCTATTGAAGACAAGCTCATGGTTATCCCTCTTTTCGCATCTTCTCAACACATGTATATGCGGAGGGGGACTTGGCACATGTATAGGTTTAGCATGTATTAAAAGAGGTTCAGTGCCTTAGGCGCTGCCGCGCTCCTCATGCAGCTGGTGAACACATTGGATAAAACGTACCGTCTGCGTTTGTGCTCTCATGACGACGGAGTGCGTTTGGGCACGACCGCCCCAGCCATATTTGACCCCATTTAAGAAATCGCCTGATGTTACGCCTGTTGCTGCGAAAATAATATCCGAGTCTCCGATAAGGTCACGCATGCTTAGCACTTTCGATGGATCCGTAATCCCCATGGCTAGACAGCGAAGACGTTCTTCTTCATTCTCAGGCAGCAAACGACCTTGCAGCTCTCCGCCCATACATCGCAAGGCTGCAGCTGCAAGCACACCCTCAGGCGCACCACCTGAGCCTACGTGCAGATCAATGCCCGTTTCTGGGAAAGCTACGGCCATTGCACCCGCCACATCACCATCGCTGAGCAAATAAATTTTGACACCCAGCTTGCGAAGTGTCATGATGTGCTCGGCGTGCCGATTCCGATCCAGAATAGAGACAGTCATCTCTGAGATATTCTTTTGCAGCAAGCTAGCCGCCTTCTGAATGGTCACCTCCAGCGGATCATCCAGACTCAGCTTGCCTGCTAAGCGAGGACCAACAGCCAGCTTCGCCATATACATATCCGGGGCATGCAGGAGATTTCCCTTCTCTGCAATCGCTACAACTGATAGGGCATTATTCCGTCCGCTGGCGACGATATCTGTGCCTTCCAACGGATCAACAGCTACATCAAATTCCGGACCAGCTCCACTGCCCACTTCTTCCCCAATATAGAGCATCGGCGCTTCATCCATTTCCCCTTCGCCAATGACAACGGTCCCGCGAAAGGGAACAGCGCGAAAATACTCACGCATCGCAGAGGTTGCTGCTTCATCCGCATTGTTTTTATTCCCTTTTCCCGTCCAACTAGCCGATGCGATAGCAGCAGCCTCCGTTACTTTTACGATTTCCAACGACAAGTCTCTATGCATGAGCAACCCACCCTCTCGATATTGGTTTGATTCGTTGTTGATGCGTTATGCTCTTTCCGCCAAGATTAAGCCTGCTGTTTCCTCAATCGCTTTCTCACTCACATCAATAACCGAACAACCCAACTCGCGATACAATCTCATGGCAAAAGCTAATTCTTCCTCAACGCGTTCTTTCGTGGCGTATTTGGCTCCAAAGGGAAGTCCGACTGCCTTTAATCGCTCCGTACGGATCCCAATCAATTTATCTGGGCTCATCGTGAGTCCAACTAACTTCTTCGGGTCCAGTTCATGTAAAAGAGCAGGTGGTTTAACCTCAGGTACGAGGGGATAATTCGATACCTTATAGCCTTTGTGAGCCAAATAAATACTAAGCGGCGTTTTCGATGTCCGTGAAGGTCCAAGCAGCACAATATTCGCTTGCTTCATCATGCTAGGATCCTTGCCATCATCGCTATTGACGGTAAACTCAACCGCTTCCACCCGTTGATAATACTGTTCATCCAGTTGATAGAGCAGACCTACTTTTCGTTTAGGCGAATCCTTAAACGTATCGATGAATGCTTGCATCATAGGGCCCATGATATCGATCGCATTCACGTTCAGTCGGATAGCTTCTTGGCGCATCATTTCTCTTAGCTCCGGCAGTACGAGCGTGTAGGCGATGAATCCTTTTAACCGTGATGCCTCTTCGACGATTGCACGCACTTCGTCTTCTGTGCGGATGGAACCGTGCCGTTTGACGGCGACCTGACTTGCATTAAACTGCCGAATCGTTGCTTGAACAACCGTATTTGCTGTCTCTCCTACCGAATCCGAACATACGAAAATGGTATGCAGCTTCTCTCCCATGTCATTTCCCCCTGATTTACGTACCCAGCGCTACATCCAGCAGCAATTTGGTCATCGTTGTTTTCGTAATCCGGCCTACAACTTCCATGCCTTCACGGCCTTCAAGCGCTTTGACAACAGGTAAGCTGTCAACTTCATGATGAATCATTTTCCGCGCTGCCTCCAGGATACTATCATCTGGTTTCACGGTTATAATGTTAGGTTGTCTGGTCATCACTAACGATACTGGCATTGCCGTTGCCGTAGCATGTCCAAGCGTTACCTTGAGCAAATCCTTTCGCGACACGATGCCAGCTAAGGCACCTTCCGGACCCAGGATCATCAGACTGCCTACATTTTCGAGAAAAAGGGCAACGACTGCATCGCTGACAGTGACCGTTTCACGAAGCAAGACGGGAATACCCATCACGTCCTTCACTTTCATGGACTCGATCGACTTAAAAGGTGTTTGCACGTCTAGTGCGGCTGTTCCGAGAAAATAACCTACCTTGGGCTTTGCATCAATGTGCCTTAACATGACGAGAACAGCTAAGTCTGATCGAATCGTCGGTCGACTTATCCCCAACAGCTCAGCGATACGTTCCCCGGTAATAGGCGCGTATTTGGCGACAAGATCAATAATTTCTAACTGGCGGGCGGTTAACTCGATAATATTTCCCTCCTAAAGCTTTGTTTCACGATATATAATGTGTTCTATTTATTATATATTGTACATTATATAACATTTTATTGAAAAATAAAGTTGTTTATTGCCTATTAAAGAAAAATTTATCATGATTTAGTCGAGATAAGTGTGGCGAGCATGGCCGCAGGGGACTCGTAATTCTTGCGGGTGGCGGACTTGGACTCTGGAGTTCACTAAGTCGAAATAATCGAGTTACGGGCGACGGCGGGGACCTTGCGCACAATTTGTAGGCCGACCATGGTCACAGCAGTTCCCAAAAAAAATCCCACTCAACCGTTGGTTGAATGGGATATAGTGATGAAAAACTCGCTTACAGATGGCGAATCGGGCGGAATCAGCAGAAATCATTACTGTTGTGATGAAAATCATCACTACACCCTCTTATTAACAAGAAAAAGCCGACTCCCCTTCTTCATCGCCATATTTGTCATGTACACACCTAACACAATCAAAAAAGCACCTAACAGATGATACAGTTGCAGCGATTCGCCAGTAAATGTTGTTGCAAAGATCGCGCTAAACAGTGGAATAAAGTTGAGAAAACCCGCGCAGCGCTGCGGACCGGCAAGCTCAATCGCTTGATTCCAGCTCAAGAATGCAACGATCGAAGCAAAAATACCAACGTATAACAATCCGCTCACCAAAGCGGGGCTCCAAGACATTTCAGGCGCTTTGATTGTCCACTCGATCGCCGAACTCGGAATCAGCACAACAAGCGCTACCGTTACTTGCACCAGTAAAAACGGGCTTGCTGGGAAGCGTCCAGCCAGCTTTTTCATGCCAACCGAATACAACGCCCAGCACAAAACAGCGATGAGCATAAACAAATCACCTTTATTCACGGATAGCTGTAGGATTGCGGACAATTTCCCTTGGCTTATAATCCAGCACACGCCTAGAATGGATACGCCGATTCCTGGCAGAGCCCACCAGGCGAGTCTTTCCTTCATTACAGCCCAAGTGATGAGAACAACGAAGATCGGCGTCGCCGAATTCATCAAAGATGCATTGATAGAGCCCGTGTATTGGACGGCGACATACGTAAGTGAATTGAATCCCGCAACTCCGGTCAGGGAGAGGAATAGCACCATTTTCCAATGAGTAAGAAATTCAGCTTTAAGCCGCCAAGCCGCTTTGCCAAAGAAGGGCAGCAGACACAAGAACGCAATTCCCCAGCGTCCCATTGCCAATGTGATAGGTGGAATATGGGAGACGAGCGCCTTCCCCGCTACAAAATTACCTCCCCAAATACAAGTCGCAAGAATTAAAAGCACATACGGGGATCGTTTCAGCATGGCCTATGTATCTCCTTTAAGTGAAGTGATGAACTTCTTAGATGGGACTGCTCACGCAGACACGATTAGCCCCATTGGAAAAAGATACATACAAAAGCATGGTATTGGCAAGTAAGAATTTTAAAGCAAAAAGAAATGCCTCCGAGCTTTCCTCGTAGACATCCTTTGAGCTATTCCTTATCACTACATGTCATCCTCCAGAAAACGAACCTCACAAAAGCAGCCGAGTGGAATCATTTCGCGCAAGTAACGCATCATGATATCCTTCTCGTACTCACCAATTCGTTGAAGCGCATCGAAATCAAAATGAATGATACTATTTATGACGTCATAATGCTTAAATCGCAGCCGCCCATATGGAAACAGCCGATTGATCGCTGCTAGAATCCCATATTGATTTAAATTCGAGCGCAGGGCTGTTTGAACAATATCGGCAGGTATATCTTGCAGCAAAGGCACTTTATCCGCACGAACCGCACAATACGCCTTCACTTGGAAAACGACATACGGATACAAGTAAGCGTTTGCATATTTTTCCACATTTTGCACATCCTGAATCGTCAGCTGCAAATCATCTGTCCAGGCATATATCGTCGCCTTATACTTATCTGACGTATGAATTCGGATATATCTTAAATGGGGAAAGTGCGTTTTCAGGCGTTGCTCCGATAAAAGCCGTGTACCCACTGGGATCACCTCTTTCCTTCATACCATCCTGCTGTCAGTATATGCAAGGATGCAAAACAGCTCTACTTATGCAGCGAAAAGCGGCTGTTTTTGTCTTCATTATATTCGGGAACTTGTCCTAATATGATAGCAAGCGCCAACAAGACCGCCCCGATTGGGACGGCCTTTCAGCTTTCAGCTCATCTGATCTTCTTACAAGCCCTTCGCTTTTAAGAAAGCTTGCCATTGCTTCGTCGTTTCCGCATCAATCTTATCTTGACCTGCGGCCTTCAGCTTGTCGATGTATTTCTGCAGTTGATCCGCAGGATCTACAGCACCTGTTTCAATTGCTACTTGGAACTCGTTATCTACGGCCGTTACGTTGGCAACCTCCGATTTGATCGTGTCTCGATTCACGTCAAAGCCATAGGATACAGGAACCATTGCGCTTTCGTTCAATTTAATCGTTTTTTCCCATACATCAGCCGTTTGCGCACCTTTCAAGTAGGCATTAAATTGGTTACCGAACACCCAATCCACATTCGGTGCATAGCCGGAGTCCTTGATCGGCTCAATATATTTGTCATCTTTCTTCGTGTAGTGCTTGCCTTCCAGACCATTCGAAATCAGGTTATATAACACTTTATCCGTGTTCAAAAGGTTAATAAACATGAGTGCACGCTCTGGGTTTTTGGACGTTTTGGAGATAACCTGCATCGCGCTGGCAACACCTGTAAAGTAGGAGTCCGAAATTGGAATATATACAACAGCGTTCCCGCCATTGTTAGCCATTTCATCCACTTCGCCGCCTGGTTTCGTTGTAAACTCTAGACTTACGGCTACTTTCCCTTTTTTCTTGAGATCGTTAATGTTTTTCAGCATCGGAGCATCCTCATTAATATAGCCTGCTTTCGACCAGTTGTGCATCGTCGTGAAGAAGTCCTTCTTATTTTGAAGCTGTTGAATTTTCGTAATCGACGTGTACGTTTTGTCATCCTTTTTGTACGCTACCGCAAGACCATCTGCTGCTACCAAATTCGGGTCTGTATAGAGGCCCCATGAATTTTGCGCCATACCGAAAGGAATGACATCCTTTTCATTCGTCTTGATCGTTTTCAAGAAGGGCTCGAGGTCTTTATACGTTTTAATGGAAGAAACATCCAATTTGTATTTATCTACGAATTGTTTTTGGATGACGAGACTTTTCGTTTTAGCTGCGATTTGATAAACCGGGAAGCCATAGACTTTGCCATCTGTCGCTTTCATATCCGGCCAGAATTTATCCGGAATATTCTTACGAGCTGCTGGCGCATATTTACTAATCATCGCATCCGTTAACTCCAGAAGCGCACCTTTATCAATGTTCGGTTGGTAGCTCAAGAGCCAATATTTCGAGCCCCATGCCACATCGAAGGCTTCGCCAGAGGCCATAATCGTATTCAGCTTCGGATCATACTCATCGAATGAAAGTGGCTTCAAGTCCACAGTCGCATTAATTTTACTTTTCACATACTTATTCACTTCATCATTTACGAGAGCCTGATCCTTACCAGGCGGATTGCTTGGATAATAAAATGTTAATTTGACTTCAGGCAGCGTGCTTGGTGCAGGTGTTGCGGGAGTCGCGCTTGTCGTGGTTGTCGGTGTTGTTGCCGTCGGTGATGGCGTCTCGCTTGTCTTATCACTCGTACAACCAGCCAACACAGAAAGACTTAACATGGCAATGGTCATACTGCTCAGGTACGTTTTTTTTACATTTCTCAACCTTCACACCTCCATAATATGAACCCCTATCGGTCATGGAACAAACACAAACCAGCTGAGCGCCAAGCCTCGCCCCCTTTCATAGTTCAATAACCTTCCGGTTTAATTCTTCAAAGATCCTACGGTGATGCCTTTTACAAAGTATTTTTGGAAAAAAGGGAACAAAACCATCATAGGACCGCCAGCTACTAGTGCCATAGCCATCCGTACAGATAAAGTCGGAAAGTTGGCAAATTGCAATTTACTTGCGGCCTCAGCCAGCGGGGAATTCGCTAGAAATTCAATTTGCGATAATATACGTACGAGCAGCAATTGTAGCGGCACATATTTATTATCATCAATGAATAGCAACGCGTTAAACCAATCATTCCAATAAGCAAATGAGATAAATAATCCAAGTGTCGCTAGTGCTGGTGTTGAGAGCGGCATAATAATGCGATAGAAAATACGAAACTCACTTGAGCCGTCGATCTTTGCAGATTCAATGATTTCCATGGATATTTTATCCAAATAACTTTTCATAATAATAACGTTGAACGGATTTAGAAGCAGTGGAATGAGTAGTGCTAGAATCGAATTTTTCAAATGAAGATACTGGGTCATCAAGATGTAAAAAGGGATTGTCCCCCCGTTGAATAATAACGTGAAGAAAACATAAAACGTAAGCGGACGATGATAGCGAAAGTCTCTTCGTGACATCGGATAGGCTGTCAATGTCGTCAATAACAGTGAAAGCACTGTCCCCACAATGGTAATGCCAATCGTAACCCCATACGATCTCAGCCAAATGTTAGGTGACTTCAAGACGATCCGGTACGCTTCCAAGCTGAACTCTTTCGGAATAAAGCGGTAACCGTACTGAATTAAACTGTTCTCCGAAGTTAATGAAACGGCTATAACGAGCACAAAAGGGATGATCATCAACAGGCATATCAGTGTGAAAAACACATGAATAAACCATATGGCTGCTGGCTTTTTTGGCTTAACTGGTTTAACTGGATTAGCTAATGCAAGTTCCATGTTGACTCTCCCCTTTAAAATAACGCGTTATCTTTATCAATTCGGCGAACCGCTGCATTCGCTGACACAATCGTAATTAAGCCTACGATAGATTGCAGAAAACCTACCGCCGCCCCTGAGTTGATGTCCCCAAGCTTTGCCAACGCGCGATACACATACGTATCAATAATATCAGTCGTCGGTATGTTGGCACCTACGTTATTCGGAACAAAGTAATGCAATCCGAAGTCACCTCGGAAAATATTGCCTAAGCCTAGAATAAATACAATGATAATTAACGGCTTCATGAGCGGCAATGTAATGCGTAAAATCATCTGTAGGCGTGAAGCACCGTCTAGTTTCGCCGCTTCGTAGTATTCCGTGTTGATCCCTACGATACCCGCATAGTAGATTAGGGTCGAGAAGCCGATACTTTTCCAGACAGCCACCACAGGCAAAATAAATATCCAAGGCGTTGTTTCCAAGTACCATTTGTGTGGGGAAAGCCCAATTGTCGTCAGAAAACTATTAAGATACCCAGCCTTATGCTCCAAGAAAGCATAAGTAATGTAACCAACTAGGACTAACGAAATAAAATAAGGAAGAAATAATGTCGTTTGATATACCTTCACCATCCGGCCGCTTACCTCATATAACAAAATAGATAAGACTAACGCTGCAAGCGTGCCGAGCAGGATATACGTCATGTTGTACAACAAAGTATTTCGGATAATCCGAAAAGCATCTTGCGATTTAAATATAAATTCAAAATTTTTGAAGCCGACCCATTTGCTCCCTAGAATCCCTTGATCATATCTGAAATACTTGAAGGCTAAGATGAGTCCGATCATGGGTAAATACTTAATGACCAGTTCAAACAATATGCCTGGTGCAGCAAGCAACAGTAGCTCTCTATTCTTTCGCAGGTATTTGAACTCCTGTAAGAGCCTTCGTTTTTTGATTGGCTGTGATTTCGTCATTGTGCTCCTCCTCCATAATCGTATCTTGCCACAAGTAAAAGCGTTTACATAGCGTACGATGTTCGAATTCATGTAAAAAGTAAGTGTACAATGTTCGAATTACTCTCTTTCTCCCCTTAAAATGCTAAAAAACCGCCCTTCGTTCACCAATAGGTGGTAGAAGTAGCGGCTAGGCATTCCTATTTCCCTTGTTAGGAAATGGATTTCTTCATGCGATATTCCTTCGGTGTACTACCAAACTTGGCCTTGAACAGTCGGAAAAAGTAACTTGGGTTCGCATAACCGCATTTCTCCATAATATCTAAGACCGAGTGATCTCCGTTCTCAAGGAACTGTTGCGCATGCTTTAGGCGTATTTCGTTGATATATTCTGTGAGTGTCAACTGATAACTATCCTTAAACAATTTACCCAAATAAGCGGATGACAGTTTGACTGTCGAAGCAATCGATTGTTGACTGAGATTGATATCCGAATACTTCTGATGAATGAGTTCTTTGACTGTTTCTAGAATCATGTCATTCCGCTCCACATTGGACGGCTTCTGACCCTCACAAATTTGTGAACACAAGGCTAACAGGGATAAATACATCTCTTCTAACGTTTCTTTCTCCTGCGGAATTTGATGAATATAATCCACGTTGAAGCTCATCTTTGTTACTCGATTTTCCATAATTTCAACGACCGTGTACTTAATCACCCAGGCTAGATTCGTTACTGCACGATGAATATCATGATAATGAAAGGTGGCAAAAAGGGAGAACGCTTTCTCCAACTCAACCCCCGCCTCCGTCATTAGGCCTTTCTTCAAGCTCTCCGAAAGTTTCCTCTCGATGGTTTCTGGAATGGAAACTCGCTTATTCGCATTGTTTTCTTTGACCATCTCGCTCGTAATAATTGACTTATAGCCAAAAATCAATTTGTACAAGCTGTTTTGCATGGCTTGCGTATAGCCAGCAGATAGGTGAGTAAGCTGTGTAACACGTTCACTTATGCCGCAAGAAAGACTTAGACCGTAAAAAGTCTCAATCGTGTTCTGTATGTCTTTTAAAAGAGACAAGAAATCATTATCTTGTACAGTCGCGGCCTTGTCGATAAGAGAAACGATAAGCACAACATGATCTCCCCAAACCTCTACAGCTTCACAGAGATATGACGCTGACATCATTTCCTGCGCAATATTCGTGATGGCAAAGCTATGCATTTTCTTCAAAGATAAGGCTGTATTCCGACTATAGTCCTCGACATGATCCAATCGGAGTACACACACAACGATTTCGGATGGATAGGCGATATTCAGCCTATGCTTCTCAATCAGACTGATCATATCGTGATGTGAAAATAATTGACCGTCCGTAATAAATTTACGGATGTAATATTTATTGACGATATGCTCGGAACTGATCTCTTGTAACGTATCTGACAGCTTCAAATAATTTTCACTCATGGCGTGAAGCTCATCACCTTCAGCGTGCGTGGATGGTCTCTCACGTCGATGCTGAAACCGAATCCGATGAAGCATATCTTCAATGGGATGATACAATTTATAAGATAACCAAACCGAAATCCCTATTGCAGTAAGGAGCAATACGCCAGAGACAAGAAGTGACTTCGTTCGTGTCTGCGTGACTTCTGCCATTAATTTGTCGTACGATTGTAAGTAAAGTATCGTCCAATTAGGGATTGGATTCGCCATATAGGTGATCATGCTTTTGTTACCTTCAATCTCACCAATAACGAATCCAGATGACTCGTTCGTCTCTCGTTTATGATTGGCAATGAAGGTGTGAATGGCTTGCTGTGTTTGCTCATTGGCATAGGTGTGATTAAGCTGCGAGGAGTAGAGCCGTCCATCCTGATCGGCCATGAGAATATCACCTTGCGATCGACTGCCCGTATCGTTCATTTTCTTTAAGCTATCGAATACCCAGTCGGACTTGATATAGAAAATAATCGCAGACTCCTTGGGAGAAAATGGCTTTAAGGAATCCGTTACGACGAAAGCGAACGTATCAATCTGGCCATCCACATGTTCAAGACTCACAGGAATTAGCCTGGAGGTTTCATGTTTTTGAACAGGATCGAGCAACCAATCTTTAATTTTCGCCTTCGTTACTCCACCGTCCAATAAGAAATTACTGGTGGTGCCATAGATCTCATTTTGAGAGTGATTATAGACAACCATGGAATGTAAAAAGGAAGAACTCTCCATAATGCTCGACATACGCTGATAGCCGCGGATTAAATCCATTTTGGGTAAATTTTCATCAAACATGAGTGGAATCAATAAATTGTCCTTCAGAACAAAGCTCGATAAGTGCGTGATGATTTCATTCATGTAAGAGAAGTTGTATTGCATCTGTGTGAGAATTTTAAGATTCGAATCCTCCTGAATTCTTTTCACCGATCTCTCCAGAAGGTACGTATTTGCAAACGTAGAGGCCAATAGGACTATAACCATCGACAACATGATCGAGCTCAGTACGCGCTGCAGATATTTCTTGGACTTATAGAAGCCAAATCCTTTCAAATGTACCAAGCCCCTTTCATTATGACGATATTATGGATGGTCCTATCTGATTATCGTCGATGTCCACCCAACCTAATTCATACGCGGGTGATTTCGGATGAAGACGAATCTGTCCATCCTCTGACAGAATCAACTTTGGATCCGCGATGCGTGAATGAGCATCAAACTTCCCTCCTAACAAGGAGCGCCAATCCTGCCATTCATACACACCGCGCCCAAGCAAATCAGCACCAGACGATGGGAGAGGAAGTTTACCGGCAACCTGACAAACTCCCTTAGCGTGATCCTGCCAATAGAGATTATCATCCGCTTCAGCAAATTTATCATCGCGCCAATTCACGAAATAATAGAGGTAGCCCGAATTATAGATGATGTTTCCTTTCACCTTGACATCCTTATTGTCTTCGCCAGCCATTTCTTGGGTTCCAATCGCTGCTATCGCATCTGGATTGTCAACGAGTAGATTCCCTTGAATGAGATTGCCGATGCCTTTGGAGAAAATGAGCATCCATAGCTTCCCTTCTCCTGTACTATATAGCTGAGTCAGCACATTTTGGGTAACCGTAAAGTAGTCCGAAGCATCATCCAAATATATGCCGAAGCCAAAAGAAAAGTGGATGCCACTATGGTGTAAGCGGTTACCATGAATCGCGTTCCGAGTACCCACTCCCCAAGATTCAATCATTCCGCCATCTTGACTATCGATCATCACGTGCGAAATATCATTATAAGCAATGTAATTATTTCGCGTATGCAGGAAGTCCCAATGATTCTCCCAAGTAACCTGATTCCCATATATGGTTTCGGGCATAACCTTGCTGCGTAAACCTTTCATCGAGATGCCATAACGCGGCATATGCGAAATCAGATTATGAGCGATCTCGTTATCCCCGCTTTGATACAGCAGAATCCCGCAGCCATGTCCAATAAGCTCACCACCATACCGAATGGTGTTATTCGTAATCTTATGTTCTTTATTCGTATAAGAAGCTGCCGCAGAGGAAAAAGAACCTTGGAGCGGTGAATATCCCGAGGCACATATCCCCATATACCCCAAATGCTCAATTTGATTACCGTTGATTTGAATGTTCTGTGTATGCTGATCCAAGAAAATACCGCAACTGCCTGCATTGATAATCTGGCAATGTGAGATTTCAATATCTGCCGCGTACTGCATGTAGACCAATCCTTCGCGATGTTCCTCCCTCTCCACATTACTTAAGCCTTCATCTTCCTGAATCATCTGGTACTCGGACCAAAAGTCTGTACATGAAAAATGCAGTCCATGTAAACGAAGATGCTGAATAGGCTCATCCTGATTGTTGCCTCTCATCTCAACTAGTCTAGTGACCGTTGGTACGATAATCTCTTGTTGTAACGGCGACGCCCCCTTATTCGGCTTATAATAGAGCCAGCCTTCCTTTTCATCCAAATGAAATTGACCTGGTGCTTGGAGAAAATCCAGTGAGCCCTGGATATAATAGCGTGAACCCGCACCTATTCCCCAAATCGAGGGATGCGTGAATTGCACATAGTTGGCCTCAGCATCATGAGCCTTCAAAGCCCGCAGTTCAGAGAACCAGTTCCATTCCCCTTTCCCAGGCCAAACGAAAACCTGCGCCTCAGAGAGATCGCTGCCAGCTGGAATATCCCCTTCCTGGTAGTGGATGCCATCTGTGTAGGCTGCCTCTGGCTCGCCATCTACTAGAAAGTAACCCGTTGCTGGTAATCTCGCTTTGGCTATGCGCTCCCCATCCGCGTATATGGTGTGGAAGCTGCTTCCAGTTCCTATCCACGCTCGCCACATGTCAGAGCTATACGGCTCCCATTTCGTAACAAGCCTTCCGCCGACTACGTTAACTTCTTCGCCAGGCATGTTGCGATATGTCACACAGAAGCCATCTCTGCCTGAATCGCGCTCATCTAATTGCCAAGTATCTCCTAAATAATAGGTGCCACTGTACACAAACACGATGACATCGTGAGTCATCCCATTTTGGATGAGGCTACGAACTGTCATCTGTGCTTTCGTTATCGTTCTGAAAGGTGCTTCTTTGCTCCCATCGTGATCATCATTCCCAGTTGTCGCTACATAGAATTGGTTCGCCAATGTCATGTACTTACTCCTTTATACATCATGATAACCTTATTTATGACTAGGGACTTGGTTGTATACCACTTTCAGATGCATGAAAAACCACTATTCCTTCAACTTTCTTCCTGCCAAAAAAGTACGAATGACTTGCTCAGCTTTTTGCGCTAGTAGTTCAGGCGTTCGCTTCATCGCCTCTTGAAGCGTCATCGGACCATTCACGATGCTGTGGATACTTGTCACGCCGAATTCATAAAGCTTCTCAATTCCTTGCCCCATTGAGCCTGATAGGACGATTACCGGAATGCCACGTTTATGCGCTGCCTGCGCAATCCCCATCGGCGCTTTGCCTGAAGCGGTTTGGGCATCCGTCTGCCCCTCACCGGTGAATACGAGGTCGGCATCCTGCAGATGATCATCAAGCTTGGTCATCTCGATAACCACATCGATCCCGCGTTTCGTGCTGGATGGGAAGAAGGCTTGAAAAGCGCCGCCAAGTCCACCCGCCGCTCCTGCGCCAGGCATATGATGTACGGCTGTACCGGTATGCACTTCAATGAGATCTGCCCAATGGGCGAGTGCGCCATCTAGCTCTGCAACCATCTCTGGTGTCGCACCTTTCTGCGGTCCAAAGACGTGCGATGCCCCTTGTGGGCCAATGAATGGATTCGTGACATCTGATGCGATGATGAAACGCGATTCTCCAATCCGCTCATCCCACCCAGAGGCATCAACGCGGGCTATCTTGGACAGGGCTTGTCCACCAACGCCAACCTCTTGACCTTCCGCGTCTTGAAGCTGCAAGCCTAAAGCTTGCAGCATGCCGCTTCCACCATCGTTTGTCGCGCTGCCGCCAAGCGCAAGAAGGAAGGAACGATAGCCGTGATCGAGGGCATGACGAATTAATTGACCTGTGCCATACGTTGTCGTCACCAGAGGGTTTCGACGTTCAGCCGGGACTAGGATTAATCCCGAAGCTGACGCCATTTCAATGACACACGTGGCACCATCTCCTAGTACACCATAGGCTGCGAGGACTTCATCCTGCAGTGGTCCTTGTACGGGAACGGAGATTTTAATTCCTTGTGTGGCCTGTACAAGGCTATCCACCGTGCCTTCCCCCCCATCCGCCATGGGGATGAGGACAGTTGTCGCTTCGGGCACGGCCCGTAGAATCCCGTCTCTGATCGCTTTGGCTACCTCTTCGGAGCTAAGGCTTCCTTTGAAGGAATCCGGGGCAATGACAATTTTCATATCGGCATCCTCCTATTCTAGCTTGGTCGTTCAGTACTACATTACTTATTAATTAATTTATACAACGCTTGGGTACCACTTTCCTCTTCACCCATTGCAGCTAATTGCTCATAAAGTGATTTGGCAAGCGTTAAGCCCGGAAGCTCTAGATTCATTTCATCTGCCGATTGCAAAGCAATTTTCATATCCTTAATAAAATGCTTCACATAGAAACCTGGTGCAAAATTGTCTGCAATCATGCGTGGTCCCAAATTACTTAACGACCAGCTTCCCGCTGCACCCGTTTCAATGCTTTGCAGCACGGTCGTTGGATTCAGCCCGGCTTTCTTCGCATACACCAGCGCTTCAACCACACCCATCATATTGCTCGCAATCGCAATTTGATTGCACATTTTCGTGTGCTGTCCAGCGCCAGCTGCACCTTGATGGACGATGTTCGTGCCGAGCTTCTGGAAAATAGGCAGCATTTGCTCGAACACTTCACGCGCTCCCCCGACCATAATGGACAATCGCGCTTCTCTAGCCCCGATGTCCCCACCAGAAACCGGCGCATCTAACGAGTAGAGCTGACGAGTCAACGCTTCTTCATAGATGCGATTCGCCAAGGACGGACTCGACGTTGTGAAATCGATCAGAAAGCTGCCTGGCTGAGCCATGGACAAAATCCCATTTTCGCCAAAATATATGGCTTCCACATCACTTGGAAAACCAACCATCGTCATAATAATTTGGCATTTCTCCGCTAATGCCCCCGGCGTCTCCTGCCAATGCGCACCCTTTTCCAATAGCTCCTGTGCTTTTGCTTGTGTACGTGTATAAACATGAACCTCATAGCCAGCTGTTATCAAATGTCCAGCCATGCTTTTTCCCATAACGCCTGTTCCGATAAGTCCTATAATAGGTTGTTTCGTCTGTTCTGTCATATGTATATCCACCTTTCTCCCGATCCTAGTTGTCAATTTCCATCTCCATTTAAACTTATCACCCTAGCTCATTCTGGTCAAACAATGTATCCGCTTTAGCCTAGCATTTCCATGGATAACTTAAGCTTTGCAGGCACAACCTTTCAACATACGAAATAAAATACATCCCCAGACGGATATGATGCCGCGATCCTGGCGTACATATTTAATTAGGAAAATAAATACCATTCAGGTAGCAAGAAAGTGAGGAAAAGCAACAATATGTCCACATCCAACAAGAAAAATGGTTTTGGTCTCGTCCTGGCCGGGCTTCTACTGGGTATTCTGATGGCTTCTATGGATAATACCATTGTTGCCACAGCTATGGGAACGATTGTCGGTGAACTAGGCGGCCTGGATAAGTTCGTCTGGGTTACCTCCGCTTATATGGTAGCTGAAATGGCGGGAATGCCGATCTTCGGTAAATTGTCCGATATGTATGGTCGCAAAAGGTTTTTCGTGTTCGGGCTGCTGTTGTTCATGCTGGGATCTATCCTTTGTGGTACAGCAGAATCCATTGTCGAGCTTAGCATTTATCGTGCGATCCAAGGGATTGGCGGCGGTGCACTTGTTCCAATTGCTTTTACGATCATGTTCGATGCCGTCCCACTGGAATCCCGAGGCAAGCTCGGCGGGTTGTTCGGAGCGGTATTCGGCATGTCGAGCATTTTCGGCCCCCTGCTCGGCGCCTATATAACCGATTATATTAGTTGGAAATGGGTATTTTACATTAACCTTCCCCTTGGACTTCTCGCTTTCATCTTCATTGCCTTCTTCTATAAAGAGTCGGTTGAGCACTCGAAGCAGCGCATCGATTGGTGGGGCGCGATCACACTTGTTGGTGCGATTGTCTCCCTGATGTTTGCACTTGAACTAGGCGGCAAACAGTATGCTTGGGACTCAGCGTTCATCCTTGGTTTGTTTGGACTTTTTGCTGTGTTGACGATTTCGTTCTTATTCATTGAACGCAAAGCAGCGGAGCCGATTATCTCGTTCGCGATGTTTAAAAACCGGCTGTATGCAACGAGCAATGCAGTTGCCATCTTTAGCGGAGCTGCCTTCATTACAGCTTCCGTGTATATCCCTATTTTTATCCAAGGTGTATTAGGCGGTTCTGCAACGAACTCAGGCTTAGTGCTCTTGCCGATGATGCTTGGTTCTGTGGTAACAGCAACTGGCGGAGGTTTTCTGATGACCAAATACAGCTTCCGTGCCATTATGATTCCGACAGTCGCTCTGCTGCTGGTTGGGACATTGCTGTTAACGACACTCTCCGAGGATTCACCTCGTTGGCTTGTCACCCTCTATATGATCGTGATTGGACTTGGGATCGGCGCTTCCTTCTCTGTCCTGAGTAATGCAGCCATCTATTTATTCGATGCCAGGCAGCGCGGCTCCGCTACATCGACTTTAAACTTCCTCCGTTCCCTAGGCATGACACTTGGGATCACGGTTTTTGGTATCATTCAGAGCCATGCGTTTACGAGAAAAATGACAGAAGCTTTCACCAGCGGCGGGCAATCGCCAGTCGGCATGCCATCCGGCGACTCGCATACTTTGCTGGATCCTGCTAAAAGGTTGGAAATTCCCGCTCCTGTGCTAGAAAAAATTACGAGCGCGTTATCCTCCTCCATCGTACTCACCTTCGCTTGGACGGTGGTTCCTGCAGCATTAGCGCTCGTTTTCGCGTTTGCCATGAGCAAAGAGCAGCTCGACCCAACGAAGGAATTTGAGGGTGCGACTGGACATTAACACAATTAAGGGGCAGTCTCCAGAGTGATTCAACTCTAGAGACTGCCCCTTATTCAATTAAATACCTTTGAAAGTGAACGCGTAGGAGTAGGTCCGGTTCGCGAATAGTGTAAACTCGGGGTGAGTTCTTGCCCCCCAGCTATCGTCACCGCCAACACCCATTTGCTTGTAGTTCACACGTACCACGACTTTATCGCTGACTGGCAGCTTATACGTGTGATCGTGAGCTTCCAGCTCAGAAGGAGAGTACGGCAGCGCATTGAGCTCAACTGTTGGCAATCCTGCAATGCGAAGCCCGCGCCCTGCGGCATTCGTCAAGGTTGCAAAGCGAACATCCGTCTTGTTGCCGCATTCCTGCGGACGCAAGTAAGGAACGAATTGCTCTTTGACAGTCCCGCTATGCTGTGCAAGCTTGGCTCCCGTATTACGGTCCCAGTGGTTTTCATGCGGCCCGCGGCCATACCACGTTAAGTTCTCGAAAGCAGCGTCCAATTCGAACATGACGCCTACTTCAGGGATTTCTGGCAATTTCTCACCAGGTGTTAATTGCATGCTAACCTCAACTTCGCCGCTTGTGGACACGACGTAAACCAGTTGTACTTCAGAAACAGGCTGCGTTGGCAGCGAATAGCGTGCACGAACCTCAGCACGTCCTGCATCCAGTGACTTCGCATGAAGGGAGAGCAGCGTACGCCCGCTTCCAGCTTCTTTCCACGGTGCACAACGAATGTGGTGCTGGTTCCCTCTGTCATTATCCGTATAGGCACGCCAGAAGTTCGGCACAGGTCCTGTTTGGAATAGATCGACGCCTTCGTACACATAGGAGGTAATATCGCCAGTTACCGCGTTAAGTCGCAGCGCAAAACGCTCTCCTTGCAGCGTGATACTGTCTGCAGATGTCACCACTTGTACAGCTGCCTCTGTGGAAATTGCCGCGGCCGATTCCTTTTCAACTTCCCAATTGCGTGTAATCGCAGCTGGATACGCCGTCGGAAGAATAAATTGCTCCCAGGCGATTTCATGTCCTTTTGCTCCCCATAGCGTTTGGTTTTTCAGGACCAAGCTTAGCGTCAAAACAAACTCATCGTTCGGGAAGTGGCTATCAACGCTATCCAAAGTTAGCTCAATCACCTTTGTTTCACCAGGTGCAATATCAAATGATTCGTTGCTTACACGACTAACTGCTTCAACACCGTTGCGAGCAATCGTCCATGTCCAGTCAAATTCATTCAAGTTTGTGAACAAGAATTGATTCGTTACTTTGATTTGACCTTTCGCCACATCTACAGCTGCGAACTTCACATTCTGGTAGCACTTCTTCACTTCGTGAAGCTTTGGCGAAACCGAGCGATCTGCGAAGATCAGGCCATTGCCGCAGAAGTTGCCATCATTCGGTGTATCCCCAAAATCGCCGCCATACGCTTGGTACGTGATGCCATCTGGCGTCGTCGTTTGAATCGATTGGTCGATCCAATCCCAAATGAAACCGCCCTGCAAGACGGGATATTTATCGAATAAATCCCAGTACTTAAACAAATTGCCGCAGGAGTTCCCCATCGCATGGCTGTATTCACAAAGAATAAACGGCTTTTTCGGCTTGTTGTTCGCGTATTCCTCGATGGTCTCAATTTTCGAATACATATGACTTTCCATATCCGATGCGCGATCAGAGGCACGCCAGTGGAAGACGCCTTCGTAATGAACAACACGAGAAGGATCAGCTTCACGGAAGAAATCATGCATTTTCAAGAAATTGTCCCCGCCTGAGGACTCATTGCCTAACGACCAAATTACGATGGAAGGATGGTTCTTATCTCTTTGCAGCATCGAATTCGCACGATCCAGCACCGCTCCTGTCCATTCTGGTCGGCTTCCTGGCACCGATTCACCCAACTCTTCCTGCTTATAGGTCCAAGAACCGTGTGTTTCCAAATTTGTTTCATCAATCACGTACAAGCCATACTCATCACAAAGCTCATACCAACGCGGATGATTCGGGTAATGGGAAGTACGAACCGAGTTAATATTGTATTGTTTCATAAGCAAAATATCCGAAAGCATGCTTTCCTCATCAACGGAACGTCCGCGATCACGGTCAAATTCATGGCGGTTCACACCTTTGAACTTGATAACTTCGCCGTTAATTTTCATCAAACCGTCTTCGATTTCAAATTTGCGGAAGCCAACCTTACAGCTCTCTGTCTCTAGAAGTGCACCTTCTTCATTGTGTAAACGAAGGACGAGTGTGTAGAGGTACGGGCTTTCTGCACTCCATTTGGCTGGACGATCCATGTGCGCGGAAAACTCCACGTTTTGCTTCGCAACGCCGCTCGTTTGAATGCCCACACGAAGCGGCTCATCCCAAATGGCTTGCTTTTCGCTGTCATATAGCATCGCTTCGACGTGATGTACGCCTTGGCTTTGCTCGTCATAATTCGTAATCGTAGCTCGAATGTGCAGCTCCGCATCCTGACAAGCGCTGTCTAGATTGGTGTCTACTTTAAAATCTGCAATATGCGCCGTAGGTGTCGTATACAGATACACATCGCGGAAAATCCCGCTCATACGCCAGAAATCCTGATCCTCCAACCAGCTAGCATCGCTCCAACGATACACTTCTACCGCAAGCTTATTTTCGCCTTCGATTAGATAAGGTGTAATATCAAAATCCGCTGGTGTAAATGAATCCTGACTAAAGCCAACCAAATCACCGTTGACCCACACATAAAAAGCGGACTCCACACCTTGGAAGCTGATGTAGACTGGCTGCCCACTCCAACCGTCTGGGATTGAGAAGTTCCGTACATAGGAGCCGACTGGGTTATATTTGACCGGAGCAAATGGAGGCTTAAGATCCTCATGACCTACCCACGGATAAATAATATTCGTGTACTGCGGGAAGTCGAAGCCCTGCAGCTGCCAGTGTGAAGGCACGGCCATATCCGCCCAGCTAGTTGTGTCAAAGCCAGACTTATAGAAGTCCTGTGGACGACCCTCTGCATTTTCCGCAAAATGAAATTTCCATGTGCCATTTAAGTTTTGATAAAATTGCGAAGCTTCCCGAACTCCTGCCAGAGCTTCCTCTTCCGTGTGATAAGGCATTAGCGTCGCATGCGCTTCCAACCGATTCAATTGAAAAATATCCGGATTATTATTCCATTCTGGGTAACCGTTTTCAGGTGCTTTGTATACAAATTTATTCGCCATGGATGTTTTGCCTCACTTTAGCTTATAGGATTATGATCAACCTGCTTCCCTTATTGTACAAGACAAATATTTCTTTTAAAATATAATAAACAACGCATCGCATATTAAAAAATGAAAGAGTTGATCTTTCCTTGGCCATTGATTATAGAAAGTTTTTCGTCATCACCGAAACCGATCGCAAGCTCCCGCTTATCCTCGAAACCATCGGTTATGAGCGTGAACAGGAACATTATGTACGCGAAGAAGGCTATCCTTGCTTTCATTGGCTGCAAACGATTTCAGGCAGTGGTGAAATCATTCTGGACAGCGGACCCGTCAAGCTTGGTGAACGGCAAGGCATGCTTCTAGCGGCTGGTGTCCCTCATTCCTATGCAGTACCCGAAGCCCCGTGGTCGACTTGGTACTTGACCTTTGATGGTGCTTTAGCCGCATCTATCGTGCATGCCCTGGAAATTCCCCTCACAACAACAATTAGTTGGGGGCCCGATACACCGCTAGCTACCATTCATGAGTATTACTATCATAAATATCGCGATAGCCACGATTTCACCGGAACCAACGGTTCCTTGGAAATCTATCAATTCCTGACGCTGTTGAAGAAGCACGGCATCCAAAACAAAAGCGCCTCCTTCTCGCAAAGTCATGAGCGGCTGCTGCCGCTTCTGCTCGAGCTCGAGCAAAACTACGCGGCTGCGCACGTCGGACTCAGCTGGATGGCCGCCCAGCTAGGTGTCTCCGCGCAGCATGTGAATACCTTGTTTCGTCGCGCATTTGGACTGTCGCCATATCAGTATCTTCTGCAGCTGCGCCTGCAGAAGTCCAAGGAAATGCTGATCGCGCAGCCTGAGCTCACCGTTAAGCAAATCGCAGAGACAACGGGCTTTCTGGATGCATCGCATTTCATTTCTACGTTTCGTAAAGCCGTTGGGCAAACGCCGGATGTGTTTCGGCATCCGTATGTGAATTAGTTGATGGACGGCCCCTCGTTCTCGCTGTCTGCCTGCCTGCCAGCCTGCCTGCCTGCCTAGCAAATAACTGGAAAAACTCCAGCTAATTTCATCTTTTCAGACTCAATTTGGAGAATAAATGGAAATTATACAGGTAATTCGGCGCATTCTACCGTTTTCAACTCAAAAGCTAGAAATTAGCTGTACTTTTTCCAGTTAATCGTCCCAAATCGGAGATTCGGGTGATATTAACTGCATATTTTCCAGTTATTCTGATCTGGGGGAGTGTAAATGAAGCTAGTCTGGTGGGCAGGTTGGGTGTGTGCGATTGTGGCTTGATTAGTGGTGGAGTAGCGTTGGTGTGCGATTGTGGCTTGATTAGTGGTGGCGTAGAGTCGGTCTGCGAATGGATCATGTCTAGTCGGGTTGCTGGAGTTGTCGTGCGAATCTAATTAGTGGTTGAGTAGCTTTCATTTTATGTGATTGTTGTGGTGGTGCGCGAATCGCACCTGAGTGATGGGGATAGTGGCGTGATGGAATGCGGCTTGACTACATGCCTCCCCCGCCGCACCCCAACCACACAAAAACCCCCGCCAACGGCGAGGGTTTTCTGTTTCCAACTTATTTAAACTTTTTGATAAATGCGATAGCACTCGCGATATCTTGCTCTGGCTGCGCCCCAACTTCACGCTCGATCGTGAGGTAGCCTTTGTAGCCAATCTCTTGCAGCGCCCCAAAATAGCGGCTAAAATCGACATGCCCTTCGCCCAAAGCCAGCTCGCGATACGAATCGCCGGATGTTGCCGCCTCCGCAATATTTTCGTGCGACATCGGCTTGTAACCAAGCGAACCATACACCTCACGCGGATCTGCTTGACGAAGTCGAATGCCGTCCTTCACATGCGTGTGAACGATGTAATCCTTTAAGGTGTATACCCCTTGAACAGGATCATCACCTGTCACCATAACCATGTTGGCTGGATCAAAGTTAACCGAGACACCTTTGGTGGATAGGTTATCTAGGAAGCTTTTCAAATGTGCCGACGTTTCCGGCCCTGTTTCCACAGCAAAATATGCGCCTAGGCTGCTCGCATACACCCCAAGCTCTTCACAAGCTTGCAGCATCGTTTGATAAATGGGATCGTTCCGATCCTCAGGTACAACCCCGATATGTGTTGTCACAACATTCGAACCTAGCTCAACAGCAAGATCAAGGATGCGCTTCGATTTCTCGATTTTCGCTGCATTCACGGTCTGATCTTGGAAGCCATGTCCACCCAAGTCGCCGCAAAGAGCTGAGATTTGAAGATCCAACGATGCGATGTAGTCACGCAATTCCTTCCGCGCCGCCGGCGTTAAGTTAGCTGGGTCCATTTCACCGGAAACCGCGTAAATTTGAACGCCATCCGCGCCAAGCTCTTTCGACTTCTTCAATCCATCCCGCAGTCCTAGACGCAGGCTATCTACCATGATACCAATTGGATTAATCAGCATGTCTATAAACACTCCTTATCGTTAACTTAGTGTTCGTTTAAACGTTCACTTCATCCCAGATTCTACGGATATTGTTCAACCCGATCAACGTGCCTTTCTTACACTCTTCCATACCTTCAAATTCCAGAGAAATGTAACCGTCGTAGCCTGAGCTTTTGACCACACGTAAAATTTCCCGGATATTCAAATCACCTTGCCCCACAATCGCTCCGCGCAAATAAGTGCCGTAGGAAGACTTGAACCAGCCTTCTCCTGGATTCTGATTGGAAGGACGAATATAAAAATCCTTCACATGGACAATAGAGGCATATGGAAGATTATTCGTCACGGCCGCAACGGAATCCTCGTCTACGCATACAAAATTACCAACATCTAGTGTTGTCCGGAAATTAGGACGATCAACAGCGTGAATCAGGGCTTGAACACGCTCACTATGCTGCACGAAGAACCCGTGGTTCTCAACGCTAGTCACGATGCCATACTGGCTCGCATAATCAGCAATTTGACGGCAAGCCTCTGCTAATCGCTCCAAGTTAGCGTTGAAATTACGAATCGAGAGATCCTCGCTACGCGCCACATCGTGCCGCATTTTAGTAACTCCCAATCTGGCAGCAAGATCGACCTCACCCTTCACACGCTCAATTTCCTGCAAGTACTGTTCCTCAGTCTCCGTTAAGAAATTAGCGCCGATGGCGTAATTGGAAATTGCTATACCTCGGGCCTGAGCTTTCTCGCGAATTGCATCCGCAAGCGCAAAGTTACCCGGTAAGTCATACCCCAATGGCACGATCTCGACGTGTTCACCTCCCTGATCCGCGATCCAATCGATGACGTCCATGATCGACATTTCCCCAGACTTTAAAGCCTGAAACAAGCTATATGTGCTAACCCCTAGCTTCATACGTGCTCCTCCTATGCTCCGATTCGATCGGGCTATAATCTGATTTCTTGGCCCTTCGCTGCTGATTCATAGATACCGCATAAGATTTTCATCATTTCAAGTCCATCTTCTACTGGACTAATCGGTGTTTGACCTGTTTGGCAGCAGGACACGAAATGATTGATCTCATTTTGAAATGCGGAGTTAATGTCGATCGATTTGTTATTAATTTGTGGTGTCACATTCGTAATCGTATCCAGAATTTCTGTAACGAACACGATTTCAGGCTCAAGCTCAACGCCGCCTTTGTCACCATAAAGCTTGACAGCGATTTCATCCTTCTTAGCATGAAGCGTGAAGCTAACGTCCACCATGAGGGATGCCCCATTTTCAAAACGTATCAACACATTCGCCAAATCCTCAACAGTATTGCGTTCTGCATCATAATCGGCTGCTTTATAAAAGGATAAGTTCTTCACATTTTTGCGATTGCCAAGCTTGTTATACGTATGCCCACTTACTGCTACTGGCTTCGGTTTGCCCATCAAGTACCAGCACACATCGATGACATGAACGCCGATATCGATCAACGGCCCGCCGCCTGAGCGCTCAACGTCCGAAAACCATCCACCTGGATTGCCTAAACGGCGAAGACAAGACGCTTTGGCATAATAAATCTCACCTAATTGACCATTATCTATAAAATGTTTCACAAGCTGAGCATTCGTATCATATCTGCGCACAAATCCAACTTGTAGAATTTTTCCTGTTTCACGAACCGCATCTTGAATGCGCTGTGCTTCTTCGACGGTTTTGCATAATGGCTTCTCTACCAAAACATGCTTGCCCGCATGAAGAGCAGCAATACTGATCTCAGCGTGCGTATTGTTCCACGTACAAATGCTGACCGCATCAATGTCCGGGTTAGCCAAAAGCTCGTTATAATCCGTATAAATTTGGGCTATGTCATATTTTTCCGCTTTCGCGGCTGCTCTTTCACGGTTAAGGTCACAGACAGCAACAATCACAGCATCCTCTGATTTCGTATATGACGCGAAGTGCAAATCTGAGATAGATCCTGCACCGATGACACCAATTCTCAATTTGTTTATGCTCATTGCACATTCAAGCCTCCTCTACATATTTACTATTTAAAGTTAACATGCTTTGGACATAGCGAGAATAACTAGGATGTGCATCTCCATGGACTATATGTTCAAAATCGTATCAGTAACTCACAGCTTTTGTATCATGGTATGAGCAAAATTTTGCCCGTACTCTGCCTACTCTCGAGTAATCGGTGTGCATCAGCGCCATCCTTTAAGGCAAATGTCGTCATCGTATCCAACCGCAAGCTTCCTTCGCGAATGGCATTGAACAACGCATTGGCTCTTTGGATCCGATTGTCCAAGCTGGTCACGTGATTCCAGAGGTCGCCGCCTGTTAACGTTTTGGAGGTGTCCATTAACATTCTTGGATCCACGGGTGCAGGATCGCCGCCTGCCATGCCGTAGAAAACGACGGTTCCCTTGGTTCGAACGGCTGCGAAACTGTCCATTAAGGTGGCGCCTACGGAATCATAGGCAACCTGGGCACCTTCTTTTTCATATGACCATTCCACAACTTCTTGGACCCAGTCCGTAGCGTAAAGGACGACTTCGTCTGCACCCGCGTCTAGCGCGATTTGCTTTTTAGCTTCGGAGGAGGTGAGCCCAATCACCCTAGCGCCTTTTCTTTTGCACAATTGGATTAAAAGCTGACCCACTCCGCCTGCTGCGGCATGGATCAGAACTTCATCTCCAGCCTGTACCCGATAGCTGTCGTTCACCAAATAATGGGCTGTCATGCCTTGCAGCAGCATTCCAGCCGCTTGTTCGAAAGTGATATCCGCAGGCAGCGGAATTGCGCGATCGATAGGAACGGCAACCAGCTCCGCATTCGCAAAGGGCACATCGGCAAAAGCGATCCTATCCCCGACTTGTATATGCTGAATATGCTCAGGCACCCATTCGACGATCCCGGCCCCTTCATACCCAAGAATATACGGCGGCTTCCCTGCCAAATGATAATTTCCTTTGCGACGATACACGTCCGCGAAATTGAGGCCTATCGCTTGCGTTCTTGCCAGTAGCTGATCTCCTGCTACGACAGGATCTGGAATTTCCTTATATATGAGTACTTCGGGACCTCCGAATTGTTCAAAAATTAATGCTTTCATGTGCAGCCTCCTCGCTTAATTAACCGTTGTTATTTTAACATAAGCCGCAAGAGAAGCAAAAAAAATGCCTCCAAACGCTCGGCAGCGAATGAAGACACGAAGTGAAAAGAGATAAAGTCTTACTTCTTGTTAAACACCAATTTGTTCAATGATTAAAGGTAACTCTGTATAGGGCACGGGCCGATTAATATAATATCCTTGAATACCCCAACACTGCATGTCTGCAAGCATGTGGAAATGATCACTTGTCTCGATACCTTCTGCAACAACCAGTAGGTTCAATGCTTTGGCCATAGCTACAATCGCGGCGAGCAGGGGAACGTTCCCATCAGCGATGAAAGTACGATCAATTTTTAACTTATCTATCGGCAGAAGACTTAACATGCTCAACGAGGAATAGCCCGTTCCGAAATCATCCAATGCAATCGTAAAGCCCGCCCCGCGCAGCTTGCTCAAAATAAGCTGCACTTCCTGCAGCGAGTGAAGGGTCGTGCTTTCGGTAATTTCCAATTCCATGGCGGAGGGGTCCACGCCCTCTTCCTTTAAAATTTGCAATAGCTGATCTGTAAAGCTGTCTTCATTCAGCTGAATGCGCGAGATGTTGACGGATATTTTGAACCCAGGACCATAAATATCTTGCAGGAGATGCCAATCCTTGCAGGCTTGGCGAATAAGCCAATAGCCGATGGGCACGATGAGCCCCGTTTCCTCAGCAATCGGAATGAACTCGCTCGGCTGCATGCTCCCTCCCTTTTCACTATGCCATCTTAATAGGGCCTCAGCACCAACAGCCATCCCAGAAGCCGGATTATAAATAAGCTGATAATGCAAATGCAGTTCTTCCTTTTCAATGGCTTGCGAAAGAGCTAATTCATGGATGAAATTTTCCACATGATCGTATCTCGAAGAGGCTTCGAACAAATGATAACGCTTTCGACCTGCTCCTTTGGCCTTGTAGAGCGCAATGTCTGCTTGCTTTAGCAAATCTTGAATCGTCTCGTCGTGTTTACGCTCAGCAATACCGATACTTACATGCACTTTCACCGAGTGTTCATCTATGCGGAATGGCTCATGAAAAAGCTGACTCAACTGCTCCGCCATCTCTTCAATACGTCCAAAAGGCTTCGAATCGACAACTACGAATTCGTCACCGCCAAGGCGAACAAGCGTAAAACGCTTATCACCAAACACCTCAATAAGGCGGCAAGCTACTTCTACTAAAACCGAATCGCCAGCCTGATGACCGAAGGTATCGTTAATGTTTTTAAAATTGTCCAAATCCAATAAATAAATAGTCGAAGGCTCTGTCACATGCTCAAGCAAATACCTGCGATTATATAAATTAGAAAGATCATCCTGGTACGCAAAGTTGTACAAGATACTCTCTTGCTGCTTGCGCTCTGTAATATCACGTGTGACTGAAAAAACAAAGCTAACGTCCCCATTCTCGTCCAGAATAGGCGTTAAAATGCTTTCACCGCTTAGCGTCCCGTTGGGTAATATAACGCCGTCTTCATACCGAATCGTCCGACGTTCATCGACAACTCTTATATATTTTTTATATAAATAATCCGCCATCTGGCTTGAATTGGACTCAAAAAAATTGCAGCCCACTTGTTCCATCGTGATCCCACTTATGTGCGTAGCAGCACGGTTCACGTAATAATACGTGAGTTCCGTACCCGTCACTTTCATTATGTAAATTGAGTCTTCAATATCATCCAGCATCATTTGCAGTAAATTCAAATCCAATGTTGTCGTTGCAGGAATTGTCATCCGTAGGACCCCTTTATTCGAATAACCTAAGCTTAACGTCCTAATAGGACATATGTACTATATTTCGACAAGGTCTTCTAATTTCCTTCTCAATATGTCTTCAAACTGACCGCAAAGCACAATAAATGGCAAGCTTGTGGATACAGCTTAAAGCAAGTCGACCATTTTTAGGAATAATCGTTTTGTGCTATTCATAATCGTTTTACTTCCTTATTCTTAGGAGCTGCGAGAATTACAATGAAATTAAGAAAAATGCAGCAAAACAAAAAAACGTACTTATTAATGGGAGGTTGCACGAATGATTACTAAAGGAAACCCATTCTCACTCACACAATATGTCAACGAAGGCTATAGCGGACCTATGCAAGGACTTTCGCTGGAAGAATCCGATATGTACTATAACCGATTCTTTGAGGTCATTGAACAGAACAAGTATGAACCAGGTCCGACAAAAACAAACCTTTCCGCTTGGCATCAACGTCATCTATGGGCCTATCAGCTTGCTACACACCCAAGTATCGTGAATGCGATGAAGCAAATACTGGGTGAGGACTTAGTATTGTGGGCCATGCATTTCTGGTACAAAGAGCCTAACAATGACAAATTCATTCCTTGGCATCAAGATATTAATTATTGGCCAATGGAGCCTGCGATCAATGCGACCGCATGGGTCAGCTTAGGCTGGTCCATTCGTGAGAACGGCTGCCTTCGCGTCATCCCTGGTACGCACAAATCGATCGTCGAGCATGTTTCAACGGGCACCGATCAGAGCGCTTTTGAGCAAGGTCTGCCAGCTGAGTCAATCGACGAATCCCTTGCCATCGATTTAGAGATGTCGCCGGGACAGATTGCTTTTTTTAATGAAGCTACCTTCCATGGCTCTGAAAATAATAAATCGAACATCCCTCGCGTAGCCTTTTCTGTGAGATATACAACACCTGAAGTCAAATTCAAAATGGAAGAGTGGGGCGGCGATACTACCCGCATTCGTACTTTCCTCGTGAATGGTGAGGATAGATTGAAATTGAATGAAGATATTAAGGGTGTTGTGCCGGGGGGTTAACACACCCCTGTCTCGTCTAGCCCGCGCGATCATGGTAGAATAATAGAAACAAGTGAGTCGTAGGGTGAGGAGGCCGACGCAGTGAATTCTTTTCAGATGATGATTGAATCGTTGGAAGTTCGCTTTCTTCACATTACCCAATATCAGCTGGATTATCGCTGGCAGGCTAGAGATCGCATTCTACGACACTGCGTGATGTGGATTGTTCATAAGGGTAGCTTTCAGCTCGAAATCAATCAAACGACCATTCGCTGTAAAGAAGGACAAATCCTCATCCTTCCTGCTCAAAGTGTGATTAGCTTTCATGCTATCTCTGACGAGCTGTCGTTGACTAGCATTAACTTCGATGCTGAAATCTCTTTGGTGAGCAATCGAAGCTGGGTGCAGCTGTTGAATATTCCGATCGTATTTGAAGACTATTCAAACTCGATTGAACACGTTATTAAAGACATGCTCACGCATGAGCGTGGTGCTACGCCGTACGTGCATTTGCTTCAGCAATCATCGTTGCTCCGCATCTTGTATGAGTTGCTTCACAAAGGAAGCACGGACGATCCGAGCTCCAGCTATTCACACCTGGACAAGCGGATTCATACGATCATCCACTTTCTTCATGCGCATCCGCAGCGGATGCCCGAAATCCGGGAACTAGCCGATCTTGTTCAGCTTAGTGATTCTCATTTGCGCAAAATGTTTATCAAACAAACGGGACAGGCGCCGCTCCATTTTGTGCACAGTATCAAAATCGAGCAAGCCAAAAAACTGCTCGCCTCCAGCGTCAAGCCAGTCTCTCAGATCGCCTATGAGCTGGGCATCGACAATCCGAACTATTTTTCGCGGATGTTCAAAGCAAAAACGGGGTTAACCCCGTTGCAGTATCGTCAGCAGTTTGGGTTCTGGTTGAATGAGTAATTGATTGTTTCCTTGAAATTATGTTATAATTTCCCACAAACGTTTAATACGGTTGTGAAGCACACACCGCTCTCTCGAGTCAGATATCTCTGACATTGAGGAGCGGTTTCATTTTTTTATTAGGGGTGTTGAACTATGATAAAAACATTTCAAGACGCGCACGAAGCTTATCTTGCAAAGCATTTATCTCTAAGAAACGGAATTCGGCTGAAGAGGTTAAAAGAGGGGCACGGGTATGCGGAAACCAGCTTTCTCCGCTATATTTGGTGGAAAGCCTTTGGCAACTTTGATTATTTGCATCCCGAGTATGAGATCAAAGATTTTCGTGATGGAACCCGCTTCTTAGACTTCGCATTTATTCGACATCCGCTCAAAATTGCAATTGAAATCGATGGATATGGCCCACATTATACTGAGCTTAGTCGAACGCAATTCTCTGATCAGTTAATTCGCCAAAATCACCTTATCCTTGACGGATGGATAGTACTTCGTTTTTCCTTGGATGATATTAAAAATCGCCCCCGCATGTGCGAACAAATCCTGCAACAGTGCTTAGGAAAGTACTTCAGCGATTTTTACGCACAGGAAATTCCCCTCACGTATATCGAGAAAGAAATCATTCGTATGGCCCACACAGCAGAAAAACCAATTAAACCTATGGATGTCCAACAACGATTCCAGTTTGGACAAGGGAAAGCGCAGCGCATTTTGAAAGAAATGCAGGCAAAAGCAATACTCGTACCTGCTGGAAATGGATCTTCACGTATCCGCAGCTATTCGTTGAATCACGAAAATGTGAATGTGGCGTGGCGGTGAGGGGTTTAGGCTCGATTTTCGAGCCTATCCGGCGACGATGGAGACTTTAGGCTCGGGTTTCGAGCCTATCCGGCGACGGCGGTGACTTTAGGCTCGGGTTTCGAGCCTATCCGGCGACGGCGGTGACTTTAGGCTCGGGTTTCGAGCCTATCCGGCGACGGCGGTGACTTTAGGCTCGATTTTCGAGCCTATCCGGCGACGGCGGTGACTTTAGGCTCGGGTTTCGAGCCTATCCGGCGACGGCGGTGACTTTAGGCTCGGGTTTCGATCCTATTCCATGACGGCGGAGGCTTTAGGCTCGATTTCCGAGCCTATCCACCAAACGCGCGTACCTTAGGCTCGATTTCCGTGCCTATCCGGCGACGGCGGTAACTTTAGGCTCGGGTTTCGAGCCTATTCCGTGACGGCGGAGGATTTAGGCTCGATTTCCG
>NZ_JCAUAY010000008.1:0-337573 GCF_059692195.1 Paenibacillus sp. J22P90
AAACCCGCTCGACTTGCATGTATTAGGCACGCCGCCAGCGTTCGTCCTGAGCCAGGATCAAACTCTCCATAATAGAAAGATGACTTGCTCATTTTGATGCTAGCGAGATTATTAATCTCATTGATGGTTGATTGCTCAACCGATTTGCTTACTCACTCGTTGTTCAGTTTTCAAAGATCAATTTCTTTCGTTCACTGCCGTGTTACCGAAGCAGCGAGAAGTAATATACCACATCAGCTCACTCGATTGCAAGAACTTTTTTTAAGTTTCTTTCGTTCTTTCGTTCGACCGCCGAAGCGACAAGGAGTAATATAACAAATCCTCCAAGGGAATGCAAGCTTTTTACATATGGTAAAAAACGGAACAAAAAAGGCCCTGGCGCATCATGCACCAGAGCCTCACTTTATTTTAACCTTGGCTTCCAATAAAGACGTATCGAGCAATGATTAGAATAGCTAGAATCCACATCAACCAGTGGACGCTGTATTTCTTCTCACTTTTACCACTCAAATTAGCTGCTGCAGCTAGAACGACATACGTCACGATACCGAAGGAAATCCCGTTTGCAATGTTGTATGTGAAAGGCATCAATACAATTGTAAGGAACGCTGGGATCGCGATAACGAAGTCTTGGAAGTCAATTTCTTTGATGGATTGAACCATAAGAACACCAACTACGATCAATGCTGCCGCTGTTGCTGAACCAGGAATTAGCATAACGATTGGCGCCAAGAACAGAGCAAGCAAGAAGCATACACCTGTCGTTACTGCTGTTAATCCTGTACGACCACCTTCAGCTACACCTGCTGAACTCTCTACAAACGCTGTTACTGTACTCGTTCCAACTAGTGCACCACCGCTGACGCCGATCGCATCAACGAACATTGCTTTACCTACACGTTTGTTGCCTTCTTCTTTGTTCTTCATAAGTCCAGCTCGGTTAGCTGTTCCTACCATTGTGCCAAAGGTATCAAACAGCTCAACGAACGTAAAAGTAACGATGACAGAAACGATACCTGTTGTCATAACGCCCGCGAAATCAAAATCAGCAAACCGCAGTTTAGCCAAATCCGGTACCCACGTTGTTTTGTCACTAGTTAATGTAGCTAAATCAACCATACCCATGAAATATCCCACAACTGTCGTCCCTAAAATACCGAATAGGATAGCGCCACGTACACGCATTACCAATAATATAGAAATCAACAAAATGCCGACGAGTGTTAAAATAACACCTTTATCTTCTAATGAACCCATGTGGAAAATCGTTTCAAAAGAAAGAACATCCGTAAATTGATGTGCTTTAATATCATTTCCTGCTTCAACGGCTACAGTAAGGATACCGCTGTTTTTGAATCCGATCATGGCAATAAACAAACCAATTCCCACCGTGATCGCATGCTTCAAGCTATCTGGGATAGCGACTAGAAGCATTTGACGCATTTTCGTAATCGTAAGGATGATAAAGATAATCCCTGAAATAAACACGGCCGTGAGCGCCATCGAAAATGTAAATTTACCTTGTGACGTCAAAATGATCGTCGCGAAGTATGCATTCAAGCCCATTCCCGGTGCTAAAGCTACTGGGAAATTCACGAAAAGTCCCATCGCAATCGTCATAACGCCCGCCGCGATAGCTGTTGCTAAGAAAATGGAAGTCCAGTCTCCACCCGTTGCCCCTGATTTGAAAGCACTCAGAATATCAGGATTTACTGCTAGGATGTAAGCCATCGTCATGAACGTCGTAATCCCCGCCATGATTTCTGTTCTTACAGTAGTGCCATTTTGCTTCAACTTAAAAAAACGATCCAAATCCATTTTCCTACTCCTCCTAATATATGGTGGGGAACAGCAAAAAACCCGGAATCGTGGTGCTGATTCCGGGTACGAAAAAGGAGCCGTCCATATGAGGGCTGCCTTCAAAATGTGAAGTCACAAAGAACTCATAGGGATACCGTTCCTTTTTTTCGTAGCCAGATCATTTGCGGTGATCTCGTAGAAACTCTCAGGCCAATTCCCGAGATTATACGAAAAACTGTTATCCAATTTCATATTCTAGTCTTGAATTGAGCAAGTGTCAATAAAAAAAGACGAACAATATCGGGGTAAAGATTCCCATATTGTTCGTCTTTTTGCTAATTCATAAACCTATTCCCATTCAATGGTAGCTGGCGGTTTGGACGTGATGTCGTACACGATACGATTCACGTTTTCAACCTCATTTACGATACGAACGGAAATCTTCTCAAGCACGTCCCACGGAATACGAGCCCAGTCCGCTGTCATGCCGTCGATGGACGTAACTGCGCGGATACCTACGGTGTAGGAGTACGTTCTGGCATCGCCCATAACGCCTACGCTCTTCATGCCTGGAAGCGCCGTGAAGTACTGCCAGATCTCACGATCTAAGCCAGCTTTAGCGATTTCATCGCGCAGGATGGCATCGGATTCACGAACAATTTTCAACTTATCTTCGGTAACTTCACCTAGAACACGAATCGCTAGACCAGGACCTGGGAATGGCTGTCTCCAAACGATAGCCGCTGGAAGGCCACACTCCTCGCCTACTTTACGCACTTCGTCTTTGAATAGTGTTTTTAATGGTTCAACCAACTTGAACTTCATATCTTTCGGCAGTCCGCCTACGTTGTGGTGGGATTTGATCGTTTGAGCGGTAGCTGTACCACTTTCTACGATATCCGTGTACAACGTGCCTTGCGCCAAGAAAGTAAAGTCATCAAACTGAGCTGACTCTTCTTCAAACACGCGAATGAATTCGGTGCCGATGATTTTACGTTTTTGCTCCGGATCCGCTACGCCAGCTAATTTGCCGAGGAAACGGTCTTTTGCATCGATTTTAACTACTTTCATATCGAATTTGCCAACAAACGTCTCCATAACGCTTTCGCCTTCACCTTGACGCAGCAAACCGTGGTCAATGAACATACATGTCAATTGCGCGCCGATTGCTTTATGAAGCAGGATCGCTACAACGGAGGAATCAACGCCGCCGCTAAGTGCGCAAAGCACTTTTTTATCGCCAACTTCAGTACGAAGCTCTTTAATCATATCATCGACAAAGGAGGACATTGTCCAATCGCCATGACAGCCACACACTTCATAAATGAAGTTGCGAATCATTTCGTTCCCTTGAACTGAGTGACGAACCTCTGGGTGGAATTGTACAGCATGGATTTTGCGATCACGGTTGCTCATTGCCGCAATTGGAAGTGATTCCGTGCTTGCTTCAACGACAAAGCCATCTGGAAGAGCGGACACATGGTCACCATGGCTCATCCATACAGTTTGTTGCGCCTCTAGACCTTTAACGAGCGGGCTTTCATTCGAGAATAGCAAATCCGCTTTCCCGTATTCACGTGTATGTGCACGTTCAACTTTTCCGTTCAATTGGTGTGCAATCAACTGCATCCCATAGCAAATACCTAGAATCGGAATCCCCAAATCGAAAATGCCAGCATCAACTGAAGGAGCTCCTTCGCCATATACGCTTGCAGGCCCGCCAGAGAAAACGATCCCTTTTGGGTTAATTTCACGAATTTTATCAACCGTTGTGTTGTGCGGCAGCAATTCGCTGTATACGCCCAAATCACGAATACGTCTAGCAATCAGTTGGTTATACTGGCCTCCAAAATCTAAAACGACGATCAATTCACTTGGTTTACTCATATCCGACCTCCTAGGTTCATAGCGATTAAAGCTTCGGGCGAACCCTCGTCCACTTACCGCTATTTCTAGGTACTAATTTTAAACATTAGGCACCTAGGATGTAAAGGGGATTTAATGTGTCTTTTGAATGGCTTTCCAAATCACGGTAATTTCCCGCTTCGAATAGGCAAAAGCACGCGCCGGATCGTAGCGGACACTCTCATAGATTTGAGCGAAAGTCATCAGTGCCTGTTGTTGCCCTTGATGGCCCACCTGGAGATTCGTGACGTATTCGCGAACTGTCTGATTAGCTGGCTTAGCACCGTATTTGCGGAAAAGCTGTCGCCACAACCGATCCATATACGGCGTCAACGGATGCTGCTCAGTTGAAGCTTCATCGCTGTAACCCGGAAGCTCCACCGTTCTATGCAATAAATACCCTTGGCGTCGCAGCACGAGAACCACACCGACAAGCAGACAGATGCTGCCGATCAATACGAAAACAGCACTCTTATAAGCCTTTACTAATTGGATAAGATTATTCTTCGATGTTTGCAACCAATCTTGTGATTTGACGAAAAGCGAACTCGAGACTGGCGTGTTTGACAGGGAAGCCGTCATGCCAAGCTGCTCCATCGTTGCTGTCGTCAGCACATCTCTCGGTTGATCGGGGGATAGGCCAGAAAAGCCTGGCGTCGGCTCGAAAGGTACCCAGCCCATCGACGGGAAATACACCTCAACCCAGGAATGCGCATCTTGATTCCCCACGACAACCTCTTGAAGACCATTGTCATCTGCAGCACCTGCTGTCCCTGGGGCAAACCCCTTCACCCATCTGGCGGGCACACCAACAGAACGAAGCATAACAACCATTGCCGTGGAAAAATGATCACAATATCCTGTCTGATCTACGAACAGGAAATGACTAACGAAATCCTCACTTCGGCTCGGATTGGTAGGCTTTTCGAGACTATAAGGAAAGGTTCTGCTCAAATACTGCTCAACTGCAACCGCTTTGGCATAGGGAGTCACTCTACCCTCAGTCACTTGCTCTGCTAGGCTCCGCACAGTCCGCGGCAGCAATGCCGGCAATTGCAAGTATTCACTTGTAATCTCCTCAGGATATGGCCCGACATCTGTGTTTAATAGGTCTGGATTTTCTTTTACGGGTTGAACGGTTATTTTGTAATAGGAGATAGGGTCAGCAATCTCCGGCAGGGTCATTAAACCGCTCGCTTCGGAAGTCAGCAGACTACCCGACGACACCGGCGTCCCCTTTTTGCTCAATAACATATCCACGCTCCGCAGCTGACCGCCTACGAACAGTTGCTTATTGGTCGATTTCCCATTCAATAATATTTGCTGCTCTACTACTGACATACCTAACGACGGACTGGTTGCTACAAAAGGTTCCAGCTTCTGAACAGGCTGTGTCCAGCCTTTGCCATCGTAATAGCTTTTGGATTCACCGCGCCAGTAGGTTAATTCGGATGTTTTCGCTGTAAACACTGGCGAAGTGTCCACTTGGAGTGGACCTCCTAAAGCAGTGTCGTTCTGGCCATAGCCAGAAGTCGCCATGGCAGGACTTACGCTTGTGTCTTCGTTATAGAGCTCAAACAATCGATCATACCAATGCGCCCAGCTCACTGGCTTCATCAACGGTTCGTCGGCGGTTTGTTTGGCAGAATACCACCCAATGCCAGTCAGTAGACCTACAACCATTACACTGACGATCAGCCACTTCCAATAATGACCTGAACGTGACGTAGTCACTTTATACGTGTCTTCAATCCTTGAAAGATTTAAAAGCGCCATCAGCAGCAACCCATAGCTTAATGTGCGGATGATCCCTTGGACGGTATCTGCCCCTAAGGCCAACTGAATGCCTACAAGATAAATCAGGGTTGCCGTCACAAACCAAAGACTATGCTGTCTTTGCAGCATGAGCGCTTGGACGACGGAGAGCAGCAGCGCCCAACCCATTAGAAAGAGGAGCGTACGCATCTCACCGCTGATGAGATCAAAATGAGCTTGGACGATATATACAAAATCCTGCACGAACGTTCTCACCAGCGAGATGATCCATCCCCCAGCAAGCAGCTCCCTGCGATCAAACATATAACCAATAAAGATGATGATCATGCTAAGCTTCGCGAGCCATCCCCAACTATACGGAACTCGGAAGCAATCCAGTGCAAGGCAGAGCGCAAAGACGACTAGGATCGGTCCAATTTGGATCGTCTCATCTCCCAGCCACGCTAATGGACGCAGCCATTCCGAGAGTAGGAGAAACAGCAGCAGCGTGATGAGACTGTCTCGGAAGAGACTGCCCTGCACAGGCGCTATTGTGTCTGCGCGGAAGATGAGCTTGGATGGGTTGGGTGGTGACGAAGTGCGAGCGCGCGCATGCAGCTCGCGGCGTGGTTCAAGCGGTAGCATCCACTACACCCCCTTGCCTTGGCCACTGGCTCTGTGGATGCGGCACTTCCGTGAAGCTGCAGCCTGCGGCTTGCAGCTGGGAAGCCCCCTCTCGCTCTGCGACCGAGAGGGAAGGCCGCGCGTGCACGTAGATCACGTGCACGGCTCTGCGCCTGGTGCCGCTATCTGCGATCGCGCGCACCAGCGCCATATCCAGCGTCGATGTGATGCACAGCATCGACGCATGCAGCGGCAAGTCTGCCGCCTCTTTCCTGACGAGATCAGGAAAGGACATGGCGGGCTTGCCGCCAACGCTCGCGAGCACTTCGTACGCGAGCGTTAGATCAGGGCGAATCGTCGGTGCGATTCGCCTCGCCTGAGAGGAGCTGCAGGCGAAGCCGCAGCTCTCTCGCCCGTTCGCGGCGGCTTCGAAGAACCCCGCCGCGAGGGCGATGCCCTTCTCCAGCAGCGGCTGCGCCGCTTCTGCTGGGCCCGCCGCAGGCGCTACGTCGAGCAGCAGCATCCATTTCGTGGAGGCGGCCTGCTCGGGATCTTTGGTCATGAGACGGCTCAGCCGAGCCGTCGATTTCCAGTGGATGCGGTGATACGGATCACCGCTGACGTAATCACGAACGGAGCTGATCAGCGGCGTTTCGGCTTTTGAATGTCGTCCGGTAGAGCCCTCTTCGGATTGGAACGTCATGCCGCTTCCACCTAAAGCATCCGGCCGTGGATAAACGACATAGCGCTGCGTGTCTTCTCTCTGCACTTTGCGAAGCGCAAAACCGAAAAGATCCCCCGCCACAGCTTCAAGATGAGCAAATCGATAGCTGCCTCGCAGGAGATGAGTTATTTTGTAAGGAAGCAGCAGTGTCTTCTGAAACCATGGAAAAAGCAACTTGCTATACGTCAGCTTCTTCCCGCTTCCTTCGTGTATCCACGTTTCTTTCAACAACAACCAAGGCATAGGTACCGGTGAACGATGCTTCATTTCCAGCACAATCGTCACCGCTTCACCCGCAACAAACACGTCGCCAGACATATGCCGGTGCAAGCTTAAGCCTTTCAAAGCAAACACATAAAACAAGCCGGCCTGTATCCAGATCAACGATAAACAAATGCCTAGATACCACGCAGCAAATCCACCTTGTCGATAAGCCAAATAAATCATCAATATAGAACCTACGAACAATAACGTCGTCTTCCCCCAGCTTTTCATATGATGGCCCCCTACTTCGCCGTAACATAACGAAGAACTGGTGTTTGCATGCCATCTAGAATGCCTTTAAGAATCCGTTCTGCCGAACGCCCCATCATGCGAGCATCCGAAGTGAGAATCAGCCTGTGCGTCCACACGGGTAAAACCAAATCCTTAATATCATCAGGAACAACAAAGCTTCTTCCTTTCACATAAGCGGATGTTTGTGCAGCACGCATCAAGGCATACGATGCCCTTGGACTTGCCCCTATGTAAAAATCAGCATGATCCCGCGTAGCTAAGGCTAAGCGAACGATAAAATCTTTGAGCGTGTTATCCACATGGATCATGGCCGCTTCTTTCTGTAATTGCACAAATTCATCCTGCACAATAACAGGCTTCAGGCTTTCCAGCGGGTGGCGATCCTGCAAGCGATCCAACATCAATATCTCTTGATCATGTGTCGGATAGCCGAGCGAAAGCTTCATCATAAACCGATCCATCTGCGCCTCCGGCAGCGCGTACGTGCCTTCATAATCCATGGGATTTTGCGTTGCCATCACAACGAAGGGCTTAGGCAGCTCATAGCTGGTGCCGTCAATGGTTACTCTTTTTTCCTCCATCGCTTCCAAAAAAGCTGACTGCGTCTTCGGAGACGTTCGATTGCATTCATCCGCAAGTACGACCGACGTCATCAACGGACCTGGGCGGAACTCGAACTCATTCGTTTTCACATTAAACACAGAAACACCGGTCACATCCGAAGGAAGCAGGTCTGGCGTACATTGAATTCTCTTAAACTCGCAACCGATCGTTTTGGCCAACGCGCGCGCAAGCATAGTTTTGCCTACACCAGGAACGTCCTCTAGGAGTAGATGCCCACCGCTCAACATCGCGATAAAAGCTTTCTCTATCGTCTCTCTTTTTCCAACTATCACTTTCTCTACGTTCATGATCATCCGTTCCACGAGAGGCTGCGGTTGATCGAATATTCGGGTTTTCGATGCCATAGACAAGAAGCCTCCTTTATAAGGGTATGCTTCTAGTTTTTCCAGCTCTCTACTCTTTTAGACATCAACTTCCCATCGCAAATAGAGAGTTTTTGAGAATACTATTATTTTCTTTGGTAAAATAGAGCGGCCGCAGCGCCATCGAAACCTCACGATAGTTCGGATCCATCACAGCATTCGTAATTCTTCCACCTAGTGAAGCTATGGTTTTGCGCAAGGGTACGATAATTTGATTATTTTGCATGTTCATATCCGCTAACGAATACGTGGCTGTTTGCTTGCCTAAGGTGTACAAGCTGATGCTTCTATTCGCTAGATCATAGTCCATATCATAGATACCATAATGGGCATTCGCTGTTTTGGTACTCGCCTGCCACTCAACCTTCCCGCCCATCTTCTCGATAAGATAGCGTAAAGGCAGTTCTATTTGATTGGCACGCAGCTTATATATTGATGGCTCTATCGAAAATGTATTGCCTCCGAGCACATGAACCTGCAAAGGCAATGCCGCTTGTTTGGCCAGAATACGCGCAGCCTCCGCTTCTTCTTCCTGCTTCGCTTTAGCTTTCTCTGCAGCCTCTGCCTCAAGTTGCTGAGCGAGGAGCTTTTCCTCC
This sequence comes from Paenibacillus sp. J22P90, assembly GCF_059692195.1. Classification (NCBI taxonomy): domain Bacteria; kingdom Bacillati; phylum Bacillota; class Bacilli; order Caryophanales; family Paenibacillaceae; genus Paenibacillus; species Paenibacillus sp. J22P90. Next base: position 8,907 of record NZ_JCAUAY010000008.1, read on the forward strand.
CGCTTCTTCGCGAGGTCAGTTAGGTTCGGGTGAGCGACTGCATATTGCTGCGTCTGGTCTACTAGCGCTTGAAATTGCTTGAAGCTCATATTTCGCGACCATTTTGGCTTTGAAATGGCAAATTGTCTTGGTTTCACTTGATCTGTCAACGCAGCAAACGTATAGCCTAACTTTTTATAGTAGCTAATTACTTGGGGTAATACCTGGACAGAAGACTCATGCCCCGTTCCATCGTGAAACAAAATATTGATCTCATGCTCAAGCGGTGAAGCCTTCACCGTCTGCCAGATCTCGTTCACAGGCACATTGGCTCTCTTGGAGTCTCCGCTGTCGACGTTCCAGTCATGCACAAGGTAACCCGCTTGCTCCATGAGGTAAAAGTAATTCGCATCAAAGTTCGTAGCCGTTCCGCCAGGTGCACGCACCAGCTGTGGTCGTATCCCCACGATATTGTTAATAACGTCCTCGCTGCGCTGAATTTGGTTCCAAAACGTTTGAAAATCACTATATAGCTCTTTATAAACATGATTATATGTATGATTGCCAATGGCATGACCGTCTTTCACAATTCTTTTGAGCTCCGCAGGATGCGCTTTTGCTTGCTCGCCTAGGACGAAGAAGGTCGCCTTCACGTCCTCTTTATCTAGAATATCTAGCACCTGATTCGTCAGCTTGCTAGGACCATCATCAAATGTCAGATACACAGTAGGTTGCTCCGGCGTAACGTATGTCCGCTCGCTCTTCACTCGCTTTCCTGCTTGAAGCTGCCCAAATACCTCTTGTACGGCTGGATCAGTTTCATTCTCAGCGGCTTTGGCTGGCATCATACCAACCAAGAGTGAAACTAGTAAAACAACAACCATCATGATCTGAAAACGCAGCCTTCTGTTGTTTGGAGCATGTACCTGTAAGCGCATCCGATGATCCCTCCGCATGTTCTATCATTTTGACATCTGATAGATTATATGGGCGGAGGTGCGAGAGTATTCCATGAAAAAAAAGATGCCTCTCAGCAATGAGAAGCATCTTTCATTTATGTTCTGACAGCTTGTTTAAGCTTCCTGCGGCAAGCTACGGCTCTCCTCTTTTACGCTTATTTTAAACAGAGATCGACTGCCTATCAGACCTACAAAACTAATGACTAACAGCACGCCAAGCAGCAAAATCGCGGCTCTCGCACCCTGAAAGGACACGATTTGCGTGCAGATGGCAATGAGCAGCACACGCATCCCCATCCCTACGGTGTTGAAAAAGCTGTTCACGCGACCGATCAAATGATTCGGTACAATTTCCATTAATATGGTATTTCGCGCTACGCGACTCCCTGCGTTCCCCCAGCCATTCAACGTTTTAAATACTAGAAAGATAGAAACGACCGGGAACGAATAGAAGAACACGATTGATAGACTGAACATGACAAATGCGAGAATCGTTGTGGCATACGCTCCTAGACGCTGCATGATTAAAGGAATCGTTAAACCAGCCACAATAGCTCCAATGGCAAAAATCATATCTGCCGCCCCAAGCACACTGGCTCCGCCATGAAGAACGCTTGTTATGTACACGGGGAACAGGTAATTACCTACCATCACACAAAGGAAAGGCATCAAGGCACACAGGAAAAATAAGACCAACAGCGGTCTAGTTTTCAAATACGTGTAACCTTCCTTAAAATTCGCCAACATGGAGACGGCCCCCGTCGCTGTGACGGACTTATTTTTGATATAAGGAATGAGGAGAAAAAGTCCAAAGCCTAAGAAATAGGTCATTGCATCGGCCAATAGGATCCATCCAAAATCGATATGGTCGATCAGCAAACTCGCCAAGCCCCCTGCGATCATGGAGGTAGATTGATTTTGCACCTCGAGAATGGCGTTTAATGTCTTGTACTGCTCCTTGGAGAAGATCTCCTGTGTGAACGCGAACTGCGTTGGAAAGTGTACATTATAGTAAAGGGAACCACTGAAATAGATCACAATTAACTGCCACGTTTCAAAATGACCAGATAAAATCCCCCATAACGCAAAAATGAGCGTAACGGCACCACCGGCAATTTCACTGCCCAGCAGCATTTTTTTCCGAGAAATGCGGTCAATATACGCGCCTATATGAGGCGACAGCAGGAACAGAATGAGGGTTGAAACGAGCGTCGCATACCCGTATATCTCACTTCCCCCTGCTCGATTCACGAGTAGCCACGGCACCCCGATCATTGTAATACCCGAACCGATGGAAGATAACATGTTTGCGATCATTAGAAACATCATTCTTCGGTCTTTGAGCATGAGCCACATGTTGTCATATCCCCTCGATGAACGTATTTAAATGGCCTACTTCATTTCCATCACAGCATCTAACACGGACTGCACATGATTTTTTATTTTCACTTTGCTCCATTCCTTCACGATGTATCCTTTTTCATTAATAAGGAATGTCGATCGGATAATGCCCATATATTCGCGGCCATACAGCTTTTTCAACGCCCAAACCCCATACTTCTCGGCTACTTTATGATTTGTGTCTGAAAGCAAGAGAAATGGAAGCTCATACTTGGCAATAAATTTGTCATGCGCCTTTAGCTCGTCCGGGCTGATGCCAATCACTTCTACACCCAACTCGGCAAACTTTCCGTTATAGTCTCGAAAGTCACACGATTGCTGTGTACAGGTCGGTGTATTATCTTGCGGGTAAAAATAAATGACGACTTTGCGCCCTTTATAATCAGCTAAAGAAACTTTCTCTCCGTTAGAAGCAGGCAGCGAAAAGGCCGGTGCCTTGCGCTTAGTTACTGGCGTTTCATTTCCTTTTTTCAATGCAGTTCTCTCCTCTTGCTAGCTATGGTCTTCATTTATTATGCGACATTGCCCTGAGGACATCAAATGAAAAAAGCTGCTTCGAATCGTAAAGACTTCGTAAGCAGCTATTATATGCTTTGGATGAGATGTTAAGCTTCGCTTCCATCCACCTCAAGATGTCGTAACTTATCTGGATTGGAGACAATATAAAATGCCTTAATCTGCCCATCCTCTATTTGAAACGTCATGACATTGTTGGGCTCATTGTACACATGGGCGACTATGCCAATTTGTTCGTTTACTGTCGTTAAGGCAAAACGATACCCCTCAGGCATTTTAGCCAAAACGCCAGACAGGAACTTGGCAATGCGCTCCACACCCATAATAGGTTTGATCGCTGCATTCACCTTGCCTCCTCCATCGGAGTATAGAATCGCATCAGATTTCACAATGTTTAAAAGCTGACTGATATTGCCTGACATTAGCGCGTGTACAAATTGTTCCACGACGGCTGTTGTTTGAGGGATGTCAGGCGGTTTGGCTCGTTCTGGCGAGACACTTATGGCTTGCTTCGCCCGGCGAAAAATTTGTCGGCAGTTGGTACTGCTTTTGCCCACAATCTCCGCGATTTCATCGTATTCATATTGCAGAACCTCGCGAAGCAGGAAAACAGCCCGCTCCACCCAAGATAACTGCTGCAAGAGCAGTAGATATGCGGTGGATAGCGATTCTTTGTGGGTATAAGCAACATCAGGTGAATTCTGATAGTCTGCTGTATGGGTCGTGATCAGTGGCTCCGGCAGCCATGGCCCAATGTAGACTTCTCGCTTTTTGCTGGCGGAGCGCAGGTTATCGATGCAGCGGTTGGTCACGATTTTACATAGGTAAGCTTTGGGATTATGAACATGGTCCAGATTCGTCTCCTTCGCATACAGAAATGCCTCCTGCACCACATCCTCCGCATCCATCACACTGCCCAGCATGCGATATGCTAGCGAGAACATCAATGGTTTATAGGAGAGATAGATCTGTTCGGAAGCTCCTGCTCCTGTGATTTCCACCTTGCCACACCTCCCGATTTTGCTGTTCATAGGATTATTTTAAGCGAACTGCGGTGTTTTTAAAATAGCGTCCGCCGCGCGCCTAGCGCTCGCAGCAGAGGCATCGGCTAGCATTTCGCCATGGCTGACCCAGTCACCAGCTACATATAGCCCACGAATGCCTTCGACAGCTGGACCTATCTGCCTGTTGGATTTACCCACGTGCAAGGTATCGTGGACGACCGTCATATTCGGCAGAAACTGTCTGACGACAACCTCTTGTTCCCAGCCTGGGTGCAGGGTATCCATGGCAGCTGTAAGCATGTGCTCATCATCCTTCGGATTACTTTCCCCGGAGCCGTTATATTTAACCATATGCACGACTAAGGTGCCGTCCTCACTAAGCTTGGCATTTAGAGTGTGATGTGAGAAAAAGATCGGTTGATCCAGGGCGAGTGCCACATCTCGCCCTGGAACGGAGAGCTTCTTCAAGCCTAAGTCGAGGCATGCAGCTTTTGAGGGACGAGCTTCGTCCTTCCATTGCTTCAAGATTGTGCGGTCTGCATCTGGGACCAGCTTGTAGGTCTCTGAAGGGGACGCGGTCGAGATGACATGCGATACCTCCAGCATTTGTTCGTTGGCAAGCTTCAGGCCTTGAATTCGGCCATGGGCATGAACAATTTCTTTCACATCGGAACCGCTTAGAATGTGAACTCCCGCTTTAACCGCTTGCTCCTGCAGCTGGTCGATGATCGTTTGCCAGCCTCCGTGGAGGTAAAGCACACCTTTTAATGCACGCTGTACTTGCCCAAGGACTGGACCAGCAAGTTGGTGATCCGGTTCATGCGCGTACGTTGCCGTACGGCATAAGGAGTAGAAAATATGTCGAACCATCGGATCGGCAATTTCTTGCTCCGCCCACTCTCGCAGCGATGCATCTGCGACCTTGCTCGCGTCCATTGCGCTTATTCGGATGACGAGTCGCAGAAGCGCTAGCTTCCCTGACCATGTGAGCAGCTTCGTTGTGAGCATACTGATCGGCGTTGCCGGCATCGGTACCAGCTCCTTGTTCCACATCGCTTTGACCTTCGAGGAAGGCGGACCTCCCTCGATGCGAACACCAAGCTCGCGCAAGATGCGGTACGCAGCACCAGCGCGGTACAGCGCATGCCCGCCGAGATTGAAAAGCACACCATTTTTGTTATTCGTCATTGCCCTGCCGCCCATTTTTCCTGCTCGTTCTAGCAGCACAACGGTTCTGCCGCCTTTCGCGACTTCAAGTGCAGCGATGAATCCAGCTAAGCCTCCACCAATGACGGCTGTGTCGTATTTTGTCATGTTCATCATCCTCCGTTTCGCTTTACATCTATAAGGCGAAATAGCGGCGTGTTTTGTGACAAAAAAATAATCCACAGATGAAATTCTGTGGATATCCGGGCATGTGGATATGTTGATATTCGTCGAATAAGTTATACACAACAGGGACTTAAGGCCCTGTGGACTTGTGGGTAACTCTGTGGATAGTTGTGCATAACACGGAGAGGCCGCGTCCTAGGCGGGATGGGAGCTGTTTACTTTTGTGATCATCGACACCTGTCTACTCGCCGCCCGACCAACGCTACTTCAATTTACTGCTCGCTAACGAAACTCCCTTACCCAGCCGCAAAGCCTCTCTCCAATAGTAGCCCGCTATCGCAATATCAAAGATGCCTAAGCCCATCGGATTAAAAAACACAGGCTCCTCTGCATCCGCACCGGCAAGCTGGTCGCGAAGCACGACATCGGCTAACGTTCGCACATCCGATTCTTGTAGATGAAACAGAAGGTGCAGCTGCTCGATATCCGTCCCTTCACGGCACACCTCACGCCAATCATCCACGATGATCGCTTTCACGCTCGACACACTTTCCGGTTTATAGTCGCGTAGCGAGACATTGAGCAGAAGCGCACCTTGAGGTGGCGCCTCATCGATGTACCGCTCAGCCGCCACGGTGCAGGTCATCACCACATTAGCATCACGATAGCCATCGCGCCAATCACCGACAACCTGCGTCCTCCCCTGAATAGCGGCTGGAATCGTCGTCGGATCAACACCCTTAAGATCATAAATACTGACTTGCTCGATCCACTCACCGAACAGCGCGACACACATATCCAGATGCAGGCGTCCAATCGGCCCCCATCCGATTAACAGAATGCGCAAACGGTCAGGCTGCCTAGCTTTCACAAATTGGCCCAACATCACACCGCTAACTGCTGACGTCCGCAGACCGTTAAGCAAGCCGCTGTGGATAAATGCCGTAGGCTCACCCGTCGAGGGTTTATTCAAAATCAACGTGTTATGGGCCCGGGGAAGTCCCAAAAGGCGATTATCAGGAAAGCTTGCAATCCATTTAATGCCCGACATATCGATGGTACCGCCTACGTAAGCAGGCATCGCAATAATGCGGTTCTTCGGATCGCGAAAGCGTAAGTATGGCTTCAAGGGGTGCGCACAATCCCCGTTATCTTGTATAGCAACGACATCTTGAATGATGCCGGTCAGCTTCTTCCAATCGATACCGATTTCTCGGATATGGTCATCCTGTAAATACAACATCCGCTAGTCTCCCATGTATATAAGTTGAATTAATCTCTTTCCTTACATATTTAATTCAACTTATTTAGTTACTCGGTGTATACCCGATCTCTCTCGCAACCCATTCATCGTTGTACACCGTACTTAAATATCGCTCCCCTCGGTCAGGCAAAATAGCTGCGCAAACCGCCCCAGCCGGAATGAGATGACTCATTTTGCGTATAGCCGAAATTACACCGCCCGAGGAGGCGCCTGCTAGAACGGCTTCCTCACGCACCAAGGCGCGGCAGCCGTCTACGCAATCCCAATCCGATACGTACACGACCCTATCCGCAACATCATGCCGATGTAAGCCAGGCGTGATGCCTGCGCCGAGTCCAGGGAATTTTCTCGCACCTTTTTCCCCGCCAAAAATAACACTACCTTCGGCATCCACCGCCACGATCTGTGTCGACCATCCGCGAGCGCGGATATATTCCATACAGCCTCGAATGGTGCCGCACGAGCTAACGCCGCAAAATAAATAATCTACCTTACCCAGCTGCTCGCCAATTTCCCGCATCGTCGTCTCGCTATGTGCCAGCGCATTGTCTGGACTTCCATACTGGTTCGTCCAGTAAGCGTTCGGGATTTGACTCACCAGCTCAGCAACTCGCCGGATGCGCGCTGGCAGAAACTCCCCCGTCGCCTCATCCGGCACGGAAACGAGGTCAATCTCCCCGTGAAAGCTGCGGATGATTTGCAAATGCTGCTGCGTCGTTCGCGGATCGACAACACAAATAAAGCGCAACCCCAGATATCGGCACAGTTGTGCGAGACTGATCGCGAGATTGCCGGAGCTGGACTCTACGATGACGCTCTCGCTCGTCACTTCGCCACGCCGAATCGCCTCCCGCAGCATAAACAGAGCAGGTCGATCCTTAGCACTGCCGCCCGGGTTCATCCACTCCATTTTGCCGTACACCTCAAAGGGCTGGTCCTTAAACAAACGTGACAGCTGAATAAGCGGCGTTCGTCCTATTGCGTGAACAATACCTCCCTCAAGCTCCATTCGCTTCCCCTCCTTTACGTGTAAAAAATCTTTTTATTTTTCACGGAGGTGCGATTATGCGAATCCTCAAAGGTGCCCCCGATAACTTGAATGCCATCCAAAAGCTTCGCCTGAATCATCATGCCTATAGCTGGAATATGGTTTTCCACATCCGTACGAATGCTGTCCAGAACAGCTGGCGTGGCTAGTGCGCTGTACACAAACACCGTTAACGCATTGCCGCTAACCTGCACACGCACGCTGGCTTCGCGAAGGTGACGATAGACGACATCCTCAATGTCGTAGATGCTGATTTTTTCGCCATGCTTTAGGTCTGGCCCTATACGTTTTACAATGCTCAGAAAACTTTGCGTAGGCACACCATTTACATCGATGACTCGCAAATCACGCACAACGTCATAAGTGACATAACGCAAAGCCGGGAACGAATCCCTGACTGTCGACGTGAGGACCAGCACTTGCTCCAGCTCATCCGGCAATGGCTCCATATCAGCCCCTAACTCCTCCGCTTGAACACCTTCTGCAACGATGCCCTCTGTAAACAAATACCTGCCATGATCGCGGGAAAAGAAAGCTATCGTCCCGATCTCGATGGAACCGTACGTGTCGGTAATTTGTGTCTCCGCTATTCCTAGTCTTTCAGCTGTCCGCTGCCTCCAGCCAGGCGAAGCGATTTCGCCAACCAAAATGACATGCTGGATGCCATAGCTAATCGGGTCCTCCGACGCCTGCAAAATACGATCCAAAATGGACGGCATCGTATACAGCACTTCGGGTCTAAAGCTTTGAAGCCGTTCAATATGCTGCTCGATCGGTAGCCGAAAAGATACCGACTCGACCTCCATGCCGAGCTCGCGAAACACCTCGACCGCCGTCGCCTCCGCATGCCCCGTACCCATGTCTGCCATCGCAGTTCGATAACTGGTGCCCGCCAGAATGGTGCGGAAAACGTCCAGTTTGATACGCAAATAAGCTTCTTCATCCGATTTTGAATAAAAAATCGTCTTACGCCGCTTGGAGCTCGTGCCTGATGTCTGATAACGATTCATATCCGTTTGCTGCAAAAACGGGTTAGTATCCGTATAGTAGAAGGCTTCCAACATTTGCGCTGTTACAAGAGGTAATCCCGCGTAATCTTGCTGAAGCCCCTGCAGTATCCAGGGAAATTGCTGCTTCATCACTTGTATAACTTCTTTCATGTGCATGGACGTGCGGTTCCTCCTCTCAGCAGTACGAACTAATCGTGACCCCAAAAACACCTGACTACATATCCTATGCGCCCTTCCTGCCCATCGTTCTATTTTCCTGATATAGAATACTGAATCTCTGTTCCCCGTCTCCGCAAACGCTCATATCCTAATGAATAATGAAACGACATGTTCACTAGAGAGGATCGTAGCCATGACAAGTTCACTGAAGGCCGTTTCAAGCAAATGGATAAAAACACGCATTACGCTTCGGAATGCGAAGCTGCGTCAGCATGTGCCAACTACGCATCCTTTTAATCGCGCTAGGCTGTTTGCCATGCTGAATGAACACGGCATGCTCTATGTAAAACCCGACATCGGTTCCCTTGGGATCGGCGTCATGCGTGTTGAGAAACGGAGCGGAGCCTACCGCTATCAAAGCGGCGTGCACATCTATCGTTTTGCAACGTTTGAGAAGCTGTATCAATCCCTTGTGCAGCGTTGCGGCACCAAGCGTTATCTCATTCAGAAGGGAATCCATGTCCTCCAGCAAGAGGGGAATCCCTTCGATTTTCGCGTTATGATTCAGCGAAGTCCCTCAGGAAAATGGGTATGCACCGGAACGGCAGCACGGGTTGCTCATCCACAGAAAGCCGTTACCAATGGCAGTCAGGGCGGCACCATCTACAGTCCCTATGACCTCTTGGAACCTAAGTTCGGTGTCGATGCAACGTCTGATCTTATGTTTAAAATGGAGCAAATTTCCTATTTGACCGCCGTTCAATTAGCCCGTACTTACCCTGCCATGAACGAGCTCGGCATTGACATTGCCGTCGATCACAGGCTTAAACCATGGATCCTTGAGGTGAATACGCGACCAGATCCATGTCCTTTCACCAAGCTGGAGGACAAATCGATCATCCGCAAAATCATTCAATTCGGCCGTGCTAATGGCCGGAAGTATGATCTGACCTGCGCGAAGGCGAAGAAAGCGCCGAAGCGGCGGATTTCGACTACGGCTATGGAGCAGCCGCAGCTGCAACCAGTACCGACCGTGGAACCTACGATTGAAGCCCCGTCTGAAACCTCGTTTGAAAATTAAAAACTGGCCCCCAAGGATGATGCAACCTTGAGGGCCAGTTTTTTTCAAACGTTATGAACCTGCGCCGCGATACCGCTTCACGCCGATATTCCAGACCGTGATGCCAAGTACGCTAAACGCGATGCCAACCACCGGGGTTAGCAGGGCGAACCATTTCCAATTCTCCGGATCAATAAAGTACGCGGCCGGATAGAAGCCAACGAACGCAAACGGTAAGATCCAGGTCAAAATACTGCGCAGCAATTTATTGTAAATCGTAGCCGGATAACGTCCGTAATTCTGTATGTTCCAAATCAACGGCAGGATACCCGTCGGCGCATCTGAGAAGAAGGCCAATGAGGTCAGCGCGATGTATACACCTGCATAAATGAGAATCGACCCCACCACCATGACGATGAAGATCAGCGGATCATGCCAATGGAACGGCAGGTCCAGTTGGATCCAGGAGTAGATCATAACGACCAACCCTGCCAATGCGCTGAACATAGAAGCTGGGTCAAGATTTTCCATCATCAACTGCCACAGATTGTAAGCAGGCCTTGTCAGGATACGATCCATTTCCCCTTTGACAATGTAACGCTCGCTAAAGCCCCACAGATTAAAAAAGGAAATAAATATGCCATAGGGGATCATAAAATAACCATAGATGAACAAAATTTGTTCTTGATTCCAGCCGCCCATCGATTGTGTTTGCAAAAAGACGACAAGAATGAAGAATAGATTCAGTCCATTGAATAACAAATCAGACAGCACTTCAATCCAAAAATCGGATCGGTAGGTGAGTCGTGTTTTCATGTAGTTTTTGAAATAGTCAAAAACGAGGGTGATATAGAACATGGGCTACCCTCCCTGTACGAAAAGACGTGTTTTGGATTTAACCCACAGCACATAAATCGGAATAATTAAGAGCAGGAACCATAGCACTTGTACGCCAAAATTTTGGAGTATCGCATGGCCCGTAATTTTCCCCGTAAATACGGCGCTGGGTAAGTAAGTGATCGCCTGGAATGGCAGCCACTCAAGAATGGACTTGGACCATCCCGGGAAAAAGGAAATCGGAATAATAAGCCCTGAAAAAAGGTCAACCGCCACGCGCTTCATACGCATAAGGCCTTCATTATTTTCAAGGAAAAAAGCGAACAAGCCCGTAATGATATTCAACTGCGTATTAATCAAAAAGCTGAAGAACAGCATCACTAAGTAAATCACCCACAAACTTGGATCTGATGGGAATTGAATCGGAAGCAGCAGCCAGATCAAGATCATGCCAGGTGTCGTGAAGAGCAGCAAGCGAAAAACGCCTTCACCTAAGCCCTGCATCATTTTAACAATAATGTAGTTGTAAGGCCGTATGAATTGAATCGCTACGCTGCCATCTCGAATCTCATTAGCAATTTCACGATCTAAGTTATTGAAGTAAAAAGCGCGGCCCATCCAGGAAATCGCCACATAGGTTGTCATTTGCCCCAATGTAAGCCCTCCGATGACAGCTAGGTCGCCATAAATCGCTTTGTACACAAAATAATAGGAACCAATGTTGAGCGCATAGATCAGGATCCCGCTATAATAATTCACCCGATAAGCGAGCATCATGAGGAACCGCATGCGTATAACTTCTATATAAGCCTTATGCATGGGTGGTGACTCCCTCTGGCTGATCAATCTCCAAACGTTTAACTTCGGCCGAGCCTGATTTATAAATTTCCCGGACGATATCGTCGGTGTTCGTTTCGTTAATCTTAATGTCTTGGATTTGCAGCACACCAACGACGCGGCTTAACACCTCCGACACGTTCGCCCTTTCGTAAGGGATGAATACTGTGGCGGATAAATCGTTCTCTAATTGCCATGCTACATCCAATCCGATGGTCAGCTCTTGAAGGCGTGCTAACGTTGTTGGGTGCTCGAATTGCAGCACAACCTCTTTGCCCTTGCCCCATCTGGCTTTCAACTCTTCCAGACCGCCATCATAAATAATTCTGCCGTCATCCAGCATAATAACACGGGAGCATAGCGCTTCGATGTCCTGCAAATCATGCGTTGTCAGCAAGATCGTCGTTTCATATCGCTGATTGAGCGACTTCAGAAATTCGCGAATTTCTGTTTTAACGACAATATCGAGACCAATGGTCGGCTCATCGAGAAATAAAATCTCAGGATTGTGAAGCAGCGAAGCCGCCAATTCACAACGCATCCGCTGGCCCAAGCTCAGTTTACGGACAGGTCGTGATAGTAGATCCGACAGCTGTAATCGGTCGACGAGTTCATCGAGGCGTTTTTTGTAATCGGCTTCGGAGACACGGTACACCTTTCTCAACAACTGGAAAGACTCTACGACCCCAATGTCCCACCAGAGTTGACTGCGCTGACCAAAAACAACACCGATCCCAGCTACGAACTTCTCACGCTCTTTGAAAGGCACATAACCATTCACTTTGATGTGACCGGAGGTCGGTACCAGAATGCCTGTCAGCATTTTGATCGTCGTTGACTTCCCGGCGCCATTTTCACCAATATATCCACAAATTTCGCCTTTAGGAATTTGAAAGCTAATGTCCTTTACAGCGGTAATTTGCTTATATTCTCTTTTAAATAAATCTTGCACGGCTCCTTTGAGGCCACCGCGGCTTTGCTGCACCTGAAACTCTTTGCGCAGCATTTGAACATCTATGGCTAACATGCGTCTTCCCCCCTGACTTTTGTCGTCTCGGTTACAGTTTGCGGCAACATTCGTCATAACTTGCTATCGAAGTTTCGTAGCATCTATAATATGGATCATAATGACGTTGCCCAACCGTATAACATGCTCATGATAACTCAATTCTGTAAGAAAAAAAAGTACAGATTAACAATTATACCTTGGAGAGGAGCTTACCTAGTATGAAAATATTCAAACGGACCATGCTCCTAATAGTAATGCTGCTTCTGGTGGTCGCTGGCTATTATTCCTACGCCTTCTATAGTTTCGCTAATAACATCTCTCATAAATCCGACAATAATGATGGAAAAGGAAGTGGAAGCACAACCTTAATTCCGAACACCGTGAAGGAAAATGGCGATAAATACACACCACCGAAATGGGAAAGCAAGCAGCGGGTTAATATTTTACTCTTGGGCGGCGATTCTCGCGGCATGGTGAAGAATGAGCTACCAAGGTCAGATAGTATAATGCTCGCCTCCATTGATCCCGTCACGAAGAAGGCTCACCTGTTCTCGATTTTGCGAGATACCTACGTGAAAATTCCCGGCGAAGGCGAAGATCGCATTAACACGGCGATTACAACCGGCGGTCCGAATTTGGCCATGAAAACCGTCAGCGATCTGCTTGGCATTCCAGTTCAATATTACGTATACACCGACTTCAAAGGCTTCATCGCACTCATTGACGCTGTTGGCGGAATCGATATTGATGTTGAGAAGGATATGAAATATTCCGACTCCGAAGATGATCATGTGTATGACATTAATTTGAAAAAGGGACTACAGCACTTGGACGGCAAAACCGCCCTCCAATACGTTCGCTTCCGACACGATGCCTTGTCCGACTTCTCCCGAACCGAGCGCCAACGGAAGTTCCTAACGGCTGTCGCGGCTAAAATGCAATCAACTTCATCGCTAATCAAGCTGCCGCGTATCCTCAATGCAATCGATCCGTATATCGATACGAATCTTAGCGTAACGGACATGCTCAAGCTAGGAAGTCTCGGCTATGAAGCCAAAGCGGACGGCATCGTCTCATCGCAGCTACCGCCATCTGAACTGCTCGTCGAGAAAACAATTCGCGGCGCATCCGTAATCACAGCAGATAAATTGAAGCTTCAGCAATATATCAAAGACCTGTTCGCCGGCAAGGCGGATGCCGATACAGGCCCAACGAAGCCATCACCTTCGCCTACACCGAAGGTGACAGGAAAAACAGTCACGAAGTAAGAAATGAGGATAATAAGAGTGGGTATCCACTCTTATTTTTTGTATGGCATGATAGGTGATGTTGAGGAACGTCGGTGCGCTATTTGCATCAAAATCAGACCATTCCCTGAAGTTACGGAACGTCGGTGCGCTATTTCAATGTTCTGCCCTGAAAAATGCACATTTGCTGCGAAATAGCGTCCTCTCGTTCCCCAACTGCTACATAATCGCAGTAATCAGTACAAATAGAGGATTCTAGTTCCCTTTATATGAGACTAACCAATTCGAACTAGCCCGGGGAGCAGGATATATCATCTCTAAATAATCCACTGTGACAAAAATGAGATTTTGTCATTTGTAAATTGAATTGCTCATTGGTGGGGACGCAGGGGTAGAGTGCTGGCTCGTTGGCGGGGATGCTGGGATGGCGCTATCTCGTTGGTGGGGTACATGTATTCCACTTCAAATATCAGGTGTGACAAAAGTGGAATTCTGTCATTTGAAAACTGTCATTGCTGCATGGTAGGGACGAGGAGTATGTTGCTCTGATGCTGACTCGTTGCTGGGGCGCTGGGATGGTGCTGGCTCGTTGGTGGGGTTCAGTGTATCGTGCTTCAAATAGCAGGTGTGACAAAAGTGGAATTCTGTCATTTGAAAACTGTCATTGCTCCATGGTAGGGACGCGGAGTATGTTGCTCTGGTGCTGACTCGTTGCGGGGGCGCTGGGATGGTGCTGGCTCGTTGGAAGGGTACATGTATTCTGCTTTAAATATCACGTGTGACAAAAGTGGAATTTTGTCATTTGAAAACTGTCACTGCCCATCTGCGGAAATGCGGAATAATGCATCATCCATACAATCCTCTCTGACTCTGACAAAAATGGAAATCTGTCATTCATAAACCGTCATTACACTTGTTCCCTTAAGATTATGCGAAAACTTAAAAATACATATAAAGGAATGATACCTTCATGGAACGTAAACAATCTGAGCTACTATATCAAGAAGCCCTGCAACACATCGTCGGCGGGGTCAACTCCCCTTCCCGCTCGTTCAAAGCCGTTGGCGGCGGCGCGCCCGTCTTCATGAAGCGTGCGCAAGGCGCACACTTCTGGGACGTAGACGGGAATCGCTTCATTGACTACCTCGCCGCCTATGGCCCGATCATTACCGGTCACGCGCATCCGCACGTGACTGAAGCGATTATTCGCGCCGCACAGAACGGCACGCTGTACGGGACCCCGACCGAACTCGAGATCGAGTTCGCCAAAATGCTGAAGTCGGCGATTCCCTCGCTCGACAAAGTGCGCTTCGTCAACTCCGGCACTGAGGCCGTGATGACGACGATCCGCGTGGCGCGCGCGTACACGAAGCGCACCAAGATCATTAAGTTTGCCGGGTGCTACCACGGCCACTCGGATCTCGTGCTTGTGGCGGCCGGCTCCGGGCCGTCCACGCTGGGCACGCCGGACAGCGCTGGCGTGCCGGCCAGCATCGCGCAAGAGGTCATCACCGTGCCGTTCAACGACATTCCGGCACTCGAAGCCGCACTTGCGCGTTGGGGCGAAGACATTGCCGCGGTGATGGTGGAGCCCATCGTCGGCAACTTCGGCATGGTCATGCCCCATGCCGGTTACCTCGAGCAGCTCTGCGCAGTTGCTCGCAAACACGGTGCCCTCGTCATCTACGACGAGGTGATCACGGCGTTCCGCTTCCATTACGGAGCGGCGCAGAACTACGAAGGTCTCCCTATTCTAGAGGGAGGCTCCACAGAAGCGGCGGCGCGCTTCGCCGCCGTGGAACCGGACCTGACGGCCCTCGGCAAAGTAATCGGCGGCGGGCTGCCGATCGGCGCCTACGGGGGCCGCAAGGAAGTGATGGAGCAGGTCGCGCCGCTCGGACCTGCGTATCAGGCCGGCACGATGGCGGGGAACCCCGCCTCCATCTCGGCCGGTATCGCCTGCTTGGAGGTGCTCCAGCAGCCGGGTGTGTACGCCAAGCTCGAACAGCTTGGCACATCACTTTCACAAGGCATCGCTGAATCAGCTGCCCGCCATGGCATCGCCTTGACGCTGAATCGCATCGGCGGCGCTTTCTCTACTCATTTTTGTAATCATCCGGTTACCAATTATGATGAAGCCCAAGATACCGATGGTGAACGCTTCGCAGATTTCTTCCGACTTATGCTGGAGCAAGGGATCAATCTTGCCCCTTCCAAATACGAGGCTTGGTTCATGACAATCGCCCATACGGAAGACGATATTGCCCAAACGCTCGAAGCTGCAGATCAGGCTTTTAAGGTAATGAAAACACGCTGATTGTCCCAAAAACGAACTATGATCCTATTAGGATTATAGTTCGTTCGTCTTTCTACCCTTACATAAGTTGTTAGAATTATGGTTTTATTCACCAATATACAAAAAAGGTAACGCTTACATTTGTGATTTACGTCTGCAAGTATTGTCGGATGAGGTTTTTCATGCTATTCTAAGATTACTTTTACCCTTTTAGCGAAACGGCTTGAATACACAGTATTTTCCTAGAAAGTTAGGGCATGATTTACAAATACTACACCTATTTTTGTGTGTGGTGCCTTACTTTACTACGAGTCGATTTATGCCGTATTTTAAGAGTTCAATCTCCTGTAAATTGGCATGATATTCAGTTATATTGCATTTTTATACACATTCATGCATATTTCGGATTTGAGCAAAATTTGCTTTTATCCTTAAAGTGCAAGAGCTGGCAGTCTCGATCATCAGTGCCAGAATGCAAGAAACGTAAGCAAGAGGAGTTTAATTATGTATGGGGGGTGACGGTCAGGCGACTGACCAGAGCAATGAATGAAATTATGCGTAATGAAGGCCGTTTTCAAGATCTACTAGGAACCGAACACGACAGCTGCGGTATTATTTGTATTATTGAAAAGAATGGTCATCCTTCCCGTGATAACATCCAAAAAACGATTGATGCCCTTGTTAAAATGGAACATCGTTCAGGATTTATCAATGGTGAGGGCGATGGTTGCGGTATTCTAACAGACATTCCTCGTGCTCTATGGGAAAAGAAACTAACAGACGCGGGTCTTGACAGCAAGCTTGCCTATGACAACCGTTTTTCTGTTGGACATATCTTTGTTCCACGCAAGCTGGACCTGTCTGCTGCCGAGATTCAAAACGGCATTCGTGAGCTTTTTGCCTCCCATGATGTATCCATTATTCTTGAGCAAGAAAACTTAGTTGACAGTGGTTCACTAGGTGCAAATGGTTTGCTCGACGAGCCTACGTTCTGGCAAATTGCTGCAATCAGCAACAAAACCGAAGGTCAAGTTGCCGATCACCTGTATGAGCTGCATGTTGCGATTGAAGATCGTTACAATGTACATGTTGCGACACTTAGCAACGTAACATCCGCTTATAAAGTACTAGGTGCAGCAAGCATTCTCCCTAAATATTTTAACGACTTGCGTGATCCTTTGTTTGCGTCCCAAGTAACGATCGGTCATAACCGTTATTCCACGAACACATTGTCCAGCTTCTTCCGCGTTCAACCATTCTCCCTTCTTGGACACAATGGTGAAATTAACACGGTAAAGAAACTTCGTCTTGAAGCTGACATGGTTGGCGTTCCGCTCGTTAGCGGCGGCTCTGACTCCCAAGACATGAACAGAACGATTGAAACGTTCATTCACCGTTTTGGTTTGTCTCTTTTCGAAGCAATGGAAATGGTATTCCCTCCTATTATTAATGAAATGAAACAGTTCCGTCCGGAACTTCAAGATCTATATGTGTACTATCGTCAAGTATGGGGTCACTTTGCACAAGGTCCAGCGGGTATCGTTTCCCGTTACGGTAACGAGTGTATTTTCAGCGTAGATGCACTAGGACTTCGTCCAGTATGGATGGTTGAAAGTGATACATCCCTATACTTCTCCTCGGAGCAAGGTGTTATTACAGTTGGCGAAATGGTTGCTGATCCGAAACCAATCGCGCCAGGCGAAAAAGTCGGTGTTGTTCTGACACCAGGCGAGCACATTCAAGTTATTCCTTATCATGAAGTTCAATCTTTGGTGTATGAGCGTGTAAGCAAGCGTGTAAATATTGGCGGTCTTCGCTCTTATTTGAACCCTGCCCAATCGAATACAGAAGCTGAACTTAATGAAAACAGTGATACAACTGATCAATTGTATAGCGCATTTGGTTGGGATCGTGACGGCATTTCACACATTGAATCCATGTCTGAAACTGGTGCTGAGCCGATTCGTTCCTTGGGTCATGATTCACCGCATGCAGCACTTGCATGGGAACGTCAAAACGTGCCTGATTTCATTAAAGAAAGTGTTGCCGTTGTAACAAACCCAGCTATTGACCGTGACCGTGAAATGGAGCATTTCTCCACGCGCGTGATCGCTGGTGCTCGTCTTCCGGTATTTGCACAGGTGGATAACAACCTGCGTCTTGAGCTTCTAACTCCGCTTGTTCTTGAAGGAACGAACGGTGTAGGCAGCGAAGAGCACTTGTCACAACCATCTTTGGAGCAATTGCTGGCACAATTCCGTGCACAAGGCGACAACAAAGTAGCTGTCCTTTCCACAACATTCGCAAGAGGAACTTCTCTGAAAGATGGTTTGGCTAAGCTTGCTGAAGATGCGATCTCCGCGGTACGTGGTGGTGCAGTACTTCTAGTGTTAGACGATTCAGAAGCTCACCAAAACGATCGTTTGTGGCTAGACCCGCACCTTGCTGTTTCCAAAATCGATATCGCACTTCGTGCGGAAAAGCTTGGTTTCGGCGACAACCTGCGCCGCCACGTTACGCTGATTCTTCGTTCAGCTGCAATCCGCAGTCTGCATGACATCGCTGTAGCTTGTGGTCTAGGTGCAGATGTAATTTCACCTTACTTGTTGTTCTCCACGGCTTCTGACAAAGAAGGCCAGGCAGCAGCAGCACGTAAAGTATACGCAGCACTTACAAAAGGGCTTGAAAAAGTCATTTCAACAATTGGTACACATGAGCTTCGCGGTTATACACGTTTCTTCTCCTCCATCGGCTTCCACCCGGAAGTGTCCGAGGTATTGGATATCGTGAACTACCTGGGTAGTGAAAAAGCAGGAACTGGCTTTGCACAGCTTGAAGCTGAAGCTGAAGCACGTTACGTTGATTTCACAAATCCAAAAGCGAAAGCAGCGAAAAACTTCCGTTTCTTCCAACGTATGTGGAAAGCGCTAGGCGATGCTGCATCAGGAGCTGCTCCTTACAGCGACTACCGCGACAAACTGCGTGAAGAAGAGAAGAAGAACCCGATTTCCATTCGTCACATTGCTGGCTTCAACGTTACCAAAGCTTTGAGCGATGGCCGTCAGCCGCTAGATCCGTCAAAAGTTGATATTTCCATTGGCGGTCACTCCTTGCCGATGTTGATTTCTTCGATGTCTTTCGGTTCACAAAACGAAACAGCTTTCCGTGCCTACGCTGAAGCCGGCGAACGCCTGAACATGGTAACCATGAACGGCGAGGGCGGAGAGATTAAAGATATGCTTGGCCGTTACAAAAGAACGCGCGGAGCGCAAGTCGCTTCCGGACGTTTCGGTGTTAACATTGAGCTTGCTAACGCAGTAGCTTTCCTAGAGATCAAAATCGGTCAAGGGGCAAAGCCAGGTGAAGGCGGTCACTTACCAGGTTCCAAAGTTACAGCTAAAATCGCTGAAGCTCGTAACGCTACGATCGGTTCAGATCTGATCTCGCCATCCAACAACCACGATATCTATTCCATCGAGGATTTGGCGCAAATCATTTCCGAGCTTAAAGAAGGTAGCGGACGTAAAGCTAAAATCATCGTTAAAATCCCAGTTGTTCCTGGTATCGGTACAATTGCAGTTGGTGTTGCGAAAGCTGGCGCTGACGTGATTACACTTTCCGGTTTCGATGGTGGTACAGGTGCGGCTCGTATTCACTCCTTGACACACGTTGGTCTTCCAACGGAAATCGGAACGAAACTCGCTCACGTTGCATTGATCGAAGCTGGTCTTCGTCACCGCGTTGAGCTATGGTCCGATGGCGGTCTGAAATCAGGCTCTGACGTTGTTAAAATGGTTATGCTCGGTGCAAACCGTGCAGGCTTTGGTAGTATCGCTATGCAATCCATTGGTTGTACAACATGTCGCGGTTGTCACCTAGACACTTGTCACGTTGGTATCGCAACACAAATCGATTCCATGGAAGAAGCCGAAGAAAAAGGTCTTCGCCGTTTCGTACCGCGTGTCTTTGACACGGCAGTAGATAGCCTGGTTCGCTTGTTCGGCGGTATTGGCGAAGAAGTTCGTGAAGTTGTTGCTTCCCTTGGTTACAGCAGCTTGCAAGAACTTGTGGGCCGTTCCGATCTTTTGGAGCAAATCAGCCACAATGAGCGTATTGACCTGTCCGACATTCTTCGCCCTGCTCCACTTCAGTTCATCTCTGAAGCAACTAGAGCGGCTGAAGAAGCGGCTGTATCGTCCGATATCCGTATCGCGGCTGGTGCAGAAGGTTTAGAATTCTTCCCGGATTCCGTCTCATTCGATGCACCTGTCGTTCGTAACTGGTCCAAAGTGGATGCAGAGTCCCGTATTCTTGGAACTCGTTATTCCAGCCATCGTGTAAGAGACCGTTTCAACGGCAGCTACGATGAGCTTCCAACTGTTGCTTTGAACCTTGTTGACGGTTCCGTTCCTGGTAACGGACTTGCCGCATTCAACGCACGCGGCGTGAACATTACGGTACATGGCGGAGCTGAAGACGGTCTTGGTAAAATGGCGTTCGGTGGTAAAGTTGCCATCGTGAAGTCACTTGGCCAAAACAACACGTTCATCAACGGTAGCGTTGGTAAATCGTTCGGTTACGGCGCGCAAAAAGGTTTGTTCTTGATCCAAGGCAGTGCAGATACACGTGCATGTATCCGTTTCTCCGGTGCAGACGTTGTCTTCGGTGGCGAAATCACGACTCCTTTGCAAGATGAGCTTGGCGGTCTAGCAGCTCGTGCGAACCTTAAAGGCTTCGCATTCGAGTACATGACAAACGGCCGTGCCGTTGTTATGGGCGATCCAGGTCCATGGATCTGCGCAGGTATGACAGGTGGGGTTATCTACCAACGTCTAGTGCCAGAAATGGGTCTTGATCAAGCAGCGATCGAGCGTCGTATCGCGAAAGGCGCGAAAGTTAAACTTGAGCCGATCGGCGTTCAAAGCAAAAAAGATCTTACTGAGTTGCTCACAGCTTACCACGCTGAGCTTGCGAACTCCGGTCAAACCGAAGCCGCAGCGAAAATCGAAGGTTTGCTGGGCAACCTTGAAGAGAACTTCATCCGGATTTCCCCGGTCAACATGCAAGCTGACCAATCCGTTGCTACAGAATAGCACTTACACAAACACCACAGGACCTTCATTGGTCTTGTGGTGTTTTTTTCGGGAACTGCATATCCGTTGCATAAAAACGGTGCATCTTTCGCATTTTATAAGTGCAACACTATCCGCATGCCATAGGAGGTTTTAAGCGATGAGCCACTCAAAGCGCCGCGAAGAAGCAGCATGGAAGGGTCGTAAACAAGCTCAACATCCACATGGTAAGGTGAAAGCACTGGCGGAATTCGCCAGCGAATATGACGCGGAAAACCAGAAGTAAGCTACTGAACTGCCCCTCTCCTCCCACACGTTCAAGAGGGACCAACACAAAGAACCCGTTCGACCTGTTTCTTAGGAATCAAGGTCTCGGGTTCTTTGTGTGTGTAGGTGGAATGTGGACTATCCCCATCACTCAGGACGGTCGGCACCTGCTTGGCCCTGAGCCATGGGGATAGTATAGATAGAACCATAATGACCCCGCAGTCTTTGAGAGAGTCCCTAGCAACCGTGCAGCTCGCGAATTCGCTTGATCGCGCGTATGTGATGGTTCGCGTGTCCGGACATCATTTTCAACAATTGCGCAACCGTCTCTTCCCGATTCGTCGTGCTTATCGTGCGCCCCAGCGCATCTGGCAGATGTGTGCACGAGCCGAGGATATGCCTTCTAACCGCTAGGAATAGTTGTACTTCGTTTTCAATTGGTCTATCTGAATAGGCCAATCCCCTCTGCCAATCATCTGGTTGAAAGGAATTGCCTTGATACATCCGCCCCGGCTCGGCCAAGGCAAATTTCACCTTGTGCATCGCGACCAATTCAAGGTCAATCAAATGCAAGACGTGCTCGCGAATGGACCACTTCTCAGGCACTTCCCTTAGGCTGAGTTGCGCCTCGGACAAGCCTTCGATCGCCATCGTCAGCTCGGCGGCTCCCGCTTCAAACATCTCCACTATTTCGCTGTCCGATGGAAACAGCTCTTCCCAATACACGAAAACGTACCCATCTATCGTGGGCACATGCAGTTCACGAATATGCCCCGGCACTTCCGTACTCGTCATCTCGACAGTACAGCCCCTCGCACGCAATCTAGACGCCATCTCCGCCACGGAGGTAACTCCAACGTACACGAGGCTGCCACGTTGCGGTACGTAATAGTTCGGCTGCAGCCATCGACTCAAGCCGGATGGCACCGGTTCATGCTGTGACGCCAGCACCGCCTCATCCTGCAAGCCGCCGATGCGCACTAGAGCCGCATTGCCCCCGTCAGCCAGTTCTAGCAGTTCCCATCCCAGCTGACTCCCGTAAAAATCCAACGAAGCCTCCAGGTTGTCCACCCTCAGCAAAAGCCTAGCCCTTCCCTGCTCCATCTCCCAGCCTCCCGTTCCGCACATAAAAATACGCTCCGTCCTAATTTCGACGGAGCGTACATGTAACCCTACTTCTTGGCCGCTTGGTAGGCCTCGATATATTGCGCAGCCTTCTTGGCAACAAGGCTGTAGTTTCCTGTTTTGACCGCTTCGCTGGTCAAATCGGAGCCGATGCCGACGGCAACTGCGCCGGCCTGGATCCATTCGCCGAGGTTGCTCAGCGAAACCCCGCCGGTTGGCATAATGTTCGCCTGTGGCAGCGGACCTTTAATGGCCTTAATCATTGCCGGGGAATATAGGTTGCCCGGGAACAGCTTTACAATGTCCACGCCAAGCTCAAGCGCGGTTTGGATGTCTGCGATCGTCATACACCCTGGCATGATCGGCACTCTATAACGGTTACACAACGTAACCGTGTTCGGGTTCAAGGACGGGCCGACTACGAACTCGGCCCCGCTAAGGATCGCGGCACGCGCCGTTTCTGGGTCAAGGGCTGTGCCCACCCCGATAATCGCGTACTTGGACGGATCCTTCGCTGTGCTCGAGTAGCGCTTCGCTAGCTCCTCGATGGCGCGCAGCGCGAAAGGCACGGTCATCGTAACTTCGATGACTTTAATACCGCCAGCAATGGCTTGATCCGCCATTTCGACGACTTCTTCTGGCGTTTCACCGCGTAGGACGGCAACAACACCCTCATTTGTAATTTGCTGAAGCAATTGCAGTTTTTTCACAGATAATCTTCCCTTCTATGTGTACGCATGTATGATTTAGGTTTCGTTTTGACTTACCAAGCAATTAACGCTCTATATGTTTAATGTTGTTAATTACCGCTTCCACTTGCTCCCATGTCGGAGCGCCTTCCCAGTCGCCTTCGGTTTGCACGATCATGGAGCCCACCAAATTCCCAATGCGAACGGCTTCAGGGTACTCATATGATTTCAGCACGCCCACCAAAAAGCCTGCACAAAACCCATCTCCCGCACCTACGGTATCAATGACTTGCTCCGCTTTGAAGTAAGGTACGGTTGTAATCGTATCTGCTGTTACGACATACGTCACATCTTCTCCACCTTTAACGATGGAAACAGCCGATAACTCACGCAGCTTGCTCACGATGACATCCCAGTCTTCTGTTTGGTAAAGCAGCTTCAGCTCATCCAAGCCTGGCAAGAAAATATCGGACAGCTTCGCCAGCTCAAGCAGAACGGGACGCGCCTCTTCGATACTCCATAGCTTCAAGCGTAAATTCGGATCAAAGCTAACCTTCACGCCGTGCTTACGAGCCAAACGAACAGCTTCGAAAGCTGCTTCTCTACACGATTCACTCAACGCTGGTGTGATACCGGTAATATGCAATATTTTAGCCCCAGCGATGTACGCTTCATCCAAATGTTTCGGACTCATCTGACTGGCTGCCGAATTTTTGCGATAGTAGTAAACGGACGTTTTGCCCATCAGGATTTCACGCATCATAAGGCCAGTCGGCGCCTCTGTCGTCAATTCCGCACGAGAAACATCGACACCCTCACCACGGATTTTTTTGAAAATCATACGACCTAACGGGTCCTTGCCTAATCGGCCGAACCAACCCACACTTCCGCCAAGACGCGAAATGCCGATCGCCACATTGCTCTCTGCACCGCCAAACAAGCTATGCAGCTCAGAAGAGTACTCCAAGCCCTTGCCGCCTGAAGGCATTAACAGTGCCATTGTTTCTCCGAACGTAATAATATCTGGTCCTGATCCTGTATTTACCGACATAGAAGCACTCCATCCATTCTGATCACGACAACGCGTGTCCCGTTAATTGAAACGTTTAAATAAATGAGATATCACCTATTATAGTGGATTCGGACGGATTTCACCAGACTTTTACGCAGTGTCGCCTCACTTCCAAATAAAAGAAAAAACCTCTCGCTAAGTCATTCCCTGGGAACGACCTCACAAGAGGTTGATTATTACTTCACTAGCCCAGTGGCCTCGGCCGCAGACAGCTCGCGCTGGAACTCTTCATGAATACGCCCATTCGATGCTAATACGCTTCGAACACCTAGATGATAAGGCCGACCTTCCGTATCCGTCACACGACCGCCTGATTCTTGAATAAGCAAGGCACCCGCAGCAATGTCCCACGCATTGAGACCAATTTCCCAAAAGCCGCTAAGACGTCCCGCAGCCACATAAGCCAAATGCAGCGCAGCAGATCCTGCCACGCGGATGTTGCGTACCTTCGGGGCCAACGCCTGAACCCCTTTCAAATTAACAACCAATGCACCATCGCGATCAGCAGGGAAACCTGTGGCGATTAAGCTGGTAAGCAATGTCTCTTCTTCGGAGACCTCTGTCTTTTTGCCGTGCATGTAAGCGCCTTTCCCTTTCTCAGCAACGAACAACTCGTCGCGTGATGGGTCGTATACGACACCTACGATGACTTCACCTTTATGCGCTAGTGCAATCGATACCGTAAAAAAAGGAAAACCATGAACGAAGTTCGTCGTGCCATCGATCGGATCCACGATCCAGAGGTACTCCTCGTCGCTCATTTCCTGCAGCGCTTTAGCCGACGCCTCCGGGCCTGGCTCAACCCCTTCTTCTCCAAGAATGGAGTGATCAGGGAAATGAGTCGTAATGAGATTGCGAATCAACTTCTCTGAACCTTTATCGACCTCTGTCACCAGGTCCTGAGCGGAGTACTTCGTCCCCACATGATTAATGTCTCCAACCTTGGTCTTGATCCATTGTCCTGCTTTGGCTGCCGTATTAATGGCTACAGCTGTAAAGCTTTTACTCCCCACAACAAAAGTTTCCGTCCCACCATGTACCATCTATATCAACTCTTTCTTTTCATTAAT
This sequence comes from Paenibacillus sp. J22P90, assembly GCF_059692195.1. Taxonomy (NCBI): domain Bacteria; kingdom Bacillati; phylum Bacillota; class Bacilli; order Caryophanales; family Paenibacillaceae; genus Paenibacillus; species Paenibacillus sp. J22P90. The sequence goes on from NZ_JCAUAY010000008.1 coordinate 34,160, forward strand.
TTAGATATTACGTTAAGTATAGTAAATTATACGTTTCTAATACTAGTGCGTTTCATCCTAAATTATTCGTACATTTTCACATTGGCGTGGGAAAAAAGGCGAAAAAAAATCCGCTGCGGCGATAAGCCGTGCGGATTTTTCTATGATTAAATACCAACGATGTGGTAACCGCCATCTACATAAATAACTTCGCCCGTGATACCGCGGGACAAGTTGCTCATGAGGAACATTGCCGTGTCGCCAACTTCTGCTGTATCTGTTGTTTTACGAAGCGGTGCTTTCTCTTCAACTTGACGCAGGATGGAGTTAAAATCCTTGATCCCTTTGGCAGCCAAAGTACGGATTGGACCAGCCGAAATCCCGTTCACGCGGATGCCGTATTGACCAAGATCTGCCGCCAAGTAGCGAACGCTAGCTTCAAGCGCCGCTTTAGCTACGCCCATGACGTTGTAGTTCTTCATTGCGCGCTCTGCGCCAAGGTACGTCATCGTCATGATGCTTCCGCCTTCTGTCATCAGCGGGTAAATGCGTTTCGAGACTGCAACAAGGGAGTAAGCACTGATGTCATGCGCAAGCGCAAAACCATCGCGTGAAGTATCCACGAACAACCCGTCAAGCTCTTCGGTTTTAGCAAAAGCAATACTATGTACAAGACCGTGCACGACACCGAATTTTTCTTTGAGCGCTGATGCCAAAGTGTCGATTTCTGCATCTACAGTTACGTTACACGGCATCAAAGTTGAGCCTGGAATCGTGTCAGCTAGCTTACGTACGCGTTCTTCAACGCGCTCGTTTTCGAACGTGAACACTAGATTAGCGCCTTGTGCGGCTAAAGATTGTGCAATGGCCCAAGCGATACTGCGGTCATTGGCAACACCCATTACAAGTATATTTTTCCCGTTTAATAATTGACTCATGGTTCGTAGAAGCCCCTCTCACAATGGATTGTGCGTCATTCATTCCCATTCTCCAAAGTACCCCATTTTGTCCAACATTTCAAGAAAAATATGGGATTAGAGCAGAAGCGACGCTTCATCGCGAGCTGTGACTCCTTCTTGTTCTTTTAGATCCTCCATAAGCTTGAACAAGGCGCTGTCCTTCATCTTTGCTTCAATCATGATATCCAATTTCGGGGTGATGGGGGCTATTGCTTTGAGAAACGTAAATAAGGGCCCCACCTCCACATAGTCGGCATGACTTCTAGGCTCCGACTCATCCTTGGGACTGGAGACGTGAATTTTCGGCGGGAGCGCAGCTGACGCCTCATCCAGATGCAAGCGTGCGCGCGATAGCCACGTCTCCTGAATGCGCGGCCAGAGCTCCGCAGCGTCTTCGCCATTATTATTAACCGCGTGATGATGTACATCCAGCACCATGGGGGCACCGACTTTTTCGGCAATCTCCAGCGTTTCTAGCGCATTGAAGGTTTTGTCGTCATTTTCAAGCGTGATGCGTTGCTGAATGGGTGTGCGGAGCGCACTGAAATTCTGAACAAATCGCTTCGCCGCCTTCTCCTTATCCCCATATGAGCCGCCAACATGTATGTTGCACATGGCTTCCATGCCAAGACCCATTGCGTTAAGCATAGCGGAGTGCCGCTCCAAATCCTGAACAGACTTCTCCAACACATCCTTCCTAGGCGTGCTGAGCACGGTGAAATGATCGGGATGGAAGCTGACACGCATATGATTCTGCTTGGCATAGCTGCCAAGCGCTTCAAACTCAGCCGATAATGCTGGAATCGGGTCCCAATCACCCAGCATCTCATGACCAATGAGAGGGATAAAACGAGAAGAGAACCGGAACACCATGATGTCATGAGCGCGGTTATGTTTAAGTAGGCGGAGTGTGTTATGTAAATTCTCAGCGCCAATACGCTCTAATTTGCGAATGGCTGCCTCGCGATCGAGCAGCTTGCTGAAATTCGTAGCCGTCATCGTCTTGGACGGGGATGCATTCTTTACCATCGTGGACATGGCCACGTATCCGAGGCGAATGAGCATGTTCGGTTAACCTCCAGGTTTTTATCAGAATTAGATTACCCTGGCAAACAGAGGCACATACAGGCGTTATGCATAAAAGACCCTTCAACGTTCATGAACGTCACAAGGGTCTTTCGTACTTTTTGCATGAGATTATTGCTGTTGGTGGTGATCTTCGTATTTAATCTCAATGCGTGCAAGGATACCGGCTGGATTACCTTGGCTGCGGTTTGCATTGGATGGTGAGTTAAATCCAGCGATCACGATATTATTTTCACCTTCATTGAGGAATGGTTCGATATGAAACGTTCTTCCTGGATTATAAAAAGCTAACGTATCCTGGGGGTTGTCAATAACGACGGGTACTCCGTTAATGAGCACAATCGCATAGTTGTCAACGGACAGGAATAACGTCGCTTTCTTAACTCTCTTATGGTCTACCTTGAAGGTTTTGGCTACCACTGCTGCAGGTCCGTACGGATCATTCGCTCCCCAGACGTAATATTCGCCAGCTTGCGGTTGTGCCCATGCCGGAAATGGCGCGATTTCAATCGCGTTCACCCAGCTGCTGTCAGTACTAATAGTTAAGTGTTTTTCCATTTTAAATCACTTCCTTTCTATAAGAATAAGTTATTATATGAAGCTAGGAATCTATGCGTAAGGGACAAAAGAAACAGTATAAACACACTATTTGAAAAAGGAACTAGCCGTTAGGGAACGTCGTTCCCTTATTTGGGCCAAACTCAGCTAAATCAGCGGAAAACGGAACAAGAGGACGCTATTTGCTTGAAACCGACTGGTTTAGCCCTGATTTAGCCAGAATAGCGGAACTACGTTCGCTACTCCTGGGAAATCGTTGTTTTGGCGAAAATAGCGGAACGTCGTTCCGCTTCAGCCGATGCCAGCCTGCCGACAAAACAAAAAAAACACCGCCCAAAAGGACGGTGCCACATCAGTGCTTTTACAATGCTAAGCTTGCTCTCCAAAAAACATCTCAAACGCCAGCGCCGTCTGAATACGAGCCTCTTCCTCCGTCAACCGGCGGATCAGCTCCATCTCGACCTGTGTTACCTCTTCACCTTGGAAATTAATTTCCGCGATGGAAGCCACGATACGCACGATAGCGATCGCCTGGTTCTCAGGCGTGTACGCGATAACCTTCTGACCAGTCGGGAAAACGCGGAAGCCGCTCTTCACCATTTTGCCGCGGCCATACTCCAACAGCTCATAGAGCTCCTGCTCGGACTTAAACTTACAAACTGAATTGAATTCCGTTTGAAAACCCATGGCTTATCTACTCCGCATCGAAAGAATATTGGATATTTTGCTTAGCTGCATGACGCTCAAGCGCCAAACGAATAAGATCATCCAGCAGCTCTTTATATGGTTTACCTGACTCTTGCCACAGCAATGGATACATGCTGAACGGAGTGAAACCAGGCATCGTATTAATTTCATTGATGTAGACTTTCTGATCGATTTTGCCTAGGAAAAAGTCCACACGCGACAAGCCGCTGCCATCCACCGCCAAGAATGCGCGTAGCGCTAACGCTCTTACCTCATCTGAAACCTCTTGCGGAATCTCCGCAGGGATAATCATCGCTGATTTACCGTCCAGATATTTGGCTTTGTAATCGTAGAATTCGTTCGAAGAGACGATCTCACCTACAACAGAAGCGATAGGCTCATCATTCCCCAAAACAGCAACTTCGATTTCGCGGGCATCGATGTTCTCTTCAACAATGACTTTGCGATCATATTGAAAGGCAAAAGCAACCGCTGCAATCAGCTCTTCTTGATTTCTCGCTTTGGAAATCCCAACGCTTGAGCCTAAGTTAGCCGGCTTCACGAAGCACGGGTAACCAATCGCAGTTTCCAGCTCCATGAGGTGATACGCGCGATTCTTCTCCCACTCCGTACGGGTAAAATGACGGAAAATGCACTGCGGAAGCCCTTCCTGCGCAAAAACCTTTTTCATCATGACTTTATCCATGCCGACAGCAGAAGCCAACACGCCTGCGCCTACATAAGGGATATTTGCCATTTCCAGAAGACCTTGAATCGTCCCGTCTTCCCCAAAGGTTCCGTGTAAGAGCGGGAACACAACATCTAAGCCCAGATCCTGCGCTCCAGCGGAAGCGACCGAAGAAACAGCCACATCCCCTTTCGTTTGGATGCCGCCAAAAATCGGTGCCAATGCGTTGGAAGCAGGGGCGCTAGCATCATCCGTACTGAAGGTCAGCGCTTCTTTCGTTTGGGCAGGCCCTAGAAGCGGTGTACCGCTTCTCCACTCCCCTTTTTTGGATATGTAAAACGGTGTAATCTCATATTTAGTGAAGTCCACAGCCTTCATAACCGCCAATGCTGTTTGCAAAGACACGTCATGCTCGCCTGATTTCCCTCCATAAATTAACCCAATTCTTATTTTGCGGCTCATTACGTACCTCCGTCTAGTATTTGCAGTTTCTTTGCGCTCTTCACATTTCATCTGCTACATGAATGAACACGTATTTCGTCCGTTCCGACCACGCGGGTGAGTCCTTATACGCCCAGTACCGATTGCGACTATTAAAAGTATGCGCATTAACTAATGGCATCCCGTTGGCATCTTTGCCTGTGACAAACGTGTTGTGCTGGAAGTGACCGTCACCGTCCCAATCATAGCTGATTGTATCTCCAAGCTGGAGTTCCCTGGGATCTTTGACTTCGGTACCTTTCAAGCTATGCGTATGAGGACGATCAAGATAATGATGTAAGCTGTTGGCGACTGCCCAACTGTAGCTCCAGAGCTCTTGATGCCCTTTTTTGCCAGCATACCACCAGCCCGAATCCCTTTTCCCAGTATAGTCCATTGGAGCCCCGCCTGCAAAGAGGCATTGCGAGACATAATTCGTGCAATCCACTTCGAAATATTCATATTTGGGATTCGGTGTTTGCCACCAGGTTTCCGCATATTGGACAGCTTTGGGGCGATTATAAATGATTTTGCGAGGAGCGGATTCCAGACCACCCGTATTGCGTATACTAGGGTTGATATATGGAAGAGAAGGTGAGCTGCGCTGGGTGATTATAAAGGTTTGATTCTCTGACATATGAAAGCTGCGCCCGCGGCTGGGCCGAGACTTTTCACTTTGTAAAAGCTCCGCGCTTTGAACCTTCCAGCCCGTAGCATGACTCTCAATAATGACACGCTCTGACTCTATGCGCTCCTCCTGATGTTCTATAGTACCAATTTGATAGGTCAAAAATCGATGCAACTGGATATCCGCAATAATGCCATAGGGTAACTCTTTCACACCCTGCAGACGAAGCTTCGTCTCTCCGCGCAGCAGCTTAGCATCGCGTTCTCGGTAACTGTTCAGGAGCCTTCGCACCTTGACATCCTGTTTCCGTACATAAGCGCTGTCCGAGACAAATGCTTCCAAGGGGGCAGATGAGCCCTCAAGCTCAGCCTGATTTTTCGCATGAACGTAATTGTAGAGCGCTGTTTTCCAGGACATCTTGGTATCCCTCCTTAGCTGTAATCAGGGTCTTTTCTAGGTTTGGATAGGACAAGCCCGAATTGCTTTGAATTGATTCAATATATGACATTTTGACGGTAAAAATGATTGAAATTAATCTTTACTCACACGTAGCGAAGCGGTATACTTGAGGAAGAGGGAATTATGAAATCGAGTTTCACTAGATGAAATTCGATGGATCATCTTAACTATGAGGAGGAACTACCAATGTCCAATAAGGACTCTTTTTCTGTGCGTAAGCAGTTAACTGTCGGCACGAAATCGTTCCAGTATTACAGCCTTCCTGACTTTGAAAGCCAAGGTCATGGCACAATCAACAATCTTCCTGTTTCCATCCGCGTTTTACTTGAAGCAGCTATTCGTCAATTCGATGGCCGCGCGATTACAAGCGAGCACGTAAAACAAATCGCTGGCTGGGCTCAAGGCCGCGATGACAACAAAGAAATTCCTTTCATTCCTGCTCGTATCGTTCTTCAGGATTTCACAGGCGTTCCTGTCGTCGTTGACCTTGCGGCAATGCGTGCGACAATGGCTCGTGAAGGCGGAGATCCTAAACGTATCAACCCGCTTGTTCCTGTAGACCTTGTAATCGACCACTCTGTCATGGTTGATGCTTTCGGTTCCCCGGATGCACTCGACATGAACATTAACTTAGAATTCGAAAGAAACGAAGAGCGTTACCGTTTCTTGCGTTGGGCACAAACAGCATTCGATAACTTCCGTGCAGTGCCACCTTCAACAGGTATCGTTCACCAAGTTAACTTGGAGTACTTGGCATCTGTTGCAGCAACAAAAACAATTGACGGCGAAACAGTCGTGTACCCTGATTCCCTCGTAGGTACAGACTCCCATACAACGATGATCAATGGTCTTGGTGTTGTAGGTTGGGGCGTTGGCGGTATCGAAGCAGAAGCTGGTATGCTTGGTCAACCTCTATACTTCGTTGCTCCAGACGTAGTTGGTTTCAAATTGACTGGTCAATTGGCAGAAGGCGCGACAGCGACTGACTTGGCTTTGACAGTTACTCAAATTTTGCGTAAAAAAGGCGTTGTTGGTAAATTCGTTGAGTTCTTCGGTCCTGGTCTAAGCAACATTTCCTTGGCTGACCGCGCAACGGTTGCGAACATGGCTCCTGAGTACGGCGCAACAATCGGTTTCTTCCCTGTTGATAACGAAACATTGAACTACTTGCGTGCTACTGGCCGTGAAGAAGATCAAATCGCGCTTGTAGAAGCTTACTACAAAGCACAAGGCATGTTCCGCACAGACAGCACACCAGATCCTGTGTTCACAGATGTTCTTGAACTTGATCTAAGCACTGTAGTTCCTAGCTTAGCTGGTCCTAAACGTCCTCAAGATCGCGTTGAGCTTACGAACATGAAAGAATCTTTCAACGCTATCATCCGTACACCGATCGAAAAAGGCGGCTACGGCTTGACTGAAGAGAAAGTAGCTGAAGTTGTTGATGTTGTGTATCCAAATGAAACAGTTAAAATGGGTACTGGTGCAGTTGTAATCGCGGCGATTACTTCCTGTACGAACACTTCCAACCCAAGCGTTATGATCGGTGCTGGTCTCGTAGCGAAAAAAGCGGTAGCTCTTGGTTTGAAAAAACCAGCTTTCGTAAAAAGCTCCTTGACGCCAGGTTCCCTAGTTGTTACTGAGTACCTAGTTAAAGCAGGCTTGCTTGAGTCCCTAGAAGCTCTTGGCTTCCACGTTGCAGGTTACGGCTGTGCAACTTGTATCGGTAACTCCGGTCCGCTTCCAGACGAAGTTAGCAAAGCGATTATCGACAACGATATGACGGTTGCTGCTGTTATCTCTGGTAACCGTAACTTCGAAGGCCGCGTTCACGCACAAGTAAAAGCAAACTACCTTGGATCACCTCCATTAGTTGTTGCTTATGCTCTTGCAGGTACAGTTAACATTGATCTTGCAACTGATCCAATCGGTCATGGCGAGAACGGTCAACCTGTCTACTTGAAAGACATCTGGCCTACAAACCAAGAGATCCAAGATGCGCTTAACGTTGCAATGAGCCCAGACATGTTCCGCGACAAATACAGCAATGTATTCCGTGCGAACGAACGTTTCAACCAAATTCAAATTCCAGAAGGCGATCTGTATGAGTTCGACACGAACTCCACATACATCCAAGAGCCTCCGTTCTTCACAGACCTAGGTACAGTTCTTGATGATATCGCAGATATCCGCAGCGCTAAAACACTAGCACTTATGGGCGATTCCGTTACAACGGATCATATCTCCCCTGCTGGTAACATCAAAGTAGACAGCCCTGGAGGCCAATACTTGATCAACCATGGTGTAAAAAGAGAAGACTTCAACTCCTACGGTTCCCGTCGTGGTAACCACGAAGTGATGATGCGCGGTACTTTCGCGAACATTCGTATTCGTAACCAAGTGGCTCCAGGAACGGAAGGCGGCGTTACAACTTACTTGCCAACTGGCGAAGTGGAGTCCATCTATGATGCTTCCATGAAGTATCAAGCTGAAGGCCAAAACCTTGTCGTTATCGCAGGTAAAGAGTACGGAACTGGTTCTTCCCGTGACTGGGCAGCAAAAGGTACTTTCCTTCTAGGCGTAAAAGCAGTTATCGCTGAAAGCTTTGAGCGTATACACCGCAGTAACCTTGTTGGTATGGGCGTTCTTCCACTTCAGTTCGTTAACGGCGAAAGCTGGAAGTCCCTAGGTATTACTGGCCGCGAAACATTCGACATCACTGGCCTAAGCAATGACGTTCAACCAGGTTCCACTGTAAAAGTAACTGCGACTCGCGAAGACGGAACAAGCTTCGAATTCACAGCACTTGTACGTTTGGATAGCTTGGTAGACGTAGACTACTACCGTAACGGTGGTATCCTACAAACAGTTCTTCGCTCGATCCTTGCTGAGAACAAAAACTAATAATAAACAACCAGCAAAACACACAAAAAAAAGCTCGGGATTGCCCTCACGGCGATCTCGGGCTTTTTGCATATTTCTGGGAAATGCCGCGTAAAAATCGGTCTTTTTTCAAAAAAATCGACCCTGCTTAACCCTTACTGCCCCAAGGGATTGACTTACATTTCCAAAAACTGCGGGTTGAGACGACGTATATCGGCACCTATACTGAGGAAAGCGAAAGGGGAGATGAAGATGATGTTGATTAAAAAACTAGTCGTAGTCGCACTCGTAGCTTCCTTTGGTTTAGGAATGAATGCAGGAACGTGGAGCCCGACGGCATCCGCAGCAGGAGCTACGACATTAAAGCAAGGCACACAAAACGGTGATGTTTGGGACGCACAATTCCGACTAAAAACTTTAGGCATGTATGAGCCTTCTATAGATGGAAAGTATGGTCCGATTACAGCCGCGGCAGTTCGTAATTTTCAAACGAATTATGGACTTAGCGTGGATGGAATCGTTGGTGCGCAAACGTGGGAGTACTTACGTAAATTCACAGTGAATCAGGCTGAGCTTGATATGCTGGCTAAAGTTATTTACAGTGAAGCACGCGGTGAGTCCTACGAAGGGCAGGTTGCGGTTGGTGCGGTCGTTATGAACCGATTGCAGTCCAGTGAGTTCGCGAATACCATTCAAGGTATCGTTTTCGAGGTTGGTGCTTTTACGGCAGTTAGTGACGGCCAGTATAATTTGACACCAGACGCTCAAGCGTACAAAGCGGCTTTAGAGGCAGTGCGAGGCTGGGATCCAACAGGTGGCGCCCTCTACTATTTTAACCCGAAAACAGCGACTAGCTCATGGATCTGGACACGTCAACAGACGGTGCAGATTGGGAATCATATTTTTGCTAAGTAATAAAAACGAACACCTCTCACTGAAGCCTTAGGGCTTGTGTGGAGGTGTTTTTTTGTTTACGCGTTAGCATGCTCCTCATACCACGGATTCAAGTGCACCAGCACCTCATCCACATCGTTATGGGCTTCTTTAATTTTTTGCTTAATACTGCGGCTGATGTCATGACCTTCTTGTATCGTCAATGTCCCAGAAACGCCGAGTCTCGCATCAACTAATATGTAATGGCCATGTTCCCTTGCTCGTAGTCGATCGATCCGTTTGACCTCCGGTACTGCCCGGATCAGCTGGGCGTACTGCTCGATATAAGTCGAACTCACACTTCGCTCCATCAAAATATCGAAAGATTCGCTGCCCATTTCGTACGCCAGCTTCAATACAAGAAAAGAGACGATAATCCCCGCAATGGGATCTCCATAGGCTAAGTAGCTAACGTTGTAATGATCTCCGATCAAAGCCAAGCCAATCCCCACCGAAGCCGCTATCGAGGCGTACACGTCCGCCAAATGGTCGTAGGCCGTCGCAATGAGCCCTTTGCTGTTGATCTTCTTTCCTACACGCATCGTGTAGACATAGAGTATTTGCTTCGCTATGAGGGATACAACGGCCGCGCAAAGCGCAATGACATGAGCCTCGCTCGCTGGTTCAAACAGGGCATGAATGGAGTGATAGCCCATATAGATCGCGGCTCCGCCAAGTATGATCGCAACGATAAAAGCGCCAAGCACCTCCGCCTTCCCATGCCCATAAGGGTGCTCCTCATCCGCTGGCTTCGAAGACACGCGCATGGAGCTGTAGGCGGTCGCCGTCGCAATGACGTCTCCTGCGTTATGAATGCCATCAGCAATGAGCACTTGGCTATTGAACATGAGGCCGATAATGATTTTGATTGCGGTCAGCACAATATTACTGGCTAAACTTAACCAGATCGCCAGCATCGAGGCTGTCTTCTTCATGACTTGCCCACTCCCTTTCCCACGTTTAGTATGGCTTATCGGCGGCAAAGCATCCGTTCTAGTGGGGAAATAGGACTGTGGCAAGTGCTTATTTGCGCAAAATAGGCGGTGTATCGCCAGATACGGTGATTGAAAGAAAGTGCTTATTGGCCGCAACGGGCCATAAGCACTCCTGATGTGGGACATGCGCTAGCGCAGCATCGTACCCATGCGCCGCGCCGCCTCCATAATCGTCGGCGCCTGCTCTTGCATCAGCTCCAGCGTAAGCCTGTTCGCTGGGCCGGAGACCGCGAGGGCGGCGACGAGCCGGCCGCCGCGGTCAAGTATCGGCGCGGACACGGCCGCCGCGCCTGGCTCGCGCTCTTCGACGCTCGTGGCGTAGCCCGCGCGCCTTGTTTCGCTGAGCTGCTGCAGATACGCCTGCGTGTCTAACCCTGTCGGCCAATCGGCCGACGTTAGCAGCTGCTCCAGCAGCCCTGGCTCAGCAAAGGCGACGAGCACCTTGCTCGAGGCGCCGACGTAAAGCGGCATTCGCGCCCCGACAGGGGCTACACGGCGAATCGCATGGTTGCTTTGCACGGCTTGGATGCGCACGCGCTCCAGGCCGTCTTGCACGTACAACGAGATCGTCTCGCCGAGGCGATCTCGCAGTCGTTCCATCTCCGGCAGCAGAATGATGCCGGGGTCGCCCTCTTTGGATAAATTGGCGGACAGCTCCCATAAGCGGTAGCCTAGTCTGAATTTATCTGTCGCTTCATCACGCATGATGAAGCCTTTGCCTTCAAGCGATGCTAGAAGGCGATGCACCGTGCTTTTATGAAGCTGCGCACGTGTGGCAATTTCGGTTAACGTCAGTTCCGACGCCCCCGTAAAACAAAGCAAAATATCTAAAGCGCGCTCAACAGCACGCACGGTCAGCTTACCATCTTCCATTTTATGACCACCACTTTCATGAGCCAAACTGTTTCACTATATGAAACCTTGTTATGTCCAGTATAACGAAACAAAATGGAACCGTAAAGGTCAAACACCTCTTTTTCCCATTATTACAGGAGCGTTACAATAGGCTTACAAATGCCGCATCTTCATTGACTTGAAAGCGCATTCATCATACTATTAAAGTAGATCATTACTTATCAGAATATTCAAAATAATGTCTCTCCCTTACCTGCTTATACCTTTAACCCACACATCAGTCATACACATCTTAGGAGGGAGGCTACCACCGATGTCTTCAACTACACTCAATCCTGTAACGGGATCGCTTCAGCCTACTCTAGATCAGGTAACGCAACCTTTTTTACGCAGGAAAAGGCTAATCACCACAACACTTCTAGCCTTATTAATTTTATGCACATCCGTCGTACTTATCTTCCATGCTTACATTGCCTGGACTTTGGCCCGGCCGCACATTGAGCCTTTGCATTCGAACCCCATGAAGGCTGTTCGTCTTCCTTACACCGATGTCTCGTTCCCTAGTCAAAATGGTGAGACTTACTTGGACGGCTGGTTCATCCCAGCTGCTGGAGCGAGCAAGACCGTTATTTTCTCTCATGGCTATGGCGGAAATCGTGAAGAAGAATGGGTCCCATTGTACACCTTGGCACGCGAGCTTCATAAACAGCAGTATAACGTTCTCATGTTTGACTACGGTTATGTGAATCCCAGCAATAATCGCCTCATGACAGGCGGTGTTCAAGAATCCCAAGAGCTGCTCGGGGCTATCGATTATATCAAACAATCTACTGGCGGTTCGATCTTTGTTTGGGGCTTTTCTATGGGGGCAGGCACAGCCTTACAAACTGCTCTCCAGCAAAACGGCGATATTTCAGGGATGATTCTAGACAGCACCTTCCTGCTTAACTCGGACACCCTGTATCAAAATATGAATCAAATCGTGCATATTCCGCGGTATCCTTCTCTGCCGCTTGTCAGCTTATTTCTTCCCTTGCTGAATGGGGTAAGCTTACATGATGTTCCTATTCAAAAGGTAACCACAACGTCCTATGACATGCCGATCTTCATGATCCATGGTACGAATGACAACAAAGCTCCTCATAGCTTGGTCGAAGCGATGTTCAAACAGCAGCACAACACCGCCTCGAAACTATGGATTCTACCTAACGCAAAGCATGAGCTTCTGTACCGTGCTGAGCCTAAAACGTATGTACGCCGCACGTTGGACTTCCTAGGAAGTATCGACCTGACGCCGACATCCGAGCACGTTAATGCTGGTATTCCCTCCTCCCTATAAAATCGACCTCTGATGAGGTCGGTATTTTTTTGCGTTTTTGCAGTTTTGGCACTGTCGGAAAAGACGAAAAAGAGGTAAGCAGCGCTTACCTCTCGTCACAACACAACCCACTTAATCCTCGACCGCATTCCTGTTGCTACGAGCTCCGAGTTAACTGGAAAAACTACATCTAATTTAAGCCTATTTCATCACATTTCGAATCTAGATGGAAAAAGTACAGTTAAATGAGGCGATTCTAGTCTATATTCCTGAATCACACAGAATTAACTGTAGGAAATCCATCTAATCGGCTCAAATGAGCAAAACTAGCTAAATTAGCTGTAGAAAGTCCATCTATGTGCGCGGGCGGCGGGTTGGTGGCTGATATACGCGCGGATTGGTGGCTGATGTACGCGCGGTTTGCTGGTTGCTGGTGGCTGATATACGTTGGGATGACGGTTGTTCGTTCCCTTGTCGACGTCGGCTGTTGGTTATCAGCTGACGGCTGAGGGGCAGCACAACTCAATCCATCTCATAAATCGATCCCGATTTACTCGCGAACAGCTCCGCATAGACCTTCTCCGCATACGCGTCGGTCATGCCCGAAATATAGTCCGCCACGAAGCGCGGCCAGCTCCAATTGCTGCTGCTCCCGCGCCGCTCGTAGCTATCGATCCAATCCGTCGGAATGATCCACTGGCCCTTATCCTTATTGATGAAGCTGTCCCAGAGCCGCTCGACGATGATTTCGCTGCGCTTTTGCAGACGCAAGACGCGGAAATCCTTGATTAGCGTGACCCACGCCAGCTTCTTGAGAATTTCCATCGTCCGCAGCAGGTCCATATCTTCTGCGCCGTCTTTGACGAGGGCGACCTTCTTCCAGCCGCGCTCCGTATCATCGATAATGTCGAGGCGGCTCGCAAATGAGCTGACCCAGCGCGCTTTCATCTCTCTGCGCGTCCGCGACTCCTCACGGTTGCACTCAGCAAATATGAGCTGCCATTGCTCCAAATAATCATGCAGCACGCGTCTCACCATCTGCTCGATATCAACCTGCTCCCAGCCGAATTTGTGCTGATTCGGATCCGTTAATATCTCCATGACCAGGTTTCGAATCAACCGTTGGTCCTCAAAAAAGGCAGCGTTCATTTGGATTTTCCCCGCGCGAATACCATCTTCGATATCGTGCGTAGAGTACGCAATATCATCGCATAGATCCATCAATTGCGCTTCCAATGTGGAGCAGCCTGCTGGCATTTTCCAAATATCACGCAGTTCCTGAATGATGGCCCACTCCGCCCCGTATACACCCTTGAGACGTCCCTCTTCTTCGATGAGAAAAGGATACTTATTGATGCCGAGCAGCACAGCGGCTGTCAGGTCCAAACCGCTCTCGCTGCCTGCACGCTTCTCCAAAAACATAAGAATCCGGAAGTTTTGCGCATTGCCTTCATATTTTAAACCGTGATCCTTCATCAGGATATGGTTGAGCACTTCTTCGCCCTTATGTCCAAAAGGAGGATGACCAAAGTCATGCGCGATTGATGCACACTCGACGACAGTCGGATCAATGATCAGACCTGGATGCTCTTTTTTGCTCAAAAAGGGATTCGTCCGCTCTAACCGCTTCGCCACCTCACGTGCAATCTGCGCAACCTCCAAGGAGTGCGTCAGACGCGTCCGATAATAATCGCCCGTGCCCGCTCCGAACACCTGCGACTTCCCTTGCAGACGCCGAAACGTCGGCGATTGTATCAACCTTGCATAATCCCGCTCAAATTCATCTCGTTCTTCACTCCATTTCGAGGAAGCTGCCTCACCAGGCCGATATTTCCGTATGTTGTTCATTTGCTTGCCTCCTCTAGCCCTCTAGCGCTGTAGGGCGCCGATCTCATCCGTATCCAGCTGCTCGATATCATTCCTCTTGTTGCTATTAGTTTATGCGAGAGCATGTACGATAGTCACCATACATATCTAGCCGATATCGCAAGGATTATGAGAAAACTTCTATCGAAGCAATTCAAGGATGAGCGACCGCGTTTATCGGTAAGTTTTATCGCCAATAAGAAAGCCGTTTTCAGTAACTGAAAACTTATACTTTCTTCTGTGGTTAATTTTTAACAATACTATATTCCTCTATACCCAACAAGCCTAACTTGCTTCTAGGGTAAAAAAAAGGAATGATGCACAAGACCATTGTCTTCATGCACATTCCCTCTTGCTCGTCTTATTTTAATAATGATAGAAATTCCGAACGAAGTGTTGCATCTTTACGGAAAGAACCGCGCACGGCGGATGTGACCGTTTGACTGCCGTATTTTTTCACACCTCTTGCACACATACACATATGTTCGCCTTCAACGACAACCATAACGCCATGCGGTTTAAGCACGTCTGCCAAAATGTCAGCAATCTCAGACGTAATCCGCTCCTGCACCTGCAGCTTGCGTGTCACAACGTCGACTAACCGCGCAAATTTGCTGAGACCAGCTACTTTACCACTTGGTAAGTACCCCACATGGACTTTCCCGAAAAACGGTGCCATATGGTGCTCACATTGACTGTAATACACGATATCTTTAATAATAACCAGCTCTTCATGCTGTTCATCGAAAGTAACCCCAAGAACCTCACGAGGGTCCGCTGCGTACCCGGCAAAAATCTCCTCGTACATGCGCGTTACACGAGCTGGCGTGTCCAATAGACCTTCCCGATCTACATCTTCGCCAATCAAGCGTAAAATCTCACGGACATGACTCTCGATCTGTTCGCGATTCTCCGCGACTAATGTATTTTTATATTCGATGGATGCCATCTTCTCTACCACTCCAACCTATGTCTTATTTCCGCCGCTTTTGGTTCAAGTTTTGGCTAAAGTTTTGGTTCTTCATCATTTGTTGTGCTTTATTCAACTGCTGCTTATTCATGTTGTAACCCATTTGCTTAGCCATTTTAGCTAGCATTTCCGGGTTATTCTGCATGGATTCAAGCTGTCTTTTCAAATAGAATACACCAATAAAGAAACCGCCAACCAAACCAACAATCAATGTGAGAATCGGAATCAAATAACTCCACATAACAATGCCCCCTGCTTGTACTTAGTAGAATAGAATGCTTGTTCTATCATATCATTAGTGTTCCAAGGTTTACAAATTAAAGCACCTGATCGATAAATACCGTCGTTTCTTTAGCCAAATCGATCTCTTTGATCTCAAGCGCTTTATCGGTCGTATCCTGCTTCACAATCCGAATAATCGGCCGCGTTGGAAGCCCTCTGTGCTGGCCCACAACAACACCAGTCTCCCGATTCGTCAGCTTAACCGAGGTGCCCGTCGGATAGATGGATACAATTTTCATAAATTGTATCAGCACATCCCGATCCAGCTTCGTTTCCGCCAGCGCCAGCATATATTCACAGGCCTCATGCGGCAGCTTGCGGCGGCCCGCAGACATATCAAACAGCAAGTTATCGTACATGTTGGCGACGGCTGTTATTTTAGCATAGAGATGAATATCTTCGCCCGTGATCCCTCTCGGAACGCCTTCACCATTCAGCGCCTCATGATGCTGGAATGCAACATGCGCAATGAGTAGATTGAACTCACGCTTACTCTTCAAAAGCTCAAACCCGCGCCACGTATGATGTCGCCGCGGATCCTCCGACTCATCGTCTGTGAGCAGTTCCACTTTGCCGATATCATGCAGAAGCGCGCCCATGGCCAGATCCTTTAATTGGATCGCATTCATTCCCATATTCATCCCGATGAGCACAGACATCATACAGACGTTCATGGCATGGATATACATGGCATTATCCTGCGTCCGGATATCACTCAGCTGCACAAGGAGGTCGCGATTTTTCATAATCTCATCGAGCAGCGTATTGATCGTCATGCTGACGTTGCGCGAATTGAAATCTTTCCCCGACTGAATAGAAGCAAACGTCTGGCCCATCTGCGTCATAACGAGTCGCTTCGTTTCATCTGAAAGAATTTCTGGAATCTCCACATCCTCCAGATTTGGGTCCTTAATATAAATCATCGTCACGCCAATGCGATTCAATGTATTAATCATAAATACAGTTAGCTGCACATTCTCTGAAAGCAAAATAGCCCCGTTGCTGGAATAAATGGTACGACCCAGATATTGACCAGGCTCCACAGAATCCAAATGCACATATTTCATAGGATTCACTCCACATGTTGTAATGTTTAACTTCTACGTTAATAACGTTAGTAACGTTCGTTGCTCTAAATCCAATAAATGCACTTTGGTCGGAAGGCCTCCTCCATAACCTACAAGATCGCCGTTTGCTCCGATGATGCGATGACACGGGATGATGACCGGAATGGGATTCTGATTGTTCGCACCGCCAACAGCTCTTACAGCCTTGGGGGAACCAATTGCTTCAGCAATGTGTTTATATGACGCCGTCTCTCCATAAGGGATCGTTTGCAGGGCTTGCCATACTTGTTTCTGGAATTCAGTCCCTTGGAGATCCAGTTCTCCTTCAAAGCTTTCACGTTCTCTCTTAAAATACTGCGTTAACTGCTCCACAAGGGGTTGTAGTCGCTCAGCCTGCTCGGCAAGCTCATACTCGCCGTACCAACGTCTTGCCCACTGTTCACGCTGCTCGCGGTTCTGTTCAAACGCCCCAAACTCCACCTTGCATAATCCTTTTGGAGATGCGATGAGGACAAGGGGACCGATAGGAGAATCGATTTCGGTATAGGCAAGTAAGACTTTCTCCTGGGGCTGTTTCATCTTATTCCTCCTGCTCGGCCACCTCTTGACTGCTCTGTGCAGCGATGGCCTTCTTGATGTCCTCTTGAACTTGCGGCTCTTGCTCAGCCGCAGCAGCTTGTTCTAGCGTGCGGCCAGCTTCCTCGCCGCCGATCCGCCCTAGAGCCCACGCTGCGGTTGCCCGGATCTCTGGGCGAGGATCGCTCCGCAACAGGTCTGTCAGGACCGGCACCGCGGTGCGGTCCTTGAAATTGCCGAGCGCGATGATCGCGTTGCGCTGGATGGGCTTTTTGCCGCGCCAGGATGCAGCGATGCGACCGTACTGCTCTTTGAAGTCCTTGTTCGACATCGTGAGCAAGGGAATAAGCAGCGGCTTGACCTTCTCAGGGTCAGGCGTAAGCTCGGGATGATGCGTCCAATTCATCCCCTTGTTCTTCGGACAGACGACCTGGCACGTGTCACAGCCGTAGAGTCGGTTGCCGATTTTGCGTTTGAACTCGTCATCCACATACCCCTTGGTCTGTGTGATGAACGAGATGCAGCGGCTTGAATTCAGCTGCCCTGGGCCGACTAGTGCCCCTGTTGGACAAGCATCGATGCAAATCGTGCAGTCTCCGCATTGGTCCATAATACCTATATCGGATGCGAATGGGATGTTTGTGATGATTTCGCCCAAATATACCCACGATCCCCATTCGGGGGTGATGACGGCGCAGTTTTTGCCGCTCCAGCCGATACCGGCACGTTCGGCAACGGCCCTGTCGACCAGGGCACCGGTGTCGACCATGCTCTGCAGCCTCGCCTCCGGCACGCGCTCGGCGATGAACGCTTCCAGCTTCGCGAGCCTGTCGCGAAGCACGTCGTGGTAGTCGCTCCCCCACGAGGAGCGCGAAATCATGCCCCGATAAGCCCCCGGCTCGGATCGGGGCGGGTTCGGCAGCTTCGACGGGTACGCGACCGCGATGGAAATGATCGAGCGCGGCGCGTCGAAGCTCAGCTCGGGGTGTACCCGCTTCTCGATGTCCGGCTCCTCGAAGCCGGATTCGAAGCCCTTCTCCCTGTGGCGGAGAAGGATGTCTTTCAGTTCATAGAACGGCTCCGCAGAGGTGAAGCCGATCTTATCAATACCGAGAGCAGGCGCGGCTTCCACGATCTCTTGTTGCAGCTTACGCCAATCTGTTCTCTCTGTGTTGGAAACCGCCAACCCACTCACCTCACTTTCTACTTATAGCTTGCCAACACTGTCCATTGGCCATAGCACAAATTCTGCCCGTCCTTGGACGAGACTCGATGGTATAACCCCGAACATTCGACTGTCTGCACTTGCCGCTCGATGGCGATTATCGCCCATTACGAAGATTTGTCCCTGTCCGACCACCGTCGGCCCGAAATCCCCATCCTCGATAAACGTATCCGCATATGGCTCCGTGACTTTATCGCCATTCACATAGAGAGCCCCTTCTCGGCTCTGCACTTCATCCCCTGCGATGGCGATGACCCTTTTGACTAGTAAAGGGTGCTGAGGCAGTGCAAGCTTCTCAGGCTCCTTGAGAATGACGATTTCACCGCGCTGCGGCGACTTCAAATAGGTAATCGCTTTATTGACGAACAACCACTCCCCCTCCCCGAGGGTCGGGTCCATCGAGTGACCGCGAACGGTGGATAGGTTGAAGCCAAATTGATGAACCATAATAACAACAAGAAGAGCTACGAGAATGGATTTCGTCCAATCCCACAGCTCCTGCGTGAAGCTTTTCGAATCTTGAACACGCCCTTGCGCAGAAACAGCCTTATTGGTATCTTCGCGACCTACAAAGAAACTCACTTAACCGCCTCCGCTCTTATATTTTTCCCATTGCTCGTAATAGTAGATCACCATGTCATCTTGAAAAGGCGGCTTATCCCCATTCACTAACGCCAGCAGCGCTGCAAGCCCTTCCTTCACCTTCGTCTCCACAAGGTCCGAGTAATGGTAGCCCAGCTTATGCCGCTCGTATTCATCTTGATCCACAATATGTACAGTCCGATCCGGCAGCCGAATGACATCCAGATCATAGTCGATATAGGTTAATACCTGCTGATTGACATACATAGGAGAGGCTACATTACAGTAATAGCGCACCCCAGTCTCCTCCATGAGTGCCACGATGTTAAACCACATTTTCGGAATAAAAAAAGAAACCCCTGGAATGCGGCTAACCCACTCCTTGCCATCCGCTTCTTGAATTTTAGTCTGACTATTAATAAACACCAGCATGCCCTGTTTCTGATGCTCTTCGTGGAGCATACTCGGAGGAACCCGCCAATTGGTCAGCCACATGCGATGTAGATGCCCGTCGTGTTTGAAGCTTTTTATCACATACGGCGTGAAATTGTCCATGTTCAAAGCTCCTCTATAAATTGCTGCCTTCCAACTAACTCCACCCAAAGGCCCATCACAAATTTCCTATATTTAAAGAAAAGCATATCTGACCCCCAATTGCAATGGTGGCACAGATATGCTTCCTATTAGCCAAACCTATTTATTTCTCAATTGTGCCAGGCCAGAGACTACACGCTTACTTTCTTTACAATACTTAACCGATGAGCAGCTCTGGAAAAGTCACTTGTGCTGTAACCAGCGGACTCATATACAGGCAGCACCATTTCATTATGAACATCTACCGTTACCATAATTTTCTTCACGTTCCGCCCGAGAAACCGCTGCTTCATTGCCTCGATCAAAGCTTTGCCAATACCCTTGCGTTGATATGCTGTTGCGACTGCGATCCTATAGAAGTAGCCATTGTTATTATCAATCGTGCCGATAATCATGCCTACGACTTGCTCTTCTTCTTGAGCGATTAAAACAAGCTCCGTGTCCCAAGAAAGCTGACGTGCGAAAGCTTCAATCGTCTCCTCATAGCAGGTTTCCGACAGAACGTCTTCTAGAAGTTCCTTAACCGAAGAGGTATCACCTAGCTGAAATGAACGAACATGCATACGGTTCTCTCCCAATTCCTATTAATTTGTAGAGATTAATTTTCTGGTAAATTAGTAAATACGACAAAAAAACGCGAAATCCTGCTGAAATTGTGGCGAAATTCACAAAAAACTTTGTTTTTTTCGTTTTTCCTCTTGAAAGCGCTTAAATGCAAGCGTTTTCATTATAGATTACTTATTATTCTTAGTTCGTTAGACCTCCCCTTCTACGCGATCTGCATTAGCCTTCAAGACGCATAAAATGCCACGGGTCAAGGAACAATGAAAGAACAGTAAAGTGAAATTGAGAATTTATGGGATGGTTAAACATGGAACTGATCCGCCGTTTATTTAAAGCCGCAAATCGCATGCTCGAAGAGAGTTCTGAGCATCCGCAGGAGTTTCCATCGCCCGAAATCGTCGAAATGACAGCAAGCCTAACGGAGAATATAGATCAACTTAAAACGATTTTCAGCGACACGCCTGATTTGATCGTACGCACATTTATTTATAAAAAATTAGGTGTCCCGGCAGCATTGTCTTATCTCGATGGGCTTGTAGATAAAAACTCCATTAACAATAATGTCCTGCATGAGCTCATGTTTCACACAACCAACGATGACAAGGACGAGCTGCCAGTCGCATTAGGAGAGCTCTACAACCTCATTTCTTGGGGAGCGATTGAGACAGCCATCTTGGAAGGCTACAGCGTTCTTTTCATCGATGGACAAGCCCATGCTTTTTCCCTAGAAACACAAGGCTGGCCACAGCGAGCAATTTCGGATTCACAGATTGAAGCCTCACTGAAGGGCGCTCATCAAGGCTTTGTCGAAACAGGTAGTCAAAATATTGCCTTAATTCGACGCTACATCGCCAGCCGTGAGCTCAAGATTAAAGAAATCTATGTCGGGAACAGGGCCAAGAGCAAAGTCTCCATTTTATATTTAGAAGATGTTGCGCTTCCAGAAATACGCTTGGAATTAGAGCGTCGTATCTCAAGCTTGCAAATCGACTGTATTCTGAATACTGGGGAGCTCGCGGAGTTTATTGAAGATAATCAATTCTCCCTATTCCCTCAAATGATTACGACGGAACGACCTGATACCGCCGCATCCCAACTGCTTCAAGGGAGATATTGCGTCGTTGTGGACCGTTCCTCCAGTGTATTAATTGCTCCAGTAGGCTTAGCCGCCTTTTTCCAAGGTATTGATGATTACAGCACGCGCTGGCCGGTTGCTACGTTCTTTCGATTGCTTCGTTTCTTCGCTTGTATCATCGCAGCGTTTCTTCCGGCTTTTTACATTGCCTGCGTATCCTATAACCATGAACTCATTCCCTTGGATTTGATATTGTCGATCGGCGAGTTTCGATCCGCTGTCCCCTTTCCTCCTTTTATAGAGGCGCTCATTATGGAGATTATGCTCGAAATGCTAAGGGAGGCGGGGGTTCGTCTACCAGCGCCAGTTGGACAAACCGTGGGGATTGTTGGAGGGATTGTTATTGGACAAGCTGCGGTTCAAGCCGGGATCGTTAGCAATCTTATGGTCGTTGTCGTCGCCTCCACGGCGGTTGCCTCCTTCATCCTCCCCAATTATGACATGGCGGCTTCCGTGCGGTTAATCCGTTTTCCCATGATGACGATCGCTTCCATGTACGGCATCATCGGGATGGTGGCAGGCGCTATGGTCATCTTAGCTCATCTCATCAGCTTAAAATCACTCGGAGAACCGTATAGTGCTCCTATTGCACCGCTTCGAATGGCCGATTGGAAAGACGTCTTCATCCGCCTGCCGCTCAAGAAGATGGTACACCGACCCAAAAGCGTTCGCTCCCTTCAAAAGCGTCGATATGGCGAAACAAAACAGAAAGGAGATAATTCATCATGATGCCAGGTAAAGCTGAACAGATTACGCTGCTCCAATATATAATGATCATTCATAGCGCTCAGATGGGCGTTGGTCTGCTCCCTTTACCTGGCGAACTTGCTAAAGGCTGCGGTACGGATGGGTGGATTGCTGTAATTATCGGATGGCTTGCCTCTATGGCAAGCAGCCTAATCATCATCCAGATCATGAAAAGACACCCCGATGGCACGATCATCGACTTGCTGAGCCACTACTTTGGAAAGTGGGTTGGGAAGGTCGGCTCGGTGGTGTTTGCCGGCTACTTCCTAATTTTCATCTTTTTAGTCTATCATCGCATGGCACTTATCTTACAGAATTGGATTATGCAGCAAACTAGCATTCCTATCCTCATGCTGCTGTTTCTTCTACCCGCTTATATAATCACTAAAGGAGGATTTCGCATCATTGGCCGATATGCCGAGATTCTCTTATTCCTTTCTGCGGGATTGATTCTAACTTCTGTTTATTTATTTAAAAATGCGCACTGGATTCATCTGCTTCCCATCTTGAAACAGGGTTGGGTCCCGATTTTTCAAACGGTAAGATCCACAATCTTAGCCTATATTGGGTTTGAGATTGCGTTTTTTCTATACCCGTACTTAGAGAAAAAAAATAAGGCATCCATAGGCATCATTATTGCTAATTCACTATCGTTCTTCATTTATTTGTTGGTAACGATACTTGCTTATGTCAATTTCAGCCCGGACGAAATCACACATTTTAACAATACGCTCGTATCGTTATTCAAAATCATTGAGTTTCGCTTTCTGGAACGATTTGATATTTTGAGTCTATCCTTCTACTTACTTATTATCATGAGATCCTGGATTCCCTTGCTATATTCGGCTGTTATTTGTTCACAGAAGCTTGGGGTTAAAGGACAGCCTCCACTGCATATCCTACTTATCCTGACCGCTATGGTTGGCGTGACATGGCTTTGGAAGCCAAGCTGGAATAATAGTATGCAATTAAGAGACTTTGTTCAAAATTGCGGAATCGGAATTGCTTTTGTCTTGCCACCGCTGTTATGGGCTATTGTAGCCGGCATGCGCCGAGTCTCACGGAGAATTTCACCATGAAGCCGAAGCGTATAAGTCTTGTTTTTTTCCTGCTATTCTCGTTCCTGATTGCCATGTCTAGTTGCAAAGACCGGCTGCCGTTAGAAAATATCACACTTGTTCTTATGGTGGGTCTTGATTTAGATAAAGATAATAACCTGGTCATTTATGCATCAAGTCCCGTTTTTAACAAGGAAGCCAAAGAGAAAAATGAAGTGGTGGAAGTCAAATCCATCACTTTAAAAGATGCACGGAATGAATTAGAGGGTCGTGTATCAGCCCTGATCAGTTCAGGGAAAGTCCAAAATGTGCTCATCAGCAGACGCATCCTAGCCCATGATGACTGGTATAAGCTACTGGATACCTTCTATCGTGATCCCAGGACGTCTGAAACAGCTCGAATCATCGCCGTCGAAGGCTCTGTGGAAGAAATAATTCGATTTGCACCAAAAGATAAACGGAGATTGGCCATGCATATTGCAAAGCTGGTGGATACCGCTCATATGCGGAGCTTGGTGCAAATTACAACACTTTTTGACCTCCATCGGCAAATGTACGAGAAAGGGATTACGCCTTACTTAACCAACATGCGCAAAGAGGATGGTGATGTTAATGCCACAGGCACGCTGCTGCTGAATAAAACAGGGAAGTATGCGTACACCATCAACCACTCTGAGAATCAACTACTACAAATGCTGCAAAATGAGAAGCACGGATCGCTCACTTTAACTGTCGTGATTCCAGAGGAGAAAGGCGACTCCATTTTTGATACAGGAGCGATCAGCTTCTTCGCCTTACGAGTGAAAAGGGACATTAAAGTCACGTTTGAGCAAAATAAATTTCATTTTGACATCCAGCTCTCAATCCCGATTCATTTGACTGAAAAATATTTCAATATTGATGTGAGGTATGAAGCGCCTCGACTTGAAGACGAAATCAATCGGCAGCTGGAAGCGAAATTGAACGCTCTGGTTGCCACTATGCAGAAGCATGAAATTGATCCCATCGGTCTAGGTCTCTATGCGCGAGGCTATCAGTTCAAGGCTTGGGAGAAGGTACAAAATGATTGGGGACACGCTTTCTCGGAAGCCGAAGTGACGATTCGCGTGAAGACGAAAATAAAGAATATGGGCGAAGTCAAATAAAGTATGTATGAGATACATGAAAAAACATCATCTTATAGGAGGATATTTCGATCAGAAAGAGGTGAAACCTATGTCAGATCAAGAACTAGACCATGAACTTACGGCGCATGAGTATCCCCGGGAAATTCCTGATTTTCAGTTTCTGAGCACCAAAAAGCCCGAAGAATGGACTGAAATTGAATTGCTCCAGCTCCATCGGACGATGAGCGACCTATCTCCCTATCTTCATGAACAGGATACCGCCATGCACAACCAAATCACACGAGAAATGGAGCGTCGCGGCATCTGATTGGACTCAGACTTAGTAAACACAAATGTTGCTTTATTAGCTGTGTTCCTTCATAATGAGAGTGAAACTACATAATTTTTGGGAGGTATTTATTCAATGGCACATCAACTACCAGCTCTTCCGTACGCAAACGACGCTCTTGAGCCACACATCGATGCAAAAACAATGGAAATCCACCACGATCGTCACCATAACGCTTATGTAACAAACTTGAACGCAGCTTTGGACAAACATCCAGCTCTTCATGACAAATCCCTTAACGACCTGATCGCTGACCTTAACAGCCTTCCTGAAGATATCCGCACAGCGGTTCGCAACAATGGTGGCGGTCACGCTAACCACTCCCTATTCTGGGAAACAATCGGACCAGAAGCTGGCGGCGCACCTACAGGCGCACTAGCAGCTGCAATCGATAGCGAGCTTGGCGGTTTTGATAAATTCAAAGCAGATTTCGCTGCTGCAGCAACTACACGTTTTGGCTCTGGCTGGGCTTTCCTAGCTGTTGACAAAGCTGGTAAATTGAAAGTGTACAGCTTGCCTAACCAAGACAGCCCGATCATGGAAGGCGAAACGCCGGTTCTTGGTCTTGATGTTTGGGAGCACGCGTACTACCTGAACTACCAAAACAAACGCCCTGACTACATCGCAGCTTTCTGGAACGTTGTTAACTGGAACGAAGTTGGCAAACGTTACGACGCAGCGAAGTAATAAGGATTTGAGTGGAGCGACCCCTAAGGGGTCGCTTTTTTCGTTTACAACGTTAATTCAATTTAATCAACCGAATCGAGGCATTAATTACACTGACCCCATCATCCGTATCTGGAATAATGTCAGCGGTGACCCCGATATTGATGAGTGTCACAATGCCGCCCGCTGGTATCGTAATAATAGCTGAACCAGTCATTAACCGATCCATACTTAAACCTTCACCTACATGAATACCGTATCTGGATTGAGGTTGAATCATGCCATTTACATAAATGGCATAGGCGCTTGCAAGGGAAGTATCAATCCCATAGGTCCGCGTCAGAACTTCATAAATGACATCATAATCACCTGCCGTCGTAACAACGAGGTCTGTAGAGTTGAGTACATGTGTCATACCGACTAGGACACCATTATTATTAAAAATAATTTTATCTCCAGGGTCTATCTTACGCGGTGTATTATTGTAAATTTGGCCATACGCTGGCGAAAATGTTCCCGTTGCCCCTGTTACACCTGTCGCTCCTGTTGCTCCTGTGACTCCGGCAACTCCGGTCGCTCCTGTTACACCCGTTGCTCCGGCAACTCCGGTCGCTCCTGTTACACCCGTTGCTCCGGCAACTCCGGTCGCTCCTGTTACACCCGTTGCTCCGGCGACTCCGTTCGCTCCCGTTACACCCGTTGCTCCGGCAACTCCGTTCGCTCCTGTTACACCCGTTGCTCCTGTTACACCTGTTGCTCCGGCAACTCCGTTCGCTCCTGTTACACCTGTTGCTCCGGCAACTCCGGCCGGTCCTGTAGCACCAGTATGCCCGTCCCTTCCGCGCGCTCCAGTTGGCCCTGGATCACCTTTAGATCCCTGAGACCCTGTAGCACCTGTGACACCTTTAGCCCCTGTGGCTCCTGTAGCTCCCTGTGGGCCTGTCGCGCCCTGTGGACCTTGAGGACCTTGAGGTCCTGTTGCACCATTATCAATATTTACTTTTACTACACATTTCGAATCTGGTTTGCAGCGTCTTTTCCGCGTCACTTTCTTCTCTGGACACGAGCTAATTCGAGCTGTTTTACTACTTTTCAAATTATCACTTAGCCTGTACTTCAAACGAAGAACACCTCCTGTAAAGTATGGTGCATTATATGCCTGAAGTCTTAGGTCTGTTTGGACAATCTACCGTCTCCATATGTCTATCCTTCGACAATACTTTCCAAATTCTGCATAAAAACACTTATAACGCTCCTCATTCAGGTACGAATTCTGCTTTACGCCGAATCGTATGCGTTGTACTTGGGAGCATGCGTACTACCTGATCTAACGTAAAAAAGCGACCCTCTCGGGTCGCTTTCTACATTTATTTACGCATTTTAATAAGATAGCCCTTTAGGATTGGGTCCATATTTATTCTCATTGTCTTGGCTATCTTGGCAGGTGAACACGAGCAGAATGATAGAACCAATTAAGGGAATAAATCCGATTAACAACCACCACCCGGATCTTCCTGTATCATGCAATCTGCGAACGTAAACAGCCAAAGAAGGTAATATAATACCTATTATATAAAGAGCACTTAAGATGCTATTCAATCCGATAATGGCATCAATCATAGCAATCCCAATAGAAATGATAGAATTAAACAAGTAATACATCCAATATTCTTTTCGTCTTGCTCTTCCTGAGAACCCCACATAATTTGATAACACCTTAAAATACCAATCCATTTGCAACGACTCCTTATAGTGTGATCAATGAACAAACCATATTCTCGAATATTGTATAGGAATAACATCTCGGAAAACTGTCGAATTTTGCTGTCGAAAATTCGATTTTCACAAAGAATTCACAAATTATTTGCGAATTTCTGTCACTTAAAACTTAAAAAATCCGTTCTTTCCCAGTACTCTTTACGCCGATACAACGAAGTTGTACGATAATGGTAAATAAATCTACAATCGGAAAGAGTTGACTAGCCCTTGACCATCGTATCATTACTTCAACATGTCCCCTTGTTTCAAGAGCTTTCGGAAGAAGATCTGACCGGGGTTGCCCCTTTATTTACCGTCATGAAAGTCAAGAAGGGGACGATTCTTTTTAAAGAAGGCGATATCGGCGAGGAGCTGTACTTGATCCAATCCGGCGTTGTCAAAATCTATCGTCTGGACGAGGCCAAAGAGGTAACGCTAGCCTTATTCCGAGATGGGGATTTTTTCGGGGAAATGTCACTGCTCAGCAGTGGAATGACTCGTTCGGCAACGGCTGAGACGATGGATTCCTGCACCCTTTATGTGCTCAACCGCACCTCATTTACGGCTTTCATGGAAAAGAGCCCTAGGCTATGCCTAAAGCTCCTGGAAACGACTATGCAGCGACTTCGCCTTGCCAACGATCAAATCTACGATTTGACGTTCTTAGGGGTGCGCTCTCGTATTATTAAAACGATCATTCGCATGTCCGAGCAGCACGGAATCTCGACGCCTCAGGGACTTCTCATCGATGTCAAATTGACTCATCAACAGCTCGCTAACTTAGTGGGCACCGTGCGTGAGTCTGTCACGAAGGTGCTGCAGGAATTGTTGGATGACCAGCTGATTTATATAGACAAAAAGTTAATCACGATCAGAAATATCGAGGCGATACAGGCTGAAATTAAGTAGCCTTATCTCCTCTTTTTTCTTTGGGCAATTACGAGTTCTTAGGGTTTGGCCCATATTGATTATCGTTGGAATCGCCTTCTATACAGAAAAACACGAGCAAAATAAGCGAACCAATCAATGGAATAAGACCGATTAGCAACCACCAGCCACTTTTTCCTGTGTCATGCAGTCTACGAAATGCAACAGCCAGCGATGGTAATAAAATGGCTAAGGAATAAATACCTGCCAAAAACCCTCCCGTTCCAATAATGCCTTCAACGATCCCTAATCCGATGGAGATAATGAGATTGAATAGGAAGAACATCCAATATTCCTTCCGTCTTGCTCTACCCTGAAACCCTACGTAATTGGATAACACCTTCAGATACCATTCCAAATACAATCATCTCCTTTGATTTGTATGAACAACGCTATCCACTCACACTTCTCCCCCATTGATATTCCTTCGTGAGGAGTCCCATGCCATTTTCTTTCAATGGATAAGAAAAACCTGAGGCTATACCTCAGGTCCTTGTGCGCTAGCGTACGGTCGATGCTCGAACGGCAGTATAAATTCTTATCTCAAAAAAAAGAGCCTTAGGCTATGCTTAAAGCTCCGTGGAACAATATTCTTTCATGATCCGTACAAAAACGTTCGGAAACGCGTAGTTCTGAAGATCCTCTGGTCCTACCCAGCGATAATGGAACGGAATCCATTCATCCCCGGTACTCGGACGGTTCGCGTCCCCGAGTTTAGCGCGGTATACTTTCATTTTCCAGACAATATGGCTGAAAATATGCTCAGTATCCATGAACCACTCCTCGGGCTGGATACCAATTTGCTCTTGCTCGGCGAGCGCCTCGCGAAGTGCTGCCTGGTTGTCCTCATCGGACTGCCAGGCAGCAGTCGCCCACTCGACATGTGGCAATTCCCACATGCGAGCAAGCAGCCCCTCTTGCGGGCGCTGACGGATCAACCATTTGCCTGCATGCTCGCCAGTGCCCTCGATGAGCGCCACAGCCCGCAGCTCTGGGCGGGGCGGTTTGGCTTTCTTTTTAATCGGCAGCGCCTCTTCCATGCCAGCTTCTCGCGCCGAACAGTGTGCCATCACGGGACATGTTAAGCAATGCGGTGATCTCGGCGTACACACCATCGCCCCCAGCTCCATGAGCGCTTGGTTGAAATCACTGGCGGTTCCCTCTAAGATGAGCTCACGAGCCAGCTTTTCCATGACTGTCCGGGTCGATGGCTTCATAATATCTTCTTCGATCAGAAAATAGCGCGAAAGCACACGCATCACATTGCCGTCCACAGCCGGCTCTGGCTTGTTGTAGGCGATACTCAGGATGGCGCCTGAGGTATAAGGACCGACACCTTTGAGCGCGGAGACTTCCTCTTTATTCGCAGGTACAACGCCATCGTAGCGTTCGTGCACTTCTCTGACTGCTGTTTGCAAATTCCTTGCTCGCGAGTAGTAGCCGAGTCCCTCCCATGCTTTTAGCACATTTTCCTCTGGTGCCGTTGCTAATGCCTCTACCGTTGGAAATTGTTCCACGAATCGATGGAAATACGGAATCACCGTATCCACACGCGTCTGCTGCAGCATAACCTCTGAAATCCATATATAATAAGGGTTTTTACTTCTTCGCCAAGGTAAATCACGTTTATGTGTCTGGTACCAATCCAAGAGATTCTTGGAAAAATACAATTTCTGCTCTTCGCTGTACATGGGCTCTCCTTCTCTATAGGCCGTGTTCAAGTTATAATGGATGAATGAATGGACATGGTACCATTATACGAGAAGTGCGGAACATAAAACTAGAGGTGAATGTATGCAAAACAAAACAACGCAAAACCAACAACTACACTTGGAAAATAAAAGAAAAGATTGGCTGCGCGAAGCGCATGGCCTGATCCCGCTATTATTTATTTGGGGCGCCGAGTGGGTATTTAGTGCAGTGATTGATTTTGCTTTATACTGGAGGGATTTAGATTGGCTAAAGCAAGCAGCCTTCGTTACAGCTGTGGTAGCTAGCTTGATTCAAATTTGGGGAATGCGTAAATCCTTGGGTTCCGGGGAAAAAGCAAACGATGATTCCGAACGCAGCGGATGGGGGCATCCGATATTTCTAGTGCTGCCAGGGGCCATGCTGATTGCTGCCGTTGCTTTATTAGAGGCGATCGGCGCTGTGAGTACGCTGTTTGCTCCGATACTGCGAGCGTTCCTGCTCGCCATCGGGTTCGTTCAAGTCGGGCTGCTGCTCGGCAGATCCTTGATTTATGTGGGATTGTGGCTTTTTGCGCTCACCGCTGTGATGGGCGTGTGGTATTTGGGGTATTCGGATGTGATTCTCGAGGGAATGGGCGGCATCAGCCTGCTCGTGAGCGGGTATATGCTGCGGGTTTGGGCGCGGTAGACTCGGGGCACGAGCATGAGCATGAGCACGAACCCAAACACGAACCCGACTAACTGGAAAACCTCCAGTTAATTTTGAGCAAATCCATGTTTTTCAACGATTAGATGGATTTTCTGCATCTATTTTCGCCGAAAATAGCCAATTGGGCTCAATCGGCTGAAATTAACGGCAGAAAATCCATCTATTTGCTTTATACTCCAAAATCCCGCCTATTTAGATGCAGAAAATCCAGTTATTTGGCGGCCGGCAGTTGTAAAAAACGACACTCACAGCTGCTCAACAATCGCATAAGCCGCAGCCAAGGACGCTGTGTGCGTAATGCTGATGTGGATGCGGTGACTGCTTTGCACGCCTGCGCGCAGTAGAGCCTCCGCGTTCACGTGACAGTGCGGTTTCCCAAGTGGGTCCGGCAGCACTTCGACATCTTGAAAACCAATCTGCTTGCCGATACCGCAACCGATCGCTTTCACGATTGCTTCTTTCGCAGCAAAACGTCCGGCAACAAACTCCGCGAGCCGTCCGCGACGCTTCTGCGCTAACTCCCGCTCCGCCGGCGTCAAAATCCGCTCCAGAAATCGATCGCCTGACGATCCCTCTAGCATTTTGCCTATTCGCTCAATTTCAATTAAATCCGTTCCGATCCCGATGATCATCGCTAAACTAGCCTCATTTCTGCTAACGATACGCTTTGCGTACAATTTAACCGATTCCTCCGCTAAGGTCAAGCGAGATACCCTACGCAAGGCCCCTTGGTTACGTCCAGGTAAGTAAGTAACACTATTTTCAGCTCTTATGTCATCCCGCCGCAAGCGTTATACTAGGCATAGAAATTATAGGTAGGAGGCCATCATAGTGAAAATCATGCCACTGGAAAGACGCGGAATTTCGAACAGTCGAATTGTTTTCGGATGTATGGGATTAGGCGGAGATTGGGCTGGAAATGCATTAACCAAGGAAGATTACATCACCGCTGAAAAAGCTGTAGAAGCCGCATTATCGATTGGTATTACCATGTTCGATCATGCTGACATTTATAAAAGAGGGAACTCCGAGACCGTATTCGGTCAGGTTCTTAAGAATAGGCCTGATTTGCGCGACCAAATCATTTTGCAATCGAAATGCGGGATTCGTTTTCAAGATGAGCAGTATCCACAGCGTTTTGATTTTAGCAAAAGTCACATCCTAAGCTCCGTCGATGGCATTCTAGGCCGCCTTGGCGTTGAGCACATTGATATTTTGCTGCTGCATCGTCCAGACCCGCTCATGGAGCCTGAAGAAATCGCGGAAGCTTTTAATACACTGCGCTCTGCGGGTAAGGTTCGCCACTTCGGTGTGTCCAACATGACTTCTGCGCAAATGCGCTTTATTCAAAATTCCTTGCCTGAGCCGCTTGTCGTGAACCAATTGGAAATGAGCTTGGCACGCGTGGACTGGATTGAGCAAGGCATTCTTGTCAATCAGAAGGTAGGAGCTGGCGTTAATTTCGCTGATGGTATCCTTGAATATTGCCAAATGAACGACGTTCAAATTCAGGCTTGGGGTCCTCTCGCCAAAGGTAAGTTCTCTGGCATCGATACCTCTGATGCGCCTGAAACCGTCAAGAAAACAGCTGCGCTCGTTCAGAAGCTGGCTTCTGAGAAGGAAACAACGCCAGAAGCCATCGTGCTCGGCTGGCTCATGAAGCATCCGGCGCGCATTCAGCCGGTCATTGGCACGTCCTCCGCACAGCGTATCGTGGCGTGCGAGGACGCGGTTCGCATCGCGGATACCATGACGCGTGAAGAGTGGTACACGCTGCTCGAAAGCTCCCGCGGCGTACGCATGCCATAACCCTGCGTGCCCACGCACAAAAGGCCGTCCGAAGTAGAAGAATCTACTTCAGGACGGCCTCTTTCACGTTCAGCTGATCACTTCACGCAGATCCCGATATCGTTCAACGGGGCTTAATTTCTTGCTGGTGCAGCTGTTGGCGCTGTTCTTGACCTCTCCACTACTGGGACAGCTGCAGGGGCTGTTCTTGATCTCTCCACTGCTTGGGCGGCTGCAGGTGCTGATCTTGACCCCTCAACTGCTGGTGCAGCTACAGGCGCTGTTCTTGACCTCTCCACTGCTGGGACAGCTGCAGGGGCTGTTCTTGACCTCTCCGTTGCTTGGGCAGGCGCTGGTGCTAGTGTTGGATTTGACTCTACTGTCGGAGTGGTTGATGTCACAACATCGGCAGCCTTAGTCTCACCTACGGTTGCTACTGAGGTATCCTTATCCGTCCCCGTTGCTATCGAGCTTGTATCCGTTGTCTTCTGATCAACTATTGGCGGATTCGATTCAGATGCTGATTTCTTATCGACACTTGCATTCGTTAACGAACAACCACTAATGATAAGAACGGCAGCCAGACCAAGGAACGACCAGCGGTACGAATTAAATTGAAACTGTTTTATCATCATAATTCTCCTCTTTAACTGTGACTTGTTTCCAGATAAATGAACATTGCCTGGCACACTTACGGGACGGACATAGCTTTCCAATAATTGAATAAGAGTATATCCGTACTCCTCTCTCCTTGCTGGCTCTATATAAGAAAGAGCTAATGCGTCGCTTGCAATCTCTTGATCCTCACGCATGCGTTGATGAGCGTACCAAAGTACAGGGTTAAACCAGTGAATGATCAACAGACATTGCATCAGCCAATTGACGCCAATATCATTTCGTTTACAATGGGCCAATTCATGTAGGAAAACATGCCGCAATTGTTCCTTGTTTAAACTGTTAAGAACCGTCTGCGGTATAACTAACCAGGGCTTCCTTAAGCCAAATAACGTCGGCATCGACAATTTGTCAGATACCACTAACGTAACAGGTTTATGTATCGACATTAACTGTTGGCATTGAGCGAACAACTGCATGATGCCGATGTCTGTTATCGGTCGCGTTTCTTTCGTTATTTGCTGCAAAAATTTATGGTTGATCACGAACGTATATATCGCAAATAGGACAATGCCAAGCAGCCATACATACATAGCATACTTGTACAAGAGATTTTCCGCTGCGCCGCTGCCTGCTGCAAATTCTTCATGCATGCCGATCACCGCAGCTGAATCGATTTGATGAATACTTTCCGGGTATGATATCCAATTATAAATGCTGAAATGGCTCTCCAGATGCCACGGCAGGAGCAGTCTTACGAGCACCAATAACCACATGAGATAGTGCCATCTAGGTTTTATCCGTTTATGCAGGATACGCTGAATCACCATGATGAATACAACTGTCATAGTTGCCATGATCGATACCGATATGATCCAATCAAAAAAACCTATAAGAAGTTTACTCATTTGGTTTTACCATCTAGCATATCTCTTAACTCCTTGATGTCTTCCTCCGACAACTGCTCCTCTTTCAAAAAATTAACGAGCATCGGCTTAAAAGCCCCGCCATAAATCCTTTTCAGAAAAGATTGCGTCTCCGACTTTACACACTCACCCTCAGAGACCAAAGGGAAATATGCATACACTCTGTTCTCTTGCGTAAACGATATCGCCTGCTTCTGCGCTAACCTGTTCAACAAAGTTCGAATCGTTTTGGGTTTCCACTCTGTCCGCTCCTGCATAGCATCAATAACTTCATTTGCCGTGCGTGGTGATTCGTTCCAGAGCACCTTCATAACTTCCCATTCAGCATCCGTAATATGTGGGACCGTCTTCACATCGTTTCCTCCTTTCAACTGGATTACAACTGTAATACAACTTGAATATTACAGTTGTAATCCAGCATTGTCAAGCTGAGTCGTTGGTGAAATGAAAAAGGCCATCCACGTTTAACATGGATGGCCTCTATACCGTAACCCTTAAATACCCGGAATCGGAACACGCTTGTGCTCGGTTTTTATGTACTGCTTCTCCAGCTTTTCTTGAATAGCCGGATCGATTTGCTTGCCTTCGAGGTAGTCGCTGTTATCACCGTAGGTGATACCGAGCTCATCCTCGTCGGTTTGTCCGTCCCAAAGCCCGGCTGTCGGGGCTTTGTCTAGTACGCTTTGCGGCACGCCGATCTTCGCAGCGAGCGAACGCACTTGGCGCTTATTCAGCGTACTCAGCGGCGTAATGTCAACTGCACCGTCACCGTACTTCGTATAGAAGCCGGTGACTGCTTCAGAAGCATGATCCGTGCCTACGACGATCAAGCCCAGTTCAAAAGCCAAGGCATACTGCATGACCATGCGTGTACGCGCCTTGATGTTGCCTTTGCCGCCGCGGCTCACGTGCTGGTGCACGCCGATATGCTTGAGTCCGTACTCCACTTCGATGGCAATCTCGTCGACGGACTCTTCGATGTTGTTCTCGATTTGATATTTCAAATCGAACGCTTTTGCCACCGCGTAGCTATCTTCGATGTCGACTTGCTGGCCATAAGGCTGGAACACGCCGACGGTTTTGTATTCTTTGCCTTTTTCCGCTGTCAGCTCGTCCGTTGCTTGCTTACACAGTCCTGCCGCCACCGCGCTGTCAATCCCGCCGCTGATCGCGATCAGCAGGCCGTTCGCGTGCGCGCCAAGCACGTAATTTTTCAGAAAATCCACACGTTTACGGATCTCTTCATCAATATCAATTTCCGGTTTAACGCCGAGTTTTGCGATAATTTCTGTTTGCAAGCTCATGCAACTCTCCACCTTTTATCTAAATTTTGGAATGATGCCTTCTTTGAAATCTAGTATAGACTTTCGGCTCTCAAATTTCAAAGCAAAAGAAAAAGCTCCCCCTGCATCAAGCAGAGCGAGCCAATCTTTCAGCCTAAGCCGTATTATTTGCAATATTGTTCAAAAGCACCAATCAAATCGCCAGCGATCATATCCGCGGAACGATCTTCGATTTGGTGACGTTGAATGAAGTGAGCTAGCTCACCATTCTTGAACAAAGCGATGGATGGGGATGATGGCGGGTATGGCGCCAAGAATTCACGCGCTTTAGCCGTAGCATCCTTCTCTTGACCAGCAAACACGGTGTATGTGTAAGTTGGCACTGTTTCGTTCTGTAGAGCTTTTGCAACGCCTGGACGACATTGACCAGCGGCACAGCCACACACGGAGTTCACGACAAGCAGCATCGTGCCATCCTTGGATTTTTCAATTGCTTCCTCTACTTGCTCCGGAGTTAGAAGCTCCGTAATACCCAGACGAGTCAAATCTTCTCTCATCGGTTTAACCATATCTTTCATGTATGAATCAAAAGACATTGCCATATGTGCCACCCCTTAGGATTTAATAGTTACTCTTAAAACGTAATGACTACAACTTATATTATACATCCGTTAACGATGAAAGCAAAGTCCAATGTCCCAGCTCCGTGACATAGAAATAAAGCGAAAGCTGTTAGGCTTCCGCTTCATCATTCTTTTTACTGGTCGTAGCTTCCGCCGTCACAGAGGCCACATTCTTATCCGCGTGGGTGAAAATCCCGCTTTGCGGCGCGACGCCCTCTTCAAAAATCTCCCGATTCTCGGCACTTTGGAAACCAACATCCTTGAAGGGATGAACCCACTGATCTCCCGCCATGACCTCGGGGTTCGTGTCCGACGTCCATTGCTCAAGCGGCGAATTGTCGGATTCATAATCATGATCACCGATGGTGACCCCATATTCGTTCACAAATGGCGCTCGCGGGCCGCGTCCCTGCTCAAACTGCGGCAGAAATTCGATTTCGTAGGGATCGAGCTCGCTCTGGTCCTTGGATGTGGTCGACTTCTTCTGATCCTGACTCATGTGGATGGGCGGTTGGGACCGTCCAGTTTTTTATCAACATAGCCCTCTTTACTTGCGGGTGTTTTGGCTCGTTCTTGATTTTGCTGTTCTTGCTGGATTTGCGTTTTGGAATCGTTCTGACTCATATCCATCAGCTCCCTTCTGCCCGTAGTATGTGACAAAATAGGAAGAAACATTCCAATGATCAGCATGAGCAGATTCATTAACTGCCAAGGGGTGAGATACACGGCAGTTGGCTCGGCAGCAGCAAAATAGCTGGCCACCATCCCCGCTGCGCCGCCATAGAACAGCGTATATTTCAGCAACTTACTCGATCCAAGCTCCGCCACCGAACGAGCTGCGCACAACTGCTGCCACACGATTAACGGTAGGAGCAGCATGGCCAGATACGCGTGATGCGGATGAAACCGCGACACTGTGCCCTCCACACCAATGCCCCATGGCATGGTGGTCGGCAGTCCGAAGGCAGGCGTCAACGCTTCATACAAGAACACAGCGGATGCCGCACCGATGGCGGCAATATCAAGCAACAGCCGCCAAGCGATACCCCGCTTGCGCACTTGGTAGGTTAGATAAATATAGGCCAATACGACGCCTAAAATAATCTCCATACTGGAGCCTGCTGTAAGCAACAGCTTCATCGGACTTTCCCAAAGCAACGATGGCTGCGTCAGGAGACTGCCCAAGCGCCAAGTAAAAAACACGATCAAAGCGCTGTTCAGCAGCAGATCATCTATTCCTTTTCCTGCTCGCAAAGCTCGCCGCATCAACCAGAATCCGAACACACATGCTAATAGCAGAGCGACTAGCTTTCCCTGCAATTGCAGCGGTCCTAGCTGTACCACATCAGGCATACGTTACCTCCAACTCTTTTTCCTGCTCCTCCAACTCATTAACCCTCTTAAGTTTCGACATTATGCCCACTATTTCCTGGGAAATTTGCCGAAGGCTTGAGGCCTTTGTCTAATTATCTCGAACTGACTGTATGCCAATGCGCGAGCCCTCTATTTCCCTACAAAAGGGAACAACAGCTTCTGATTCTCGTTGGTGTACATATTCTCTTTAGTGATCACCTCAGAGCCGGTATCCATGATGCGTTTGACTGATTCGCCACGATGAGCTTGGAGTGCTGTTTTCACAGCTAAATAGCCCATGTTAAAAGGCTTCTGCACAACTGTCCCCTGCAAAATCCCCGACTCCAGAAACGAGATTTCATTCATCGAACTGTCGAAGCCCACAAGCTTAATCGCTCGATCGGGATCCAACTCCTTCAGCGCACGCGCCGCGCCCATGGTGGATGGCTCATTCAAACCAAATATGCCGCTGATATCAGAGTGCGACCTAAGCAGCTCTTTTGTCAGTTCATACGCCTTATCCTCGGAGCCATTACTAAACATCGTATCCAGCAGCTTAACAGAAGCATCACTCTTCAAGCTGTCTCTTACCCCATTCTCGCGATCCATCTGAGTGTTGGAGGTTTTCACAAAACTAACGATAGCAAAGGTTGCTGCCCCCTGCACATACTCCTTCATCGTTGCCACGGCTTTGCGGCCTGCCGCGTAATTATCCGTCGCTATGAAGCTCTCTGACACGCCGCCCGCAAGGCCCGAATCTACCGTGATCAGCGTAATGCCTGCATCGATCGCACGCTGCGCTACGGGGACGAGGCGATTGTAATCCGTTGCGGCCAGAATGATCGCCTTCGGCTTCTCTGCTATAGCTTGTTCTACAATCTTAATCTGCTCATCGATTTGCGATTCCGATGCTGTGCCCATGATTTTAACCTCTGCATTGTACTCTTTCGAGGCTGCAAGTACTCCTTGATTCAGCACCTGCCAAAATTCCACATGTGGATCAAGGGTTTTAGGAATCACAATGATTGCTTCATTCTTCTCACTCAAGCTCTTAGTGACGACTAGAAGCCCTAAGAGCATAATCCCCACGGCTAGCGTTATCACGACAGCGCCAACTCTTATCTTCAATGGAACACCTCACTTCTAGCCTTCACTTTGATCAGGAACGGGAACGGGCGGCATTTCAGGAAAGGTTATCGTGACCGTTGTGCCCTCCTCCAGCTCACTTTCGAACTGCAAGCCGTATAGCTCTCCGAAATACAGCTGGATACGATGATTCACATTTTGCAAACCAAAGCCTTTGCCCGAATGCGACTGATGTGTCTTGGTCTTCAAAGCCTTCAGCTGCTCCTCGCTCATCCCAACCCCGTTATCCGTCACTTTCAGCTCGATAACACCGTCCCGCTTCCTCCCGGTTATACGGATATGCCCCTTTTCCGGCAAATGCTTCATGCCATGATAGATCGCATTTTCGACCAGCGGCTGCAGCACGATTTTCAAGCTTCGGTCCTCCAGCAGATCCTTATCCACTTCAATGTCATACGTAAATTTATTGCGATATCGGATGTTTTGGATCGTTAAATAGTTTTCGATGTGGGCCAATTCCACGCTGATCGGGATGAGCTCCTCCCCTTTACTAATGCTTGAACGCAGCAGCTTGGACAAGGCGGAGGTCATGGTCACGACATCGTCGACTTTCCCCATCTCGGCCATCCAGATAATCGAATCCAGCGTATTATATAAAAAATGAGGCTGAATCTGCGCTTGCAACGCCTTCAGCTCGCTAATCCGTTTGACCTCCTGATCCAGCACCGTCTGGCTCATTAACTCTTTGATTTTGCTAATCATCAGATTGAAAGTGCGGGACAGCTTGCTGATCTCGTTCGCACCCTCTACATCGACGCGGATGTCGAAGTTCCCCTTCTCAACCTGCTTCATATGCACTTCCAGCTGCTTGATCGGTTTGGTCAACGTAATCGACAGCCATATCGAAATCGCCAGCGCAATAATAAGCGCAATACCTCCCCACATGGCGGATGTCAGCTGCATCTCTTTTTTGTTCCCGCTGAGGTCACCGGCATAGGTTACACCGATAATTTTCCAACCAAAGCTCGTTGTGCGTACGGTATAGATTTTATTTTCATCAGATGCAACCGTCTCGAACGTACTGTCCTTGGCCTGCATCAATGCACGGATATCCTCCGATTTCAAACCGGAATACAGCAGCTGCTGCTGTGGATGATAGATCAGATCACCGCTTTGATCGAGTATGAAAACATAGCCCCGTTGGCCCAATTGAATTTGATTACATAAATCATTAATGAGGTTAAAGTTCAGATCAACCAGCAGCACTCCGCTTGCGGCGCCAGGCCCAGGATTCGGCATCTGTTTGGAAATGGAAACAACCCATTTATATTCATCCTTATACACGTGCTGGACATGCGAGGACGAAATGACGATATCCCCCTTGCTCCTGCTCGCTTTCGTGTACCATTCCTGTGAAATAAGCTCCGCGTAAGGCTTAAATTCCGGTGACACCCGATCCGATACAACAGCGCCATTCGACGCGATGAACATTATGGAAGCGATATCATTTCGCGACGCGACAATGGTGCTGAAATAACTGCTGATCTGGCGCTTCAATTGCTGCGCTTCTGGATCCTGCGGATTTTTCATAGAGAGATATTGCTTCAAATCCGTGTTGCTCAATGAAAGCGTGGAAATACTCTCCATATTGCCGATATAGGTTTGGATATTCTTATTCACTTGCTCGATCAATTGATTCGTATACGTCAGCGAGGCGTCCGTAACAGCAACAGTCGAGAGTCGATAGGCGCTATAGCTGAGAATCACGGTTGTACATAAAATTAAACAAGAAAAGGCCAGCGCGAACTTGGTATGAATGCTTTTGAATTGAAAAGATCGAAGTACACTTCTCATAAGCTCAGCCCAGCCTTGTTGGCCGCTCTGAACTCCTTCGGCGTCATGCCGGTATGTCTTTTAAAAATAACACTAAAATATTGCGGATCACCGTAACCGACCTTGGCAGCGAGCTCATACGTTTTGAGCTGTGTGGTGGCCAGCATTTCTTTGGCTTTATCCAACCGATAACGGGTCACATACTCGATAAAGGTTTCCCCTGTATGCGGCTTGAATAACGCACTGAAGTAGCTCATGCTCATATAAATATGATTGCATACCTGCTGCAGCGAAAGCTGCTCATCGGCATAGTGCTCATGAATATAGGCAACAGCCGACTCCAACTGCGCCCCCGACACATGCGTACGCTTCTCTGCCAGCCGGTCAACGAAAGTTAAACAGATACCCTCTAGCCAGAGTCGCACATCATCCAATGTTTTGCGTGTGTAGAGCTCCATGAACGAATGATCGCCAAGCACGTCATCTTCATCCAGCCCCGTCTCCACCCCTGCGTTCATGAGCGCGACGAGCAGTTTATGCAGCTTGCCATAGCAGGTCTCCATCGTACAAGCCGATTTTTTCAAATCATCGATCCAATCGATCAGGGTATTCGTGATGGCCGTCTTTTCACCTATTTTAATCGCAGCGATCAAGCGCTTCTCTGTCTGCAAATAGCTCGTGTGATCTGGACTGCTCCCAAACTCCATATCTCCAATCGCAATGATCCGATTATTTCCCAGCATAAAACGGTAATCAAGCGCGGTTAGCGCCTCTTGAAAAGCCTTCGGCAGCTCCTGCAGTCCCTCGCACCTACGGCTAATGCCGACCGTGACCGTCATCCCCAAATATTTTTCAATACTGTATCTCGCTTGTTCGGCCAGCGTCTGGCAAATGACCTCCACCTGCTCTTGATGTCCCGATACGAGTCCAACTAACTTGTCATCCCGGGACCGAAATACCGTACCGCCGTGCTCTTTCTCCACTATTTCATGCAAAATATTATAAGCCGCAAATCGCAGCAGCTCTTCTTCCGCCACCTGGTCGCTATACAGCTCCCGTCCAAAATCATCAATATCCAGTGCCAATACGGTATGTCCTGCACGCTGTAAATCCAGACCAAACATCGGAAGCTTCCGCTCGATCTCGTCTTTTCGCATGCCGGACGTGACCAATCGCTCCAAGAATCGCTCTCGCAAGAGCGGCATGCTCTCTTGAAACTGGCGGCGAAGGAAGGTGATATCCTCGCGCTGCTTACGCTCCTCATCCAGCTCTGCGCACAGCTTTTGCAGGAATTCGGTGAATTCTGCGCTGTTGATCGGCTTCAGCAAATAGTCTTTGACCTTCAGCTTGATCGCTTGCTTCGCATAATCGAAATCCTCGTAACCGGTTACAATTACGACTTTGATAGTGCGATATTTCGCAACAATCCGCTCTGTGAGCTGAAGTCCGTCCATGAACGGCATGTTAATGTCAGTGATGACCACATCTGGCTGCAGCCGCTCAACCGCCTCGTACGCATCCCGGCCGTTATCGTAATCGCCAACGAGCTGGAAGCCGCAGGCTTCCCAGTTCGTTTTCCGCTTAATGCCTTCTCTGACTTCATCCTCATCATCGATCATGATGATTGTGTACATGTGTGTTCACCTCTGGCGAAATCGATTTCGGCTCGTCTAAGTTCGTGCATATGTGTATTGTACATACCAGCCCCAAGAGTTGGCAATAGAGGCTGCCCGTGGGGGCGCAGCCTCTGCGTTCTATTCATATAGGAGTGGTTTGATATCCGCTGCATCGATGTTCGTTTTGTCGTACCAGTGGAAGCCGGTGTCGATGTTTTTCGGAACTGTTTCGCCTTTAATCGCTTGCACAGCTGCTTTCACGGACCAGTAACCGATACCGATTGGATCCTGTGTAATCGCG
The DNA here is from genome assembly GCF_059692195.1 of Paenibacillus sp. J22P90. Classification (NCBI taxonomy): domain Bacteria; kingdom Bacillati; phylum Bacillota; class Bacilli; order Caryophanales; family Paenibacillaceae; genus Paenibacillus; species Paenibacillus sp. J22P90. Next base: position 75,964 of record NZ_JCAUAY010000008.1, read on the forward strand.
CCAGCCATTTTACCGCTGCGAATCGCATCCATTTGCTGCTTGCCGGAGTCGAAGCCGATCACGACAATTTTGCCGTCTTTTTTACTTTCTGTAATCCCGTTAATGACACCAATGGCCGCACCTTCATTAGAACCGAAAATTCCTTTGATGTTCGGGTGAGCTTGAATGATCGCTTTGGACAAGTCCGTTGCTTTCAGTGGATCACCGCTGTATTGGGTATCTACGATTTTGATGTTTGGATATTTCGCTTTGATTTGGTTCACAAAGCCATCTCGGCGATCAACGCCCGTACGGCTCGTTTGGTCATGCACAACTAGCGCAATCTCGCCTTCGTTGCCAATCAGTGCGGCCATTTTATCAGCAGCGAGTGATGCTGCGGCTTTATTATCCGTAGCGGCAGTCGTTACCGGAATGTCGCTATCGACACCCGAGTCGAAGCCGATAATCGGGATTTTGCCCGCTTTAGCCTTCTCTAGCAGCGGTGAAGCCGCTTTGCTGTCAAGCGCAGCGAACGCGATAGCCGCAGGCTTTTTGCCCAGTGCCGCTTGCAGCATTTCAATTTGCTTATCGACTTGTGTCTCCGTTTCAGGACCTTCAAACGTGATCTCCACATTGAATTCCTTCGATGCTTTCTCCGCACCTTGTTTAACCGCTTGCCAGAACTGATGCTGGAAGCCCTTGGAGATGACAGGAATGTAGATCTTATCTGATTTCACGGCATTTGTCGTTGTCCCTGAGGTTGATGTTGTTGTTTTCGTAGAAGTGGAACCACATGCACTTAAAACGATAGCGGATAGCAAAATTAACGATGACGCTACAGCAAATTTCTTAGTCCGTTTTTGCACGGTTGATCGCCCCTTATTCCTAATTTGGTTTGTATAGGACTCCTTATGGAGTGAATACCAGCGTTATTTCTTGCGACGGCGCATCATATCTGCGTAAACCGCCAACACAATCACGATACCTACGATGACGGTCTGCCACTCTTGCTTTACGGACAAAATCCTTAGTCCATTCGTCAACACACTCATGATCAGCGCCCCGATAACCGTTCCGAGGATAGATCCCTTACCCCCGCTGAGGGAAGTTCCGCCGATGACAACGGCTGCGATTGCTTCCAACTCATAGCCAGATCCGAGCGCGGGCTGTGCGGAGTTAAGTCGGGAGGCCATCATGATGCCGGCAATCCCACTGAATACACCTGTCAGTGTGTAAATCACGATTTTCCAGTAGTCGACGTTAACACCTGAGAGTCTCGTGGACTCTTCATTGCTTCCTAGGGCAAAGTTGTAACGGCCAATAATCGTTTTGGTTAAAATAATGCTGGCCACAATCGCGGCTCCGAAGAAGATGAGAATCGCGTTCGGAATTCCAGTGATGATCGAGCCCATTGAAATTTGGGTAAATGCGGGTGTGTCGTTAAAATAAATCGGCTTCGCACCTGAGATAACCAGCGACAAGCCCTTGGTCACCATCATCATGGCCAGTGTCGCGATGAAGGGTGGAATTTTCATTTTGGCTACGAGCAATCCGCTAATGAGACCGCAGATCGCTCCAGCGAGTATGCCTCCAAGTATGCCGAGCGGCATCGGGAGCTGCCACGTGGTAATGATCACGCCGGCCATCACGGCGGAAAATGTCATGACCGTTCCAACAGCCAAGTCGATACCGGACGTAATGATGACGAACGTTGAGCCCAGGGCTAGAACCCCTATAACGGCGGTAGAAAGCATGATCGCGACTAGGTTATCGAATTGAAAAAAGTTGCTCGACGATAAGGAGAAGATGAGTACGAGCATGATCAAGCTGGCGAAAGCCAACAGCTTCTGGGCAGCCCCGCTTTGTTTGGACAAAGTTGGGATTGTTTTTTTGTACGCATGTGCTAGTCGTGTAGACATGGGGCTCCTCCTAACTGATCCGCATCGTAGCGAATCTCATAATAGCTTCCTGAGTGGCTTCTTGTTGGGTGAGCTCACCTGTGATGCGACCCTCGCACATGACCATGATGCGATGGCTCATGCGCAATATTTCAGGCAGCTCCGAGGAAATCATGATGATCGATTTCCCCTGTGTGGCTAGATCATCGAGCAGCTTGTAGATCTCGGTTTTGGCTCCTACATCGATGCCTCTCGTTGGCTCATCGAAGATGAGAATGTCGCAGTCGCGGTGCAGCCATTTGCCGATAACGACCTTCTGTTGGTTACCGCCGGATAGGAATTTCACTTGTTGGTGAATGGTTGGCGTCTTGATTTGAAGCGCTTCCACATAATGCTGCGCTGTCTGGCAGATGATGCCATCTTGCATCCAGCCGAGTCGCCGCGCCTTTCGGTAAGAGGCCAGGGCGATGTTCATTTTCACATCCATGTCCACCATGAGTCCGTAGCGCTTGCGGTCCTCGGATAAGTAGCCGATGCCATGTTTAACCGCGTCATGCGGCGCGTTGATGCTGACTTCGCGCCCGTGGATGCGGATGCTGCCTGAATCGATGGCGTCTGCGCCAAAAATCGCCCGTGCCACCTCCGTGCGCCCCGCTCCCATGAGGCCAGCGAAGCCGAGGATTTCTCCCTTGGCCAGATGGAAGGAGACATCCTTCACCGCTGAGCCGCGGTTTAGTTTGGTCACTTCCAGCACCTTCGTCGGGGAAGTGATGGTCGTTTGTTGATTCGGGCTGACGTAGAGCTCGCGGCCCACCATCATCGCGATGATCTGATCGATGGATGTCGTCTGCGTCTGCACCGTATCGATATAGCGGCCGTCACGCATGACGGTGATGCGGTCGCTGATGCGTTTTAGCTCTTCCATCCGATGCGAGATGTAGACGATACCAACGCCTCTGCTGCGTAGTCGATTGATGATCCGGAACAGCTCCTCAATCTCAGCATTCGTTAGCGCGGCTGTTGGTTCATCCATGATCAGCACCTCGGATTGAAAGGACAGCGCCTTCGCGATCTCAACCATCTGCTGCTTGGCAACCGTCAAATCCGCCACCAGTGTTCGGGGATCCAGCGGAAGGTTCATCTGATCGAGGAGCAGCTGCGCCTGCTCGTTCAGCTTGCGCTCATCGACGAAAAGCTTGATGCTGTGTCTCGGCTCGCGGCCGATGAAAATATTTTGCGCTATCGTCAAATCCGGCATCAGATTCAGCTCTTGGTGAATCATCGAAATGCCGAGGAGCTGTGCTGCTCTTGTATGGGGAATGCTCACTTCTTGCCCCTTCACGAGGATGCGACCTTCGTCCTTCTGGTACACACCTGTGGCAATTTTCATCAGCGTCGATTTCCCCGCTCCATTCTCACCAACTAGCGCATGTACCTCGCCAGCCGCTAAGGTCAACTGGCACTTATGCAGCGCATGTACGCCAGGAAAATGCTTCTCAATCCCTTCCATCCTTAGCAAAGCTTCTTCGCTCATCGTCTATCTCACCTCGTACTCCAGATCGGTTATGTCTCTTGCTTATGAGTTCATTCTACCTGCAAGATGCTGGAATGAGAGTCGATAAATCTCTTTAAAAACGTTGAAAATCTTCTGATTTTGGGAAGGCAGAACGTGCTCGTGGGGATGGGGGAAGGGATGTGGAAAGGCGCAAACTAACTGCTCATATCTGAATTTCCTGAATTCCATTAGAGGAAATACAGTGTTTTCTGTAAGTGAGCGAGTAAATAAATACCCCCATATCAAGCGTATTTAGTCAAGGTGCCATCACCTTTCAAATACTCTCGTTATGGGGGTATTCGGAAACTTGTGAATAAGAAACAGATTTGAATTAAATTCATTCCTGCTTCTTTATAGTTATGAGGCAAGCTATTCCTTGGATACAATGTTAATGGAGGTGATACAATGCCGATTTTATTTACTTACGTGGGTCTATTAAATATATTGGACGGATGGTTGACTTATCTTGGTCTGGAGAAAGGTCTGATCGATGAGTCCAATCCTTTGATGGACAGCTTGTATCAGGCAAGCCCTCAGTTATTCTGGGGTTTTAAGCTGCTTCTTGGCCTATCGGCAGTGGCTATCGGCGTATATTTCAAACCCCATAGACATGCTGCTGTTTGGAAATTCGCATTAGTCTTCTGCTGCCTTATATATACGAGCATCATGTTTATTCATGCCAAGTGGATCCTGAATGAAATGTAGGTTATTTAGCTGTGCCCGAAAAAAGAGGGTTGGTCTTTCCAGCGGGTTTCGGATATTCTATCCACGGAGAAGCATTTGTCAGCTCATCCATTTGGGCCAAATAAAATGTCGACACGGTTACGGAATAATTCATTTTATTCTCGACCGGATTAATTCCGGGCGATTCTGGAGCTCCCGAAAAAGAAAAAGAATCAATCTTGCTTACACGCTCAAGCTCTTCCAATCTTTTAATAAAGTCCAGCATATCTTCGTATTTAGGCGATTGAACGCTTAATGCGAACGTTAACCTTTTGACCGAGTCCGTTTGCGGCGCCTGTACTGTCTGCTGTGCTTGCTGCTGCGGTTTCACTTCAGGCTGTGCACCTTGTGCCTGCGGTTGCGGCTGAGTACCTGGATTCGCGTTTCCACCCGCTTGTCCTCCTGCGGTGCTAACTGTACTGCTCAGTGCTGTAAACAACGCTGCCGCGTCCCCGTTACTTATGCCAATACTTTGCAGTTGGCTGCCGGACATTAATTCGGCCTTCTCCAAATCAAGGATATACTGATCCGTCAGAGGTTTTACGGGCAGTTTTCGCTGCAATCCCTGCGTGCTCTGCAAGTCATTCTGCTGGTTTTTCAGCCTTCCGTCTAATGTAGCAAGTAGCTTCTTCTCTTGATCCAATTGTTGTATCGTCTGTTTAATTTCTTTCATAGAAGGACTAATAACTAGAAAGTAAGACACCGCCACAGCAATCCCGACAAGAACAAAAAGGAAAACTAGCGCTATACTCCGTTTCTGCATGAATCCAACGCCCATTATTTCCCCTCCCCTTCCATATCCTTAATCGTCTTCCGGTTGAGTTTGATTTGAAAGGTTGCTGTATATTTAGGAACCGTGATGACGACAGGCGCTTTCAAGGCTGTATCTATTTTCGCATTCAAATCCTCCGCGGCTCCGGCGATTCCCGGCAGCACCACGCTCTCAACCCACTCGGAATGATTTAAGCGATTCAGAAAGGCCGACGTTTCGTACAAGGTATCAAACCTCACCGTCATATTAACGGAGCTGTCATTATATTGATAGTTCAGCACAAAACCCCGCTCCGGCAACAATGATACAAATTGGTTAAGAACAGATACCGCTGAGATGGGAAGCTGCTGTACCAATGGAATTATCGACTTTAAGCCGTTGGCGGCAGCTCCCGACCCCGTATTCGCTTGTCCGATCTTTTTTTCTGTTGCTATACGGAGCTTCTTTGTCATATCAACCTCTTGACGGGCAATTGTAAGACTATGATTAAGGATATAATAGGTTACGCTTAACCCGATCGTCCCCAGAATCGCGAATGAGATAAGAACGACAATCGCTACTTTAAATGCAGGCCCGACACTGTCACGCTTTGGCAGCAAATTAACATCCATCAACAAGGCTGAGCTCATCCTTGAACTCCTTTCATGGCAAGACCCAAAGATTCAAAATGACGAACAGGCAGTGCCATCCCTTTAGCCGTTTTTAAGAATTTGTCACTCAGTGTTTGTACCTTAACATCTGTCATATTTTGAATACGTTCGGTAATATCCGGTAGCTGCTCGTGATCACCTGTCAGCATGATCCGAGTGATAGAGTCCCGACCCTGACTGATTGAAAAGCGATAAAAACTCATAACCCGCTCGATTTCCACTATCATATTTTGAATTTCCGCAGATAAATAGTCCGAATCTCCTGCCCAAATTAAATTTTCGTGCCCGTATGAATCGCGTTCCTTCTTCCAATCCCGAAGGTTAACCCCCATTTTCATATGCCTCATAAACAACAGCTTATTCGCATTGAATATACTTGCCGTCACGGACTGCACGTCGAATTGAATGCATAGAACATGATCGTCCGGCTGCACCAGCTCCAGTTGGTGAAACAAACGGTAGACCGCAAGCGGAGACATTTCCGCAGCAATCGGTTCCAGTTTCAATGATTTAAAAAGCTTCACATACTCCTTGACCATCTGCTCCGGTGCCGCATAGAGCATGATGTCCTTCTTGCGATCATCCTGCCCCAGCGTAATGATATCAAAAACCGGTTGTTCAATAGGCAGATGAATGCTGGTACCTAGCTCCATGTAGATATGGCTCTTCAACTCACGGTCGTCTACCTCTGCCGGAACCTGCAAGTTTCTGACCACAATGGCAGAATCGGGCAGGGTAATCCGTACCTCCCTCTTTTTGATCCCCCATTGCATGACGCATGGCTGCAAGGTCTGTGCAAGCTTACTTGTATCCATAATCCTCCCGTCGGCAATAACGCCTTCGGGAAGGTAACATTCGCCGAAAATTTTAATGGAGTCGATATCTCGACCCTCAAGAAATCGAATGACGTGATCCTTGATGACCAAATTGACTGTTTCTTTCTTTTTTAGTCCTAACCGAAAGTTCATATCTATGCGCCCCCATGCAATTATGATGCTGCGAGTGTACTGAAGTACCAGTTCATGAATTGTTGTCCGAAAAAATAGGCCGTTAACGTTCCCAACGCAATAGCCGGAGCGAAAGGCATCGGCTTTCCTACTTTGACTTTCCCAGCGATCATCCCGACCGCTCCAATGATCGTTCCATAAATCGCAGAAATGAAAAATGCTAGCACGACTAACTTCCAACCTAAAACTAAGCCCAATACCGCAAAAAGCTTGATATCCCCACCGCCCATGCCACCTTTGCTGATGATGGCAATGAAGAGTAGAAGTGCAAAACCGACTATGGCGCCTAGCAACGGCTCCCACCAGTTCATGAATGGAAGGAAAGAAAAACGTAGAATAGCCAATAGCATACCGAAATAAAGAAGTACCTTATCTGGAATAAGCATGTAAGCAATGTCTGATACCGTAATGATGACTAATAAAGAAATAAGCAGCCAAGCTACGGTCAGCTCAAGCGACCATCCGATTCGAACAGGAGCTAAGAGAAAGAAAAGAGCAGTTAACAGTTCGATAAGAGGATATATCGGCGAGATCTTGGTATGACAGCTTTTGCATCTTCCTTTAAGGAAGATGTAGGAAAATACTGGTATTAACTCCCATGTCGTAAGTCTACGCTCACAATGTCCGCATCGGGAACCAGGTCGAACGATCGATTCTTTTTTGGGGATTCGCAAGCCTACGACATTATAGAAGGAGCCGAAGAAAAGGCCGATTAGGAAGGTGTATGAATAATAAACAATTGACATAAAATCAGTCCTTTAATGAGGGTGACAACCCTCAGAATGAGGGTTGTCTTGAAGAGTTTAAAATAACAATATTTGAAAAATAATTTAAAACTTTATTTAATTCACTGATGCATCTCGATCTAAATCTGCTTCAAGTATTGCAGCACCTCCTGAGGTTTTAATTCCTCGTGGTGTACCGGTGGCATCCGAAACTAATTTCACTGAATAATCATAGTTGCTGCTACTATTAAGGTGTACCAATACATAAGAGCCAGCTGGTGGGGTACCACCACGACTAATAGTAACAATTGAATCGGCAATATTACCTCCATCTGGATCTTTAAAATCTGCCATGTGACCACTAGTTTTTAAATATCCAAAAGGTATATATGTATTCGGATTTGCAGTAGTAGGTAAGTTAGCAGTTGAATTAAAACTGGCATCTCCAGCGGCTATTAATAATCTCGCGCTGTTAATCATTTGACGAGCATCTGCAACGTACGCATCTTTTTTAGAATTATCTATCATTTTGCCAATAGCTGGTACTGCGATTGCAGAAATAATACCCAAAATAACAACTACAGCCAACAACTCAACTAAAGTTAAACCTTTTTGATTTTTCAATAAACGTTTCAACATTTTCAACATATGTAATTTCTCCTTTATAAATATGATTTTGTTTACTACACCAACTACTTCACGTGCTGGAAAATATCAAACATTGGAACAATAATGGATAATACGATGACCCCGACGACTGCAGCCATAACGACGATCATAATCGGTTCGATGAGTGACTTCATCCGGTCAGCGGCAATATCGACTTCCATTTCGTAGAAGTCGGCAATTTTGGACAGCATGGCATCCAGCGAACCCGTTTGCTCGCCGATCCGCACCATTTGCGTGACAAGCGGCGGGAAAATCCAATGCTTGCTGAACGGTTCACTCAGCATCCCCCCTCTCTCTAAAGATTGTTTTGATTGTTCCAGAACACCTGTCATTACCTGATTTAAGACAACTTTCTCCACAATCGTTATTGCTTGCAATATGGGAACAGAGCTAGTGAATAAAGAACTTAATGTTCTTGCCATTCTAGCAATGGTTGCCTTCCTTAAAATGGACCCGAAGACGGGAATTTTCAGCAGTACGTAATCTAACTTATATCTGCCTACAGGATGTCTTCTCGTCATGATGATTGCCACAACGCCACCTAATGCAAGGAGCAATATGATCCACCAAAAGCGTTGCATCCAACCGCTAGCTCCCAAAACCATCTTCGTGATCTTGGGGAGTTCAGAACCAAAATCCGTAAACATGGAAGCGAAAGTTGGCACAACATTGGTCAGCAAATATATCGTCGCTCCGATGGAGGCTAACGCCAACATGACGGGATACGTTAAAGCAGACTGTATTTTCTGTCGGGTAATGTGCTGTTTCTCAAAAGTAGTTGCAAGACGATTCAAAGTTTCATCCAACGTACCGCTGAATTCGCTGGCCCGGATCATATTGATGAAAATCACAGGAAATACTTTTGCATGCTTTTCGGCTGCATCCGAGAACGACATTCCGCCTCGAATCTCCTCCTCCACCTGTTGAAGTGCTTTTCTCAGCGCCTTGCTCTCAGTTTGCTCCGACAGGATTCTAGTAGCATCCACGATGGAGACGCCGGCTCCGATCAATGTGGAGAACTGCCTCATGTAGATGACGAAATGCTGCATTTTCACAGGATTGCCTATTGTGATATTGAGATCTTTATTGAACAGGGTCGTCTGCGCTTCCTCGATATGCGTGACCGCAATGCCTTTGTCCTTGAGCTTCAGGACGGCATCCCTCCTGGAATCGCTAGTTACTTTGCCTTTGGTCATTCTGCCGGTGCGGTGCCGGCCCACATATTGAAATTGTGCCATCTTATACTGTCATCTCCCGCAAATAAGGTTCTACGACTTCTCTAGAGACCACATACTTCTGCATCAGATCCTTAAGCGACATTTCCAGCGTGTGCATCCCTGCTGCCCGGCTTGTCTGCATCATGTTCGTGAGTTGATGGACTTTTTCGCTGCGGATCAGATTACCTACCCCTGCGTTGTTGATGAGCAGCTCGGTAGCCGCCCGTCTTCCGCTGTTATCCATGGTTGGGAGTAGTCTCTGGGACAACACTCCTAGCAGCACAGAGGCTAACTGAATGCGGATCTGCTGTTGCTGGTTCGGCGGGAATACGTCAATTATTCTGTCTATCGTAGTTGGTGCATCTGAGGTATGCAGGGTGGCCAGCACAAGATGCCCGGTTTCAGCCGCCGATATTGCCGTAGAGATCGTCTCCAGATCACGCAGCTCACCGACGAGAATAACATCTGGGTCCTGCCGTAGCGCAGCCCTTAGCCCATTCGCAAAGCTTCTCGTATCCGCACCTACTTCACGCTGGTCGATTAGGCTTCTATTATGCTTGTGCATATATTCGATTGGATCTTCGAGCGTGATAATATGCTTTCTCATCGTCTTATTGATATAGTCCAACATGGAAGCCAGCGTGGTAGATTTCCCGCTTCCGGTAGGACCGGTCACAAGAAACAGACCTTGCGGTTTCTTACAAATCTTCTGCAGAACATCCGGCATCTGCAAGTATTCAAGAGAAGGTATGGCAGAGGGAATAATCCGGATCGCAAGACTTATAACGCCACGCTGGTAGAATGCATTCACCCGGAAACGGCTAATTTGCGGAATGAAGTAGGCCAAATCCATCTCGCCTTTTTCTTGAAAACCCATCCACATTCCCTCATCAATAATCGCGCGCGCCATCGTTTCGGTTGCTTCCGCTGTTAGCGGTTGATCGCCATGCTCTCTCAGTTCGCCGTTGATTCGGAACACCGGCGGAGAGCCCATGGTCAAATGAATATCGGATGCTTTCTTATGGAAGGCCATGGTCAGCAACTCTTCGATTGTCTCTTGCATCTTGTCATCTCCTACTAGTCAATGGCTACTTGCAGTACTTCTTCCGTAGTGGTCAAGCCTTGATTTACTTTGATAAGTCCGTCATCCAAGAGGAAGATTGTCCCTTTTTGACTCGCATATTCGCGGATGGTGGAAAGTGGTCTGCTGTCCATAATCATCTTGCGGATTTCATCATCGACTACCAAAATTTCATGAATCGCTAGACGCCCCTTGTATCCGGTCATATTGCAGTTTCCGCAGCCTCTTCCTCGAACAATCCGATCTACCTTCCAGCCGCGGCTCTTAAAAATTTCCACCTCCCTAACCGATGGCGGATGAGGCTGCCCACAGTCTCGGCAAACCCGGCGTATAAGTCGCTGAGAAACGATGCCGGCCAAGGACGCCGCTACCAGGAAAGGCTCAATCCCCATATCGACTAACCGTGTAATCGTGCTGACGGAATCGTTGGTATGGATAGTACTTAGCACAAGATGTCCGGTAAGCGCCGCTCGCATGGCAATCTCTGCGGTTTCGGTATCACGGATCTCCCCGACCATAATAATATTGGGGTCCTGCCGAAGCATGGATCGGAGTCCCGTGGCGAAGGTCAACCCGACATTCGCATTAACCTGAATCTGGCTTACCCCCTCTAACTGGTACTCGACCGGATCTTCTACCGTAATAATATTTACTTGCTCGGTGTTTAGCCGATTCAGCGCCGCATACAACGTGGAGGATTTGCCGGATCCAGTCGGCCCTGTAATGAGTACAATTCCTGTCGGACGTTCAATCATTTTCACAAAATGCTTGTAACTTTCAGGATGAAAGCCCATCTTGTCCAATTCCTTAAAGGTGCTGGTCGAATCAAGAATCCGCATAACTATTTTTTCACCGTATATGGTTGGTAAGGTAGATACACGAATGTCCGCCTGATTACGATCCAAATTGAGCTTTATTCGTCCGTCTTGCGGAACACGATGCTCGGTGATGTTCAGATTTGACATAATTTTAATGCGAGCCGTCAACATATTCTGCATATGCTTGGGAAGCACTCTGTCCGTGATGAGAACACCGTCAATTCGGTAACGAACAACCACTTTCGATTCCTGCGGATCGATATGAATATCACTCGCCTTGTGCGCGGCAGCATTCAGAAGAATTTGATTGACCAGCTTCACTACAGGTGAATCGTCCGCCATTGACTGGTCATCCTGGATCTCCTGATTATGCTGCGCGTCTTCTAGTAACTGTTCCATGGAATCATCCAGGCCATAATACTTATTAAGCGTCCTTATCACATCTTCTTTGGATGCGATGGCTCTTTTGATTTGAAAGCCGGTAACCATACGCAAATCGTCAACTGCTATAAAATTCAACGGATCTGCCATCGCGACAAAAAGCTTGTCCTGTTCGATTGTCAGCGGAACAGCCAAATATCTCATAGCCAACTGCTTCGGAACCAAACTTATTATTTTCTTCTCGATGGGGTATTGGTACATAGCGACATAAGGGATACCCAGCTGCTGCTCTAGCGATTTCATCAACTGGCGTTCGGTGATCGCGCCTTCCTGTATCAGCACTTCTCCGATTTTCTGCATATCTTTCTTAATCTTCAGAGCTCTATTAACTTGCTCTTCTGAAATGAATCCCTCTTCTACCAGCAGCTCTCCCAACTTTTTGCGCTGCAGCTTCATAGCGCTCACCTCCGTTTTTCTTTGTTGTTATTTCCCTAAGACAGCGTTTCCTGCGATATTGCTTTTACCCGATTCAATCCGATGAACTGGGGCGTAATAATCATCAGAGATCCATTCTGTCTTAATCACATCGTTCTTGGCGTTTACCGTTTCCCGATAAATCTTGGCGGAGACACCCGGCTTGCCCTCCGAAATTCCCAGGGTGCCGGATTGTACGATCTTTCTGGGCGGGATATCTTTCTTGCGCTCTAGTTTGATACGATATGTATCATTTACATCACGACTAGCCATGTAAACATAAAGTACGCCATCATAATATTCCATGTACAATTTATAGGGGGATTGCAACGGGTTTTTGATCATCAGATCCGCTGCATCTGGAGCCACTTTTGCCTCCATACCGAGTGAGGCATAAGAAGGAAGCGTTCTTCCGTAGGATCGTTCCACAATGTCAAAGCCGCTTTGCAGCGCAACCGTATAAATGCCTGTAGCCAAAACATTTAAACCTTCTACGTCAACCGATTTCAGCTGCCTTTGTTTCATTGTTCGAAGCAACGAGAATGCTTGACCGGGAGCGATCTCAGTACCGCCGATTTGCTTTGCCCAATCCGTCAAAACATGATCCCGATCCACATAGGCGATTGCCGTTTGAGAAACGATTTTTCCAGGAAACGTACCGGATACTTCCAGCAGCTTCTTCAGGTAGCCTGACTGAACGGTAATATCCTTTCCATTCGCCAGCAGCCCTTTAATGACATCCTGGGTCCGCTTGAACTCGCTAAGCTGAAAGGCCTCGACCTCCTTAAGCCGCTTGAGGTCTTCTTCCATCTGCTTTCTCACTTCAGGTGAAGCACTGTTGTAATCAGCTCCGCCCTTCGCTGGCGTATCTTCAGCTAAACCAGTGTATGAAAATCCGAGCGATAAACACGTGCATGTTGCCAGGAGAGCTATAAGTTTCGTATATTTCATTAGAATCCGTTCATTCCTCTCATGTAATATCAGGTAACTTATATTTTATTACTTTGTTTGTACTAGGCGACGCTGATGGTGCTGGAGTATATGTTGCAGCTGTAGTAAAGGTAATACCGGCGTTAGTCGCCTCTTTCGATCCACTTGAATTCGTTGATGTCACCCTCCAGTAATAGGTCGTATTGGTTGCTAATGGTGTAGTTAGCTTATAGCTCGTTCCGATCAAGCCGGATAAATTAACTACAGGGCTAGTATATGAACTGAAGGTTGAAATTTCCAGCTTATAGCTAGCTGCATCTGAAGAAGCAGCCCATGTAAACGTTGGAGTTGTCGACACGGCTGTTGACACATCAGCTGGCGCCGTCAGGGTGAATAGACCTGGCACCGGGGCAGGTACTGTCGTAAACGAAAGAACATTGGAGTCCTGCGTTTGATTATTGTTCCTAGCTGTCACCTTCCAGTAGTACTTCGTATTGTTCGAAAGAGCTGCAATTGGCGTAAAGCTCGTTGAACTAATATTTTCATATTTCACAAAATTGGTACTGAAAGAACTGTCGGTCGACACCAGCAGTGTATAGTCGTCTGCATTTGAAGAAGCCCCCCATGAAAACGTAGGTTTCGTCGACACGTTTGTTGTTGGATTTGGCTCCAATAAGGCGAATGTACCTGGATGTGCAATTAGTTTAAATTTCGGCGATCCTTCTGAGTTTTGTATTGGCGTCAACATATTCGATGTATTATTCATATTCATGATCTGAATGTCGGTCCCAATCTTATAATTCTGATTAGAACTGGATCCTGTTATCTCTAAGTGCAAAACATTAGATAGCGTTTGTGAGACATCTACAACGAAGCTCTGTTGTCCTTTCAAGTCTGTGATTATTTTACTTGTATTGAAACTATTGGTAGACGGATTGTACACAATGTTTTCGATCGAATGACCCGAACTATCAACACAGATATAGTTCGCATTTCCGTATCTTGTCATGTCACTTAATAAGGTCGCGATCGTGGGACAGGAGCTCATCGTGGATACGATGTTCACTTCTTTCGCATACCGAAGTTTTTTGGTAATCGACAATGAGGCCAGTTGGACTTGATCGTGCAGATTGCTCTGAGTTTGTCCCTTATTAAAACTCCTTATCCCGTACAGCAGCACTGGATAGGCAATGGATATCAGCAGCACAGTCACGACCACAGCCGCCAGTAATTCCATTAAAGTAATACCTTTGTGATTGAGAAGTCTGCGAAACATAGAATCCTCCTCTGGCAGCTTGAAAATGTCTTATTTGGGGCTAAATTCAATCAAAAACTTGTTCCCTTGTATCCGACTTCTATATAGATCGCCTGAAACCGAGATTGCCGGTAAGGGACTGGCTGCCGGATAGGTTATTGTCGTCGGCTGAGGTGTAGGACTTGTTGATGGCCCAGGTGATGGACTGGGTGTCGGACTTGTTGACGGGGTCGGGGTCGGGCTAGGTCTACTCTCCAGACTCTGCTGAGCATTATAAAGACTTCGCCCTTGGTCTCCTGTTTTCTTAATCACATTAGTTCCATTTAAGTAGTAGCCAAGAAAGGATGTAATCAGAACAGCCAGTATTACAAAGGCCGCAAGCACTTCAACTAAAGAGAACGCTTGTTCATTGTTTACTATTTTCATTTTAGCACCTTGGCTCATTGGCCCCCCCATTCACCCTTTTCGTATACTGGGACGCTGGGGACAGAATCATTATTGGAAGAATAGGATAAGATAATACTTTTTTCAAATGATACTGAGTTTGCGACCATAACTCCCTCGAATTTACTGCCATTCCCTTTAATATGAATAGTGGCTGTCGGTGCGTAAACGGAGATATCAGTAAAATCCATCGTAACGCTTCCTTGTCCGCTAAATGCCATATGATCTGCTGTGTCATCTCCACTGAAGAATACGACAACCGCGGAGGAATCTCCGGAAGTATTTCTTATATTAAACGTATCGTTACCATTCATATCCAAACTCTTAAAATAAATTAATGCTTTACCTTTCCCGGAAGGCTTTGTATTACGCACTATATTTATAGTAAAGTTTTTCTTAAATGCTGTGATACGAGTCATATCGACCTTAACATCCTGATCTCCGACATCCATTGTTAGCGTAACGTCATTCATACTCGGATTATCCTTATAACATTGGTCAACCGTTATGGTTTGGGCTGCACCTAATACACTGGTACAGCTCGCAAACGTTGGAAATTCAGCAGGCGGATTGTATTGCTGCACGTTATATGCCTTCTTGTCCTCTTTTCCGAGACCGATATTTATGGGATCTGGACTTCCTTTTGGCAGTTTCGTAGCAACTGTGGCGTTAATCGTTGAATCGGCTGCTGTAATCGTTTTTTCTGCCAGAATGATATTGTCTCCATATTGGAAGTTTCCTGTATTTAAGTGTAGTGTCGCTGTTTCCTGAACCCCTTTCACCGTTGCCGTGGAGACGATTCTCAACTTTTTGGGATCCACCGCTCCAGATGAATTTTTTACTGTTTCCAATTGCACTTTGAACGATCCTTCTCCTAAAGAAACATCACGGTTTAACTGCGTATTCAATGCATTTATACTCACCGCGCCTGTAAGCGGTAATATTGTGTAATTAAAATGAGTTATAATATGTTGGGCTGCGACATTAGCCCCCGATTTTGCAAGATAGTAGGCTTGCGCCTTTTTCTCCTGATAAGTCTCGCGCTTTAACCCATTAGCACTTATGCTGAGCAGCGACATTCCCATAATTACTAATATTGAGGCTATTACGAGCACGATCGGTAATGCGATCCCTTCGTCGTTTTTATACAACACTGATACCCGCCTTTCTGCGCTTGATGAATCTGTAGCATGTATACGAATTGTATCATGAATATTATGATTTTGATACAATATGTATATTACACTTTTGGATTAATATAGAAAATTTAGGGTATTTCGAGGAAAAACTGCTGCTACAGTGGGTTAATTCATCGGTATAGCCCTGGGGTGGGTTGGAGGGCGGCCCCCCTAAACCGCAATAAGCCCCTCACTAGGAGGGGCTTTCTGCTTTCGCGCTATTCAGCAGCTTGACCGTTCAATTTCTCTTTGAGCAGGTTCAGCTGCTCATCCACTTTAGCTTGCTTCGTAGTATCGATCGGTGAGTAGCTGCTAACTGTACCCGCTGGTACGTATGGCTTGCGAGCAATCTCAGCTTCAACTTCAAGTTGAATGATTTTTTCTTCCATACGTTGGAAGCCGCGAGATGCGTTACCGCTTTCGATCACACCGTTGTAGGACACTTGTGCCATTTGTTTTTTCGCCTTCGCCAATTGAGCGCGGGATACAAGCTCGTTGCGTTTGTTGCGCATTTTGTAGAACTCATCTTTCATTTCGTGCAATTGCTGTGTAAGCTCATCAGCATGTGCTTTTGCAGCAGCGTGCAGATCTGTGTACTCAACAATTTTATCTTCATGATACAGCTTCTCTTCAACCGCTTGACGAGCAATGGCTTCTTGACCGTTCTTGATGGCTGCGGAAGCTTTTGCTTCGCGGTCAGATACAAGACGAACGGATTCTTCCAGGCGCTGCTTCAGCTTGCGCTCACTTGCGATTTGGCGTGCTACTGTAACTTCAGCTTGAGCAATTTCTTGCTCCATATCGCGAAGGTATTGGTTCAACATTACGATCGGATCCTCAATTTTATCTAATACCTCGTGAATTGAAGCTTTCGTCATATCTTTCATTCTTGTAAATACACCCATGGTTTACACGTCTCCTTTTTTACTATCCAATGTTTGTTTTTCAAATCTAGCGACTTTAGCTCTTAATTCATCTACTTCTTTTTGCAAAGCTTTCTTCTCAATGTCTTTCATCATCTCATCGATGTTGTTCGCCGTTGGTGCATAGCTATCCGCTCTGTGAGGAGCTTGGTGGTGATTGTGGTTGTGATTGTGGTTGTGATTGTGGTGGTGATTATGGGATTTATGTTGATTCCATGATCCGCCTGAATAGTTTTGACGACCATATGAGTTTGCATAGGGATCATATGGGGGCTGATCAAACCCTGGTTCCTTAGGAATGACAATCGCCGCTACAAAGTAGATGAAAATGACGGTCCCTCCGGTGAAAAACGTGGTGATCACGACTAGTAAACGTAATAGTGTGACATCTACATTCATGGCTTCTGCAAGTCCCCCGCATAGGCCCGTTAATTTCTTATCTCTTCGTGAGCGATATAGTTTGTTCATGATCCTGTGTTCCCTCCTGTTTCAGTCTATTGCGAAGTGCTTCCATCTCCGCGTCTACCGCTGGGTTACCCCCGCTGTAGAAGCTCTCGCGGCCCATTCGGCGGACATCGCGAAGTGTTCTGGCATGCAGCTCCATATCGGATACGCGCTCTTCCAATCGGCCAAACATCCGCGGTGCCCCATCTTGTGTGACACTGCCGCGAGCATGCATACGCTGCTGCAAGCGAGCGGACTCCATTCGAGCCAAGTAGTAGCTGCGTTTGTCTGCGACTTCTTTGTAATCAGCTTTCAGTTGTTGCAGCTCTTCATCCAGTTCAAGGATGGACTGCTTCGACTGCTCATACAGCTCTTGATATTGCACACTTTTCTCTTCGGCCTGCAATTTCTCTTGCAAAACGATTCTTGCCATGTGCTCTTCGCCAGCCTTCAAGGCCAGCAGCGCTTGATGCTCGCGCTTTTCTTTCGTTTCCAATGCGGTTAAATATTGCTGCCGAAGTGATGCTGCGTGACTCACGCATTGCTGATACAGCCTTTCATACTGCTGAATCTGCTCACGTTGAGCTGCTAAGTATTGGTCAATCAAGCGTACCGGATCTTCTGACTTCTCTAAGTGCTCATTCAAAGTTGCCACGGTTATATCTCTCATCCGCCTAAATAGGCTCATCTTCACTCCACCTTTTTCAAACTCTGTATTCGGTTCGTGCCTTACGTTACGCCGTTCTTCCTTTCAACATGGAAAATCCATATCCGATTAACCCGATCGCCAGAAGGATAATGATCCAGCCTGCCAGCTTACTCACTAGGACGATTGCTCCGATACCGGCAATAACCCATCCTATTTTCTTATCGTTCTTAATCCCTAGGTAACCCAGTCCAATCATAATGAGTGGAATCACATAACCCATTACAGATCCTACAAAGTCTCCTAAGTGAAAGCCTAGCTTATTGAATAAAATCAGTGCGCCGAATGCGATTAGCAGAGCGGCAAACCCTGTATTTCTTTTCATCGTTTCGTCACCGCCTTTCGTTGTTTGCTGTTGTCTTGTTCATGTCTTTATTCTAGGTAAAATCTCTGCTTTCCAAAACGGACCGTGGACGGTATTTGCTCCTAGACCTTAGTCGGGGTGGGTCTACGACCTGTGATAGACGGGCATCCCCCCTTGCGGCAACGGTTAAAATTATCGTGAGTGTGATTATTAACTTATGGTAAAATAAGGGCTAGCTCGAACCATCTCGCTTATTGCGTTAGGAGGATTCTCTTGTGAACGTTACGGAGGGAACATTTCAGGGAATTGGCGGTGTTGAACTCTTCTATAGAAGAGCCACTCCGTCAGAGGTACCAGCCAAAGCTGTTATTATCGCAGTCCATGGACATGGCGACCACGGCGGAGGTTTAGTCAATATGTGTGAAGCACTCGTACAGGGTGGGTATGTCGTGTATGCTGCGGATTCACGCGGTCATGGGAGAAGTCCAGGTATTCGTGGATTCATTCGTACTTGGGATGAGTACACCGGGGATCTACATATTTTTAAAAAACTCGTGATGGCTGAGCATCCTCAGTTGCCACTCTTTATCGTCGGTCACAGCATGGGAGGCGTTATTAGCGCAGACTATGTTCTCCGACACAGTTCAGGGATTAGCGGACTCGCACTAATTGCCCCTGCAATATCGTACGAAATGACGACCTTCGAAAATTGGCTTATTAAGCTTCTTGGGAAGCTGCGGCCTCAACTCACGATTCAAAAGTCCGGCAGTGTCGAGGGATTAACTCAAGATCCCGACATGGCGGCGAAGCTGCAAGCCGATCCTTTGCGTCATAGTACCGTAACGCCAGGCTTGGGCCTTGGGCTTAGTCAAGCCATTCCAAGAATTATGCATCAAGCGTCATCGTTTCAGCTCCCTTTTCTCCTGCAATACGGCTTGGAAGATAAACTGACTCCTCCCGCGAAGTTACAACAATTCCTAGAGGTGGTCGGCTCGCAAGATAAAAAAAGCTACGCTTACGATACGATGCGTCATCGTCCTTTCGATGACCTAGGAAGAGAGCAATTCCTAGCAGATTTACTAAGTTGGTTAGATCTGCATTCTGTTGCGCATAATAAACCCAAGCTATATGCTTGATGACAAAAAAAGACCGGCGTCCATGACGTCGGTCTTCCTTTAACCGTTATTACACGGTTTCCTTATCTAATAAATACACCTTCACGTTCTTTTTCACACCAAACTCTTGTGCTTGACCCAAATCATTCATAAAGACATCGATTCTAGAGCCGCGAATTGCGGATCCGATATCTTCCGCTTTTCGAATGCCGATGCCTTCAATGAACACCGTTGAACCTAATGGAATGACCGCCGGATCTACCGCAATTGTGCGTCCTTCCTTGGCTTTGATACCGCTATAGGTAATGCCGTAGGTGGGGTGAGATGCTTTTTTGCCTGTCGATTCAAAGCCCGCGGTGTAAGCTGTTAGCGTTGTATTAATTACTTTTTTGATGATTTTCGGCTGCCCCTCGGAAGAGGAAGCTCCTGCAGTTACGATTGGGATCGTAAGACTTTGCCCGATCGTCAGCTGATTGGGATTGGTAATTGAATTGGCAGATATGAGGTCATCTACGGCGATATCGAAGCTCTTGGCAATTTTGAAAAGTGTATCACCTCGGTTTACTTTGTATGAAGTCGTGGCATTCTCAATTGCAGCAGCGGGTGGAGCTTCTTCTATCGGTTTATCTGAGCTTCCTTTCGCAGAAGCCACATAAGCAAGCGACATATCCCCATCTTCATCACTCGTTGGAAAGGAATACACTTTCGTTTGCATAAACCACAATCCTAGCAACAGAGTAAGGGATAAGGTCGAAATACATATTTTACGAAACAACATAAGCTATAGCTCCTCCTCGAAAAGTTAATAGAGTTATATAGCTACTAGACTCGGCTAAAATGGATATTTCTATACATTCCCTATGAAATTATTGCTAGATTGGTGGAAAATGCTATAATTTAAAGCTTTGAATATTCCTTGACAGGAATATTCCTTTTGAGGTATATTCAATTCATGAATACGATATTCAGTGCTCTTGCAGAACCACATCGCTTACACATCGTCGAGCTCTTGCGCGACGGCCCCCTGACCGTAGGGGAAATCGTAGAAAGGCTTGGCCTTAGTCAGCCTCAGGTTTCCAAGCATCTTCGGGTGCTGCACGAAGCAGGGCTGGTCGAGGTGCAGCCGATCGCGAACCGGAGGGTCTATAAACTGCAAACGCAGTCTCTCCAAGCTATGGATGACTGGTTGGGCCCTTTCCGGCGTCTATGGGAAACTCAGCTTGATCGTATGGAAGCCTATCTACAGGCACTGCAAGCCAAGGAATCGAAGCGGACTGACGAATAGTCGGTCGCAGTATGACACATTTAATCTATGGAGGAATGAATAATGAGCAACGGAAACACTTTTGAAATGACTGGGCACGATACTGAGGTTCAATTGGAGATTACGCGTATCGTGAAAGCGCCACTTGACCTTGTGTACAGCGTATGGACACAGCCGGAGCATTTGGCAGCTTGGTGGGGGCCAACAGGTATGGAGCTCACTGTGAAGGCTTTGGATGTACGTCCGGGGGGCATTTTCCATTATGGGATGAAAAGCCCTGAGGGCTTCGAAATGTTCGGAAGATTCTCGTACCGCGAAGTGGAAGCCCCTACGAAATTGGTTTATGTCACTTCGTTTGCAGATAGCGACGGGAATGTGATCCGCGCGCCGTTCAGCCCTATTTTCCCGCTAGAAATCGTGACTGAATTAACGCTGACCGAAGAAGACGGCCATACCATTATCACAATGAAGGGCGGCCCAATCAACGCGACAGAAGAAGAGATTCAGTTCTACGCTTCGATGAAAGGCTCCATGGAGCAAGGCTTCGGTGGAACGTTCAAGCAACTGGACGATTACCTAGCACAAATCACAGCTTAATAAGACGAGAAAAGAGCTCTCAGAAGTTTATCTTCTGGAGCTCTTCTTTTTTATACAGCTGCTCTGCGCAGCAATCCGTAGGAGATGAGTGAATAAATCACGACTAGCGGTATTAACCACCAGAATAAGCTTAAATAGTTATCCGCAATCCAATTGCCGAAAGCGGGCCATTTTCCGAAATGCGTCATGGCATACGAAGCGATAGTGCCTATTACCAAGGCTGATGTAAAGAAGATGTACATCGCCATACTACCCCAACGTCGGTGCAAGCTCGATATCGCGAATCCAAGGAAATAGGCATGAATCAAGATACTGAAATGGATGCCTAGCATCCCTAAGAAGGACACATCGTTAAAGATGCCGATTTTGAAAAGATGCAAGCCCACGCCCCACCCTTTTGTCGATTCTTCTATAGCAGACAGGATTCCGAGACCTAGCGATGACACGATGCTAACAAACAGAACCGTCAGCGCGGTGCCGATGAAATAATCTTTCCTGCGGATGCTGAGGCCGACGGCAAAAGGGAAGGTTTCTTTGAGCGTCAGCGTTCCAGCGACAAAGGTATAGACGTAAATCGAGGTAATGGAGCCTGTATTCATGGTCTCTTCCGTATTAAGGGATGATGCGATAAGAAAATTGATCACAAAGTTAACGCCAAGAATGACCCATGGAATGGTAAACCACAGCTTTTTATTAATGAGTTGAAGCTTTACGACTTGATTCACACGGTTCATAACTATTCAGTCCCCTTTCCAGCCACTTGCGTGCGTGTCAGATGAACAATGAGCTGTTGAATGGAAACTGGAGCAAATTCCAGTCCTAATTCTTCGGCGTATTTGCGATCTTGCACCGAAAGAGCTCCGATGATGGTTGCTGTTGCAGCAGAACCAATTGCGGTTCTCTCTAGCACTTCTTTCCCCCGTGTGAACGCATCTACCGCCGATTTCAGACCGGAAACCATGCAAGCACGGCCGCGAAGCGCGTCAGCGTCTTCATTGAGAATCAATTTCCCGTTGTCGATCACGAGCACATGCTCCAACAACCGACTCACCTCGTCAATCAGATGCGTAGAAAGGATGACTGTGCGCGGATACTCCGCGTAATCTTCCAGCAAGCGATCATAGAAAAGTACACGAGCTACCGCGTCCAATCCCAGATACGGCTCATCGAAAATCGTCAATGGTGCGCGGCTTGCGAGCCCAACTACAATCCCTACAGAGGACAGCATGCCTCGGGACAGTTTTTTTATTTTCCTTTTGATCGGAAGTCGGAAATCTTCAATTAATGCGCGCGCATAAGCGTCGTCCCAGTTCGGATATAAGGATTTGGCCACCGCCATCACATCAATAATGCGAAACGTGTCCGGATATTTTTGACTTTCTTTAATAAAACAAATCTGATTCAGCACTCGGCTATTCTCAAAAGGCTCCTCGCCAAATACCTTAAGCTCGCCGCTAGTCGCGAACTGCTGTGCGGAGATCATATGCATGATCGTCGTTTTGCCAGCGCCGTTTCTGCCGAGTAAACCATAGATTTTATTCGCTTCAACTTTAAAGCTTACATGGTCCACTGCCGTCACTTTACCATAGGACTTTGTAAGTCCCTTTACCTCAACAACGTTCGTCATTACGCCTTCTCCCCTCTCCGCACCATTTCTGTTAACTGCTCTAACGTGATGCCCAGCTTCTCAGCTTCCCTTACCATCGTCACCACATACTGCTCATAAAATTGTTCTTTACGCTTCTCCATCAGCTTGACTCGCGCTCCCTCCGCTACAAACATGCCAATTCCACGCTTCTTGTATAAAATCCCTTGGTCCACCAGCAAGTTAACTCCCTTAGCTGCCGTTGCCGGATTGATCTGATAAAAGGCTGCAAATTGATTCGTAGAAGGGACCTGCGATTCCTCTGGCATGCGTGATTCGATAATATCATCTTCAATCTGCTCTGCGATTTGCACAAAAATCGGGCGGCTATCATCCATCATAAATCCCACAATTCTCACCACCACTTTCGTTACTACATTGGTTAGTTACTCATGTAATTAACCATACAACCAAATAAGTTATGTGTCAAGCGAGTTACAAAAATTGGGCAGTTAAAATAAACGACTACGCCGTCCTTTAAGGACGGCAGCGTTTATGGAAAAATATAACCGACTTATTATGTGAAACAAATTAATTCTTATATTTCGAAATAACCGGCTACTCCGTCCTCCAAGGACGGGAGCGTTTATCCAGAAATATAAGACAATTTAGTAGGTGAAACTTATACAGTCTTATATTTTAAATAATTCACTTTTTATCGGGGAATACCAATAATGGAAGGTTGTTTGAAGAGGAAAATAAATGAAATATACCAGTGGCATTCTGATGCACTTTATAGGAAGGTAGGATCTCTATGTTTCTATTTCTCATACGGAGTAGTTTGGTGGTGATGTTGGGGTTGGCGGCTGTTCACCCGTTTGGGGCAAAAAATGCAGAGGCTCAAAATATAGATATCCAAAATGCAGAGACTCAAAATGTAGAGACTCAAAATATAGAGACTCAAAATATAGAGACTCAAAATATAGAGACTCAAACCGCTTCGCCGCTATTCTCGTTCTCGGTGATGAGTGACCTGCATGTCATCTCGTCGGACTCGGTCTCCCAGCTGCTTCTGCGTCAAGCGCTAGCGGATCACCACGCGCTGCGCCCAGACAGCAAACTGCTCGTCCTAAACGGTGATCTCACGAATGGCAGTGAGAGCGATTACCGCAGCTTAATGGCGCTGCTCAGCCGCCAGCCCCATGCTCCTATGCGGGCGACCATGGGCAACCATGATTACTACGGCGTGTGGCGCCAGCCGGATGGAAAGATGGATTACATGAAGATGAATCCATCTTGGAAGAGTCGTGATGCGGTCGCGTTATTCGACCGCATCATGGGGTATGACAAGCCGTATCACGAGCTTGTCGTGGAGGGCTATCGCTTCCTGTTCCTTAGCGGGGAAGCGTATCGTGACGTTGACGCATCCATCAATGAGGATGCGTTCCTCTCTTCCGCGCAGCTCAGCTGGCTGCGCGAGCGGCTCACGGCTGCGGGCGCGGCGGATGCCCGCAAGCCGGTGTTCGTGTTCCTCCACCAGCCGCTGCCGCGGACGCTGGATGGCACGGATCTAGAGCTGGGCGTCGTCCAGCACCAGGAGCTGCGCGCGATACTTGACGCGCATCCGAACGTTATTTTGTTCAGTGGGCACACCCACTGGAACATCGAAACGACCAACCAGGTGAAACAGTTGAAGTTTCTTGCCGCTTCAAGCGCCTCCATCCGGCAGGTATGGAGCGCGAAGAACGAGCCTGAGACGCGAGCGCTTAGCCAGAGTCTGATCGTCGATGTGTACCCGGAGCGCGTCGTTATACTGCGCCGGGAACATACCGAAAAGCGATGGATTGAGCCATCCATCGCTAAGGGGTTTGATGTGAAGTAGTAGTCTTAGGTGCTGCAAATCTCCCCCCGCCATTGCTCTTAGTTGTAGTTCGATTTTGCCAACTTATTTGCGAGCATTGACAATGTTTTACCGCATTAGTTCGATTTCACACACTTAAACGGCCAAAAACCTGCTGCCACGACCATAATCAGCCAAATAGTTCGGTAAAATCGAACTATCACCTGATTTTAGGCCTACTCCGGTCATTTAAGTGGGTTTTTCCTGACTATCGACATTGTAAAAGAGACCCTTCCATATAGGAACGGTCTCTTCGGCTTGCTCTCTCTACTAATCAATCTACCAATCTATCAATTAACACATTTTCTCCCTCATAGGTAAAACTACTTAACGGGCATGCCGCTCTCAACATCTACTATAAACAGATAGAGAGAAGGAGGTGAAACATAGATGCAAAACACAAAACGCAGCATCCCTACACTCAAAGACTCTGGCAAACTAGGTAAATCGTTCACCCGCATCCCTCTCGGCAAAAACTTGGCCCCTACACAAACACTTAGACGATTCACTGTTCTTTGGGTAGACAACAATGGTGTCCCTTTTGTCACCTCCGGTTTTTTCTGCGAGGCTCGTACGCTAAACGGAACTCGTATTGCAACAGCTCGATTCGATGCATTTGGAACTGCCGTATTCCGCACTATTGGCACGCCGACTAGACGTACGTTAGTTCTTCGAACTTTCGACGAGGATGGTGTCCTCTTCCGTACACGTACAGTTCGTTCTGGTGTTTCCGCTTTTGCAATTATCGGCTAATAAAAAACTGCCCAACACCAGGCATAAGCCAGGTTTGGGCAGTTTTATTGTTATTAGGCGCTATTTCTTCTTTACATATATGTTCCAGGCCATGTACAACAGTATCCCTGTTCCACTCCCCAGGATAAACCAGTACACTTCTGACATACTACCGACTGTCTGGGTAAGTAAGGGATCCATTGACTGCACCTGCCGTTCTTTAGTATAATTTAGTCAGATAATGCGTATAAATAGGCAAGGGACAAGTACACAGCCGATTGGTTATTTACTGGTTCCTCTCAGGAAAAGTAATCCCCAACTTGTCGAGGGTCGGGAGGATTACTTTTTTCTTTTATCCTGGGAAAAGTTCAAAACTTTAGCTAAAATTTTTAGCAAAGTAACTGCGAACATTGCTCCTGCGATAAAATACTTCACGTTCTCATCCATACGCTTTCACCTCCTCGCCTGTGAGATGAAAGTGTCCCAACCGCTATGCACTTGTCCTTATTAATTGCAGCATAATCACCCTATTATGGGAATAAAATCCACTAATCAAAAACAGCCTAAACCTAGTCAATCCGACTCAGTTTAGGCTGCTTCTCTTTTACTTAAATTGCTTCAACAAACGCTTCGCCGTTCCGTTCGGCGTGTTAATCACTTCATACATATTAACGACCATGCCGGAGTCAACTTGCTCGTTCTTCAAGCCGGAAATGGTTACCTTCTGGCTACCGCTCGTTAATTTGCCCGTGCCCGTCAATGCGGCATCTTGCGTACCAACGATACGACCTAGGGAATCCGTCAACTCGAATTGGATTTTAGAGAAATTAGAATCAATAATGACTTGATCTTCGTGTGTAATATCCATGTCTAGACGAAGCACGTACGAGTACGTTCCGCCGCTATATGTCCAGGTCACAGCGCTGCTGTTAACTTTCAGGGAGAATGGATAGATTGCGATTGTATCTCCAGCCTCTTCTTCCTGCAGAGCCACTTTGAACGTTCCTGCGGAAACGTTACCTTCGGACACGGACTTATTATCGTACACGTTCAGTGCAAAAGCTTCATCCTCAGCCGTATCCTTATTAGGAAGCAAGTAAGAATAGCTGACTACGTAGGAACTTCCCGGTGTAATTTGTGTTGCTGCTGCGCTTTGGCGAGAGCCTGTGTAGGCGTTGCCTTTATTATCAATGAGCTCGTTTTGCAGATCAGGCAGTGCGAGCGTGCTCGTGCCGTTGTTCGTAATTTTGTATTTGGCAATTGCGGTTTTGTAGCCGAGATCATCGTTTTCATGTGCATGAAGCTCAATCAGCGATACATCCAGATTTTGATTCACGACACTGCTCCCCAGAGCAAGCTTCGTTCCAAGCTCGTAGTCCACCGCTGTAGTGAAGCCGTTTTGCGCTTCGCTCGCACCTTTAATCAGGAACACTGCCACAGGCTGTTGCCCTGAAGTTCCTGAAGTCCCTGAAGTTGTGCCATTGTTCCCAGTCGCCGAGCCCGTTCCCGTGGATGTCCCGCTTCCCGCCGTGCTACCCGTGCTAACCGCTGATTTTTGCCACAGTACAAGCTGTGCTGCATTCGGATCGACGCCCGTTGGCAACGTTGCATTGAAGTAGTACGTCTCCGTCTCCTTCGCCGCTAAAAAGCTGCTGCGCGTACTATTATCTGTCGATGATACCGATGAGCCAGAGTCACCGAACTGGTAGGAGGCCATCAATGAAGGCACAGGTGCGACTACATCCCCATCATTGCTCAGTGTAACCACAGTCTGAACATGGACACCGTCCGCTTGAATCGAATACGTAGAGGAGCTTGCCTTCGCTGTTACATTTTCGCCATCCTGCTGTCCAGCGTAGCTTTGTTTCGCGCCCAAGGCTACTGTGTTCAACGAGGTGTTCATGCTCAATGTCCCCAGCGATACATCCTCACTTTGGTTCAAGTAGTAGTATTCTAGCGAGAGCCCGCTTGTTGGCATGCCTTTAGAGATTAGCGTTTTAAGCGTCAACGTATCAGACTGATTCGGCAAAATAGCCGTGTCCGCCCCGCTAGCAACGGTCGACGTATATTTCAAGCCGTTAGCATCCACTAGGCGTACGAGCAAACTTTTCGGCACCGTAACGCTGCTTGAACCTAAATTCTTAGCAGCAACTTGTGTATACATGTACCATTTGCCATTCTCCGTGACACGTACGCTTTGCCCTAATTGGAAAGAAAGCGAAGCATCACTCGCGAGTGTGCTGTCCAGCGTGCGCAAGCTAATGATTTCCTCCGGCGCTTCCAGCTGCCCTTCTTGAATCACAGAAGATACCGGCAGCTCACCAAGATGATTCATGAAATCTGATTTATTGTAATCCCAGCGGAATACATCTACTTTCAGATCGGAAGCACTTTGACCAGCTGGCAAATTTGCGTAGAATCGGAAACTCTCTTCTTTCCCGCCACTCACGATGCCGCTCTTTTTCTCACTTAAATTGGCCGTGTAGCTATGTCCAGCACCATCCGTTACGCGCACCCCATACTTGTTAAAATCAAGCGTCTGATTTTCCCCATTATGGAACAGCACTGAAAATTGCAAGGAGGAGGACGAAAGCGTTGCTTTATTTAGCATAAAATAAGAATCCTTCGAGATAAAAACGCCCTCATTTGCGGCATGTGCGGCCGGCGCAGGCGCTGCCCATGAAGCAGCCATTAAACTTCCCGTCAGCAGGACAGCTAGACTTGTCTGTTTAAGTGAGTTTGATTTAAGTCGAATCGATGATAGTTGACGAATCATGTTACAAACCTCCTGTAGCCTAATCGAAACGCAGGGCGTCGATAGGTTTTAATTTTGATGCTTTATTAGCTGGATACAAGCCGAAAATGACACCGACGAGTGCTGAGAATAAGAATGCATAAAGTCCAATATTAATCGATAGGCTCGTCTCTTGACTCGGATTAATATACGGCCAGGCGAGCGATAAACCGATTCCGAGAATTAATCCAATTAATCCACCCATACCACTGATTAACGTCGCTTCCACTAGGAATTGCAGCAAAATATTTCTTCGCTTCGCCCCAATCGACTTCCGAATCCCGATCTCCCTTGTTCGTTCACTCACGGTCACGAGCATAATATTCATAATCCCGATCCCGCCTACGAGCAAGGAAATCGCAGCGACAGCGACCAATTGGTTCGTCAGCGTGCTGGAAGCCGTTTGTCTTGCGCTAATCAACTCAGATGAGTTCAAAATGTTGTAGCCTGTTGTACTTTTAAACTTCTGATATAAGTAAGCTTCCACTGCGAGCTGTGCACGTGACACCATGTCGCCTGAGGATGCTTCCACGTAAGCTGTCCGGATGTTGCCCAATTTAAAATCACGGCTCATCGTCGGCAGCGGTACCAATACCGAACTATCCAGAGAGGTTCCACTCGTATTGGAGCCCTTCGTTTGAAGAACGCCGATAATGGTGTACATGTACCCCTTCACATTAATTTCTTCGTCGATCGGGTCTTCTTTCCCGAAAAACTTTGTCGCCACTTCACTTCCGATAACCGCAACGTGATTGCGGAAATCTAAGTCCGCTTGCGCGAGGAAACGCCCGCTGGCGATTTTACCCTTTTGCAAATCCAAATAACGGTCATTCGTTCCGATCACATTGTAGCTCTCCGTCGTGCGGTCGAATTTAATCGAGCTGTTTTGCGTCATCGTTGGTGCAATCGTCGAAATGCCTGACGTGCCCTCCAAAGTCATCAACTCATCATAATTCAATTGTGTCGCTCGCCCGTTTCCTAACAGATTAACAGTCAGGAGGTTCGTTCCCAGCCCTTCATACTGCTTCTCAATGGCTTTCGATGTCCCTTGGCCAATCGACACGAGCGTGATCACGGAGGCAACCCCAATAATAACGCCCAGCATCGTCAAAATGGTTCGCAGCGGATTGGACCGGATGGTGGCCATCGCCATTTGGAATAATTCCCATAGTCTCATGAATGCGCCTCCTCTAGCTTAGGCACTTCAACCGACCAAGCGTCATTGCGGATATCGCTGACAATTTCACCATCTCGCAGCGCCACGACGCGCTTCGCGTTATCTGCAATGTGATGATCATGGGTAATTAATACGATCGTATTCCCTTGCTGGTTTAACTCTTTAATCAACTCAAGCACCTCGATGCCCGTCTTCGAGTCCAAGGCACCTGTCGGCTCATCCGCTAGAATCAGCGAAGGTGAGATGGCCAACGCTCGAGCGATCGCTACCCGCTGCTGCTGTCCGCCTGAAAGCTCACTCGGCTTGTGATGTCCACGTTCTCCCATCCCTAGCTTCGCCAGCATCTTCTTCGCCTGTTCTTTCCGTTGCTTAGGAGGAATACCCGCATAAATCATCGGCAACTCCACGTTCTCCATCGCTGTCAACCTTGGCAACAGGTTAAACTGTTGAAAAATGAACCCGATCTTCCGATTGCGCAAAGAGGCAAGTCCGTTGTCCGACATCTTTTCTGTTGCTACGCCATCTAATGTATAAGATCCTGATGTAGGGCTATCGAGCAGCCCTATCGTATTCATTAACGTTGATTTCCCTGATCCGCTGGGACCGATAATGGCGACAAAATCGCCTTCCGCAATATGCAGCGTAATGCCTCGCAAAATCTGCAATTCCTCAGCACCACGCGTGTAGCTCTTCGTTATTTCATTTAGCTCAATGATATTCATCCTATTCGCTCCTTTCCGAGCAAGGCTAGCTCTTTATTGACGCGCTCCGCCGCCGCCAGCATTACCGCCACCTTGGAATCCACCGCCACCGCCGCCTGGGAAGCCGCCCGCTCCACCTTGGAAACCGCCTGCGCCGCCTGGGAAGGCACCTCCACCTGGGAAGCCTTGTTGTTGGTTATTCGTAGTCGCTCTGCGCACCGGCATCACAACCTCTTCGCCTTCTTTTACCCCGCCAAGCACTTCAACTTGTGTTTTGCTGCGGATACCAACCTGAAGTTCGCGTTCTTCGGTAGTGCCATCGGCCTTCTTCACCGTAACTGTCGACTTACCTCTTGTTGTGGTCACCACTTGAAGCGGCAATACGAGAATATCTTTCTTATCTTGGATAAGGATTTCAGCCGTCGCCGTCATCGCATATTTCAAATCATTCTGAGCCGTATTCGGAATCGCGACTACCGCATCATAAGTCGTCACGCCATTGGACGTTGTCCCTACATTGGAGACAGAGGCCACTTCACCTGTGAACGTTTTGCCGGCAATGGCATCCACTTTCACATTAACCTTCTGGCCGACCTTCACCGTCGTCAAATCGAGCTCATCCACCGCAATCGCGAGCTGCATCGTGCTTAAGCTTGCTACCGCACCCAGCGTCGTGTTCGCATTAATTTGCGCGCCAACTGGATAGTTACGAAGGACATTGTTTTTACTGTTGGCAAAATCTGCCGAGAACACGCCATCAAACGGAGCTTTGATCGTTAATTGATCGACTCTTTGCTGCGCGTCACTCACGCGGATTTTCTGACTTTCAATGGCGGATTGCTTCGAGATAATATTCTTTTGAATGTCGTCGTTAAAAAGGGTCACAATCAGATCGCCTTGTTTAATCGTATCGCCATCTTTAAATTTCAGCGTTTTCACCGTGCCGCTCGCTTCGGAGAAAATGGAAGCCGTCCGCACGTAGGCAAGTGCTGCCTGATCGGAAGACTCTACCTTGGTATTGCCGCTGCCGATGCTGCCTTTCACTTTTAATCCAGCCGAAAGCGTGCCATCATTCTCGACGAGCACATCGACGAACACCACTTTATTTCCGTTGGCATCTGCACTAATTTCGTGGCCGATCGTTTCCACGGCTCCAACTTTGGATAACAGGTAGCCATCCACGCTAAGCTCCACCGGGTCACCTTTTTTCAATTGCACGGCTTCTTGCAGGGAGAAAGGTAGCTTCACCCTATACTGTGTTGTATCTGAAATCGTACCGATCTTCGTCGTTTTATTCACTTGGCTGCCGACGTCAAAATTCGCATTCAAGGTAATCTTGCCCGACATCGGAGCGGATACGCTCATATTTCCTTGTTCAGACCGCAGCTCTGCTAGATCGCTTTCCAGCTGCCCTAAAGTCACTTGCGCTTCCTTGAGATTCGTTTCTGTTGACGGAACGGAAAGTTCGACAAGCACATCGCCTTTTTTAACTGCTTGATTCTGCGTTAAATTCATCGTCTTGATGATCCCTTCTACCGGAATCACGATGCTTTGCTTATCCTTAGCGTCCAATTGGGAGGTACCTGATACAGCCATCGAGATATTTCCCTTGGTCACTTTCATCGTTGTTTGTTGTGTTGCCGCTGTAGCTGGCTTCTGCTTGTTATGTACATAGTAGTATGTACCAGCCCCACAAAGGATGGCAGCTAAGGCTACAATGAGCCACCTCTTTTTTCTGCCTACTTTCATCCGTCATAACCCCTCTCCCGGTTTACCCAGACACTCGTTGCCTAGGTCGTACAATCTTCACAAGATGTAGTCTACTAGTGGCGACTGAAACCTGTCTGAGTGTAAGCTGAAAGTAAGTTGAACGGAAGCTGAACGTTTGCTGAAAATGGGACGAGCATGCTCGAGCGCTGACTGCTGACCTGTTGCTGCGACTGCCGCGAAGACCACCACCGCAAGCACAAAAAGCCGCTCGCGTATCGAGCAGCTTTTTGTGTCATCCCCTTAGTTTGTAGCTGTCGGGGCAGTTGTTGCTTGGGAGCCATTACGACCAGGACGACCTTGACCTTGCGCGCCATCAGGGCGCTGGCGAGCTGTACCTTTTTCCTCCACAGCCTTCTTGATGGAGTCCGTCATGCCGTCTTTGATTTTGCTAATCAAATCATCTTCACTGATCCCCTTCGCTGTAGCGATATCCACGAGGGATTTACCGGATTCCAGCTCCGTTCTCAGCTCATCTTGTGTTATACCTAGAATCGTCGTGATGACCTCCGGATTGCCGAAATGTCCTCCGCCGAAGCCTCCAGGACCTCTCATGCCGCCAGGACCTCCTGGGCCTCCTTGGCCACCTTTACCGCCGCCTGGGAAACCACCTTTGAAGCCCGTGCTATCAATTTGCTTCGTTAATTGGTCACTCAAGCCTTTAATCCGCTCATCCGCCTTCTCTTGTGTCAGCTTGCCAGCGGTTACTTCAGCTGCAATATTAGCTGTTTCTGCAGCAACGAGCTTGGACAAGTACTCTTCCTTCGTTAGTCCTTTTTCAACAGCGAAAGCAGCTAACGTTTTATCAGCTTTCAGCGCTTCCTGCACAACACTTTCTTCCACGCCTAGAATTGTAGCTGTTTCTTTGATGATATTGCCGCCACGGAAGCCACCGCGATCACCCATTTGACCTCGGCCTTTCTCGTTAAAGCCTTTGCCACCATGTCTTGCTTTGGGAGCTGCCGTGCTCGTGGAATTGCCTACTGCTGTATCTGCGAATGCTTCATTATGTAGGGCTCCTACTAAGCCAACTCCGATGACGAAAGATGCTACTAGAGAACCTGCGAGAATTTTTTTGCCGATTTTTTTCATAATTGTTATTCCACCTCATCTTTAGATTTGTGTGTTTGTGTTTCCCTTACAAAACCTAGTATAGGCCCCTTACCTGAAACCCATCTGAGTATAAACTGAAGGTTGGTTGAGAGCTTTCTGAGCATTGGCTGAAAATGGCATGGAAAATAAACCTCTGCAAATTTTACGTACTGGTGTTCGCCTTTCATTTTTTATGGTAGAATAAGGATTAACAGAACAATTATCCGTTTAGAGGGGGCACTACATGATGGCAAATCGTAAAGAACGCAATAAACTGATTGCTTACTGGGTAACGACGATTCTAGGACCTGCAAGCTTCGTAATTGGCGGCTTCTTCTTCATCACGCATGGCGAGCAGCAGATCGCCACCTTGCAAGCACTCGGCTATCCCGAGTATGTCTTAACCATTCTAGGCTTCTGGAAGCTGATGGCCGTCATCGCGATCCTGATCCCACGTTTTCCGCGGTTAAAAGAATGGGCTTACGCCGGCTTTTTCTTCGAGCTCACGGGTGCCACGGCTTCGCACATTCTCAATGGCGACAGCCTCGCGCTCGCAGCACAACCGCTAGTGTTCCTCGCGCTCGTTATCGCTTCATGGGCACTCCGCCCGCGCAGCCGCAAGCTCATCAATTAGCTTTATGGCAAAAGACCAACCGTTGGGTTGGTCTTTTGGGTTCAACTTGTTCTCCGGCCTCCTATTGCCCTCCTCAAATCTGCCGGGGTCCTCTCTTGAACGCAGCTGTGAGGGCACTAAAAGTGCAAAAAGGCAACCTTCTCTAGCGGCTAGATCGATCAATCTAAAATAAGTGCAAATAGGCAACTATTTCTGCCGCTATTCCTCTTCTGAGCACCTTTTCCGTCCAAAAGGTTGCACTTTCGCACTTATTTCCCTCCGTTTCGCTGTTTCCCCCGAAAATAAGTGCCTTTTAGCATCTTTGACCACTTACGCAGTCATTAAGCCTATACTTCCTAGATTGCACCTGAACGGCCGTCCACTCTTGCTTCACCAATCTTGGCTACACCACCGACAGCATGCATCAAAAAAGCTGGCGCCCCAGCGCCAGCTTCTTCACTACCGTTATCGCGGCAATCGCACGATAAACGTGCTCCCCTCACCAACTACGCTTTCCACATCGATCGTTCCGCCATGCAGCTCCACGATCGAACGTGTAATCGACAAGCCCAAGCCCGCACCGCCGCTCCGTCTTGCCCGCGAGGAATCGATGCGGTAAAACCGATCAAACAGATGAGCAATATGCTCCGGCGAAATCCCCGGCCCATTATCGCGCACAGCGATTTCAACGCCTGCGCTCGTTTTCACCAAAGAGACTCGCACCTCACCCGTCTCCGGATGTGTATGCTGAACAGCGTTGTGGAACAAGTTGAGGATCACTTGCTTGATTTTATCCGGATCACACTGACATTGTGTCTCCGGCTCCAAGAGGAAGGTGACCGTCCGCTCACCTGCAAGCAAACGCAGCTGATGCTCCATCTCGTGGAGCAAGTCGTCCATAGCCGCCTCCGTCTTCTGGAAGGCTGGCGTACGATCCAACCGGGCCAGCAGCAGCAGGTCCTCGACTAATTTATTGATGCGCACTGATTCGCCGTGCATGCTTTTCAAAGCTTTCAGCAGCGGTTCCGGCTGTTGATACGCTCCGCGCAGCAGTACCTCCAGAAAGCCGTGGATGGAGGTCAACGGTGTACGAAGCTCATGTGAAGCATCCGCGGCAAAACGGCGCATCTGCTCTTTCGCTTCCTTTTCTGCCTCAAATGAAAATTCCAACCGTTCCAACATACTATTGAACGAAGTGGCCAAATGATCCATCTCCGCCTGCCCTTGATGATCAGGGAAACGTTCATTCAAGTTACCTGAATCAATACTTTTAACCGTATCAACTAAATTAGAAAGTGGCACGAGCGTCCGCCGCAAGACAGGCAAGTAGCCTAGCAAGCCAATAACCATCGCCAGCAAGGATAAAAACAAGAAATTCAGCAGCTGCCTTAGCAGTACATCTTTAATCGGTGCTGTGCTAGCGCTTGCTTGAATGAGCGCCTGAAAGCCGCGGGAACGATCCGGTTCTCCGCCACCGATTTGATGAAAAACAACCAACTGCTCATTCCCTTTGCTATCCTCCATGATCAAATGCTCTTGCTTCTTCGCTCTCGTTTGAAGGATTTTCAAATATTCTTCCTTGCCTAACTCCAACGTCGACTGTTCATCCTGGGAGGAAATGAGTTTATAAGTCCCTTTGTCATCAATGAGAGCAATCGTTAAATCCGGCACGAAAATCCGCGGACCTTCACCGAAAGCATCCTGCCGATTATTTCGCATAAAATCCTGTCTAGGCAAAAATGGACTTGTCCCCTTATCCATCCCCTGCTCCGCTCGAAGCCACACGTTAGGCGGCAGCGCAGCCAGCTGGTTGCGAATCGTTTCTGCTTTATTTTGATACATAAACTGCTGCATGAACACATATTGAAACACGCCAATCAACAGCAGCAATGCAGACATAACCAGCAAAGTACGAGATAAAATTTGAAACTTTAAGGATCGGGTCTCCAGCGTATTAGCCAACCAGCCGCGCAGCTTCATGTCAAATCCATCCGATACCCCGCGCCGCGAATGGTGCGAATCAGCTTATGCTCCTTATCGCCAAGTTTTTCGCGCAGGGAGCGTATGTACACTTCCACAATATTTTCTTCGCCGCCAAAATCGTAGCCCCACACTTTGTCCAAAATCATCGTTTTACTTAGAACAAGGCCGTGATTAATGGCCATAAATTTAAGCAGTTCGTACTCCGTCGGCGATAGTTCTAAGACGCGTTCATTCATCGAAATCTCTTTGCGGCGATCGTCCATGCGTAGCGGCCCAATAACAACTTCTCCGAACAAGTTGGGAAAATGGTTCCGAATCCGCGCATAGATGCGCGCCAGCAGTTCTTCAAAGCTGAACGGCTTGATCATATAATCATCGGCTCCGAGCGTGAGCCCCTTTACCCGATCATCGATTTCATCTTTGGCTGTTAACATAATGACTGCGACATTGTCCGTCTTCTTGATCATGCGGCACACTTCAAAACCGTCCATGCCAGGCATCATCACATCTAGGATCGCAATATGCGGCTGAAATTTATTACACGCTGTGATCGCACTAATGCCATCCTGTGCTGTCATCACCTCGAAGCCTTCGTTCGTCAGCCCGAGCTCAAGAAATTCTAAGATATGCGGTTCGTCATCGACGAGTAATATTTTAATCCCTTTTAATTGGCGCATCTTCACACGTCTCCCCCGAATTTCATTCGTACACGACTTCTACAATCAGTATCTCATATCCTGCCTAAAAGCAATCTGAGCAGCGGCTGAAAGCTTGCTGAAAATTGGAATCTTCAGCTACTTTTCAGCTAAC
Source organism: Paenibacillus sp. J22P90 (assembly GCF_059692195.1). Classification (NCBI taxonomy): domain Bacteria; kingdom Bacillati; phylum Bacillota; class Bacilli; order Caryophanales; family Paenibacillaceae; genus Paenibacillus; species Paenibacillus sp. J22P90. The sequence continues at coordinate 112,227 of NZ_JCAUAY010000008.1, forward strand.
GATCAATTAAATCTCAGGTCACTCCCCTATAATGAACGCATATAACGGAAAGATCGACAGAAAAGAGGAATTCCCGATGACAATGACAACACAACCCTTCCTCCCTTTTCATTTTCAAACGATGGACTCATCTATTGAACTTCTACTTCTCTGTGAGGAGCACCAAAAACGACGGATTCATGAGATTGGCAATGAGTGGTTTGGGCGTGAGGAGAAGCGCTTTGGGCTTGGGCTCGCTGACAGTGAAATTAACCTTTTAAATACATTAGCTGGAGAATGCTGCCTTGTTTCCAATACTATGTTAGAGGTGCTCTTCCTCGCCGAAATGTATCAAGCGATCACCGATGGCAAATATATGCCACTTCTATATAAAGAGGGGACAACAGCAAAGCTTACGCCCCTACCTGCCAGAGAGGGTTGGAAGGTTAATCCGATGACCAAGTCTGTAACACTACCTCAGCATACGTCTATCCAATTGCAAGGTATCGAAAAAAGCTGGTCCCTGAAGCGATTAACCGACTATTTCAAGAAAACCTTATCGCTTGCATCAGGGCTCATACTGTCCAAGGGTGATGTGAGCGTATGGGGACAATCTGGGACTCAGCAAGCTCCATGGAAAATTGGAATTCAAAATCCATGGAACAAGAACGCCAAGCTTGGCGCAATTGTCATGCCGGAAGGTGCGCTGTCAACCTACAGCCCGCTTGAGGATCCTTGGCTTGGTGACACCGGCAGCGATGTGCTGCAATGTACTGTCGCAGGCCGTGATCTCGTGGAATGCCACGTGTGGGCACGCATCATCGGCTCACTTGGGGTAGAGGCTGGTCTCTCTTTGCTTGCTAAAAGGAGTGAAACGTGTGAGGCTCTTATCTGGTCGAAGCAGGAGAAGCTTCACTACTATGGTCAGGAGTCCTCTCTCGAAACGAGATGGCATGATCTTCGTGTGGATTATTTTCATTGGAGTGAAGGACATCGAGGCGATCATGTTGATAGCTTCAGTTAAAGGGTTGCTTTGAAGACTGTTTGTGGATGAAATTAGGAAAAAGTGTATATTATCCACATTTCGCCATGGTTTGTCCACAGTTACTATGTTAGTTACCCACAAAAACGGCTATTTTATCAACAAGTTATCCACGGCTTGTGTGTATCTTTTGAATATGAAGCTCCTCACATGCTATGATGTTAGAAAATACACGAGGCAGGGGCTTTCTTGGATGACTTATGATGTAATCGTAATTGGCGGCGGTTCTGCTGGCCTAATGGCTGGCATTGCCGCAAGCAAGGACGGCGCAAAGGTGCTGCTCGTCGATAAAGGCGATAAGCTGGGGCGCAAGCTCGGCATTTCTGGCGGCGGCAGATGTAATGTGACGAATAACAAAGACATGGATGAATTGATCAAGCATATTCCCGGCAACGGGCGCTTTCTTTATAGTGCACTCAACCATTTTGGGAATAAAGATATTATTGCTTTCTTTGAGAATCTCGGCATTCACCTTAAGGAAGAGGACAATGGTCGGATGTTTCCCATCAGCGACAAGGCCAAAACCGTCGTCGACGCGTTGATCGGCCAAGTGCGGCGCCAGGGTGTGGAGATCCGGACCAACAGTCCGGTCAAAAAGATTGTGTACGGGGATGGCCGCGTGAGCGGCGTCCAGCTGCAAGGCGGAGAGACGGTGAGCAGCCGCGCTGTAATCGTCGCCTCCGGCGGATGCTCGGTGCCGCATACCGGCTCCACGGGAGACGGATATGCGTGGGCTGAGGCTGGCGGGCATACGATCACGCCGCTTTTTCCGACCGAGGTTCCGTTAACCTCGAAGGAGGCTTTTATCCGTAGCCGTGAGCTGCAAGGGCTGTCCTTGCGCGACGTGACGCTCAGCGTGCTGAACGCGAAGGGGAAGCCGATCATCGCGCATCGCGGCGATATGCTGTTCACCCACTTCGGCCTCTCTGGGCCGATCGCGCTGCGCTGCAGCCAGTTCGTCGTGAAGGAGTTGAACAAATCCGAGCGCAAGGAAGTGCTCGTCACGGTGGATTTGTTCCCTGAGCTAAGCGCCGACGAGGTGTACAATGAGAGCATGGCACTCGCAAGGAGCGACGCGAAGAAAGCGATCAAAAACGTGCTCAAGTCCCTGCTGTCCGAGCGGCTCATCCCGCTACTGCTAGCGAAATCTGAGCTGGACGAGCAGCTGACTTATGACAACATTCCCAAGCAGAAATGGCTAGATCTGTGCAAGCTGATGAAAGCCTTCCCCATCGTTGTCAAAGGAACGCTATCTTTAGAAGAAGCGTTCGTGACTGGCGGCGGTATTCATCTTAAAGAAGTGGATCCGAGTACGATGCAATCCAAGCTCGTTCAAGGCCTCTACTTCTGCGGAGAAATCCTCGACATTCACGGTTACACGGGTGGCTATAATATTACCGCGGCTTTTTCGACGGGGTATATGGCGGGCACGCATGCGGCGATGCAGGAGTGACGTTTTCATTTGTAAAGGTGCGGTCACATGCGAATCCAAATAAGAGTATGCCATAGCGCTATTTGCCTCACATGTCTGTTTTCGAAAAAATAGCGTTACGGAATAATGCTAATTCCATCAAAATAACTGTTTCAGCCACCGCCAGAATGGGTATTATTTGGTAGAGGTTACTCGATACCGAATAAGGGAGCTGAGAACGATGGAACCGACGAAAAGCGTGGACATTGAGCAGAAGCGAATTGAACAAAAGTTTGACAAGGGTCTTGTCGCATCCACTTTCATTAAATATGTGGCTTACATTGTTATCACCTTCGGACTGTTGTTTTTCTTGGTCCGTTACGTTTTCCCGCTGTTTTAAAACAAGATAAAAAAAAGACGAATCCACACCCTTCGGTGTCGTTCGTCTTTTTTCATTAATGAATTACGCAGTCGCTAGATCCAATTCATCTTCCTCGTCACGATCAAACGCAGCGCGGTCGAATTCACCTTCGGATTCTGCTACAAGCAATGCTGTAACTGTTGTACCTGTTGCGTTTACTGCTGTACGCCCCATGTCGATCAGTGCTTCTACACCAAGAACAAGACCCATACCTTCAAGCGGCAAGCCAAGAGCTGTCAATACAACCGTTGTTGAAATTGATGCAGGACCTGGTACGCCAGCAACCCCGATGGAGGAGATAACGCTGACTAGGATCAACAAAGCATACTCAGAAATGCCTAGTGGCAAGTTGTAAACTTTTGCTACGAAAATCGCAACAACCGCCGGCCAAACACCACCACAGCCGTTGAAGTTCATCGTTGCCCCAAGCGGAGCCACGAAGCTGGCAATACGCGGTGATACGCGTAGACGTTTTGTGATAACTTCCAAGTTTACAGGAAGCGTTGCATAACTACTGCGAGTTGTAAAGGCAACTGCAATCGTCGGGTATGCTTTTTTGAAGAATTTAATAGGGTTAACTTTCGCCACAAGCAGCACAAGGCCACCGAAAATCAAGACGAAGTGAATAATTAATGCCACGTAGGAAGTCAAAATAATTTTAAATAATGGCTCTAATGTTTCCCAGCCATATTTACCTGCCATTGCCGCGATCAACGCGTACACCCCATAAGGAGTCAAACGGATAACATATTTTACAACTTGATGCATAACTGCGGTTGCAGAAGTAATGAATGCTTTTACGGAAGCTACAGCCTCAGGTTTTTTGGAACCTACGGAAACGATAGCTACTGCAACGAAAATAGCGAAGATTAGAACCGGTACAACCTTACCACTCGCCATGTCGCTAATTGGGTTGGACGGTACCAGATCCAAAATAACTTGGGAGAAAGTCGGGATTTCTTTTGCTTTAAAATCCTTCGGAACCGCTTGTGCGATGCCATTACCTGGATCAATCGCCAATGCGACTAGAAGACCGATCAATGCTGCGATCCCCGTTGTAATCAGGAACCAACCAATCGTTTTAACACCCAGTTTACGAAGCTGAGCCATGCTAGACAAAGACGAAATACTATTAATAACAAGAATAAAGACCAGAGGCATTACTAGCATTTTGATCAAATTAACGTAAGTCGTTCCGATCGTACTTACACTTTTAAATTGCAATCCAGTTTGGTTGAAAATAACCCCTGCCACTAGACCAAGGCCTAAACCGATAAAGACTCGGTTACCGAAACTTACTCTCTTTTTGCCTAAAAAAACAAGGAAACCAATAATTACGATTGATACGACTAAGCTTACCCAGTTCGTTTGAAAAGCGGTTACTAGGTTGTTTTGCATGTTCATCATCCCCTTATTCCTACAAGTCTACTTGGTTTAATTGTGATAAATATATGACAACTCACATCGCCTGTCAATGGTTTTAATTTCCAGTTAACGCAAAAAACCGAACGATCCTCTAATGTATACGAGGTTCAATTCGGCTTTAGATCTTTTTCATGAAATTTCCGCGAAATTTCTATATCGTATGCTGGTCATGAATGATCGCGACGACAACCCATTGTGACCCTGAGTATTCAAAAACAAGTCGCAAACTGGTCCAATCCATCCCTTGATATTGCGGGTCAAAACCAGGGAAATGATATTCAACGGTGATATAGGAACTTGTCGGGTAAATGCTGAACACGTTGTTGATCATGTTCCCTTTTCCTAGGATCGTGTTGTAGCTGATCTGAGGCGCAGCGGCGAAGTTAGCGTTATATACAAATTTAGCCCAATAATTAGGAAATGTGAGGTCGATCGGATCGCCGGATCCATCAAAAGTACCCCAGTGAGTCAGACTTGGGCTAGCCCAAAGTGCAGCTAGATTGCTGCCCTGAACCTGAATGTCCGTCGCTGGATGAATGTAGGAGTATGGCGAGAATTGAACACCTTTTTGCGGATGAACGAGGCTAGCAAGCTTTACGATGTTCTTCTCCTTGAGTGCGAGTATCACTTCTTGCGCCCTTGTTTCAATCACTTGCTTTGCCTCTGTTGCCGTGGTGAAGCTCGGCTTCGTTGCAACCGGCGTAGGTTGCGAGCTAGCGGTTGGCTGCGGCTTAATCGTCGATACCGGTGATGCTGTCGCAGACGCTTGCTGTGTGGATGGCACATTGGAGGGTACGGGTGACCCTGCCGATGTAGGCACAGGGGACGGCGACGATGAGACCGCCGCTGTTGGTTGCGTCGTTGGTCCGCTGCTGCTCGTGGCCCCATTCGTGGTCTGTTTCGCTACGCATCCTGCTAGCGTGCTGACCATACTGACCATAACCACAGCGATGGCGATCATCCTCTTACTTCCCATGAGAACCACTCCTTCTTCAATTGATCTTCCATATTACTCCAGACGTATGCGAGGAGCGAATAGTTACTTCATTTTTTTCCCCTTACAAAATAAAGTCAGTAAAAAAGCGCATCCCGCGTTTAGAACTTAAGTTTGTTGCTTTGATATGCATCTATTGGATATATACAATGAATAAGTCGAAAATAGCCTGTTTTTACGCGCTAAGTCGAAATACCATTGGATTTAACCAATCAAATTCGATTTTCCGCTTCATTTTAGTGCATTTCATTGGATTTATCCAATGGAGGTGAGCCAGAGCTACTAAGACTGGGGGATGCGAGGTTGGGGAAGTTGCGTGAGTTATGCTAGTGGTAGGTTCAAGTGTGTTGAGCCAACCCAAAGAGCCCGAGCAGCACATCCTCGGGCTCTAACGATCGCCGGCTGATTAAATCCGAATACCAGCGCTAAAGTGGTTGTAGTCATCGGCCGAAGGATCAAACGCCGCCTCGTCATCACTCGGCAGCGCATCTCGGTCCGCCACCACGGCCGATGCCGCGTAGCTTTCGGACCAGTCCTCATTCACGGTGTGTGCCGGAATGCGGATGGAGCCCTCCAGGTCATACGCCATCGCGTATGTGGCCTGCTCAGACTGAGCCTGCGGTCGGTCCACAAGACGTCCGCCGTGCGCCTGCGCAATTTCGAGGGCAGAGGTGATCTCCTGCTCATCTAGATGAATATGCAGCGTAGCCCGCTCCCCTTCCAGCAGCTCTGGCTTATAGCCGAGCTCCTCTAGGGTATCTAGCGCGAGCAACGCATCCCGTGTTTGATTGAATTCAAAAAAGATAGGAACGAAGTCCTTCATCTAATAGCACCCTTTCTTCCTTCAAATGGAAAGTCTGCCATTAGGTTTGACCAATTGTTCCTATCCTATTCGACATAGTCGTCCTATTCCTGCTTAAGTGCTTCTTGAACGTAGTGAAGCAGCTCTGCGTGATATTCCGGCACTGCCGCAACCAAATAGACAGCCTTGTCCGCGCCAGCTTCATCTATAAGAGAGGCGCCTCCGAGTAACGCAAGCGGATTGCCCAAGAAATCCGTAACCTTCACGCCAGCCTCCTGCGCAAGCAGCAAGCCTGCGTATAAGTCTTCTCCCTCGGAGTTGTACAGCACGACACCGTGCAGATCGCCTCTAGCTAGCATCGCCCATACGAGTGACGGGGCCCATAAGCGCATGACTCTTTTGACCGAATACTCCAAATGATGCCTGACTGCCAATGCCCGCTGATCATCTTTCGTCACAGCATGTCCTTGAATCCACGAAATCGTTGACTTCGCTAACGCCCCCACTGGCTTCGCCAGCAGCTTTCGATCCCCCTGCCAAGCTCCCTCATCTTGCACAGCCACATAGGTCATTTCCATAACGGAATCATGAACGACCCCCAGTACGATGCGTCCTTGATAGCTTAACGAAATCGAAACGCCGTATAACGGGACGCCTAGCGCGAAATTGTTCGTGCCATCCAGTGGATCCACATGCCACACCCAATCGCTTGCGGCGCCACCTTCACCTGCTTCTTCACTATAAATACGATGCGTTGGAAACACACTCAGGATGTCATCCACGATGAGGCGATCCGCCTGCACATCCACCTCTGTTACCAAATCACCGCGCTCATCCTTGTGCTGAAGGATTAATTGACCACCGAAACGTTTCTTGGCCAGCGTACCTGCCTTCACAGCTGCCTTAGCGGCAACTTCCCGTGCTAATGTCCATTCGTTCCGATTCATTCCGTTCATCCTCCTCGCGTGCTCACTTCTATCCCTACTATTTTACCATATCCTGCCTAAGAAAGTTGCGTTCCGACCTCGGCTTTGCATTGACAAGCCACCTGTTCATAAGTGATAATATAGCAAAATCAGAAGGCGACAAGAGCTGTCGAAAGGGGCATTAGCGAGTATGGGAAAGCATCATCAGCACAAGATTTTGGATTGTACGATTCGAGACGGCGGTTTAGTTAACGATTGGGATTTTAGCGTGGAGTTTGTCCAAGACATGTATCGCGGTTTAAGCGCTGCTGGCGTAGAATATATGGAAATTGGTTACAAAAACTCAGAAAAACTACTCAAAGGCGGATCATCAGGTCCTTGGAGATTCCTTAATGAGTCCTTCTTGCGTGATGTTATCACCAAAAAAACAGATACCAAGCTATCCGCTCTCGTTGATATCGGACGTGTGGATGAGAAAGACATTTTGCCTCGTGAAGACAGCTTACTCGATTTGATCCGCGTTGCTTGCTACATCAAGGATGTAGATAAAGGCCTTGAGCTTGTACAGAAATTCCACGACATGGGCTACGAGACGTCCTTGAACATCATGGCGCTTTCCCACGTAATGGAGAACGAGCTAACCGAAGCTTTTGAAGAAATCAACAGAAGCCCTGTTGACGTTGTATACGTCGTAGATTCTTATGGCAGCATGCAATCCAAAGACATTGATTACTTAGTTTCCAAGTTCCAACGTTTGCTTCCTGAGAAGGAACTTGGCTTGCATATGCACAACAACATGCAGCTTGCTTTTGCTAACACGCTAACTGGTGCATCCAAAGGTGTAACTTTCTTGGATTCCTCCGTATACGGTATGGGTCGCGCAGCTGGTAACTGTACAACCGAATTGTTGCTCAGCCACCTTAAGGGAGCACGTTACGATGTACGTCCTGTTCTTGGCATTATTGAGAAGCACATGATCGCAATGCGTGAGAAATGGGATTGGGGTTACCTAATTCCTTACATGATCGTTGGTGCACTGGATGAGCATCCACGTACAGCAATGGCGTTGCTTGACTCACCTGAAAGAAATAATTTCACTGACTTCTACGATCGTTTAACTTCCGTAGAAACGTCCCCTGCAGCAAGCAAAAAATAAATAATCCAATCTCAATAACCCCTATTCGTCAGTTCAGGAAGGCAACGCCTTTCTGACTGTACGACTAGGGGTTTTTTACGTTGCTTGGGTTAACTACTACTTGATAATTTTTGCCGAAATCACATAATTTTCTGCGTATGCCCGATCGATGAGAAAAATGAATTCCTCCCCATCTCTTCGGTTGAACGTCTTTTTTGGGTACACCTCGATATAATCACTCTCAATTAACGTCGTGCATTTCTCATCGGTATAAATCAATCCTGACTCTAAGCGTTTTATAGCCTCAACCATAACTTCCCTTGACTTTAAATCTCCAAAAATCTCCACATAGACTCTTGCGGTAGCATCGTGATCTTGGAGTAAAATCGCTACCTTATGCTTGACTTTGATACGCACCTTCTTTTTCGGAGTTATGCTCATGGGTTGTTCTACTCCTTCATTCGTCTATATCATCATTTTATGTCGAAGTTGGGGAAGGTGGACTAGGCTAATGGACATTTTCACCCCTTCTATTCGTTTAGACTTCAGGCGATTTAAGGCATGGAAGGATATTTTTTCCCTATTTTGAAAATAGTAAGATCATTAGACCGTCAGGGGGGTTCTGCGTGATTCAAGTGCTCTCGACATGGCAAACATTCTGTCTTATGTTTTTATTCCAGCTAGGTACAACAATTGTATTTGGTTTCGCCGGCGGGGCTAAGCAGGATGCTTGGCTTGCCGCTTTGATCAGTGCAATGATTGGCATATGTATCGTGTGGATGTTTACACATCTGTATCAACAACATCCTGGAGAAAACTTAGTCTCCTTGCTCCAAATAACGTTCGGCCGATACTTTGGCCATCTTTTAACCACTCTGTACACGTTTGCTTTTATTTACGAAGCTGGTAGAATTCTGCGGGATCTGGGAGAGCTGATGGGAACGTTCCTCCTTCCTAGCACACCTGCCCCGTTCTTAATGCTTCTTCTTGCCATACTTGTTGCCTATGCCTGTTATGCCGGTATTGAACGAATTGCTCGGTTAGCTGAGCTCAGCATAATCATTGTATTCTTGTTTACCTGCATCCAGCTCATCCTGCTGATCTTCTCTGATGTCATAGACCTCTCGTGGCTGCTGCCTGTTGCATCCGATTGGAGGAGCATTGGCGTAACGGTATTCCCGCTAGGTTTAACAACCACCTTCGGTGAAGTTGTTGTCTTCACGATGTTTTGGAAATTAACTGTAACCCCTCGCAAGTTTCGTAAGGCTGCGCTGTACTCGTCTATGCTAGTAGGCGCTGTTTTTGTCGTTCTTGATCTCATTGCCGTCAGTACATTAGGGCCAGATCTTTTCTACCGCTCCTTCTATCCGCTGCTAACCAGTTTTCAGTTGATTCGAATCGCTGATTTCATCGACAATTTCGATCCTTTTGTGGTTACAACTTTCATTACTGGCGGTTTGTTCAAAATCATCCTGTATGCTTACGCAGCTTGCACAACGATCACTACACAGTGGAAAACAGAGAATCATCGCCTAGTGATTATTCCCATCACGATCTTGATTTGGTTTATCTCTGTATACACTGCCAAAAATATAGCGAGCCATATATTTGTAGGCCTAAAGGTTGTGCCTTGGATTGTTGAGCTTCCGCTATTCGTGGTGATTCCCTTACTTATTTACTTATTAAACGGGGTAATTAGAAAGCGAAAAGTAGAGAGCTAGGGAGGAGACAATGATGCAACAAACTCCTGTGGATTACACGATCGATATCGCACAGCTTCAAGCTGATATCATTCAACAGCTCGATCATGACCCTGATTTGGTATTTATACATATACGCACTACACTTATTGCCTACATCTCGGGGTTGGTGGATGCTGAACGTATAGAGCGAGAGATAACCAAACCCTTAACTGAAGCGCAGCTAACGACGGATACTCTTTCCTCACATCTTTTAACGCCTGAAGTCATACATACCGAACACTTCGATACACTGATTGAAAATCTGCTGACGGGCTTTGTGATGATAGCCGAACAAGGTCAGCTTAAGGCGATTCTAGCCAATCTGGCCTGTATGCCGCACCGCGGCATTGAACAGCCCGAGACAGAGTCAGGTGTACGCGGCCCCAGAGAGGGCTTTACCGAAATGTTGGAGACGAATGTCGCTTTGTTGCGTCGTCGCCTAAAAACAGACAAAATGCGGATCAAAACCTGGCAGATCGGCGCCCTCAGTCAAACGGAAGTGCGATTGATCTATTTGGAAGGGATCGCGGATCAAGGAATTGTCGATGAAATTACCAAACGGCTATCTGCGATTCGCATTGACGCGGTGCTCGAGAGCAACTATATCGAGGAGATGATCCGAGATAATCCCTACAGCATTTTCCCAACCATGGAATATACCGAAAGACCCGACGTAGTCGCTGGATCACTTCTCGAAGGAAAAGTAGCTATTTTCACCAATAATACCCCCTTCGTCTTGATTGCCCCCTTCCATTTCTGGTCGGCCTTTCAGTCCAGCGAAGACTACTATTTGATGTTCACGAGCGCAACCTTTATACGATTTATTCGCTCTTTGTCCATTATCTTGGCCCTTCTATTGCCTTCACTCTACGTTGCTATTACAACCTTCCATCCTGAAATGTTACCGACAAATTTATTACTAGCTGTCGCAGGGGCCCGTGAAGCATCTCCTTTTCCAGCTATCGTCGAGGCGCTCATTATGGAAATTACGTTCGAAGCACTCCGTGAAGCGATACTTCGCTTACCTCGCGTTATGGGACAAACCGTCAGCATTGTCGGCGCTCTCGTCATCGGACAAGCGGTTGTGCAAGCAGGTATCGTATCAACCCCAATGGTCATCGTTGTTTCTGTAACGGGGATCGCTTCCTTCATGATTCCTCGCTATAATATGACCTTTTCAATTCGGATCATGCGTTTGCTGCTGCTCTTACTAGCAGGGACATTAGGTTTCGTTGGGATCCTGCTCGGACTATTTACACTTGCCATTTATTTGACAGGGATCCGCTCCGTAGGTGTTCCTTACTTAGCCCCGATTGCGCCTTTAAGACTAAAGGGGTTGCGTGACTTCCTTGTTCGTTCCCCGCACTGGCTTATTGATAAGGATTTAGTCTCAACATCGCCGAAGTCGAATAAGAAGAGGCATGAATGATGAGAAAAACACGTCTATTCCTGACATCCATCATGCTTCTTATCCTGTTGACGGGCTGCTGGGATCGGAAAGAAATTAATGATATCGCCATCTTGCAGCTCTCTGCATTTGATCTCATGCCAGATACGGGCAAGTACCGTGGCTATGTCCAGATCGCGATTCCGAAATCGATTGGTGCAGGTCAATTAACGACAAGTGGTGGAACGCAGCAAAAAACTTATATGCCAATCGTCGATTACGGTGAAAATGTTGAAGCGATGAGCGCAAAGCTTGAGCGCAAGCTTTCTAGAGATGGACTGCCTTCACACCGCCGCATCTTTATGGTAGGAGAAGCTCTTGCCCGGCAAGATATAGCCCCCTTACTGGATTTTCTCTCGAGGAATCCCAAGAACCGGCTACGCACCTTCATCATCATCGCGCGGGATACAGATGCCAAAAGTCTCGTCGAATCCGAGTATCCGTTGGAGGCCACGAAGGAAGAGGCTCTGCGTGAAATCATTGTTCGCAAAATGCAAGTGCCATCCATGCTCCGCAATTTCTACGCTTCCTCCGCTGCTACCGGCATTGAGCCTGTTGCCGCTGCCTTCTCTAAGGACACGGATGGAAAACTTTTTCTCAGCAGTATTGCCTTATTTAACAAAACCACCTTAGTAGGCTACGTTGAGGGGATGCAGGCTTTTGCTCTAACAGGCTTACTAGGAAGGAAAGCCATCGGGGACGTGGATGTTTCCTTGGCCAATCAGAAAAACAACTTGTCGGTACGTATTACCAAATTAACAGTAAAGAAGCATGTAAAAATCGTAAACGATCAACCGCAATTTACTCTGGACATTACAGCTACTGGTCGGATTATGAACAATCGAACGAAACTAGACCCTAGCGATCCTGCTGTCATGGAAGAGCTCAACGTATCCTTTCAAGAGCAAATCACGGAGATCTACAAGAAACTTTTTCACACCCTGCAAAATACCTATAAAACGGACAGCGCTGGTCTTGGGCAATTCGTCTATCGCAAGTATCCAAAAATATGGAAAAAGTTAGAGAAGGACTGGGATGACATCTTTCCTGGAGTCGATGTCCAAACGAAGGTTTCCGCAAATATTTTTCAAATTGGTGTTCAAGGCGCACCTTACTATTTGCGAGAGGATGTGGTGAGCGAGTAATGTGGCTCAAACTAACTGCGCTTACGATTACGTCGATCCTCATCACCATTCAGCAAATGTCTTATTGGAAGAAAAATGGGAGCCGTAAGCAAGCGTTCCTTTTCCTCATCTGGATGATTATTGCTTGGGGACTCGGTTGTGCCTTTATTGGCGGATTCCGGCTGCCCGAGCCAACGAAACCATTATTCCCTGGTTGGAAGTAAGGATAGCTCACGTTTCCGCCCCTGCCTACATACATTGATATCATTTCGGTTGATGTGATGTAGGGAGGAAGTGCGCCTAAGATGGTTGATTTGCTTATATTTGCCCCGCACCCGGATGACGAAATACTCGGGACGGCCGGCACGATCATGAACGCCATTGCCTGTGGTAAAAGGGTTCATGTGGTGTTCTTCACCAATGGAGATGGCTATCCCGAAGCAGCCACCCTCCTGTTCAATAAGCGTCCTGAGGAACTTGGACCAGCGCATTATTTGGAGCTTGCGAGTATCCGCCAGATTGAGGCGATGGCAGCAGCCGCGCTGATTGGCCTTCGCCCACAGGATCTCACGTTCCTTAGCTATCCCGATGCCGGGCTTGGCCGTGTGTATGCCACAACAGGAACGATGCCGCCTTTTCAGCAGCGTTTTACGCAGCGGCAGGCAACCTATGGTGCACTGGTACCTGATTTCCATTCGGAGGTTTATGGATGCCCAGCTCCCTATCGTAGAGCATGCGCCCTCGCCGACACCAAGGCGTTAATTACGATGCTGCAGCCCAAAGAGATCTATGTCACAGATGCCGCTGATACGCATCCTGACCATGCAGCCTCCCATTCTTTCGTGATGGAGGCCGCCTCGGAGCTTGGTTACACGGGTGTGATCTACACGTATCTTATCCACAGCGGCTCCGAATCTCAGTGGCCTTGGCCGCGCGGTATCACACCAGAGCTTCCTTTCGAGGCTCATATGGTAGATGTTCAACGTGTCCCCTTGCATGTTCCTTGGCCTCCGCCAATCCGCCGACCGATGACGCTGGGTCAAGCTTATTGCAAATGGCAGGCGCTGCTTGCTTACCGATCGCAGATTCCTGTTGAACCGGAATTTCTGCAATCTTTTATCAAAAGCGAAGAAATTTTCTGGATGCCGAACCGGTGATAAAAATGAAGGGAGGAAGTAATCCGCTATGAGCCGCATTTTGTTGATTGAAGATGAAGAACGAATCGCACGTGTACTGCAGCTGGAGCTTGAGCATGAAGGCTATGAGGTGCTCATATGTGAGGATGGACGGACAGGACTTCAAGCTGCGTTAAGTGAAGAGGGCTGGGATCTCGTCCTCCTTGACGTTATGCTCCCCGAACTCAACGGTCTGGAAGTCCTCAGACGCATCAGGCAGGTGAACGCCTCCCTGCCTGTTATTCTGCTAACCGCACGGGATGCCATCCCGGATCGCGTCAGCGGACTGGATCAAGGCGCTAACGATTATGTGACGAAGCCTTTTGCAACCGTCGAGCTGCTAGCTCGCATTCGCAGTCTTCTCCGGCAGAAGAGCCTGCAAGAGCAAATTCCTGAACAAGATCATTTGCTCAAAATCGATGAGCTCACCATGGACTTGAAGAGCCGCGCTGTCACGCGCGAGGGCATTGCCATCGAGCTGACGCCCACGGAGTTTGATTTGCTGCGCTTCTTGATTCAACACCAGGACGAGGTCATGTCGCGGGAACAAATCATCACAGACGTGTGGGGCTATGATTTTATCGGGGATACCAATGTCGTCGATGTGTATATCCGCTACTTACGTCAAAAAGTGGACAAGCCCTTCACCACCAAGCTGATTCAGACGATTCGAGGCATTGGCTACTTAATTAAGACACCATCAGACGGCAGCTCTCAGCCTACAGATGACCAGGAGTCCTTATGAGTCTAAGACTAAAAATTACGCTATGGGTATCCGTCGGCTTGATGGTCATTCTGTTTTTTAGCTTTACCTTCGTGTACTACATGTTCATTCGTGTCACTACGAAAGGCGAAATTGACCTTTTGAAGGAAAAAGCCAGCGCTTTGCTGATGAAGGATTTGCCCAATCATCCGGAATATTGGAAGGACAATATGCAGATGGATGAGCTGCTGATTCCGCAAGAAATGCTGCGCTATATTACACCTGACTCGAAGGTCGCTCATCAGATCTATTCAGATACGACTCTTGCTAGTTATCCTGCCAGCTATGCAACCAAGCCGTCAGAAGCCTTAATAACGGATGCCGATGGCATCATCCTCTTCGTTCGGACACCTGTATATAAAGATGGTAAGCAGGTTGCGCTCTTGGAAATAGGCCGAAACCTGCGAAGGCTGGGCATTTACTCTGAAATGTTGATCTCGATTCTTGTTTTGACTTCCATTGGTGCGCTCATATTGGCCCTAATCGGGGGTTATTTTTATACCAATGTCTTATTTCGACCGCTTCAGCAGCTCATCGCAACGATGCAAAACATTGAGAACAGCGGATCATTCCGCCACATTACACTGCCTGACAAGAAAGCCAATGACGAACTGAAGATGCTGGGCACCACCTTTAATCGCATGATTGACAGACTGCAGGAGATGTTTCGTAAACAGGAGCAATTCCTCGCCGATGCCTCCCATGAGCTTAGAACACCGCTTACGATTATTGAAAGCTATGCCAGCCTGCTGCGGAGATGGGCCTCCAGCAACGATCAATTGCGGGAAGAAGCATTAGAAGCCATAGTGTCGGAGTCCGCTCAGCTCAAGCTGCTCACGCAAAATCTACTGTCACTCACGAATACCCGCCACAACTGTGAGCAAAATACGGACTTCGACCTTATTCCACTCGTAGAGCAAACCGCCGCGTCACTCCGCGTCACTTCCTCACGAGAGATTCGCGTTCAATCCGAGCTGGATATGAAAGAGCTGCCGATGACAGGGGATCCCTATCAGATCAGGCAATTGCTTATTATTTTAATAGACAACGCCTTAAAATATAGTCAAAAGATCGTTGATATTCGCATCAGCTTGCATGATAAACGAGTGATTCTTAAAGTCATGGATCAAGGCATTGGCATCGCGGAAGAGGATCTCCCTCATGTCTTTGACCGCTTCTATCGTTCCGATAAAGCTAGGAATCGCAAGCTCGGCGGAGCAGGTCTTGGACTCGCAATCGCCCAACATATCGTGCAAAAACATCAAGGAACAATAGAGCTTCAAAGCAGTCTAGGCCTAGGCTCCACAGCCATTGTAACGCTTCCACAATCCTGTCAATAAGAACATTCTAAGGGGATTCTCATCATTCTCTCAGAATTGAGCTTTCCCCTTGATATAGCACGAAGTACAAGGTTGCATGGTAAATAATAGGGTGATTTTCATCTGCTATACTGAGTCTCAGGTGGACAACCACATCGCAAAACTTCGAGTACGAAGAAGAGTCAACGCGAAAACTCATCGAAAACTCTAAGGAGGCAAAACCCTATGAAAAACCCACAACAAACTTGGTACAAAAAATTAGTCGTGACGGCATTGTCCGTATCTATAGGATTATCAGTATTTGCAGCTGGTGCACCAGGTAAAGCGGAAGCGGCTACATCTTCAGAAGTAACCAATGCTACAGCGCTTACAGCTTCAGCAACGTCAACATCCCGAGGCAGTCAGGTCATTTCCATTGGTAAAAGATATTTAGGCACACCGTACAAGTTCGGTGCGAAGTCTGGTCAAACACGTAACTTTGACTGCTCCTCTTTCACGCAATATGTATATAAAAAAGTAGGCGTTAACTTGCCGCGTACATCCCAACAGCAAGCTAAAGTAGGTAAGTACGTATCCCGCAGCAACCTGCGTGTTGGTGATTTGGTGTTCTTCTCGATCCCTGGTAAGCCGGGGGTCATTCACCACGTAGGGATTTATGCAGGTAATAATAAAATCCTTCAAACCTACGGCGCGGGCGGTGTGCGCGTTACCGATCTTTACAGCGGAACGTGGTCTTCCCGTTATATGACGGCACGTCGCGTGTTGTAGTAGACAGTAAATGAAGCTGGGAGTCTGATTAGATGGAATTTTTCCATCTAGTTGGGCTCTTTTTGCGTTGGAGCAGTCCGCTCGCATCTAGTATCCAGCTCTCGCCTCTCGCCTCTGCAATCAAGATCAAGATCAAGACCAAACCAGCACCAGCACCCTCTCCCAGCTAACGGACACAGTCGTCACTATTCGGGTGAAAATTATGCTATATGGGGTTATTTCGCCAAAATAGCTGTTATAGTGTCCATTAGCTCCTGAAAGGAGCTAATTTAACCGAATTAACTGCCATTGTGTCCGTTCGAACATCACCCCATCCCCCACTCTTTGGGCACTATCCCCTTGGCTCAGGATATGAACCAGCTCTCGCTGACCTGAGTGAAAGGGATAGTGGCGATAGGGCGGGCTGCAAGCATACAACCATTCACCAAAGAACCCCCTTAGCTATTAGCCAGAGGGGGTTCCGTTCCTTGCCGACGCGGTTACTAGTACCGAATGTACGCCTCATGATAGTTCTCCTTCAAACCGCGCTTACGTACCTTGATCTCCAATAGTCGCTGCTTGTAAGTAACATTGGCTGTTCGCGGCAGCACCAGCGTAGGGACTTTTACGAGTCGAGGCTTGCCGTTAGCAAAGCCTGTTAACTTGATTTGATTCGATTTTACAAACACTTGAAGCGCCCGCGGGTCTTCTTCTTTGCTGATTTTCACCTTGATAATGACGTGTTCATGCGTCTCAAATATTTCTGTTCCGATGGTTCCAGAGGATGAAATACTGGCATCCAGACCTGGCATCGCTTTTTTCAGCATGTCCTGTACATATCCTTCAGCCCACGTCATATTATCTAGAAAGGTCTGCCCTTTTTCGGCGAACGGCAGCTTTTGTCCAAGAAACTTTTCAACCTGTTCCCACTTCAGCCAAGGATGGCGATTAAATCCGCTCAAGCCTATCACCTCATTTTGCTAACAGTATATGTGCCTACAGCCCGATGTGACACCCTTCCGAAAATACAGAGCACCTCTAGGCGGATACCTCATATACTGTAGGTGTGATAACGCAAGGGGGATCGGATTATGCCAGCTATCGTCGGGAATGTGAAAATTATAAGTGTCGGTTCCAGCTCTGTCGTTCATTTTGGCGATTCCTTTATTATTTCACCCACTAGCTCCTCCAAGACTTTTGCCGGAGCCGGTTCATTTAACACTGGGGATTTCCCTCGTGTCTATAATACTTACAGTACGACGGTCACCAATGATTCTGACTTCATTGATGCGAATGCGAGCGGTAATATCCTCTGACAATCGTCAGCCTAGAGCGAGGTGTTCCACGGACAATGAACTGGACCATCCATCAAACCATTATGATTCAACAATTAAAAGTGAACTCAGTCGCCAACTCCTCTGTCCTCCAGATTGGAACGGCGGGATCGATTCGCTCGTTGTCTAATTTGTACAATACTGGCGGCTTCGTTGAGCCTGCTCCTGAACTTGGAACGAGTGAGGTCAATCCTGTAGCGCTAGTTCCATTGCCGCCAGCAACCTAATTTCAGGAGAGACATATTCACGCGGTTCAAGATTAGCCAGGCTTAGGAAGATGTCCTTAAGGAGGTGCTTTCCCACATGAATAACCCGATTACATGGCAGCAATGGGCCCAGCAGATCACCGCCTGTATTGAGATGCAGAAGCAGCGCATTGATAAGCTAGAACAAACTGTAAGCAAGCTGCAAACGGAACTGAAGGCTTTAAAAGAAGAGAAGCGAATTCACATCGATAAAATTGAATATAATTTCGACCAGCTGAAGGTTGAAAAGCTAGACGGTACACTTACGATCGGCATCAGCCCTAGCGCGCTGGATCAGATTGAGGATTTGAGCGTGAATGGGAACTCCTTGAACAAGGAGGGCAATGGCCCAGGCATGGGAGCCATGGATATGAATCCTTTTTATCAAGGCGGGCAATATCAAGGGACGGTGCCCAATGCAGGGATCGGCGCAGGCCAAATACCGGGGCGCGGAACACCTGGCACACAAGGGAAAGACATTCAATCGGAGGTTGCTAGCGGCATTGAACAGTATTTGCAGTTCGGGGTACAGGCCGATATCAACAACCTTGAACATAAATATCAGCATCCACTCGACGATGATTACAAGGATTTGATCATAGATGATATTCGCAAGCAGTTGGATACACGTATTCAGCATTATGTGAACCAATATCGCAGCGTAGGGTTTAAAGAACCGTTGGAGGCTGTCACCACTAACATTATGGACAAAACGAAAAATGACATCCTTACCGCAATTGAGACTTACATATCCAGCTTACCGAAATAAACAGGAAAGAGGGCCAAGCGATGTTTAATTTGAATGTACACAATAAACAAATCTGTGTAGGCGACGTCCGCATTGTCGGGGTTGCGAGTGCTTCGATTTTCCTCATAGGCGATACGGAAGTCATCTCCCTGTCTTCGATGTTTGATACGCCGCCTGAGTCTGTTATTATTGCGCCATTTGTTCCACTCCCTTCGGAGGAATAGGCTATGGTGCGCTTATCTATTGTGGGCAATATTTATATGAATTCTTTAGGTTCATCCAGCACCGTACATGTGGGGGATAATGTGTATACAGCCCTGCAGAACAGGGTTTTTGCTGTTCAACGCGAAGTGCCGATCTATTATGGAAACGAGGGCAGCTTTGCGGCTTATCCCTTCTACCAACGACCTTTTCCAATCCCTCAGCCCCCCGAGCCATTCACAATGTGTGTGGATAACTTAGGGAGCTATATCACCGTTCGAAACGTCCGCATTCTTGGGGTCGCGGCCTCTTCCCTCTTTCAGATTGGCAGTAACCGCGTCAGCAGATCCGAAACACGCATCAAAAATATTCGCCAATTCGTAACCGATAAACCCGGACCCAAGGAACAAACAACATTCGTCTATACAGGGACAGATGATACGATTGGCAACATTCCTAAGCCGCCATCATCGTCATCAGTAGCAGAAAATAAGCCGCCGCGCATTGTGTTCGTCACCCAACAGTATCAATCTACACCTGCTGCGCCATGACAAAGTGCCCGTCCCCTCAAAGGGGCGGGCTCTTCATGCTGCTCACTTCGTGAGCAGCGGCTGCGCGCGGCTCAGCAGCGCTGCCATCTCGGCGCGCGTCAAGGACGCGCGCGGGCGGAACGTGCCGCCCTCGAAGCCGTCGACAAGCCCCCTGCTGCTCATAGCAGCAATGGCCTCTGCCGACCAGCTATCCGCTGGCACGTCCGTGAACTTCTTCGCCACGCCGCCGCTAGCCGGCATGGTCAGCTTTAAGGCGCGGGAGAGCAGCACACTCATCTGCTCCCGCGTCATGCTCTGATCGGGCGCGAAGCGATCATTGCTGATGCCCTGCATCAGCTCATGCTGCTGCGCGATCCCGATATACGGCGACGCCCAGTGGGTCGCCGGCACATCAGTGAACGTGGCGCTACCTGTCGCCACTCCCTCTAAGCCAAGCGCGCGCACCATAATCGTCGCCGCTTCTGCCCTTGTGAGCGCCGCGTCAGGCGCGAACGCATCGGCGGCTGTGCCGACCATCCAGCCGCGATTCGCGACGTTCAGGACGTCGGCCTGCGCCCAGTGCTTTTGCATATCCGAGAAGTAAAAACCGTCCGCCCACAGCTGATAATAGCTCCACGTATCGTCTGCCTCTTGATTCAAGCTCCAGCTCCCGGTGCCTTTCAATTGATATTTCCCGACGAGCTTAAGCTTAGCTTTCATCGATTGTTCATTATCGAACCAAACCGTGTATGTGCCCGCGGTTAAATCCTTCACTCTAGCCTTCACATCGGATGCTTGAATCGTAAATGTCGCAACAGGCGACTGACTAGCTTTGTCATAACGGATCGTTCCGCTGTACTGATCTACAAGCTTTTGAACGCTTCGCGCAGGAATCCCCGCCCCGTTGGATGCGGGATCTTGATTCCAATAACGGCCATACAGTGGCAAGCCGAGTACAATTTTGTTCGCTGGCGCTTGGGTTAGCGCATACTGAATGGATTTCTCGACAAAGGGTAAGCTAGCAACAGGACCCGGCGAAGGATCGCCAGGATAGCTCTCATCGTAGGTCATCACCATCAAGTAATCACTATAAGCAGCCAATGCTTTATAGTCATACAGTCCGATCCACCCCGTCGTAACGCCTGTTGGATTCGCAGCTACAGCGACGGAAACCTCCTTCGTACTCGGGATCTGTTCGCGCAGCTTTTTAACAAAATCCGTGTATTTGTCGCGGTACGCAGCACCTACATTTTCGATATCCAATTGTACGCCATCTAGATCATTCTCTTTGATAACAGCGGCAAGCTCCTTGGCTAGCTTTTCACGCCCATCAATTGCTTTTTCGCCTACTGTTTGATCGAAATCATTGCTTAGGAAAGGGACAACCTTTTTCCCCTGCTTATGCATCTCCGTGATGAAAGAAGCTTGCAGATCCGTTACTTCTAGGCTCCCGTCTTCCTTTAAATGAAAATAACTCGGCGCCACCATATCTAAGGTCTCACCGCTTTTATTAACTTGCGAGATATACGTGCTAGGTCCTCCAGAGAACAAATACGACATATTAAATTTCCCCTGAGCCGCGGTAGCCCCGGCAAGCACCTCACTCTTGTGCATAAACGTTACCTGACCCAACGCCCCTACCATGATTAGGGCAACGACAAGCTTACGCCTTCCACTGCTTAATTTCATCTTGTCTCCCCCTATTCATTCAGTTCAATTCCTTCTATCATCCTAGAAATCTATCAAAATCGCTACGAGTAAATACTGGGCAAACGCAAAAAAACGTTACAACAGAGCGATGAAACGCTTGTGCAACGGTTTATTTTGTCATGCATATTCATCACCCTGTGGTTACAGCAGATAACTCCTGTGTATAAAATTGATAGTGATTGCGGCCCTTTCCCTTCACTTGGTACAGGGCGATATCGACTTCCTTCATCATCTGCGTGACATCCGTTAGATCATTCCGATACATCGTAATCCCCATGCTAACTGTTGAGCGAAACACGTGCCCCTGAACGTCCCATGCCTTCTCAACACTCGCTAAGATGCGCTGAGCGATGCTTTCAACATGCTTCTGACAGTCCACAGCTGGCAATAAAATCGTAAACTCATCCCCTCCCATGCGGGCGAATATATCAATTTCTCGTAAACAACCTTGGATCCGGTCAACAAAATCCTGCAAAAACGCATCCCCGATATCGTGTCCCATCGTATCATTAATGATTTTGAAATCATCAATATCGACATACAGCAGAGCAAATGCACGATCTGTTCGTATCGCCTGCTGCAGCAGATGATGCAACTGCTCTTTAAACAGTCGGCGATTCGGCAAGCCCGTCAATGGATCGTGAAAAGCCATCGCAATGAGGCGGCTCTCCTGATTTTTGCGCTGTGTACAGTCCGTTAGTCCGAAAGCCATCTCGATGAGTTCACCCGTTTCATCACGAAGCGGAATTGCCGTACACTCCATCCATATGTGGACCTCATTTGTTCCTCTCACTCGGAACTCTAATTTAGAGCTAGATTTCATTTTTAAGGTATGCATGAACAATCTATACACATCTACTCGAAACTCCGAGTCAACAGCCTCCATGATTTGATCTACATGATAAGGTACGTATCCGAACAACTCTTGAAACCGTTCCGAAGCGTAGACTAGATTACCTTCTATATCCAGCTGGCAATATAAATCCCAAGATTGCTCGATAATTTGACGTGCGAGCGACATCTTCGGCACCTTTGATCGTTTGATAAAGTTAGCTTCTATTCCATCCTGCATATTCTCTGCCACCTCCTCTTATGCTTTACATAGAGACTTTGGTAGCTTAGCACGACAACATAAAAATCATATAAAATCATGCTTAATTTTCCATCAACGAATCGTCGAAAATTAGCGATTGCTGTCGCATATTCTGATATACGAGCCTACCTTGTCATACTTTATGCCTATTTAGCATCATATACACTTGCAAAACCGCTATTTATCAATAAAAGGATAGAAATTACTAGGAGAATCGTTCTATAATGTAGGTAATATTGGTATTGGATTAAGTTGGAAGTTGGAAGTAGAAACACCCTTCTTACTTTAGAAGTTGTTTCATTACTGAGGGGGATTCAAGCATGGCCGGAGAAACAATTTTAGTCGTTGATGACGAGCAAGAAATTGTCCAATTAATTCAGCTCTACTTAGTCCGTGAAGGCTACAACGTAATCAGTGCAAATAACGGACATGATGTGTTCGACATCGTGAGGGAGCATAGACCTGATCTTATTATTCTGGATATTTTGCTGCCAGGACTTGATGGTATAGAGGTATGTCGACAGCTTCGCAAAACGAGCCATACACCTATCCTGTTCATTTCGTGTAAAAGCGAGGATATTGACATCATTCTTGGTCTTAGCATGGGTGGCGATGATTATATGACGAAGCCGTTCAGCCCAAGCCAACTCGTGGCCCGGGTTAAAGCCCTGCTTCGCCGCAACTCCATTCGTGAGCAGCATCAGGATGATCCGCAATTGGTCAAATTCCCCGGGTTAGAAATCGATCTAGTCAGCCACATCGTACGAGCGAATGGACGAACGATCTCCCTTTCTGCCAAGGAATTTGATTTATTGTCGCTTATGGCCAAAACGCCGAATCGAGTTTATAAAATCGAGCATCTCTTCGAGCTCATCTGGAGCTTGGACAGCATGGGCGACCCGCGTACCCTTATTGTACACATCAGCAATTTACGCAAAAAAATTGAGCTTAATCCCGCTGAACCTCGCTACATTATTACGGTAAGAGGCGTTGGGTATAAATTTAACGGATCCGCCGTTTAATTTAGCGATGCAGCCAATCCGTTATAAGTTGCTGTAACGGTACCGCTGCTGCGGCAATGACCAGTGCTGGCAGCATGTTGGCGACGTTGATTTTTTTGATTTGCAAAATATTGATGCCTACGCCAATGACCAAGACGCCGCCTACAGCGGTGATCTGAACAATCATCGCATCCAGCGACGCTTGGCTGAACGCCATGGCGATCACTGTAGCTAACAGTGCGATCGTTCCTTGCATTACAAAAACAGATACCGCAGAAAAAACAACGCCAAGCCCCAAGGTCGATGCGAAGATGATGGATAAAAACCCATCTAGCAGCGACTTGGTGTATAAAATATCGTGATTATGCCGCAATCCTCCATCTAATGGACCCAAAATCGCCATGGCACCGATGCAATAGATGAGTGTGCAGGTGACGAAGCCTTCCGAGATGCTCGTCGGCGCCGCGGGATACGACGATGTCGATGGCTTGCTCATTTTGTGCTGAAGCCAGTCGCCAAGCTTCGTCAAATTGGCTTCGATCCGCATCAACTCACCAAGAATGCCGCCAACGACAAGACTCATGATGACGATCACGATTTGATCTGATTTTAGTGCCATCGTAATACCCAACACAGTTATTGCGAGCCCTAGGCCCTGCATGACTGTGTTTTTCATACCTTCTGAAATGCGGGGCAGCAGCATGCCAAGTAATCCTCCGATAATAATGGCAACTGCATTCACGATCGTCCCCCATAAAGCCATACCTTTCATTCCCCTCTGTCTAGAAACTATGATGACCTTCTCATTCTACATGATTCTCCTCATAATTTCCTGCCACGTTGGAAATGGTAAGGAGTAGCAACAGGAAAGGAGGCATGGTGAATGTCAAAGGACAAATCAATGGATCCCATGACAGGCGATACGGTTGAAACCGACGGTATTTATGCCAATGAGGCTGGGCAAGAGGTCACGCTTAAGCGAGGTGATCAATTTCCGGCCGACCTTGTACTAGGACGCAGCACGTATGAGCTGCAAGGCTTTGCCGAGGAAGCGGAGATTGATCACGATCAGTCGGAGCTTAACCCTATGCGCAAGCGCGTCGATGCAAGAACCTAAGTTTGACCGAGCATGTTTCTCTAGCTGATGCACATACAAACAGAGCCGAGTGGCCTTAGTGGCTGCTCGGTTTTTTGCTCTGGTGAGAGGCTCTGACTGGTCCAGCATAACCATTTATTTCATCTATGTTATACTAAGGGGAAGATCACGGTTAATTACGCCCTGGGGGATATAGATATGACACGCATTATGATTATTACAGGCGGCACACTAGGAGATTGGGCGCTAAGCGAAATTCGGGCAGACGATATTCTTGTCGGCTCCGATCGCGGGGCACTATTTCTCATTCAAAATGGCTTTGTTCCCGATATTTCGATGGGGGATTTCGATTCGGTTACAACCGAGGAGCTTGCCCTGATTCGAGCATCGAGTAAGGCTTTTATAGATTGTGATCCCATCTACAAAGATTTGACGGATACGGAGATGGCTTTTAATTGGGCGCTGGAGCAAAAGCCAAACCAAATCCTGCTCGTCGGCGCGTTAGGCACGCGGTTCGACCATTCGCTTGCGAATGTGCATTTGCTCCGCAAAGGCATGGCGCAAGGGATTCCGTGTGCAATCATGGATGCCAACAATCTCATGATGGTGATTGATCAATCTACGCGCGTGCGTAGGGGGCCGTACACACATATATCGCTGCTCCCGCTTAGCTTAGAGGTCACGGGGATTACGCTGCATGGCTTTCAATACTCCCTGCACCAAGCAACGCTTGAAATCGGGATGTCGCTCGGCATCAGCAATGTTCTCTTGGATCCAGAGGGACTTATCGAGCTTTCAGCGGGCTTGTTGCTTGTAATTCAAAGCAAGGACTAGGGAGAGAAAAGATGCGGCTCTCCCCCTTTCTGGCGGGCTGTATGAAAGGGGTTAGAGATCGATGTGCCGTATGATTTACTCGACAAAAATTACATAAAAATTTGGAAATTCGACACTCTCTTCTACGCCAAATGGCGGCTAACTCTGTTACAATATAGAGTAGGTTCGACATTTATTGAGATATTGAGGTCGTTTACGCATGCCCCCAGTTCAAGAAAACCTTGCAAACAATCTTCTTCCTACCAAACTACCTTCTGTTATTACACATTTTGCATCTCAACACGTCCTGACGACTCGTGAAGCCGAAATTATTAGCCTTATCGCTTTGCGCGGGTACAGCAACAAAGAAATCGCAGATTATTGCTTTATCAGTGAGAAGACTGTGAAAGTGCACATCGAGAAAATCATGGATAAAGTCGGCACGCGGTCAATGCGCAAGCTCCTGTCTGCTATCATTAGCACCGACGCTTACCCTTCATACTGAGCAACAAGAAAGGCCAGCTGCTTAGCAGTTGGCCTTTTTTGTTTGCCGCTAGATGCTGCTTCCGCCGGGGCGGCCTCTCTTGCGCACATTATTTGTGCGCTAGCATGCTCCCTCCGCCGGGGACGCCCCTCTTGCGCACATTTTTTGTACGCTAGCATTTGTAAGTTTGAACGCCTACCCTACATCGCAGCAGCGAGCTTTTGCACAAATTGCTCCAGATAGCGCTGGTCGACTTCGTCAAATCGACTGAGGCTCGGGCTGTCGATATCCAGCACGCCGATAAGCTCGCCTCCCGCAACAATCGGGATCACGATCTCCGACTGCGAAGCGGCATCGCAAGCGATATGTCCTGGGAATGCGTGGACATCGGGAACAAGCACGGTTTCCCTGCGCTCAGCGGACGTCCCGCAAACCCCTTTGCCGAACGGAATACGCACGCATGCCGGCAATCCTTGAAAAGGTCCCAGTACGAGCTCCTTCCGCTCCAATCGTTCGTCCACCAAGTAGAAACCTACCCAGTTCACGTTCTCCAGAAACTGCCCCAGCAAGGCAGCCGCGTTCGCCAGATTCGCAATGCGGTTCGGTTCATCATGTATCAAAGCTTCAACTTGCCCAATCAGCAAGGAATATTGTTCTTCTCTCGTACCACTATAGTTCAATTTCGTAAACATCTGTCATCATCCTCTTCTGCCTAGTCTACTTTTCATCATACCAAATGAAATGGCTTCCCGCCAAAGGATGCACCACCGCTCTCCATCGGCTGAGAAATGCAAAAGTGCAACTTTTCTCTGTCAAATACACGATTTCAGCTAAATTAATGCGAAAAGGCATCAATTTCTGTGTTTTCAGCACTTTTTAGACATTGCCGACCAAAAAAGATGCCTTTTTACAATTATTTGCAGAGTTGAATTGAATACTCAAATAAAGGATGCTCTTTTGCATCTTTGCCACCTGCACTTGGGGTGCACCTAGCCAGCACCGGGCGTGCACCCCTTCATCATGCAAAAAAAGACAGCCAGCTCACTCCGCCGACTGTCCATGACCACTCTTATTTTTGCCCGTAATAAGCGTTTGCTCCGTGTTTTCTTAAGAAATGACGATCCAGCAAGGTTTGATCCATAGGCTGAATCGATGGGTTCAGGTTGTACGTACGATACGCGATCTTCGCAACCTCTTCCAACACCACCGCGTTATGCACCGCATTGTGCGCGTCCTTGCCCCAGCTAAATGGCGCATGACAGTTCACTAGCACGCTCGGCACCATGGCTGGATCCAGCTCGCGGAACGTCTCGATGATGACATTGCCTGTCTCCAATTCGTAAGCGCCTTGAATTTCAGCCTCAGTCATGTGACGCGTGCACGGCACTTCGCCGTAGAAGTAATCCGCATGCGTGGTCCCGAGTGCCGGGATCGCTCGACCTGCCTGCGCCCAGCTGGTAGCCCAAGGCGAATGCGTATGCACGATGCCGCCGATGGTTGGGAACGCGCGATACAACGCCAGATGCGTTGGCGTGTCGGAGGATGGCTTCATTTTGCCTTCCACAATGTTCCCCTGCAGATCAACGACGACGAGGTCTTCTGCTTTCAAATCCTCATACGGAACGCCGCTTGGCTTAATGACCACGAGCCCTTGCTCCCGATCGATGCCGCTAACATTGCCCCATGTAAAGGTAACCAGCCGATATTTGGGCAGATCCAAATTTGCTTCCAAAACTTGCTGTCTCAATCGATCTAGCATCTGAGCTCAACACCTTCCGATAAAATGTACGAATGATACCTTCATTATACACTTGTACGTACATGTTAGCTAGACGTTTTACAATTGACCTAAATACAAATCAACTTGTATGTACAGCTTCCACACACACGATTAAGAATGAATAATGGAGAACACAATTGTCTTCCCATCTGCTTCCAACCGTGTTTCCACCGAGTAGCTGCCGATTTGTGTTGTTGTGGTTTCAAGAACACCTTTCGCTGTTGCCCGCGCGCATGCATCCGTAAATTGACGATAGAAAATGTCCGCATCATACCCGAACAAGAAATCCGTGAACTTGCGGATACTTTCCGTATTCCGAGCGAGCACCCCGTCCTCAAGTCGCACCGTTACGCCATAAGTTGCAAATTGGGGATCTAACCAGAGCGAAGCTTCGTTGCTATTACGCGCTTCCACCGTCGCCCCGTTCAAAGCTTGCGCTTTGGCTTCTGCATTCCGGAATAGACGCAATGTCGTCTCTTCCAAATCGTAATTCGTTCCGCGCAGCTTGCCTGCCCCTTCCATCACTTCATACGCTTGCAGCATCCGCTCATCTGGGAAAACGAGCTTCTTGTAGCTGCCATCCTTTGTAGGCACGATTTTAATAAAAGCATCATTATCGGCCTTCACGCTCACGCGCTTGGATTTCGTCTGTAGACGGGTAATGATTTGCAGCGCTTCGGCACGAGTCACATATTGACCTACCCCGAAGTAGCCGTTCGGATACCCTTCCATAATCCCTTTCGTCATCGACTCCCCGATGAATTTCTGCTGTCTGCTCGTTGCGCTCTGCAGATCGCCGAAATGGGCTGCCGCCCCAAGACTATAAGTTTCATCCTCTAAGTACTCGGTTTCCTTCAACAAATAGTACAAAATCTCCGCAACATCTTCCCGCTTCAAAGAAGCTTTATAATCCGTGAATTGGCCTTTGCTAATAAAATGCAGATCACTCGCTAGATCCAGATAAGGTTTAGCCCAGTAACCGACTGTGTTCGGCTTAAACGTGAAATCGCGATAATCTTGCTGTAAAATATTTTGATTACTCGCACTCAGCGTCTGCAAGAAGCTTGTTTTCCACTTCCGTTCACCATTCGGGAACTTATCCGTGAAGGCAAGCAGTACAATTTTCACAAATTGATCTGCCGTGACAGTCTCATCAGGTCTGAAGGTGCCATCTGGAAATCCATCCAGCAAGCCCTGCTGTACCATTTGAACGATCGTCTGCTCCGCCCAATGTCCGCCAATATCCTTGAACCCCGCTGCTTCACTTCTACCTTGCAAGCTACCTATCGTTAATAGGCAACCGATTGTCGTTATCGTCAGCCATTTCGTCCATCGTTTCATCGCCATTTTCTCCGCTTCTGTCCAAGATTTCGGCACCAACTTCCACCATTCTCTAGGATAAGCTTTCGACTAGCCTTTGAGAACATGCTTAAAAGCCCATTCATCAGGGCAATGTAAGCCCACCCTTACTGGGACTATAGCCATATGAAATGCCAAAAAGACCCTGCCCTCTACTAGGTAGAAAGCAAGATCTACGATATCGTGCTATACTTACATCTTCCTTTTCGCACCTGTTACCGCTTTGGCAGAGTTGTAATACCGCATCCAATCGACAATATACATCATTTTGGATAGGTAATCTGGTGCACTTCCTTGTAAATGACTGTACTGCTCTTCTTGCAACAGCTGGTGCAGCTCGTATCCCTTCGTATAAAGGGTCTTCATAAATGCTTCTTCCGTCTGGGGCTTGTAGAGATCCGTCCCTCGGGAAAGCTCAATTTCTTCAATAATGGTGCCTCGATAGTAAGGGTAAACATTGACCTGCTGGCCCATATCTATGTAAGCTAAACCTGTATATTCAAAAGGAAGCCAAATTAAATTCGTCTTCTTGTCTTCTAGCTTCACGGTGTACACTAAACCTAAGTTCAGGGCAATCGGCTGCGGATAGTTGCTAATTTGTCCGGATCGAATATGATCTGCTATATGCTCAACGAAATTCATGCTGTTCTTCCTCTCCGAAGGATCTAGTCCTTCCTTCATATTGCGTGCCAACGCGCTTCATTGTCAAGCTAGTCCGCATCCGTTACTCTACTATTTCTCTTTGCTAGGCCCAATTTCCTGCCAATGACGAGCTTCCTTATTAGGAATACTTCATTCGGGTATAGCATGAACAGTTGGATGAATGAATACGCTCTGATGAGGCTTAAACGGCAGACGGCTTACGAATAGTGTGAGGAAACTTTTTATTTCGGGAAGATGAACTTTTCATGACTTCCTGCGTCTATATAGAAGAGGTGAGAGAATTGGAAACGACCGGTGTCCATGTATTTGACTATTTGAAGTACATCGCAGAAACAACAGATCAGAAGGTTATCCTTCGTAACTTGATGGAAACCTACGGGAATGATGTGTGGAATTATGCATTCAGCATTTGTCGCAATAAAGATGCCGCCGACGATATTGCACAGGATGCTTTCTTAAAAGTATATCGCAATCTAACAACTTTCCGTGGCGAAGCTGCGGTCAAAACCTGGTTGCTTACCATAACCCGCAACACCGCTTATGATTATTTGCGCAAAGCATTTTGGCGCAAGGTGACCCTAGTCGGCTTCGTCCAATCAGGGGGAACCTCCCAATCCGCAGAAACAGAAGCTGTTGAAAATTTATATGCGAGTGAAATTTGGCAAAAGGTCATGTCTTTATCCGCAAAATATAGAGAAATTTTAATTCTTCACGCGCATTATCAGATGACCACCAAGGAAATGGCAGCTATTCTAGGTATCTCGGAAGGCACAGTTAAATCCAGGCTTCACCACGCCAGACTCAAGGTTCTTGGTCTGAAGGAGCGTGAGGCACTTGAAAACCCCTGAACCGGATGACCTCAAGCAGCAAATGGAAGATGGGCCCCTTCAGCAGAAGGGGTTTACCTCCAAGCTTCAGCGTGATATCGAGGAAACGATTCGACACAAGGAGCGAAACAAGTCCAAGGCCAAACCTATTCTCTGCGTTGCTGGTTTGGGCACGGTCTTGGCTGTTGTTTTGCTTTTCCCATGGCACACCTTGCATACGCAAAGTGAGGCGGCTGCACTTGAAGGGAAGTTGATGTCAGCGGAGGTAACGGTATCTACGCCCCCTCCTGCACCCATCAATACAGCGCTGCTCATTGGTCTAAGAACGGAGCATGAGCCTGCCGTTAATAGCGCCTCTGGACGCGCTCTGTCCCCACTTCGCTACAGCACCTATCGGACGATGCTCATCGCACCCGTTCGAGGGCAATTGGAGAAAACCTCCGAAGGAACAGGCATTCTGATGCCGTATAAGCAAAATTTTTGGAAAATCGACTCACTAGCGCATGTAACGAACAAGGGTGAATCTCATTATTTATCTGCTCATTTGGCAGATCAGCCGGTCAAACCTGAACGCATCTTATATCCAGAGGATCAGGAGTTCAATCGCGTAGAAACGCTGTTGTTTGCAGGCAACCAGTATCTCTCCATTGCTGAGTCCGAGGAAGCTTGGAATGGGAATGCGCCGTATCATGCCGATCGCATCTGGGTGCGTACGCTCCCTCAGTTAAAGGAAGCGCGCACCATGCAATTCTACAAAAAGCCAGTGGACAAGAACCATGTGTCCCTTATGGATGTCTTTGGCACACCCCTGAACAATGAGCTTGCCTCGATATCCAAATTCGGAGACAACGCTCTTGGCGAGGTTTCTGGGCAAAGCTGGACGGTAAAGCGTGAGCCAGGCCGATGGGTTGGCAAAGTTGCCGAAACACCGAAGGCTGGCTCTTCACGCCCTGATTATTACGTGCTGCGCGATTTCCCGCGTGAGCTGCCGGATAAAGTCGTCAATCATGATGATATCTGCTGTTCCTGGAGCAATATTAAATCTTCGTGGCCGCAAGCCACGGATGCGCTAACTTCGCCGTTAGACGATATGCTCGTGATCTTTGAGGGGGATAAGCTCAAATTTTACTCCTACGGGCAGGCGCCAGGCAGTATTCCTCAGCTTACCTTAGATCTACAGCCTGGCGAGCAGCTCGTCATGGCGCAATGGGCCACCGACCACTATGTCCAGGAGTGGATCGACAAGGTCGGTCGTTATTTGTCGCCTGAAGAGTATGCCAAGGCTCGTTAACGTTAAAACCCGCTAAGTCTACATGACCTAGCGGGTTTTCTTGTGCTTACCAGCGGATCTCTAGCAAATTTAAGCCTTGTACGCATCTATAAAGCCCTGGACAAAACGGGGATCCCACTGGCTCCCCTTCCCCTCCGCGAGAATGGCCATTGCCTTCTCGACAGGCATGCCCTTCCGATACGGCCTATCGGACGTCATCGCATCAAACGCATCCGCTACCGCAATGATGCGCCCGAACACGGGGATATCCTGGCCCTTTAGGCCATCCGGATATCCCGAGCCATCATAGCGCTCATGATGCGAGCGCACGCCTGGAAGCAAGGGAGCCATCGCCTCGGCAGGCTCTATTTGTTTCAAAATCGATTCACCCAGATCCGGGTGACGCTTGATTTGCTCGAACTCCTCGTCGGTTAATCGGCCATCTTTCAAGAGTACCGCATCGCGCACACCGATTTTGCCGATATCGTGGAGCAGTGCTGTTTTGTTCAACCAATCGAGCTGCTGCTCGCTTAGGCTCACAGCTCGTCCAATCAGTAGGGCATAATTCGCGACGCGCGTCGAATGCCCTGCCGTATAAGCATCTCGCGCATCGAGAGCTGCCGCAAGCGTGGCGTAATAGCTCTGCAGGAGCTGATTGTTCATTTTTTCACGGGCATCGAGGCCCTTCACCATATGGTTAAAGCCCGCGATCAACCGCGAGAATTCATCCGAGTATAAGTCGGAGGCTCTGACTTGGAGATCACCGGACTGCACTTGCTTCATCACGCGATGCAAATCCTCAATCGGCTGTTGAATATCACTGGCTAGCATGCGCGCACCTAAAGAGGAAAAACCGACGCCCAGCAACAAAATAATAGCCGCCCATTTCCAATAGTCAGCAATCAGCTGTGAAGAATCTACGCTTGTACTCAACCGAATTTGCGTTGCTAAGCTAAAAAGAAATAGCGGCATTGTGCCGATGAGAAACGCACTCAACTGAAACTTTCGCTGAATCGATACGATGACGCGTCCGTCCAACGAGACGTCTTCTCCATACAGCCGCTGCCCTAACTCACGTATATGTATCAACATGGGCCGAATGGCTTGCGCCGTCGTAAAAAAATCAAGTAAAGCATGCATACTAGCAATTAATATCGCCCCTATACCCGCCAGTCCGATATAAAAAGCAGGAAAAGTTAACCAGTCCCATTTGATACCTACACTTGCTATTGTCATTGCTGGAATCGATAACCCCAGAAAGTGCGGTCCCATGATCCGCACCACCGACAAAGCTGGAAAGCGATGTGTCTGTAAGTAAGCCTCACGTATTGTTGCAAGCGAAGGGACTTCTTGACCAATCATGGTCCGAATCGGTCTAATGTGCTTCCTAAACACCAGAAGCTCGGCCAGTATCATCACGCATAACGAAGAGATCATAATCATAAACACACGGAGTAATTCAGCACCTGAGATCGTGAGCGTCGTCGAAATAATGACCCCGCCGACCACCAGCACAGCAATACCAGAACCCATCATGTAATTTCGTAAAAGATTGCGCAAAAACTTCCTATATATCAGCATATAACTCCCCGCCTCTATGAAAACTATCCGAAACTGCGAAGTAGACTCGCATCTCCTCTATTGTATCGTAATCTAGCAGATTCCGCTTGATATCGGCAAAAGTAAAAAGCCACACTCTACAATAGAGTGTGACTTTGCTTGCGGCGCGCTAGCCCCTTACGCCTCCTGTTTTACCGTCGGATCGGCGTCCTTTCCTAGGAACGCGCGTGCCAAGTCCGTTACGCTTTTGCCTGTGAGCGTCTGCGTGATTTCTGGCACCTGGGCGATCATTTTGGCAATATCGCCGGTGATCCGATTCACGCCGGACGTCGAGCCGTCCTGCGAGATCACGGTGATCTTATCCACGTTGCTCAGCGGCGCCGCAATTTTCTCCGCCAGCTCTGGCAGGATACGGAGAATTTCCACCGTCACCGCCGCTTGCGTGTACTGCTTGTAGGCTTCGGCCTTCTTCTCCAGCGCCTCCGCTTCTGCAAGCCCTGCTAGGCGCACAACCTCGGCGTTCGCCTTCCCTTTGGCCAGCTCCGCTTCGGCCGTCGCTTCACCTCGCTTTCTCGTCGACTCCGCCTCCGCCTCGGCTTCAAGAATTTGCCGCTGCTTGCTCACCTCGGCACGCATAATGGCCGCCAGCTTCTCTGCTTCAGCCGGCTTAATAACTGAAGCCTCGAGCTCCTTCTGCTTCAGCTCGACCTCGATTTGGCGAACGGTTTTGTTCGCCTCCGCTTCCATCTGACGGATGCGTACCTGCTCCGTCACAAGCTGCTGCTGAATTTGCTTTTGCTTCAATTCATACGCCAAATCCGCTTCCGCCTGACGACTCGTCGTCTCCTGCTTAAACTCTGCTTCCTTCATGCTGAGCTCTTTACGGTACTGAGCTTCCTTCGCCGATGCGGCGCTCTCCGCCTCAATCGTCAACTGATGGGCTTCCGCCTTGCGAATAGCCGATTCCTTCTCCGTATCCGCCTGCCGGATTTGAATATCTCGCTCGACTTCCGCTTTGGCAATGCTAGCGCTTTTACGAATCCGCTCTACCTCAGGTACACCCAAGTTCTCGATGTAGCCCTGATCGTCCGCTACTCGCTTCAGTACGAAGGAAATGAGGTTGAGGCCCATTTTATCCAAATCCTCGGAACACGTCTCCCTCATCTTGCTGTTAAGCTCATCGGGATTCTTGAGAATCGATTCAACCGTCAATTGCCCGACTAACCCCCGTAAATGACCTTCTACGGAATGCAAAATCATCGCTTCCCGCTCCGCCATCGAATGATCAAGGAACTGCTCGGAAGCGGTTGCGATCGCGATGGGATCACTCTGGATTTTAATCTGAGCGACAGCCTCGATTTTGAGACGAATACCTTGCAGCGAGAACATCGGCTGATCTGGCTTCACATCAAAACTCGTGAGCATCATCGAGATGGTTTTATAGCTTTGAAAACCGGGGATGACGAATGTCCCGCCGCCTTGCACCACTCTTTTGCCCCCTAAACCAAACACGATCATCGCTTCATTCGGCGGCACTTTCTTATACGCTTTTACAATTGAAGCTAGTAAGATGAAAACAACAACCACTATGGCAACTACCATAATAAGGACTGAATACATCATTTCTGCCATACCTCCCGATCAATCAAGATCACTAAATTCCGTCACCGTCGCCACACCTTTGTTCATGTTCAAAATGACAACCTTCGTCCCTTTCGCTAAGGACGCGCCATTCTCGGAACGCACACTGATAGTGCGCGTCGTCCCTTGGAGCACATACACCATTTCACCCATGCCTTTCCCGATAATCGGAACTGTCAGCTTGCCCAACTGACCGCTGAGCTCAAAATCGCTCTCCTTCATACTGTCATCATGCTTATAAATAACCTTGGCATACAAAAGGAAGAAGAGCCACGCCATCACAAGACCTGCCGCAATGGCAATAACAAGAATTAGCAAACCACTCGTCATGCCAACCTTGTTCAAGATGTACCCCATACCGCCGAACACCGTCACCCCTGCGAGCAGCGAGGACATATTGAACATAGATGGGCCGCTATGCCCGTGTCCATGCCCATGTGCACCGCCTGCATCGCCATGCAGCTCAAAGCTGTCCACACCAAAAAGTGTGATAAGCAACGTAAGTACGAGACCTGCAAAGAAACAAACAATAAACAACGTCATCATCAGCTTTACCTCCTACACAAATATAGACGTAATTGGAAATAAAAGGTTTCGTTCGAATTTTGAATTATACACCGCATCCTTCTAATACTTCTTGCGTATAATCATTCGATGACTTATCGTTAATTCTATTAAACAGAAGGAGTAGATTATCCCATGAACAGAAAAAAATGGACTTGGTTAATTTCGGCAGCGATGGTAATCATGATGTTGACGCTAACGGGTTGTCAATCAATACAAGGCTTGGAACTAGCAAAAGCCGTTCAAAATGGCGCAAACGTGAAGTCATCCGAGTCAAAAGGCACACTGCAGCTTGAACTTGTACCCGGTGACACTTCCAAGCTCACAGCAGAAGAAAAAGCTGCACTTGCAGCGTTGAAAGATGTGAAGGTTGAGCTTGCAGTTAAAACGCAGGACAACCAGCATTCTTCCATCGACGGTACGATTGTTTATAGCAAAGGCACGATTCCTTTCAACGTTGCCATGGAAGGCACGAAGATCAGCCTGAATATTCAAGGCGCGCAAAAGCCAATTGTTCTTGATCTTTTAGGCGGCGCTAATATTTCTTTCTTATCGTTCTTACCTAAGGCTGTCCAAGAGCAATTCGGCAACAAAATACTTGAGATTAAACCAGCACTCATCGGCCTTATTTTAGGCAATGCTCCCGATCCAGCTAAGCTATCTATTGCTCCGGTAACGGATAAAGTGAATGGCGAATCGCTTTCATTGCAAAAAGCCCATGTAGATCTTAGCGGCACTGAATTGGCTTCCCTTTTACAAAAACTACTTGCTAACGTTCTTGCAGACGAGGCTGGCCTCAAAGAAGTGCTTAGCCAGTTGTACGATGCTCTCTTCCCTGTGATCCAGGCGCAAATTGACGGAGGAGATAAAAGCATCACTTTGGGACTTCTAGCGAACAAAGATTTAACACTCGGCTTCGTGTACTCCCCAATTCACGATTATCTTGCAGGATTGGCGGATTCCATAGATCCAACCAATGATATGTTTAGTGCGGACGCGTCTCTTCAAGCCGATATCTACATTGACGCTGATAAACAAGTTCGCAAGCAAAAATTAGCGATTAACCTGCCAATTACGGAATCAAAAAATGGCGCTTCCGCGCTGAAAATTTCCTATGAGAGTGATTCTTGGAATTTGAATAAGCCAGTTACGGCAAGCACGGTGAATACGTCTGGCGCACTTCAACTTAAGTTAGATGCTACGGCGATCTTTAAGCTGCTAGCTAACCAAGATAAGCAATCCACGTTGTACAAAATGCTGAAAGACGATTTGAAAGTAACGAAAAAAGATGTCAATATGGCTACCGATGGATCAGGGGCTACGGAAGATGCACCACAACCATTTATTGATGCGAATGGCAAAACGATGGTTCCTGTACGCTTCGTCTCCGAGCAACTGGGTGCTGAGGTAGGTTGGAACGGTGAGCTTCGTCAAGTTACGATTACAGACTTCATCACAGGTAGAACGATTCTGCTGACGTTGGATAGCAAGCTGGCAACGGTAAACGGCGTTGCTGCTCCTGAACTCGAAAGCGCGGCTACCCTTTCCAACAATTCAACTTACGTACCTATTCGCTTCATTGCTGAGCAGCTTGGCTGTATCGTATCCTTCAATGACGACACACGTGTCGTCACGATCCACCGAGACTAGACAGAAATAAGCCTCATAGGCGATCACCCTTTTCGAACGGCTGAATAGTCTAGTAATGAACCTAGGCAAAAAGCCAGCTGCATGAAGTGCAGTCGTACGAGAAGGAGTGAACGTCTATGTATCAAAACCCTATGCATCCCCAAGTGCCTCAAGGTCAACATGGTCATCACGGTCCCCATGTGGTTTACCAAGCGGAACCAAATTGGCAGCACACGATGAAACACAAACGAGACCAAATCATGCATGCTATTCATCCGCATATAGGCCGCAAGGTCCGTATCACCACGATTGATGGGCATACCCATGAAGGTGTCCTTATTAATGCAGACGGTCATCATGTCTATATTCATCTGGACCATCACGGTCAAGGGCACCACCATGGTCATAACAGACCGATCTATACACCAGCGCAATATAATCAAATTATTACGCTCGTGCTTTTCGAACTATTAGTCATCCTTCTGCTTGCTTAAAACATAAGCTTGCTCCATCTGGCCTTAGGCCAAGGGAGTGAGCTTTTTTTACTTAAGAAGCACCTCCGGTTGAAAATAGCGCTGATGTTTTTTCAGAAAAGTGGAATAAGCTTCCTACATATTGGATATATTATCAAAGCTGCGTTAATGACTTACAAGCTCTTCGGAACGAGTTGATTCCGCCGAATGTGAAGCGCAGGCACAAATTATTGTTGGAGGTTTATGAACACATGGAAACAGGTACGGTGAAATGGTTTAACGCAGAAAAGGGATTTGGGTTTATCGAAGTGGAAGGCGGCAATGATGTGTTCGTTCATTTCAGTGCCATTCAAGGAGATGGTTTCAAAAGCTTAGATGAGGGCCAACGAGTGCAATTCGAAGTTGTTCAAGGGAACCGCGGACCGCAAGCTGAAAATGTAGTCAAGCTGTAGTCCTTCATCACATATTGCTTCAACTGCTTGCGCGTCAGAGTCCATCATGACAAGGAGGAGTTCGATTGTACTTTTCGAAAAAATCATTGGAACCAGTACCGGAGGAACAAACCAGCATCTGGACCTGCAGCACGGATCAGTGCTCTTGCTGGATGAGAGATAATTTTTCATTCGACGATAGTCCCGTATGTCCGATTTGCCAATCATCCATGGTCAAAGATTTAAAGATGCTCCCTACCTTATCGAACACAAGCAGCAGGCGATGAATCCGGTAGAAAGCCCCGTGTCTCCCACTTTAGGAGATACGGGGCTTTTACTTGTTTAAATTACTTACAAAGGATTCCTATTATAGAAATGGTGGCTGAAATCCACTGCCTGGGTACATCACCACGGTATCCTCTTCCTTCATGACAGGCGTGGCTAACACGAGGATTTTGCCCCATTCCAATTCATTTGTGAGTCGATTCGCTTCCTCCTCAGGCACGCCGAGGGCCATAATCTTAGCTTTCAGCTCCTCACCACGTGAGCGGAAAAGATTGGCGATTGACGTGAACAATCCTTCCTCTGCCATCGAAATCTGCTCTGCACCCGTAAACTCCGCGATGTAGTCTGTACCTTCAGCACTGTGTGTCAGAACATAAATATGATCCTTTTTGAAGCCTTCGCTATGCAACTGTTGTACTTTTCTCTGCGTATCCTCAAGACTGGATGTCACACTTACTCTAGTATACGTACTCATGGTAATTCCTCCTCATCAATGGGGTTTTATTGGGTGAATCCGTGTTACCTCGAGTTAAATGCTGCGTTCTAAATACTTCGGCGTCTGCCAAAAATTAAGGAGACAACAAACATGATTAGGAAGACAAAGAACAAGATTTTGGCGATACCTACTGCCGTTGAGACAATCCCAAAGAATCCAAAAACACCTGCTACCAGCGCAATAATTAGAAAAACCATGGCCCATCCTAGCATATCCAACACCTCTCTCTTCCTCTTCATTGGGTTCATCTTGCTATGTGATCTATTACCCATCTGCCCTAGAGTTGAAACATCTCCCCCTTCTCAAGCCTTTCTAGCCGCTTATCCAATCGTTCGAGCAGCTCCTTAATCTCCAGATTCTCTTGTTCCGCGCGATAATTAATCGCAAAATCCAGGATAGCCTCTTTCTTGTCACTTGCCGCCTGACGATTCTGACTCATCAATATGACAGGTGCCTGGAAGGCCGAAATACAAGATAGAATGAGATTCAGCAAAATAAAAGGCGGCTTGTCAAAGGCGAACCTAGTTACATTTATGATCATCCACATTATTAAAAATCCAGCAAACATCAGAATGAACGACCAGCTCCCGCCAAATGAAGCGATATGATCTGCTAAGCGGTCTTTCCATGATGATTGCTTCTTCTGCTGCTCTAAGAGATGAGATTTAATACTCACCTGATAGGCCTTCACCATCGCTGTAATTCGCTCTAACTGATCATTATCTAATTTAAAAACGGGATCATTATCTAACTCCTGAAATAACTGCTCGGATGTACCTACCCCTGAAGCTAACTGCCCTATGCCTTCCTTATCCATGGTCTTCCCCTACTTTCTTATTAAAAGGTTTACACTGTATATAAGTACCCTAATTGCTTGTAAGGTGAAACAAAGGAAAAGGAGCTAAGCGAAAACATCGCTTAGCTCCTTCTTATACCCTCTTGCAGTAAATGCGCTCTTGAGGTATGAAATCATCATACTGCACACCTTCAGGGACAAAAATAATCGATTCTTTCTTGCCTAGCCCCAAGTATCCATGCGAAACCAAGCTGCCATAGAACAAGCTATGCACCTGCTGCTGCAGCGTATGGTCGAAATAGATCATGACATTGCGGCACAAAATGACATGGAACTCGTTAAATGAACCGTCTGTGACCAGGTTATGTTGAGCAAACATGAGATTTTCCTTCATGATCGGCTGAAAGTAGGCATACTGGTGATCGGTCTTATAGTACTCAGAGAACGCTTTGGTGCCTCCCGCTTCCAAGTAATTCTTGGTGTACATCTGCATCTGTTTAAGTGGAAACGCGCCCCTTTGAGCAGATTCGATGGCCTTCTCATTCATATCCGTTGCATAAATCTTCGTCTTTTCCGCTAACCCCTCTTCCTGCATCAGAATGGCCATGGCATACACTTCTTCGCCAGTTGCACATCCTGCATGCCAAATGCGAATTTCCGGATAGTCACGAAGCTTGGGCACAACCTCATTCCGAAAAGCAAGGAAGAAGCTCGGGTCTCTGAACATTTCAGTTACCCGAATGGACATATCGCCTAACAACTTCTCGACAAAAGAAGGCTCATGGAGCACTTTTTCTAGAAGGGCCGTGATCGACGGCAGCTTTTCCATCTTCATCCGATTTAAAATCCGTCTGCGCAAAGAGGAGCGTACATAATGACGAAAATCAAATCCATACATTTGAAACAAACCTTCTAACAGAAGGTTAATCTCGATATTTTGCAGTTCATCATAAGAGAGCTCCTCCAGTTCAGAGTAAGCATCTTCGGAGGATGGACGTGTCAATGTTTGTTCACCTGCTTCGTTAGCCATACACGCATTAGAGAGAATAATTGCTCCATATTTAAAGGTTTTGTAATATAATCGGACGCGCCAGCTTCTAAGCATTTCTCTTTCTCATTCTTCATCGCCTTGGCCGTTAGCGCAATGATTGGCAGATCTTGCAGCTCAAGTTCGCCGCGGATAGCCTTCATCGCATCATACCCGCCCATAACCGGCATCATAATATCCATAAGCACCAGATCGTAATCACTTTTTTGCCGCAGCATATCCAAGGCGTCCTTACCATTGTGAGCAGCCTCTACAATAATTCCTTTTGTTTCCAGGATGGACACCAGCGCGAACACATTGCGGGCATCATCATCGACAAGCAATATTTTTTTGCCATGAAAAAGTTGAGAATCCGCAGTGATTGGCAGATCAAATCGAGAATCACTCTCTAGAGAATTCACTCGTGCAAATGATGCTTCTTCAAACTGGGATTGTCCTGCCAGCAGTTCTCCAGCAGCAGCTATTTCACCTTGAGGGTAGTTGTTGGTCAGTTGATCCTCTGTGCTTTTTTCTTTGGCATTCGGAATATACAGGGTAAAAGTACTGCCTACGTTCATCTCGCTTCGTACTACAATAGTGCCTCCCAGCAACCGCGTAAACTCACGGCATATGGATAAACCAAGCCCCGTACCTCCATATTGGCGATTCGTGGTGCCATCTACTTGCTGGAACGCATCAAAAATAATTTGCTGCTTATCAATCGGAATACCGATACCTGTATCCTTTACTGACATGGCTAGGACCGTGTCTTCCGGTTGTAGATGAAGGAGCTTTTGAATAGGCGCCGAATCCGCACGCGCAATCGTCAAGCTGACCGTTCCTTTTTCCGTAAATTTAAAGGCATTCGATAATAAATTTTTCAAGATTTGCTGCAACCGCTGACCATCTGTCAGAATCACGTTCGGTACATCCGGCTCGAGCTGAATATCGAAATCCAAGCCCTTCTTTGCAGCCACAGGGGCGAACATCTGTGACATGGCATACGGAATTTCGGTTACATTAACCTCGTCTGTCATGATTTCTATTTTACCCGCTTCTACCTTGGATAAATCCAAAATATCATCAATCAGTACAAGCAGATCATTCCCCGCCCCGTTAATGACGCGTGAATAATCAACAATCTCCGACTTCTCCATATCGCCGTTGCTCTCTGCCAGCATCTGGGACAGTATCATGATACTGTTCAGCGGCGTTCTCAGCTCATGAGACATATTGGCTAAGAAGTCGGTCTTGTACTGCGAGCTTGTTTTCAGCTGCATCGAATAGTCTTCGAGCTCATCTTTCGCTTTATTGAGCTCGATCGCTTTCTGCTCAGCAAAATGGTTCTGTTCCTCCAGATACTCATTCGTTATTCGAAGCTGCTCTTGCTGCATCTGGAGCTCCTCAGACTGCGTCTGAAGCTCTTCCGATTGCGCCTGAAGCTCTTCAGTCAGAATCTGCGACTCGGAAAGTAGGCGCTCCACTTCCATTCGGCTGCGAACACTGGTAATCGCGG
Source organism: Paenibacillus sp. J22P90 (assembly GCF_059692195.1). NCBI lineage: Bacteria > Bacillati > Bacillota > Bacilli > Caryophanales > Paenibacillaceae > Paenibacillus > Paenibacillus sp. J22P90. The sequence continues at coordinate 154,251 of NZ_JCAUAY010000008.1, forward strand.
TTCCAAATTTCTCTTGCAAGGTATCCAACAGCGTTAGATGTTTGGACTGGAAAGGTTCCATCGAAGCAAGCTCAATCACAGCTTCCGTTCTTCCTTCAACAAGGATAGGCGCTACAAGCAAGCTGCGTGGTTTGGAAGTACCTAGACCCGAGGTGAGTTTAACATGATCCTCTGGCAAATTATCTATAAGAAATAAATGTTGATCTAACGCACACTGACCCACAAGACCTTCACCGGATTGGAAGCGTAACGTGGACCTATCCTCCCCCGTAGATGCGTACCCTGCTATTTTTACAAAGAAAGGCTTGCCTTCGACAAATTGTCTGAGATAAATAACACCATAGCTCGCGCCAAGCATCGGGGCTAGCTTGTTAATCACCATTTCACTCAATACCTTGGTATCGCTAATCCCTTGATACAAGGTAGATATGTCGGTGACTCCCTTCTGAATCCAACTCTGCTTCTCTAATTCTGCCAACAATTCGTTCGTCGCCTCAGCGAGTTCACGAATCTCATCATTCGTTATGATGTCAATTCTAGAGGATAAGTTCCCTTCAGAAGCCGAAATTTCACGCATTTTTTGGCTAACCTGAGCAATCGTTCTTGTAATCGAATTGGAAAGAACGATTGCCACAGCAATAGCGAATAGAGAAATAGCGCCTAATATAACAAAAAGAACAACTCGGAGATTATAGTTGCTTTCCTTTAATTGTTCAACACGCTGAACGGTTAACTGCTTCTCAGCCGTTAGAAAGGAATCGAACTGTACTCGCAGTTGGTCCATAATTTTCTTCCCTGAATTTAACTTGAAAAAATTGTTAAGACTCGCTGTATCATTGTTTTTCTTCAGCTGAACTGCCGTTTCACCAGCTGTTTCCACGTAGCTCTGAATCGTGACCTTAATGGCTTTCAAGCTTTGTAATTGGGATGGATTATCCCGAAGGAGTAAGCTTAGCTTATTATAGTTATCTACCCAGGTTAGACTTCCAGCATTATACGGTTCTAAATACTGCTCGTCCCCTGTGATGACAAATCCTCGCATCCCTGTTTCTATATCCAACATATTTTTCTGCAAGACGCCAAGAAGATCATGCACTTCAATATCATGAACAGAGACAAACTCTACTTCGTCCTGAAGATCGGACATACGGCTGCTTACGATGAGGAGTGCAATGCCTAGACATAATATAATAGATAAATAGCCAAATAAAATTTTGGTTTTAATGTTGATTTGAAAGAGTTTCAAAATGTATGCCTCCTAGTACAGTGGTCGCGAATGTTATGTAAACATTCTGTCTCCTACTATACCACACCAACGTGGCAGCTAGAATGAAATTTCTATTTTTTGGTAAAGTTTTATCTAGCTGCTGCTTTAATGACGATAAGGCAGATAAGCCCCCTCCTTTACAACGGCGAGGATAAAACGATCTTTAATTTATCCATAGCTCGCTTCTGAATACGTGAAACGCTCATCTGCGAAATACCAAGCTCATCCGCAATATGCCGCTGAGCATGCCCTTCTTGATAAATCATAGCTATGACGGTACGCTCCTCTTCCTTCAAACAACTCATCGCCTCTTCGAGATCGATCTGTCGCTCAAGCGTCAAATAATCATTCGTTGAACCCGCAATCATATCTCCAACGGTCGCACTATCTCCCTCTGCTGTAAGCGGAGTATCTAACGACGTGTAATGGTAATAGTCGCGACCTGCCAGAATTTCAATCGTTTCCTCCGGGCTCAGCTCCAAATAAGCAGCAATCTCATCGATATTGGGCGAACGTTCCAGCTTAACCGTCAGTTCGTCCAGCGCTCGCTGAACTTGTGCACCTTTTTCCTTAATACGCCTAGGAACCTGTATGTACCATGATTTATCTCGAAGGTAATTTTTCAGATGGCCAATTAAACATTTCATTGCATACCCTTCAAAGGGAACGTCCATCGTGCTGTCATATTGGGTAAAGAGCCTCAATAACGACATTTGTCCAACTTGGAAGAGATCCTCATACAAATCAGGACGGCTTCGCGACATTTTGCCAACCGCCATACGTACGATTGGCTCATAGTGCAGCAGCAAAGCCGTAGCCGTCTCTTTACAGGCTGTTTCTTGATAGATTTTCATTTTAGAATACATTTCATATAAGGGCTCGGAAGATGCCTTTGCATTCATACCAGTTCCTCTTTTCTGCTCGCCTGCCTTGTTAGCAGTTTTGTCAGTATAACCTCAGTTCCCTTATCGCCACGTGTGAGCACCTGCACATCGTCCATCAGCGCTTGCATAAGGAAAAGGCCTAAACCGCCAACATTGGCTTCACTAATTGATTTATTATGCAGACTCGTGTCATCTGGATTGGTTTGCACATAGTGAAAGCTATTGCCCTCATCTTTGACCGATATTTTCAAAAAACCATGACTGTGTTCGAATCGAAGCTCGACGGTTCCTGATTGATGCTCTTTATAGGCATGTAAGATTGCATTATTACAAGCTTCCGCCACAGCTACTTTCATATCCTCGATATCTTCATAGTTAAAGCCTGCTTTGGTAGCCACGCCATATAACGTTAATCTCACAATGTCTAAATATTCCGCTTGAGCGGGTATCGTCAGGCCAATGTATGGGCTCATATAATCTCTTCTTTCCTTTCTGCTATACGCTCAGTTTGAACAGGTCGACCTCTATTTACTAAAAATTGAGCAACACCGGTCAACTCAAACAGTCGCTGTATTCTGGCTGGGACGTGGTGGATATGAAGCGGCGCATTCATCGTTGCTCTTACCTTAAGTACAGAAACGATTAAGCCGATTCCGGTACTATCGATGTAGCGCAGCTCCTTTAAATCTAGGGTCAACGGTTCATTTGCCTTATTGACGACCGAATCCAGCACCTTGGCCAGTTCAGGCGCAGCAGAAAGATCAAGTTCTCCGCTCAAGTATATAATATTTCCTCGCTCGTCCGAGTGCTTATAAAAGATAAATTTACGTATGGCGTTCACGTGATGACCCCTCTCTATTTGGCATGGCTGACATGCGAAGCTGATTTCTTGGTTCTGATTCGTTGCCACATGTCATAGGACATAACGGCTCCTTGCAGCAGCGTTTTCCACTTAGGATTCGGCTTGGGATCTTCCCCTGACATTCCTGTTTGTTTCACTGCGGAAATGAAGCTTGAAGCGGATTGCTTCACAGAAGATGTTAGTTCATGAATGACTTGACCAACATCACTTACAGAGCTGAACAGGTGGTTAAGTTTGGCTAACTTCACCCGTACATCAATGGCCATTTCGTTCGTATTGAGAATGACATCTTTCACATCAGACGTAATCTCCTTTACTTCATTTTTCATTTGCCCCATCGTTATCGTTATTTCATCCAGTGAATGTTTGAGTGATTTTAACGTTTGAATCAAATAGAACACAAGAAAAACAAAGGCTATTACGGCGATAATCACACTAATCTGAACTAACATTAGAATCCCCCCTTGATGGCTTAATTACTAAGTAGTACCCCGCTTGCTAAGATTTGAAACACCCTCTATGTAAAAAAGTAAATTTCTATCGGTATGTTTCAAACGGAGCTAGACGGGGTACTTCATGCTATTCACCCATTCTTACTAGCATAAATAATTGGAGGGATTATCATGGTCAAAGTAGCAATGAAAGCAAGTCCAATTACAAACCTTCTTGATAAGCAAGTCGCGAACTTCTCCGTTCTCTATATGAAGCTGCACCACTTCCATTGGTATGTGAAGGGTGAGAATTTCTTCACTTTACATATCAAATTCGAGGAGCTGTATACCGAGGCTGCGCTCCATCTGGATGTCATCGCGGAACGAATGCTCTCCCTGCGCGCTAAGCCGACAGCTACCTTGCAGGAGCAGCTTACCTTAGCTTCCGTCAAAGAAGCGAAGACAGCGGACTCCGCAGAGGAAATGGTGAAGCAGGTTCACGATGATTTCGCCACTGTTTGTGCTGAACTCACAGAGGGAATTGAGCACGCTGAAGAGCACAAGGATCAGCCAACAGCTGATATGCTCATCGGCATTCGCTCCTCACTGGAGAAGCACAACTGGATGTTGGAAGCGTATCTGGGCAAATAAAACCAAAGAAAAAACCACGGAATGGCGGTTAACCCGTCAATCCGTGGTTTTCGTATGCACATATTTAATGAGCGTTACCTCTGTTCCATCCTTCGTATCGACCACGACTTCATCCATCAACGCTTGCATAAGGTAAATACCGAGACCACCGGTGGGCAGCTCACTTAGCGAAGTGCCCGCAAACGGGCCAGTTTGCCGACTTTGGTCCTCCAACGCATAGCCCTGTCCATTATCTTTCACTTTTACCTTTAAAATACTTTCGCCTAGCTCATAGCTTATCACAATTTGACTGTTGCCGGTCTGAGACTCTCCATGAAGAATCGCATTATTGCAAGCCTCGGAAACGGCTACTTTGATATCCTCTATATCCTCATAAGAAAACCCCAGTTTGGATGCAACGCCGTACAGACTTAGTCGGACAAGATCCAAGTATTCCGCCGAAGCTGGAATTTGCAAGGTAATAACATTCATGCGCTGCCTTCGATCCCTTCATGAAGGAATGCCGAAATACCCGTTAAATCAAAAAGTTTACGAATCGTGGCCGGAATATGACGAACGGCAAAGGGCAACTTCAGCTCGTCCCGAATTTTCATAGCGGAAACAACAATGCCAATCCCTGTACTATCTATATATCTTAGCTGACTTAAATCAAGGATTAATGCCTTATCCTCTCGGTGAACGACGGCTCCAAGCGCGTGACGGAACGTTTGCGCTGCTGCCAAATCTAGCTCCCCAATGATATGAAGCTGAATGGACCTCTCCAGTTCTTCTTGTTCAACCTGGAATTTATCTGCAGACATTGGCCACACTCCCTATAAAGTCATTTTCTAAATAGTAACAAGGCTTCTGCTTATATACAAGTTTCACTCATGTTAAGAGGACATCTTCAGAATCAAATGACTCCGCCCTTTTCAGCAACAAAAGGATGCGCAAAATCGCCGCAAAGAACGGCTCCCTGCTCCACAGTTACCTGTTTGTCCAGGATTACACAATCCAAATACACACTGGATTCGATGGCGCAGTCTTGCATAATCACACTGTTCTTGACGCTGGCTCCTTGGCTCACGGTCACACCTGGGAATAAAATGCTGTTCTCCACGTAACCTTCGATTCGGCAGCCTGGACCCAGGAAGGAATTGCGAATTAACGCCGCATCATGACAGGCAATCTCTAGCTCATCTACTTTGTGTGTATACACGGACTCTTGATTCATCATGAATTGTTTCCAGCCTTGCGGCTGCAGAAGCCTCATGCTGTGCGCATAGTAACTGTCAACCGAATCCATAATCGCCACATAACCATGATGGGCATAGCCTTGAACGTGAATATCGCCTAGATGAGCCCAAATCAAGTCTTTCAGATACCCGCTATGCCCTTGTGCGACACTTCGTTCAATAAGATGGATCAGCAGTTCTCTCGATATCACCATCGTCTCCAGATCAATATGAAGCGGCGCTAACGTCACAATCTCAGGATAGACCGTGGTTACGCTCATGACGCGTCCTTGCTCGTTCATGCCCAAGCTGCACGCTTTGCCAATATGGGAATGACGGTCAATCTCGGCTACCTGCTGATAGAGAAGGGTAATATCCGCAGGGCTATTCCGATGATATTCGACCATATTCTCGAAATTCATCCGATAAATCACACTGTTTGGCGCCAGCAAAACGTACTTCTCTGTACAGGATTTCAATGTCTCTAGATGACTGTACAAATGATACAAGTCGCCGGGTCGCGGCAATCCCTTGAAAGCGGGCGCAAGAATGGAGACGCCTCCTTCCGCTCCTGCTAACCCCCAATGATTGCCGTCGCCGACATGTTTCAGCAGGGAATCGGCCTTGGGGCTTGCGAGCACCAATACCTTCTGTATGCCCGAATGGCTCATATTAGACAGCGCAAAATCAACTAACCGATACCGGCCCGCAAAAGGCACAGCAGCCACACAACGATTACGCGTAAGTGTAGATAGTTCTTCCTGTTCATTCATGAGGTTGATCATACCAAGAACATGTTTCATGATAAGCACCTCCTAAAGTTTTGCGGAGCAAAACTAGCATCGTAAGCATTCACTTAACCGAAATTTACCCTCGTATTGGTCAACTTCACAGGGATTGAGGCTGGATAATGACGGCCAACGACCGTTTTTTCGGCAATTACCGTGATGCTCGCGCTCCCTGGCTTCCCAACAACGGCGCCATCTTTGATAACCGCCCCTTCACCAACAATCGCATTAAGAACTAGCGCGTTTCGGCCAATGTGTACACCTGGCATGATAATGCTATTCATCACCCTGCTGCTATCGCCGACCCTAACGCCTTCAGAAATAACCGAATGACTGACGCTCCCCTCAATCTGACAGCTATCTCCGAGAATGGCATTGTTCACTCTGGCGGTTAAAGCTACATGACCTTTGGGATACGTACGTTTCGGCGTCAGCACGGGCCATTGCTCCGAATCTATGTTGAGACTAGGCGTATACCCGAGTAAATCCATATGCGATTCCCACAGGCTTTCAATCGTGCCAACATCCTTCCAATAGCCCTGATAAGGAAAAGCAGCTAAATGGGTACCCGAGTCCAGCAGTCCTGGGATAATATTTTGACCGAAATCATGACTCGAAGACGCATCACTCGCATCCTTTTCCAAACATGCCTTCAGGACATCCCAGTTAAATAGATAAACGCCCATGGACGCCAAATTGCTAGTCGGATTGCGCGGCTTCTCGGCGAACCCTGTGATGCGATCATTCTCATCCGTACTCATAATGCCGAAGCGGCTCGCTTCTTCCATTTTGACTGATGTCACTGCGATGGTAGCGGCAGCTCCGGATTTTTTGTGATGATTCAGCATGTCCCTATAATCCATATGATAAATGTGATCCCCTGATATAATCAGTACGTATTTGGGATCATGCTGACGTAAGAAAGATAGATTTTGATAGATGGCATTCGCCGTTCCCGAATACGCATTAGGTGCTCCAACTTGCCTCTCTAGCAGCGAAATACCCGTGCGCACTTCCGCCAAGCCCCAAGCTTCCCCATTGCCGATATGAGCGTTCAAAACCGCTGGCTTATATTGCGTCAGCACGCCAACGGTGTTAATTCCAGAGTGATGGCAGTTACTCAACGTAAAGTCAATAATTCGGTATTTCCCACCAAAATGAACAGCCGGTTTAGCATTATTTTTCGTTAACGGTCCTAGTCGAGTCCCTTCTCCACCCGCCAAAAGCATAGCTACACATTCCTGCTTCATCACCGTCATCCCAGTTCCTCCCAGTTCACCTGATTTGATACTTCTTATTACACAGCTAATCCGAGATTGAAACAAAAACGCGCAAGTTTTCCTTAAAAGGAATAACTTGCGCGTTTATATTGCTTACGAAACAGATACCATAACTAGGCACATATCATCTGGCGGCAGCCCTTCTTTGTCGTGAGGATAGATCCGTTCTAATAACCCATCTGGATCATGAGCGGTTGACGCCTTTATGCCCTCTATAATTTGAGCCACACCGTCTGCCTCATCATTGTCGAGCCATTCGCTCAAACCATCGGTGAATAAAGCGATTTGAGCTTCTTTTTCATACTGAATGGTACCCTTCACAATCTCGATCCCCTCAAAAAAGCCGATGGCACAGCAACCTTCCGTCAACAGCTTCACCTCACCATCCGAACGTACAATACCTGCCGGATGACCGGCATTCACATATTCAATCTTACGTTGTTCTGTATCCAGGACCAGATAGATGGCTGTGAAGTAATAGTTAATCAGATTATCGGATACATGCAGCTGATTCATTCGTGTATTCAGCTCTTGCATCACGCCTACCGGATCGCAGATGTTCGTAATCGTATCCTTCAAAGCAGAATAAATGTACATACAGACGAGTGAGGATGAAATGCCATGACCCATCATATCCAGCAAAATAATGCCATACCGATTCGGGCCAATCGGATACCAAGCGTAGAAATCCCCAGCCAGCTCCGAAGATGGTTTGTACACTGCTGATATCTGAATACCCTCATCCGTCAAGGGGTTACTCAGTACGCTATGCTGCACTTGTTTGGCCAGCGCGAGTTCATATTTAATGCGCTTATCTCGCTCTTTATGCCAGTCCTTCTCATATTTCAAGCGCAACGTCGAACGAATGCGGGCGAGAAGCTCCACCTTATTGATCGGCTTCATCACATAATCCAAGGCCCCTGCATCCAGTGCTTCAGCCAGTTTATTGGAGTCGCCCATCGCTGTTACGAAAATAATTGGAATATCCTTCAAGCGCTCATCGGCCTGGATCGTTCGACAAGCCTCCACGCCGTCTATTTCGGGCATCATCATATCCATGAGAATCAAATCCACAGGCACTTCAGCTTCACTTGGTGAATCCATATCCAAAACTTGATATAACTCTCTTGCAGATGAAACCATCACCAAATCGGTGTAACCCGCCTTCTGCAAAATTTTTTCAATGATTAATAAATTCGTTGCGTTATCGTCGACAATGACAATGCTCATTGTATAAATCCCCCTTTTGGGTAAACAGAGATCGGAATACTTATTCAAGTAGTTTACCATACCATCCTAATACCCTCCTGCCAACTATTCAATCATTCTTTAAAAGAAAGAGAAGAAGCTTTGTTCATCTGCCTGTTTCAAAAAACAGATTCAAGGGTACATCCAACTATAAGGCAAAGCATTCATTACCCCAAACTAAAGGAGAGATGAGCTATGAGTGAAACAGTCGAAACAAATAAAAGCGGACTAGTAGCAGGTTTATTTATTGGAGGCGCGATTGGTGCCGTAACCTCATTGTTAATCGCCCCTAAAGCGGGGGCAAAGCTGCGCGAAGAACTCTGGGGCATGTATCGAACTTGGCAGAAAAAAACAAGCCAAATTGCTTCCACAATAAGTAATAAGACAGAAGCAACCGTCTCCAAAATGAGCGATACAACCGAAGATATCCTTTCCACAGTCAGTGATACAGCGAAGGATATCTCGTCTACGGTGAGCGATACAACCAAAGAGATTGCATCCACCGTAAGTGAAAAATGGAAAAACAATCAACACTAGCTGATTTCAAAAAAAGGAGATCGAGCCTATGGATAAACATACCTTGCATAATCAATTAACTGACCTTGGGTTAGAACGTGTCGAGTATCTGGAGAAATCGGTGTATAAAATGGATATTTATAGCGATGCAACCTCGGCCAACTATCCGTTGACGTTGACCACACTCACCTCTGAGCAAGGGAGAACGACTGTTCATTTTCATGAAGCCGATTTCGAAAAAAACCAATTCGTTCCCTTGCACGTTCGTCGTGCTGCGTTAGATAAACTAATTGAGCTGGAACAGCTGTGTCACGGCTCTGCCGGCAAATCATTGGAAGAAGCCAATAACGGCTCCATGGCCCAGGATATGGATGAAATGAAGAAGCTGGGGAATGAGATGAAACATATGGAAACCAATAGCGAGCTTATCGGGAAAGATATGATTCCGGATCCAATCCCTTGATAGATATAAGTCAAAAAGGAGCTAAGCGGCTTAATTCCGCTTAGCTCCTTTGATGTTGGCCGCACTGTGCCAGCCTTAGGCCTTCGGATGTACCATATCCTCCGGCTTCACGTAGCTGTCGAATTGCTCAGCCGTTAAGTGGCCGCTGCGCACGGCTGACTCCTTCAGCGTCAGCCCTTCTTTGTGGGCTTGCTTTGCAATGCTGGCTGCCTTCTCATACCCGATATACGGGTTGAGGGCTGTAACCAGCATCAGGGATTGCTCTAGATTGCGCTGAATGACCGCGCGATTCGGTTCCATCCCTGCGAGGCAATGATCATTGAACGAGCGCATGCTGTCAGCCAGCAGCCGCACGGACTGCAGGAAGTTGTGGATGATAACGGGCTTGAACACGTTCAGCTCGAAATTGCCTTGGCTCGCCGCGAAGCCGATGGAAGCATCGTTGCCCATCACCTGGCACACGACCATCGTCATCGCTTCGCTCTGCGTGGGGTTAACCTTCCCCGGCATGATCGAGCTGCCGGGCTCATTCTCCGGAATCGTGATTTCGCCGATTCCGCAGCGGGGACCGCTCGATAGCCAGCGCACATCGTTGGCTATCTTCATTAAGTTCGCCGCCAGCGCCTTCAGCGCGCCGTGGGCGTAAACAATCTGATCATGGCTGGTCAGCGCATGAAATTTGTTCTCGGCCGAGACGAAGCGCGTGCCCGTCTCGCGGGTTAGGGCTTCGGCGACGCGGGCGCCGAATTCGGGATGCGCGTTCAGCCCCGTACCGACGGCGGTGCCGCCGATCGCGAGCTCGCGCATCGCATCCACGGCGCTGCGCACCATGCGCGACGCCTGCGCCAGCATCGCCCACCACCCGCTGATCTCCTGCCCCAGCGTCAGCGGGGTGGCGTCCTGCAGGTGGGTGCGGCCGATTTTGACGATGTCGGCGAAGGCCGACATCTTGGTGTGCATCGTCGCCTGCAACAGCTCCAGCGCAGGCAGCAGCTCTTGCTCTACCGCGATAACGCCTGCCACGTGCATCGCGGTCGGGAACGTATCGTTCGAGCTCTGCGAACGATTCACATCGTCGTTGGGATGGATGCGCTTGGCATCATCCCCGAGCAGTTCGCTGCCTCGGCGAGCGATTACCTCGTTGACGTTCATGTTCGACTGCGTCCCGCTGCCCGTCTGCCAGACGACGAGCGGGAACTCGTCGTCCCAGCGGCCTTCGACGATTTCGTCAGCCGCTTGCGCAATCGCCTCCGCTTTCTCCGGCGGTAGTCCGCCTAGGTCGCGGTTTACGTGTGCGGCTGCTTTTTTGAGCAGCGCAAAGGCACTTATTAATCTCGGCGGCATCCGCTCGGTGCCGATTTTAAAATTTTCAAAGCTACGCTGGGTCTGAGCTCCCCACAACTTATCCACAGGCACTCTGATTTCGCCCATGGTATCACTTTCTATGCGGTATTCTTGCGTCATACTTGCCCTCCTTGGTTAATCGAATCCAGCTATATCTGTACTATTGGATACCCACACTTTGGTATGTATAAACATGCCTCGCCTAGTTTTCCCCATTATTGGCGTGTTATGAGCCGCAACTGGTTATCTTGCTTGCGGGAGAGCTATAATGATGGATATTAGAGAAACCGCAGTTCTGACGCAACACTACAACAATCAAAGGAGATGCACTCATGGAAACAAAACTACCGATCATCGTCCGTTCCACGGAGATTGATGTGAATGGGCATGTGAATAATGCTAAATATTTGGAGTACCTTGAATGGGGTCGTGAGGAGTGGTATGAAGCTTGTGCGCTATCATACGAGACTTTTGGTGAGCTTGGCATTCAAACGGTGACGGTGAATATCAACATTAATTACCGCAAAGAGTGCAAGCAAGGCGAACACCTCACCGTCAGCTGTCGGCCTGAGCAAATGGGTCGTTCTAGCTTTGTCCTGCAGCAAGAAATTCGCAACCAGCAAGGCGAGCTGTGTGCAGATGCGCTCGTCACGAGTGTCACGATGGACAGCATAACGCGTACAAGCCGGGAGGCCCCGGCGGAGTTAAGGAAATATTTTGCCTAACCTTTAAGGCAGCTTTACATGGCGTGTTATCGGACAATGCGCAAGCGACGGTGCATCGGGAAGGAATTCGGCCAGCTTGCGCATGAAATAGCACGATTCAGGAAAATGATGCTCCAGAAACCGCAGCGTTGATTTGGACAGCAATTCCTCATTGCGATATTGAACGATAATGCGCTGCACGAAATCATAAAAAGCTTTCACGGTTCCGAGCACTTCCTTAGCAAAATGAATCTCCGCAGGAAAGCCTGGAGGCGTGAACCGCAAGTAACCTTGCATTGCGCGATTTTTCACCATGTAGGACGAAAAAAGAGAAGCAAATTTACCCGTCTCTTCAGCAAGTACGCGCTCTACGGGGTCCAACAGCCCAGTTAGCAGCACAGCATGCCCCAGCTGATCCTCCAGCCATAGATCCAACAATTGCGTCAACGTAAGCGGCGCAGCAGGAACCCCTTGCACCCAATAGGTGAGCTGACGTAAGTATTCTCTATTTTCATTAATGGTACCGTTAAAGTAAGAAGGAGTCAGATTCAAATTGACGCGGTTCCACAGCCGCAAGTGCTGCATATGCCCTTCCAGCCTACAGTAAGCATCTGCCAGCGGATATACACTTCTCGCGAAAGCCTGCATGCTTGGAGAATCCGCTTCTTCTGTCGGTGAGAGTCCCATTCCTTGCTGGATTGCATCTTGGAATAACGGGATGAACCGCTCAGCTTCCTTCCACCACTTTGTTTCCGTCGGAGATAAATAATCCCTCAGAAAATGAGCATGATCTTCCAGTACTTCGAGCCAGAATAGATGCTCTTCCTTCACTGACATTCTCGCATCTTGCATGAGAAAGGTCCCTCCTCCGCTCGACATTTCTTTCATAAAATGTATGAGGGGAACGAACCCGATAGACCGTTTTACGGCTCAGAAGGCAGTGGCTGACTGCGGGCTCTTCTGCTTTTGAACCAAGCAACGATCGGGTAGATGAAAATCAGACTCTCTACAAATAGCGCGAAGGTCGCCCAGCTGCTATTAAAATATTCCGCCAGCTCAACTGGATTCCTTGCAATAATCAACGACAGCGAAACAACAATCGCCGCTAGCGGGAACGTAATCGGCTTATAGCTGCTTAATGAAAGAGCTTGCGAAAAAATCAGTGTGCCACTCATAAAAATAATGCTTAGCTTGATGAAGTAACCGGTAAACCAGATCGAGACAATCAATGCATCGGTGTTGCGAAGAAAGTCGCCCAAGTGCAGGAACCCTGTAAGCTCCAGCGCTGGATAAATTAAGGCTGCTGAAAGCTTAGGGCCGAAGTAAAACATCATCAACATAAATTCTACAAGGAGTATGTAGGTCCCAGCCATGGAGCCGATCCAGACGACTTTGCGAGTGGTTTGCTTCGTAGCCAACTCAGGGACGAAATACGAAAGCATGACTAATTCGCCGTACCAGGGAATGATTGAATACGTCTGAGCCCACAGCACCTTCCAATCATGCACACGCACAAATTCCAACCACATGGGCGTATCCATAGCCGTTAGAAAAAATAAAGGCTTGAACAAGAAGAGGATGCCAATAAATAAAAAGCAGCCTTGCGCGAATCGGAAAACGGTCGATACACCAGATTGGGCCAAAGACGCAACCGCCGCCATTACCAGTACAGCGACTGCAGCGGGCGGTGTTTCCCGCAAGTATGTCGGGACAAAAAAGTCCGTAAACTCCCGCAAAATATAGGAAGCCAAGTGCAGAAAAAAGAACGACAACAGAAACAGAATACACTTGTGAACATACTTAGGCAGAATAGTACCGCCGTATACGCCCAGGTACTTCGAAGGTTGGCGCAGGGCGTACCGGAGGCTTAGCATCGATAAAGCTGTGCCAAGGATGGCGGCAAGCACGATGCACCATCCACCATCAAAGCCGGCTGCTCCAGCGAGAGGACTGATGAGAAAGGCAATTGTCGTAGAAAAAATGAACACGAAGATCAAACCGCCTAATTGCAGGCCTGTCACTGTTCCTTGCTTCAACCTTGCCGCCTCCCTGCTCGCTAGCCTTGAATAATGAATTTTTGAATCGGCTCAAAGAGCAAACGAATCGCATGACTGGGATTGACCAACTCCGGCCAGAAGATACTGAGGGCTCCAAAAACAAACGCGAAACCGGTCACTGACAGAGCAAGTCCCCTTTCTTTCGGACTTGTGGACTGACGCCGAAACAACATGATTTGGTAAACGAAAACACAAGCCGTTCCAATGATCAAATACAACAAGGGGACGATCTCCTTCCCAATTTTATAGCTTGGCTGAACGGCTGATGCCTGTGCCTCGCATTACCACATGAACATGGAATTCCGGATCCGCGTGTGAAAACATCATCTCACGAGGACTGTCCCCCCACTCCTGCCACATCCTAGGGTATTTATATTTCACTAACTCGCTCCACTGAAAGACATCCGCCTGATGAGCTTGCGCTTTATCCGAAGCAGCTTGAACCATCTGCCTTACCCGATCATTCACGGCCTTCTCCACCACTTTGATATTGTCAGAGGAGTTTAGATTCATATTGGACTCAATGGAAATGAGGTCCGCCTTTGCCTGAATGGACTCCCGAATCGTTACTCGACTTCCGTTACGTATGGCTCGTGTTCTATGCTTTACATCAATAAGCCTGACGCTAAAAACGCCTCCTTGATCGGGAAGCTGCCCCGTAATGAGCATCTCCGGAATGCGATTCTTCATCATGAGAATGCCCATCGCTTCTTCATTCGTAAATTTGCCGATAACGGCGCCATTTTTCATGATAGCGGCACCTCCAACCCCCGACCATTTGACGGTTGAGGCTTCTGTCAGCATTTTAAAATCACGTAATGTTAACTCCGGAATATAGGAGTCGCCTAGGTTATTCCATTGGGCATATAATAAATCTCGAATGCGTATTGGCGGAATTCGCTTGGTATGGGCCGTTTCTCGCCATATTTCCGTTGGGAAACGTTCAAATACAGATTCTAACTGTGCTAGATTCCTAGCAAAACCATTGTAATAGAACACATAAACAGGCAGCCTGAAATCTGTGGCGCGAATTAAATGATCGAACAGCGTCGTTAAACCTGCCCTTGCAAAACGATCCCCGATGACAATGACTTGCATCTGTCCCCAGGTAACCGTTCTAGGCAGCTCCGCTTGGATATGATGCAGCGCCTCGGCGACATCAGAGCCTTTGCCCGAAACTAAGACGAAAGGTTTCTCTTTTGGATTCGAATTCAATCCCGCTGTGATGCGATTCGGCAGCATGAATAGCGTAGAGACCTCCGTCTGCCCGTCTTCGTTCTTATCAATGAGCATCGTCGATACGAAAGTACGGTCGTTCAATTCTTGCTTTGACCAACATCCGGTTAATGTAGTTGAGACTGCGGAGAGAAGCCCCAGCACGACAACGAAACGCTTCACATATCGCAACATCGCAGTCCCTCCCTGATTAGCCCTTTCATTTCATGCGAATCCAGCTTGTCCAAGAAAATCGGCCTGCGGCATCCTTCATCTGTTCAGACTTATAGGGAATGAACGGCGATAAGTAAGGTGTGCCATAGGACTCAATAGACAACAAATGAATAAAAACGAAAAAGACCCCAATTAACAAGCCAAGAAGCCCAAATATCGCCGAAATGAACAACAAAGCGAATCGTAGGAAACGAATGGTTAGGGTGAGCGAAAAATGCGGCACAACGAAGGAAGAAATCCCGGTGAGCGCAACAATAATGACCATCGGCGCACTCACGATCCCCGCCTGTACGGCCGCTTCCCCGATCACAATCGCGCCAACGATCGAGACCGTCTGCCCTAGCGTGGTAGGAATACGCATCCCGGCTTCGCGCATCACTTCGAAGGTGACCTCCATGATGAGGGCTTCCAAAATCGCCGGAAATGGCACGATATCTCTGCTCGCAGCCAAGGAGATCAGCATATTATAGGGCAGCATCTCCGGATGAAACGTTGTAATTGCTACATATGCCGACGGCAAAACCAGACTAACACCGAAAAATACATATCGCAGAAGCCGAATCCAACTGCTATAGAAATATCGCTGGTAATAATCTTCAGCAGACTGTAAGAAAGACAACAAGGTCGCCGGAGCGACCAGATTATTCGGATCTCCGTCTGTCAGTAAGGCCAACCGTCCTTCAAGCAGCGAAGAAACCACCACGTCAGGTCTTTCGGTATTCAGCATTTTCGGAAAGGGCGAACTCAGCCGTTCGTCCAATAACTCTTCCAGAAAACTGCTGCCAGGCACAGTATCCGTTTGAATCTGCTCCAGCTGCGCCCTCATTTTCTGCACAATCGCAGGATCGCATCGTCCATTCATATAAAGCAGAAACACGATCGTCCGTGACTCACTTCCAATCACGAATTGCTCCATAACGAGATTTTCACTCTTGATACGCTGCCGAATTAACGATAAATTAGTCCAAATTTCCTCTACGAAAGATTCCTTCGGACCCCGAATCGTTTTCTCATTCTCAGAGATGCTAACATCCCGTTTTACTTTTTTGGAAAAAGGGAACAACACCGCTGACGGCTCACCGGAAATGCATAGCAGCACCTGTCCATTTAACAAGTCGTCAAGCGCTTCTTCTGGCGTATAGGCAATGGTATAGGTTGTAGGGAAAAATGTGTAGTGATAAAAGATGTCTCTTAAGCGCGCTTCGCTTTGCCCCTGGTAGGGATGCAATAACGTACGCAGTACATGCGTTTGCAGCATCTCGAAATCAATCGCATCCATCATGTAGTAAATTGTGCAGATGAACTCCCCCTGCTCAATTCTCTGCGAGACAATATCTTCACGATCTCTAAGCTTCTCGCTGATCCATTGCGTTAATTCCATAGACAAAAGCTTCCTTTTTGGGAGTAGTTTCCTCCGACTGGCATGAAATTATGCATCTATGGTGAAACGAATGGATATGCCTACCAAGACAACTTACATAGTGTCTGTGGATAACTTTTGACCTATTGGGGTGGGGAGACCGTCCATGCTCTTCATGTTTTTAGCTTGCCAGTAATTGAGCAATCCTTCATCACCTTGCTTGGTTGCCCAGTTCTGCAACGTTTTTCGTTCTCCTTCATAGGTGTAAAATGGAATGCTATAGCCACAGGACGTCTTCACCTCATGAATAACGACCACCATGATCTGACGCGCACCAGGCAACAGCTCGAACTTCGGCGCCAGTTGATCCCACTCGCTTGAGCCTGGGAGGACAACACGCCCTTTTCCATACAGCCTAATAATTTGCGGGGGTCCTTCGATAGCCATGAACATGATGGTGATGCGGCCATTTTCCGCCAGATGCGCACTGGTCTCATTGCCACTTCCCGTCAGGTCCAAATACGCCACTTCATTGGCCGATAGCACCCGCAGAACATCATGCCCCTTGGGCGAAATATTGACATGCCCCTCGGCAGATAACGGTGCTGATCCCACGAAAAAGATGTGCTGCTTCGCAATAAATGCCTCATGCTCTGGCAGCAAAGACTCGAATGATTTCCCCATAATGTCCTCAACACCCTTCCATTTTCTTCTATTATGTACTCCTTTACCTTATTTGTGAAATATACAATTCACGTATCATCTATAGGTAAATCCTATTGAAAAACAACTGGCCATACGTATCTTTTTATACATATTTTCAAACTCCCTGAGGAATACTTAGTCGGTTGAAACTTGGAGGAGGTGATTGTATCATGTCAACGACGAACAGTAACGACAACGTAGTAAATCATGCTATTAACGCTGCTGAAGCAAGTGCTGAAGACAGCCAATCGAAGCAACAAGTAGAAGAGTTATCTGCATTGCTGCAAAGTTCTGCAACCAATGCCAGCGACGAGGAAACATCCTCACAGGAATAATCCGCCTTCTGTTCCACAGCAAAAAGAGCTTTCCCTTCGTTGAAACAACGATGAAGGGAGAGCTCTTTTTTCATGCGGAGTGTGAAAAACGTTCCGAATCATTAACCAAACGCCCAGCTTTCGAATATGGTGTAGCAAAAACGTAGGGATGATGAAACATGAACGATTCGGAACTGAAATTGGAACACCAACCCGTCAGTATACAAACCTATCAGGTGCTGCATAACAAATTGGATTTGCTGTATCCTGCCGTGATCCACTTGGAACCTCCAACCGTACAGCATACGATTAACACAACGATTGTGGATGCCGTGAATAAGCAGCTGCACGATCAAGGCTATCCACAAAACCCGATGACAGACGTAACAGCTTACTACGAAATCAAGACGAATGAGCGCCGCGTACTTAGCTTGTCTTTAATCAATTACGCTTTCTCTGGCGGAGCCCACGGCATGACGATCCAACATTCGTTGACCTTCAACACGGAAACTGGAAAAAGCTATACGCTCAAAGATTTATTTAAGCCAGACAGCGATTATGTCGCAAGAATCAGTGCCATCGTTGCCGCCGAGATCAAGCGGCGCGACATTCCTTTGTTAGTGGAGTTTAAAGGTATTCGCCCTGATCAAGATTTTTATATCGCGGATAAATCACTGGTTATTTATTTTCAACTTTATGAGCTTGCTGCTTATGTCTATGGCTTCCTCTACTTCCCAATTTCGATCTATGCCCTCCAAGACATCATTGCGGAGGACGGCCCGCTCGGAAAAATGATGTATTAGTGCCCATTAAACACAAACGAGAATCTGTCGGCTAAAATTACCTTTGTTCACGCTGCAGCGTGCATCGATATGAAAGCCGGCTTTGGTCAAAAGCGAGTCCATCTGCTCCGTTGTGACAATGACGGCTCTCCGCGCCAAACGGCGCGCGGCTTGCAGCATCTCCAGCTTCTCATCCTCCGGAAGCACGGAGCAAAGATTGTAAGGCATGTCGAGGATCAGCGCATCATACTCGGCCTGATCCACATGCGGCACAAGCGTCCGCATGTCCGCGATCTGGACCACATTCGGCATGCCGAAGTGGTCGAGGTTCACCCGCGCGCCGCGCACGGCCAGCGGGTTGATGTCATAGCCCACGATGTCGATCCCCATCGACATCGCCTCCACCAGCACCGTGCCGATGCCGCAGCACGGATCAATGACCCGCGTGCCTGCCACCTCGGGCACGGCGATGTTCACCACCGCCCGCGCGAGGCGCGTACTCAGGGCGGTGGAGTAGTTCTGCGGCTTCTGCTGATGCTGAAGCCATACGGCTTCGCCGTAGCTGCCCTCGCCGAACAACCACCGGCCTCCCAGCTCCGTCACGGCGAACCACATCTGCGGCTTGCGCATTTCGGCTTTGCCACGCAGCTGACTGCCCAGTTCGCGCTCGACGCTCCGCTGGCGGTCATAGCTGACCGCCGTGTCCGTCTCCGCGAACACAACCTTGAACGTTGCCTCGCGCAGCGTCAACGCATTCAATTGCGAGGCCAGCGCAGACACGCTGTCGGCCTCGAAAAGAACATCCATCCGCAGCTTCAGAAATGGGCTGCGGCTCGGCTCAATCTTGCGCGCGCTGACGGCGTAGCGCGACCCTATAACAGCGTCTGCGCCCAGCAACGTGCGCAGCTCTAACTGACACAATGCCTGCTCATCCTCATGACAGGCAAATACATACACATACTCTATCGCGCTCTCGATATCCCTGCTCATAAATTCCCAACCCTCACTCTTTCCTTCACGGTTCACGCTAAGTTCACGTTAAGTTCACCTTAAGCAAACTCCTGAATAACCTGCTTCACGAACGTATCCATCGTTTTGCACAAAAACATATCCTTCCGATACACAATGCCCACTTCCTTCTGTGGAACGGGATCAATGATCGGAATGGCACAAAGCTTTTGCTCACGCATCTGGGCACCCATGCCCTCCACATAGGATTGCGGCAGTATCGCCCCGCATACATGGTTTTTGGCCATTTGCAGCAGCGATTCGAGCGTAGACAGCTCCACAATCGGCTTCCAAGCAAGACCGATCTGCGCACAACAATCATCCATCATTTGCCGAACGTAGAATTTCTGCTGCAGCATCGCGATCGGAATCTCGGTCAGCTCCGCCAATCGAATCTCCTGCACCTGATCTTGGGCAAAAGCATGCCGAGCTGATACGACCAGCTGAAGCTTCTCTTCATACAGCGGCACACACTTTAACTGCTCGTCCGCCTCCGGCAGGAAAACAACCCCCACATCCAGCTCATTGCTCAGCAGCTTTTCTTTCGTCTCTTCCGTGGCCAGCTCCATCACAGACAGCTCGATTTGGGGATATTTCGCATGAAACGTCATAATCGTCGCCGTCAGCAAATGATTCCCGGAGCAACCGATCCGCAAGCGCCCGCGCTGCATCCCTTGGAGCTCATTCATCGCCAGTTGGGCCTGCTCCAATTCGTGAAAAATGTTTCGACTATGCTTACGCAAAATCTCGCCCGCTTCGGTCACGTATACCTTTTTACCCATGCGCTGAAAAAGTGGAGATCCCACGCGATCCTCCAGCAATCGAATCTGTTGACTAAGCGTGGGCTGGCTAATGCCCAGCTTCTCTGCTGCTTTGGTAAAGTGCAGCTCCTCACATACCGCCAAGAAATAGACCAACAACCGATAATCCACCTGACGCCCCCCGATCATAGCTATTAACTATGATAGTAATTGATAAATCGCAATTGATCAATGATTGCGAATTTTCTATAGTTAAGGGTAAAAGATTGTGAGTACCCTCAAACGGAAAGGTGGCACAACAGATGTACGGAAGCATTCGAATTGAACAAAATCATAACGCCAAGCCCATGCCGAATTTAAATGAAAATCTTGGGTTTGGGAAGCATTTTACCTCGCATATGTTTATGCTGGATTACGAGGAAGGTCAGGGCTGGCACGATCCGCGCATCATTCCTTATGGACCGATTTCACATGACCCCGCAGCGATGGTTTTCCACTATGGGCAAGCTGTTTTTGAGGGGATGAAGGCGTTCCGCACGGAGAGCGATGAAGTTGTGTTATTCCGTCCGGACCAAAATGCGAAGCGTTTAAACCGCTCTAGTGAACGACTCAGCATCCCGCAGTTGGATGAAGAATTTGTTGTCCGTGCCATTCAAGAGCTAGTTCGCATTGATGCTGCATGGGTACCGAAAAAGAAAGGCTCATCCTTGTACATCCGTCCGTTCATTATTGCAACGGAAGGCGTGCTAGGTGTCCGCCCATCCTTTACTTATTCCTTTATTATCATTATGTCGCCAGTTGATGCTTACTATGAGGAAGGCCTGCAGCCGATTAACATCCTTGTGGAAAGCTATTATGCGCGATCTGTGCAAGGCGGAACAGGCAACGCTAAAGTAGCCGGCAATTATGCAGCAAGCTTAAAGGCGCAAATGCTGGCGAAAGAGCATAACTGTGCGCAAGTGCTTTGGCTCGACGCTATCGAAAAGAAATACCTAGAAGAAGTCGGCAGTATGAACGTCTTTTTCAAAATCAATGGAGAAGTAGTCACGCCTAGCCTTAGCGGCAGCATTCTGGAAGGGATCACGCGGGGCAGCATTATTCACCTGCTTAAATCTTGGGGTATTCCTGTATCCGAGCGCAAAATCTCGATCGATGACATCGTCAAGGCGCATGCGGATGGGACGCTGGAAGAAGCTTTCGGCACCGGCACCGCTGCGGTCGTATCGCCAATTGGCAGCCTACTATGGGATGGCAAACCAATGGTCGTGAACCATGGGGAGATTGGCGAGCTCGTGGAGCGTCTGTACACGACAATCACCGGTATTCAAAGCGGCAAGCTGCCGGACACGTTCGGTTGGATGTTAAAGGTTTAATAAAAAGACACCCTGCGCGGGTGTCTTTTTACATTTTCTCCGGTCATTGAGCCCAGCTACTTTTCATCAACCTTCGCCTTCCCCTGCTCCTCCACCACGTGACCATCAATATCAATAATATCCTTGCTGCTAACCGCGTCATCACCGAGAAAATCCCTCAGCTTGCTCTTCGCTTTCCGCCTGACCTCGTCATCGATGCTCTTCGACACAGCTGCCAAGGCAAAGCCCAGCGCACTCAAATCATCCACATAGCCCACAATTGGCAGGAGATCGGGCATGAGATCCAACGGCAGGATGAGATACCCCAGCGCACCATAGATTTGAACCTTAGCACGAAGCGGCGTTTTCGGACTATCCAAGGCGTAAAAAAGCAGCAAACCCGTATATATCACTTTACTGCCCGCTTTTTTGGCACCTTTTTTCAATTTCGACCAGAAGCCATCAATAGAGAAGTATTTTTCATATTTGGAAGGATTCATTTCGCGACCACTCCATTCAGCTTTTATCCTATATATACCCCTATTTTACACCTATCTCACACTTGAAGTCTCAGTTTCCGTTTAACTCTCTATTGTTATGCTCTAATTGATTACAGTTAATCGCAACTGGCAACAATGGTGAGAACCGAATAGAAAGATGATTGCGGGAACCAAAAACTCATCCTTTCTAATTTGGTAAAAAGAATGGAGGCGTTGGTTGTGGCAGAAATTAAAATTCTGGATAATGGCCCTTTGCTTGTAAGCGGCGTTACGCTACTGGATGGCGAAGGTGATCCCATGGAAACGAAAGAACAGATTCACCTGTGTCGTTGCGGACTATCTTCTAATAAACCTTATTGCAACGGTGCTCACAAAGGACATTTTGAAAGTCAGGTTCGCGACTAAGGAATGAATACAAAGGGCTGCTCTCAAGTTGATACTTGTAGAACAGCCCTTTCCTATTATTCAAGCTTGCATCTCGAAAGAGTTTGCAGCCTCAACTAACTTTTACCCAAGTCCATCCAAAGAATGTCCCTATACAAGTTACCGCTAATCCTGTATTGTTTTAAAATTACATTACACGCAAGAAACGAGGTCTCATTATGAATGCATTCCTGAATAAACTCACTTCCATTCGGCTGCCCTTCTGGGTCATGTTCATGAATACGTTCAGTATGGCCGTCGGATTTTATATGATGATCCCGCTGCTGGCCTCCTATTTATTGAATGACATCCTGCTGACCGTCACCATGGTGGGTATCATCTCAGCGATTCGCAGCTTCAGCCAGCAAGGGCTTTCCGTTCTATGCGGAACATTGGCCGACAAGCTTGGATATAAGCGCACGATTCTCATCGGCTTACTCATTCGTACATTCGGATTTGGGATGTTCGGCTTCGTCGACAGCGTGCCAGGCTTTATCATCGCCTGTTTCTTCTCTGGCTTAGGCGGATCTCTGTTCAATCCGGCAAGTTATGCCTATTATGCGGCACTATCTACGTCGAGCAACCGTATTACCATTTACTCCATTCGAGAAATGTTAAGCAATATGGGATTCGTCGTAGGCCCTGTACTGGGCGCCTTGCTCATGGGGTTTCATTTTAAATATGTGAGTTTGGCGGCTACGCTCATTTTTGCCTTTTCCTTTTTCTTTAGTCTCTTCTTTTTGCCTGCCATCCAGAGTGAACAATCTCGCAAAGCTTATACGGGCATCTTATCTCAAATGAAAACCGTGCTGAGCAATCGCCCTTTTCGCCGCTTCATGCTATTCACGATGATCTCCTGGTCTCTCGTAACCCAGTTATATATCGCCGTGCCGTTTCGGGTACATCAGCTTGGTTCCGATGCGAATATCGGGCTTATTTACAGCTGCGGTGCCATCGTCATGGTCCTGCTCCAAGTGCCCTTATCCAAGTTAGGCAACCAGAAGCTGCAGCCTTTTGGCGTGATGTCGCTTGGTACTTTGCTGCTCGCTGGCGGCTTATTTACGATCGGCATGATGGGCTCCATGTGGGGAATCTATGCGGGGGTTATCGCCTTCATGATCGGTCAAGTATTTCTACAGCCGATGATGAATACGATGGTTTCCAACTATGCAGGCACTGATCAGATTGCCAGTTATTTCGGTTTTAACAGCTTTGCCCTCTCCATCGGGGCTATTCTCGGGAACGTAGGTGGCGGATACTTATACGATTTGGGGAATCTGCTAGGCTGGGAGGGGCTTCCCTGGATGTGCTTCCTCGTGTTTGGACTTGTGAATATTGGGTTTATGTTAAAAGAACAAGGGCTCCAAGGACGATCCACTCGGAGTATTTCCGGATGAACGAACTGGAGCCTCAGCCAATCTATTTGACTATGTGATAAGTCACGCTTAGAACCCCGTTACTGTAGCTCTTCGAATCGATAAGCTTAAGATCCACTGCTTCCTCGATCCCATCGAAAAGCTTCACACCGAGTCCGGCTACAACGGGACAAATATTGAGATGAAGCTCATCCAGCAGCCCTTCGCGCAGCAGCGATTTGACTAAGGCAGGGCTCCCCGGAACCTGAATATTCAAGCCTGGCTGCTGTTTGAGCTTCGTAATTTCCTCCACGAAATCGCCTCTTAGCAACGTCGCTGGCTGCCACTCCAGTTCATCGAGCGTTTGAGACACCACGTATTTCGGGGCATGGTTCAAAAATTTCGCCATCGGCACCTCATCGCTTTGATGCTGCCAGAACTGCGCCAAAAACTGATACGTCTGCGGCCCCAGCAGCACCGCATCCGCCTTAGCCACACCTTCCGCGATCCGCTCCATAATTTCCGCGTTGCCCCATTTCTTCGGGGAGTTCTCCGGCGAGTCGATCACCCCATCCAGTGACATGAACAGTCCTGCTACGATTTTGCGCATCATATCCGCCTCCTTCTTCAGCATCATTCAGGAATACTATATCCAAATTTTAACATAAAAGAGCTTGAATCAAATATTTAATTGCCTATTGCACTCTATATCGCGCGGTGATATACTCATCTCATGATATATCACTAAGTGATACAACGAACCGTGATACAACATACCCTGATATACCCAAAAGGAGATTATATGGATAGCGAAAAGCTCTACCGTCAGTATTTACCCATGTCCGAAACGGCCTATTACATCTTGCTTTCCCTTACTGAGGTTCGACACGGATACGGCATTATTCAGTGGGTTGAGGAGCTTACACAAGGCAGAATCCGCCTGGGCCCTGGAACGATTTATGGCAGTTTATCACGCATGGAGAAAGATCGTTTGATTCAGGCCGTAGCAGAAGAAGAGCGTCGTAAGCTGTACCGCATCACCCCATCTGGTAAAGAACTGCTCAAGCTGGAGATCGCCAGAATTACGGAGCTATACGAAAATGCGAAGAAAGTGGAGGGATCTTTGTATGAATGAGACCAAAAAGGTGTTTAAATGGTGGGATAGTTCACAAGCGGAGACGATTACATCATGGTTGGAGGATATGGAGGCGCAAGGCTGGCACTTACTTCGTGTGAACTGGAATGGTCTGCGATTCCATTTTCAAAAAGGAGCTCCCCGCAAGATGAGCTATTGCGTCGATTACCAAACGAAGGTCGATGCGAATTATGTAGGTATTTTCGAGGATACAGGTTGGGATAAAATTTACAGCGGCGCAGGCTGGTATATCTGGAGACAAACGTATCAGCATACAAAGCCGGAAATTTTCACTGACATTGACTCCATGATCGAGCGGAATAAACGGCTCATCGGTGTATTTACGGCGGTTACTGCCGCGCAAATCCCTATTTTCATGATCAACATAAAAAATACGATCTTTTATCCCTTGCTGATTCTCTATGTGCCAGTTCTTGTCTTGCTAGGCATTAGTCTATACCGTTTAGTTGCTGCCAATAAAAAACTTCAAGCCAAAAAGGACATTCTCTAATCCGCTAGCTGACTAGCTGAATGTCCTCTCCATCACCTTGCATCGTAAGCTGATCCGCACTAGCCAATGGCTCCGTGCTCTCTCAGCATGGCAATCACGGCCGTATGACCTTGCTCTTTGGCTAGATCGATCGCATAAACACCGTCTTCTGACTTCGCATTTACATCCGCACCATGCTCCAGCAATAGCCCAATGATCTGCGTGCTATCCTTATGGAAGGCTGCTACATGTAAACTCGTATGCCCATTGCTATCCGTAATCGTCGGCTTCGCACGGTGAGCGAGCAGCAGTTGTATGACCTCTAGGCTCCGCTCGCCAGCGATGGCTGCGTGCAGCGCCGTATTCGAAGGGATATAGCTGACTCGGGAGTGCGATATGGCATTCACATCAGCCCCATTTTCCAAAAGCAGCTTGACCACTTCTCCCTGACCAAAATGTGCCGCGAAGCCTAACAGGGAAAGTCCGTCACCGTTTTCCGCATTGGCAAGCGAGAGATCTGTGTCCAGGAGATCCTTTACTCGATTTACATCGCCCGTGCGTGCTGCTGTGAATACATCGTTGATCATGTAGGGGTGACCTCCTCTAACTTGTATATATTCACAATTCGGCGAAATCTAGGATTTTCCTTTATCCTCTGTGAAATAAATCGTACCTAGACGGAGTGCAAAAAAAGGACCCAGCAACTTCGCTGCAAGCCTCTATGCTATTGGTTATACGGGGTTAGCCCTAAACTAAACGACCGATATACATCAATTCTTTTGCTTCGGTTTGATCCTCAGATCCGTCGATAATCCGCCCCACATCCTGCAGCGTTTCCTGCAAAGAAACCGTCACACCAGCTACACCTGTCATTGCTTCTGCTACATAAAAAGGTTGTGTGAGATAGGCTTCTAAGCGTTCGCCACGCTGAAAAGTTTGGACCTCAGAAGTCGGCAGTCCTGCCAAGCCATGTACTTGCACTAAGAAGCGTAATTCTTTATAGCGACGCAGCAGCTTCTTTGCCTTTTGTGCGACGGATAGGTGAAGTGCATCTGTGTAGGATCCCTCGATAATTTCGGAGGTAGACAGCACTGGACTCACTGCAGGGTAAATGTGCCGGGCTGCTAAGTCCGCATCAAATTGCCAGAGCGTTTCGAGCGGTCCATAAGGCAAATCCTCATCGACTGCTTCACCTTTCAGATCAACGAGCAACGTTGTCATAGACTGCATACCTACATCCTGAAGTCGGTCCTGCAGCTGATAGAGCTCATTACTGAGCACATGCGAGCGGTCCGCAGCAAGAATGACGTCACGCGTAGCACCGAACTTACTTAACTGCTGGAAGGCTTCCTCTACGCTGCCGCAAATGACATCCACATCACTTGTCACATCTTCGATTTCGGGGTGCTCACCTTCAGGCGTAAGAAGAATGGTTGCGTAGCCTTGCTTTTTCAAAAGATGTAAGAGTTCTGCAAGAATCACTAATTGCCCCATTTTCGGACGAGCGACTAGCCCTGTTGTGCCTCCTTTTGCTAATGGTGCGAACAGATCTAAGGTCTTAATACCGGTTTCGATCATCTCGAATCTCTCCCCAACTAGAATAAGTTCATCCAAGCTACAATTCGCCAAGGAAGCCAATGCGACAAGTGTTCGGACCTCAGCGCGGCCTACAGGTATTTTACCTGTGCACAGATTTGAAACTGTTGCAGAACGTAATCCTACCGCCCGAGCAGCACTCGTCAAATTAGGAACACGCCGACGAAGCAAGGGTACATTCAATCGAATATCATCCAATAGACTCAACCTCCTTACTTTTAAGAGTAATATAAATTACTTTCAAATGCAAACAAAATTACTCTGGAAATAAAAAAAGTTACTCTTTAGAGTAACTTTTCATTTAGAGATTAACTTTTCTTACACCGACTCCGCACCTCATGCAGATAGGCAAGCACATTTCGTTCTTCTGAGTGAACGTAGGCAAAATCCAGCTGCGCAGCCACCTCTTGAGCCGTTTCACTAAACAGGTCACTCATCTCAAAAACAGCATCCCAAATGTTCTCGTAATCAGCATCCGAATAGGTCGCTTTAAACGCCTGCCATTCGTCAGCAGTCAGGTAATTTTGAAGGTACTTGCCACACTTGCCAGCACTCATCGTAAAATCAGAACGCATCGCTATTTTCCACTCGAGCATCTGGATGAGCACATTGCGGTTGATTTGCTCATGCATAAACATGGTATAGCTCAACTCTTCACGCCAAAGCCCCTTCGCGATATTCAAGCAAATCCACCAGAACTCATTGCATGCCCCTTGAAAAAGCTTCTCCGTTGGTCTGCGAATATGGTAGTCTCTGTCGCTAGATTCAGGAATCTGGCCTAGAGCACCGTCTTTATCTAAAAGCAGCACACTCAGGCTGCTTGGCTCCATCAACTGCTGGCGCTGCGCCAAAGGGATCAGTGTGAGATCGATTCGATTCCCATCTTGGAATTGCATGAGATACACGATACGCTCCGTAGGCTCTGTCGGGTACAGTTCGTTATCATCCGGCATCTGCATGATAAGCCGCTCTCCGAACCGATCGATCCAGCTGGGATCCAATCGAAAAGAACCCGTTTCCTGCACGAAATACACAATATCGTAATCCTGAAAATCATCTCGAGGCACATTAGGATTCGTACGCGATCCGTTCATCATCACCGCGCGGATGCGCTCATCATTTCTTGCTGTATCTAGGATTAAGGACATCATTTCTTGTTCACTGCGCATGGGCGAGTCGTCTCCTTTGTAACGCTAATGATGACCTACTTCGCCCCTGGAGGTTCCTACTCCTGTTTTATAGCTTGAACTTACCGACGGCTTGCTGCAGCCTGAGTGACATACCGTTCAAGTCGTTCGCGAAAGCGGCGACTTCTTGCAGCGCTGCAAGCTGCTCCTCGGCGCTCCCCGCTACATTCTGAGCAGCTAGGGTAGATTGCTGTGCAATATTAGCCGATTCGATCACCGAAGCCGTCACTTGCTCGGATCCAGCGGACATCTCTTCAGCCACGGCAGATACATCACGGATCTGATCGGCCACCTGATCAATCGCCTGCAGGATTAATTGAAAGGATTCACCAGCCTCATGCACGACGACAATCCCCGTATGTACCTCTCTCGTTCCCTCATTCATTGCAGCGACAGCTAACTGCGTCCCCTGCTGGATTTGCTCAATCAACCCGATAATCTGATTAGCTGAACTGCCTGATTGTTCGGCTAGCTTCCTTACTTCACCGGCAACAACGGCAAAGCCGCGACCGTGTTCTCCCGCACGAGCCGCTTCGATAGCTGCATTGAGCGCGAGCAGATTCGTCTGGGTAGCGATACTGGAAATCACACTCACAATGCCGCCGATTTCTTTGGATTGCTTGTCGAGCTTCTGTACCATGGAGGCTGTACGATCGACTGTAGCCCGAATGGATTCCATCTGACGAATGACTTGCTGCAGGGATACGTTGCCATTCCTTGCTTTCTCCGAGGCATCCGTTGAAACTTCCGATACGGTAGAAGACGTTTCTGCAATCCGTTGTATGCCTACGGACATCTCCTCCATCGCACGTGCGCTTTCCTTGGAAGTTATGCCCTGAGCTTCAGCCCCTCGCGCGACTGCCTGGATGGAAGCCGCGATCTCGTTCGAAGCCGCTGAGGTTTCTTCTGCGCTTGCCGAAAGCTGCTTCGAAGAAGCTGCCACACCATGCGAACTTGCATTCACCTCTCTAATCAGCTCTTGCAAATTAAGAATCATTCGATTAAAGCTATCGGTTAATTTTCCGATTTCATCCTTACTACGACTTTTGATCGTGCGTGTTAAATCGCCTTCAGCAATACTTTGGGCTACATTCATCAACACATTGATAGGTCCAATGATGATTTTACTAAGCAGCAAGGCTATACCTATGCCAAGTAAAATATCGATCAAACAGGCTATTACGAGTGTCGTTTTGACCGAAACAATTTGCTCAGTTAAATAATCTCTAGATTCCTTAGATTCTTGATTGAAGCTATCAATATATTGATCGGCCACGGTATAGATCGTTTGTTTGAATTCGTCCGTCTGATCATCGGCTTTCTTATTTTCTTCGCGAAGCTGCGCGGCCGTTAGTTTACTGCTTCTATTATAAATATCCATAACCACATCAAACGATTTGATAAAACCCTCACTGGCGGTTCGCAAACTTGCAGCCAACTCTTTCTCCTTCGGGCTGTCCGATTGTAGGGCAATGAATTCGATGAATTGTTTGAATTTCACTTCGTTTTCCTTGTACTCTTTCGCTGCTTCATCACTTTGATTGATAATGACATCGGCTTGATTACTATACAGAATACCTACATAGTTCTTAAGCTCGTAAGCTGCCTTTACCTCCGCATTGCGCTCCGTTTCCTGATTCAGTGCACTTTGGACATCAGATAGTTTCAAATAATTGTTCACTGCACCTCCCGTAAATAACAAAATAACTAAGAGCATGCCAGAAAGAAGCTTCGTTTTTAATGACCAATTTTTAAACATGACAAGCCCCCCTTCTTATCGACAATTTTCGAGACTACCCTATATATATCGACATCTGCAAATGAAAAAGTAAGGGGTCGTGTTATATTCCATACCATGACAAAAAAGGCTACTCTCGGAAGAGTAGCCCTATCACTGCAAATAAACCAAACACCGTTAACATCGCACCAGAGATGCGATTAATCCATAAGAACGCCGCTCCTTTGAGCCGATCTCGCAGCAGTCCAACCAACAAGCTGAGCAGCATCCACCACAGCGCGGAGCCTGTGAAGACACCGATCACCAAGGCGATGGCAGGCGTGAAACCTGCATCCGCACCACCGCCAAGCCCAAGACCCGCGAAGGCGCCGACGAACGACATGATCGTCATCGGGTTCGTAATCGTGAGCAGCAAGGTCGACGCGTACGATTTGAACAGCGTGTCACCTGTCGCTTTCGCAGCTTCGGCAGCAGGCTTAGAGCGAAAGGTTTGCACGCCCAAATAGACGAGGAACAGACCTCCGACCAGCTGCAGGATCACCTTTTGATCTAATAGAAAGCTCGTAATCAGCGTCAAGCCGAACCCGGCGATGAAGCCATAGATTGCATCCGCTGTAGCGGCGCCAAGCCCAGATAAAAAGCCGTGCAAGCGGCCTAACGTCAACGTCCGACGCATGCACAGGATTCCAATAGGACCAACAGGTGCCGCGATGGAGAAACCTAACAAAAGGCCTTTAAGTAAGGGAATCAGCCACACGTTTTAAAACACCTGCTCACCGTCATACGTAGCGATTTTCTTGTAAAGATCCGGACGACGATCGCGGAAAATCCCCCACTCGATACGCTGGATTTCCAGCTGATCCAGATCGAACTCGGCAACGAGAACCGTTTCCTCGTCACGCCCAGCTTCCTCCACCAGATTGCCCTGCGGGCCTGCAATGAAAGACGAACCATAGAAGTTGATGCTGGAA
Organism: Paenibacillus sp. J22P90; assembly: GCF_059692195.1. Classification (NCBI taxonomy): domain Bacteria; kingdom Bacillati; phylum Bacillota; class Bacilli; order Caryophanales; family Paenibacillaceae; genus Paenibacillus; species Paenibacillus sp. J22P90. The sequence goes on from NZ_JCAUAY010000008.1 coordinate 185,086, forward strand.
TCCTCATCTTCTTCCTTGCCAATCCGATTCGATGCGATGACCGGCATCAGGTTGCACGCCGCGTGACCGCGCATGCACATTTGCCAGTGATCCTTCGAATCAATGGAGCCATCCTGCGGCTCTGAACCGATAGCTGTTGGGTAGAACAACAGTTCTGCCCCCATCAGTGCCATTACGCGAGCAGCTTCCGGGTACCACTGATCCCAGCAAACGCCTACGCCGATTTTGGCGTAGCGTGTTTTCCACACCTTGAAGCCGGTATCGCCAGGGTTAAAATAGAATTTCTCTTCATACCCCGGACCGTCGGGGATATGGCTTTTGCGGTACGTGCCGAGAACCGAGCCATCGGCATCAATGACAGCAAGCGAGTTGTAGCGCGCGTAGTTCTTTTTCTCATAAAAGGAGATCGGCAGAACGACGGCAAGCTCTTTAGCGATTTCACGGAAGTGATTAATCGCTTTGTTCGTTTCCAGCTCCGTTGCGAAGCGGTAGTAGTCGGATTTTTCTTTTTGGCAGAAATATGGCGTTTCGAACAGCTCTTGAATCAAAATAATTTGCGCACCCTTGGCCGCGGCTTCACGTACTAATTTTTCCGCCTTAGCAATGTTTGCTTCTATATTGTCAGAACAGCTCATTTGAGTGGCTGCTACAGTCACTTTTCTCAATGGAATCACCCTTTCTTGCTGGCTGGCATTTGCTGCGTCGTGCAGTGAACATTGCCGCCTTCTTTAATGATAGACATGCCGTTAATTGTACGAATTTTACGGTCTGGGAATGCCGCTTGAAGAACTTCAATCGCTTTGCGATCTGTCTCTTCCGCTGTTCCACCAAACACCGGCAAAATAATGCCGCCGTTCACGAAATAAAAATTCAAGTAGCTAAGCGTCAAGCGTTGCTCTTCAAAGAACGTTAGCGGTGGCTGCTCGATTTGAATGATCTCGAAGGAGCGACCTTTGGCATCTGTCGCGCTGCGGAGAATTTCCAAATTCTCCTGCGTAATCGCATAGTTCGCATCCGAAGGATCGTTGCACACTTGCAGAATGATTTTGCCTGGAGCAGCGAAGCAAGCAATATTATCTACGTGACCGTCCGTCTCGTCGCCGTCCAGTCCTTTGTTCAACCAGATGATCTTCTCCACGTTCACGAAATTGCGGACATGCTCCTCAATCTCCTCACGGCTCAGATCCGGGTTGCGGTTCGTGTTCAACAGACATTCTTCTGTAGTCAAAAGCGTACCTTCTCCATCCACGTGGATGGATCCGCCTTCCATAACGAGCGGAGCGTCAAAACGTTTCACACCATGGTGCTCCGCAATTTGCGGGGCTACGTTATCGTCTAGATCCCACGGCGCGTATTTGCCGCCCCATGCGTTGAACTTCCAGTTAACCGCTGCAATTTCTTGCTGCTCGTTCAACACGAATGTTGGACCGTTGTCGCGGAACCACGCATCGTTATGTTGAATTTCAAGGAAATCCACGTTGGACTCGGTGAACATCTCTTTCACTTGTGCTGCATCGGATGGGTTCACAATCACAGTAACTGGCTCAAATTCGGCAATCGCCTTTGCCAAATCTGAGTAGCCTTGAGAAACAACTGCGTGATCCTCCGGGTAAACCATTGACGCTTGAACGGGCCAAGAAATGAAAGTGCGTTCGTGCTCCGTCCATTCTGCTGGCATGCTATAGTTTAAATCTTTTGGTTTTGTCATGAATTCGTCATCTCACTTTATCTTAATTTAGGTAATAATCTCGTAGGAAATTCAAATAAAAAACATCGACTCCCATCATAACTCAAAAGCGGCCAAGGCTCAATGTAAATAGGTAGTTCCATCCCCAAATGTTGTTTCTGACTCTATCAAGACACGAGTAGTCCTTTTTCTACCAGCATATTTTAAGAGTTTTAATCGAACATTAGAAGAGGATTACTTAGATTCTATACCCGAAAGGATGGATTACCTTGGCAACGGTTCTGCATATTACCGCACATCCTCATGATCATCAAACATCTTATAGTATGGCCGTAGGTAAAGCTTTCATCGATGCCTATCGAGAAGCGAACCCTAATGATGAAGTGATCCCTATTGATTTGTATCGTGTCCAAGTCCCGCATATTGATGCGGACGTGTTCAGCGGATGGGGTAAGCTGCGGAGTGGGCAGGATTTTTCCTCATTAACAAGCGAAGAAAGCGCCAAGGTAGGACGAATTAGTGAGCTTACCGAGCAATTTATAGCCGCAGACAAATACGTATTCGTTACCCCGATGTGGAACTTCTCGTTCCCACCTGTGATGAAAGCTTATCTGGATGCTCTTTGTGTGGCAGGCAAAACGTTTAAGTACACCGCAGAAGGTCCAGTCGGCTTACTTTCCGGCAAAAAAGTTCTGCATATCCAAGCCCGCGGCGGCGTGTACTCAGAAGGGCCGGCGGCAGCCATGGAATCTGGTCATCGTTATATCAGCATCATCATGGCCTTCTTCGGTATTCCAGAAACGCAGGGGCTATTTGTTGAGGGTCATAACCAATTCCCTGATAAAGCGCAGGAGATTAAGGCAGAAGCGATTAGTAAGGCGCAGGAGTTGGCGAAGAGTTTTTGAGTGAGGAGCTTGTCCCCCAAAGATGATAGGGTCTTGGGGGACAGCTTTTGTGTAACGGACACAACAGACCCTAATTCGTTCAAAAGTGCCATTGAGTATGGCTAAAGGACATGAAAGTCCCTATTGCTTAATTTGCGCAAACAAATCACACAAATTGCTCAAATAAAGGTCATTGGCGTCCGTTAGGTTGAAAAAAAGTGTATTTTCTAAGGAATACGGTCACTAGTGTCCGTTAAAATAGAAGGTAGTGGGCGGAGAGGCGGCAGATAGCTAAACAGACAGACTGACACTAGTCTCCCCTTTTCCTACGAGATACGGATACGTCAGATATAATCCGCCGACATACAGCAGCACAGCTATGTAAACAGGCAGCAAATGGACAAAATCCGTGTAGCCAATATGTGCATGTACATAAAGCCCCGCCACGAAGCCCGGCAGTCCGCCCCATAGGAACGTCCACCATAGCCAGCCTTCTCCTTGATTCATCCCCCAGAGCGCTGAAGCCGTTATCGCCACAGCCAGTGAGAACAGCGCACCGCCAAAGCCTGCGCGATCATGGGCAATGAGCGGAATAATTGCATCACTCCAAGCAGATAGCTGTGAAGTAGTTACGCCCAAAAAAGCCAAATCACTCGGAACGAATACGCCCGTGATCCCGACGAAGGATATCGTGAGTCCTCCGATCCCCAACCCAAAGCCAAGTACCACGAGGCAGCATTGCCCCCACTGTGCTCTGAGCCAAATGCGATCATTTCGTAATCCTGGCGGTTTACGAGATGGTTGATCCTTTAACCCACGCAGCGTAAGTAAGAACATAGGCAGTAGAACAATCGCTGCTGCCGCATGAAGCGGATCGAAATAACCGTAGCCAAGATAGAGAAAGAAGCTGCAAAAACCGACAACGCAAGAGGATAAGACTGCCGTACGTGCCCAATGCAGCCCGTAACGCAAGCCGTGATGAGCAAGCTGATAATAGAAAATGCCAGTAGAGATCATCGTACCCGCTAAGGTAATGCGATCATGCGACATGAAATGAAGAAGATGGGCGTTGAAACGGTTAATTTCACTGCGTGATCGCCCCAAAAAATCCTCATCATAAGGCAAAAGCACCGTCGTTGCGGCAATAAACCATGCCAGCACACCGCCGATGATCATACCTAATCCCAGCAGGCTCATCCAGCCCCAGTTCGCCCAGAAGGATGGGGCTGGCGAGGATGATGGAGAAGGGACTACTGCAGGAGCGGTGATGCGATCATACAGGATCGCTTCATTAATGCGCTTCGGCAGGCCCGGCCCTGCGTAGACGAGCCCGCTGTGCAGCATGACGCTAGTCGCGCCTGCTTCCAGCAGCGCGAGCGCGTCCTCCGGCTGATGCACGCCGCCGGCCGCGACAATCGCACTGCGCTCGCCCAGCGCCTCGCGCAGCAGCCGGACCTTGCTCAGCTGCGCGCTGAGCAAAGCAGCGCCGCCGCCGACGCGCTCGCAGCGAGAGCCCGGCTCCCGCTGCGCGTCGCCGAGAACGACACCGCTGAAGCTGCGCGCGGTGTCCAAGATCGCATGCAGCTCCCCGGCTGGGAGCTGCTGCGGCACATACAACAGCACCGGCTTCCCCGGTGCTGCCTTCAGTGCCAGCTGGCGCACCTCCGCGAGGTACGCCAAAGCCGTTTCCGATGGCCAGCCTTCGGCGAGGCCATCGAGAGTGAACCCCGCCGCGTACGGCGCCAGCTTGAGGAGCAGCTCCCGCTGCTCTTCAAGCGCTTCGCGCGGCGAACTGCCCGGCATCGGCCGCAGCCGCACGAAGTGCGGCAGACGATGCCCCGTGCCCTTGCGCAGGCGCGCGGCGATCGCGTCCGCGCCGTCGTTTTCGTAGCCATCGGGATAGACGATGGCTTCCTCTTCCAAGACGCGCTCAATTAGCGCGGCACTGCTGACAGCTCGGACCGTCACGGGTCCGAGCTCGATGAACCCGAGCCCGAACTGGGCGAGGGCCTTGTGAGCCGTGCCGTGCGGGTCAAGCGCGCCGCTGAGGCCTACCGGGCAGGCAATCGGCACGCCTGCCAGCTCGCTCGCCAGATGCGGCGACATTTCCATGTGGCCCATCGTGCGAATGACAAAAGTGCCGCCAGGTATGCGGCTTAGCCCGCCAATCGCATGCAGCGTGAGATCTCTGGATCTCCGCCCGCTGTGGCGAAAAAGCAACGGTTTAAATAACGTATGATACGACCAGTCGGGCATAGGCCGCCTCCCTCATTTGGATGTTATATCCAGTATATCGTGTATCCCTCTCGTTGCCCATAGACACACTTTGTTGCGATTCCCTGTGATTCTAATCACAGGGGTGCCCTCCTCTTGTTCGTTATACTAAAGGCATAAAGTCACTCTATTGGAAATGAGATGATCCCTCATGCTAAGCGAACAAACCATCCGCATCATTAAATCCACTGTGCCCGTACTAGAAGTCCATGGTATAGCAATAACCAAACGATTCTACGACCGACTTTTCGCGGCTCATCCAGAGCTATTGAATCTTTTTAATCACGCCAATCAAAAGCAAGGCAGACAGCAATCCGCTCTCGCCAACGCCGTCTACGCAGCAGCCGTGCATATTGATCGGTTGGAAGCCATTCTGCCCGCAGTCAAACAAATCGCGCATAAACATCGCAGTCTAGGCGTCAAACCCGAGCAGTATCCCATCGTCGGGGAGCATTTGCTAGGAGCGATTAAAGAAGTCCTAGGCGATGCCGCTACGGACGAGATTTTGGGGGCATGGGCTGAAGCCTACGGCGTCATCGCAAGTGCCTTCATTAGGATTGAGTCCGATATGTATACGAGTTCCACTTTGCAGCCTGGGGGATGGTCCGATTTCAGACCGTTCATCATCGCTCGAAAAGAACGAGAAAGCGACGTCATCACCTCCTTTTACCTGAAGCCGCAGGATCAAGGGCCTATTGCTGATTTTGCAGCTGGGCAGTATGTCAGTGTTCGCGTTCAAATCCCAGGTGATGGACACACGCATATTCGGCAATACAGCCTCTCTCATGCATCGGGTCAGCCTTTCTACCGGATCTCGGTGAAACGCGAAGACACGAATCCAGCTGTCCCTGCAGGCAAAGTTTCCGTCTATTTGCACAACCAGGTTCAAGAGGGCGATGTCCTCTGGCTTTCCGCGCCAGCAGGTGACTTTACACTAGATGCAGCGGATACAAGACCTATTACACTTCTTAGCGGCGGGGTCGGACTTACCCCAATGGTGAGCATGCTGCATGCAATTGTCACAACGCAGCCGAATCGCAAGGTCACATTTATCCATGCCGCTCAAAATGGGGAGCATCATGCACTCCGTACAGAAGTCGAGCAGCTTGCTAAAGAACACCCTCAAGTCACGATTGCTTGGTGTTATGCACAGCCTACTGAGGTCGATACCCGTGAGCAGGCGTACCACAAAGAGGGCTATCTCGATCTGCCTTGGATCCAAAGTCTTGTGCCGACGGTGGATGGCAGCTTTTACTTCTGCGGACCGTTGCCGTTCATGAAAACAGTCAATCAATCGCTCATCGCGTGGGGCGTTGCGGAGGCGGATCGTCATTACGAATTCTTCGGCCCCGCAGGTGCGCTTTCCTAACATAAAACAGGGAGAAAGAGCTTACTCGCTCTTCCTCCCTGTTTCGCGTTCTCGTAGCAACCGGTTCACGGTTTCTCGGCGAAGCCCTATGAACTGGCCGATTTCCTCTTGCGTCAGCACATCGGTCAGCTTCAAGTTTCCTATGTATTGTTGAAACCATTGTTCCATTTTCAACAGCTTCGCTGCTGGAGCGATTTCCGTCAGTTGATCGATCCGCTGCTGCATCATGCGCAGCTTGTCCTGTAACTGTCGCGCAATCGTGCGATAATGCTCCGGGTTGCGTTCCAATTCCGCGTACCAAGGCTCAGCAGGCAGCACTTCAACGTCACTCGTCACCAACGCAATGGCCGTTGCATAGTAGGCACTCGGACTAATCAGCGAATGATGTGGAATCGTCTCACCCGGCACTATAATATTGACGAGCGTCGTATTTCCGTCTTCATGCGAGCGGACGATTTTCAACAACCCTGAATGCAGCCTGAACAGCGAGCCCGACTCCCCTTGGCGGAATAAGATTTCTCCCTTGTGCAGTTTCATCATTGTTTCTCCTTTATGTGCAAAAAAAGCGACAGCACCTTTGGCTGATCGCTTTTTCATTATCAGGATTTATAGCTCTTTTTTCAACGGTTCAAAAGGTGCACGAACGGACTGGCGTATCTGTGTTAATTTGCCCGACAAGCTTATATACCAATTCAACTGCTCGACCTTGCCAATGAGCCAAATCGAGATCAGCAACCCTGTCAATGACACAAAAACCGCAATCGGCAGCGCCCACATGGAGACAGGATGTGCAAAATACGGGATAAACGAAACAGCCAGAATTGGCGCTGCATTCCATTTGAAAAATTGAATTAAGGTGATCGTCACGAGGGCTGTCAGGAAGAAAGAAACGGCTCCCGTGCTAATGGTATAAAAAAGACTGCCCATCGTAACCGCAATAATGGCCCCGATAATAATCCGGCGTATTTCTCTAATATTGTCTACACGATGCATGAAAAGAAAACTGAATGCGCCCAACGTTGGGTAAAAGACCATCTTCATCGATGGAAAGTGATAGGATGCCCAATAAGCTCCCATCAAATAACAGCAAATCACAAGCGAACGAAGAAACATCGTTGGTTCCCGTCCTTTTCTATATGGGATTCATAAGGCCGTTCACGTTCTAAACCAGACCTTTCCCATTTTACAAAATAGACAGAGATTCAGTCAATAACTTTACATGCCGTGTTATGTCAATTTCTTCTCGATTTACGCTTGATTAGCTCTGTTCTACCGAAACTGTTGTAGAAGCAAAAAACTTCGCCACAGCAAAAGACGCCGCCCCAAGCACCGTCGACCGATCCCCAAGCTCCGAAAACTCCACCTTCAGCTGCTTGCGCGGGTGCGGCAGAGATCGCTTTTCCAGCAGCTGCAGCAGCGGCTTCATGAGCCACTTCTCACCACCAGCCAACCGGCCTCCCAGAATAATAAATTCCGGATTATACGCGTTAATAATATTCACGACACCGACTCCGAGGTAATAGCCCAGCTGCTCAAAAAGAGAGATGACCTTCGTGTCGCCGCTTTCGGCTTTACTTAATAAAGTCTCTAGGTCCACTTCATGCCCTAGCTCTTTCCCTGCTTGCTCCAATAATGCATGCTCCGATGCGTACAGCTCCCAGCAACCCAAGCTGCCGCAGCGGCATTTAGGACCATCATGCTGAATCGAGATGTGGCCGATCTCGCCGGAAAAGCCCGTGACACCGCGATATAGCTCATTTTTAATAATAAGGCCCGCACCGATCCCCATGCCGATGGACACATAAATAAGGTTCGCCGTGTCCTTCCCTGCGCCAAACTGCTTCTCGCCAACTGCCCCAGCATTCGCTTCGTTATCAATCACAACAGGAAGTCCGAATTCAGCTTCTAACTGGCTTTGCAGCGGTACATTCTCCCAGCCCAGATTCGGGGCAACCAACAAATTCCCTTCATCATCACAGATACCCGGCACGCCAAGGCCTATACCAATGACGCCATAGACGCTCTCTGGCGCCATTTCGATCAGCTCGCGGATCGTCGTTGTTACCAGGCGGGCCACCTGCTCCACGGACTCATTGTGATGGACGATACGTCGCTCAGTCACTACTTTCCCCGTCAAGTCGGTGAGCACAGCCAAAATATCATGCACACCAAGATCAACGCCAATCGCGTAGCCCGCCGTTCCGTTAAACAGCAGCATCATCGGCTTGCGCCCGCCGCTCGACTCCCCTACACCAATCTCTTCAACAAGGGAGCTCTCGATCAGCTCATTCACGAGACTGGATACCGTCGCCTTCGTCAGCCCTGTAATCTCAGCGATTCTAGCGCGTGAGATCGGTGAATCCGTGCGTATATGATGCAGTACGATCGTTTTATTTATTTTTTTCACGAGGTTTAAGTCGCCTGTTTGTTTCATCGTTAGCCTCCATACCGTTCCTAATGCTGCGAATCATCGCTATGAAAATGATTCTAACATAGAAGACTTTTTCACGCACCAACTAAGTTTGTTTAATGAATTTACAAACTTTCAGAATGATGCTATGATGGCTTCATAAGCATTTATCACTCATTTATACGGAGGCTGAATTCATGAGCTACTTTGACAACGTTCAACCAGTTAAATACGAGGGCCCTACATCCACGAACCCACTTTCCTTTAAATTTTATAACCCAGATCAAGTGATTCTAGGCAAAACAATGCGTGAGCACATGCGCTTCGCTGTTGCTTACTGGCACTCCTTCTCCGCTGATGGCTCCGATCCATTCGGCGCTGGCACAAACGTTCGTTCTTGGAACCAATTTAGCGGCATTGAGCTGGCTAAAGCTCGCGTTGATGCTTGCTTTGAGCTTTTGAACATTCTAGATGTGGACTACTTCGCATTCCATGACCGCGATATCGCACCAGAAGGCAAAACTTTGCAAGAAACAAATGCGAACCTTGATGAAATCGTTGGTTTGATCAAAGATAAAATGGCTTCCTCAGGCAAAAAATTGCTTTGGAACACAGCAAACATGTTCACGAACCCGCGCTTCGTTCACGGGGCAGCGACTTCCAACAATGCAGAAGTATTCGCTTATGCAGCAGCACAAGTTAAAAAAGCTTTGGATCATGCGAAAGAGCTTGGCTCTGAAAACTACGTATTCTGGGGCGGTCGTGAAGGTTATGAGACGCTTTTGAACACGGATCTTGGTCTTGAGCTGGATAACCTTGCTCGCTTCCTGCACATGGCTGTTGATTATGCCAAAGAAATCGGCTACACAGGTCAATTCCTAATCGAGCCTAAACCGAAAGAGCCTTCCAAGCACCAATACGATTTCGATGCAGCTACAACACTTTCGTTCTTGCAAAAATACGACCTGCTTCCTTACTTCAAATTGAACCTTGAAGCTAACCACGCAACGCTTGCGGGTCACACGTTCGAGCACGAGCTTCGTGTAGCGCGTATCAACGGCATCCTTGGCTCCATCGATGCGAACCAAGGCGACTTGCTGCTAGGCTGGGATACAGATGAGTTCCCAACTGACCTGTACTCCACGACGATGGCGATGTACGAAATCCTTCTGAATGAAGGCGGAATCGGCAGCGGCGGCGTGAACTTCGACGCGAAAGTTCGCCGTACATCCTTCGAGCCAGTTGACGTTGTGTATGCACACATCGCAGGTATGGACGCATTCGCTCGCGGCTTGCAAGTTGCAGCGAAATTGATCGAAGATAAAGTATTCGACAACATCCTTGACACTCGTTACGGTTCCTTCCAATCCGGGATCGGCGCAGATATCGTGTCTGGCAAAGCGGACTTCAAATCACTAGAAGCTTATGCACTTGCTAACAACGGACCTATCGTGAACCAATCCGGCCGTTTGGAATTGATCAAAGCGACTGTGAATCAATATTTGCTTAACGCTTAATTTAAGTTGAAAAATCCCGCTTCAGCCATTGGCTGGGCGGGATTTTTTGATCGCATCACAAGTGAGACGCTCCTATTTCAATGCATCGCGGATCGCTGCCTCGATCTGATCCATCGGGTCGTTGCCGGGCTTCTTGTAAAGCCCGCTAGCCACAGCGGCCTCGGCGCTCACGGCTTTGTCATCCTCGACTAGCTTTTGCAGCAGCGTGCGCGTGCTGCCCTTGAGCTTGGTCTGGATGGCGCGATACGCCACAGCGACCATCTCGTCGCGGCGAAACACCGCGCCTTGCGCGATCAACTGCGCGTCGCTCGCGCTGAGCAGTCCGCTTGTCGCCGCAAGCTCGCTGGCCGTTTGCGGCTCCGCCTCTGCATAGCCTAGCGCGCGCAGCGTCAGCGCCAAGAACTGCTCGCCGGTGATGCTCGCATCCGGCGCAAACTGATCGTTGGTGACACCGTGCACCAACGCTTTACTAAACGCGAAGTCGACGGACTTCGCGGCCCAGTGCGTCGCCCGCACATCCGTGAACGGCGAGCTCAGCCCTTGCGCATTCGCGGCGGCGGTCTCCCAGCCGAACATACGCAGCAGCATCGTGGCGCCCTGCGCCCGTGTTAGTGTCTGGTCCAGCTCATAACCGCGATCCGTGCCCTGAAACAGCTGCAGCTTGTTCAAGGTGTCGGCTTCAGCTGTATGCTTCACTCCAGCGTCTGCAGCCCCTGCAACCGCAGCAAACAGCGTCGAAAGGAGCAAGGCTCCTGCCATGGTCATAACCAATTTTTTAAATACTGATCCCCTCATCGCTGCACCGCCTGACTCGCACCTTTGTGGCGGAGCGTAGTGAGGTCGATTACATACGTTGTTTCAGTCAATTTTTTGAAAAAAGGATCCACGGGTCCGACCAAATCCCATTTGAAACTAATAGAAAAATCAAGCGGATTAGCGTAATCATCCCAATTGCGAATGAGTCTAATCGTTTTCCAGCCATCGCTATAATCCTTGACGACGCTTTTCTCCGCCAGCTTTTTACCTGTCACGAACTCGGTATTCTGCCCTCTTACTTGATTGTTCAGGTTGTAAATAGGGCCGCCTCCATTAGATAAACCGCGAGCACTATACACGCCATCCGTCACACTGATGAACTCCTCGGTAAAGGTGTAACCCAGTTTATTCGTCAATTTGACTACACCGTACAGCACTTGCAGCGGCTTAGCCGCGTTGCTATATACAGCGTCGTAGACCGACATGCTAACTGTAGGTTTTCCCGCCGTTGCTGCCGGATAGGCCGTAAATTCAGCCGCATATTGCACCTGAATATCCTTCATCTCATACGTAATACTGCTTGGCTTCGTGTCGGCTTGCTCAGCTCCCCATACGGGAACTGCCAACCCAACACAGCTAATTAGCATCCATACCAAGATTAACTTACTTATTTTCCTAATCATGCCAAATCCCTCCCAATTCATAGATTACTAGAACGAGAGGGTGGTTGGCAATATTTGTATTCAATCTAACTACTCTTCCATTTTCATTTCGCTTGCATGGGAAGCTGTGTGCACATGCTGCACAGAGATCAACGCATCGTCGTCGTTGTTATCACGAACTGTTTTTTGCAGGACAAACGAGGACATCGTCAGGAACAATGCTGTTACAGCGTAGTACCCTTTGACAGAAAGAATTTGGTCCAAGTTAATGATCCCGATAAACATGCCCAGTAATGCTAATGCGAAGGAGCTCCAAGCCAAGAAGGTAAAAGCTGATGTATTCCGTTTACGGGATTCGTACCCATCTTCCAAATTGTCGCGAATGACCTTCTGAAGCACGAACGCCGACATGGTGAGAAACAGTGCACATACCGCAAAATACCCCTTCACGCTAAGCGATTCTTCCAGTGTGTATATCCCAATAAACATTGCTACGAAAGCGCCTATAAAGGATGCCCACGCCATAAAAGTAAAGGCTGTTGTATTCCGTTTCCGCTGATTCATCATAATTAAAATCCCCCTATCGTTGCCCTGCAACGTTATGAATGACTTGCTCTTGTTACTTAGTATATGGTGCTCTGAATGTTCCAACTAGTACTATTTTCCAATAATACCTGCTACTAAGACTTCGTGACATACACCTATCTACATAGTGGCTTCTAGTTAGTGATGAAAATCAACCTTACAGCACATATCTGCGCGAAAGCTGGCGCTGTAGCGATGAAAAAGGTCACTAAAGCTGTGATAAGCAAATGAAACAGCTCCGCAAGAGTAGTACTTTAGCTCTTTTGCTAAAGTACTTTTTCTGATCATAATCAGCTCGCCCCTCTGCCCCTACACTAGATGCATATAGGCGAGCTTTTTATCTTTTTCCGCCAAGACATTCACCTATCGCCCACTTGCCGAATAGGATATAAAAAAGTAGGCTCGGATACAGTCATTTCCGACTCCCCATCTCCTGAGCCTCCCACAATTGGGCGTCTCATGCGCTTTTAGCGAGTTTCACCAGCTGAGACTACCTTTATGGAGGCTCGGTTATCTTTTAAAAGGAGGAAAACCCTATGCAAATTCACGTTGTCCAAAAAGGACAAACGCTGTATCGCATTTCCCAAACCTATGGCGTGACGGTCGAAGAGGTGGCAGCGGCGAATGAGTTGACCCCCAGTCAATCGTTAGTCATCGGACAGGCATTAGTCATTCCGATTGTCGGATCTTACTACTGGGTGCAGCCTGGCGAGGGCCTGTACCGCATCGCACAAAAGCTCGGCATAGACCTAGACACGCTCGCATCCGTCAATGGACTTACGTTATATCAACCATTGCCCAGCGGGTTCCGTTTGTATATCCCCCCTACCCCGCGCAAACAAGCCGAAGTGAATGCTTATATCGAACCAAGAGGCGCGGATGTGTCGCCTGTTCTCGTGCAAGCTGCTCGTGAAGCGGCACCTCATTTGACGTACTTAGCTCCCTTCAGCTTCCGTATTAACCGAGACGGCACCTTGGTCAATCCGCCGCTTAACAATATGCGAGAAATCGCCCAGCAGCATGGCGTCACCCTCATGATGGTGCTCACCAACCTGGAGAATGATCAATTCAGCGCGGAGCTTGGGCACGTTATATTAAATGACGAAACAGTTCAAAACCGTCTGCTTCAAAACATCGAGACAACAGCAGAGAAACTCGGGTTTAAAGATATCCATTTTGACATTGAACATCTATTACCTGCAGATCGCGAGGCTTACAACCGATTCCTGCGCAAAGCGGTAGATCGGTTTCATCGTAAAGGGTACCTGGTCTCCACGGCTCTCGCGCCAAAGACAAGTGCCACACAAGCCGGAGCCTGGTATGAAGCCCACGACTATAAAGCACATGGTCAAATTGTTGATTTTGTCATCATTATGACGTATGAGTGGGGCTACAGCGGTGGACCTCCTATGGCGGTTTCCCCGATCGGGCCTGTTCGCAAAGTGCTTGAATATGCACGCAGTGAGATGCCCTCATCCAAAATCATGATGGGTCAAAATTTATACGGCTACGACTGGACGTTGCCCTTTGTCAAAGGTGGCGCCTATGCCAAGGCGGTTTCACCACAGGCCGCAATTGATTTAGCCCGCAAATTTAACGCGCAAATTCTGTACGATTACACCGCGCAAGCACCGCATTTTAACTATTGGGATGACGCTGGTAAGGAGCACACGGTCTGGTTTGAGGATGCACGCTCCATCCAAGCCAAGTTCCGTTTGATTCAAGAGCTAGGACTCCGCGGTATTAGCTACTGGAAGCTGGGACTGAAGTTCCCGCAAAACTGGCTGCTGCTTGAGGAAAATTTCAAAGTCGTCAAACGCAGTTAGCGCTGTTAGCCCCCTTCCTCAAGCTCGCGGAGATGGGGGTTTTCTCTATTTCGACATAATTAACAAAATCTCAACAAATTAAATAACCATTTCCCTTCATTTTCCTTACTGAAATGCCGATGAAAATAGATATCTATTTTCATCAAGCAGAATCTAGCAACAGCTTTAAATGGAGGGAAATGAAGCATGAAGAGGTTTAGTCGCAGTACATGGTTGTCCCTGGTCATTATTTTTGTACTAGCTAGTCAGGCAATGTTCACGGGAAGTGCTCTAGCAGCAGATGAAATTTCGAAGCTGGTTTTGAACAAAAATGAACTCAGCTTGCAAGTCGGCAGCACAGCTAACTTATCGGCTACGGCTATTTTTGTCAGCGGCTCCACGGAGAATGCTACGGTCAAAACAGACTGGAACTCCGGATCACCGGAAGTTGCTTCTGTGTACGCGGGTGTCGTAACCGCCAAGAAAGAAGGAAAAGCCGTCATTACGGCTACATATTTGGGTAAAACGGAAGTTGTCACGGTAACGGTTAGCAAAAAAGTGAAATCGTTAACGACAGATAAGCAAGCCCTTGACCTTCGCCTCAATGGGACGGACCAAGTTACAATCACCGCTTATTACGACGATGGCACATCAGAGAATGTGACAAGCAAAGCCGATTACACGGTTAATTCAAGCTCAATCGCTACGGTGACGAACGGTTTGGTCAAAGGACAAAATCCCGGCAGCGCCACTATTACGGTTACTTATATGAATCAGTCCCTCGAACTGGACGTTGATGTCGAGGTTGTACGTCGTCTCGATCCTGATAAATCAGAAGTCTCTTTGCTCAAGAATGGTACTTACCAGGTTATTTTGATGGCTACCTACCCTGACGGTAATCCGAGCGACGTAGCTGATAAAGCCGTTTGGACAACAGATAATGCTAAAGTAGCTGAGGCTGTTAATGGTAAAATTACGGGCTATAGTGTCGGTAAAGCGAAGTTAACTGCTACCTATGGTACGAAATCGATCACTATTGATGTTGATGTAGATAGTACATTGAAGCTTGAATTGGATAAACAAAGTATTTTGCTTAAGAAAAATGGAACAGGCGCATTAAAGCTTAAGGCTACCTATGCGAATGGCACGACAACGGATATTACGGATCGCGCAGAATGGACTTCCAGTAATGAGAGTATCGTGAGTGTAACGAAAGGCCAGCTCGTTGGCAATGCAATCGGTGAAGCAACTGTGTCTGCTAAGTATGGCGAGAAAACAGTTGTGGCGAAAGTAGACGTTGAGGTTCCGCGCCGTCTCGTTGTGGATACCGATCTTGTTGTTCTAAAAACAGGCGAAAAGCAACAGCTTGATTTATTTGCAACCTATGCCGATGGCAAAACAGAAACTGTAACAACTAGCGCAACTTGGAGCGTCGACAACGAAAATATCGCCATGGTTCTCGACGGTGAAATTACAACCTATAAAGCGGGTATCGCGAAAGTAACGGCAACCTATGGCGGCAAAACAACGACAACACAAGTTGAAGTTGATGTCCCTACCATGATTACAGCGTCACAAAAAATCGTAAATATGCAGATCGGAGATTCAACTACAGTTGAGTTAACTGCCTATTTTAAAGACGGCCGCGACGACGATGTGACGGACAAAGCGACGTGGAAGATTAGCTCTACTGATGTTGCAGAGGTACGCAATGGCGTCATTACAGGGACGGCCACAGGCGCTGCAACGGTAACAGCTGAATTTGGAACCCGCAAAGTTGTTATTCAAGTTTCGGTAGGCCAATTGAAGAGTCTTACGGTTAGTCAAGAAAAGCTAGACATGAAAAAGGGCGCTTCCGTGACCCTAACTGCAGAAGCTATATACACGGACGATGATAAAAATAATGTAACAACTGATGTCATTTGGACAAGCAGTAACAGTAAAGTAGTCACTGTTGATAAAGGTGTTGTAAAAGCCATTGCATCAGGTGAAGCGACATTGACTGCTGAGTTGGATGACCAAACAGTGACCATTCCGGTGAAAGTCGATATGGCCAGTGAGCTGACAGCAAATGTGACTAGTCTGATTTTTGATTTAAATGAAACAAGACTTATTCAACTTGAAGCACTCGATGCTAACGATGTAAAAATTCCAGTCACGAACGATGCCGAGTGGAAATCCAGCAACAACAGCATTGTGACAGTGTCCAAAGGTATGGTGAAGCCAGTAGCCCGCGGTAAAGCGACTATCACGGCAACCTACGGCGGTAAAAGCATTTCCATTCCGGTAGAGATCGGTGTCATTGATGGATTAACTGCTGATGTATCCTATTTTGTAACCAAAACAGGTTCCAAAACACAAGTGAAATTAGAAGCCATATTGTCTGATGGTTCAAAGAAAGATGTAACAGAACTTGCTATATGGAAAGTCAGTTCCTACAAGCTAGGTACTATAGATAAGGGACTTTTCACAGCGACAGCTTCAGGGAAAACCAATATCACTGGTTTCTATGGCGGTAAAACGGTATCGATTCCTGTCGAAATTGATTCTTTGAAATATTTGAAAACAAGTGTAGTGAAAGTGTCGCTGAAAGAAGGCGAAACGGCAAAAGTCGAAGCCTTGGCGACATATACAGATGGATCTGAAGAAGATGTAACCAAGCCAGCACTATGGACAACATCCAATATCATGATCGCAGATGTAAAGGATGGCATTATTAAAGCAACTGGCAAAGGGACTGCCCGTATTACCATTACTTTTGCCAATATGAAAACAACGGTTCAAGTGACCGTTGCGAAGTAATTTTGTTGAGGGCCGTTGCCTTCCTGGGTATCCAGGAGGCGGCGGTTCTTTTGTTTTCAACTTTTTCAAAGTACCAACATCCCTCCAGGCATTCTCTTTGCATAACTTCTCGTCGACAGGGGAATATATGCTTACCTACCCGAATGACCCTATCTACAAAATACCTGGAGGTATGGATAATGGTTACCCGATCTTTCAAATTAGCTTCTATTTCATTCCTTACTTTCTCTCTGCTGCTCGGTGCACATCAATATCGGCTGCATGCGCATGGTCATGACCAGCACACTGCTCAGACCGAAAACCTGCAACACTTGAAGACAGGCTCTGCCACGATGTATCAGACCAATCCCTTCGGCATGCCAGGCGCGGACTCTCGTTTACACCCTAACACGAACCTGAGCGGCTATTCAGCAGCTTACGGGATTACACCGCCAACGGCATTAAACGTATCGACGCTGCAAGCTCAGTCTGTTGTCGCTGCGCCAAAAAATAAATCCAAGCCTTGGTATGCTTACCTTGGTTTGTTGGGCTTACTCGGTTTACTTGGATTGAGCTCCCGCTCCAATTCCTCCTATTCGGAATAGCTTTGACTCAATGATGGAGCCTTGTTCCTGTTCTGGGAACGGGCTTTTTTGCGCGCTTCAGTAACAAAAGTTTGTCGGATAGACTTTTGTTTTATGATGCGATAAGATAAAGAGAGAACAACGAAGGAGGGGAGCTTTGCATGGATCGTGAACAGCAAATTCTAGCGCTTATCCGACAAAATCCATTCATTTCCCAACATGAAATGGCCGGTATTATCGGCATTTCTCGATCTGCCGTGGCTGGTTATATAGCTTCGCTGACCAAGAAGGGAACGATTCGGGGCAGAGCTTATGTCACCTCAGATGAACACATGGTTTTCTGCATCGGCGGAGCAAATCTCGATAGTAAAGCGACTAGCAAGCAATCGATTCGCCTAGCATCCTCCAATCCGGTGACGGTAACGGAGTCCTGTGGCGGCGTTGCCCGCAACATCGCTGAGGCTTTAGCCGGGCTAGCTTGTCAGACAGCCCTCCTCACGGTGGTTGGTGACGATAAAGCAGGCCAGTGGGTACTGGAAGAAACGCGGCGCAAAGGCGTCGACGTTAGCCAAGCGATCGTCCTGAAGGGAGAGAAAACGGGATCATACACCGCGCTTCTCGATACGTCAGGCGAAATGTTTCTCGCTTTTGCAAACATGGACATCTATGATACTTTCACGCCTACGATGCTCAGGGACAAATGGTCCCATATTGCCGCCGCCAAGCTCGTGATCGCAGATACGAACCTTCCAAGCGACACCTTGGAGGAACTGATCCGCCGTTGTCAGGAGGAAGATATCCCGCTCTTCATCGATCCGGTTTCCTCTGAGAAGGCGAAAAAGCTTCCGTCCGATCTGACCGGTGTGACGGCGATTTTTCCAAACTTAGAAGAAGCCGTTCAACTTGCCCATAAACCTCTTACCATGGACCAGGATGTCATTGATATGTTTTATTTAGAGCCTGACCACACCAAAGTAGCTAGAGTCATTCAAGAACGAGGTGTGAAGCATGTTTTCATCACGCTTGGGAGTCAAGGCGTTCTCTACGTTGGTGAAGAAGGTGAACAATTCTTTCCTCCGATTCCGACCCATGTCGTTGAAGTGACAGGTGCAGGCGATGCTTTCTTAGCTGGTATTGTCTATGGCGTTACCCGTCAGGAATCTTATTTGAAATCCTGTGAATACGGCCTTGCTGCTGCGCACATTACACTCCAAACCGATCAATCTACGTCCAACGAACTGAACGAGGATCGCTTGCAACTTACGATAAACACCATGACTAAAGGAGATTAACCCCATGTTATCTAACTCATACTTAACTTTTACCGACGAAGTGAAAGAAGCACTCGCGAACAATAAACCGATCGTAGCATTGGAAACGACGATTATTTCCCACGGTATGCCGTACCCGCAAAATATCGAGATGGCGAAAAAGGTAGAGCAAATCATTCGCGATAATGGCGCTGTTCCGGCAACGATTGGTATTATGGATGGCAAAATCAAAATCGGCTTAAACGAGCAAGAGCTCGAAGCCTTCGCAACGAATGGCCACGTGGAAAAAGTGAGCCGCCGCGACTTCCCGTACATCCTCTCCTCCGGTAAAATCGGGGCGACTACGGTATCCGCGACGATGATCGGCGCTGCGCTTGCCGGCATCGAAGTCTTTGCTACCGGCGGCATCGGCGGTGTCCACCGCGAGGGAGAATCCTCGATGGACATCTCCGCTGACTTGACGGAGCTGGCAGCGACCAACGTCGCCGTCGTCTGCGCCGGCGTGAAATCGATCCTCGATATTGGCCGTACGCTCGAGTATTTGGAAACCCACGGCGTGCCCGTGGTTGGCTACCAAACGAGCGAGTTCCCGTCCTTCTACGCCCGCGAGAGCGGCTTCGGCGTAGATTTCCGCCTCGATGAGGCGGCTGACGTAGCCGCTATGCTCCGCACGAAGTGGGAGCTAGGACTCAGCGGCGGCGCCGTCATCGCCAACCCGGTCCCAGCGGAATCCGCTATGGACCATGTCGAGATCGAAGCCGTCATCCAGCAAGCGCTGAATGAGGCCAAAGAGCAGAACGTGACCGGTAAAAAGGTCACGCCGTTCTTGCTAGCGCGGATCAAGCAGCTGACCGAGGGGCGCAGCCTGGAGACGAACATCGCGCTCGTTTACCACAACGCGCAGACCGCCGCAAGGATTGCGGTAGCGTTGAAGAACTAAAGCCTGAAACGAGGCTGTCCCAAAACGGTTCGAGATAATAAAGGAGCTAAGCGATTTTCATGCTTAGCTCCTTTGTTTTTGGCATTCAAGTTGTCCAAATCGTCGTCCCAGGTTGGAGCGCTATGGTCGCCGAGCTCCCTACTAACTGCTGGGTGGGGACTATTCGACTTGTCGGAACCGACGCTAGTTCGATTCTGCCGAACTAAATCCAGGTCTTCCCTTGGCGGCAGGCCGTTAGTTCGATTCTGCCGAACTATTCGCCTGTTTTCCCAACGTAAAGATGAGTTTAGGCGATTTAGTTAGGTCCAAATCTGACTATTGGAAATTTATCAGCTCGGACACTGAGATTAGTTCGGGGAATTCGAACTATTGGTCTTGCTCTGGTTAATGGGGGATGTCTGCGAGGAAAAAGCACTTTTGGGACACCCTCTCTTTCTACTCATTCCATGTACAGCGGATTACTTACAGCCGCGAGCAACGTCTCTTGAACCTCGATGAAATAGCGCCATACCTCTGCACGATAAAAGGTTCTCCCTTCCATTTCCCCCAACAACTCCAGCGATTGCTCATGGTGCGCAACACAAGTAACCTCAACGCCTCGGTCTGAGATTAGTTTCACCGTATCGCCTACCTCTAGTTGTTTGACTACAAGCGTAACTTTGCCCTGACGCTCTGGTGCCTGTGCAGGCACAACATCGCCCATGTGAAACGTCCCTGCGTTAAGCTCTAACGTAGGCCCTTCCGGTGAGAAGCTTAGAAACACACGGCCAGTATCGATCCCATTAAGTACCCCTGCGACGGTTCGACTAGCTGCATACACCCAGGTTGTCGGCATGCTGTGCCTGACATAGCCTCCTTGGCTATGGAAGTCACTTCCCCCGACAGCAATCAAGCGTTTTCCGCTGCAAAGCTGCTCGTGCCACCATGTTAGCGTTCGTTGATTGGCCTCCCGCCAAGGACCATTCCAGATTTCTACCCAATCGTAATCGACGGACCAAGCCCACTCCCACCCACAATTGGGACAATGCGGGTGATTGAGTACAATGCGCGCACCATTACTCCTTGCTTCTTGAATCCGTTCCTGCACCTGCTCCGAGCTTACCGCGCGGAAATCTTCGACAGGGCGAACCGCTCCCAGAAAATTGGCATGTCCATGATTCGTGGTTAGCTCCATACCAGGGATCAACACGACGCCAGTCTCCCTTGGATACGCAAGATTTTGACTATAGGTGTTATGGTCGGTCATCGCTAGAAAATCACAACCCAGCTCTGCCATCATCTTCGCATTCTCAGCTACGGTCCATGCTCCATCACTATGAACCGTGTGCATATGGAGATCGCCCTTGAGCCAGCGGCCTTGCAGCGTTGTGCATGTCACCTCTACACGCACCGTACATCCCGCTGGCGGAATCCGGTACGTCCCCAGCAGCACAGCCCACTCCCCCACCACCAATTCACCGGGGGTATAACCAGGAGTCGCTTGTTCTACTTCAATGAAAAATTCGCTGCGTGCGCCCCCACTCCAACCTCTTACTCGCTCGGAATCCTTGACACCTAGATCAATGACACAATCCCCTGGCCCATTCGTTTCCACTTGGATACGAACGTGTAGGCGTTCCAAGCTGCTCGTAACCTGAAAGGGCACCTCCACATAACGATCCATTTCCTCATTTGAAATTAGACGAGTTATGATCATCACGCTAACTCTCCTATTCCTTCGTTGCTCCGACCATCAGGCCGGTAACGAAATATTTTTGAACAAACGGATAAATCACGACTAGCGGGATAAGTGCCAGCATAACCCCAGCCATACGGACATTAGGCGTCATAAATAAATTGCTGCTCGTGGCATCCGATTGAATGACTAGTGCGCGCAGCGCTACTTGCAGTGTATATAGCTTCTGATTCGTAATATATAGCAGCCCGGGCGTTAGCTGGTTCCATCGGGACACGAATTCAAATAAGGTAATCGTCGCAAGTCCCGGTTTAGCTAGTGGCACATACATCGTGGCAAAAATGCGAAACTCTCCAGCGCCATCGATCTTGGCCGACTCTGCCATTTCATAGGATACAGCGCCAAAGAAATTCCGCATTAATAGAATACTAAAACCAGAGATCAAGCCATACAGCACTAAGGCGGATACTGTATTTAATAGACCAAGCTCTTTATTTACCACATAGAGAGGGATCATGACGGCTTCATTCGGTACCATCATCGTCAGTAGAATAAAGCTCGTCAGCAGCTTCCGTCCTGGCAAGCCCTTATGCAGCAGCACATAACCCGCCATTGCGCAGAGCAGCACGTGCGCGAATGAGCCGAGTACGGTGACGAGCACATTCATGCCAAATGGTCTCCACAGCTCAACGCGCTGCCATACCGTCCGGTATCCTTCCATACTGAGCTCCGATGGCCACAACCGCAGCCCTGCATGCATGGACGAGATATTAGAGGAAATCGAAATCATAAAGGTATTCCAAATGGGCAAAATCATGGTAGCCACAAGCAGCAACAAGAAGAGACCATTGGCTATTTGAAAGGGGATATCTTGTCTACTTAACGATTTACTTCTCATATGAATTCACTCCTCGTCATACCGGATTAATTTTCTAGTCATAAACACCAGAATTAGCGTTGCCAGTACAACTAGGAAACCTGCTGCTGAAGCGACACCCATGTTAAACTCAAGGATCCCCTTCTGGTATGTGTACGTCATCAAAACATCGACCTTCCGAGCAATCACTGGATTACTCAGAATCATCATTTGATCAAACATGCGAAGCATACCAATCATATTCAAAAGTGTAACGACCTTCATGGTCGGAATAAGCTGTGGTAACGTCACATAGCGAATTTGCTGCCAGCGTCCCGCCCCATCAATCCGTGCAGCTTCGTATAAAGAAGGGGATATCGAGACAATTGCTGCTAAGTAAAGAATGCAGGTAAAACCCATCTCTTTCCACGTATTCGTCAGTATCATTAAATAGCGCGCATAATCGACCTCTGCAAAAAAGTGAATCGGCTTCGCCGCTCCTAAAAACTTCAGCAGCTCATTAACAAATCCGCCGTCTGGCGACAGCATCATGATCCATATCCCGCCTACAACAACCCAAGAGAATAAATGCGGTAAATAGATAACCATTTGTGTCAGCTTTTTAAACCAGGTTTTCAGTACCTCATTCAAGGATAAAGCCGTAATAATCGGAGCAAAAAAGCCAAGTACGAGCATACCCGCTCCAATCACGAGTGTATTTTCCAGTACACGCCAGAATATCGGATCGTGCCATACTGTTTGATAATTCTGAAGCCCTATGAAGGGCCGATCTCCGATCATTCGGAATTTCTGCATCGATATTTGTAGTCCCTTGAACAACGGGAAATAAGAGAAAATCGCAAAATAGATCACAATTGGTAGCATCATGACATACAACACACGATAGCGAGCCCATGCTGTCACTTGTTATTCCCCCTAGTCTATGAAAAGTAAAGCGGCGGCTAGGGAGTGACCCCCGCCCCCGCTTTCACTCATTTAGTCAATTAAGTTCACGGCTTTCAGCTCATCACGCATCTTCTTCACGGCATCTGCCGCTGGCATTTTGCCCATCATCGCTTGGAACGCATAGTTCGTCACGATTTTTTCGGCATTAGGCCAATCTTTCGTGGAGTTCTCGATCGTTGCGTTGTTATCAAAAATGATTTGGCGTCCTTCTAACGCACCTGGCAGCGTGCCGATTGGATTCTTAAAGTTGGTGTTGTTCGGGAATGGCGCTCCATGGTCCATCCCATGGCTAGTACCATCAGGAGTTAACGTATATTTCCCGTCTTTTACTGTGTAATCTGTCCCTTCAATCCCGAGCGTGCTCAGGATGTTCCCTTTGTCTGACTGCCAAAACTCCAGGAACTTCATCGCCGTATCCACATGCTCGGCATTCACTGGAATTCCCCACACGCTCGGGTCTCCACGACGAAGCATCACTTTGCCGTCAGGTCCGACAGCACCCGGAATTGCTTTCGCAACAAATTTAGGATCATCCGTTTTCTTCATATTGTTAAAGAGACCTACCCATGCATCCCAGTACGTAACCATACCTACACGGTTCGTTAAGAATAGCTCTCTCATTTTGCCTGAATCATTCGTCGCAAAGTTGGGATCTAGAATGCCTTCCTTATACAGCTTGGCAAACCATTCATAGATCGGAACTGCTGCATCTGTCGCGTAAGGAATCGTGCGCTTTCCATTCGCATCAATTACATATTTATATTTCACCCCTGCTGCGCTCATAAAGCCTTGAATATCATATAAGCCTGCAGTGGACAAACCGTACGTATCATCCTTGCCATTACCGTCTGGATCCTTCTCTTTAAACGCCTTCAACGTTTGATAAAAATCATCCAGCGTTTTCGGCTGTTGCAGCTTCAGCTTGTCCATCCAATCTTGACGAACAGTCGGCAGTGTGCCGCCTTCCGATTTATTAAATACACTGTAGATTTTCCCGCCATTGTAAGTAATCATGTCCCATTCTTTCGTAGGGATGACCTTCGGGTCCGATAGGACTTTCGAAGCTTTAATTTTATCGTTTAACTGCGTCAGTGCGCCTTGTTCAACTAAAACGTCCATATTGCCCTTCCCCATGTAAATGAGGTCATACTTCTCTCCTGCTGCTATAGCTGCGTAAAGCTTCTTATCGTAGTCAGCCGCTGGTTTCTCAATTGTCACCTTAATCCCAGTCAACCGTTCAACTTCCTTCTCAAATAACGCATTCTCCTCTGGCGTCTTCCCTCCGACAACACCACTGAGAATACGCAGCGTTTCTTGCTTAGCTGGCTTGGATGTCTCACTAGGTGAGCTTGCCTGTGATTCTGTTCCTGTTTTCGTGCTGCACGCAGTTACAAGTAAGCTTGTCGATAGGGCAACGGCTGCGATCATTCCTGCTTTTTTATTCAACATGGGTATGGCCTCCTATTTGGTTCTTTCTCTATTGGGTACTATCTGTTCTCACTTTGGCACATGACTCTCTAAACACGAGGCTCGCTGGAATTAGGATGCGTTTGACAATGGGATTCGGTTCCCTCAGTTGTTCAATTAGCAGCTTGGCTGCTTCACTTCCTAACACTTCTCCATTCAGCCTGACGCCAGTCAGCGACGGCTTAAATTCAGTACTGTAAATTGAATCATCGCTAAACGCGAACACAGATAAGTCTTCTGGTATTCGCAGCTTAAGCTCCTCGGCAGCTTGGTAAACGCCTAATGCAACTTTATCTGAATCGGTAATAATGGCCGTAATCTGCGGGTAAGAAACCAGTAGTCGCTTAGTCATCTGATAGCCATAAACCGTCGATGTTATTTTCCCATCCTTATAAACGATGAGTTTAGATTCAATAGGCACACCGGCCTTTTGAAAGGCCCGAATAAAACCCAATTCGCGATCTTGTGCTACTGTCCGTTCCTTCTGTGTGTTCAAAAATGCGATATGCGTATGGCCTAGCTGCAGCAGATGTTCCGTAACAAGTTGTCCCATCCCAATGTTGTCGTTATCAACATAGGACACACTGGATTCGAACTCTTGATGCGGTCTTCCAATGACAACGAGCGGTAGATTTCGCATGATTCGTTCTGAGATGCGTTCATCATTTTCAGCGGGATCGAGAAGAATATCGCCATCAACAGGATCTGTCGCTACATACTCGACTTGCTTGGAGAATTCGGTGGACAGTGTGTTTACAAGCAAACGATAACCCTGGCTATAGCACTCTCTTAACACACCATTGAAAAGGCCAAGATGAAACTGACTAAATTTCACCTGTTCACCCGGCATATTAAGTCCAATAATATTCGTCCGTTTGTTCGCTAGACTTCGAGCCCAATAATTCGGTCTGTAGTTCAGATCCAGAGCAGCATCCAGAACGCGCTTTGACACCTCCTTGCTAATGGGTCTCTTCTTGCTAAACACGTTTGAAACGGTGCTTTTGGACACCCTAGCTACTCTCGCAACATCATCTATGTTTGCCATCTGGGCTCGCCTCACTTCTCTTTAATAGTAAACCGGTTTTATCAACACAGTTTCATGGCTGAATAAATGAATTGTAAATAAAACAGGCTATTCAAAATAAAGGAATGCCAGTAATATCAAGGGTTTTCTAGCATTTACAACATGTAAAATGGCAGAAATCATGAAACCGGTTCGACGATTCCCTTTTTACATGAAACAAAAAGAAGAAGAACCAGCGGCCTTGTTCTGCCACTAATTCTTCTTCCTTAATTTGATATGACGGGGTAATTACTCCGTTACCCAATGTGTTTTCAAAGCAAAAGGAACACGCGCTGCCTTCGTTGGAATGAACTCAGGGTAACCGATGTAGATAAAGCCCACCATTTCTTCTTTGCCGGAGAGACCGAAGTTCTCTTGCATTTTCGGATGATACGTGGGATCGCCGGTGCGCCAAATGGAGCCCAAGCCCAGCGCATGTGCAGCTAGCATCATATTCTGTACCGCGCAGTGAACAGCTGCATACTCCTCAATCACGGGTACGACAGGCTTCTCGGATGGGGAGACAGCCACCGCGATTATGAGCGGAGCTCGAAACGCTTTTTTCTCGTTGATATTGCGCAGCTGCTCTTCTTCTTCCTCAGACAGTGCCGCATCTGCGCCTGCCTTTGCTTCTGCAATGGCGACCTCGGCATAGCCGCGCCCCAACAGCTTTCTACCTTCGCCGGACATCACCCAGAACCGCCAAGGCTCTGTATTCGCGTGATTCGGTGCCCAGACGGCAGCCTCCAAAATTTCTTCAATCAGCGCGTGCTCAATAGGGTCTTGCTTGAGCTTCCCAATACTGCGGCGCTGGCGGATCGCTTCTTTTACATCCATGCTTCTCACTCCCATATTCAGCTAATATCATATCTTAACTGTACATGTTCCCACACGCATTTTCAATTTTTGAATGCAGCCATGAAGACTGCAAAAGTGCAAAAAGGCAACCTTTTCTAGCGACTGGACCACTCGATCTAAAATACATGCAAAAAGGCAACTATTTCCGCCGCTACGCCACTTCTGAGCACCTTTTCGCTCCAAAAGGTTGCACTTTCGCACTTATTCCCCTCGGTTTCGCCATTTCCCCCGAAAATAAGTGCCTTTTAGCATCTTCGTCCACTTACACACAAAAAAATGACTCCACAAGCCTAAGCTCGCGGAGTCCTTGTCAAATCGTCTATGTGCCAAACCTTATTTGTCTTTTTTAGCGTGTGAACCGTCGCAGTTTCCTTCTACGTTTTGCGTGTTGCCGCATGCACATTTACCCATGGTCTCTACCTCCTCCAAATGTGGTGTTGTTGAGTTTATTATACCCACCTCACTTACATTTGTAAAGTAGTTAATTAAAAGTTAGTAAATGAGGATAATTATCATTCTCAGTTGGCCCATGTACCCGCTAGTCAGAATTCATATTCAACCTTTTATCATTATGAAAGAAGGATCCTGAATGAGTGTCCCAAAAATTTGACAATGAGGTGGATGATCAGGCAAGCTATATGTAGACAAGCACGTGAAATACTAGAATAACTTGAAATGCTAGAAAACACTAAAACTCGTTACATACCAAAGGAGGTCCATCCTAAATGCAATCTAGTAAAAAACTTACACTGATCTCGACGACTGCCATGGCTTTATCACTACTCGCTTCTCTGACACTCGTTCATCCAGCCTCCGCTGCCGTTAAAACAAGCGCTGCTTTTTCAGATTTGACTGGAGTTGACGCAACTTTGAAAACCAAAATCGATCGTATGATCGCTGATGGTATTTTCGAGGGAGTCTCAGATACAACTTTCGGGATCTCTCAAAATATGACTCGTGCTCAATTCGCTAAAGTAGCTACAAAAATCTTTAATATCCCGGTTGATCTTACTGTTAACGTCTCAAGTTTCTCGGATGTACATGTGGTTGACGCGGCTAACGGTTGGGCGATCCCTTTTATTGAAGCGGCTAAAAAAGCTGGTCTCATCGACGGTGTTACAGATACAACCTTCCAGCCTAGCGAAAAGGTTACCGCTGCTCAATTGGATACTGTGCTTCTTAAAGGATTAGGAAAAACAGTTTCTATGGCAAGCTCTCCTTGGTACACCGATGCGGTAAAACAGGCCACAGCGCTTGGTATTCATCCAACTAGCAAAGCAGGCGACCAAACCGCAACCCGTGAGGACTTCGTTCTTAGCTCGTATTGGGCTCAAGATGCATTCAACACTCAAAAGCCGCCAGTCGTATCACCACCTACCTCCAGCAATGTATCCATTGTTGGTGATTACCTTTTAGCTAGCGTCATTGATAGTGGTTTGACTAAATCCGCAACAGGTACCATCACAAACACTATTGCTGAGGATCCTATTCAAAGTAAATTTGCAAAAGAGATCAAAGTGAAATTAACATCATCTGCTGGGGAAGATATTGCGATTCCAGGAATTGTACAATCTGTTTTCTCCTCAGATCCTAGCATTGCCAAAGTAGGGATTACTTCCGACCATCATGCCTACGTGCTGGGGAACAAACCAGGAACCACTGAAGTAAGTGTTATTGTGCAAATTGGTACTGGGGCAGCCAAAAAACTGCATGTCAACGTAACTGTCCAAAGCGAACCTGTAAATGTGAAGACATTGACAGCAGGTGAAACTTCCTTTACTTTACCCATGGTAATGGATGCTGCTGACAATAAATACAAAGTTGATTTCAACGCCTTCACAGCAATGGATCTTACAGCTACAGATAACTATGGAAACACATACAAAGGCCTCGACATTCAAAATTACAACTTTGCTCTAGGTACCTTATTTATCACGAATGATGTTCAAGGCGAAGCAGGTTCTACCCTTGGCTCGGTATCAGTCGATTCCGATGGTGCAGTGCACGTAACGGGAAATGTGACATATTTTGAACTTACGGCAGTCTCAGCAACAGGTGTAAAAGTTACAAGCTACGTTACACTAACGAAAAAAGTTAAATTGAACTAAGAAATGCAGCTCCCCGCTTGGGGAGCTTTTTTGTTGCACACTCGCCCACATTCCACATATATTGCTAGTGTTCATCATTTTACAGAAAGGGGGCGGTCTCGATGTACAACGACCCAACCTTCTATCCGTATCCCCCGGTTCAATATCAGCTATACCCTGCACATCCATACCACTATGCACCTTACTGGGCATGGGATCGCGACTTTCCGCCTGTTAATACGAAAATGCTTTCTAGCTCGGTTGTTATCTCTGAGCACCTCTTAAAGGATGCCTCCATGGTTGTCAAAAAGCTCACAGATCCTGCAATCGCCCATCAATTAATGACGAATGCTCAGAGTGGTAACAAAAAAGAAGTAGATCGTATCGTTCAATCCTTCGGTGGTGAATCCGCTATTGAAACCAGCTACACCCCCACTGCTGTAAAGTTTGTGGTTGGCCCAAAAATCTCGGGAAGCGGCTGCTGCCATGTCACGCTATCGCTCAAATGGGGCGAATAATTAAAAAGAGCAAGCCCGCTCCTCACCGGGAGTTGGCTTGCTCTTTTTCTGCGCTCAGCGCACATCTACGCTGCCCAGAATCGGCCACGTAACCGCGAGCCAATAGGCTGCTGCTATGAGCGCGATCCAGTAGAGAGTGTAATACACATCCAACCTGGAGTAGGTGGATACATAATAATACGTGCGTTTACGACTCATTGAAAAACGCTTCGCTTCCATGGCAACCGCCGTCCTATGGGCACGGCGAATGCTTTGGGCCAGCAGCGGGATCGCGATCATCCGCATCGTCGTATACCACGATGTCAGCGGATTCCGCTGCTGTCGCTTGCCTCTAACCTTGAGCGCGTAGCGAAGCGTCTGCAGCTCTTCGAGTATAACAGGCAGCATCCGCATGGCTGCCAGAAAGCTGTACGCGTACTTCGGCGCGACCTTCCACTGCTGCATCATCGCGTAAAACAACGCGACAGGCCGCGTGGTCAAGCTGAACAGCAAGCCCACGGAGGCAACCTGCAGCCCTCGCAAACCAAGATGAATCCCGCGGTAGAAGCTTTCCTCGGTAATACGAATGATTCCGAAGTGAAACCATAGCGTTTCCCCATTGCCGAACATCATCATCCCTAGGGAGGATGACACAAACAGCAGCAGAAAGGGCGAAGCATACAGCAAAAGCCTTTTTGCTGGGTGACCCGACATCAGGGCGAGCGGCAATAGCGCGCCCAACGTTAAAACCAGCATCGTATTGAGATTATGTGTGAAGACGACAACGATGAATAGCAGAATCGACAATGTGAGCTTCACACCCGGGTTTACCCGATGCAGCCACGTTTCGCGAAAGCTGAACGTTATTTGCATAGCAGCGGCTCACCTCCGGAAGCTGTAGGTGCTGGGGCAGGCGCGACCTCGGTCACGCGCCCCTCGGAGACCTGCCAGACGCGCGTCGCCCAGCGCTGCACGATCTCATGATCGTGGGTGACCATCACGATCACGGTTCCGCTGGCGCGCAGCCGCTCCAGCTGCTCAAGCATGCGCAGCGTGCCGCGCGCATCGAGCCCGAAGGTGGGCTCATCCAGCAGCAGGATGCGTGGCCCGCGCACCATCGCGGTCGCCACGCTGAGCCTGCGCTTCTGGCCCAGCGAGAGCTGGAACGGGTGCCGCTCGCGCAGCGCGAGCAGGTCGTACTCTCGGAGCAGCAGCTCAGCCGCTGCCCACTGGCCCTTCTGCTGACCCTCTGGCAAGCCATAGGTCAGCTCTTCCTCTACGGAGTTCGTGACGAACTGGAACTCCGGGTTTTGAAACACAAAGCCGATCTGCTCCGCAAGCTGCTCGACTTTGTTGCCCTTTGCCCCCGAGATCAGACAGCTTCCGCGGGTCGGGATCAGCCGCATGATCGCGAGGAGCAGCGAGCTTTTGCCTGCACCGTTGGCACCGACAACGGTGATCCAGTCTCCTGGATATACGCTAAAGTTATCCACAGAGGTCCTTATCTGTCCGCCACGAAGTCCGACGAAATCTCGGAAGACCATGACGGGATCAATGTTTTGCGGTGGCACGGCCATGACCCTAGCTCCCTGCTCCCTCGCATAATCCTCCCAAACCTCGGGATACCAAATGCCGTATTCCTTCATTTGCTCTTTATACTTCTGAAAAGTAGCTAACGGCGGCCCATCCGCCAGAACCCCACCCTCAGGTGTCAAAATGATTAACCGATCCAGTAGATCCAGCATACCACTGATTTTATGTTCCACGATCACTAATGTTTTGTCCCCGCTAATGGTCCGAATCGTGTCCCACACTTGCTTCGTGCCCTCTTCATCCAGCAGCGCCGTGGGCTCGTCGAGAAAGAGCACCTCTGGCTCCAACGCCAGTACACTGGCAATCGCTAGACGCTGTTTCATCCCTTGCGACAACGAACTAATCAGAGTATGAACATCAGGCACTTGCAACCCGACCAAATCTAAGTAATGTCGGATGCGCGCAGGCATCTCTTCCCGCGGCACTTGCTGATTTTCCAACACGAATGCGATCTCTTCGTCGATATAGGGCATACAGAACTGCGTATCCGGGTCCTGAAATACATAGCCCCACCGGCTGGGTCTGCAAATCTCGTCTGCTTTGAGCGGAAGCTCGATCATGTCAGGCACGATGCCGCTTAATACTTGAAGCAGTGTCGATTTCCCGCAGCCGCTAGGTCCCAGCAACAGCACCTTCTCGCCTGGCTCGATGGAAAAGGAAACCCCCTGAAAAATCAGGGGGGCGTCATCGCCAGGATATTTTAACCTTAGATTCGTCACGCCCATTCCTTCGCTCATCTTGTTACCCCAGTACGTCGTAGTCTTTTTTGGACACCGGACGAATCAAATTCAGCACACCTGTGCGAGACAAAGCACTCGTTAAGTAGTACGCGAACACTCCAGCGATCAACGCGCTGCCTAGAAGACGCAAGACAATAAATAAGACGTAGTTCCAGAAAGCAAGCTGTTCAATATACCCGTAATACGTATCTACGAAGATCGACATAACCGCTGATGCAAAGGCTGCGAGAATCGTTACCCCTACATTAAAGCGACGATAGCGGAATGCGGCAAATACCAGCTCCGCGCCCAGCCCTTGAAGCAACCCAAACACGAGCGTGCCTACTCCCCAATGCCCGCCATACAGCGCCTCAATCGTTGCTGCCGCCAATTCGGCTAACAGGGCAACCCCAGGCTTGCGGATCACGAGGAAAGCGAAGGTTGCCGCCATGAACCACATCCCGTAGCTGAGCTGCTCCGCATGCAATCCAAGCGGTTTCATCAGATCATAGATCGGTCCCCAAACTCGATAAACCACACCGAACACCGCCGAAATCACAATCGTGATCAAAATATCGGTCAGCTTCAACCCTTGTTTACTTGCTTCCTTTTGCGCCATCTTCTACTCGACTCCTTTTCTCAAATCCATATTTGTCAATGAGATAGGCGAACACGCCAACCTTGGATACATCGCTCCATTTGTCCCAT
Organism: Paenibacillus sp. J22P90; assembly: GCF_059692195.1. NCBI lineage: Bacteria > Bacillati > Bacillota > Bacilli > Caryophanales > Paenibacillaceae > Paenibacillus > Paenibacillus sp. J22P90. The sequence continues at coordinate 217,100 of NZ_JCAUAY010000008.1, forward strand.
CAGGACAAAAAAAGCCCACCGGATTAACGGCAGGCTTGAACATTCGTGCATGAAAAAAGCACTTAAGGTCTCTACGCTGGCATTATCCAGATCAGATTAACGGTCAGTGGCATAGGGCCACTATCTCAGCCTGACTTCATCAAGCACCCGTGTTGCTATTCATTTGGCTTAACTGTAGCGGATTAACCGCTTTTTGGCAATCCTTTTTTTCCCATGGCGGCTCAAGCGACGCTTACTTCTCAATCAAATGCTTCAGATCCTGCGTTAATCCGTTTAATTGGCGGATGCTGTCCACAATATCCTGAACGCGATGCTGCTGCACTTCAGCGCTAGCCAGCACTTCCTCGACGGAAGCTGCCGACTCCTCTGTGATCGCTGCAACCGACGTCATCTCTTCAGCTACACGCTGGGAGGAGATTTGCAATTGTTGATTCATGCGCTGCAGATGCGCTGCTTGCTCCATGACTTCGGCTGTATTCGTGTTGATAACCTCGAACAATTGGTTCACGCTATCTGTTGATTTTTTGCCGGATTCTACAGCTGTAATCCCCACCGCAACCTTCTCAACGGCTGTCACGACCTTCGCCTGGATCGAGCCTAGAATTTCCGAAATATCAGTCGAAGCGATGTGCGCGTTTTGCGCTAGCTTGCGGATTTCGTTCGCCACAACGGAGAAACCTTTCCCATGCTCGCCTGCACGAGCAGCTTCAATCGAAGCATTCAGCGACAATAAATTCGTCTGATTCGCGATCTCGGCAATCGTGGAAACAATGTTCCCAATTTTCACGTTCTCTTCGTTTACTTCATTCATAATAACGGAAGTCTCGGTGACGATAACGGTAATATCATTGATTTTGAGTGACAAATCATCCATTTGGGTCTTGCCTTCATTCGTCATTCTCGCTGTATCACGTGATCTGCTGCTCATCGTATCTGAGGCCGCCGTGGTCTGTTCAACCGTTTCGTTCACATTCTGAATAGCTGTCGTTATATCGTTAATACTGGACGCTTGCGATTCAATACCAATCGTAATTTCCTGAAAAGCAGCAACCACTTCCTCTGTAATTCGGCCTGTCACAGCGGCATTCTCTTGCAAATGACTACTGGATGTACCCAGTACTTCGGTTGTCGTGCGTACGCCTGCTAACACTTCATCTGTTTTCATCCGAGACAGCTCAGAATCTTTCGCACTTTTGGCAACGTTCGTAAACATTCTTGTGCCGATTTGGCTTTGTCCAATGAGCGTCATGATGGTTAGCAAATAAAAAGCATTAACCCCAATCGTATCCACCTGCGGCGTTAGCGTCGTAATGAAATAATTCATGATAATAAGGCCTATCGCACCATTCAGCACTAGCGGTTTATAATCCATATATAACGAAATTAGCGCCAGACTTAGGTACAAAATAAATACACCAATTAGCGACGTCGTATTCGTCATAAAAAAATAGGAAATCGCACTAAGTCCGACCGCAATAACATATTTAATATAGGGAATGGCCAGCTTTTTCCATGTTAAAATCGTACATACAAGGGCAATCGGTACACCGACCGAGAAAAGTGTTACCATCGTGGATACGGATGTATACGCAGCCGCGATTCCCAGTGCAAGACACGCCCATAAAAGCTTAACCATTAAGCTGTTTCTTCTGTTCAATTCGAGCAGATGCTCAGACATTACTATTCCTCCTAATTGCCTTTTGCAAAATCAGACATTTTCGTACACTATTCCACATACGCGTCGCCAAAACCTCTATTTAAGATGCCAAAATCAGGATCTAATGTAGAAGTTGACTTCTACCCCAAATAAAAACTACAATTTGTAGTGTCTTCATTATTTTACAATGATCCAGGAGGGGACTAAAAACGATGACAGCGTTGCTTTATATCGGACTAGCCTTACTGATTGCCGCCATTATTGGCTATGTGCTGGCAGCTAAAATTAACAAAGGGAACACCTCACGGTTGAAAAAGGCCGAAAAGCAAGCCCTGAAAAAGAAGCATTTTATTACACAGGCCATTTCACATGCCCTACTCATTATTGCCATCGGCTGTATGGGTACTTCACTCATTCAAAGCTCTGCCGGCAAGTATAGTCTGGACAAGCTTAATTTCCATGCCAATATTCAGGTCACCACAGATAAGGATTTCGGACGTGATCACAAGGATGGCACCTTAATGTACGAGATGAAAATCCCTACATCAGGCACGCATAGCCCCCATGATTTGAAGTTTGGCTTCTATAAAGAAAGACCGGGTTACGAGATGCTTGTCCACAATCTGGAGCACGGCGATATCATCATTCATTACCATCCCGATGCACCTCAGGCGCTGCGCGATCAACTCGAGTATCTGACTCACTTCAAGACGGCTGGCGCAGGGGTTCTAGCTGTTCCAAATCCAGACGTGCCTGCTGATAAAGAAGTGGTCGTTACGGCTTGGACGAAAACGATGGCGCTCGCCAAATATGATGAAGCTAGTGTAGGTACGTTCATTTATGACTATATCAATAAAGGTCCGGAGCAAATTCCAGCGAATGTGCGACTCGGCGGCGGAACGATGTAATTATTTACGAATAGTTTCACGATCTGAAACGAGTTCGGTTGGCACTAAACCCGTCAATCTTCGGAAGACACGGTAAAAATAAGAAGGATCGTTATAGCCGATAAATTCGGCTATTTCGGTTACGGTCAGCGCAGAGTGACGCAGCATGTAGACGGCTGTTTTGATCCTCGTGACGTGCACGAATTCACTGATCGTTTGACCTGTGACTTGGCGAAAAAGAGCCGCAGCATAATTCGGAGATCGGTTGATGCAGGCACCTAACTCGTCCTTGGTCACATGCTCGCGGTAATGATTCTGGATATACCCCTTCATTTGCTCTGCGAGGAGTGCGGTTGCGGAGGTTGTCTCCGCTTGATCCCACTCCCGCTGGAGATACACAAACAGCTCTTGCAGATGCGCTTCACAAAGCGTGATGTAATAGGGCTGTTTGTCTTGCCATCCGCGATAGATCAGACGCAGCCGGTCTGCGATCATATCAAATTTCCCTGTCAGACGAGTGCTATGCGATGGCTGTTGAAGCAGCGGAAAGCTGTCAGCAGCCGCTTGCGCATCGAAATGAAGCACAAATTTCTCATGAATTTTCGTCGGCACACTTCGCCCATAGAAAGGAGTCTCGCTCGGAATGAGCAGCCATTGGCCTTTCTCGAGCACCTGCTTTTTCTCATGAATCCAGTACACACAGCGGCCATATAGGACGAAAATAAGCGTCCAGTCGGAACGATTGTTAGGCTGCTCCTCGTTCCATGTGCTGCTTTTATGATAGTGAAAGCCTGTTAGCTGCATAGGCTCATTGCCTCCGTTCGATCATACTATATTACACATATCATACTATAGTTCATAGAAACTCGCATCAATAAGGCATATAATGAAGCCAACTAATCTCTTACATGCGAAAGGAAGTCCTTTACGATGCGTAAAACGAAAATTATTTGTACGATGGGTCCAGCGTGCGACTCTGTTCCTACCCTGAAAGAATTAATCCGAGCTGGCATGAGCGTTGCCAGATTAAATATGGCTCACGGCGATCTCGATGAGCACCGCGGTCGTATCCAGCGTGTGCGCCAGGCCGCACAAGAAATGGGTGTTATTATCCCGATTCTGATGGATATTAAAGGTCCTGAAATCCGCATCGGTCAATTGAAAGATGCTTCATATGATTTGCAAACGGGCGATCGCATCGTCTTGACGACAGAGCAAATTATCGGCGACTCCACCCGCGTATCCGTGAACTACCCAGGCTTGCCGCAGGATGTAAAGCCCGGCAATCTTGTTCTGATCGACGACGGCTCCATCGAGCTTCGTGTAGAAATGATCGACGGTACAGAAGTTACTTGTACGGTTCTGAACCCGGCTCAGTTGAAGCAGCGCAAAGGCGTTAACTTGCCAGGCGTTCGCACGTCCTTGCCAGGTGTTACAGAGCGCGACGTGATGCACATTAAATTCGGCGTTGAGGAAAATATTTCGATCGTCGCGATGTCCTTCGTTCGTAACGGCAACGATGTTCGTGAAGTTCGCGCGCTTCTGGAGCAGCATGGCGCTGGTTTGACGCCGATCATCTCCAAAATTGAGAACGAAGAAGGCATGACGAACTTCGCTTCCATCTTGGAAGCATCCGATGGCATCATGGTTGCCCGTGGTGACCTTGGGGTTGAAATTCCAACAGAGGAAGTTCCGATTGCACAAAAAGATATGATTCGCGCTTGTAACCTAGCAGGCAAGCCAGTTATCACAGCTACGCAAATGTTGGACTCCATGCAGCGCAACCCGCGTCCGACGCGTGCCGAGGTGAGCGACGTAGCCAATGCCGTGCTTGACGGCTCTGATGTTGTCATGCTTTCTGGTGAGACAGCAGCAGGTAAATATCCGGTTGAGTCCGTAACAATGATGGCGACCATCGCTGAGCGTGTTGAGCAAACGATGGAGCACAGCTCCGTTGTGAATGCACAGCTTCAATCCAACAACGAAATCACGGAGGTGTTGTGCCAAGCGGTCGTATCGTCCGCGAACAAGCTGCATGCTGCGGCGATTTTGACACCGACCGAGACCGGCTTCACGGCGCGGATGATCGCCAAGTATCGCCCAGAAGCACCGATTATCGCGGTGACGAACAGCCTCCACTCCATCAGCCAACTGAGCATGGTACAGGGTGTTATCCCTGTTCTTGGTGAGTTCTGCGAATCGACTGATGCGATGATTCGCTCAGCGATTAACCAAGCGGAGACGCTTGGTTATGTGAAAAAAGGCGACCTCACCGTCGTCTCCGCCGGTATTCCGGTTGGGAAGTCCGGTACGACCAACCTGTTGAAGGTTGAGCGAGTTTAGATGGAATACCTCCATCTAATTCCGGCATTTTTAGCTTCGGAACTGAAATAACTGGAAAAACTACCGTTAATTTCGAGGAAACGTAAGGAAATTAGCGAAAAGCGGGAAAATAGATGTACTTTTTCCATCTAATGACCAATTTCGGCTCGATATCAGTAAATTAGATGTATTTTTCACAGTTAATTACCCCTGCATAGCGCGGCCCTAATAGCCTCCCTTCCACTTTTGTCCTGTGGAATGGGAGGCTTTTTGTCTTGCAGGTACCAAGATGAAATTAGTGAGAGACCTAGCTGGAAAAAGGGGTACACTAGGGTAACACTAACTACCCAGCAACGGAGGCCACACGTGATTATTCGACTTGGATTCGTATCCACCGCAATGGCGATTTTCAATAATACACCTAGCTCAACCTTTACGTATAAGCTATTCTCCGAGCGGCCGCGCGAGGAAGCGATGCAGCGCGCTATAGACATTGGCCGCAAAAACCTGCAAGCTACGCAGCGGATTCTTTATTACAATGCCGCCCATGGCATTCGGTTGTTTCGGCTGTCATCCGCACTAATCCCGCTCGCTACGCATCCCGATGTGAAGATCGATGTTGCCGCGGAGTACGCGGATGATCTTCGCAAGCTCGGTGACTTCGCCAAGGCGCACGATATGCGGCTCAGCATGCATCCGAACCAATTTACGCTGCTCAACGGAAGCGATAAGGTGGTCGATGCGGCTATCGACGATTTGAATTATCATGCAGCCATTCTGGATGGCATGGGGCTGGACGAGACCGCCATCATTAACATCCACGTTGGCGGTGTGTACGGCGATAAGGAAGCTGCGACGCAGAAGCTTTTCGACAACGCCCCGAAGGTGCCCGAGCATGTGATGAAGCGGCTCACGTTCGAGAACGATGACAAAACCTACACGCTCGAAGAAACGCTCGCCGTCAGTCAGAAGCTGCAGCGGCCGTGCATGCTCGATTTACACCACGACTGGTGCAATCCGTCCGCCGTTACTCCCATCGAGCTGCTCCCCCAGATCGCGCAGACATGGGGCGACGTGCCGATGAAGATCCACGTCTCCTCGCCCAAGAGCGAGAAGGAATTTCGTTCGCATGCTGACTATATCGAGCCGGAAATGCTGACTGCTTTTCTCAAAAGCTGCAAAGAGATCGATCTCCCCCGCATCGACGTTATGATCGAGGCAAAGGTGAAAGATTTGGCGCTGTTTCGCCTGGCGGAGCAGCTGGGTAAGATCCGCGGCGTGAAGCGGTTGGAGGGCGGGGTTTTGAGTTGGTGAGATATTTGAATGGAATATTAAAGATGCTGCCGAATAAATATCGCTTAATGAAGGTCGATAATTAGGAGGTAGTTACATGAGCACATCTATGAGAAAATACACAGCGGAGTTCATTGGCACATTGGTGCTGGTGTTATTTGGCTGCGGCAGTGCTGCAACAGCGGGGGGACAGCTCGGATATCTGGGAATCGCTTTTGCTTTTGGTTTATCGATTGTTGCTTTAGCTTACGCTATAGGTCCTGTGTCCGGCTGCCACATTAATCCTGCGGTGTCCTTCGCCATGCTGTTACGCGGGAAGTTATCTGGCAAGGATTTTGTCGGTTATGTCGTTGCCCAAGTCGCCGGAGCGCTTGTCGGCTCAGGTCTGCTCTATGCCATTATTGATTCAACCGGTAAGACTGTGACGGGCTTGGGGCAAAATGGTTTTGGCGCAGGGTATGGTATTGGTATTACACCCTTCATGGCCATTATCGTAGAAATTATTTTAACTTTTGTATTTATCTATACGATTCTAGGGGTTACATCGAAAGATTCAAACAGCGCTGTAGCTGGCCTTGTCATTGGCTTAACGCTGGCCTTCGTACATATTTTGGGCATTGGTCTAACAGGCACATCCGTAAATCCAGCAAGAAGTATTGGGCCGGCGATTTGGCTTGGCGGTACGGCGCTTTCTCAAGTCTGGGTATTCATTATCGCCCCTTTTATTGGAGCTGCTTTAGCTGCATGGATGTATGCTGGATTGAATGCGAAAGCAGAAAGATAGTCTTATTAAGACCTACATAACGAAAAGGAGCTCCGCCACTTAGGCGGCAGGCTCCTTTTTAATGCAACGGTGCTACTTGGTCAAATGTGAGTCGTTTACTTGTTTTACATGCCGCAAGGCATTAATCTCACCGCCGATGATGATAATGAGCGCGGAAATGTAGAACCAGGTCATCAGCACGATGATCCCGCCGATGCTGCCGTACGTGGCGCTATAGTTCGTGAAGCTGTTCACGTAAAAGGAGAAGGCAAGCGACGTGCCTTGCCAGCCGATGGCCGCGAACAGGGCGCCGGGCAGCACACTTTTGCACGTTAAGCAGGTGTTGGGCGCGATGTAGTAGATGCCGATGAACACGGCGAAAATAATGACAAAGTTAATAATCCACCGCAAGTGGTTCCATAGCTCGATGTGTGCCGTGGCTACCTGAACATGCTCCGCTGTCCAATCCCCGATCCAATGGCCAAAAACGCTGAGCAGCAGCGCAGATACGATCACCACAAGCATGCCTAATGTAAGCAAAATGGCCAGAAAGCGAGAATGGATGAAGCTATTACGGGCTGGCAGCCCGTATGCTTTATTCACGGACCGCACGATCGCATTCATCGCTGCGCTAGCACTGACTAAGGCCAAGATTAATCCGAAGGAGAGCGTTCCGCCTCTTTTGACATTGAGCAGATTACTAAGCGTTTCCTCAAGCCAGCCCGCTACGGCACCCGGAATATACTCACGGATTAATCCAATGACATCGTCGGAGGAAAACGGCAAGTAGCCAAGTAAGCTCATCACAAACAGAAGCAGCGGGAATATCGAGAGCAGGAAGTAGTACGCGCACTCGGCAGCAAGTCCCGTCGCATCATGTTCGTTAAACTGTTTCCACAGCAATTTTGCGTAAGATTTAACCATACGTCTATGTTCCCTTTCACAAGGCCATATTTGTGGTATAATCGATGGTTCAGTCATTCAAAAGTATGTAAGCATCATTGTTATGAACAGGTGGTCGACACATGAATCCCATGCCTATGTATACAACGCCGTCAGGCTTTAAACCAACTATAGAACGCCCTATCCCTCATGCGAAAATGGCACTGCTTACGAACAGCACAGGGCTCGTACCCGATACGGATGCGGACGCTTATTTTTTCCGCGATTTGGAACAGCACGGCATCCTGCTGAATGGGGCTCAAATTAAGGCTGTTCGCCATTACAAAGGTCCATTGCTTACACTTGCAGGTGCAGGTTCAGGGAAAACGACAGTGCTTGTGTGCCGCGTCGCTTACTTGCTTCGTGTTCATCAGGTACAGCCTGCGAATCTGCTTCTTATTACATTTTCCAAAAAAGCCGCTGAAGAAATGCGCGAACGTCTCACGACGATGCCAGGTCTTCATGCGAGTATGGCGAACGTGATGCAGGTGCGGACGTTTCATGCATTTTGCCTGCGTTTATTACGCATGAACGGGCTTCAGCAAGAGATTCTGAGCGATGGGCGCTTTCAGCAAATCGTTTTTAAACGAATTATGCTTAGTATGGGCTTACAGGATACATATCAGCCTGAAGTGCTCATTTCCTTGCTTTCCTCCTATCGCATGCAGCTCATTGAAGTAGAAGATCTGCCCGAGGGTACGGAAGAGCAGCAGGAAGTAAAAAAGATTTTCATGCAGTATGAACAGTGGAAAATGGAGCAGATGAAGATCGATTTTGATGATATTTTGATCAAAGCGTACCAGCTACTGCTGCACAATCCCGATGTTTTGCGCTCCATGCAGCGGAAATTTACGTACATCAGTGTCGATGAGTTCCAGGATACGAATACGGTGCAGTATGAAATTATTAAAATGATTGCGGCAGCCCACCAAAATTTAATGGTTGTCGGCGATGATGACCAGACGATTTATTCGTTCAACGGGGCGAGAAATGAATTTATTTTGCAATTTCATGAACAGTACCCTACCGCAACTACCGTTACGCTGGATATCAACTATCGCTCAACGTCGAGTATTGTAGGTCTGGGGAATGCGATTATTAAGCATAATGTGCAGCGTAAATCCAAAACTCTTCTCGCCACAAAAGAAAGTACCCAAACACCGCATTATGTGAAACCTGCCAACAGCGACGACGAGGCCGATTGGCTGATCAGCGACATTCGCCTCAAAGTTGCTGAGGGCGGCAGCCAATATGGGGATTTTGCAATTTTGTATCGGACGGCGAGCAACAGTCGGGCCATTATTGAGCAGCTCATCCTGCATAACCTCCCTTTTGTGGATTATGGCACGAATGATTCCTTCTACGAGCAGTGGATGGTGAAGCCGATTATTGATCATTTGCGGATTGCGCATGAGCGGCGGAATTTTGAAGCGATTGAAGGTGTCCTCCCCTCATTATATATTGGACGAGACCAAGGCATGCGTATTATTCAAGATCAGGAAGCGATTCAGGCTAAAAAGTGGCCACTAATCCATCTTCTTGGGCTTCCGCAGTTGAAGGATTTTCAGAAAGACAAGCTAAAAGCACGCATTCGTCTTATAAAATCACTCGTAGACATGACGCCATTAGCGGCGATTCAGGCGATTCGCAAGGATTTTTATGATTCGTTCCTTGAGACGAACAAACGCAGCAAGCTCACGCAGCATCGCGAGATGCTGAAAGAAACGCTGGACGAGCTGGAGTCCTCTGCCAAGCGATTTGATACGGTGGAGCAATTTCTTTATTTTATCCATGAAGTGGCGGAAAAACGCACGGAAATGAGCAGGCAGAGCAAAGAGCGTTTTGCGGATAAAATTTCGCTTATGACGATTCATAAATCGAAGGGGCTAGAGTTCCCGATCGTATACCTGCTCTGCGCGATTGAGGGCAATATGCCGCATAGCTCGGCACTGGATGCAAGCCATTTGGACGATGTTAAAATGGCGGGCGTTGAGGCGCGGGATAAATCAGGTGCCGCGCTGGAAGAGGAACGGCGACTGGCTTATGTCGCCGTGACACGGGCAAAAGGCGAGCTGCTCATCAGCTCGCCGGCGTTTTACCGCGGGAAGAAGGCGGAGCCTTCCCGCTTCCTGTTGTCCGCGTTCCCTGGCGCGGACACAGCCGTTGTGACCAGCCGCAGCAAGCCGGCTGGCGGCGGTGCGGCCGCTGGCGCAGCAGCGGCCGCAGGGCGGTCAGCCACCGGCGGAGCCGTGGCTGGCGGGGCAAGAGCCGCGACCGAGCGGGTCGCGGCGTGGTTGTGCAGCGCGACCGGCTGTAAAGCCTGGTCGCGGATCTCTTCGCCGCAGGAGGCACGACTCGCGGCGAAGGCGTGCCCGCTCTGCGGCGCGGGCATGGTCAAAGGCAGCCGCGAGATCGCGCTGGCACGGCGGTAAGATCAAGCAAGAGGAACGTGAGCACGCTATTTGTTCGTTTTTAGCCATTTTTCGGCTAAAAACAGTTAATAGCGTATCCACGTTCCTCTTCTTGCTATATTCAGCGATTTTCACTGAAATAGCGCCTCTACGTTCCCTTTTCCCTTTTCGTTCACTCCAAGCTGTTTTTCGCCTCTTACACTAACTCCCTCAACGCCTGCAACGCCGCCTCATAATCCGGATGATCCTTCATCTCCGTCAAATACTCCACATATCGAACGGTGTCATTCGTGTCCACGATGAAAATCGCCCGCTGATCCAGCTGGATCTCTTTAATCAATACGCCATATGCTTGCCCGAAGGAACGATTCTTGTAGTCAGACAGGGTGACCACTTTATCAATACCCGCAGCGCCGCAGAAACGGCTTTGTGCAAACGGTAAATCCACGGAGATCGTCAAGATAACGACGTCATCTCCAAGTTTGTCTGCCTCTACATTGAAGCGGCGTGTCTGAGCGTCACAAGTTCCTGTATCAACGGAGGGTACAACGGAGATCAGCTTGATTTTGCCTGCATAGTCCGCCAAGCTTACTTCGGTCATCAGATCCTTATTTACTCTAAAATCAGGTGCTTGATCCCCTACTTTGATCTCCGGTCCAAGCAAGGTGATTGGGTGTCCTCCAAGTGTAGCTACGCCTGCGCGTTCCTGTGTGTGTGTTTGTGTCATATCAAAATCCTCCTTGGATATATTAAATGGTTTATCTTTCAGCTCTTAACCTTTATTTCTAAACTTATCTTTCAGCTCTTAAACCCGCTCTTAAACCCCTGAAATAACAGCTTTCAATCTCTCTTTACTCTGCAACCCAACCAGCTGATCCACCACTTGCCCATCTTTGAAAACAAGTAAAGTCGGAATACTCATCACGTTGTACTTCGCAGCGGACTCTGGGTTATCGTCGACATTGATTTTAACAATTTTGGCGATATCACCGACTTCAGCAGAGAGTTCATCTAGGATCGGAGCGATCATTTTACAAGGGCCACACCATGGCGCCCAGAAATCAACGAGCACGGTACCAGTCCCTGTTTCATTTTGAAATGTAGCATCGGAAATGTGATTAACGGACATAGTTCATTCCTCCTTGAAGTACTTGCTCTTGGTCTTGGTCTTGCTCGTGTGAAACATGCTCCGAAATAAATCGTTCAGCATCCAGCGCCGCCATACAACCACTGCCCGCTGAAGTAATCGCTTGGCGGTAGATGCGATCCTGCACATCGCCGCAAGCGAATACGCCTGGTATCGTCGTTTGTGTCGTGCCCGGGATCACTTGCAAATAACCGAGCTCATCGGTTGGCAGCTGACCGCCTAAGAAGCCTGTATTCGGGGTATGCCCGATCGCAAGGAAAATCCCATCCGCCTCCAGCAGCTCTTCTTCTCCTGTTGCGTTGTTGTGGACTTTTAGTCCTGTCACGCCCAACGGTCCGGCCACCACTTCAAGGGGTGTGCGGTTCAAGCTCCAGGCTACTTTGCTGTTGCCGCGAGCGTGATCCTGCATGATTTTCGAAGCTTTAAGATCGTCTCTGCGATGGACCACTCGCACCTTTGACGCAAATCGCGTCAAAAATTGCGCCTCTTCCATAGCGGTGTCGCCCCCGCCGATAACGATGATCTTTTTGTTGCGGAAGAAGAATCCGTCGCAAGTTGCACAGGTACTAACGCCTTTGCCGAAATTGTCAGCTTCACCAGGAATCCCTAGTTTCTTAGCGGTTGCACCCGTAGAAATAATTAGCGAGTCCGCGGTCAATTGTCCGCCATCCTCGAGAGATAAAGTAAATGGACGTTTGGAGAAGTCCACCTCCGTTACGCGTCCTGACTGAATCTCAGCTCCGAAGCGCAGCGCTTGTTTCCGCATATTGTCCATTAACTCAGGTCCCGTGATTCCATCCGGAAAACCTGGAAAGTTATCAACTTCTGTCGTTGTGGTCAGCTGACCGCCTGGCTGTATCCCTTCAATAACAAGCGGCGACATGTTCGCTCTAGCTAAGTAGATCGCCGCCGTCAGACCCGCAGGTCCTGTACCGATAATAATGGCTTTATGATGCATAGGAATGCCTCCTTTTTCCGTGCATGTATTCACATTTAATTTTACACAATTTAATTTGCAACAAATCTTATGGATGAATCATACCAAGTGCATTCAATATTGTCAACAATTAAATTGCGCACAATTTAATTAGCCGTACTAACTCGTCTTAAGCTCATCTTCAGCTTACGCTCATACTACTTTCAGCTTGAACAGGCATAATGGGGTATAGAGCACGACAGACACAAACAGCCACATCACGAGAGGAAGTATATACATGAATTCAAAAAATAATCGCACGTGGGTATGGACATCATCCATTCTATTAGTAAGCTTAATCGCTTATGTATCCGTATTTCCACCCGTTTCTAAAAGTGAGACTACTGCCAAAGCCGTTGCCAAAGTCAACGGAGTTGAAATAAGCTCGGCCAAGCTTTATGACGCTTTAGTCGCTAGCGGCGGCGCGCAAACACTAGACTCCATGATCACCGAAGAGCTTATTAGCCAAGAAGGTAAAAAAGCCGGCATCCAAGTAACAGAAGCCGATATTACTACTGAAATTGAAACTATCAAAGCTACTTATGGCTCCGAGGATGAGTTTAACCAAGCGCTTAGCAGCTATGGTATGACGCTGGATGATTTGAAGAAAAACATGCAGCCTCAAGTGACGCTGAAAAAGATTTTAGAGCCGCAAGTCACAGTCACTGATGATGAAATCAAGAAGTATTATGATGAGAATTTAGAATCGTTGAAAGTACCTGCACAGGTGAAAGCTTCTCATATTTCAGTAGCTACGGAAGCTGAAGCTAAGGCTATTCTTGAAAAGCTGAAAAGCGGTGGAGATTTTGCAGCTCTTGCCAAGGAAAGCTCCACAGATACAGCGACGAAAGACAAAGGCGGAGATATGGGCTACATCTCAGCAGGACAAGCAGATCCAGCTATGGAAGCCGCGGCATTCGCTTTGGAGACAGGCGGCTTAAGTTCGGCTGTACAAACATCAACAGGTTACGATGTCATTAAAGTAACGGATCGTAAAGCCGCTTCAACACCAACACTAGCGGACAAAACCGCGTCTATTAAACAAACCTTAGTTGATCAAAAGATTTCAACGCTTTCCCAAACTTGGTTGGAAACGAAAAAAACAGAAGCCAAGATCGAAAATAATCTTGCTGACTTTGCCAAAACAACCTAAGCCATACATCTAACACAAAACCCCCTTGGTTGTTCATTAATCAGCCAAGGGGGTTTCCTCATGTTGTAGTATGTTACGGTGTGCGCTGTTTCATTTCGTCCAAGCTCTTAAATTGGTAGCCCTGCGCCCGGGCCGCATCAATAATCTTACCAAGCGCTTCCGTATTATCGCTGGATACAGAATGCAACAGGATGACAGCTCCCGGATGCAGCTGGGCCATGACATTTTTATACGCATACTCCCAGCCCTTCTGCTGCTTAGGTTCCCAGTCGCGGTACGCAACGGACCAGAATACATTCGTATAGTTAAGGTCATGGCTGACAGCTAACGAGCGATCATTGAATATGCCCCGCGGCGTGCGCAAATATCGCATGTCCTTTTGCCCTGTAACCGCGGTGACCCCTTCTTTCACTTGGTTCAGCTCTTTTTGGATACGTTCCGCTGAAATTTGGCTCATATCGGGATGGCTCCACGAATGGTTGCCGATCAAATGCCCCTCGGAGGCCATACGCTTCAACAGCTCCGGTTCCGTCCGAATATAGTGGCCCGTCACGAAAAATATCGCCGGCACCTGCTTCTCTTTCAGCACATCCAGAATGCGACCTGTGTAACCTTGTTCATACCCGTTATCGAAAGTTAAATACAATTCCTTTTGCGACTGATCACCTGTAAAAACAGCCCCATGCTGCTTCAACAGCCCCTTAAATCCCTCTTGATCGATGGAGGGGGGCTGACCATTGACGCTTTTTTTGAACCCAAAATGAAAAGAGCCATCGGCAGCAGAAACCATCGTCGTCATTAGTCCCACAAATAAGGCCATGGCAAGCATTACAATTCGCAAGATTTTCATGTGGATGTCATTCACTCCTTACCTTGTAGGTTAAGTAGTTGTGGGTACCAGCCAACTTGGACTGTTACTAATATGCCACACCACGGCAGGAGATTATGTGCAAACCGTACCGTGGAAGCTGGACATTTTACTCATTTCATTCAAATTGTATGATATCCTCCCATTCCACTTGGCATTCAACTGAATACAATAGAGTACATGATCTGTAGGGGTGGAGATTTCGATTCATAGACGTGATACGAAGCCAATCAAAGAAGATTTACTGCATGTTCTGAAGCTCTCGTCAGAGGATGACATTTATCAAGCCCAATATAACGGGTTTTCGCTAGCCGATATTGCCAGAGCGAATCAAGTGGATGTTCAGAAAGTGATTGAACTCCAGCTAGCAGAATTAACCGAGCAGCTTCAGGTGCGCCTGCGCAACGGCAGCATTACACCAGAACAATACCTGGCCCAGCGCGCGGAATTGCCCGAAATCATTAGCAAAAGCGTATACGCCATGTAACCGCGGCACCCCGTTAGGGGTGCTTTTTTATGCAGAAAAGCTTGTTGTCATCCCGCTTTTGTGTCACTATGTCACTATAAGAACAACCATTAGTCTGGCTGGCTGAGAAAGGACTTCATGCCCTGTGAATTTTCATCAAATGCTCCCGCTTGTCCCACTCATTGACCATATTCAGACGGGTTCTTCTGCGTTAGCTGTAACAAGCTCACTAGGAAAATACCAGCTGGTGATTGTTCGCCAAGGGCATCTGACCCTACACTTCTCCGGCTATGACCCTATCATTTGCTCGCAAGCTTATGCCTGTCATCCCGATCAGGGCGATTACAGCATTCAAGTACCGAAGACCAAAATCGTCGATTATGTCATCATCACCTATACCATGATGCCTGAGGATCATTCTTGGACCTTGCAGGGGCATCTCACGACATTAAGCGAGATTAAGATCCATTATATGCTCGATGAAATCATCCGGCGAACACAGAGCCTTGACCCTCTGACTGCTCGCGAGGATGCGACACATAGAATGCGGATGAGAATGATGCTGGAGCGCATTCTATTTATCTACCTGCATGAATCCGACTTGACTCAGGAGAAGAAGTCAGCCACAGAATCGATTGAAGGCACGATCTCTTATATTAAGGAGCATTATATGCTTGAGCTCACCCTTCCAATGCTAGCCAGACGTGCCGGCATGAGTGTGGGGTATTTTACGGTTTTATTTAAAAAGATGACCGGGACGACGCTGATGAGCTACTTATACGCGCTGCGTATTGAGAAAGCAAAGATCATGTTTCAACAGACCGATCTGTTGGCCAAAGAGATCGCAAGCCGCGTAGGTTTCATTGATTACTTCCATTTCAGCAAAGTTTTCAAGAAAAGAACAGGTTATACGCCCTCCGAATTCGTTTCCAACCTTGGCAAAATCTAAAAATAAGACATGTCCAATCTGCATATTGGACATGTTCTATGCATCCATTATTCGGTATCATACTCATTGAGAATAATAATCATTTTCACGGAGGTCACTGAAATGAAATCCTTATTTACACGTATTAGCCTAATCGCACTGATCAGCGTTTTTGCACTAAGCCTCGCCGCCTGTGGCAAAACGACGAATACCGAATCAGCTGCAACGACAACAACAGCTGCTGCTAGCCCTGCCCCTGCTGCCAAAGCAGACGGAAAAATTTCTGTTCAAGATGCCGTAGGCACGGTCGAATTGCCTAAAAAGCCTGAACGTATCGTAGCCATGGAATTCGGCTTCACAGACATCCTTGTTTCTCTTGGCGTACAGCCGATCGGTGTTGCGGACGATAGTTCCCCAGACCTTTTGATGGACTCCGTTAAAGCTTTGTTGAAAACTTACACATCCGTAGGATCACGCTACGAGCCAAACATCGAACTTATTTCTTCTCTTAAACCAGATTTGATTATCGTTGATATTAATAAACATAAAGCGGCGATTCCACAGCTCAAAGGGATTGCACCTGTCCTTGTTTTGGACGACTTTCAAGCCGATTACAATCAAATGCTGAAAAACGTAGGCATTATCGCACAAGCTGTCGGTAAAGTGGAAGAAGGCAAGAAGCGCCTTGCTGAGCACCAAACGAAAGTTGAAGCGATGAAAAAGAAGCTAGCCGCATCGAACCTAAGCGTTCTCCCTGCGGTTGTGAATCCAAAAGGCTTCTTCGCACACTCAGATCACGCATACAGCGGTTCCTTCCTTTCAATGCTTGGCTACAATGATCCTGTTAAAAATGCAACAGCTTATCCACAGATTACCTTGGAACAGTTGGTTGAGGCGAATCCGAAAGTCCTATTCGTGATGCCGACAGAGAAAGTTACGATTGTACAGGAGTGGGAGAAGAACCCGCTATGGCAGAAAATTGATGCTGTCGCTAACAAAAAAGTATTCACTGTTGAGAGACGCGACTGGTCTTTATCCCGTGGTATGATCGGGTCGGAGAAAATCCTCGACGATATCGTGAAGAATTTGGGGCAATAGCTCGATGAACCAACCCATAACCCTTGAGAAGCAGAGCCGTAAATGGCCTCTGCTCTTCCTATTTTCTGCGAGTCTAATAGCAATGCTAATTGGGATTATTTCTAGCTTAAAATGGGGCCAATCCCCCGTGTCATGGCACACGTTGTACGAAGCTGTGACCTATCAAGGCAGCGATAAGGCTCATTTATATATCCAAACGCTGCGCTTACCGCGCGCCATCATGGCTTGTATCGTCGGGGTACAGCTTGGGCTCGCTGGGATGCTAACTCAGCTCACGACTAAAAACCCGCTGGCTTCCCCTCACATTTTCGGCATCAACGCGGGAGCTTCGTTGGCCGTTGTGGTTGGACTTGTGTTCCTTCCGCATTTCGGCAACATGGGGTTGATTGCTTTTGCCTTTGCCGGCGCTGCCCTAGGTGCTCTGCTGGTGTGGTCGCTCGCTGGAACAGGCAGCAAACAATACGTCTATATCGCGCTCGCCGGAATCACGATCCACTTCCTCATGTCCTCGTTGACGGAAGGGGTCATTATTCTGAATCAACATGCGACTGACAGCATGATTTTTTGGCTGGTAGGCTCCCTGAGCCAAGCCGCGTGGACCGAAGTGCGTGTGATACTTCCGTTTTTTATAGGCGGGATGCTGTTGTTCGGATTTATGCTGCCTTCGTTCAAACTGCTGCTGGTCGATGATGATATTGCGACTGGGCTTGGTCAGCGTATCACGTTTGTCCGCGGCATAAGTGTACTGCTTGTGATTGTGCTCGCTGGTTCCGCGGTAGCCTTATGCGGCCCCATTGGCTTCATTTGTTTAATCGTTCCGCATATTGCACGTGCCTTAGTGGGCACTAACCTAGTCGTACTTGGACCATTAACGGCTTTACTTGGCGGGAATCTGCTGCTGTATGCTGATTTTCTTAGCCGTTTTATCGCTTTTCCGTTCGAATCTCCTGTGGGGATCGTAACTTCATTGATCGGCGCTCCGTTTTTTATTTACCTCGCGCTGAAGCAACGGAGGGCACGATGATGACGCTAAAAGCATGGCGGATCCCCGTTATTTCGTTGATCGTAGCCTTCATTGTGATGATTGTCTTAGCCATCATCTATGCGCATGTCGGCGCGGTTCGTATTCCGTATCGCGATGTATGGGCGGCACTGACGGATGCGAAGCATCCTTCGTACTTTATCGTGCACCAACTGCGATTGCCTCGTATATTGGTGGCTATTCTTGCAGGCTTTGGACTCGCCGTTGGCGGCGTTATTCTCCAAAGTGTCATTCGAAATCCTTTAGCAAGCCCCGATGTTATCGGGATTACTAAAGGGGCTGGCTTTATGGCCGCTGGGGTCATCTTTTTGTTCCCTAAGCTGCCGAGCTATTACTTACCGATAGCTGCGTTCGTCGGCGCCTTCGCCGCTTTCCTTCTGCTTCTCTTACTAAGCCGCCGTTTGACCTTACGTCCCTCCCATCTTGCCCTTGTGGGCATTGCAATTGGGACGATTTTTCAGGCTGGCATCCAGTACTTGATTGTTCGCCATCCCAGCGACATCAATGCTGCCCTGCTTTGGCTATCTGGCAGTCTGTGGAACCGCAGCTGGAGCAACGTGTACAGCCTGCTGCCATGGATTGCCGTGCTGCTGCCCCTCGTGTGGGCGAACTTCGCCAAGCTGAACGTGTTTCAGCTTGGCGAAGAGATGACCGTTGCGCTCGGCGTACGGATCGGGCGGCAGCGCTTCTGGCTGCTGCTGCTCGCGGTTAGCTTAGCCGGCATCTCCGTGTCGGCTGTCGGGGCGATCGGCTTCATCGGCCTGATCGCGCCCCATATTGCGCGGAGCCTCGTCGGCGGCCGGCACCAGTGGTTGATCCCGCTCGCCGCTTTGATCGGCGCGGATCTCATGCTGCTCGGCGACTTAGTCGGCCGCGTCATCATTCTCCCACGGGAGGTCCCCGTGGGGATCATGACGGCGGTCATCGGCACGCCGTATTTTATTTATTTGCTGCGCCGGGAGCGGCGCCGGCGGTAACAAAAAGCCCTGTTTACCAGACAAGTCATGTCTGGTAAACAGGTTTTTTGGGTTTGTTTGCCATAGGCATTAGCTGTAAAAACTACAGTTAATTTTCGCGAATCCGATGGATTTTTGGGAATAACTAGAAAACCCACATCTAATTTGCTGGGATTTTGAATAATCGAGCTATTACACGATAATTAGCTGTAGGAAATACATCTAATCCATCGAAAAGGTGAAATAGAGCCGAATTAGATGGAGTAAATCCAGTAAGTTGCTAAATACAGGGGCTGATCGGTGGGTTGGGTTGGGAGTCCCACGCTAGATCATCCCCCGCAGGCGATCCGCGATAACTCGCATCATACTGCGCAGCACGTCGATGTTCTGGAAGCAGAAGCTCAGCACGAGATCACGGTGCAGCTGGAGCAAAACCGTCGGCTCCTTGGCGGTGCAATCCGCCGAGCGCGGGCCGCTGTCGATGATGGCCATCTCGCCGAAGAAGGCCCCTTCACCAAGCAGCGCGAATTCATCGCTGCCACGGTGGACGCGAATGCTGCCCTCGATGATCCCATACATCGTATCTCCGAAGTCACCGGCGCGGCAGATCGCTTCGCCAGGCTCATAGGCCACTTCCTCGACCATTTGAGCCAACCACATGAAGTCGTTCGGGCCCAGATGGGCAAAGAGGTCGATTTTTTGCAGCACGAGGATCCGACGTAAAATCACTTCATCCCTCGTCAGCTCCTTCATGCCAGCAAGCTCGTCCACCGCCGTTGCGGCAGCTTCTGCCTGTGCATGCACAAGCTCCAACTTAGCTGCTTCCTGCATCTTTTCTGCTTGTCCTGCTTGCCCTTGCTCCACCACCGAAGCCTGCACTTTCCCCTGCCCCCGCTCCAATTCGGAGCGCAATCGCCGCGAAAGCAGCTTCATCATTTCTACCGCGATGCTCGTCTGATCAAACATCATATCGTAGAACACCGACGAATCCAGTCGCCACAACACCATATTGTCTTCTGCTTTTATCGTGGCTGTACGCGCGCTGTTCGTCAGTATCGCCATTTCTCCGAAGCAATCGCCGATATTCAGCTCTCCGAGCAGCTGTTTATTGCGAGATACGCTTGCTCGGCCCTCATCTACTAGCATAAGGGAATCGCCTGGATCGCCTTCTTTAATGATGGTATTTCCTCGTTCAACGGCCATTTTATGTAGTCGTTTGGCAATAACAGATAAGTCCCTGCTCGTGAGGCCCTGGAACAACGAAACACGGCGAAGCAGCTGCACCCGATGCATCAGATCCGCAAGTTCTACATTCTCTGGCGTATCTGTCTCGTACAACATGTGGTACTGAATCGTTTGCGTCAGCCATTCGTCCCCTTGCTCCGACAACCAGCTCAAGTGCAGATTCAGCTCTGCCTTGCCGGCAGATGCCTTCGTCAATTTTCGCGATCCTGCCATGAATTTCGTCATTTCCGTACGCAAAGTCCCTTGAAGCGTCTGATCGATAACCTCTTCTGCATTCGCCTGCTGACGTGAGTCTCCCTCTAACCAGTCTAGATATACAGCTCGCATTGTTCGCCCATCATGCAACAGCGCTAGCAACAAAAATACACGTCGTGTGATGGCTGTACGAATTTCGCCAATGGTCTTCTCTATTTCGGCATAGTCGCTTCCGCCAACAACGATGGAACCATGCTCAGCGAACTGCGCATAGAGCTGCAACTCTTGAAAAATGTACGCCTCCACTTTCCGGCTATCGAGCTGAGGCCATTGCTTGCTCATGCGTTGCAACGACTCTAAAATACGATCACGTAAAGCATAGGGGGCTTTCGCATAACTATCGAACAGCATATCCATGGCTCGTTGTGTAGAAATCCGCTCTAACACCGCCGGCACATACAAACTGACTTCCTGCTGTTCCAAATAAGGCGCCAGCTGTGGCAGCACATCATCCTCGTCATACGCTGCGAGCGCGTCGATGGCGTAGCGCCGGGTTGTGCTATCTGTAAGCATACCAATAATCGGTACAAGCAACGGTGGCACATGAAGGATCGCCGCGGACTCTAAGGCGCGAATTCGAACCTGTGGGCTGTTATCCTGCAAAAGAGAAATGAGCGGCTTGTAGAAGTTTTTCACACGGATTTGTCCAAATAGCGCAGCCATGGCGACCCGTTCCTCTTCGTGTCCGCTCTCCATCATCTCTTTGAGCTTCCCAACGGCCCGGAACATGCCCTCAATGCTGTAATATTTGACTAGCCCTGCAATGGCTGCTGCTTGAACTTCAACCGCCTTATCTTCCAAATATTTGGTAATCTCATCAACATACTCTTCTTTGGCATAGGCCGCTAGGGCAATAATCGCTTTCGCTCTAATTTGTACATGCTCAGCTGCAATTAGATCCTGCAGAATGGGTTCGAACCCTTCCGGCACCTTCACCTCCACGTACGCCAACGCTTCTAGCCGTATTTCAGGTATAGGATGACGCAACAGAGCGTCCAGATGCGGAGTTAAGTCAAATGAAGTCGTTTCCTTCAAAAGGCCAAATGCATACAGGGCTTGCTGCTTGTCCGAGCCATTCAGCGCATCAATCAAAATTTGCCGCGTCACGGCATCCATGAGGTTAAGCTCGACCTGCTGAAGGTCGTCGCCGCCTGTTTTGAGATTGGACATGAGCGTCGCCAAGTACGCTTTTTTCACCTTGATGCCCGCAACAATCCCTACAACAAGTAAAACCAGCACGATGTAACTTAGCTGTTCTGGGGCTACGAAACGTGTAACAAGGAGGAGACAAATGGCTGCAAGCCCTTTGGCACCGTTACGAACGATCCCGTCCAAGAAGCTCTTCGCTTTATTCCGCCATTCCGGAGGAACCGGAAACATCACTAATTGGCTGACCGAGGAGTAAATGGTGTCTCCGACGACTTTATCGCTTCCTTTTACAACTACCGCCATAGCAAGGATCGGCAGCAAGAGAATGCCAAGGCTCCCGGCAAAGAGAACAATCGGAAAAATCAACAGCGCCGTCATCACGCCAAAACGCGTAATCACTCGCCCTGAAACGAACAATTGCACACAGAGGGCAATCAATCCAGAAAAGCCGTAGAAGCTTCCCATGAAGCCGGCTAGCGCTTCATTTTGCAAGGTGCCGCGTAAAATGACTTTGAATTGATAGTCGATTAAAGTCAGCGAAACAACGAGTGCAGCCGCCAATATGGCCACATATTTGAGATGGGGAACGTTCGCGAATAGGCCGCCTTTTGGCTGTGCTGATGAAGACTTAGATGGTGCTTTGCGTACTGGTGCCGGCTTCGATTCGCTATTTTCTCTGGTCATGCCCAATATAGCAAACACGGTGACAAGCCCGAGTAACTGCAGACCGGCATACACATAGATCAAATTCGCCGTGCCAACGAGCGGAACAAGTACTTTTAGCCCAAAACCGCTTAAAATCCCGCCCATAATGCCCCCGCTGCCAACGAGACCTATCATCTGCTTCGCTTTTCGCTGGTCCATGACCGAGGTAGCAAATTGCCAGAAGCATACGATCATTAGAAAGTTGAACACATCGTAGACGATATAAATGACAGGAAAAACCCAGCGTAGCTCCAGACCAACACCGAATCTAGAGATCAGTACGACGGTCGAGATTAGTGGAATCATCAGCTTGAGCAGCGTTTCTAAGCGTACTTTTGGTGAGAATCGGCCAAACACAATGCCTGCCGTAATCATAACGAGCGCCTGCGGCAAGTACATCAAGGACAAATAGGAGTTGTCGAATCGACTTAAGAAAAGGGTATCCGCCGCCGTTCGCCCAATCGTTGAAGCTGACACCACGAAGAACAAATAAGCAAATAACAAAAATACTTTCCTGTACTCCTTCTTGTCCTCTGAAAATTTATCTAAAAAAGATTGATACCTCTTACTGATACTGCTCACATGACACCTCATTTTCAAATCAAACCATCGTTTCCTTCCTTAAAATTGTACCAGAAGTCCTAGGAAAAAATAACTATTTTTTCTCCGTGTTGAACGTTTAGAAGCACAAAAAAAGACATCATCCGCAGATGTGTCTTCCTCTAGTAGACATGCTATTAAATTCTAAAATTGTCGCCTCTCCAGCTGCGAATCGCTTTCTTAATCGCATCCGGGGCCATACGCTCCGCTGCCGCCTTCTTGCATAGTGCAGGAAACTCTTCATCTGATGCAAAACGCAACGCCGTAATTTGACTCATCGTCAGCTTCTTGTCTAACAGCTTCTGCGTCAGCACAAAGTGCCGAAGGTTCTCTTCTGCGCGAATCGCTCTGTCCTGCGCTTTAATCGGGTAGGAGCGGATCAGCACGAAGATCACAACCACAATCACAGCAATAAGTACAAACATGATCGCAGGCAGTACTTGATCGTCAGCCTTTAATGCACTTACGAGCTGCATGATAGATAGAACCACTAACCCAAGGGCTAGCAATGAGAAAATGTAATGGAACAACGGATGCATACGTCGATGATTGACATAATTTTGAACCTTCATCTACTTATTTCCCCACAATCTCAGTAATCTCACTCTCTAATAACAGATAACGGTGCACACTTCGCATAATCGGCACTTTCGTCAAATTGTTCTTGTCCACATATTGCTTCATCTGATCTTTCGATAGACCTAAAATTTTACCAGCTTCCATAACCGTGAGTACTGCTTCATTGCTAGTCGCGTTGAAGGTCGTCTTCACTTTTTGATTCCAGTCTTCAAATGATTGCATATTTTCGCACCCTTCTCAATCCGATCCTTCTATTGTAGCACGAAATCACCTGCATCACCGAATTACCTTCATCTACCACCTAAGACTCCCCTTCACTCATTAGCGCCAGCAGTGCTTTCGGCAGTGGGAATTGTTGATTACTTATCATAATCTGATTCAATGCACCCTCGGCTATATCCGCCTGTTCTTCCTTGATCAAGCCGATTTCCGCATGCAGCCGTTCCATCTGTGAATCTAGTGCCGCCGCGGAGGCTGCAGCTTGTCTCAATTCCTCTAAGAGACGAGCAGGGACAGCTTGGTTACCTTCACTAAATTTATAAAATATCTTATGCTCCAAACTCGCCCAACAGTCCATCGCAATCGTACGAATTTGAACTTCCATACAGACGCGCTCTTCGCGATCCGACATATGTACAGGCACTTCAATAAGTAAATGTAAGCTTTGATACCCATTCGGCTTCGGGTTTTTGATGTAGTCTTTTTCACTCAAAATATTAAGATCATTCTGCTTTCTCAGCATATTCGCAATGACATAAATATCGGAGACGAATGAGCACGTAATCCGCAGCCCGGCA
Organism: Paenibacillus sp. J22P90; assembly: GCF_059692195.1. Lineage (NCBI taxonomy): Bacteria > Bacillati > Bacillota > Bacilli > Caryophanales > Paenibacillaceae > Paenibacillus > Paenibacillus sp. J22P90. The sequence goes on from NZ_JCAUAY010000008.1 coordinate 241,339, forward strand.
ATGTCCTTCACGCTGCCTTTAATGCCTTCGAAAGAGAGCTCTCCCCCTTTGCGCATCAGCTTTTGAAAAATACTTTCCGGCGATTTCAAACGAGACTTCGTATGTTCAATCGGGTTATATTCATGCAGCATCTCGAATTCTTGAACGAGGATTTCGATCCTTGTTTCCATTTCATCCAGCGCAAACTTATACGTCATCATGAAGCGTGTAATTTCGTGTTTAAACTTTTTCAAATCATTCATCGAAAACTGATTCGTGATCATATTCATCCACAATTCCATCCTTTGGTCATGGTTACTTTCCCATTACATGCTAGTTTAAATCATCGAGATCACCCGAAGCAAATGCTGCCACAATAAACGGCTAAGCCGTCCTTCTTGGACGGGAGCGTTTATCAAGAAATATAGCCAAATTATGATGTGAAACATATAAATTCTATATTTGAATGGAAAAGACACCGCTAGGGTGTCTTTCGTGTCCGTAATATGAATTAGTGCATTTTATACGTGTTAATCACATCTTGTAAGTCTTGCGCGATGCTGGCCAGCATCTGAGAAGATGAGGTGACCTCCTGTGAGGAAGCTAGCTGTTCTTCGGTGGCTCCGGCCACATTTTGCGAGAGCTCGGATGTCATCTTCGCAACGTGCTCCATGTTGGTCACCGTCGCGGCGACTTGCTGCGAGCTTGCTGCCATTTGTTGTGCAGCCGCTGCTGTTTCCTGAATTTTGGAAGCGACCTCGTCGGCAGAACGCACAATCGCTTGGAAGCTTTGTTCCGTGCGATCAACGGACTGCAGTCCTTTGTGCACCTCAGCAAGCCCGGCATCCATCGCTTTGACCGCCTCTTGCGTATCCTGCTGAATGTTGGTGATCACGCCTCTGATCGCGCCAACCGACTCTCCTGTTTGCGTTGCCAGCTTCCGAACTTCTTCCGCGACCACCGCGAAGCCTTTACCAGCTTCACCAGCACGCGCTGCTTCAATCGCCGCATTCAAGGCCAGCAGGTTCGTCTGCGTCGCGATCTCGCCGATCATTTGCGAGACTTTGCCGATGTGCTGGGAGTGCTCCGCCAGCTGATGAATCGTTTGATTCGCCTGCGTAACCGCGCTGCTTAAGGCCTGCATGCTCATCGTAACGTGGTGAACGTCGGCTTTCCCGTTGCGAGCTTGCTCGGATGCGTTGACTGACAGGTACGATACGTCTGACGTCGTCTCGGCAATGCGCTGCACGCCAACTGCGATCTCGTCCATCGCACGGGCACACTCCTGCGCGTTTAATCTTTGCGTTTCCGCCTCGGCGGCAATCGTTTGGATGTCCACCGCGACATGCTGGGAGGCTTCGCTATTTTGCTCGGAGCTGGCAAATAGCTGCTCGGAAGAGGAAGCCACCGCATTGGAGGATTCCTGCATACGGGTCATAACCGTACGCATCTGGCCCATCATGCCATTCACCGCCCCGACAAGCACGCCGATCTCATCTCGGTTGCTGAAGCGAAGCTCAGAGACGGTTAAATCTCCTTCCGCCATGCGATCCAACACCTTGGAGGCCGCGATCACAGGTCTTGTAATGTTGCGAATCATAAGCCAGCTAATCGCTATCGATAACAGCACCGCGCCGATCAGCAAAATAATCGCACTGACAATACTGCTGCGATACAAGCTCGCGTTATCCGCCACACTCTCATTCGCACCTTGCTGGTTGAAGGTAACCATCATGCGAGAGATCGTTTGCACACTATTATAGCTCTGAGTTAGCTCCTCATATAATCTGTCCTGTTCTTGCTTATCTGGTGCTTTCGTGTAGATGAGATAATCGCTTTTTAGCTTGCCCCAACGCTCCAGAATCCTGTTAAAATTTTCTGCATCTTCATTATCGACTTGGGTGCTTTTGTAGCTTTCAAGTGTTTTGTCGCCTTTAAAGATCGTAGCTTCAATGTCGCGCGTTAACTCCAGCTTCATTGCAGCATCCTTCGGGCTATGAATACCTGATAGATCCTTCGCAAAATGCTCCGTCAAATAACTAAACTCCTGAATCAGCTGCGTTCCCATCATCCAGTGCTGCGCAATGACTGTGATATCCTGCTTCATATTTTTCATTCTTACCATATCAGTAAGACCTAAAATCGCCATAAACAACAGCACAATCGTGAAAGAACCGATTAGCTTTTGTCTCAAGTTCATTTTCAACCTTATGCCTCTAAACCATTCGACTACATTCCCTGCCAACTTCATATTTATCCTCCGAAACGTTCATTTTATGAGTGCGACTTGCGACCCCAGTTTACCTTATCGGAAAAGTATGAGGAGAATGTAATGAAAATTATTAACCACGTGTTAATTTTCTTAATAGATTTCACGAATGGACACAAAGGTGTCATATCCGTGGGGCAAATTAGACAACCCCCTTCTTTTTTCCAATGGTTGTACATAGAAATGGAAAGAGACACCCTCGAAAGGATGTGCCTTCCTACTATGGCGATGCAGCATCTATTATCCAACCAAATGGAGCTCTTCCTGCAATATGGACTAGCTATTTTTTGGACAATTACCTATATCCTCATCATTATCCAAGGCTTCAAAGACCGCGCCTGCGGCATGCCGCTACCAGCGATTTGCGCCAATATCACGTGGGAGTTTCTGTTCGCATTCGTGATGCCTTTTCACGCGCTGCAGATGATCATTTCGCTTGTCTGGTTCCTGCTGGATTGTATCATCCTGTTCCAAGCTGTCTACTTTGCAGACCGTCAATATCCGCCACGTTTACTCCTGCCTGCGATCTTCTCCTTGCTTGTCATTTCCCTGCTGCTTCATGTGGGAATGGTTGTTGAGTTCCATGACGTAGAGGGCAAATATACGGCTTTTGGCATCAATTTGATGATGTCGATCTTGTTTATCCCGCTGCCTTTTAAACAGGGCCTCAAAGGCCAGTCTATCTACATCGCCTACTACAAAATGATCGGCACATTGTGCGCCTCTGTGCTCTGCTACTCGCTGTATCCGGACTCTTTTCTGCTAACGATCATGTGCGTGTTAGTGACGATTGCGGATCTTGTGTATATTGTGATTGTGCATCGGGCGGGGGTGTTGGCGGGGCGGGGTGAGGTGGTGTAGGGGGCTGAGGTAGGGAGTTAGTCGGTTGTGTCGACTAATTCCAGACCCAATGGCCTCTACTCGACCGAGTTAGTCGGTTTCGTCGACTAATTCCAGCCACAAGAGCCTCTACTCGACCGAGTTAGTCGGTTTCGTCGACTAACTCCAGCCACAAGGGCCCCTACTCGGCCGAGTTAGTCGGTTTCATCGACTAACTCCAGCCCTAGACCCGCTGCCCACAGAAAAAAAGACACCCCACCGGGTGTCTTTGCTATCTCTAACGCAAAATCGGCAGCTTCACATGGCTCGGATAAGCCTCCGAGTGATACAGCTTCTGCGTTACCACGATCGGCTGCGGATCCTCATACGGATTCAGGCCGGTATTCGTGTTCGGGAACGCGATCATTTTGCTGGACGAAGTCACCGTGAAGCGCAGTCGGTGCCCGACCGGGAAGGTATGTGCGATATTTTGAATAAATATCGTGTACTTCTCCACCTGCCCTGGCGTCAGCAGCTCCGGTGCATCCAAGCCGTTGCGATACTTCGCACGCACGATGTAGTTCGACAGCTTGATCGAGTTGCCCTTCGGATCCACATCGCTCAAGGTCACAACCCAATCCGTGTCGACGCCGCTGCTCGACGCGTACAGCTCACAAGACAGCTCGCCCGCCACGGTCACGGCCTCCGCCAACACCTCGCTCGTGTACACGAGGATGTCGCTGCGCAGCTCATGCCGCCGCATGTTCTCCGGCTCGCGCTCGCCGCTGTCCGCCACGGGCTCCTCCGGGTTGTACACGAACGTGTCCAACTCGCCAGCCCCGTGCGCGCCGCTTCCGAGCGTCAGCACGCCGTCCCCAAGGCTCGAGTTGGCATGCCCGCCGCTGCCCAAAAACCACTTCGTCGCCGTCGCCTCGCTCGGCGTCCAATCATCGGACACGCGCCACTCGTTCGTTCCGACCACATAATAACTCGCCCGAGGCTCCTGCTCGATGCCATTGGCGATGCCCTTCAAAAACCGATCAAACCAGCGCAGCACGTTCACATCGTAGTTATACACAACGGCATCGTTGCCGAAGCTGGTGTCTAGCAGATCACGTGCACGATTCGGGCCGTGTTCCCATGGGCCGAGCCAGATTTTGCGGTTCGGCACATCGTGCTTGGTAAGCATCCGCCACGTCTCCGAAACGCCCGCGCTATCGCCATCGTACCAGCCCGAGATGACGAACATCGGCACCCTCACATGCTCTCCGCGCTCGCTATACGTGCAATTTCGCCAAAAATCATCATAGTCCGGATGCTCGCTCCAGAGATCCCACGGGCCTGATGCCCGACCGATCATCTGCTGCGGAATCTCGCGAATCGGCCTCGCATCGACAGCTTTCTCGGGGCTAACCGTCCGCCCCCCGAAAATATCAAAATCCGTCCGCGTCCCCACCGACTGCGCCAACGTCCAGCACAGCAAAGGCCACGAACACACCGTGCCGCCCTTTCGCACCGTATCTACGAACGGCGAACCGACGTTCACTTCGTTCACGACGGCCTTCAAGTTCGGGTGCCCGCTAGTCGAAGCAGCGGTCACTACATAGCCCAAGTACGACGCGCCCCACATCCCAACATTGCCGTCGGACCAGTCCTGCGCAACGATCCAATCGATCGTATCCGAGCTATCATCACGCTCATAGAAGAACGGCACAAGCTCCCCTTCGGAATCCGCGCGCCCGCGAACGTCCTGATTGACGACGGCATAGCCTTTGTTCGCCCACCGCATGAAAAACGTCTTCCGCATATTGCGGTCATAGCACGTGCGGATCAGAATCGTTGGCAGCTTCGTTCCTGGCGCCACGCCTTCTGGCAAGTACACATCCGTCGCCAAGCGAACGCCATCGCGCATCGGGATCAAGTCCGTTCCGAGGTCATTCACCCCATACCGCGCCTCTGAAAGAAGCGCATCCGCATACTCCACCAGCGGTGTCACAGCCTCATATCCATCGACGGCCAGCACTTCCATGCCATAGCGGTTCGGTGCCACGAATGCCACCACGCAGCCATCAACAGTCACGATATCGAGCGCGGTCTCCTTACGTAGAGCCCAGACTTGCGACGTCACCATTTTACCCGCCACTTCACCCGTGTACTGGATATGCTTCTCATAGCGCTCGCCATTCCCCAGCACGACCGCTTCACCCTGCCACTCCGCACCTGCATAGTGGGACTGATTACTCTTAATTTTGTGCAAAGGAATGATAAAGCCCGCTTGCTCTGAAAGCACATTTTCCTGCATCTGCGTCCGCCGACGTGAATCCACCTTGGCATGCATAATCGCACTCTCCGTAAAGCGAATCGTCCCCTCATACACGCCAGCCGCATACAGCTTATAGCTACTCGTCCATCGCTCTCTCGTCATCTCCGCCATCTCCTATCCGCACACCGCTTCAAATACGCGCAGCCAGTTTCCACCCATCATTTTACGAACATCCTCATCGGAGTAACCTCTTGCCACCAAACCACGGGTAAAATTAATAAAATAGCTATATTTTTCAAGCCCCTTCACCGTTTCCGTCGAGGGTCCATCCCCTTTAGCAAACCCAATGCGAGGCGCAATATGCTCTTTAAAATAGACCAAGGACCAGGCCACATCGCTCATCGGCCAGTCCGTGCCAATTCCGACATGGTCGACGCCGACCAGTCGAACGAGATAATCCATATGATCGAGCACATGCTCAATCGTCGTATCATTCGGGTCCCCGTGGACAAACCACGGCATCGCAAACACGCCAATGACGCCGCCAGTCGCAGCGATTGCCTTAAACTCCTCATCGCTTTTACAACGCTTATGGTTATAAATCGTCTCAACACCCGTGTGCGAAGCAATCACTGGCGCTGTGGAAAGCCGACACGCATCCAGCGTCGTTTGTTTCCCACAATGGCTCGTATCGACGATGATGCCTAGCTCATTCATTTTAGCTATGAAACGCGTACCGAACTTGCTCACGCCGCCGTTCGCCTCCTCCATACAGCCGGAAGCAATATAATTCTGATTGTTATACGTCAGCTGCAGCACTCTCAGTCCAAAATTGTACATCGCCTCGAGCAGCTCGAGATTTTTGCCAAGACCATCGGTCTCCTGTGCCGTTACGATCCCCGCCTTCAAGCCATTTGCCTTCGCTGCGCGAATCTGCTCAGCTGTCACAGCTTTCACAAGCCAATCGTTCGCATCAAATTGACGCTGTATATCCCCCATGCTGATGAGAATCTTGTCCACACTGGATACATCCAACTGACGATTACCTGCCGTGATACCCGAACGGTACCACTCATCCTTAAACTCGGAGATCTCTCCGCGAGCCGCCATGTCGTGAATGATTTTGCTCGGCATGGCGCTGTATGTCCATGAATCCTCTTTAAAAGGCTCACACGCCTCCCGAATGCTCTCGGAAATATCCTCTGGAATCGCCTTAGGGGACAGCGGTCCCTGGAACAAAAGATCAATAATAATCGAGCTCTCATGCAGCTCGCGTGCGCGTTCCTCTTGCTCTGGTGTAAGATTGAATGGATATAGTCCTTCTGTCGAATTCATCGATGCTCACTCCTAGAAGTCAATGTGGGTTCCTTTGTGCGTGCGAATCGCTTCTTTATAGATGTAATGCGCTGCTGCGAGATCCTCGCAGGCCAGTCCTAATGATTTGAACAGCGTGATGGCGTCGTCAGAGCGTCTTCCCTCTTTCAAGCCTACCAACAGCTCACCAATTTCAGCTAAAATGTGGCCCTCCCCAATCGCTCCCTCCTGCAGAGGGATCAGGTAATCACCCGCTTCGTTCACAGCGGACTCTGTGCGGTCCACGAACAGCTCGGCTCGGCGCACCAGCTCAGTATCGAGCTCGCGATCTTTCGCTCGGCAGGCTCCGACGGCGTTTACATGCGCGCCTGCCTTGATCCACGCGCCCTGCACGATCGGCGTCGTCGACGCCGTCACTGTGCAGATAATATCCGCATCCGCCACGGCCTCCTGTGCGGAGGATGCACTAAAGACGAGGACAGCCGGATACCGCCTTGCTGTCTCAGCTCTCAATCTTTCGGCATGGGCCGGATTCGGCCCCCATACCTTGATCTTCGTGATCGGGCGCACGAGCAGCATCGCCTCGATATGCGTACGAGCCTGCTCGCCGGTGCCGATTACCGCAAGTGTTGCGGCATCGGGCTTCGCGAGCAGCTTCGTTGCTACTGCACTGACCGCCGCCGTTCGGATGGCGGTGATTTTGGTGCCATCGACAATTGCTTCCAATTGACCGTTGGTCGAATTGAACAGTGAAACAAAGCCTTGATGCGAAGGGAAGCCTTGGCCATGATTTCCGGGAAATACCGTAATCACTTTGGCGCCAACTTTCTCATCCCGCTTCAAGTAAGTGGGCATCAGCCCCATCACGTTGCCGCCATGCAGCGGAACAACGGATCTTAATGCTTGAACGGCTTGTCCATTCGTCAAATCAGCGAGCACAGCCTCCATAATTTCGATACAGGCTGGCATGGCAAGCAGATCCAACACTTCAGTTGACTTGATGACTAGTATAGGAAATCACCTGCTTCTATGTAGTTTTTTACATTATAGCAAAGTAGGCAGGCACGAGGCGAGGAAAGGGATTAGCCTGCAACCAAATCCCTCGCCCGCTGGATGGCTTCTTCATAAGAGGCCCCCCGCCCATTTTGCCAATCATCGGGATGTTCGGCTTTCAGTCTAGCCCAGGTTTGCCCCGCAATGGGGTTCATCACATCATTCACCCCACCGCCAATCGTGGCGGAAAGCTCCTCATAAGCTCCGCCAAGCCAAGCAGCAAGCTTATTTTCATGATTCGCATGCGCTACGAGAGAAACACCGCCCAGTCCACTCAAGGTACACAGTTTATCCCCTAAGCCGCTGGTGATTTGCATGCTCTCCCGATAATAGCGCTTAGCCTCATTCACTTGATTTTCCGTCAACGCCATCGTGCCTAATATGCGAAATAACGCTGCTTCCTCATGTGAATTTCCTAGTTCCCGGCTCAGCTGTAAGCCTTGTTCGATAATGCTTCGTGCACCGGAGTAATCCGACTGGTTCATCAGCGTAATGGCTTTGAACCTTAACAAGGATGACATATCCCAGCTAGCGTTTAATTCTTTAAGTATCACATACGCTTCATCAAAAAGCGCCACAGCCTGCTCATAGTGTCCCATCACATTACAGCCCAGAGCTATATAGTACAGCGCCTTCGCCCTCAGCGACGGATCACCGAGCTTATTCGCTATTCCTAGAGCCTCCTGGATGTATTGAAATGCCCGCTGCTGATCCAGGTGGTAGGACATATTCACAGCAACTAAGAGTGCATGCACTCTCGTATGAGGAAAATCCACTGAAGCCGGATTCTCCAACCAGATTTGCAGCCTGTCATGACCCTCACGGGATAAACCAAGCATCGACCAGAAGCTTGCTGATGCCGAGATCAAACGCCCAGCTGTCTCCAGCATAGTCGGATTCGTTAACGCTGCAGCCTGCTGACTCCAATCCATAGCTACGCGTAAATGAACCATCTCACGCGCCCATTCCTTGATCGTCGATCCTTGCATATGCGGAGAATGCAAACCTGCAGCACTTTGTTCCAGATACGCCAAATAATACTGGCAAAGTAACCCCATAAGTGCGTCCTGCTCACCTGCTTCGACTAGCTTTTCCTGCCCATACTGCCGAATCGTGCTTAGCAGCCGATATCTTGTCTCCTGCTCATGCGCTTCCGCCACCACGAGAGACTTATCTACAAGCTGGCCAATCACATCGATGACCTCATAATCTTCAATGCCATCTCCGCAACATATCGACTCTGCCGCTGCTAACGGAAAGCTTCCTGCGAAGGCAGACAACCTGCGCAGAAGCAGTTGTTCAGCATCATTTAATAACTGATAGCTCCAATCCATGAGGGCTCGCAGCGTTTGTTGGCGCGGGAGTCTTGTCCGATCTCCTCCGCTCAATAAGCGGAAGCTTTCCCCCAAGCGCTGGGCAATTTGTTCCACGGTCAGGGACTTCACCCTAGCTGCTGCTAACTCTAACGCAAGCGGGATCCCATCCACCCTTTGACAGATGTCCACAATCGCAGCGGCATTCTGAGTCGTTGGCAAAAAGCTTGCCTGTACCGCTCGAGCACGCTCAACGAAAAGCCGAACGGCTTCATAATGAAGAATGTGCTCCACGGATGGATGTTCTTCAGGACCGGGTACAGATAAAGAAGGAATGCGCCATAGCGTTTCCCCTGTAATATTTAATGGCTCCCTGCTCGTCACGATCATATGAATATGCGGGCATGTTTGGAGCAGCATCGCAGCCAGCTGCGCACTTGCATCGATGAGGTGCTCACAGTTATCCAACACGATTAGCAGCTGTTTTGACTGAAGATACTCGCATAACGCTTCCTTCAAAGATTGCTGGTTTCGTTCCTTAATCCCGAAAATGGCAGCTACCGTTTGGTAAACCAAACCTGCCTCTTGAAGAGGAGCTAATTCGACCAACCATACGCCATCGGGATACGACGCCATAGATTCATTCGCCAATTGCAGGGCTAACCGTGTTTTTCCTGCACCACCTGGTCCTAACAGCGATAGCAAGCGCGTGTGTGGCAGACGCTCGTGAAGTTCGCTCAATTCAGTTTCGCGTCCTATGAACGGAGTCGCTTGCACGGGCAATTGATTCATCGGTGCTTGCAAGGATCGCAGGGGCGGGAATTCACTTTTTAAACTCGGGTGTGACAGTTGGAATACCTGCTCTGGCGTGGCAATATCCTTCAAACGGTGCGCACCCAAATCGATTAATTGGAACTCCGCCGGCAAACGCCCGCTCGCTAATTCAGCCGTAGCTGCGGATACAACAACCTGACCGCCATGCGCAATTGAACGTAATCGAGCGCAACGATTGACGGTTATGCCGTAATAATCACCATCACGCAGCTCAGCCTCACCTGAATGCAGAGCCATTCGTACGCAAATGGGCTGCGAAATCGGCCATACGGTCTCCGCCAGCTTCGCTTGCACAGCTGCTGCGGCAAGAATCGCTTCAGAGGCCACCGTGAAGATAACAAAAAAGCTGTCCCCCTCGCCTCTATGCTTCACGACGATACCACCATGCGCTGTAATGATACTTGATAATATGTCATCATGCTGACGTAAAGCTTCATGCATCTCTACAGGCTGCGCTTCCCACATTTTCGTGCTTCCCTCAATATCCGTAAAGAGTAAAGTAACAATCCCGCTTGGTAAAGAAGACATATCCCTTCGCACTCTCCCAGCTTCCCTCTGTACACTGCTTATTTCTCTATGTCGTCTAACTAAATCTGACTATTTATTATCACTAGATTATATCAGAATCGCCCCTGTTTCGACATTGAATATCCTATTTTCGACACTTGCTCTGGGGAATAGAAAAAGGGCGCCATTAGGCACCCATTAACTAAATTTTTAGCTCGCACTAACCTTACGATACTTGAGAAAGCTGCCAACCCGCCACACGCAAATGTACAAATACGCCATAACCATCGTTAATACAGCAAATTCCGAAGGATCCAAGCCTTTAAAATACTGGGACAAAATCAAACGGACCGCAATGACGGCCACGATTACATATTTGAAATTCGGGTTAGGCTTCGCATACACCAATCCGTCTTCTCGTTTTTCATACCCTGTATGGTATAGCATAATACTTCCAAGCGCTACGCCGAGCACACCAGCACAGAGCAGCTCCCAGAGAGCCGGAATATGAAAAGGTTGATCTGGGATATGAGTCAGCGAGTTGATGCTAAGCCCGAATACGATGAGAAGTGCAAAGACCGGAATGAGCATGCCTCTTCCTTTATTCCGAATTGGCTTAGCTCTTCCTCGCGTTCGTAACCAAATAACTAAAATAATAACAACAGCACCGATTCCATAACCGATGAGTGTTTCAGCGTTCATACCAAAGTGCCCCTTTCGATGACGAGTAGTACAAAAATTATACGGTCCTTCACAACATTTTACCTCCGTCTTGAGATGGAAAATAAAAAGCACCCCGCGGGGTGCCTGTTGTAGTCGTTGTATGTAGCTTATCCAGACTAGGATTGAAACATTTGCTTCACAAGCTCTTTGTTGCGAGTCTTAAACGCTTGATTATGCGAAGAGACCATCCCGAACTTCTCTGCTGTAGGCTGGATGTACATTTTCGCCTTATTCACGGCATTCGCCGCGTCTTGGAACGCTCCAGCGATCAGATGTACTTTGCCTGGATGATGAAGAATATCACCGGCCGCATATAGCCCTGGCACCGAAGATTCACTGTTGGCATTCCCCGCGATATAGTAATTCTCAGCTCGTTCGATTTCAATTTCACTGTTCTCCAGCAAGGTGGTGTCGCGATCATACCCATGGTTGATAATGACTTCATCCACATGATATGCGCTTACTTCGCCCGTTTCATGGTTCGTTAGCTCAACACGCTCGATGGAGGCATCCTCACCCGAAGCAAAAAGCTTCGTAATCGACGTGTTCAAGTAGCACGCTACGGAGCTGTTTTGAAGCTGCTTCACTTGGGCCTCGTGCCCTGTCAGCTGCTCTTTGCGATAGCTTAGGATGACTTGCTTCGCAAATGGCTCCAATTCGTTGGCCCAGTCCACGGCAGAGTTACCGCCACCGGAGATGACAACGGTTTTGTTCTTGAAGCGTTCGATCGACTTCACCGTATAGTTCAAATTCGAAACTTCGTAGCGCTCTGCGCCTTCGATCTCCAGCTTTTTCGGGTTAAGAATGCCGGAGCCGACAGCGACGATCACTGTTTTGGAGTAGTGCAGTTGGCCGGAAGTCGTGCGCAGCACGAAGATATCATCTTCGTTTTTAGCGATAGCTTCCACCTTCTCATTCAACACAACCTCTGGGCTGAACGTAAGCCCCTGCTGGACAAGCTGATTGATCAGCTTCGCTCCGGGAGTCGGCGTGACGCCGCCTACGTCCCAGATCATTTTTTCGGGATATACATGTATTTTGCCGCCTAAATGCGGTTGGAATTCAATAATTTTGGTCTTCATTTCACGTAATCCACTATAGAAAGCCGAGTACAGCCCTGCTGGTCCCCCGCCAATAACCGTTACATCAAACACTTCATTCTGTTCCATGCAGAATTCACTCCTAACTTACTCATTGATATTGAGAATCATTATTAATGAATGATACTGCGTTTTGACGTTTTAATCAACTGAAAAAATGCTGAACGCGCACGATCGCCCAATAAAAAAGGACCTCCAACCATGAATATGGCGGGGGTCCTCTCTTGAGTCCAGCTGTGAAGGCTGCAAAAGTGCAAAAAGGCAATCTTTTCTAGCATCTGCGTCGCTCGATCAAAAATAAGTGCAAATAGGCAACTGTTTCCGCCAGCACGCCTCTTCAGCGTACCTTTTCAGTCCAAAAGGTTGTACTTTCGCACTTATTTCCCTCTGTTTCGCTGTTTCCTGCGAAAATAAGTGCCTTATTGCATCTTTGCACTACACAGGGATCCGCACACGAAACGTGCTGCCCACACCCAGCTGGCTCTCCGCGTAAATGCTCCCTTGTGCTGCGTCCACGAGGTTTTTTGCGATGGCGAGTCCGAGCCCATGGCCGCCTACCTGACGTGTTCTTGCCTTGTCCTGCCGGTAGAACCGGTCAAATATACGCGGAAGTGCCTCCTGCGCGATTCCCATACCGTTATCCCTCACGTCCAGTGTGAGATAACGGACGCCTTTTTCCAGCTTGTCGGCGAGCGTGACGTGTACATCTCCACCATCCAGCGTATATTTGATCGCATTATCGAGGAGGATCACCAACAACTGTGTCAATTTGCCTCGATCCCACTCCACCGTCAAATCCTCAGCAACTTGCAGCTGCAGCGCCATACCCTTGGCCTGCGCTGCAGGCAGCAGCTTCGCCACAACACTTTCGGCTGCATCTTTCACCAAAAATACAGAACGCTCCAACACGAACTCGTCAGCATCCGAACGCGCCAATTGCAGCAGCTCGCTGGTTAGCCTCGTGATGGCGTTCACCTCATCTCTCATCCCCCGCAGCACGTTATTCGTGAAGGGGTTCCCGTCACTCTCCGCTTCGAGCTGCAGCGCCTCGATTGAGGTAAGCATCACACTCAGCGGAGTGCGCAGCTCATGCGAAGCATCTGCAACGAACTCGCGTTGTCGTTCATACGCTTTGGCAATCGGAATGATCGCTCGACGCGACATCCGGTGGCTGAACCACAGCGCGAGCACAAAGAAGAGCAGCGCCATCCCTAGCATCAGGATCAGCAATAAGCGAAAAAGCTGATGCTGAAAGGTGACCTCTTTCCCTACATACAAAGTGCCAAGCAATTGCCCCTTCTTCTTGAGCTCTCGATTGGTCACCAAGAAACGAGCATCTTTCCCAACCTGCGGCCGGCCTTGGACATCTGCAGAGGGTTGGTCGAACGTCTGTAAGGTCGTTTGCTCGACACGTTCCCCTTTGAATTGCCCCTTGGCGATCAGAGCCATCATCTGCTCGCGCAATTCCGGCTGCGTCTCGTCACCTAATTGCACATTGCCCGTATCGGAAATAAGGTAATAGAACGATTGATCCACACTAATTGAAAAGGCCTCTTCCACCGACTTCGGCGGAAGGCGTTTCGGATTGGTGTCGCCATCCACCCATTTTTGCAAAACCTGAAGCTCACTATTCGTCAGCTCTGTTAAATGGGAGCGCTGATCGTTCCAGATGAACACATACAGCAAGGCATACACAATCACGACAAATAACCCGAGAAAGAGCATCAGCACGCCGCTATATTGCAGGGTAAGCTTATTGCGAGTCTGGTCAAATAGGTTCCCTTTAGACGTGTCACGCTTCAATTTTATACCCGACACCTCTCACGCTCTGAATGAGCTCCCGCGCATCGGAAGACTCCAGCTTCTTACGAATTAACTTAATGATCGCATCGATTGATTTTAAATTGACGTCCTCATCTAAGCCCCATATTTTATCTAAAATAACCTCGCGTGTTAGCGTCATTCCCTTGTTCTGCAGCAACAGGTCCAAAATCTGAAACTCGCGTGGCGACAATTGTATTTCTTGGCCGCCTTGCCGAACGATTTGATTGGTCCTTTGCAGCTCCAGTCCTCCCATACGCACAACGTCATCCTGCAAAGGAACAAAGCTTCTGCGCATCAATGCCCGCAAACGTGCCAGCAGCTCGTCCATTTCAAAAGGCTTCACCAAATAATCGTCCACTCCCGCATCGAGCCCTTCGACACGATCCTGTAAGGCGTCTTTGGCCGTCAGCATGAGAATGGCTCCTCGGTACCCCGCCTGGCGCAGCCTCGCACAGGTTTCACGTCCATCCCCATCGGGCATCATCCAATCCAGCAAGATGACGTCGTAGCTAGAGGCTACGGCATAGTCGTAGGCATCGTTCCCCGTTTGGACCCAATCGACGCTGCAGCCGGTCTTTTTTTTCAACATATACGCTGTTAGCTCGCCTAATTTCACGTCATCTTCCGCTAGTAGTAGCTTCACGTAAGCGCCACCCTTCTCTCATTCACACTATTACTAGTAAGTATAATCTATCACCTTCAGGCTTTCACCGTAATTTCACCAAGTGGGGCTAAGATAAGTCTCAAGGAACACCAAATCTAAGAAAACGAAGGGCAGATCCCCATGAAAACAACATCTAAAATGATCCTAGCAAGCGCATTATCCATCGTACTAGCAGGAAGCGGCGTTATCGCTTTAAGCATCAGCAGCAAAGCATTTGCAGCACCAGAAACCGAGCAAACCACAACCACAGCACCAGGTCAAAATAAACCCGGCAAGCCGAAACCGAGACAGGGCGAAGCCGGTAAGCCAGGCGGTCCTCGCGCAAATGGCGGACAAGCCGCTCCTTCCAACCATGACGGCATTGATTGTCCTGATCAAGCAGCAGCAACGCCACCTTCTGGGGGAGCAGCTTCCTCAGTGGGTGAAGCAGGCAGCGCAATTACGAATCCATCTACTTACTCGGTTGTGATTTCGGGTGGACTCGACACAGATCCTAGGGACAAGGGCCGACCTGTCGTGCTCATCGCTGCGGCTCTCGGCGTGCCTACGGAGGTGTTCAGAGAAGCCTTTAGCGGGGTGACACCTTCCGGGTTAGACAGCTCACCGAGCCAAGAACTAGCGCAACGAAACAAAGCCGCTTTAATGAAGGTGCTGGGACCATATGGCATCACCAACGAACGCTTGGATGAAGTGTCTAATTTCTACCGCTACAATGGCAATAAAACTGCAACTTGGCAAAAAACATCCGCAACTGCAACAGCCATCGTGACCGATGGTGTGGTGACAGGTGTGACGATTAATAACCCAGGAGCTGGCTATTCCTCTACGCCTACAGTGACGATCACAGGACCTACTGGCACATTGAAAGCCAAAGCTGTGGTGAGCTATACGCAAGATTTTAAAACGAACGGAAGCATTACCTCGATTACCCTCGAGTAAGAAAGAAGGAGCAAGTCACAGTTATTCTGCGGCTTGCTCCTTTTGCATTAAAAATTCCCAACACCTCATTACCTTGTTTCCAAATGAAGATTGGTAGTATGATAGGGGGATACTTAAATTAACCAGAGGTAAATTAAACAATGAAGATTAGAGATTGGGATATTAATTTAAAAATCCGCCTCGGTGGAGAAACCGCTTTTAACGTTATTTTTTGGGCATTCTTTCCTTTCTTATCGATTTATTTCGCCAATTCGTTCGGCAAGGGATGGACGGGGATTCTTCTGGTTTTGTCGCAGGCGCTTTCGGTTTGCGGCAATTTATTAGGCGGCTATTGCGCGGATCGCTTCGGTCGGAAACGGATGATGGTGCTCGCCGCTTTGGGACAAGCGCTTGGCTACGGCATCTTCGCAATCGCCGCTTCGCCATGGCTTGCCATGCCTGTGCTCAGCTTCATCGGCTTCAGCTTTGCTAGCTTTTGCGGCTCCTTGTACTGGCCTGCCAGTCAAGCGATGGTTGCGGATGTCGTGGACGACGAGCATCGCTCCAGTGTCTTTGCCATTTTCTATACAGCTGCGAATATGGCTGTCGTGGTCGGACCGTTACTGGGCTCGCTCCTCTATGAGGACAATCCGTATCTCGTGCTGGCCGCGGCTTCTGTGATTTGCGTATTCCTTGCGCTGATGATGTCACGGCGCCTACACGAAACGCTGCCCAAACAGCTAGCTGAACGTCATCGCTCACAGGCGGGTACGCGTTGGTACCATGCGATTACTGCGCAGCTTCGCGACTACACCATCATTGCAACGGACCGCGTCTTCCTGTTGTTCGTTATCGCAGGCGTGCTGCTTTCTCAGACCTTCATGCAGCTGGATTTGCTTTTCCCCGTATTTTTGGAAGAAACGATGCCGCTTACGACCATCTTCTCCTACAATGACTGGAATCTTCAGGTCACCGGCAAGCAGCTGTTTGGCATGATCGTCTCCGAAAACGGCCTATTCGTAGCTCTCTTTACCGTCATCGTGACCAAATGGATGCTGGCTTACCGCGACAGGTATGTGTTCATCGGCGGCGCCCTTTTCTACGCGCTGGGCATGGTGATGTTCTGCCAGATGTCGACCTTCTGGGGATTAACCATCGCGATAGCAGTCTTCACGCTGGCCGAGCTTATGTCGGCAGGGCCGCAGCAAGCCTTCGTCTCCCGATTGGCGCCAGACCATATCCGCGGTCAATATTTCGCTGCTTCCAGCTTACGATACACGCTCGGACGTACGATAGCTCCGCTGTCTATCCCGATTAGCAGCTGGATCGGCTTTACGTGGACGTTCATCTTATTGGCGGCACTTGCCGTCCTCTCCGCTGCCATCTACAACATGATGTTTAATGCATATGATAAGCAAACTGCGGCGCAATAGGCACCGTTGAAAAAAAGCACCCGCGAGGGTGCTTTTTTTCAACTATCACTATTCACAAGCAATGCCATCATGATCCCCATCCAGCTTCGCGCTGTAGCCAGGCTCGCCTTTTTTAATGCTATAGGCGCCAGCCGCATTCGCCTCCTTGCAGGAGTTGTAAGTGACGGATGGTTTCGATGTACCCTTCGGTGTAGCCGTTGTGGATAACTTTGGTGATGCCGCAGCGTCCCCCTTCACCACACCTTCATGATACCCATCCTCTTGCGCATAATTTTCTACGCTCCAGATGTTCACCCCTTTTTGCTGGGCTTTCTTCTGAATCGCTCGAAATTGATCGACATATTTCACATTAGGCGGGTAAATATATGCCACGCGTGCGTAGCCGTTTTCGAGCAGCAGCTCGTTAAACATTTTATCTCCAATGTATAAGTAGCATAATAATCTGCCGTATTTGTCCCGCTCCGATACATCCAATTCCAGCTGGACGTCTTTACCTGTTAGCATCGTTTTGGCATAGTTGGACGCGTCCAAGGCAAAAGGCTGAACCGGCTTCTCAGGGTCTACGCTTTCCGGCGTGTCCACTAGGAGTAGACGGATTGTTTCTTCTTTGGCTTTGCCGCCTTCGGTGTAGGAGACTTTCATCGTATCGCCGTCGACAACGCGAACTACCTTAGCAGGGATGCGCTTGCCCTCCTGCACGTTGGATGCGGCGCGGCTATTCTCCACCTCGGCAGAATTACAAGCCGTCGCCAGCAGCAGCAGCAGGCTGATTCCAGCAGCCACGATCTGTCTTTTTGCTTTTATATGAAAGAGAGTGTTTAACATAATTGTCCTCCGCGTGATGACGGTTATTATCTGTCTATGTGAGTATAGCAGACTATGAATCCCCACGTACAATCACTTGGCCGTCAGGCTTTATAAAAACCAACCGATTCCGTCCCTTCGCTTTGCCCGCAGCTGCAAGCACACTTGAAGTAGGCTGCACAACAGGCGGCGGAGACCCACATGAGCAATCCTTGCTGCACTGGGTAATGGTGAGGTCCCCCTCCGGTACATTTACGTTAATGGAGCCTAGCAACGAATTGGCACTATTCAGAATATCAAGGCCAACAAAGGAAAACAGCACCGCGTCATCAGTTGCACCTGCTCTTTCTATTAAAGCAAGTGCATAAGGCCCTTGGAAGGTGATCCCTAGGAAATTAAAATAACCTGAACCACTTACTTCTAACACCGTGTCACCCTCCAGCGAGGTATAACATTTCGGAAGACTAACACTGCTAGACGTAAAGGCACCGTCCTCAACGGTAAAATAGATCAAGCTCCCATTCATCCGGCAATTCGGGCAAATTTGAATACGTAAAGTCAATTCTTCAGATTCCACGTAACTGTTGACCGTACCGCTGCAAGAACAGCATGTTTTCTTTTTTTTTGAACTATTGTCCACATTGACATGAATGACTGGTTTCACGGTCACTTCAATTTTGTTTTTTTTTACTTTCTTTTTATCCTCCACGTTCCCCACATCCATTCTAGTTGAATGATGAGCCTGAATAGACAGGACTCTTCTACGCTATTCTATGAGTAGCAACTAGAAATGGTATGGGGACATACATAGCGATCATCGACCTATTTACCCTGCTTATATGCGGCCCATGAGGCGTAAGCCGAGCAAAAGCAAGATCACGCGAAAAAAGCACCCCCCTTGGGTGCTTTTTCTATATTACTTAAAGAATAACATCATATTTCACATAGATTTGGTGGCGAATGCTATCTCGTAAGGCATCCAGAACATGCATTCTATCTGATTCGATGTACATATAATCAAAATTCTGTATATTGTTCAGCGCTTCTAAACGTCGTTTTGCCATCCATATTTCCTCGACTTGTCTTCTCGTCTTCACTTTTTGTCGGCTTGCCATCGTAATCACAACACATCTCTCCTCATCTATTCTCGTCATTGGTTATTGCTGTTGAGAATAGAATACGTTGGAGATGTGTCAGACAGATGTCAGGATGTTACTTTTACTAACGTCAAAGTGAAAGTTGAGCCCCGTTCGCTGCTCTCACGTAAGAATAACTGACCTTTCTGTGCTTGAGCCAACATCAAGCTATAAGGTAGGCCTAAGCCGAGACCCCGCACTTTATGCTTCTTTACACTTCCCCGGTAAAAACGCTCAAAAATATACGGCTGCTCCTCCTGCGGAATGCCCTTTCCCTCATCGCTCACATCAATGCCAACTTGTGTGTCGCTGTAATCGTAAAGAGAAAGCCGTAACACACCTCGACTAGCGCCTGCGTGCAAGCTGTTGTTCAACAAATTAATGAGGATTTGCTGGATTCTCCCGGCATCCCCCTCCACTTGTATATGCTTCCTCACGCTCTGCACCTGTATGTCCAGCTTCTGATGCTCCTCCTGCGCCGTTCGCCATTGATACACAACTTCCCGAATGAACGCGTTCAGCTCAATCTGCCCGTTAATGATTCGCAGTGCCCCTGTAGCGAAGCCGTTAAAATCAAGCAGATCTTCCACCATGTGATGCATCCGCTGCGCTTCTTTCAAGGAAAGCTGAATGAACTCCTCGCTTTCTGCTCCGTCGACGACTTTATCCTGAATCGCCTGCAGGAGCCCGCTAATCGACGCGACAGGCGTCTTCAACTCATGCGTGACGCCAGCTAGCAGCAAGGTGCGCAGCGATTCCAGCTGCTTCAATCGGCTCGACATCTCTTGAAACGTTGCGATTAATTGCGCAACCTCCTGCTCTTTGCTGTTGCTTTTAAACGTCACATCATAGTTACCTTGCATCAATTGCTCTGCTGCATCTGCGACTTCCTTAATCGGTTTAACAAGACGGCGAGTTAACATATAAATAACGAACCAGCCAAGCAAAGCACCACCAGTTAAGAGCATATAGAGCGTGCCGTAGTCGACCTTTACCTCTGTGACCTCTTCCGAGTGAATGCTCATATAGATCGCACCCACAATCGTATCATTGTAGGTGATCGGCGCGGAAAACATATAAATATCCATGCCAGCTTCATCTTTTTTCGTCTTATAGCTGGAGCTTGCCGGCAGTAGACCGTCTAGCATTTCTTCCGGCGGCCCCAATCGACTAGGCGGTCCATCCCCTGCTTGGGGAGGAGGTCCCCTTCGTGGATCGCCATCGGGTGGTGGACCACCTGGCGGACCGCCTTCTTGCGGAGGCGGAAACACAATGCGCTGATCGGCTGATTTGATATGTAATTTGATCGGGTTTTTGAACTCCAAATCCTTCTGATGATTCCTGAGCAGGGCTGCGATATCGTTTGTGTCAATGATTTCGCCCTTGTCGCTGACGACCTGTTCCGCCATACGTTCCGTAATATGCTGTATCGTCTCGATCCGATGTTGTTTCGTCGTGTACTCCACCCACTGAACAGCCAGCAGTCCGACCACGATAATCCCCACGAGTAATGAGATAAAATAGGTGCGCGACCACATCTGCAGCAGCGATAGTCGTTTTTTACTTGTCATTGACATAAAATTGGTACCCCAATCGATGCATCGTTCTAATCTCGCCTTCGTTTACCGACCAGTTCTCGAGCGCTTTTCGCACTCTTTTGACTACCAGATCTACGGCTCTGTCGCTTCCGTCATAATCGATGCCCCATACGGTATCGAGCAGATGCTCACGTGTAAACACTTGATTCGGGTTCTCGGCCAGCAGCATGAGCACAGACAAATCCCTCGGTGTCAGCAGCACCTTCGCCCCGTTCAAGTACACTTCATGCGACTGAAAGTCGATCTTCAGTGAGCCGTAGTAGCGCACGTTTTTTCTTTCCAGCACATTCGAAAAACGCCGCAACACCGCATTCACACGCGCAACCACCTCCGCTGCCACAAAAGGCTTGGTGATATAATCGTCCGCGCCTAAATTCAAGCCTGTGAGCTTATGCTCCGTTTCGGACAACGCTGTCAGCATGATCACCGGGCATACGCTTTTTTCGCGGATATAGCTCAGAATCTCCCAGCCATCCATCCCTGGCAAATGAATATCCAGCAGCACGAGATGCGGCTGCACCCTATCGAATACGTCGACGGCCTCCGCCCCATCATGGACTGTGACGACTTCGTAATGCTCCTTTTGCAAATAAGCTGCTATAACGCGGGCAATCGCTATCTCGTCTTCAATGACTAACACTTTTTTCAACATATTCTCTCCTCATCGGCCAACAGTCCAGTTGCACCACTTATTCCACACAGATTAGGCGTATTCCTCGTATTCTGGCGATTCGTGTCGTATCTCTTGTGCTCAGTGTACAGGGGGAAGATGTCGGGGAGATGTCAGGGGGGTGGGGATATTTCACGCTGCCTCGCTGAGTTACTCGAAATATTCGAGCAACTCGGTCCTTTTTCACTCTGCCCCACTTGAGTTACTCGAAATATTCGAGCAACTCGGTCCTTTTTCACTCTGTCCCACTTGAGTTACTCGAAATATTCGAGTAACTCAGTCCTTTTTCACTCTGCCCCACTTGAGTTACTCGAAATATTCGAGTAACTCGATCCTTTTTCACGCTAGCTTGCTTGTGTTACGCCGCCAACGCGAAATAGTCGCATCCATGTGCCTTCCGTTCAGATCCCCTCATCAAAAAAAGCACCCCACAGGGTGCTATTTCCATTTCACTTCTTCTCTTCACGGCCGCCCCCCGCGATAAGACAGCGCCAGATCCAGCACATGCGCCGCTTCATCATAAGAGCCAATGTCATCTTTCTGATTGCCATCGAAGTCAGCGACAACACCGCGCCTGCCTAGGCCTTGCGCCCAAGGACCAAATTCATTATCCAGCGGCTGGAAGCGATTCTCGCCTTCGTTCTGGAATACCCGCCAAATGCCAGTCTCCGCGGTATAGGCAATTAGATCGCTTCGCCCATCACCATTGGTATCGCCTACTAGCAGCTGGTCGTTATCTCCAAAGGAAACACCCTTTGTCGCTTCCAGCTTCCCAAACATACCGTCCCCTTGGTGATTCAAAACGGCTACTTGCTTCTCCTTGCGGGAGACACAAAGGATATCATCCGCTGCTGGATCCTTGAATTTGGCTGTAAAAAACTCGGTATCCAGCGGGAGCGATAAATCCAATTCTGTATAGTCCAACTGCTGATTGCGTAAGTGGGCTAGCACCAGACCTTTCTCTCCTCTAGCCATTAAGCCGGTGCCTGCGGTAGTACGCAACGTTCGCACGGAACTCAGGCCTACAGGTAACGAGCCGATGGACTTCACCGGCAAAAACTGCTTCTTATCCGCTAATGCTACGCGTACATTTCCCGTTTCTGCGTTATAGGCGAGTAGATCTTGCTTACCATCGCCGTTCGCATCGACGAGCAGAAGGCTCTCTTCCGCAGTAAACGCTTCTCGTAACCAAACCTGCGAAGCTTCCTGCTGTCTATTCCTCGGCGCAGCATAATCCCCCGGAATCACAACAACGCGATGCATTTGTCGCAGAACCACATCCGCATGACCTCGACCTGTGACGTCGCCTAACATCACATTAGGCAGCTTCGTTCCCGGAGGCAGCGTAATACGGTGCGCAGGGGTGAATGGGACGACATCGTGCAAGGACATCCAGCGATAGTCTAATTTCTTGAAGCCCGTAATCAACTTATGGAGATAGGAATCCGTGTCCTCATCTTTATATTGATAGACAGGAATACCGTCTCTCTCTTCTGGTTTGCCATCCTTATCAACGACAGGCTCGAGGTGCGCAAACTCCAAGAAAGGATGAAAATAAAAGGAAGCTAGCTGATCATCCGATTTAGCCTTTTGCAACATCTGATCCACTGAATTCGCATCGCTGATGTAGCGATATGGCGCAGGAATATAGACAGAACCTAAACTGTCTTGGCCGAATGTATTGACCGTATCATAGTTATTGATATCGTTGCTGGCATTTTTGGCATAGAGATCTGGTTGATACATAAGACCGACGAAAGAGCGGAACACGCCCTGTTGCTCACGCGTATCTTTGTAGTGCGGAGACTCCCAAAAGGCAGGATGCAAATCAGCCCTAGCAAAAGCCGCTAAGCTCTCTTTGATCCGCTCCGCCGCATAGGAGATTTCCTGCGTTTCTGGAGCGCCTTTAATATTAAATTCAGAACCTGTTCCTGAATTATGCTCACCATCCGTACGATACGTCTCTCCATACTGATGACGATATCCATGCATACCCAATACACCGCCATGCTGCTCAGCCTGCTGGAGAAGCGTAATAAATGCGCTTACAATTTCGTCCGGATTCGGATCGTCAATTCCTTTTTCCTTCCAAACACCGTCCGCCTGCAGACTCATCCTTCTTGGAATCACAGCGACATGAAAAGGCACATGCTCAGACTCCACGTACTCCATAACGGCTCGTAATTTCCCAAGACCCTCTAGCGTATTGTAATCACCGCCAAGCCCGACATCTTCCAGACGGATCATTGCATGACGTTTCTCCCGATTTGGAGATAGATTCGACTCTGTATTCGTAGGGATATATGCGGTCAACGCAATAGTTGCGATAACGCCACCAACGATGCCTATTCCGATTTGCTGCCACAATTTACGTTTCACGCTAGACTGCTCCCCCATTTATGTAAAACGCAGATTATATGTTTTCTTTCGACATTTTCTCCTAAATTATATATGAATCTATGACTTCTTACTATAAGAGTTTGAACTTAGGTTAAAAAGGAAAATCACTAGGCACAGCTTGAATGAAATCGCTTCCATATATTGGCCTGGTCGATTTTTAAGACTAGTTCCCCTTGCTTGTTTCATTTTGTAGGAGTTGGGTAAGAATACAAGTATATAATCTCTTTACTTCCAGATAATACTGCATTGACATACGCAGCGTATCATGAAGATATCTTATTGTGACGGAGGCATCCGACCATGACAGCAAAAATCGGTTTCGTATTTTTCTGTATATTGTCCCTATCGGTTCTAGGTGTTGCTGCAAAAGAAAATCACCCAGAGAAGGTTTCGGAGAAAGGTACAGACAATCACATCGTGCGTCCTTACTCACCAGCCTTCTATGACTCCACGGAACAATTCGAGTATGAATTTGAATGGCAAAATGGAAAGATTATCGCGAATCCTTAAAACAACTTACTTATATTGAAAAAGCACCCGCAAGGGTGCTTTTGTTTTTTCCTCCTAACCATTCCCCTTAATCAACCCGTACTTCTTCCCCCAATCTCCCATACTTTCAAGGATCGGTATAAAGCTCCTGCCTGCATCCGTTAGCGAGTATTCCACTTTAGGCGGGACTTCTTGATACACTTTGCGATGGACCATCTGGTCCTTCTCTAACTCTCGTAGTTGAGCGGTTAATATGCCTTTCGATACGCCAGGTACTAGTCGTTGAAGCTCGCCAAATCTTCTTGTTTCCCTTAAATGCCAAAGAATGATGATTTTCCATTTGCCTGCTATGACATTTTGAGTTGCCGTGACAGGGCAGACTTCGATTTGTTCTTCTGGAATTTCTCCCTGAAATGTTGTTCGGGACATGAGCAATCCCTCTCTTTCTACATGGTTCTATTTTTGTGACTATGTTATAAAATAATGACTACTTACATATTTTTAGCTACTATCATAATATATGACTATAAGCAATTATCCAACATCTTTTTATAAATAGGAGGACATTGATCATGTCTAAAATTGTAGTTACAGCAGCAACTGGTGAGCTCGGCAAATTGGTGGTTCAGCATTTACTGACCAAAGTTCCTGCAAGCGAGATTGCCGTTAGTGTTCGAAACATCGAGAAGGCCGCTGAATTGGCCGCGTTAGGTATTGAAGTGCGATACGGGAATTTCGATGATCCCGCTTCGATGGAACAAGCTTTTGCAGGCGCCTCCAAGCTCCTGCTGATTTCTTCCCCTCAAGATGAGCCGATCAGCCGTGTTCGCAAACATGTTAGTGCGATTGAAGCCGCCAAAAAAGCCCGTGTCGGGCATATCGTGTACACAAGCTTTGCTTTTGCGGATGTAGATGCTTTTGCCCCTCTAGCTAATGTGCATCTAGCGACCGAATTTGCGTTGAAGACGTCAGAAATTCCAACAACGATCCTGCGGAATACGTGGTATCAGGAGCTATACATTCACTCAGGCTTGCAAGCTACTATTGATAAAGGCCTTATCATAAACTCGGCAGGAACAGGAAAAATTAATACAGCGACACGCGATGATTTAGCTTTGGCTACTGCAACGGTTCTTGCTGAAGATGGACATGAGAACCAAGTTTACGAGCTTGCTTCGTCCCAATCTTGGGGTTATGAAGAACTGGCAGACAGCCTATCTCAAATATCCGGTAAAAAAGTAGCTTACCAATCCGTCTCCGACTCTGTCTCCTATGAGGGCATGCTTCAAGCTGGGCTTCACGAAGGACTTGTTCAGTTCTTAGTGGCCATCGACAGCAAAATGGCTGCCGGAACCGAAGGACGCACGTCCAATGACTTGGAGAAACTCATTGGCAAGAAACCGACTTCCATTCATGAAAGTATTGCGCTATTATTCAATAAATAATCGTCTTTTACTCCCAACGAAGAGGTGAACCTTATGCAAGTCGAAATATGGTCGGACTTCGCTTGTCCGTTCTGTTACATTGGCAAACGCCGCTTTGAGCAAGCGCTAGCGGACTTTGCACACCGCGATCACGTTGAAGTGATCTATCGCAGCTTCGAGCTAGACCGTCATGCGCCCAAAAGCGTCCCGCACGACGTCTACGACATGCTCTCTTCCAGATACGGCATGAGCCGTCAGGAAGCGATCGCCATGAATGAGAAAATGCGCCAGCAGGCTGTTAGTGAAGGGATCAACTTTGACTTCGACGGCCTCGTGCTGACGAACACGTTCGATGCTCATCGACTACGACTATTTGCCGAGAAACAGAATAAAGGCGCAGCGATATCCGAGCTTCTGTTCCGCGCATATTTCAGTGAGGCCAAGAATGTTAGCGACCACAGCATTCTAGCAGACATCGCAGAAGCCGTAGGGCTAGATCGCGAAGAAGCTTTGTCCGTGCTTGCTAGCGATCAGTTCGCTCAAGAGGTTCGCGCCGAAGAAGAGAAAGGCAGCCGCCTCGGTATCCGCGGCGTTCCGTATTATGTCATAGGTGGCAAGCATGCCTTGTCCGGGGCCCAGCCAAGTGGCGTTTATTTGAACGCCATGCAGCAGCTATGGGATGCCGAGCAACCGCCACAGGCTGCTGCATCTGCCAGCGATGAGGCTTGCTTGGACGGCACGTGTGATGTGCCAAACAAACCCTAAGCATCGGCGGCGTTAGCGCCTACAGCAAAAGAAGCACCCGCGAGGGTGCTTCTTTCTTTATGTGTAAAACATTGAAACATACTGTTTCAATTTTATGGTAAAATAGTTGTATTCGCCAAGTTTCTTCAAAATAACCAAAATTCCAAACCGTCCACAGAGGTTCAAAATGGGTCTACTCTTAGATATGAAAACCATACTGCTGACACTTGTCATCGGGCATCTATTTACCGCTGTGTTTATTATTGCCTATTGGCGTCAACATAAAAATGAAAGTACAATCCGATATTTCTTCATTGCAAAATGTGCGCAAGCTGCAGCGTGGCTTATATTGATTTTACGTGGCGGCAACTCGGATACACTTACCATATCCCTTGTGAACTCCTTACTTTTTATCGGGTATACCTTTGAAATCCTTTCCTTATTACAAATTCAGAATGCCCTAACCAGGCGGAAGATTAGTTTGTATATCGGTTTAACCCTACTCAATATTGCCGGATATCATGTCATTCTTCTTTTTTTCAACGAAGAGAAATACAGAATTGCCATTGTTTCCATCGGTGTGGCTGTGGGAATTCTACATCCAGCTTTCAGACTCATTCAACAACGAACCTCCTCTACGTTGACCCGTGTCATTGGCTATTTTTATATGCTCATTTTTGCCGTTATGCTTTTCAGGACTGTCAGTGCCCTATTCTTGAATTCATTAATAAGCTACTTTCAAGTCGACGGCAATCAGACCATGATGCTGCTGGCCCAATACTTCGTCATGATTGCAGGAAATACGGGATTCATTCTATTGATGAAAGAACAAACCGATCAGGCGCTGCTTCGACTCGCCAATTATGACGATTTGACAGGTACACTGAACCGCAGGACGTTCATAACACGTACTAATCAATTCATTGCCGCCTACGCGAAGAAAAAGAAACCGATTACACTGATGCTTTTTGACATTGATAATTTCAAAGCTATTAATGATTCATTCGGTCACGACGTCGGAGATCGGGTGCTCGTTGATCTCACGACAAGGCTGAAGGCACAGTTGGGCGATGATGATCTATTCGCTAGGTATGGCGGGGACGAATTTGCCATTATCCTTCCTGACATGGATGAAGCGGAATCCTCACGCTGCTCTGAACGCATTCGACAAGCAGCGGAGCGATCACTCGTACCCGGATTAACGCTCCCCTATACGATCAGTTTAGGCGTTCTTACGATCATTCCTGATGAAGAAACTCATCTCGAAGAGCTGTACTCGACGTGTGACAAAGCGCTCTATCGCGCCAAAAGAAACGGTCGAAACAGTGTGTTTCGGGGGGCTCTGGACAGACACGTTGCTCCTAAGTAGAATTTGGTGTTACAACAAGGCTGTCGCTATTAAGCGGCGGCCTTTGTTGTTTGTGACAAACTATCAAACACTTTAATTTTTCCTAAATGGGACGACAATTTTCCTGATACTTTTCAACCGATTCTTGTTAATTTATTGCTAAGCACAAATTAACCCTGACAGAGAGTAGGTAGGTAAGATGATTTCTCTCCATGATAAACCCATGTATCTCGCACGATTTGCAAAGTTAATCCAAATGGACGAACATCGACTATTTCGTATATGTAAAGGGATCGAGGACAATGGATACACCCTGAACCGGAATGAACACGGACATATCGATCTGTCGGAGAAAGATATTACGGTCGTGTTGAGCTTTTGCTGGTAACAAAAGCGGGATAGCAAATAGACCTCCTTGGCTCATTGAGCTCAAGTGAGGTCTATTTGCGCTTCTATGTACCGGCTTATTTACTCGCGTTTTTCTGCGTGAGGGAGATTTGGCCAGCATGAATACCCGTGTGATACATCAATCTTCCGATGGCTTCAAGCGGCGTAGACGCCCCAATGCGGGACTCCACACTCTGTTGCCACGCATCCTCTGGCAGCTCCCTCATCGCTTCAATAAGGTGTGCATTCGATTCTGTCAGCAGATCAACCAATTCTTGCAAATTCGTGAAAGACGGCTTATCTGCGTCCGATTTACGATTCTCAGGTATGCTTTTCCCGAAGAACCATTCCGCAAACATAAACTCAACTTCCGCGTTATGATACAGCAAAGCGCCAATCGTGGAAGTCCCAACCTGCAGGCTCAAATCCTGCTCAGGCAACGCCTTTACCGTCTTGTGAAACCGCGTTTGAATCGCTTCCCAGATCGGCAGTACTGTCGAAAAAGTCATACGAACTGATCTCCTTTGCTAGTCGTATAGTCTGTGGGCAGTTCGTTATTTATTGACTGCGTCTTTCTTCTTATCCACAACAACATGGGTGAATTTATTCGCTTCAACATCCAGATCAAATGCCATACCAAAGCCAACGACATAACGACCTTGTAGTGGCGTCATCTCAAACAAAGAGAAATCTAGTCCGCGCAGCAAATCTACCATTTTAGCACCATGATCGGCGTTAAATAACTCAAAAATATCGCCGTGACCATCGTTACCGATGTTCGTAGAAGTACAGCTCCAACGCACGCGCTCTGTGGCAAATTTGTTATTCGTTTCGGATTCATCGGCAATTAACAATACATCGACAAACTCATTGTTTTCCATATAGCGATAATGATCAGCGATCTGACTAATATAAATGTATAGCTTGCCATCCTTTTTCACGTAAGGTGCATAGCTGATAAATGGTTTGCCTTCTTCGTCAATTAAGCTCAAGATCAAGTTCTTGCGCTTAGCAATAAACTGTAAGTAATTTTCCTTATTCTTCTCAACATCGACGGGTTTTCTCTGCATGATGATTCCTCCAAATGTAAGGTTGGCTATGGCTACTTCACAGTACTTAATAGATGAATACGTGGCTTCTGCTCCGTAGGCGCGTAATTGACTTCCGCATCCATGCGGTACACTTGCCTGATCATGTCTGTCGTCATCACTTGACGCGGTGTGCCGCTCATCGCTTTTTCACCGTTTTGCACAACAACGATACTATCACTATAACAGGAAGCTTGATTAAGATCATGTAAAACCATAACAACGGTCATTCCCATCGACTGATTGAGCTCTCGAACCAGTTCAAGCACTTCATGTTGGTGGGAAATGTCCAGATACGTGGTCGGTTCGTCTAATAGCAAAATTTGCGGACGCTGTGCCAGCGCCATCGCAATCCAAGCACGCTGCGATTCACCGCCGGACAAAGAAGATACCGTTCGGTCTTTATAGGGCAGCAGCTTCGTTTTCTCGAGCGCCCACTCGACGATTCCCATGTCCTCACTATCTAACTTCTCGAACCATTTTTTGTGCGGGTACCTGCCGTACGAGACAAGATCAACCACGATCATATCGCTTGGCGCCTGATTTTTCTGGCTAAGGATACACATTTTGCGTGCAGCCTGTTTGGAACTCAAGGTCTTCAAGTTCACGCCATCGAGCATGACCGTTCCCGAGTGATAAGGAATCAGCCGAGAAACGGCCTTGAGCAGTGTGGATTTGCCCGAACCATTCGGTCCGATAATCGACAATACCTCACCTTGCTTAACAGAGAAGGAAAAGTTATCAATGACGCTCTTCTGTTCATAACGAATCGAAATCCCATCGACTGTCAACATATTAGAACGCTCTCCTTCTCATCAAGTATAGAAAATAAGGTGCACCAATCACAGCCATGAGAATGCCTGCAGGGATATCCAGCGGAGCAAACAAGGTGCGTCCGCCTGTATCGGCAAGCAACAAGACAAGCGCTCCAAGTCCCATACTCATGGGCAGTTGAAATTTGTAGTCCGAGCCAACCATCAGTCTAGCCATATGCGGAATAACGAGTCCTACAAACCCGATCATCCCAATAGCCGCAACAGAAACAGCTGACAAGAAAACAGCCAAAAGGGATAATGCAATACGAATGCGGTTCGTATTCTCACCCAAATTCGACGCGACTTGGTCGCCAAGACGAATTATATTAGCTTTACGGATGGCGAATATAGATAAAATCCAACCAACAATCGCATACGGATAAATCATCATTAATGCGTTATTGCCTTTTGCAGCGAGACTGCCGTTGAGCCACTGCACCGCTGCAGGTAGTCGATCACTGTACATGATCGTCAAATATCCGATGACGCCTCCGCACAACGCATTCACCGCAACGCCGGAAAGAATAATGGTGATCGGCGTAATACCGCTTCGTCTCCATGCGAGCGAGTACACAATCCCTGCCGCAATGACGCCGCCAACGAAAGCAGCAATAGGAATAAATTGCGTGTAGGTAGGCGCTGCAAGCATAATCACAAGCACACAAGCTGCGGCACCGCTGGTCACGCCTGTTAAGCCAGGGTCAGCAAGCGGATTGCCCATGACAGCCTGCAAGAGAGCACCTGAGATGGCAATATTAGCGCCAATAATCAATGCCAGCAGAACTCGAGGCAATCGAATGTCCCAGATGATCGTAGCATTCATGGCTTTGGACGGGGAGCCCATAAGCGTCTTAATAATTTCAGGTATGGAGATCGATACACTGCCTAGACCAATCGCGATGATGGCGACAATCGCTACAAGTATGAACGTTAAGATAACAATCGACTGGCTTCGAGTTTTGCTAATCACGGTGTAGCTCCTCAGGTTATTTGTAGAAATAGCTGGATATTGTCGTCAATGCTTTGTCTACATTCGTAATGGACGTTACACCAAAGATGCTGTAATCCAAAATTTGAATCTTGTCATTCTTATAAGCAGAAAGGTTCTTCCAAGTGGTGTTCTTTTCTACTTCTTTCTTGAACTTATCTACCGTTGCACCATGATCGCCAGAGGCAAGAACAAGAACAATGTCCGGATCAATAGCAACAACTTGCTCCATATTAATAGCCGAATACGTTGCAGTCACTTTCAAAGCTGAAGTCGCAATGTTATCCGCATTTACTTTCTTCGCAAGACTTCCTAAGTAAGACTTCTCACTCATCACCATGAAAGAATCTGCTGTTCCAATCACAAGCATAACCTTCGGTGCTTTCTTGCCTTTGGATTGCTTAATCAAATTATTTTCTTGATCTAGGATTTTTTGCAGTACTTTATTCATTTCATCTGTTTTCTTAAAATAAGTGCCTAACGCCTTAAAGCTTAGCTTCAAATCTTCAAATGAATCTGTGCGCAAGTAGGCTTTGTCGAGCTTGATTCCGGACAAGTTTTTGTCCAGTGTGCTTTTAAGAGATTCCGCACCTAGCAACAGGTCTGATTCCAAGCTAGTGACGACTTCAAGGTCCGGTTGCATTGGTGAGCCAATACGTTTAACGCCATCAAAAGCTGCTGGCAGCGGATTCGTAGAGGTCGGTACACCTACAGGCGTAATGCCAAGCAGGTTAAGCATTTCTGCTAATGGTACGGATGTTGTCACAATGCGCGTTGGCACTTTCGCTGGAAATTGGCTTATCGCTTGCGTAAGCGCTGCTGGATCAACGCCATCGTTCGTCAAACTATATACTTTGTCTGCATCAGCAGCAGCTGTTGCAGCTGGACTAGCGGAAGTTGTTGCAGCTGGGCTTGCGGTGCTTGTGCTCGTAGTTGAAGCTTCTTTCGTTTGTGACGAACATGCTGTCATGACTAATAAACCTGTTAAAAGTAAAAATGCAACAAACCTGTTCAAAATGAATAACCCCCTGATGTATGTATAATTTATAATTGATTATAATAATCATTATCAATAAAAATGATAATCATTATCAGTCAAATGGTAACACATTATCTTTCTTCTTTCAATGAGAAAGATTCTTAATTGAGTCGTAAATCGTAAATCGACATCTCTCCACGGAAAAAATCATCCCTTCTATACGTGATAAATGTTTGCCAAGTAGCGGCGTCCTGGAGGCGATTCCGCCTCTGTAAGCGTGTTTTTCATCACTACAGCACCTAGTTCAAGCTCATCTCCCTCTGTAGTAATGAATTTCATCATTTCAGGGCGGAAACGGCCGGGGATTGGTCTTTTCCGCCTCTGTAAGCGTGTTTTTCATCAAAGCTTTAGCTCCTTTAGAACATGAAAAACCCGCTCCGAGAGCGGGTTTCAACGTCATTTAAAATCATTTATGATCCTTATCTTTCTTAGGCTTCTTCGGTTTCTTATCATGGTGCTTGTCGGTGTAATCGATATTTGGCACCTTCAACCCGCCTGCAAGAACTGTCTCTCTGATGTCCTCGCCCAGGTAAAAGCTTAAATGCGGCGGCTGATTATACGCCGTGTTTTGCCAGGCAATCCCGTTTCTGTATACCGGGTCATGCATAAGCGTATAAATCCGGTACTCCGTAGGAATCGTCGTACTGAAGATTCTCAACTCCGAGCTATCGGTTGTTGGCAAAAGTACTTCTTCACGCCAGTCTCCTAAGATGTCAGCCTGTAAGGTCGGAGTCGCCTTTGTTCCGTTGTTGCTGACAACGTCTGCGAAGCTTTTCAAAGGCTCCGCTTTCTTCGTAGTTGGATTAAACTTCGATATTGATGTATTGTCCAGCAATTCACTTAGTAAATCGCCATCCCAGTGAAGGGCAAAGTTCACGGACACGCCTGCGGTTCTGAAGCTATCGGCTTCAACCTTACCTTGTACGTTGTAAATACCTCCGCCCGAAGCCGGCGTTGTCCCTCCAGTTCCCCAGAACTCAAACCCAGGGCTTGCCGTAATATTAGCCGCCAATCCGCGTCCAGTATCTACGTAACCATTGTAGGACATAAGTGTTTCCCCAGTTGCCGCATCATGAAGCTCGACAGATGCAACGGACGGAACCTCATGTACCGCCATGACTTGAAGACCTTCCCGAGCAGGGTCAAACGCCCCTACATGAAGCGCGTCGCCGTGCGAACCTTGTTCGCGCTGCATTTCTCCATCCATCTCATACAGAATGGTGCCATCTTGATCAAGGGTCAATGAGCCTGCGATGATTTCGTCAAAACCGTCATTATCCACATCTGCCGTGGCTAGATTGTGGAAGCCTAAGCCTGCACCTCGGCCCTCCTGTGCGGAGTCAAAGGTCCACTCCTCCTTGAGCTTGCCTTTAACCAAACTATACGCTACATACGTGGTCCGTTCATAATAGCCTCTACCGTATATGGCGCTTGGCTTCTTGCCGTCCAAGTAGGCTAATCCTGCAAGGAAACGGTCCGAACGATTGTGCCACGTATCTCCCCATGAAGCTACATCCCCCAGAGGGAATGCATAATCAATCGTGTCGATCTCCTTGCCAGTTTCACCCTTGAAAACGGAAATGTACTCAGGCCCACCGAAGATATGACCGGCCTCATTCACCCATTTGCCATTATCCGCCGCATTTCCAATGACGCTAATCACTTTGCTGCTATCGAATTTCCCATCGGTTACCCCATAGACCGTTGTTGCGTCTGCGGTTTTGATAAGGAATTCGCTTTTGCCATCTCCATCATAATCGGCAATGATAAATTGATGATAATGGGCACCAGAGGTGAGGTTAAGCCCCATATTCATCCGCCACAGAAGTGTGCCATCCATTTTATAAGCATCAAAAATTGTCGGCCCTGTCATCGCATTCTGTGAACTATCGATAGCGTTGGATGGGTACCATTTTACAACAACCTCGTACTCGCCGTCACCGTCCAAATCCCCGACGCCAGCGTCATTGACATTATACGTGTAGCTGCCAGAGGCCGTTGTTCCTCCTTCGGGCTTTTGCATTGGAATGGAAAGATAATCGTTAGCTGCTGCTGTCGTCTCATCGTTCCCATCCGTCTTCCCTTTCACAAGTGTCTCCACTTCATAGGTGTCTCCAGGAACGCCAGCCGTATCCACATAGTTGGTAACTGACAATGGCGTCGTATTCAGCTTGAGCCCATTGCGGTACACATTGAATGTCACATCTCGCTCATATTCGTCAGCAAGCAAGCGCCAGCTCACAAATATGCCCTCGCCCGATTTTAAAGCAATAACGCCTCTATCCAACCACTCTGTCTGCCTGTCCTTATTTGGCGGAGTAAGACGGTTGTAGACATATTGGGTCGCATATCGGCCAAAGCCATTCTCCAAACTTGCAGGCACTGCAAGCTCTCCCCTGAACTCGTATACACCAGGTTCCTGCGGATTCCAAGGCTTACCTACGTTCACCCACGAACTTACAGGCACATCTACCTTACTATTCGTTGCCGTCGTCACACTTACGGTTTGTGGTAAACTGATGGATGCGATGGCCGCTGTTGTTTGCTTTACATACACGGTATGATAGCGCAATCTGTCCACTTTCGTAATTCGATTATCGGGAATCGGTTTATGATACACACCGAAATTATCGAGGTACGTCGTCCAGGCAATATTATTACCCGATGTCCGCATCCCCACCAATTTCACCGAAGCGACTGAACCGTCAAAAGCTACCCCATTCAATGATGACGTAAATTCTTGGCTGGTTCCTGCTGCTTTATCGGTAAGCTTGAATTTGACGACCTCATTTTCCACATCAAGATTAACCCCTACCGTATACCACGCTTGGGGATTCATAACTCCCGTGCTAGCCGCAGGCTGCTTTCCTGCAAAATATTGCAAAGGCGCATTATTCGTGTTATTTACCGTAAACACCGTGTTGCCCGTGCTATCAAGGATCCTGAACTCGCCGCCGTTCTCGCTAGGATTGCTGGCTGCTTTATCATTTACCTTACCAGGATACCAATCGAACTCAACGAGAATCTGGCTGCCTTTCACCGATGTGCCAAAATTTTTCGTCGCCACACGTCCCCCGCTCTGGTTCGTCTGCGTGAATTGCAGCATCGGGGTGTTATTCCCGGCCACTCCATATGTATTAATGGATACGGTAGCATTCGCAGTCGTAAATCCCCAGAATGCAGGATCAAGCGCAGCGGTATCCCCAAAATCACTATAATAAACGCTGTCGAGTTCAGCCCCATTACTCCCCTCAGCTGCAGACGCCATCAACCCGTTTGGTATTAAGAGAGCGCTTGCAAGAAGTAACGAAACGACTTTTCTCCATGGTTTGCTAGTGCGCATTGTTATTTTCACTCCTTCTGTTTGAGCTATACGAGGATCTTGCATACTCTCGGTAATTCCTTATCTTGCAAGGTTTTGCATATCCCAAGAATCACGTTCTGCCATCCAGTAGAACCGCTCCAACCATCCCCTCCCATTAAAACAACATCCATGACAATGACCTTTGCAGCTCATTCTAGTTGTAAAATTGGCCCGTGTACTAACTGTAGGACCTGACTGACTACCCGTCTATTGGACATTTTTTTATTCCTTAAACGCCCTAGTTGAAAGCTATTTTCCAGAGATATGACATTTTTGACTAAACTTCTCTTTTCTTGCTTCGCTATGCAAAAAGGCCATTCTAGCACAAAAAATAGACCTCCCCAGCCCATTTTAGGCGAGAAAGGTCCATTTCTTCCGTAGATTATTTCGTTTTCGTTAGCTCGATCATCTTTCCTTGTGCTTCCATGAAAACACGTACCAGCGCTTGCACTTTATCAAATTCATAGTCGCCAGGACCGTAGTTATCCATGAACATTTTTTTCAATAAATCTCCGTAAAAAGTCACTCTCTGCTCAAGCACATCATGCTCGATTTGTATAATTTCTTCAATTGAATGATTGCCAATGAATTCTTCGGTTTCATGGACGGGATCTTGCCAATGACCTCCCCTGCGCTCTGCAGGATTAGACATCTCTGGCTCAGTCGATTGTTCTAAATCAATAGACGTTCTTATACTAGAGAAAGCTATATTTTCTTTAGCCAACATAATTTGAAAATATTTATTTTTAAATAGATCAATAATGACGAGTCTGCAAAGCTCACGATTATGGAGGAGAATGCCGTCAAACGGGTGGATCGTCCAGTACCCATTTTTCAGAAATAGATTTAGCTTGAACAGTTCGCTGCCATACACATACTCAATGTTAATATTGGAGTCCGAACATATTTCAAAAGAGAATTCTAACATAGGCTAACCTCCTGAAACGATAACAATAACCTCGTGGAGCTCCGACGATTCATTTTACTTACTTGCTTGCTTTGACCCATTGTAAACCCCAGTTATACGCTTTGTCCAACTCGAGATGTCCCTGAAAATGCCGAACAATTCTCTCGATGCTGAACGTTTCATCTTTCACATTTTGAATCAGAGCAATTGCACACATCGGGAGCGAGTTGTCGTGCTCATCCAGTCTAACAATGATGTCTGGACCGCCATTTTGCTTAAGCGTGACTACGCCATCGGCCTCAGACCATCTGGAAACACCTTCATATATGAACGTGAAAATAAGTATCCGTTTAAACTCCGAAACCTTGCTGCCATTAATCCGAATGTTCTCGCCTGTTTTAATCGCGCCTGTACGATCATCGCCATCGAGCGCAATATAAGGTTCCCGTGTTAAGGACCCGAACGTCCCGCCCAGCGCCTGAATCAAACCCTTCCTGCCATCCTTAAGTTCAAATAGGCAAGCTAAATCCAGATCGGTCCCCGTAGGACCATTATTCCAAAACCTACCTTTTACCTCTGTTTGCTGATTCCAATTCAGGTTGATTAAGATTTCCCCTAGACCGCCTGTTTTCTTCTCGAGGTTGATCTTATCGCCTTTTTTCGTTAATTCAATTTTGGAAAGATTAATGACCGGTTGTACCTTTTCCTGCTTCGGAGCAGGTGGTGCAACTGGCACGGGTTGAGCTTGTACGGGCTGCGGCTCCTCTTTCACCACAACCCCATAACTCGCACAGAGCGCATGAAGTCCTCCCGCGTAGCCAGCACCGATCGCACCAAACTTCCATTCACCGTTATATCTATATAATTCTCCGATCACGATTGCCGATTCTACGGAGAAGCTGTTTCCTAAGTCATAACGAATGATTTCTTGCCCGGTTGCTTGATTAATAAAACGAATATATACATGGCTGACCCTGCTAAAATTTTGACGCCTTGCTTCACTCTCATAAATCGTTAGCGTAAAAGCAATCTTGTCAACTGCAGGCAACACTTGCTTCAGCTCGATTTGCAGTTGTCTTTCATTAGGCTGCTTCTCTGTATAAGTAATAAAGCTATTTTTCGGGTTGCCGTAAAATATGAGATCGTCATCACCGCTAACCTTGCCGCTCTGCCCAAGCAAAAAGGCCGAAGAATCCAGCTCAATCTCATTTGGAGCCTGCCAACCGATATACGCAACTAGACTAGAAAGTCCTGAATGCGCTTTCGTTACATCAACTTTCTGACCTTTGACAACAGCAACGACGCTCATACTCGACTTCCCCCTTCTATATTAAAAGATGCAAGGGTGGCCCCGAGAAGGCAACCACCCTACACAAGCTAATTTCTAGCTTAAGCCATAATTCGTAACTAGTGCGGCCAAACCGCCTGCGAACCCACTGCCAACCGCTTGGAACTTCCAGTCGCTGCCATGACGATAAAATTCACAGAAGACAACAGCTGTTTCTATTGAAAAATCTTCCCCCAAATCGTAGCGAAGAATCTCATTCTTATTAGCTTCATTCACGACCCTTACGAATGCATGGCTAACTTGTCCAAAATTTTGGGAACGTTGCTGTCCCTCATGTATGGTAACCGTAATGCCAATTCGAGTGATCGCGGCAGGAACTTTAGAGAAATCGATCAGAATCTTCTCGTCATCACCATCGCCTTCGCCCGTACGATTGTCACCTGTATGAACGACAGCGCCATCATAAGCTTTGAGGTTATTATAGAACACAAAATCAGCAGCTGACTTTGCTTTGCCATCTTCATGAAGAAGAAACGCAGAAGCATCGAGATCGAAATCTCCACCGCCATTATATCTATTGGTATCCCAGCCAAGTCCTACAATGATTTTCGTTAGACCTGGATTTGTTTTGGTTAGGTCAATGCGTTGACCTTTGGATAAATCAATCGACATGGTCATCTCACCTTTCAGATCATATAATGAACATTGAATCGTCGGCCTCTAAAACCAGTATATAGGGTTGCCTACCTTATCTGCAATGATGCTAATCTCACTACTCAACTACGACGTCTCCATCCGAAAACACGCACGTGGACTATGCCTTTTGTCACCCAATGCGTGATGACATAAAGTGCAATAAAAAGTAAAATAAGCGACTTAAATAATAACCAAACGACAACCCACGAAACTAATATTTGCCAGGGCTTCAGCTTCCGCAAGATTTGTGCCGGCCATAAAAATAGACGCAACACTTTATGACTCTGCTGAAGTGCAGCCAGATATTCATCTTGAATTTGTTTATTCTCAGGATCTAATCGAACCGCGCTACGCATATAGGTCTCTTTTAGATCATAATCCCCGCGTTCCCCAGCCGCCCATGCTAAATAGATAAGCACGTATGGACTCTCGGCGTCATACTGAATAGCTTGGCGATCCAGCCGCCTTGACTCTTCATAATTGCCAAGCAGCGCTTCTGTATAACTAAGTGTCGCTAAATAAAGTGGAGAATCAGGCCTAATCTCCAACGCATGCATAAGCTGCATCTGAGACTCCGCATACTTCCCCTTCTTATTCAACCTATTCGCTTTCATGAAATAATACTGAGGTTCGTAAAGATCAATCCTTAAGGCTTCCTGTACGCTTTCATTGAACTCATTTTCTTTTCCGGTTTCATAATAAACACCAACACGCACATACCAAGCTAATTCATGTTCTGGGTCAAGGGTTAGTGTTTCCTTCGTCCAATACAACGCCTTCTCGTATTCTTCCATATGAAAATAAATATGGGCTATCAGCGCGCTGCTGTCTGGATTTTCTGGTGTCTCACGCAATAATTGTTCAGCTTCTTTTAAAGCTTCCTTATAACGCTTCCATTGCATGAGCTGATGTACTGCTGCAAAAGTCGCTTGATTAGACAACCTTTCCATTGCCAAAGGCCTCCTACTCCCGATCTTCCTACTTTATCCCATGCTTTTTGATATAATCCATTACGATTTGATAATCACGGTTAACATCGCTGAACGTAGCATAATTTTTAGCGGTAGAGAACCAGTCCAGTGTGGTTGCCTTCCTGGCTTTTGCCGCCCTTCGCATATCTTCCTGTGTAATTGGCTCGATCTCGCCCGATTCCAACGTACGCTCCATCGCGGATTCAACAGCGTCCTTCACCACTTGCTCTAGATCCGCCCCCGAAAATAACTTCGTCTCCGCAGCAAGTTTCGATAAATTTAGGCCATCCATCGGCTTTCCAGAAAGCTTCAAGCCCAGTATTGTCTCACGTTCTGCTTCTTCTGGCGGCGGTACGAATACTAAATGATTGAAACGGCCCGGCCGACGCAACGCAGAATCTAGATACCAAGGTGTATTGGTTGCTCCGATAACAAATACGTTGTCATTCTTGGCCTGTAGTCCGTCCAATTCA
Source organism: Paenibacillus sp. J22P90 (assembly GCF_059692195.1). Taxonomy (NCBI): domain Bacteria; kingdom Bacillati; phylum Bacillota; class Bacilli; order Caryophanales; family Paenibacillaceae; genus Paenibacillus; species Paenibacillus sp. J22P90. The sequence goes on from NZ_JCAUAY010000008.1 coordinate 280,981, forward strand.
AGCAGCAATTGATTGACAAGCATTCTGTCATGATGCTGCCGCATCTGATGACGGCTCCCTCCCATCGCATCAAGCTCATCTATAAAAATGACACAAGGCTTATTTTCCCGCGCTTTTTCAAAAAAATCGTGCAAGTTATGCTCACTTTGCCCTACATACATCGAGAGAATTGCTTGCAGTTCTATATGCATAAAATTGGCATTAATTTCCCCTGCTATTGCACGTGCCAAAAATGTCTTTCCACAACCTGGAGGCCCGAACAATAGAAGACTCCCCCCTGCCTCCTTACCGTAAGCAGCGAACAGTTCAGGTTTTTGCAATGGAAGAATAAAATTGATTCGGATTTTCTTCTTCACATCGTCCAATCCACCGACATCGGCAAATGTTTCCTTCGGTTTATCTGACTCAATCAAAGCTTTATCGTCTTTGCTAAAATGAATCAGCTTCAACTTATTACGCCTTTTTTCAGTAAACTCATCATGATCGGACATACCATTCTCCCCCTTACTTCGTGAAACTAGTTTACCATATTTTATTAGATTTGTTACTCTCTGATTGCCGAAAACTTGCTTCCTAGCGGGCTACTAAACTTACCCTTGCTACTAGAATTGAATAAATGAGCACTTATTTTGGGGTGGGCAAAAAGGAATAAGAAAAAAGCACCCAAGGAGGGTACTTTTTCTCGTTATGATGGTGCGCAGCGGTGCCGCGACTACTTTTTGAGCGCTTTTACAATGGCATCGACGCCGTACGCTCTACTGATCGGACCGTATCCAAAGGCAATCGAACCGTCAATCTTGTACACATGATTTTGCTTCACAGCTTTGAGCGATTTCCACACGTCGGATTTCTCCCATTCGTCCGCTAGAGCTGGCAGAGACTTATCGGTGTAATTAAAGTATCCTAGGAAAATATGATCTGGATTAATCTTCGTTAAGCCTTCCAGGCTAAGCTCTGCGCCCTCGCCCTTCGCTTGCTCCGGCGCCTTCAGGCCCAGCGGCTCGTAGTAATGACCAGCGTATTGGGTGCCCTGCAGCCATATATTTTTTTCCCTAACCTGTGCATAGACAACGTTTCCTTCTACGCTTTTCAGCTGATCTTTGGCTTGATTGAACGTCGCTGAGAACTTGTCGATCGCTTGCTTCGCAACATCCTCTTGACCCAGCATTTCACCGAATTTGGTCATAACGCCCGGCCAGTCATTCCAAACATCAATCTTCGTTTCATCGAGAACAACCGTCGTCGCAATCATCGACAATTGATCAATTACTTTCTTGTTAGTTTCCGTACCAGCGATGATGAGATCAGGTCCGTATTGCAGTAATTTTTCCAAATTAACTTCCGTATTCTCACCAACAAACTTAACTTCTTTAAATTTGCTCGTATACGGCTTGTACAATTCACTGCCTAATTGTGATTGCTTTTCGGTAAAAGGAAGCGCAATAGCAATCGATGGAATGTTAAAACTCAACAGGTCCTCGGTTAATCCCCAATGGATGAGGGCTACTTTTTCCGGCTTTTTAGCAATTGTTACTTGCCCGCTAGCACTGGCTACCGTTCTTGGAAAGCTTGCCCCCGCTGGCGATGCGCTTGGTGCAGTCGTCGCGGCCGGACTAGCGCTCCCACTAGTCGATTTCCCCGCACTGGAGCAGGCGCTAATTAGTAAAAGGATAGCCACCAGCATAATCCCTGTTCTCATCAGTGGCATAACACGTTTTTTCATCATAAATCTTCCTCTCGTTAATCCCGATATTTAACTGATAACGATTATCATTATCGAAGATAATCTTACCACCGTGATTAACTTGCTGCAAATAGATAATTTCCCGATGACAGGATGGATTTATTCTTCATTCACTCATCTTGAGTGAAGTCGGCGACATGCCATAGTGCTTTTTGAACAACCTGCTAAAGTAATAGGCGTCCGAATAACCCACACTTCCCGCGATGTCTCGTACCGAAAAAGGGCTCGTCATCAACAGCTCATAAGCCACCTTCATCCGGTATTGAATCAGATAATGGATAGGGCCTGTCCCGGTATATTTCTGAAAGATATGCGAAAAATATTTCGCCTTCATTTGATGCTGCTCCGCTAAGCTCTCCAACGTGATTGGCTCCATATAATGCTGCCGGATGTACTCGATCGTCTGCTCCATCATCGAATGACTTTCACTATTTTGCAAATAGCGTTCGTACGTCAACGTCTTATTCACCAGCTGGTAGAATAACGTTTTCTTCTCTAGCAGCTCAATATGGCCCAGCTCCGTGGCATATCGCCTTAATTGCTTCATGACTTGCAGCAGCGTCGCATCCAGCTCGATATGAAGCAGGTGAACCTCTCTTACAAGCAGCGACTGCTCCTGATCAGGGGCTACCGGCAAATAATGAACGAGAAAATACTCAAACTCGGCCGTATGTACGAGCATCTCAAAATGACGATTATACCCGCCGATCATCGCTTTCCCCGGGCTCATCGTATAGCTGATGCCGTCATAAATAAAATCAGCTTCGCCCTTGAGCGCGATGAGTATCGCGCTTTTGGTCGTAGGCTGCGATTTATGTCCTTGATGCATCCCTTCCCGAACAATGGATTGGTATACACCATATATATCTATAGGCACCTGTAGGAAAAAGGCGGCTAACGCATCGTACTGATGATCCATACAGAACCCCCTGTGATGAAGACTTTTTCCTTATTGTAAACTAGAAGTGGGGGGTGCTCAATGTTCGATTGGGGCCTCTTTTGCCTTGTGAGATAAACGATTCATTTCCAATATAAATAACTGAAAGACTCGCGGCATGCCAAAAATCACAAAGCCAAAAATAATCAATGGTTCAAGTGCTAGCGAGTCGCTTGCTTTACCGGCTTGGGCGACATAGATCTGTTGGGCAACCAACCACGTCACATAACCCCAATAGAGAAAAAGCCGTCCCGCGCCTGCTCCACCCGCTCGCTTTTCAAATGACAACAGATCCCATATAAGAGCAATGGCAATTACTAAATTTTCAACCAGATTCGCTATATTATCGGGAATATTCAAATGCCAGACACTCTGAACCAGAATACCAGCTACCACAAGTAATAGAAGATAACTCGGCCAAGCATGCTTCTTCTTAAAAATGAGCTGACGAACAAACAGGTATATCATCGCTTGCAGGAACAAATAAAGATCCGCCACGGCAATCTTGTGGTTCATGAATAGATCCAGCACATATCCACAATTCAGAAAGAAAGTCACTGTAAGCGCAAGGGATATAAATCTGGAGGTTTTTCTTTTAATTAATAGATAACTACTCCATACGACAAAGAGGACCGCCATTCCAGCGTCCAACTCCCATAGATCAATGCCCTGCCCCTGATGTCCCAACACCAGTGAACTTAAGGATTTAAAACCTAGGCTTAGTAGTACCCAGCTTCCAGATAGTGCTGCGAAATATGCAAATTTATACGCTTTGAAAACAAGTGCTAGGATGACAGCCGAAATAAGCCAAATCGGGCCTATGGAACCACCGAGAATTTCCCCCAGTATTTTTCCATCTATAGATTTTCCAGTAATTCCAATCGTCATGATTGCAAAAGTAGGAACAAGCAGTATAAGGCCAGCGAGGAGGAGCCAATGCTTAAATTGAGGCGAAAAATCAAGTAAATGTCTGGGGATGAACTTCACACAACCAATCAGAACTATAAGGAACAGAACCAATGCAATCCAACTGCTATCCAGAATGAGTTTACCATTCCCGCTCCTCCAAACGTAATATCCTACTTTCATTAGAGAAACCGCCAAGAGAACAATAACAGCCCATCGATCACCTATTTTGGTAATAGTTGCACTGAGCTTGCTGGAGATCGTCTCGGATAGTTCTGCGAGGTCCAATCCAGATAGTAATAATAGAGGTACTATCAAAAAGAAAGTTACAACAATTAACTGATTACTAAGGAAATATAACCCCGGAAAATTACCTAAGCCTAGAGCGCGTATTACAAGTACTGTCACCAAGAAACCTACAGAAAGTACGCAAAGAGAAACAATCCAAATATGCTTATATTCAGGGTATTGCGGCTTCGTTTTTTTTCCACGCCATAACAGCCAGTGCCAGATCTTACTGCACATTACTCCCGCTAAGATATAGATAATTGAGCTAATAAACAGATACGTAATTAATAAAATAATGAGTGGTGAGTGGCTAATTTCATCATTCTCACTCAATATGGAAAGAGAAATACGTCCCCCAACTTCTCCAAGAAAAGCGGAAAGGATCATGCATACTACTAGCTGAATGAGCCCATATATCAAAAGCAAACGATGATGTTTATGCAAGGAGGAAAACAATTGAAGCAACCTCGAGCTTCTTTCATTCGGTGTATTCTGATCCATATGAACCCCCCACATACTCATTAAGTTCAATAAACTAATATTCCTTTGGAGAAGAATCTATTCCTTGTCAACCTCAAACTAATGTGATATTACAGATGTAGAACTCACACCCGTCTGGAGGTAGCCACTTGAAAAACTCGCTATTTTACCGCATTTTGCTTTCCTATACGCCGATATTTTTCGTGATTATCTCTCTCCTCATCGTCATTTTCTACGTAAAAATCAATCATGCCTCACAAAATCAGATCAAACGCACGAATGAATTGCTCGCCCAGCATATAAGCCGGAATATCGATTCCTCTCTGCAGCTGACCGAATATGTGATCCTGAATGAGCTGCTTACCGATGAGAAGATCAAAATGTTTTACGATGCCAAACAAGAAATCGAACCCTTCCTAGCCTATCAAATCTCCAAAAAACTAAGCGATATGTCCAATATGTTTCCTTACTTAAACGATGTCTACGTCTACAATAAGATGACGGATGAGGTTATTACCAAGAATACCGTTTTTAAGAAAAGCCAATTTCTCGACCGCCCTTTTATTGAAAATGTGCAAAACCGTCCTTCTCCCTATCGTTGGAGCGCCCCTAGGGCTTACAAGGAATTTCAAGATATGAATGCGACCAGTGTAGTCACGATTGCACAGCAGGTTCCACTCAGTCTCAAGGATCAAGGCATTATTGTGGCTAATGTTCGGACAAGCAATATTTACAATATGATTGAAGAAGCCATCGATGCCAAAATGAGTAATGTGCAGCTGCTGGATGCGGACAGCCGACCATTTTCCGAGCAAAATCCCTCCTTCCTGTCAGCAGACTCCGTTCATAAAGAAAGGTCCGCTTATACAGGCTGGGTAACGGTCACAGGTCTTAAGGATTCCGTTTCTATGCAATTCCTATCGGTGTTCTCGGATACGTGGACCATCATCGGCTTGCTTGCGATTGTGATAGGCATTTGTTGGCTCACCTTTGTAACCCATCGGAATTATAAGCCGGTTCAAACGATTATCGATAAGATCGACTCCTACTCGCTGCAGCTTAATAAGAAAACAGCACCTAAAAAAGGGCCCAAAGAATTTAATTTTATTATGTCGGCATTAGACAAGCTAATTGAGCAATCGAACGACTATGCGAAACAGCACAAAGAGGACTTAATTTACCGGCGTAAGCTGTTTTTCCGTGAGTTGGTGGACGGTGAGCGGTCTATCTCCGAAGAATACTGGAAGAGCGAGATGGAACAGCTAGAGCTGCCCCACGATTACATCAGCCTAACTGTCGTCATTGTAGAGCTGGATAAATATGCGGATTATATGAAAACTTACTCCCACCGCGACCAGCAGTTGTTCAAGTATGTGCTTAATAACGTCATAGGAGAGATGTCCTCCGGGGCACCAGTTTACGTGTGGAGCGAATGGCGCGATGCCAACCAGCTGTGCTCCATTTGTCTTATGAAGGATCAACGGCTTCAAGCCAAGGACTTCTTGTTCGACATTTATGATGCCTTAAGAGTGTGGGTGGAGGAAAACCTGCAGTTTACCGTCACTGTCGGGATGGGTTCTGAGGTAGACGATCCTTCTGAATTAACCGCATCCTTCGAGATGGCGCACGAAGCGCTTAATTATAAATCCTCTCTTGGGTCCAACCGCATCATAGGACATTGGGAAATTCAAGCAGCGCCTCGCGAGGATATTTACCCGTTGATGCAGATGACCAAATCACTGACCCAGCAATTTAAATTGGGGCAGGATTGGCAAAGTCACTTAAACGAAATTTTCGCCAGATTAAAAGAAAACCTGATCTCGAAAGAAGAGGTTCAGAACATCCTGAGCTACCTTGTCTTTCATGTTCAGAAGGAGCTGCAGAAGCTGGAAGATGCCTCATCGGTTCTTCAATTGGACAACATTATCACTGCCATGAATGAATGTATTGAACAAATGGATACCGTTGCGGGCATTGAAGCGCCGTTGACCGAGCTGTTCGAGCAATTGAACACAGGCATCTCGAGCTGGCGCGATGATCAATCGAACTACTCGCTGATCGTGAAGATCAAAGAATATATTACCGTGAATCAAGCTAATCCTGATTTGTCCCTCCAGCATCTGAGCGATGAATTTGGGCTGAGTCCTCGCTACGTGAGCAAGCTGTTTAAAGAGACGTTCGGGGAGAAATTCGTGGACTATCTAACGTCCATTCGAATCGAGCAGGCGAAGCTGCTGCTGCTTAACTCCGCCTTCTCCATTCAAGAGATTGCAGATCAAGTCGGGTATACCAACGCTATATCGTTTATCCGCACCTTCAAAAGAATCGTAGGCCAAACACCGGGCGAGTTTCGTAAAACGTACGGCCAAGCCTGAACCAAATTGTTTATATGCGAAAATAGTTTATTGCGATTCATGATTGCCTGCTCTCGGACCGAGAGCGGGCTTTTTGCTGTTTGTGTACTTCCCGTTTATGTCGGGAAACATGTAAATTGCCGCTTCTGCTGAGCCGTACTATAGTTCAACCATACACAAATTGATGCAAGGTTGAGGTGAGCCCGATGATCTTAACGAAGAAACGATGGAAGCGCAATATTCCTTTATACACGATGTTTCTTCCTGTTTTAGCTTTCTTTCTAATCTTCAAGTATGCTCCTATGTTCGGATTGATTATTGCCTTTAAGGATTACAATTTCATGGATGGCATCATGAATAGCCCTTGGGTAGGCTTGAAACATTTCAAGACAATTTTTCATAATCCGCAAACGCTTTCTATTATTAAGAATACGATCGTGCTTAGCCTGCTTAATGTATTCGTTGGCTTTCCGTTCCCGATTATCCTAGCGCTGCTGCTTAATGAGGCTAGGCGGATGTGGTTTAAAAAAGCCGTGCAAACGTTGGTTTATTTACCCCATTTCTTCTCCTGGGTTATTGTCGGGGGCATTGTCTTAACTGTATTTTCACAGGAATCAGGCATTATCAATCATGTTCTACAGAGCATAACAGGGGAGCCTTTTCCATTCCTATATGTAGAGAGCACTTGGATGGCCATCTTCGTAAGTTCAGGCATCTGGAAGGAGGCCGGTTTTAGCGCCATCATCTATTTGGCCGCTCTGACCAGCATTGATCCATCCTTGTATGAAGCAGCCAAGCTGGACGGCGCCGGCAAGTGGAAGCAGATCGTCCACGTCACCATTCCGGGCATCAGCTCAACCATTGTCATCTTGTTCATTTTATCCATGGGCCGTGTGATGGAAGTCGGTTTCGATCAAGTTTATATGCTGCAGAACTCGACGGTAACCCAAATCGCGGAAGTCATTAGCACCTACATGTATAAGGTGGGTCTGATGGGGGCACAGTTCAGCTTATCGGCCGCCTTAGGCATGTTCGAGTCCATAGTCGGACTGCTGCTCATATTAAGTGCCAACGGAATCGCTCGGAAATTTGATAAAGGCTTATGGTAGGAGGTTACTTGCATGAGAGATACATGGGGTGAAAAGTTATTTTACGGCTTCAATTACACAATTCTGACCATTGCGGGACTCAGCTGCCTGCTGCCGTTGATTCATCTGATTTCGCTGTCACTCAGCGATTCGCAAGCAGTCGCCTCGGGCGTAGTTTCGTTATGGCCGGTAGGATGGTCAGTCGATTCCTTCAAGGCTCTATTCACCGGTACGAATATGGGAGGAGCTTTTCAAAATAGTATAGTGCTCACCTTGACGGGTGTGCTGCTTAGTATGGTGTTTACCATTGCAGCCGCTTATCCGTTATCCCGAGATTATTTTATCGGTGCCCGCTTCTTCACCTTGTTTATTGTGTTCACCATGATGTTCGGCGGCGGCTTAATTCCAACCTATCTAGTTGTAAAGTCTTTAGGACTTATCAATACCTACGGAGCGGTCTGGTTCACAGGCTTGGTCAGCGCATATAACATGCTGGTTATGATGACCTTCTTCAAGAATATTCCGGCAGAGCTGGATGAAGCTGCTCAGATGGACGGCTGTGGGGAATGGCGGTATTTGGCACAGGTCGTGCTTCCGCTTTCCGTTCCGGTCCTTGCCGCACTCAGTTTGTTTTATGGAGTAGGTTACTGGAACGCGTTCTTTAACGTGCTGATCTACATCAATGACACCAGTAAATACAACATGGCCGTACTCGTCCAACAGATGGTTCAGAGCCAGTCACTGCTGGCGGAGCTGAATCAGAGTAGTTCATCCGACCAAATTATGTTGACACCGGAAGCGATCAAGGCCTCAGGGATTATTACCATGGTGTTGCCTATGCTTATCGTCTATCCGTTTGTTCAGAAGCATTTTGTCAAAGGCATTATGCTGGGGGCCATTAAAGGCTGATCTACAGATTGTGTATTACGTTGAGGGGGTGACGGGCGGCTGGGGTAAAATAACAGGAATTCAGGGGACATTATCGAATTTATAATTCATTCAGGAGGTTTGAATCTATGGGTAACGTCAATAAGAAAAAGACTGCTGTACTCAGTCTCACAGTTGTTGCAGCCTTAGCCGGCCTATTAGCAGCTTGTTCCAAAGAGCAAGCAAGCACCAGCTCAGGTGAGGAAAATTCAGCGAAGGCTTCCCCCACCAAACGAGGTTCAATTTCAGTTTCCTTTTATGACCGGGGAACTGTCCCTCAACAGGTCGGGAATGTAGAGAAAAATAACTGGACCCAATACGTCAACGAAAAAGGACCGGTTGATGTCAAGTTCGTTCCGATTCCACGTGGTGAATCCGTACAGAAGCTGAACGTCTTGTTTGCCTCTGGCTCAGCACCTGATGTCATTCACGAATTTGATGCTCCCTTCCGCAATCAACTATATGCCAGCAAGCAAATTATACCGATTGATGATTTAATCGAGAAGAACAGCACCGTCTATAAGAAAATGCTGCAGAAATATCCGGAACTGAAAAAAGTGGCAACAAAGCCCGATGGAAAAATGTATGAATTCGGTCGCGTTTCAAGGCTTGCCGGCTTCCAAGCTTTATTCATCCGCACGGATTGGCTGAAGAAACTGAACCTCAAGGTTCCTCAGACGACCGAGGAGCTGTTCCAGGTAGCTAAAGCCTTTGCCGAGCAGGATCCGGACGGCAACGGTAAAAAAGATACCTACGGTATCGCCTTAAGCTCTGAAACCGGCGCTGTCGTCGACACCATGTTCCAAAACGTCGGCTGGGTTATCGATAACGGCAAAATGATTAAGGATTGGGAACGTGCTGAAGCCGCCCTTACTTTTAAGAAGCTCATTTATGACAGCGGTTTGACGGATAAAGATTTCTTAGCCGATAAGAATGGTCAGAAATCGATTCAAGACTGGGTTAGCGGCAAAACCGGTATATTCGTCGGCAGAACGGTGGATGTCATCAATTCCAAAACGTACTACGAGCCGCTTAAGAAAAATGTTCCTACCGCAGAAGTAACCGCCATCAAGATGCCGCAAAGCAAGTACGGACGCTTCGCTGCTGGCCTCAATAACCCGGTGCAAATGACTACGGTGATCAACGCTTCGGCTAAAGATCCTGTAGCCGCTATGAAATATGTAGACTTCATGGCTTCGGACGAATCCGCCAAGGCGTTCCGCTACGGCTTCGAGAACGTTCACTACACCCTCGGCAAAAACGGTTGCCCAGTGCAGAAGGATCCAGAGAAGTACAAAACCGAGCTGGCCTGGAACGTTGACTTCCAGCTTCTGCTGCAGCAAATCGAGATGGGCGATTGCGCTAAGGTGCAAGCTCAATTAAATCCAGATATACCCGTTGAAAAGGAGTTTATCGATATCATTGTTCAAAACAATGAAGCGAATCTGGCATCTGATGTCAAGTACGCTCCAGTTACACATCCTGAGCATTTCCCTTCCTTACCAGGCGATCTGCAAACCGCTTTAACGAATACGGCCAAAGTTGGCGATATCTACAATAAGTCTATCGTTTCGGGCTCCAGTTATACCGTTGAGCAAGCGATGAAGGACGCTAAGAAAATGTGGGAAGAGCAAGGCGGCAAGCAGCTCGAAGACTTCTACAGCAAATGGTATGCCGAACAAAAGGATAAAGCTTTCCTTGCAGCGGATATGATGAAGTTCGTGAAGAATTAAACCATCTGAGAAAACCAAGAAGAAAGAGAGTGCAACCCCATGATGTATTTTGCAGACACCTCTCGAGGAAGAGCTTTCTCGAAGGATCCCGCGGTCGTTAAATTTAACGGACAATATTGGATGTATTACTCCATCTCCGCTTATGGCGACGGCCGGGAGCAGGATGGCTTGGCCATCGGTATCGCTACCAGCTCTGACTTGGAGAAATGGGAGCGCGTTGGGGAGATTACGCCTGAACAAAGCTGCGAGGCTAACGGTCTGTGTGCCCCTGGTGCGATCGTTCTTGACGGCAGGATTCATTTGTTCTACCAAACCTATGGCAACTTCCCGAAGGATGCCATCTGCCACGCGATTTCCGATGACGGGATTCACTTCACTAGAAATGAAACCAACCCTATCTTTGCACCAACGGGGGCGTGGAACAATGGCCGGGCGATTGACGCCGACGTCGTTATTCATGATGACAAACTGTTCCTCTACTTTGCAACACGTGATCCGCTGGGCCTGATTCAAATACAAGGCGTTGCCACCGCTCCGCTGGATTCGGACTTCAGCCGCGAGGCTTGGACCCAAGCCTGCGACGATACGATCCTGAAGCCCGAGCTGCCATGGGAGGGCGAATGCATCGAAGCAGCCGCCATGTGCAAGCGGGACGGCAAACTGATCATGTTCTATGCCGGCGCCTACAACAATTGGCCTCAGCAGATCGGCTGTGCCATAAGCGATGACGGCATCCGCTGGGAGCGGCTGTTCAATGAGCCGTTCCTGCCGAACGGCGCTGAGGGCAGCTGGAACTCCAGCGAATCGGGACATCCCTTCCTGTTCACGGATGAGGATGACAGGACTTATCTGTTTTATCAAGGGAATAATGATCATGGTAAGACGTGGTATTTGTCTAATGTGGAAGTTGTTTGGGATGGGTTTGTTCCAAGGGTTAAATGAGTTGAGGACGGGGCACTCCCGAAAAGGTCGCGGGGCTCCCTTCAGCGTTAGTTCGATTCTGCTGAACTAAACCCGGGTTTTCTCCTGGGAGGAGGACCGATAGTTAGATTTTGCCTAACTATTTGCCCGTTTTCCACTCGTGCGGCCCAGTTTAGGTGAATTAATTCGGCAAAGTCAGACTAATCACGTTTTAACCTCGGTGACACGGAGATTAGTTCGGCAAAGTCGGACTAATGGTCTTGATCTGGTCAGTGAGGGCTGTTTTAAAGAAGAAGGAGAAGCCAATAGCAAAAAAATAAAGGAGTTAAGCGCTGACAAACCGCTTTAACTCCTTTTTCATTTCATTTTAAACTTTTATTGCTTCTCTTTCTTTTTTGCATATCGCAGCGTATCCCAAGAAGGAAAAGAGACGATGATAGAAGAAAGAAGTAGCAAAGCCAATTTATAGGAGGAAAATATGGGAAGATTAATTCATTTCGAAATTCATGTCGATGACATGGAGCGTGCTAAGAAGTTTTATGGAGAGGTATTTGGATGGACATTTGAGGATTGGAGTTCTTATGCGGGCATGCCTTATTTTGGCGCTGTGACGGGCGATGCCGATCAACTTGGTATTAATGGAGCTTTAGTGAAACGTCGTGGCGCTTCCCCACAACCAGGCCAAGCCGTGAATGGCTTCGCATGTACAATGGGCGTCGGAGACTACGATGCTACTGAAGCTAAAATTCTTAATCTCGGTGGCACAATCGCATTGCCGAAGCATGCACTGCCTGGCATGGCGTGGCAGGGGTATTACACAGACACCGAAGGGAACATTTTTGGCGTTCATCAGCCAGATGTAAATGCGAAATAGTAGATTCTTTTTTTACATATGTACATAAAAGCCGTCCTTAATCATAAATGATTGGATGGCTTTTTTCATAGTTGGAGATGAGTAAAGTATTAAAAGTATTAGAAATTATCCCCAATTCATTGTAATCTCTAATAAGAAGATAATCACGAGGGGAGAAAGCAGCGTGACCACACAAGAAAAGGACTTCATGCTCATTGTTAAAGTTTGGGAAGTAATTCTACTAGCACTATCTCGAATCTCCTTATTCGATCTACTAATGAGATATGTAATTAGTCGATTAAAATGGACAGAACACAAGAAATTTATGTTTGTAGACATTTGGGTTATGGGACACACTCTACTTTTACTAGTGGCAGTGATCGTCTCGCGTTACAGTAATAGTGAACTTTTAAAAGACATACTACTGTACTATGGGATTTTGAGAGTGTTTGAAATCTTCGTCTATCAGACAAAAGTTATTTTAGTCGATGGTTACCAGGTTAGACCTAACGTTCGTAGCTATAGAAGAACTGTTATTTGTTTACTGCACAATTTTATTGAAATCATTTTCTGGTTTACTTTTTCCTATTTAGTTCTCATTCAGTGGTTTGATGTTGCTGAACGAAAGGGCAGCTTAGTTCAAGCTTTTTATATGAGTTTTGTAACAATGACTACATTCGGTCCCCCCAATTTTAACATTGATAATAATAAAGCCATGGGAATTATTATAGCTCAATCCTTAGTTGGATTATTAATGACATTGATTTCACTTGCTAGATTCGTAGGATTACTTCCCAAACCTGCTACACTTGATAAAAATGAAAGAGCAATTGAAAAAAGTTTGAGTGAATAATGTTTTGTGATGTAGATGAAAAAAGCACCCTCAGCGGGTGCTTTTTTCTCTGTATGGAGGTGAGGGGAGTATTGAAATGTTCATTTTAATTACTCCGAAGCCCACTCACCGACGACAACCCTAGCGGTACATTTCAATGCCGCTCACGCTCCAGTCCGCGCGGGCGAACCCTCAAGGGATTCAACTCCCTAGACTCACCGACCAAAAAAAAAAAAGACACCCCTCAGGGTGTCCCTTTTTTTTGTATGGAGGTGAGGGGAGTCGAACCCCTGTCCGAAAATATTGCCACACAGGCATCTACGGGTGTAGTCACAGTTTTGATGTCACCCTAGGAACTCCCCGTAACCGGATTCCCTTCGGGTCAGCCTGATTATCTTCTTACGTCGACCCCAGGCGGAGACCGAAACGCCGTATCCCACTATAGTTGAGCCCCTATCCCAGTCACATGGGCGATGCTGAGTAGAAGCACGCTAACAGGTTATTAAGCTGCTAATGCGTAGTTGTTTTGTGTTTTGCCATTTAATAGGCTTTAGCGTTTTATAGTGGACGCGGCCCCACTACCCGCAACCCGCGCTCAAACTATCCCCGTCGAATCCAAGAACACCCCCGGATTGCCTTCGTAACCGCCAGAGACGGTGAAGGTTAAAGGACAAGCTGTAGAGCCAAGTTACACTTGCACTTGAAATCTCTTCGTTACAGTTATTAGTATACCATAAGTACGAGAAATAGGAACACTAGGTTCATGGAAGACAAGGTGTTACCTTCCAATACAATCAAACTACCTTGCAATCTTCTGCTTCTCACGCAATGCGCGTTGAATATCGCGTTGTGCGTCTTTCTTCGCAGCAGATTCGCGCTTGTCGTATTGCTTCTTCCCTTTACCAATACCAATCAATAGCTTCGCATAACCATTCCGGATGTACACCTTTAATGGAACAACGGTATACCCTTCTTGCTTCGCTTGACCTAATATCTTGGCAATTTGCACTTTCTTCAACAGCAGCTTCCGTGTCCGAGTTGGATCTTCGGGATTACTGCGGTTCCCTTGTTCAAAAGGGCTAATATGCATATTGTGTACAAAAGCTTCGCCATTCCGAATCGTCGAAAAGCTGTCTCCAATATTGGCTTTACCTGCCCGTAAGGATTTGATCTCCGTGCCGGTCAGGACAAGACCGCATTCATACGTATCCTCAATGAAATAATCGTGTGAAGCCTTTTTATTCTGGGCGAGCAATTTGCCATCAGCTTTCTTAGTTGCCACGTGAGATCCTCCTCCCGCACGCGAAAATGCAGGTAAATCTTGCTACAATGTGCAACCTATTGTAGCAAGATCAAGCCCGAAAAGCAAGAACCGGCGTCTATCTCCTCCGCTTCTTGCTGCCATCGCCGTCGTCGCTCCGGCGACGACCACCCTTGGCGAGCGCGTTCACGCCGCTCGCCCAATCAATGCCGCTGCGCTCCGGAGCAGCGCCACCGCCACCACCCGCTGGAGCTCCGCTACCCAGCGAAATCCCACGGTCGCCGCCGCGGTTAACCCCGCTTTCGGTTCGCCCTGCACCGACAGCTTGCAGCCGCTGGCTCAAGCTGCCGCCTTTGCCGCGCTTGTCGCTCCAAGGCTTACTGCCACCCTTACCGCGGCGCGATTTCCCTTGACCTTGACCCGCGCCCTGGAACCCTCCGGTTCCAATGCCTGAAATGTTCTCCGCTTTGCCATCTCCGCCAGTAAAGCCCTCAGCGCTTCCTTGGCCCCTAGATCTTCTGCGGCCTTGCTCTGCTCCTGCTGTTCCCTCGACGCCTCCAGCATTAGCCCCATCTTGCCCTCTACCTCTGGATCTTCTACCACCTGCATTTTGCTCTGTTCCTGCCGTTCCTTCGACTCCGCCGCCAGCCTCAGCCTTCCGGCGAGCCGCCATCTCAATCCGACGAGCAGCAGCATGATCGGCACGACTACCTTTTTTCCCTTTATCTTTAACTCCTTGCGTTCCCTCGCCCTGCCCAACAACAGGCTGCGTCTTCGCAAAGCCGCCCTTACCTTTATAACCGCCTTTGCCCTTCTCGGGTCTTCCGTCGGATTTACCTCTGCCTCTATCGGATCCGCCTTTATCTTTTCCTCCAGCACCAGGTTTACCACGGAAGCCTTTAAACCCGCCTGCACCACTGAACTTGCCTCCGCCACCACCGCCGCGGTTATATCCACCCTCTTTACGGGGCTTCATATCCAACAGTTCAAAATCAATCGTATGATCATCCATATTCACGCGAGCGACCCGCACTTTGATACTGTCACCGAGTCGATAAATTTTGGATGTGCGTTCACCAATCAGCGCATGTTGTTTCTCGTGATGATTGTAGTAATCATCCGTCAAATCACTCAAACGAATTAAGCCTTCAACCGTATTGTCCAGCTCAATAAACATACCAAAACCAGTCACGCTCGAAATGATTCCCTCGAACTCTACTCCGACTTTATCCAGCATGTACTGTGCTTTCTTCAAAGCTTCCGTATCACGTTCGGCGTCAACCGCAATGCGCTCCCGCTCAGAAGATTGCTGCGCAATATCAGTCATCCGAGATGCCAAATAATCATGACGCTTATCGGATAAAGCACCGCCGCCTTCTAGAACCTCGCGAATCACACGGTGAATAACTAAATCCGGATAACGACGAATCGGAGACGTAAAATGGGAATAAAACTCCGCCGCCAACCCAAAATGTCCTAAGCTCTGCGCATCATACTTAGCCTGCTTCATCGAGCGCAGCATCACTTTACTAATCACGTTCTCTTCCGGTGATCCTTTGATATCCTCAAGAAGGGCTTGCAAGGAACTCGCATGAATAGCTCCGCCCTTGCCTCCTCGCATTGCATACCCGAACGTCGTAACAAACTCCATAAAGTTCATCAACTTCTCAGAATCCGGGTCTTCATGCACACGATACAGGAAAGGAACTTTTAGCCAAGTAAAATGCTCAGCAACGGTCTCATTCGCGGCTAGCATGAATTCTTCGATCATCATCTCTGCGACAGAGCGCTCTCTTTTGACTATATCCGTAGGCTTACCGTTCTCATCTACCAGAATTTTAGACTCTTCAAAGTCAAAATCAATCGCTCCACGCTTCATCCGTCTCGAACGCAGTCTAGCTGCGAGTTCTTCCATACGTTTGAAATCATCCATCAAATACGCATACTTTTGGACGATCTCAGGCTCAGCCTCGCCAGTTAGCAGCTTACGTACATTCGTGTAAGTCATGCGCTCGCTCGTACGAATCACACTCGTAAAAATCTCATGATTAACAACCTTCAAATCTTGGTCAAATTCCATCTCACAAGACATCGTCAAGCGGTCAACACGCGGGTTCAAGGAGCATATTCCGTTCGATAAACGGTGCGGCAGCATCGGAATCACTCGATCCGTCAAATAGACGGAGCATCCGCGATTGTAAGCCTCAATATCAAGCGCCGTACCTTCCCGCACATAGTAGCTCACATCAGCAATATGCACGCCTAAGCGAAGGTTACCATTTTCCAACAGCTCCACATTGACTGCATCATCCAAATCCTTCGCATCCTCACCATCGATCGTCACAATGGTTTTGCCACGAAGATCACGGCGGCCTTGCCCGATAATTTCTTCTTCTGTAATCGAATCTGGTGCCGCGTCTGCTTCCGCCAATACGTCCGCTTGGAAAGCCTCAGGCAATTGATGCTGGCGAATAATAGCCAAAATATCTACACCCGGATCATCCTTATGACCCAGAATCTCAATAACTTCACCCTCAGCCGCGGAACGTCCTTCCGGATAGTTCACGATCTTCACAACGACTTTCTGACCTGAGACGGCTCCCATAAAAGCATGCTGCGGGATAAAAATATCTCTCGTCATCCGTTTATCATCCGCAATAACGAACGCATACGTTTCCTGACTTTGAAAAACACCTACGATCTGCGAGTTCGCCCGCGTAATCACACGCACAACTTCGCCTTCCAGACGGCCGCCGCCTTGGCTGCGCGCGGTGATTTTCACAAAAACAATATCGCCGTTCATCGCGGTATTCAGGTCGTGGGCATTGATGTACACGTCCGGATGCTCACGGTCATCAGGTATTAAGAATGCAAAGCCCTTCGCATGAGCCTGCAGCTTACCGCGCACCAAATTCATCCGTTCCGGGACGCCATAACGATCATTGGGGCTCCTTACGATAAGACCACGTTCTTCTAATGCATTGAGCATTTTAATAAAATCTTTAAACTCATTCGCGCTGCCAACCCCGAAATGCTTCTCAAGCTCTTTATAGGACATAGGCTTATAAGCCTCTTCTTGCATTAAACTAATAATTTCATTTTCTTTTATCATGTATTCATTCACCTTCTTGTTGTTGTTCTAGTCCGCCGTTCTCATGTCCCTTACTCCATAGTATGCCACTTGCAGCGAAAGGATAAACGCAGAAATATCCGCATAGATCTGCTCCCGCTCTTGATCCAGCAATAAACCATGGGAGGATTCCTTATAAAAATGCAATTCCGATACCTGTGATCCGACACGATTCTGTATAAACGCTGCGCTGCTAGGATGGACGACGCCATCCTTATTTCCTTGCCCGATCCAGATCGGGGCATCTACCCGCGGTAGTAATTTCTTTACTTCCTTAACTAGCTTTCTTAAGCTGACAACACAGCGAATCGGCGTTTTGGTATATGCACATGACTCGTCTAACAATGTGGAGATTTTCTTGGGTTTCTTTTCTATGTAAGGCATTACGTACTGCATAACCCCTGCTAGCGCCAATTTCCTTGTCGTAAAGAAAAAAGGTGTTGCCAGTGAGATGATACCCGCCGCAGCGCGTTCTCCCCCTAACTTCAAAGCGAGCAAACCGCCCATGGAATGTCCCATGATCACAACTCGCTTACAACGAGCGGCAAGCTCGTCGTAACTCTCCAGCACATGCCCATACCAATCCGTCCATCCAGTGCGTCTCATATCCTCAGGCGAAGTGCCATGCCCTGGCAATCTGACCGCTTGAATCGTGTATCCCTCGTCTCGCAAAACGTAGCCAATTCTTCTGAATTCCGAAGGAGATCCTGTGAAGCCATGAATCATCAAAATGCCCGTTCCTTGTTTCTCGCCATGACCATTCCAGTAGAAGGGCTCTGTCGACTTATAAATCCGTTCTTCGATAATGATGACTCATCCTTTCACCAACACTTTTGCGAAAATGAAAAAACAGCAGGAGTATAGTTCCCCTGCTGTTATCGTTTTATGTGTGTTAGCTCTTCACTACGTAGGCTACGACAATGGAAAGAATAAAGAATGCAGCAGCAAGGCCCATTGTTGCGCGCGACAAAAATAGTTCCAAACCACGAGCTTTTTGTTTACCAAATAAGTGTTCTGCGCCACCGGAAATGGCACCGGACAAGCCTGCGCTTTTCCCTTTTTGTAAAAGGACAATCGCGATTAATCCAACCGAAGCTATGATTAACAAAATTTTCATAAAGATTAACATATTAGCACCCCAATTGCCTATTCTTTGCCTTATACAACTAGCATGAGTATTTTAACATAGTTCGTCCACGAATACAACAAAAAGGCTAGGCATAGCATCCACACCTACTCGCGGTAGGAAGACATGGCCGTAGGTCGACTCGTTCGTTTCGCTCGCTTACTACGGCCCAGAAAGGCACTCACAGCTCCCTTCGCACACCATAGTGCGAATAGAGTAAAGCCGATGGCCCATACGATGGCTGGTATCCCTGTATGGAGCGCCAAGTTGCTCGCGTCACCAGCTTTCTGGCTGTTTTGCATCGCATATACGATCAAAGAGGCTGGACCGAACACTGACTCCTCCAGACATAAGAAGGCAAGCAGCAGGTAGTAGAAGTCACGCAGCCATTTCGGCGTTAGCGCCAGCACGACAACCGTCAGAACAATAAAACCCGCCAAGAACATAACCCCAAACCCATTACGTACGAACAGCACCAAGGACAGAATAGACACCGCAGCCGTCACCTGCAGGCCAAGCCGTTGCTTTCCTCTGGCGTAAGCCGAGAATAAAAACCAAGCGAATAGTGAAGCCGTCATGTAGCCTGCCAAGGATACGGGGATGAGCGCCCATGACTTCGTCATCGTAGATAACGTAACGCCACTATGATCCCTATATAGCTCAATATACATAACTTTACCCGACAGCGCCAAGGTTGCGACCGCGTGCCCGAACTCATGCACCATCGTGTCTAGGTTCCGGAAAAAGGAAGAAGGGAGCCAGTGCATGAGCACCGCCGAACCTATTAGAAATAAAATAGTTTTCACCCAGTTGCTCATACAATCGACGCCCCCCTGATTACATAAACGAGCAGGTGACATCATCACCTGCTCGTTATGGTCTTATTTAATTAGTATACGAAACAACTTATTTGAAGTTTCTCAAGTTGTAGAATGCTTTTTTACCAGCGTATTGAGCTACAGTGAACAACTCGTCTTCGATACGAAGAAGTTGGTTGTATTTCGCTACACGGTCCGTACGGGACGGAGCACCTGTTTTGATTTGACCAGCGTTCGTAGCAACCGCGATATCAGCGATTGTGCTGTCTTCGCTCTCACCGGAACGGTGGGAAATAACTGCTGTGTAACCAGCGCGTTTTGCCATTTCGATCGCATCAAAAGTCTCAGTAAGTGTACCGATTTGGTTAACTTTAACCAAGATGGAGTTACCGATGTTTTCTTCGATCCCTCTGGATAGACGCTCAGTGTTCGTAACGAACAGATCGTCACCAACGAGTTGAATTTTGTTACCCAATTTCTCAGTAAGCAATTTCCAACCTTCCCAATCGTCTTCGGAGCAACCATCTTCAACAGTGATGATTGGGTATTTATCAACCCATGCAGCCAAGAAGTCAACCCACTCAGCGGATGTGAAGGATTTGCCTTCGCCTTCAAGGTGGTATTTACCGTCTTTGAAGAACTCAGTGGAAGCAACGTCCATACCCAAGAATACGTCAACACCTGGTTTGTAACCAGCGTTTTCGATAGCTGTAAGGATTGTTGTGATTGCTTCTTCGTTGGATTTGAAGTTAGGAGCAAATCCTCCTTCGTCGCCAACTGCTGTGTTAAGACCTTTTTCTTTCAATACGGATTTCAAGCTATGGAAAATCTCAGCGCCGATGCGAAGAGCTTCTTTGAATGTTGGAGCGCCTACAGGAAGAACCATGAACTCTTGAACGTCAACGTTGTTGTCGGCATGTGCCCCACCGTTGATGATGTTCATCATTGGAACTGGAAGAGTTTTAGCATTGAATCCGCCAAGGTAAACGTACAATGGCACATCCAAAGCGTCAGCAGCTGCGCGAGCAACAGCCATGGAAACAGCTAGAATTGCGTTAGCACCTAGTTTAGCTTTGTTAGGTGTACCGTCAAGCTCGATCATTTTGTTGTCGATGCCAACTTGATCAAGTGCGTCTAGACCGATGATTTCAGGAGCGATGATTTCATTTACGTTCTCAACAGCTTTCAGAACGCCTTTACCAAGGTAACGACCTTTGTCACCATCACGAAGCTCAACAGCCTCGTATGCGCCTGTGGAAGCGCCTGAAGGAACGATAGCACGGCCGAAAGCGCCGGACTCAAGGTATACTTCTACTTCTACAGTTGGGTTACCGCGGGAATCCAATACTTCACGTGCGTAAACATCAGAAATAATTGTCATTGTGAAAAACACTCCTTTAATAATATGAATTTAGTTCTTACTTGTTTAAAATTGTTGCCCCGGTCATTTGCTCCGGCTGCTTTACTTCTAAGAAGTCTAGCATCGTTGGAGCAATATCTGCCAGAATACCGCCGTCTCTTAGTGTAACAGATTTGTCCGTCACAATAAAAGGCACCGGATTCGTTGTATGTGCTGTGTTGCGCGAACCGTCTGCATTCGTTACCACATCTGCGTTTCCGTGATCCGCTGTGATGCAAACTACGCCGCCCTTAGCTAGAATCGCTTCTACCACTTTACCAAGACACTCGTCTGTCGCTTCAATCGCTTTTACCGTTGGCTCCAGCAAACCTGAGTGACCTACCATATCAGGGTTGGCAAAGTTCAAGATGATGACATCATGACGCTCTGCTTCTACTTCTTTAACCACTGCATCCGCTAATTCGTACGCGCTCATCTCAGGCTGCAAATCATAAGTCGCAACCTTCGGTGAAGGAATTAGCAAGCGAGTTTCGCCTGGTAATTCAGCATCACGACCACCGCTGAAGAAGAACGTTACGTGCGGATACTTCTCCGTCTCAGCAGCGCGTAGCTGCGTCAAACCGTTCTGAGCCAACACCTCGCCAAGCGTGTTGTCGAGATCTTTCGGTTTGTACGCTACGAAACCGTCTACGGATTCACTGAACAGCGTCAGACACACGTAGTAGAGGTTCTTAGCTACTTTAGGACCACGATCGAAGCCACGGAAGTCTTCATTCGTGAAGACTTGGGACAGCTGAATCGCACGGTCAGGGCGGAAGTTAAAGAAGATCACAGCATCGCCTGATTCTACTAGTCCTACCGGCTGACCGTCATCACCAACGATAACCGTTGGCATAACGAATTCGTCATACACGGATTTCTCGTAGGATTCTACGATCGCTTGCATCGGATCCGTATACGTTGGACCATCGCCGTACACCATCGCGCGGTAGGATTTCTCCGTACGCTCCCAGCGTTTGTCGCGATCCATCGCATAATAACGACCTTGTACAGTCGCGATTTTACCTACGCCGACTTCTTTGATTTTGTTCAGCAGGCTTTCCATATACCCCTTAGCAGAATCAGGAGCTACGTCGCGGCCATCCAAGAATGCGTGGATGTATACTTCGCTGAACTCTTCTTTTTTCGCCAAGTCGAGCAGCGCAAACAAATGCTGAATGTGACTGTGTACGCCGCCGTCAGAAAGCAAACCATATAGGTGAAGCTTCTTGCCGTTATCTTTGGCATGACGAAGTGCGCCAACAATCGTTTCATTATCGAAGAATTCGCCATCACGAATCGATTTTGAAATCCGCGTCAGATCCTGATACACAGTACGTCCTGCGCCGATGTTCAGGTGTCCTACTTCAGAATTCCCCATCTGACCTTCTGGCAAACCTACAGCCTCACCGCAAGCAGTGAGGGTTGTGTGCGGGAACGTCGACCAGTAACGGTCGTAGTTCGGTTTATTCGCATGAGCAACCGCATTCCCCTGCTCTTCCGAGCGGAGTCCGAAGCCATCCAGAATGATGAGTGCTACCGGTTTCGGTCTGAACATGTTACTTCGCCCCCTGGACGAGTTGAATGTAGGAAGCGGACTCCAAGCTCGCTCCACCTACAAGTGCGCCGTCGATGTCAGGCTGTGCCATGTACTCAGCAATGTTGTTCGGCTTCACGCTGCCGCCGTATTGGATGCGAACTACGTCAGCAACAGCTGCGCCGTAAAGTCCGCTCACCAATGTACGGATGTAACCGATCACGTCTTGTGCATCTTCAGCTGTTGAAGATTTACCTGTGCCGATCGCCCAGATTGGCTCGTACGCGATAACGACTTGTGCTGCTTGCTCTGCGCTAAGACCAGCGAAAGCTGCTTCTGTTTGTACTTTACAAACGTCTTTCGTTTGACCCGCTTCACGCTCTTCCAACTTCTCGCCTACGCAAAGAATTGGTTTCAAGCCGTGTTTAAACGCCGCAACGACTTTCTTGTTCACGATTTCGTCGGACTCAGCGAAGTAAGCTCTACGCTCGGAGTGACCGATGATCACATACTCAACGCCAAGGTCTTTCAGCATCACGCCGCTGATTTCACCTGTGAACGCGCCATTATCTTCAAAGTGAAGGTTTTGTGCGCCAACATGAACGTCAGTACCTTTAGTAGCTTCAACTAGTGCAGGAAGGTTCGTGAATGGGGAGCAAATTACGCTCTCCACGCCTGCCACTGTGCTGCCTTTTACTTCATTCACGAAGCTGATCGCTTCGGAAACGGTTTTGAACATTTTCCAGTTACCCGCGATAATCGGTGTTCTGCTCATTGTTAGGACTCCTTTTTATAGAAAAATAATGTCTTATTTATCGTTTAGTGCTACAACGCCTGGCAATGCTTTACCTTCCATGAACTCCAAGGAAGCGCCGCCGCCTGTGGACATGTGGTTCATTTGCTCAGCCAAGTGGAATTTCTCTGTTGCTGCAGCGGAATCGCCACCACCGATAACTGTGTAACCCTCAGTTGTTGCACAAGCTTGCGCTACTGCACGTGTACCGTGGGAGAAAGGCTCGATTTCGAATACGCCCATCGGTCCGTTCCAAACAACCAGCTTGGATTTCGCGATAACGTCTGCGTACAGTGCACGCGTTTTCGGTCCGATGTCAATGCCTTCCCAATCCGCAGGAATGCTGTCGATGTCAACGATTTGCGTGTTCGCATCTGCGCTGAACTTATCCGTAACAACGATATCTACTGGAAGCAGGAAGTTCACGCCTTTTTCTTTTGCTTTTGCAATAAAGCTAAGTGCTAGATCAAGTTTCGAGTTATCCAAAAGTGATTTACCGATTTCATAGCCTTGTGCTTTCAAGAATGTATAGGACAGACCGCCGCCAATCAAGACGTTGTCTGCAATGTTCAGGAGGTTTTCAATAACAGCAATTTTGTCTTTTACTTTGGATCCGCCAACGATAGCTGTGAAAGGACGCTCAGGGTTGTTCAGCGCTTTACCTAGAACATCAAGCTCTTTCTCCATCAAAAGACCAGAAACCGCTGGGATATAAGCTGCGATGCCTGAAGTTGAAGCATGTGCACGGTGAGCAGCACCGAAAGCATCATTTACGAACAGATCAGCTAGATCCGCGAAAGCTTTGGACAACTCAGGATCATTTTTCTCTTCACCTTCGTTGAAACGAACGTTTTCAAGTAAAAGAACGTCGCCATTTTCAAGCGCATCCACTTGTGCTTTCACGATTTCACCAACGGATTGATCCGCTTTGATTACGTTTTGACCAAGAAGCTCAGCCAATTTCGCAGCAACTGGTGTTAGACGAAGCTCTTCCACCACTTGTCCGTTTGGACGACCAAAATGCGCTGCAAGAATAACTTTAGCGCCTTGCTCTACTAAGAATTTAATCGTAGGAAGTGTTTCTCTGATCCGTGTATCGTCGGTGATTTGACCGTTTTCTACAGGCACGTTGAAATCAACGCGAACAAATACTCTTTTACCAGCTACTTCAACATCGCGAACACTTTTCTTATTCATCGTAAAAGCCTCCTAAAAGTCGGTTCTAGCATTTTCTATGTGTAAATCGCACATAAAGAGGAGAATCGCTTCTCCCCTTCATGTGGTTTTTATGTGTTAATTATGAAATTACAGACCTTTTTTCGCGATGAAAGCTACCAAGTCAACAACGCGGTTGGAGTAGCCCCACTCGTTATCGTACCAGGAAACAACTTTCAACATGTTGTCGCCAACTACCATTGTGGACAAAGCGTCGATTGTGGAGGAAGCTGGGTCGCCATTGAAGTCGCTGGATACAAGTGCATCTTCTGTGTAGTTCAGAATGCCTTTCATAGGGCCTTCGGAAGCTGCTTTCAAAGCTGCGTTTACTTCGTCAACAGTTACGTTAACTTTAAGCTCAACAACCAAATCAGTTACGGATACGTTAGGTGTAGGAACACGCATAGCCATACCGTTCAATTTGCCTTTAAGCTCAGGAAGAACTAGACCGATTGCTTTTGCTGCACCAGTGCTAGAAGGAATGATGTTCTCAGCAGCTGCACGAGCGCGACGAAGGTCTTTATGAGGAACGTCAAGAACGGATTGGTCATTCGTGTAAGAGTGAACAGTTGTCATCATACCTTTAACGATTCCGAATTGATCGTTGATCACTTTTGCGAAAGGAGCTAGACAGTTAGTAGTACAAGAAGCGTTGGAAATGATTGTGTGTGCAGCTGGATCGTATTTGTCTTCGTTAACACCAAGTACGATTGTGATATCTTCGTCAGTAGCTGGAGCGGAAATGATAACTTTCTTAGCTCCGCCATTCAAGTGAAGAGCTGCTTTTTCTTTTGCTGTGAAAATACCAGTGGATTCGATTACGATTTCAGCGCCTACAGAGCCCCATGGCAGATCCCCAGGGTTACGCTCAGCAAAAACCTTGATGGAACGACCGTTAACGATCAATTCGCCTTCACCAGCTTCAACTGTAGCGTCTAGTTTACCGTGAGTAGTGTCATATTTAAGCAAGTGAGCCAAAGTTTTAACATCTGTCAAATCGTTTACTGCCACGATTTGTACATCTGGGTTGTTCAATGCTGCGCGGAATACGTTACGACCAATACGACCAAAACCGTTAATACCTACTTTTGTTGTCATAGTCAGTTCCTCCTAAGATTACTTGCATATTTTTTATATTTCAAAACGCAGCCGATAAGGGCAAACGTTATGATGTCTAACTTCTTCGTTATACATGCTTCATAATTTCCAAAGCGGCTGCTTCATCCGTTACAAGCACATCTTCCTGCCCATGTCTGAGCACAGAAGCAATAGCTTCACCTTTGCTCTTCCCGCCAGCGACACCAATGACCACTTCAACCCGGTGCAAATCTTCCAGCCGTAATCCAACGGTCGGCATCTTATGAACCACATTTCCTTGGCGGTCAAAATAATAACCAAGCGCCTCAGCAAGCGCCCCATCGGCTTTCAGACTGCTCGTAGTCTCGCTATCTACTTTACGTCTGCGTGCCATGACCATAGCATCTCCGATACCATGGACAACAATGCGACAGCTGCGCACTGCGTTCACAACTTCCTGAATCTGCGGATCTTGGATCAGCGATTGATACGCTTCTTCGCCAAGATGATCTGGCACATGCAGCAATCGGTATTTCCCGCCCGTCTTCTTGGCCATAATGGAAGCAATCGTGTTCGCTTGCATATCCACACTTTCCCCAAGTCCACCGCGTGCAGGGACGAACCAGCTGCCTTTCATGGAAGAAGATATCGCCAGGTTATTAGCAATTTGCGCCATGGTTGAACCACCCGTTACCGCGATGATATCATCCTTGGCTACATATTTACGTAAGGCGGCCGCACCAGCGCGTCCAAGCTCCTTCTTCGTAAATACCGAGGTGTCGGAATCTCCTGGGACAATAATCACATTCGTAAGGCGAAAAGCCTTCGCAATGCTGTCTTCCAAGTCTGTCAGACCAAACGCCATCTTAATAATGGGCTGCATATCCTCCAGCAGCTGACGACCAGACTCGCTGATCTTCATACCGCTTGCGTCAAATTCCAGAAGCCCAAGCTCCTTCAGGAAATCGACTTCACCACGGAGTACGCGCTCTGTCATGTCGAGTGAGGACGCGAGCGTCCTTCGTCCGACAACACCGGATACTAAGATGTGCTGCAGAATCGAGTAGCGCTTCTTCATGATGTCCATAAGATCAGGCATGAGCTGTTTCTGAATGTCTAGAATCTCTCTCATTGGACGACTTCTACCGCTCCTGATCCATTGTAGGACGTTTTATGTCCCGGGTATACATTTTGCGTCCCACCCGGGTGAAAAAAAAGTTCCTTACACAAGTCATAATTTTGTTCTCGCACTTACAGTTCTTATTATAACCAATTCCTTCGCAACATTCAACGTTTGTTCAAACATTTTTCTCCAATTGGGTCTGTAAGGGCTTACCATCTTGCTTTTTCTGGATAGCTGTCTTATAATAACCCTTGCTTCACTTTTTCTATACTATGCGCCCGTGGTCCAATGGATATGACGTAGGCCTCCGAAGCCTGAGATAAAGGTTCGATTCCTTTCGGGCGCGTCCAGAACAACAAGTTCATAGAGCAGTAACCCCAAGTCAGCTCCGAAGCTGATTTTTTTTGCGTTTAGTTTGACCTTTCTTGACCTTCGGAGGTTTTTTCGTTATCATACTTGTAGATACTGTAAATAGTATGTAACTTAGGTAGTAGGTAACCCAACCCCAAGGAGGTCATTCTCATGAGTTTTATTCCTATGGTCGTCGAACAGGACGCGCGCGGTGAAAGAGGGTATGACATCTACTCTCGCTTGCTGAAGGACCGCATTATATTCTTAGGCACGGGTGTCAACGATGTTGTGGCGAATTCCATCATTGCTCAGTTGCTCTTCTTAGCCGCTCAAGATCCTGATAAAGATATCTCGCTTTACATTAACAGCCCAGGCGGCTCCATTACAGCCGGTATGGCGATCTACGACACGATGCAGTTCATCAAACCAGACGTATCCACGATCTGTGTTGGTATGGCAGCATCCATGGGTGCTTTCTTGCTCACAGCTGGTGCTAAAGGCAAGCGTTACGCGCTTCCGAACAGCGAAGTCATGATTCACCAACCGCTTGGCGGCGCAGAGGGTCAAGCCTCCGACATCGAAATTCGCGCGAAGCGCATTTTGAAAATGAGGGACAACCTGAACACCATCCTTGCAGAGCGCACTGGACAATCGTTCGAGCGCATTGAGAAGGATACAGACCGTGATAACTTCATGAGTGCTAAAGAAGCAGCCGAATACGGACTCATCGATAAAGTCATCGAGCGCGTCTAATTTTATACAATGAAAAAACCAGCCCAATCCTCTTGCTCACTCGAGCTTGAAGATCGGCTGGTTTTTTTGTTGCCTATTTCAAATCTTCCAACGGATAGAAAATTAAATCAATCGGGAACGCTGAGCCTGCTGGAGGCGTGAACTCGATATCCAACGCATCTTCGGTCCCTGTCGTGCGTGCTAGCACTTGATAACCATCAAATGCTGTAATTACACCGGAATACGGTACAGGCATGATTTCACCATTGATTTTAAACGGCCCCTTGAACACGCCGCCTCTAGCCATGATCATCACAGCCATTTTACGCGGCTTATCTGCATGAATTTTATAAACCACACCATAGTTCCCGCCATTCACAACATCCAACTTACGCATCACGTCGTAGCCTTTGACGAATGGATCTGTCTTATTATCACCAATCGTTAAAACAGATGCTTTCGTGAAGCTCGTTGCATCAATTTTCCACTGAATCTCAGAGACAGGGAATGAGCCGCGGACATGTCCGTTAAAGGAGAGTAAAGGCAATTCCTTTACCGTTGTTGGCGTTAGCATTTTATCTGTAGCAATAAAGGACATTTGAAGCTCGCCATCCGTTTCAACATCATAGAACAAATTGACACCTTGACCTGGGTAGAAATCAGGCAGCTTCGCATACACGTAGCTCGCCCCTGGCAGAACCGTCATCTCATCTGTGTACACATTGTTAAGCAAGAAATCAACCGACGCTTCACTGCCGATCAAATTCGCATAAACAGAAGGATAGACCTCGCCTTTATTCGTTGTTTTGATCGTGATCGGTTTATTCGTATTATTCGTTGCGAAAATCGCCATCGTCATCTTCTTTTGCGTGCCATTGATATGGTCCGCGTACAAACGTGCTTTACCGTTAATATTGTCTTGATATAGAATCCCGCTTGATGTGAATTCTTCCGGGCTGTCACTCACAAGCAGCTTGCGCCCTTCCACTTCTTTAACTTCTTTCGGAAGCATCGGCAATTCGTTAAAATGTGACCAAATGATCGACCAATTTGTTTTAATAAATCCGCCAACTAGCTTCATATAAATCGGGTACTCGACCTCAGATAAATACGGTTCATTGACGACATTCACAAAGCTTTTGAACAATTTACTCACATGGCCGTGACGATCCTTAACAGTTAACGTAACCGGATAAGAACCTGCCTTGAAGAATGCTTCTTGCTTCCCTACCCAATCGTAAGAGGCAATGCCTTCCGCATCTGGATCATAGCTCAAATCCAAATATTTCACAGGCTCACCAAGCCTGTAGGTAGGCTTCGCTGTTGCAAACTTAGCAACTGGACGAGAATTGCTGTCTTGATCGATGTAGATGCCTTCAGGCGCTTTAAAATGCACGATCTCTACACGTCTCAATTCACTGTTGTATGTATACTTTGCCCCCATGTAATCCGCTAACCATGTCAGCTTCACGAGCAGCTTGCCATTCACAATCGCAGCGACTGAATTAAAGGGTACATCCACGCCGTTCGTTGTCACCGTCTTATGATCGGAATCCAGCACAATGTTGTAGCCTGGAGGCGCCATTTGAATCGTTCGGGACAAATCATTCCACTCTACTTGAAAACCTAATGTATCACCTAAAAACTTGGCAGGAACGAAAGTGCTTCCATCAATAATGGTGGAAGGGGACTCCAGATGAATTTGCTCCTGGTTCACGAATGCTTCTGACTTATCGATATAAAGTAAAATAAAGGACGAGCTTGTTGATACCGCATGCGCAGCTGGTGCAGTGATCGTACTGACTACAAATACGAGTACCGCCAGTAGGGCAATCAGTTCTTTCTTCATTACGTTCATTTTCATTTCGGCTCCTTCTTCAAGCTTTGGATAGGCACGCCATGCTGAAATACAAATAGCCTTATCCATCATGACCACGCTTATTAGACGTAGCCAAGCGAAAAAGGTTGCTAATTCCACTAATAGTTAACAAATTTGACACTTTTGGTTAAATGGTGATTTTCCCTCTAAACTGCAAAAAAGCCCCCTCGAAAGGTGGCT
Source organism: Paenibacillus sp. J22P90 (assembly GCF_059692195.1). Taxonomy (NCBI): domain Bacteria; kingdom Bacillati; phylum Bacillota; class Bacilli; order Caryophanales; family Paenibacillaceae; genus Paenibacillus; species Paenibacillus sp. J22P90. Next base: position 310,665 of record NZ_JCAUAY010000008.1, read on the forward strand.
TTTAAAGAATTATTGGTTTTCCAATTCTTCCTTACTGACTAATGTGACTAAAGCGTTTACAGCCTGCTCTGCATCCGAACCTTCTGCACTTATGAAGACTTCGGTCCCTGTGCTGATCGCAAGACTCATAATTCCCATGATGCTCTTCGCATTCACTTTCTTCTCATCTTTCTCAACAAAGATCTCGGATGAAAACTTATTCGCCTCTTGAACAAACAATGCCGCAGGTCTGGCATGAAGTCCTGTTCTCAACTTCACAACGACTGGACGTCTGGACATGGAACTAATTCCCCCTAGTGTGGAGCTTATATGGATTACTATTAATAACAGCGTTTACCTTATGTTTTAATATTATAGCATTTTTCCTTCAAGTACACTAGAAAAAATGCGAAAAACTTATACACACGTTGTACAGCACTAAATTATCTACGAATTTCGGTGTTTTTCGGCTAATTCGTCTATTTTCCGCAGGCGATGATTAACACCTGACTTGCTGACACTGCCCGAAAGCATGTCGCCAACTTCCTTCAAGTTCAAGTCGGGATGCGCCAATCGAATCTCCGCAACCTCTCTCAACTTCTCAGGTAAGCTATCGAGACCAATCTCTCGCTGCAGCAATCGAATATTTTCGATTTGTCTGACGGCGGCGCCGATCGTTTTGTTCAAGTTCGCCGTTTCACAGTTCACGATCCGATTAACGGAATTCCTCATATCCTTCATAATGCGGACATCCTCGAAGCGCAGCAGCGCCTGATGAGCCCCAATGATATTAAGAAACTCGATAATTTTCTCGCCTTCTTTGATGTACAGCACGAACCCTTTCTTGCGTTCAATGAATCGGGCGTTCAAGTCAAACTTGTTCGCAAGCTGCGTTAACGCTTTACAGTGCTCTTCATAAATTGAAGCGATTTCCAAATGGTAGGAAGATCCCTCCGGATTATTGACCGAGCCGCCTGCCATGAAGGCCCCCCGAAGATAAGCTCGCTTGCAGCAGCTGCCGCGAATAATGTCCTTGTTAATTCCCGTTGTAAAAATGAAACCCTCAGAGACAATTTTCAAATCACTGAGCAACTCTTGTACTTGACCGGGCACCCTAACAATGTACACATTATTCTTCTTGAGACGCATCTTCTTACGCACAAGAAGCTCCGTGTGAGTATTATACGTCTTCTTGATCAGCGAGTAAATGCGCCGTGCAATTGCCGCGTTCTCCGTGGATACATCCAACACGACACGCTGATTCGTTAACTGAACAGCGCCATTCATACGAATGAGAGCAGATAGCTCCGCTTTTTCACAGCATGATTCCGAATCATTGATTAAAGTTAATTCTTTTTTGGTTGTTGCCGCAAAGGACAAGGGACTCACTTCTTCCTTAACAGCCAGCTTTCGACGAGCTGATAGATATGGTCACTCAATTTCTCTGCATCATGACGAAGATAGGTACGGAATAAAACAAGTCGATCTGCGATAACCCGATATCCTCTTTTCGTCACTTCATCCAAATCTAAATGAACCGCTTTTGAACCTTTTTCCGCATATTTGGCTTGCACCTGCGGTGGAATTTCACCATTATTGACGATCACATAATCAAACAAATGCTGACCCAAGTGATCGTAAATGGCATCCAGATGATCACTGACTGAATAATCATCGGTTTCACCTGGCTGTGTCATGACATTACAGATGAACATTTTCACAGCTTGCGAAGCGACAATCTCCTCAGCAATCCCTGGAACAAGCAGATTCGGCAGTAAACTTGTATATAAACTGCCCGGACCGCACAAGATGGCATCTGCCTCGCGTATCGCTTGAACCGCTTCGGCAAGTGGTGTCACATTTGTTGGTTCTATGAACACTTGCTTGATCCGTCCATCAGCCTTCGGTATTTTGGACTCTCCAACAACTAAAGTCCCGTCCTCCATGATGGCTTTTAACACAATGGCTTGATTCGAAGCCGGGAGCACTCTCCCGCGAACAGCGAATACGCGATTCATTTCTTGTACGGCGGTAACAAAATCACCTGTAATATCTGTCAGTGCCGCTAATATTAGATTTCCCAGACTGTGCCCTGCTAAACCTGTACCGTTTTGAAATCGATACTGAAGCATCAAGGACAGTAAGGGCTCAACATCAGCTAACGATGTTAATACGTTTCGAATATCTCCCGGAGGCGGCATCTGCAGCTCACTTCGCAAGATGCCGGAACTCCCTCCATCATCAGCAACAGTAACGATAGCTGTAATATCAACCGGCTTTTCTTTCAGTCCTCTCAGCATGACCGAGAGACCCGTGCCACCGCCAATAACGACTATTCTGGGCTTACGTTGTAATTGTCCTCGCTCCATACTTCTTTCACCCTCTTAGTGGCATAGCCGCCTATACGCGGTCCCGCTCGGCATCTCGATGACTTAGACGCACGGTCTCGGTCTCACTGTTACCCATGGCCTTACCTAGATATTCCGTAATCGCAACCGATCTATGTTTGCCTCCTGTACAACCGATACCAACCACGACTTGGCTCTTGCCTTCCTTTTTATACTGAGGCATTAAGAAATTCAGCATATCCAGCAGCTTCGTCAGAAACTCTTGTGTCTCCGTCCACTTCATGACGTAGTCATACACATCTGGATCTTGACCTGTTTGCGGACGCAGCTGCTCAACATAATGAGGATTCGGCAAGAATCGTACATCGAAGATTAGATCGGCATCAATAGGGACACCATACTTAAACCCGAAAGAGATAACATTTATAGATATGCGATTCGCTTCTAGATTGGTGAACCGGGATATGATTCTTTCTTTCAGTTGCACCGGCTTCAAGCTGCTGGTATCAATCACTTGCGTAGCCAGACCCTTGAGCTCTTCAAGCAGCTTGCGTTCTAGGCCTATTCCTTCAAGCGGCAAACCGTCTGGTGCCAATGGATGGCGACGGCGGCTCTCCTTGTAGCGCTGAACGAGCGTTCCATCCGTCGCGTCCAGGAATAGAATTTCATAGCTAAGCGTGTAATTTTCTTGGATATACCGCAAAGATTCTTGGAGCGCAGTGAAAAATTCACGTCCACGCAAATCAATCACCAAGGCGACTTTACCGATTTTGCCCATCGATTGCACGATTAACTCGGCAAACTTCGGGATCAGGACGGGAGGTAAGTTATCAACGCAGAAGAAGCCTAAATCCTCCATGCTTTGAACTGCGATTGTTTTGCCTGCACCCGACATCCCTGTAATAATGACCAGTTTCGCTAAAGGGTGGTTTTCTTCCATGACTAACACCTTCCTTTGTGGTGCTTTCGGAGATGCAGATGGGATCATGGGATCTCAACTATTCATCTGCGAATCCGGCCCAGCCTTCTATCGCAAATTCAATCCTGCCGCTCCTACAACACCTGCATCATTGCCCAGTGTAGCCGCAACAATCTCAACACCTTCTGCAGCCGCTTCAGGTGTGTACTTGATGAACGTCTCACGAATAGGCTGGAATAGAATTTCTCCGGCCTTCGAGACACCCCCGCCGATAATGAAGCGCTTAGGGTTGATAACAACAGCCAATGCTGCCATCGAACGACCGATATAATAAGCAGCACGATTCACGATCCGCAAAGCGACTTCATCGCCACTCTTAGCATCATCAAACACATGCTTAGCTTCAATTTTCTCATGTAGAGCTAGAGACGTACGCTCACCGCGTTCAACCGCATCCTTCGCCATACGCACGATACCTGTCGCAGAGGATACAGTTTCAAGGCATCCCATTTGACCACAACCGCACTGAATTGCTTCAATATCAGGCACGATGGACATATGTCCAAGCTCGCCAGCCATACCCGCAGAACCTTGATAAATTTTACCGTTAATGATGATACCGCCGCCAACGCCTGTGCCAAGTGTATAACACACAACGTTTGGAATGCCCGCTCCAGCACCTGACCAAGCTTCACCTAGTGCAGCTACGTTCGCATCGTTATCAATTTTAACTTGTTTACCTAGAAGTGCTTCAAGCGTCTTCTTCGCAGGAACGTTATGCCATTGCAGATTAGGAGAAAATTTAACAAAACCTTCTGGAATATCCATAAATCCAGCTAAGCCAGCGCCAATCCCAGCCACTTGCTCCCACGTATAATCCGATTCTTCGACAATTTGACGCACATATCTCGCAATACGCTCTAGAACTGACTCCGCACCAAGTTCAGGTGAGGTTGGGCCTTCTAATGTCTTGAGCAGCTTACCTTGCTCGTCACAAATACCTACTTTAATATTCGTGCCACCTAGATCTACACCGATATAAATTTGATTGGACATTACAAGGTCACCTCATGAATAATTATAAAATTTTCAAAAAAATTCTGGGGTCCCCGCAAAGTAATAGGAATATGCTTCGAAGGCACTCGTCACTTTGTGGGGTTTTCTTATGCTCCTGTTCCAACTATAAGACAACACTGCCGGGAGGTCAAGATTCATCCTCACCCTGCATAAAAGAGAAAACGTGGAAAGCGTAGCCCTCCACGTTAACTGAATGCCATTACGATTACAACGAAATACTCCAGTCGTGAACACTGTTGCCTTCAAGGAACTTCTCTGCTTCCAACGCCGCAGCACATCCGCTTCCAGCAGCCGTAATCGCTTGACGATACTTCGTATCTTGCACGTCACCACAAGCGAAAACGCCCGGGATGTTCGTTTCTGTTGTACCAGGTTTCACGATGATGTAGCCATGCTCATCCGTGTCGATTTGTCCACCGAGGAACTTCGTATTCGGCGTATGACCGATAGCAACGAAGATGCCGTCTGTTTCAAGGATTTCATCTTCACCTGTTTGGTTATTTTTCACTTTAAGGCCAGTAACGCCTTTATCACCCGCTACAACCTCTAATGGCGTGTTATTCAGGGACCACTTCACCTTCTCGTTTCCACGAGCGCGATCTTGCATAATCTTGGAGGCGCGAAGCTCATCACGGCGATGAACCAAACGTACTTCCGACGCGAAGCGAGTAAGGAAGTTAGCCTCTTCCATAGCAGAGTCACCTCCGCCAACGACGATAATCTTTTTGCCGCGGAAGAAGAAGCCATCACACGTTGCGCATGTGCTGACACCGCGTCCGATGTTTTCTTTTTCATTCGTGATTCCAAGCAATCTAGCAGATGCACCTGTGGAGATGATCAGAGTTTCTGTTTCGATTTCGCCTAGACCTTCTACTTGCAATTTAAACGGGCGATTCGTCAATTCAACAGAATTAACCCAACCTGTTTTGAATTCAGCGCCAAAGCGTTCTGCTTGCTTGCGCATGTTTTCCATTAATTCAGGCCCCATAATCCCCTCGGGAAATCCTGGAAAGTTCTCTACTTCGGTTGTTGTCGTCAATTGACCGCCTGGCTCTGGTCCTTCAATAACAAGCGGGCTTAGGTTCGCACGCGCCAAGTAAATAGCTGCTGTTAGACCGGATGGCCCTGTTCCTACTACAACTGATTTATACAATTGATTTCCCTCCTAGGTGCTTTCCTGAGGAAAGCTCTCTTTAAATAGTTCTATATGTATGAAAGCCGAGACTTGCATAAGGCAGCAAGCTCGGGCTATCAAAGACTCGTAAACTTATCGAAAATCGCATCCATTTTCTCACGCAATCCACACGTGTCGTCAATGTGCTTCACATGCCGGCTAACCGTGGAAACCGTCACGCCATAGCGTGTAGCGACTTCCTGATAGGAAATTGTACGGCGATGCATTTTGGCAATTAAATATTCCAACGCTGCTGCCCAGCCCGCTGATTTATGAATCTTAGGCACGTTCGGGTACACCTTCGTCAGAAACTCAACCCACAAAATTTCCAAGTCGTACTGTTGAACCATATCGTAACGCTTGTGCATATGCGATAGCGCTGTTTCCATCACCCGCTGCCAGCTCGCATCCCAAACGGGAAGATGCGGCGAGTACGGAGAAGCCTCTACCATGATGTCCTTATTCTCAAGATAGGCAGGAAGGGACTCGCGAATACCCATACTTCGCAGCACGAAGATAGCAACCTTCTTCAAGTAGTCATCCTCTTTGTGATCCAGAATGAAATCCTGAAGGGCGTCTCTCACTTCGTTGTCTGCAATCAAGCCGAAGGCTTGAATGACTTGCAGCTTTGTCTCCACATCGCCATGACGTAACGCCCAGAAGAAGGATGACCGCACAAGGGGGTCTTTCTTCAGTTGATCCGGAATTCCTTGCGACGATTTCTCCAGCGCGCGGAACTGCTCCTCAAACGGCAAATGATAGTGATAGCTCCAAGACAGCGGAAGCACAGACTTCTCTCTAATCCGCAGCTGCTCTAAATAGAACTTGGAAATTTCAGCACCAGGGTCTAGCTTCTGCACTTGCTTCCACCAACGGTAGGCTTCAGCAAAACGACCGATATGACAAGCTGCGACAGCCGCATAATGATACAAACAAGGATCTGTGCCACCGTCACCCGCCTTCAGCAGACGCTTAAACAAGTGGTACGCTTTCTCATGCTGAGCAAGAATACCCATCGTCGTTGCCAGCTTGAACACATGCTCCTGCTGGAACGGAAACGTCTTGCCTAGCAGCATCGTAAGCTCCGCAAGTTCCTTCTTGTTGCCAAAATGCTGATGGAAAATCGCCATATTACAGAGTGCATGCAGATTGCCTGGGTCAATAACGAGTACTTCTCGTATCGTTTCCATGGCCTTCTCGAATTGACCCATATAATAATAAGCGAGTGCAAGATTGTTCCGAGCGGCTGTGAAATCAGGCTGGTTCTGTACCAGCTTCTCCAACTGCCTTACGGCCTCTGCAAATTTACCTTCCTCCAGCAACGCACGGGCTTTATCATGCTCGAACAGCCCTTCTCGACTCTTGATGCTAGTGAGAGGGGCGGGACGATCAAGCTCGTAGCTCAGCATTTCCATCATTTCTTCGGATTCGTCCATGAACTGCCCTGTCGGGTCATTCTCCAAATACCGAACCAACGCTTGTTCTGCCTGCTCAAAGTTTTCCATGTTGGCATAGTTGTTTGCCATATAAAAGTGACATTCTGTCATCTCAGGATCAATGGTTTCAAGGATATGCTGCAAAATTTGGTTCGACTCGTCATAATTGCCCACTTCGGAGAGAACACCCGCGAGGTTGCAGTGATTCACAGGATTATCCTGCTCATACTCTGCAGCCCGCCGGAAATATTTCAATGCCTTATCATAATGAAACCGATCCAAAGATTGAACCGCTCTCTCGAAAAAGAATGCGGCATCCATGTTTATTGAAATAACTTTTGGTTTTGGCGCTTCGGATATGCGCTTTTTCTTTTCCATAGCAAGACACCTCCGGCAATTTGATTACACTCAAATTATACCATAGATCGCTAAGAAGCCAAAAACATTATCCAAAGGTAAGATTTGGACTTACAAAAATAAGCAATTAGGCCTATACGCCGCCGTATTTGAACAGGGAGGATAGGGAACCGCCATCGATAATAATGCGGATCGCATCGGACAACAAAGGTGCTACGGAAAGCACATTAAACTTGTCAGAGTGCCCTTCTGGAATGGCGATGGAATCCGTAATAATAACCTCTTTAATACTTGGGTGATCCAAGCGTTGCAGCGCTGGTCCAGAGAAGACAGGATGCGTAGCACAGATGTAAACATCATGCGCGCCGCGCTCTTTAAGGCTTTCCACAACGTTAACGATCGTAGTACCCGTATCAATTAGATCCTCGATAATAATCGGTGTACGACCCGCAACATCACCAATCACGTGTGTAATCACGGATTCGTTGTGCTCAGGGCGCTTCTTAATCATCATAGCGAATGGCGCGTCGAGAATGTTAGCCATTTTCTCTGCCGTTGTTGCGCGTCCCGCATCTGGAGAAACGATAACTGGATTTGGCAAATTCTTTCTTTTGATGTTATCACTGATCAGATCAAGCGCTGTCAAGTGATCCACCGGGATATTGAAAAAGCCTTGTATCGCCGGAGCATGAAGGTCAATCGTAACAACACGAGTTGCGCCTGCTGCACCGAACAAGTCCGCGACTAATTTAGCTGAAATCGGCTCACGCGGAGCTGCTTTGCGTTCTTGACGAGAGTAACCATAGTAAGGGATGACAAGGTTGATCGTTTTTGCAGATGCTCTTTTCGCCGCATCCATCATGACCAGAAGCTCCATCATATGCTCATTAATCGGATGGGAGAAGGTTTGTACCAGAAACACGTCGCAGTTACGAATCGTTTCTTCGTAAAGGCAATAAATTTCTCCGCTTTTGAAACGCGATAATTTGATTTGTCCTAGCGGCTGGCCGAGCTCTTTACAAATACTTTCCGCAAGCTTCGGATTCGAAGATCCGGAAAAAATTTTAACATTGTCGCTATGCATGGTTAATGGTTACCTCCGAAGGTTCATTAAATAGAATATACAGTCCTACTCATTATACATGATATGTGTCGAATTTAAAAAGTCACAAGATGTCGTTTTCGAGCAGAAAATGTGGCTATTTCGTTAAATCCAATCGTTTTTAATAGCTCCCTAGCCTCATCCAAATACTGAGACAACCGCTCCGGGAGATGCGCGTCCGATCCAAGCGTCACTGGGATTCCCACCTTATGGCAATATTCCAGCATACGGCGGCTCGGAAACATCTCTTTACATGGATGACGCAGGCCTGATGCATTCAACTCAATCGCTACCCCATACTCTTTTACGGTATCCAATGCCGCTTTTTCCAATTCCCACGTATCGCGATTAGGCACGTAACCAAATCGTTTGATCATATCGATATGACCGATATAGTCATACAGTCCAGTACGGACAGCTTTCTTCACTGCCTCGTAGTATTGGGTATAAACAGCAAAAATATCCTTACCTTCCCAACCTGCCAGCTGCCTAAAATCAGAAATATCCCACTCGCCTAAGAAATGCACCGAACCAATGACATAATCCCACGGGTAAGCGTTGATGATGGCCGCAATCTCCGACTCATAGCCTTCAATATAATCGCCTTCCAGACCCACACGGATATCAATCTGATCCTTATATTTTTCCTTGAGATAGAGACACTCTTCTACATACCGAGGAAGCTCCTCCATCGGCATCGCCATTTCCGGCCAATACGTCTGCGGGTCGACATGCAAAAGCGGCATATGATCAGAAAGCCCCAACTGGGTAAGCCCGATCTCGATGCCGCGTTTGACGTATTCCTCCAGTTCCCCAGAGGCATGACCGCAGCGCACATGATGTGTATGATAATCAATCAACATCGTGATTTCACTCCAGGTCGTTTGTATTATTTCTTAACGTGCCGATTAGCCAGCTCTTTCATAATATCATCCAATGGCAATTTATTATTACGTAAAAGCACCATTAAGTGAAAAATAAGATCGCTCGCTTCATAGCGAAGCTCGTCGTTGTCTTTATTTTTAGCTGCAATAATGACTTCAGCCGTTTCTTCGCCGACTTTTTTAAGGATTTTATCGACCCCTTTTTCGAAAAGGTAAGTCGTATACGCACCCTCAGGACGCTCCGCGTCACGGGAAGCAATGACCGCTTCAAGTTCAGCTAAAATAGCGAAACGATCGCCGCCAGCAACAGCTGGTGCAGCTTCTTCTGCAGAACCTTCCACCGCAATATTCGCCGTGAAGCATGTGTAAGTTCCGTTATGGCAAGCAGGTCCCACTTGCTCAACAAGAACAAGCAGCGTGTCCGCATCGCAGTCGTAGCGAAGTGCTTTTACTTTTTGCGTGTGACCGGAAGTTGCCCCTTTATTCCAAAGCTCATTGCGTGAACGACTCCAGAACCAAGTGTCTCCCGTTTGAATCGTACGCTGCAAAGACTCGCTGTTCATGTAAGCCAGCATCAAAACTTCTTTACTTACCGCATCTTGCACGATGGCAGGCACAAGACCCTGCGCATCATATTTAATTTGATCCACTGAAAATGTCATCGAATTTCAACCCCTTTACCTTTCAGGTCCGCTTTGACCCCGTCTATCGTTAGTTCTTTATAGTGAAAAATCGTAGCCGCCAGCCCTGCATCAGCTTTGCCTTCTGTGAATACATCGTGGAAATGCTCAGCTTTTCCCGCTCCGCCAGAAGCAATTACAGGAATCGTCAGCAGCTCGGATACCGCACGTGTCAGCTTCAAGTCAAAGCCATCCTTGGTTCCGTCCGCATCCATGCTCGTCAGCAAGATTTCTCCTGCACCCAGCTCTTCCACACGTTTCGCCCATTCCAACGTCTTAATGCCCGTCGGTTTGCGTCCACCATGCGTATATACTTCCCACTCGCCCCACTCGGGATTGAACTTCGCGTCAATGGCCACCACGATACACTGGGAGCCAAACTTTCGCGCACCATCCGATACGAGCTGAGGATTAAGCACAGCTGCTGTGTTAATGCCAATTTTGTCCGCACCTGCGCGAAGGAGGCGTTTCATATCCTCGACACTCGAAATCCCGCCGCCTACCGTGAACGGAATCGTTATCTCGCCAGCCGTTTGACGGACAACCTCGACCATCGTCGCGCGCCCTTCAACCGAAGCCGAAATATCGAGAAACACGAGCTCGTCCGCACCTTCCTTATCATAAATCGCCGCAAGCTCTACGGGATCACCGGCATCACGTAAATTCACGAAATTTACGCCTTTCACCACTCGGCCATCCTTGACGTCGAGACAAGGGATAATTCTTTTGGCTAACATGCTCAGCACCTCCTTGAGACTATTTCCACTTTATTTACACAAGGTTAAAAAATTGCCCAACAGCTTCATTCCGATATCTCCGCTTTTCTCTGGGTGGAACTGCATGCCGTAGACGTTGTCACGACCTACAATCGCCGTTACTGGTTGATAGTAGTCCGTTACCGCCAACAGATCGCTCTCCCGCTCCGGTTTCGCATGGTAGGAGTGCACGAAGTACACATGCCCTTCTTCTATTCCTTTGAAAATAGGGCTCTCACTCTGCTTATAGCTCAGACGGTTCCATCCCATATGCGGGACCTTGTAATCTCCGCGGAAACGCACGACAGACCCAGGCAATAGCCCTAGCCCTTCATGCTGACCGTGCTCTTCACTGCTCGTGAACAACAGCTGCATGCCTAAGCAAATGCCGATCATGGGCTTGCCAGACGCTGCAAACTGCTTCACAACCGCATCCAGACCTGATTCACGCAAATGCTCCATCGCATCGCCGAATGCGCCGACACCAGGAAGAATCGCACCTTCTGCTGCCAGAATTTGCGCTGGATCTCCAGTGACAACCGCTTCATAGCCGAGCCTTTCTACCGCTTTGCTCACGCTATGTAAATTACCCATTCCATAATCAATAATGGCGATCATGCCTACAGCACTCCCTTCGTCGAAGGAACCCCCTGGACACGAGGATCAATCGATGTTGCTTCATCCAGCGCACGTCCCAACGCTTTAAACACACCTTCGATCATGTGATGCGTGTTTTCACCGTAATGCACAATAACATGCAAAGTAATACGAGCTTCTAGCGCAAATTTCCAAAGGAACTCTTTTACCAGCTGTGTTTCAAAGCTGCCAACATTTGCTGTCGGGTATTCAGCACGGTATTCAAAATGCGGACGGTTGCTGATATCAATCACAACTTGTGCCAATGCTTCGTCCATCGGAACGAATACGCTCGCGTAGCGTTTGATGCCTCTTTTGTCGCCGAGTGCTTCACGCAGTGTTTGACCTAGACAAATCCCGATGTCTTCCACTGTGTGATGATCATCGATTTCGATATCGCCTTTGGCATCCACTTTCAAATTGAAATGACCATGCTTGGTGAATAAATCTAGCATATGGTTTAGGAAGGGAACATCTGTTTGGAGTTCCGAAACTCCTGTGCCATCCACTTCAAAGGAGAGCTTGATGTCCGTTTCATTCGTTCTACGGGCTACACTCGCTGAGCGAGTTCTTACTTGATCCTGTTCCGCCATCTAGGTCAACTTCCCTTCTTTTTTAAGTCTGATCTCTACGGCACGCGCATGACCTTCCAACCCTTCATTCCGGGCCAAAGTCATAATCATGTCTCCGTTCGCGAGTAAGGCTTCCTTGCTATAGTGAATGACGCTTGATTTTTTGAGGAAATCGTCCACATTCAGTGGCGATGAGAATCGGGCTGTGCCATTCGTCGGCAGCACGTGGTTCGGTCCGGCGAAATAATCGCCGACGGGTTCTGTGCTGTAGGCGCCTAGGAAAATGGCACCGGCATTTTCAATACGCGGCAGCCACGTGAATGGATCCTGTACCAGCAGCTCACAGTGCTCCGGCGCCAAGCGATTGATGACGTCCACGCCTTCGTCGAGTGAGTCGACAAGCAGAATCGCGCCTTTCGTCGCTGTCGAGACGGCGGCAATGGCTTTCTTCGGCAGCACATCCAGCTGCCGCCATAGCTCTAGCCGAACCTCTTCGGCTAGCTCGCGGGAAGGTGTCACCAGAATCGATGGTGACATCTCATCATGCTCGGCCTGCGCCAGCAGATCGGCCGCGACGTATTCAGGATCGGCGTGCTCGTCGGCGAGCACGACAATGTCCGTCGGTCCGGCGATCATGTCGATATCGACGACGCCAAACACGAAGCGCTTCGCCAGCGCAACGTAGATGTTGCCGGGGCCGACGATTTTATCGACCGGCGCGATCGATTCTGTGCCGTAGGCCAGCGCGGCCACAGCCTGCGCTCCGCCTACGCGGTAGATCTCTTTCACACCCGCTTCGGCTGCTGCCACGAGAATATGCGGGTTGATGCCTTCTTCGCCCGCGGTGGACGGTGGCGTCACCATCGCGATCTCTGGCACCCCTGCGACGATCGCGGGGATGGCATTCATAAGCACGGAAGACGGGTAAGCCGCTTTCCCTCCGGGTACGTACAATCCGACCCGCTTCAGCGGTCGGATGATTTGGCCCAGCAGACTGCCGTCCGGCTGCAGGTCCATCCAGGAGTTGCGTTTCTGCTTCTCATGAAACGCACGAATGTTCGCGGCGGCTTGACGCAGCGCCGCCAGGAATGCGGCGTCGACTTGCGCGTACGCCGCTTGGATCTCTTCGTCGCTGACGCGAAGCTCAGCGACGTCGACGCCGTCGAACTGCTGCGCTAGGCGGCGCAGCGCGGTGTCGCCGTCCTGCCGCACCTCATCGATGATGCGGCGGACGGACTCATTTTGCTCGGGTGAGCCGTATTCGACCTCGCGGTTTAATTGAAATTCGGATGCTGGCATAATCCGCATCTTCATCTTCCTCTCATCGTTGTTCTACTTACTTCGCTCTATAGCTTAGCTGTCGGCAATACCGCCTGCAGCATATCACACAATCGTTGGATGGAATCGTTCTTCATCCGATAACTCACACGATTCGCAATTAAGCGGCTCGTAATTTGAAAAATCTCTTCTTGCTCCACTAGGCCATTTTCCTTCAAGGTTTGACCCGTCTCGACCATATCAACAATGCGGTCAGCTAGCCCGATCAAGGGAGCCAGCTCGATAGAGCCGTTTAACTTGATCACTTCTACCTGCTGTCCTTTCTCACGGAAATACTGAGAAGCCACATTCGGATATTTCGTCGCTACACGCGGGTTAATAACCTGTTTCCAGTCCGGCAACCCGATAACCGACATGCGGCACCGTGCAATCCCTAGATCAAGTAATTCGTAAACGTTCCGATTTTCTTCCATCAGAACATCTTTACCCACAACCCCGATATCCGCAACGCCGTACTCTACATAAGTAGGCACATCGACCGGTTTGGCCAAAATGAACTCCATTTTTGCCCCTGGTACTGGGATAATTAAACGACGGCCTTCTTCCAAATCCTCAGGAATGGGCAATCCTGCTTGCGTAAACATTTTCGCTGCTTGTTTATAGATACGGCCTTTCGGCATCGCTACTTTAAGAATGTCATCCACCGTTCCAACCTCCTCCAAACTTCCCTCATCTCGCTGAGAGGTTATTCCGTAATCAACTTAATTACTTGATCATATCCCGTTGCAGATTGAGCAGTGGCCTGATCATTCGTTACAAGCTGTGTAATAACCACACGCGCCTCATTCATTTCATCTTTGCTCCGTATTTCCTTCGCCAGTTGGAGCGCTTCCTCGCGATGCTCCGCGTCGTAGGCAATGAGCACACGTTTCGGTTGATTCACCTGCTCCTTGCCTGTTACTTCAAGGATGCGATTCGTTTTAAGTGCAAACCCTGTTGCTGGCGCAGGACGCCCAAATTGACTCAATAAATTATCGTAGCGGCCTCCGCTACATACCGGGAAGCCCAACTCAGCGGCGTAACCTTCGAACGTCATACCTGTATAGTAGGAGAAATCTCCAATCATCGTTAAGTCAATTACTACATGCTCACTAACCCCATAGGCTTTCAGAACATCCCACACTTCGCATAGATGACGAATCGCGTCCTGTGCGATTGGATGCTGGGACACCATACGAGCTTGCTCGCAGATTTCGTCGCCGCCACGAAGTCTTAGCACACCGTTAAGCTCACGCTCAACGTCAGGCGACAAGGATAATGCCTTAATGGCTTCGCGGTACCCGACGTAATCACGGCTGAGCAAATGCTCTTTCAAGGAAAGCTGAGCATCTGTGCGTCCATCCAATGTTTCTTGGAATAGTCCGTTCAGGAATCCAACATGACCAAGCGCGATCTTAAACTTTTCAACGCCAGCAGCCTGAAGCGAGGCAATCGCTAGCGCCACAACTTCAGCATCAGCCTCAGATGAAGCGTCCCCGATCAGTTCGACACCTGTCTGATAAAACTCTGAATCTCTGCCCGCTTCCTCTTCAATCGAACGGAAAACATTCGAGTGATAAGATAAACGGAGCGGAAACGCCTGTTCCTTTAAAAGGGAAGAAGCCACACGCGCAATCGGTGCTGTCAGTTCAGAACGTAGGACGAGTGTTTTCCCCTTGCGATCTAAGAGCTTAAACAGTTTCTTATCTTCTGTTGAGCTAGCAACCCCAACTGTATCGTAATATTCAAGTGTAGGTGTAATTATCTGGTTGTAACCCCAGCGTCCCATACAGGCCAATACACGGAATTCTATATTTCTGAGTTTCGTCACCGCATCAGGCAAATAGTCTTTCGCGCCTAACGGCTTTTCAAATACTTTTGGCTTCGACACCGTCTCACCTCAATAAAATAGGAGTAAAATCTATTGTTTTCATATATAGCGTTCGAGTTACTTTAGTACGTTAACGTGCTACCATACTACCAAAATAAAGAATGTACGGCTATTTTAACACGTATCCTATTGACCGTCAATCCATCTTCGCCCTGTTCGGCGCTTTAAGAATGGCATATTCACCCATACGACGTCAACTGTATTTGTGAAGAAAAAGAGACATGCTGTCACGGCAGCATGCCTCTTTGGATATACTAATCTTCCTCTACTTGTCCATTTGGTGTTTTGCCGCCATTCGGGGCTTGACTACCATTCAAACCATTACCATTACCGTTTCCATTTCCATTTAGACCGTTGCCGTTGCCGCCATTACCATTTATTCCATTCCCGTTGCCATTTCCTTTGCCATTTCCGTTTCCGTTAAATCCATTTCCGTTACCATTACCGTTATAACCATTCCCATTTCCATTCGGCCCTGGTTTTTGTCCATTTAGTCCGTTACCATTGCCGTTTGGCGCTGGTGTTGCTCCACCGTTTGGTCCTGGCGTTGGACCACCGTTAGGCGCTGGTTTAACTCCACCGTTTGGTGCTGGAGTTTGACCGCCACTTGGTCCTTGACCCTGTCCTTGACCACCTTCTTGGCCTTGGCCTTTGCCTCCGCCAATGCCTTTACCGCCACCTTGGCCTTGACCTCCACCTGTGCCACCGCCGCCTTGGCCGCCACCTTGACCTTGGCCTCCGCCAGTGCCACCGCCGCCACCTTGACCTTGGCCTCCGCCAGTGCCACCGCCTTGGCCTTCACCGCCACCGATGATGCCACCGCCTTGGCCTCCGCCTGACCCTTTACCTCTGCCTCCACCTTTTCCGCCGCCGCGGCCTTGGCCAACACCCTTAAGCTTTAAATACCCATACGTAATCGATTCTAGCGTACTCTTATCTACGGCGCCGGTTACCGGCAGCCCATGTTTTTTCTGAAAATACTTCACACCTTGAACAGTCGCGTCATCGTAGTAACCGTTAATCTCACCCGAGTAGCTGCCTAGGGATTTCAGCATACCTTGGATTACATACACATCCGGTCCTTGAGCTGGTTTACCAACAGCCAAACTTGTTGTTGGCAAAGCTAACAGCAGCATGAGCGCTAGTACAATCGCTCCTGCTCGCTTTCCTATAGACCTTCCAAAGTTACCTTTTTTCACATCTGCGATTTTACTACGATTCCATTGCTGCACTTAACCGACACCTTCCCTTTACCTATGATTTTACTGCGTTTTTACTATTCCCTAATTGCCATTTTTATTAGTCGTTTTCTTTAGATTCTGTTTTATCTACACAACAAAAAAGATGGACCCAACATCACATTGACGTTGAATCCATCTTTTTCTTTTATCCTACTAGGCACTTCCTGAACGAATAACCTGCAAAGGATTGCCTGCCACAAAGCTGTGCGGCGCCACATCCTTATGAACAACGGAGCCTGCGCCAATAATCGCGTAATCCCCAATCGTCACACCTGGCAGAATTGTTGAATTAGCCCCGACCATGACATGCGATCCAATACGGACATCACCAAGTCGATATTCTTTCGTTAAGTACTCATGCGCTAATATTGTCGTGTTATAGCCGATAATCGTATTGCTGCCAATATAAATCCTCTCTGGAAAAAACACATCCACCATCACCATCAAGGCAAAAGCAGAGTGCTCTCCAACCGTCATGCCAAGAGCACGACGATAAATCCAGTTTTTCAAGCGCAAAGACGGCGAATATCTCGTGATTTGAATCCAAACGAAATTCCGCATCGCCTTCCACTTACTCACCGTCTGGTAGATTTGCCACAAGGCGTTCGGACCCTCTACAGGGTACTTCTCCGTTTGTCTCAATCAGCCTTCACATCCGACGAGATCCCAACTAGCGGCAGCAGGTCAAACATATCGTTCACAATATGGTCTGGTTTGTATTGCTCCAAATAGGAGCGCCCTTTCCAGGACCAAGCAACACCTACAGAGGTTACACCTGCATTATGGGCAGCTTCAATATCATAATGGCTATCACCAACCATCATTGCTTCTTCAGCCGAACTGCCTAGCTCTTTCAGCGCCGCGATGATCCCCTCAGGACTCGGTTTAGCTTCTTTAACATCATCAACCGTCACAATTACACTTACATAAGCATCCAAACCGCATAATTTGAGACCCATCAAGGTCGTCTGTCTGATTTTACTCGTAACAATGCCGATCTTAATGCCATGCTTATGCAGCTTCTCCATTACCGTACGTACGTTCGGGAATTCTCTCACAAGCTCATCATGTTTAGCTAAGTTGAACGTGCGGTACTTCGTAATGAGCGCTTCAACTTCTTTCCGCCCAGTAAAAAACTCCATTTGCTCCACTAAAGGACGCCCCATATTGGGAATAATGAGCTCCCGAGTAACAGGCTCCGACGTTTCGCCTTCCAAGCTATGCAGGAACGATTGCACAATCAGCTCATTCGTATCTACAATCGTCCCATCCAAATCAAATAGTACCGTTTGAATCATAGTTAACTCCTTTATCTGTCTCATCCTCTTTGACAACTTTGTTTTTCTCGATCGCTAGCGTGGATACAATGGGATCCGCGTACCGCGCGTTAGCGTAACCTTTTTTCCTTCTAAAGATGATCATAACCACAGCCCCAATGACAATCAGCAACGCAAGCAGTTGGGAGAAACGAATATTTCCTCCATACGTCAGCACGCCTGGTTCAAACACGATTTTCATAGGTGACCATAGCGCATTCATCAAAGAAGCTAACCAAGCCGGCCCCGTGATGTCCAAGCTGTCTGTCCGAATCCCCTCAATGAAGAAACGACCGATCGAATACCAGATGAAATAACTTAGGAATAGCTCGCCCGCTCTTAAGAACGGTCTACGACGAAGCCAGAATAATAGTAGCAGCCCAACAAAACTCCAGATCGATTCATATAGAAAAGCTGGATGGTAGAACGTGCCTTCAATGTTCATTTGATTCACGATAAAATTCGGCAAGTGCAGGCTGTCTCTCAAAAACGACTCCTCTACCGGCCCCCCGTGAGCTTCCTGATTCATAAAATTGCCCCAACGACCGATCGCTTGTCCGACAATCAAACCCGGTGCAAGAATATCCGCAATTCGGAAAAAGTTGTATCCTTTAGCCCGAATATAGAAGGAAGTACCGATAATCGCACCGATCAGTGCGCCATATATCGCAATCCCACCGTGCCATATCATGAATATTTCCCATAAATTATCTTTATAATCAGCCCACTGGAAGGCAACGTAGTAAATTCTCGCACCAATAATGGCAGATGGCACACCAATTAACAATAAATCCATGAAGAAGTCTGGGACGATTTTGAATCGCTTTCCTTCTCTAATCGCCAACATTAAACCGATCAATGCAGCTGTTCCTAAAATAATGCCATACCATCGGACATGAATCGGTCCTAAGGAAAATGCAACACTTTCTAACATAGTTCCACTCCTTCATTTTCTGGGCTAATCCTAAATCCTACTATTAATCAAAATCCTCAAAATCTTCATTCAACGATTCCGTCAATTTATTCGTAAATTGAAGAGCCGCGTTGTAGCCCATACGCTTTAAGCGATAATTCATCGCTGCAACTTCGACAATGACTGCCAAGTTTCGCCCTGGTCGTACAGGAATCGTAACGAGTGGCAAATCGGTATCGATAATCCGCGTTAATTCCTCATCCAAGCCTAGACGATCATACTGCTTCTCTTGCTGCCAATTTTCCAATTTAACAACAACGGAAATCTTCTTCACATTACGGATTGCACCCGCACCGAACAACGTCATCACGTTAATGATACCTACGCCGCGGATCTCAAGCAAATGGCGAATTAGCTCAGGAGCATTACCTGTGAGTACTTTATCTCCATTTTGCCTAATTTCAACGGCATCATCTGCGATTAGACGGTGTCCTCTTTTCACAAGCTCCAGCGCCGTTTCACTTTTCCCGATCCCGCTGCTTCCCGTAATCAACATACCGACCCCGTACACATCGACAAGGACACCATGGATGGTTGTGCTAGGAGCAAGCTTATTTTCGAGAAAGCCTGTTAAGCGGCTTGCAAAAATCGTCGTCGAAAGCTGCGTTCTCAGAACCGGCAAGTCACGCTTTGTCGCCTCTTCAAGCAATTCAACAGGGACTTCCAGCCCACGAGTTACAATAATGCAAGGTGTTTCCTCTGGCGCGCATAGTTGTTCTACGCGATTTCTCCGGACGCCGGTCGTCAGCATTTCGATAAACGTAATTTCTGTTTTCCCCAACATCTGAATACGCTCTTTGGGATGGTAATTGAAATATCCAGCCATCTCAAGCCCAGGACGATACAAATCCCCCGTTGTAATCGGACGCTTCAACCCGCCTTCTCCTGCTAACACTTCCATATGTAGCTGTTCCATCATTTCGGAAACCTTTACTTTTTTGGCCATTATCTTAACTCCTTCGAATTTTGCTTATGTACCATGATGATCTGTCGTGTAAAACACGGGCTTCCAATAGTTTCATCGTAATAGAATACCTAATTGAAATCAACTACTGTGTTCATATACAAAAAGACCAGCCGATAACGGCTGGCCTTTCAGTACAATCCTATAGGTTTGGATTAACCAAAATGGAAAGTGTTGTTTCTTTATCGAAGAAATGAACTTTGTTCATGTCTAGTGCTAATTTAACGTTTGTACCTTCTTTGATTCCGGAACGACCGTCAACACGAGCGATTACTGTGTTAGCGCCGATACCGTTCAAGTACAAGTACATTTCGTGACCCAAGTTCTCAGTCAATTCAACGTTAACGTTGAATACTGTGTTCGGGGAAGCTTCCAAGAATACTGGCTCTTCGTGAATATCTTCTGGACGAACTCCCAGAATCACTTCTTTACCAACGAAGCCTTTGTCTTTAAGAACTTGTGCTTTACCAGCTGGTACTTCAACATTTACTGAACCTGCTTTGAAGAATACACCGCCACCTTCGGAAGCCAATGTTCCGGACATGAAGTTCATGGATGGGGATCCAATGAAGCCTGCAACGAACATATTAACTGGGAAGTTGTAGATTTCTTCTGGTGTAGCAGCTTGTTGAATGATACCTTTGTCCATAACAACGATACGATCGCCCATTGTCATAGCTTCGATTTGGTCATGCGTTACGTAGATTGTCGTAACACCAAGACGTTTTGTAAGTTTTGTGATTTCCGCACGCATTTGTACACGAAGTTTCGCATCCAAGTTGGAAAGCGGCTCATCCATTAAGAATACTTGTGGCTCACGAACAATCGCACGACCCAAGGCAACACGTTGACGTTGACCACCAGAAAGTGCTTTTGGCTTACGATCAAGCAAGTGAACGATATCTAGAATTTTCGCTGCTTCGCGAACGCGAGCATCGATATCAGCTTTTTTAAATTTACGAAGTTTCAATCCGAATGCCATGTTTTGATAAACAGTCATATGCGGATAAAGAGCGTAGGATTGGAATACCATCGCGATATCGCGATCTTTTGGAGCTACGTCATTTACAAGGCGGTCTCCGATGTAAAGTTCACCTTCAGTGATTTCCTCTAAACCTGCGATCATACGAAGAGTTGTGGATTTTCCGCAACCGGATGCACCAACAAGTACTACGAACTCTTTGTCAGCAACTTCAAGATGGAAATCTTTAACTGTTGATTCTTCTGCACCAGAATATCTTTTAACGATATGATTTAAACGTACGCCTGCCATGATTTCATTCCCCCTACAAATTATCATTCAAATGCTTTTTCTCATCAACATTTCTATATACACATCTTACCCTACGATCGACGGACTGACTATGCACAATCCCTACAAAAAAATCACTTTCTTTTCGTTACTTTGTACAATAGCAAGGCCAGACGTACCAAAACTGCATGATTAAACGTTCTAACATCCAGTCCCGTCTCGTTCTTGAACTTATCCAACCGATAAAGCAGCGTGTTCCGATGAATATATAGCTTCTTCGCTGTTTCACTGACATTACAGTCTAATGTAAAGAAATGCTCCAGCGTCGTTACTGTCTCACTATCCAAAACATGATCTGTGCCGCGGAGCACCTGCTCGAGAAATTCCGTCTTCTCTTCTTCCTCAATGAGATGCAGCAGCTTCTCAAGACGCAGTTCCCAACGCAGATGAATAAAGCTGCCTACGTGGAAGGATCGGCCCAACATGATCGTCTCGCGTAGCTTGAGCACAGTGGCTAACATAGACTTCGCAGGCTTCATAGGGTAATCAATGGCTAAATGGCATTCGCCAACCCATTCATTCGCCAGCATTTCATACAAACCTGAGCCTAAGGCATCTAGTGTCTGCTCAACACTCTCTTCCTCGTCTCCATCTCGCTCTTCGCTGCCGCTGGTAATAAGAACTTCAGGGGCTAAAATCAGCCACTCCTTCTCTAGCAAAGGAATAAGAATAATTTCCGCTTCAAAAAACGATTCCAACAGCTTCTTGAGCTCTGTGTAAGAAACCCGTTGGTTCTGCGGATAGTCGCCATACAACAATAAAGGAATTTTAGTGGAATACAGCGATGATTGCGAAGCAAGCGCATCCGGCAACTCAGCATGGCTCGTACCGCGTTCCATTTGAAGCAGCAGCCATTCTCTTAACTGGTTCGACTTCCTTTCATCTTCCGACAGATAGGAACCGAATTGCTTTTTTTCCAACGTTTGTTTGGATTCAATCGTGAGTTCAACTAGCTTGCGTTCTGATGCAGACAGCTTACTCCCATCAACTTGCAGGACACGAACCTCTCTATGCTCTTGAGAAACAAAGAAAAGAACCTCTTGGCCTCGATTAACACTTCGACTGAATCCTTCCTGACGCTCTCTCTGATCCTCCACAAGCTGGTGCCAATCGGACTCAGGTATCAGGCTTATCTGTACTGGCGACTGTAAAACCGCTTCCAATCGCTCCTTAACATGCTCCCAAATCATCTGCCTTCACTCCTTATTACCTATAGCATCTTCTATATCTATCTCTCTATTGTACCATATATAGGCCCACTCCTGTGAATCGTATAAGAAACCCTCCTGTCATAAATGACAAGAGGGTCCACATGAATAAGTACTATTTGATTACGCGGCGAGCTGTTACGTAGTGATCCGCCCACCATTCTTTATTAATCGAAGTGAATTTGACGCCGCCTTCACCATACGTATGAATCATCATGCCATTGCCAACATAAATACCGACATGTCCAATCTTTTTACCGGAATCAGGCGTTGTAAAGAACACCAAATCGCCCGTTTGCAAATTGCTTTTGCTAACAAAAACGCCTTCCTTAGCTTGATCACGGGAAACACGCGGCAACGTAATGCCGTATGCATTAAACACTGTTTTCGTAAAAGAAGAGCAATCCATTGTCTTCGTTTGACCGTACTTTGCACCGAACACATATGGCGTTCCAAGATATTTTTGAGCCGTTAGGATTAACTCAGCTTTCAAGCGATCCTTAGAGGAAAGAATGCTTCTTCCGCCGATAAAGCTGCTCTTAAGGTCACTTACATTGCGAGTGACGACTTCGTCTTTGCTCTGGGATGCCATGACCATTTTCCCTTGGCCCACATAGATCCCAGCAAACGTTGGCTTCGAACCACTGCCAAAGAACAAGACGTCACCTGGCTCAGCTTTATCTATTTTCGTGATTTTCGTCGCTTTCATAGCGAATTGACCTGCTAGCGTTCTAGGTACGTTATAATTTAACGTTTCATAAACGTAATAAATTAGTCCTGATGAATCAAACCCTGCAGATGGTGTTTCATCACTTTTGGAGTAATCTACGCCAACCATTTTTTTAGCCAAAGAAACGGCATCCATATCATCATTTGCAGCATAGGCAGAAACAGCCGTTGTAGCTGATAATGCGATTGTGATCGCAGCAGTAATTCCTAGGGTACGGTGTACAAGACTCTTTATCATGGTATTTCCTCCTGAGTGGGTTCTAGGTGTATTGGGTAAAATGGAAAACTTCGCAGTTGCTAGTACAAGATTACCATGGTAATGAAAAGACTTTCATTCCTAAAATATTTCCTATCAACCATGACATTGGCAATGATGCCAATTGTTTCATTCCTCTGAGAGTTTCGTTTCCAGCCTCATATTCTTTGAGGATTTGGAAATAATTGTAGTAGAGGTGATAAGCATGAAAGATCATAATCATTATCCAACCTATGATGTCATGGAAGAAAGCCAAGCGTGGGATACACACACCAGATCCATTGTGAACGCTCGACTCGTTCGTGAGCATGCTTACGGTTATTTAACATTCGTTGAGGCCGAAACCCTTCGGGCGTGGTGTTCGCTGCTTATGGACGATCATCGCGGAGAAATCATTCAATATGTCATTAACCATATTGATCAAGTATTATCGGACAATAAAGGTGAGGGCCACCGCAAGGTAGGCATACCTCCAATTCGCGTGCTTATACGTCAGGGTCTAAAGGCGATTGATGAAACGGGATGGCTCGCGAACAGTCAGCCTTTCTTTCAATTAGATGAAACGAACCAACGGAACATTATGCTCCAAATCGGTGACAACAGCTATCCAACAACGAAGAGCTGGGATGGCATACCTCCAAAAGTCTTATTTCAAAAGCTGCTTCAGCTAAGTGTAGAAGCTTACTACGCACATCCCTTGGTTTGGTCCGAAATTGGTTTCGGAGGACCTGCCTATCCTCGCGGATATACGCTTAACAGCCCTGGCCAATTGGAATCCTGGGAGGCTGCGAAACAATCATGAAGTGGCGCTATGAAAATGAAACGGTGGACATTGTCATCGTAGGCGCAGGTGCCGCAGGAGGGGTTCTAGCCAAAGAGCTTAGCGAAGCTGGGCTCGGCGTGGTCGTCTTGGATGCAGGGCCTTGGCGTGATCCTGAGAAGGATTTTGCAAGTGATGAACTAAGTATGAAAAGCTTAGCTTGGCAGGATACACGCCTTGTTGACGCTGTCCAGCCCTTCGTTACTGGTAAGCATCAATCCGGCATGGGGGTTGGTGGTGGCACCCAGAACTTTACAGGTGTTTTTCTACGTTTTCATGAATCTGATTTCAAAACAAAGGCCATAGATGGCGTTGGCGAAGATTGGCCCATTCATTACAAAGACTTGGAGCCCTACTACACGAGAATCGAAAAAGAAATCTCCGTATCTGGCCCGAAGCATTTCCCTTGGGGAAACTTTCAAGGTCCATATCCCTTCCCAGCCCTTGATGCCCTCAGTCCCAATGCGCAGTTATTTCACAAAGGCTGTAAGTCGCTTGGTATTCAATCTGCTACGACACCTTTAGCGATCCTTTCTTCCCCGTTAGAAGGGCGCTCAGCTTGTACGAACCGCGGTTTCTGCCTTCAGGGATGCATGACTAACGCGAAATTCAGCACCTTAATCGTACATGTTCCTAAAGCGGTTCAAGCAGGCGCAGAGATACTCCCAGCGTGCAGAGTCACTCAAATCGAAGTAAATGAATATGGACACGCCTGCGGGGTTCTATTTGTCCATGATGGCATTACTTATCGTCAACGAGCTAAAACCGTCATTATATGTGCCCATGTTGTTGAAACGACTCGCCTGCTGCTTCATTCCGCCACACCGCAATTTCCTGATGGCTTAGCCAATTCCAGCGGTTGGGTAGGCAGATCGATTATGACGCATAGCAGCAACGACGTTTACGCCAAGTTCGAAGAGGAAGTCCGATTGTATAAAGGAACGCCTGTACTGGCTACTACCCAGGATTTCTATGAAACAGATCCACGCAGAGGCTTTGTCCGCGGCTATACCTTGCACGCTCACGGCTCCAGGCCGATTGAGATGGCCGAAGGGATCAGTAAGGCCACAGAGGCTCCTTTATGGGGTTCGTCCTTTAGACATGCTATGCAGGAGTACAATTTCTATGGTCGTCTTAAAATGGTAGGAGAGGTCCTGCCGGCTTGGCATAATCACGTTGCACTTTCGGAGGAAAAAGATCAGTATGGCATGCCATTGGCTTCATTGACCTTCAATTATGGGGATAACGATCTGAAACTCCTTGATCATGCCGTTGAAAATATGAAGCTCATTCTTCGCGCTGCCGGTGGCAAGATTGCTTATGTCGTTCCCGATACACAACATCTGATGGGTGGATGCCGAATGGGGAATAACCCCACGACATCCGTAGTTAATTCTTACGGTCAGAGTCATGATATACCGAACCTGTTCATCTGTGATGCCAGCCTATTTGTCACCTCCAGCGGAAGTAATCCCACGCTTACCATAATGGCGCTAGCCGCGCGTACAGCCGATTACATTATTGACCTTGCAAGCTCCTGATTGATATTCTTAACAGAAGCATATGAATGGAAGGAGCCCGTGAACCAAATGGCTATTGCAGAATTCACAATTATCCCTATCGGAACAGCAACAACGAGCCTGAGCAGCTATGTCGCTGATCTCCATAAAGAATTGGAACGTCATGCCGACATCCGTTTTCAAATGACACCCATGGGTACCATCCTGGAAGGTCCCCTAGATCGTTTATTCGAGGTCATCCGTGGTGTCCACGAGGTTCCCTTCTTGAATGGCGCTGCGCGCGTATCCACGTCCATTAAGATCGATGATCGCCGCGACAAGCCCGCCTCCATGGAACAAAAAATGCAGTCTGTCGCAGACAAACTCTGAACAGCAAAAAAGCATCCTGTTGTAGGATGCTTTTTCTTTATATATAGAAACAAAAAAAGACCTCTCGGTCTTGTACGTTTGCTTATAAAAGTGAGTCATGTAGGATTCGAACCTACGACACCCTGATTAAAAGTCAGGTGCTCTACCAACTGAGCTAATGACTCGTAGGGAAAATGGAGGCTGATGGATTCGAACCACCGAACTCGAAGAGAGCAGATTTACAGTCTGCCGTGTTTAGCCACTTCACTAAGCCTCCAGATACGAGATACCCGTACTGCCAAAGCAATACAACCATCTCAATGGCTTTGGACGGAATCGAACCGCCGACACGAGGATTTTCAGTCCTCTGCTCTACCGACTGAGCTACAAAGCCAAATGATTATTTATAGCATGTCCAACATTAATTGTTAAAGAAATGGCGGAGCTGACGGGATTCGAACCCGCGGTCTCCTGCGTGACAGGCAGGCATGTTAGGCCACTACACCACAGCTCCATGCTACAAAAAGGTTAAACCATAAAAATGGTGCCGTCGAGAGGACTTGAACCCCCAACCTACTGATTACAAGTCAGTTGCTCTACCAGTTGAGCTACAACGGCATAAAGATGGTGGAGGCTGACGGGATCGAACCGCCGACCCTCTGCTTGTAAGGCAGATGCTCTCCCAGCTGAGCTAAGCCTCCATCTGGTGTTTTGGTTTTATGGTAGCGGCAGAGGGGCTCGAACCCCCGACCTTACGGGTATGAACCGTACGCTCTAGCCAGCTGAGCTACGCCGCCACATAAAAGTGTATATATATTTGGAACTGGCGGAGAGAGAGGGATTCGAACCCTCGCACCACTTACGCAGTCTAACCCCTTAGCAGAGGGTCCCCTTATAGCCACTTGGGTATCTCTCCAAGATATATATACGATTCAGGAATAGTATTCCCTGAAAACTAGATACGAAACTCAACGTAAGTATTTCTCTTAGGAATTTGGTTAAGCCCTCGACCGATTAGTATTCGTCAGCTGCATACGTTACCGCACTTCCACCTCGAACCTATCAACCTCGTCGTCTACAAGGGGTCTTACATAC
>NZ_JCAUAY010000009.1:0-223029 GCF_059692195.1 Paenibacillus sp. J22P90
TACTCACCCGTCCGCCGCTAGCTTATCCCGAAGGATAAACCCGCTCGACTTGCATGTATTAGGCACGCCGCCAGCGTTCGTCCTGAGCCAGGATCAAACTCTCCATAATAGTTGGACAATTGCTTGTCCTTTATTTGAAAGCTTAATTGCTCATTTGCGTTGCTAGCGAGATTAATAATCTCATTTATAGTCGATTGCTCGACTTGCTTACTCACTCGTTGTTCAGTTTTCAAAGATCAATTTCTTTCATTTTCCAACCCGCTCTCGCGGCCGGAAGTACAATATAGCATAGTTGTCCAACCAGATGCAAGCTTTATTTTTACAATTTTCGATGTAATTTGCAGCTCGTTTTGGCCGGACCAGTAATATACCACGTGAGCTCGGATCATGCAATACCTTTTTAAAAAGAATATCGATTCAGTTCCTGCTCCACTAGTTCTTGCTCAAATTGTTCCTTTAAGGAATCATTGCTAGGCGACATCGTAAGACTTATTTCTTTGAAGGCATAAACCAAATTCTGAATCTCCTGTAAGTTACCTTCATGTACGTATTGCTCTGTCTGATTAATCACATGGAATGCCATGGCCTGGTACGCATCTGAAAAGCTTTCATCCACACCCTCTGCCCCTCGATAATCAGCGTAATATCTTTTGAACGTTTCCATTAATGTTTCTTCCATTCCTAACCACTCCTTTCAAGATGTAGCATAGTTTCCCACCTCTCTTTCCAAAATATACAAAAGAATGAACAACAAGCCCCCTGCGCTGAGGCAAGGAGCTTGTTGGTATGAATCTAACCTTTTATATATCTATTTGTATAATAGCAACTTTTTGACCTTATTTAACGTCAATTGTTGTAACGGATTGATTTTGTCCTTTAAGCTGAACAACATGACCTGCGGAGAAGTTAGCTAGGTTGCCCGTCAAAGCGAAAGTCGAAGCTACATTATATGTAGTTGCTTGATCAACGCCATTGATGTTTTGTGTAATTGTGATTGTTGCAATTTTACCTTGTGCGTTAATTGTTGTGGAAGTCAATGTTCCCAAAATGTCGAAATTTGTATTTACTGGCGCATTAGTAGTTACTTCTACAAATACTACTGTGTTGTTGAACGTACGTACTTTTACAGTATCGCCTACAGCAATTTCAGTTGCAGCGACCTTCACACCGTTACGCAAAACGAATGCATCTGGGTGCAATGTGTAAGCAGTTGTTGTACCATTTTTAGTTAGGGAAAGAACGTTGTTATAAACAGCTGCGTTTACTGTACCAGTGCTTGTGTTTGCATCTTCACCAGGCAATTGTTCGTTTGTACGATCAAGCAATGCCGCAAGTTGAGCACGCGTTACGCTTTGATTCGGTCTGAACGTATTGTCTTCGAAACCGTCAACCAAACCTTTTGTAACTGCTACTTTCACATAACCTACAGATCCAGCTGGAATTTGTTTTGCATCTTTAAATGTAAGCGTGCTAGTCATGTTCGCTTTAGCTTCTGCTTCTAATTTAAGTGCTTTTACTAGAAGAGTCGTAGCCCATAGACGGTTTGCTTCTTCGTTTGGACGAACGCTGTCATCGCTTTCTGTGAACAGGTCATTCTCAAGAGCTACTGCAACATAACCTACTGCCCATGCAGGGATTTTGTCAGCATCTTTGAAGTTCAATTTCGTTGATTTTTCAGCTTCGGATTCAGCTTGATCACGTAATCCCATCAAACGAACTGCTGCTGTAATCGCTTCAATACGAGTTACTGTTTTTTCTGGTTTGAAGCTACCATCTTCATATCCTTCAAAAACACGCTTGGATGCTAGGCTAGCAATATAGCGCATTGCCCATTGTGCATTTTTCATATCATTGAAGTTGATGTTGATCGTAATGTTTGTTGTGTTGCCTTTGGAGTTATTATTTTTATTATTATCATATTTTTGAGTGTAGGAGTTGTTATTGTTACCTTTATTACGGTCATCGTTTTTGCTTCCATTTGCAAATGCGGCAGTTCCGCCACCCATTACCATTGTAAGAACAAGACCTGAAGCTACGAATTTTTTCATTAGGTTTTTTTTCATTTTAAAATCTCCCTTAGTCATTTTATGGTTTTTACATAAGATGGAGCCTTCGCGAAGGGTTCCTGGTTATGCTACAAGGATTCGCCAGGGCATGTCATTTTTTGGGGGTAGTGCTTGGAAATCTTTAAAAATCAATTCTCAAAGTCTATTAAATCGACACCGAAACTGCTAAACTGAGTCCATATAGACTAACGCTAAAGGAGCTTATGTATGCGCTTACGAAACCCGCGAGTTCAACTCGTCATTGCTCTCGCTGTCATCCTGATTGTTGGATCTGCCTTCTCACTAAGCAAGATTTGGTTTAAGCAAGGCAGCATGAATGTGACCTCTGTAGCTCCACCGGCAGCTCATCAAGACACGCCACAAGCGAGTGAAGCGCCATCATTAGTACCTCCCACTCAAGAACCAAAAAAAGAGAACACTGCCGTATATCCAACAGAAAACGTAGATGTCGTCGTTATTGGAAGTGAACTTGAAGGTCTCTATTTGGCCCGTGCGGCCATGGATGAAGGCCTTAAAGTAAAAATATTAGATCCACATCAAGCTTTCGGCGGTCAAATTTTGCAGAGTCAGATGCTTTTTTTAGATGAAACGCGCGATGAGCAAGGTCAGCTTCTCGTACAAGGACGAGCAAAGGAACTTTTCGATGGCTTCCGAAACGCTAAAATTCGTAAGCTGCCTGAATTTACGACTTATATGAATAAACTAAGCAAGGATATCCCTGTGGAGTCCGGCATCACGATTCAAGAAGTAGAACAAATCGAAACTCCTGACCATATGCATAAAATTCCTTCCCTCATTTACCTCACGAACAAGAATGAGGTGAAGAAAATTACAGCCTCCTATTGGGTGGATAACAGTGATTTTGCTGCATTAATGAGCCGATTGGAAGTGAAACGTCTGCCTGGACTTGAGAAGTTCTATGGTCAGAAGGAAATTGAGTATATGAGCGCAGGCATGATGATGAAGTTTAAAAACGTAGATTGGAAGAAATTCAATGCTGCGTTTAATGCATTAAAGCCTGAGGATCGAGCGAAGCAATTTGGCGGTGGGAGTGTCAGCGACAGCTTTGCAATTGGACTCAGCGGAATGACGAAGGCGTATCATCCTTCTAATGATCGTGTTTTCTTACGAGGCTTAAATGCGGTGAATCAGCGTGACGGAGACGTCCTCATTAACGCCTTGCTCGTCTATACCGTAGATCCTGCCAATCCGGCGTCAGTGCAAGAAGCTGTCTATTTAGGAAATAAAGAAACGGCTCTCATCCTACAGCATTTCCGTAAAACGTTACCTGGCTGGGAAAAAGCTGAGCTTGGCGAGCTTCCTACCTATCCTTATATACGTGAATACAACCATTATGAAATGGATTATACCTTAAAGCCTTCTGATCTCCTCGGCGGCACCATGTTCTGGGATAATGTCAGTATTGGCGGTTATCCGTTAGATTTACAAGGCACAAGCGCAAACAAGTGGGGTATTGAGATGGGGCGTCCTGATAAATACGGCATGCCGCTTCGCAGCTTTTTGCTCAAGAATTACGAGAATGTCATTGCCGCTGGGAAAAATGTGGGCTCCTCCGCGATCGCTTATGGCAGCACTCGGATTCAACCGAACACAAGTCTGGCCGCTGAATCAATCGGCGTCATCTTAGGGCAGCTGCACGGAAAGCAGAAGCTTCGCGAAATAACACCGGAAGAAATGCTGAAGCTCCAAGCGTACTTAGCGACTCGCTATCAGATTAAATTGACGGGTGTCATAGCTACCAACAAAATCACAGGCTGGAACGAAGAAGAAATTCGTAAACTGGATACTGGCGAGATCACCTACCCGAGCTATATTCAAACGCGTAAAAAACCTGCAGCAAAATAACTGTTTAAATAGAAACCGTATCCTCGTTTAAGCGACGAGAGAACGGTTTTTCTTTTTTGTAAAAGTATTGCAACGAAGGCATCCTGCGTATACAATAAGCAATATACTTATAATCACTTATAAATACTTAAGCAAAGGAGGCAACCTTCCTTGTTTCAAGAAGAACGACTTTTTTCTATCCTCGAATACTTAAAATCAAATAAGCGGATATCCGTGGACCTGATCTGTGAGCTCTATGACGTTTCTCGCGATACCGCAAGACGTGACATGGTGAAGTTAGAAGAACAAGGCTCGATCGTTCGTACAAGAGGCGGAGCGATTCTTCCGACACTTTCTAAAGAAGTCGGTAATTATGATCAGCGACTACAGGCAGAGTCGTCTTCCAAGCATAGGATTGGCAAGACAGCCGCTGCCCTCGTGCAAGATGGCGATTATTTAATGATGGACGCCTCAACAACTGTTTTACATGCAGCCAATGCTCTAACCTCTAAAAACAACATTGTCATCACAAGCTCCATTGAAACAGCCGCTATTCTTACCCGTAAAGATGAAATTACGATTCATATGCTTGGCGGCGTGCTGGATAATAAGCAGCATTGTGTCTCTGGCGCGAAGGCTATTGAAATGTTAAAAGAATATCACGTCGATAAACTTTTCATTGGTACCTGCGGAATATCCGAAGACGGACTATCGGCACCGAACGAAGAGGACTGCTATTTAGTTAGAGCGATGATGCAGCACGCAGATCAAGTCATTGTACTCGCTGATCATTCCAAATTCGGCAAGCGTTTGTTCCATCATGTAGTTGGATTTGAACGCATTGATATTCTCGTGACCGATCATGAGCTGAGCGAGGAAATGAAAGAACGTTTAATTGCCAATGATATTGAACTTGTATTAGCAGGAGGAGATAACCATCATGATTAAACTCATCGTTAGCGATCTGGACGGAACGTTGCTTGACCATCATAAGAAAGTATCTGAGCGCGAGCTCACCGCTCTACGCCAAGTGAAAGAGGCTGGAATAACGCTTTGTCTAGCTTCCGGTAGAATGAATATAGAGATGCAGCAAGTTCTTCAAGAGATCGATCATCAAGCCCATTCTGTTTCCCAAAATGGCGCCTTTATCCACTTGGTGGATGGCACATTATTGCAAGCGAAGCTTTTTGAACCTACCATTGCACATCAGGTTTATCAATTAATCAAAACTTACGATGTCGTAAAGCTAATTTGTTCTGGGAATGCCAATTACATCGAAAGCTTAAGCCCTGCTTCTGACGAGATTCAAGCAAGAATGTTTGAACCGTTTCTTTTGAAAGGCGATATCGAGCAGTCCATGAAGGACGCATTTCCAATTTGTAAATACTCACTTTTCGGGGATGTAGACAAATTACTTGCGATCAAGTCCCTATTAGAAAAAGAACTCCCCAACCAGTTGGACATTTATTTGGCTGATAAAGATTGTCTCGACATAATGCCTCATCAAGTTTCAAAAGGCACCTCTTTGCTCACACTTATTGCGCACTTAGGCTTCAAGCCTGAGGAGATCGCTTGTTTTGGAGACTCCTTTAACGATGTATCGATGTTCGGCATTACACCGCACAGCTTCGCGATGCATACAGCTCATTTCGATGTGAAAAAGCATGCCGCTTATACGGTTACTTCTGTATCCGAAGCGATTTCCCACGTTTTTGCCTTCAATGAAAAGATGACAACTGAACCTAAAGGTAACGCTGCATTATGAGAAGACTATTATTCATGGGCTGCTTATCCTACTTGCTCACAGGCTGTACGCATGTTATTTTTGGCGCCGTGCTGCCTGAACTTCTGGCCCATTACGGACGAAGCTACAGTGGCGGGGGCATGCTGGTCTTCTTGCAATTTGGAGGATTCATGCTAGGTGTGCTCGCAATGCCTGCTCTCATTCGTCGCATCTCTCGTCGAAGTACGATTACAATGGCATTTAGCTTCTTGTTTGTCGCGATGCTGGCTATTGGCTTACTGCCTCCCTGGCCGATGGTGATCGGGCTAACTTTCCTTGCAGGTATCTCATTTGGGCTTGTGGAATCAAGCATTAGCACCTTTGTTCTCGTGGCTGCCAAGGATCAACAAGCCGTTGCCTTCAGTAAACTTGAAGTTTTCTTTGGAGTAGGCGCCTTAGTTATGCCGCTTGTCTCCAGTTTACTTATTGCGAACGGTCTGTGGAAACACGCATTCGTATTACTCGGCATCAGCGCGCTGGCCACAGGTATTATCTGGTCGAAGCTTTCTTTAGGTGAGCATGATCAATTGCTCTCCCATAAAGCAGATCTCACCAAGAAAGCGGATCGAGTTCCCGTTTTGTCTAGTAGATCCTTCCTCTTTTTAGGCTTGTTGATGACGGTATTCTTCTTATATTGCGGCATGGAAAATACGATCGTTAATTTCCTGCCATCGATCTTTAAGGACCAGCTGCAAGCTTCTAGCTCCGTCGCTTCATTAGGCGTTACCGCTTATTGGCTCACAATGGTCGTTGGACGTATTTTTGCGGGCGTACTTGCAGAGAAAATAACGTATTTTAAATATTTGGCCTACTCTTTCGCTTTAAGCTTGCTCACCGTCTTCATCTGGTTATTTAGCACCAATTTATGGAGCAGCTTTGCCGTCATTCTTTTGCTTGGTTTATTTATGTCAGGTATGTTCGCCGTCGCTCTGATCTATGCGAATCAATTATTACCAGGACGTACAGAGCAAACAACGAGTACCCTTATTGCTTCTGGCGGCTTAGGCGGAGCCATTCTGCCATTAGGTGTCGGTTGGGGCATGGATCACATCCATGTAGGCGTCTCGATTTGGTTTGTTCTGATCAGTATGTTAGTTGTGTTTGGCATTATTCTATATACACGCAGATGGCAGGCTCCCGTGTTGCGTAGCAACGCTGATGATTTACTTGCTTCGCAATCGTGACAGGAAGAAAACCCTTCAAATCCACCAAAGTGGAAATGAAGGGTTTTCGCTTTACTGAAACGCCTTTAATTGAATGACAATGGCTTTGTCCTCAAACACAATATCTTTAATCCCAATTAATTTAGGCAAATAGGATTGCAATGGAATTTCAACTGGCGCCAATTGGAGCCACTCACTAGGCAAATGCCAATTCTTAATCTGCGTATTCACATGCTGAATGACCAAGTTCGGAGCTTCCCACTTCAGCGTAAACATCGCGTGAGCACCAATTGGAATCCGTTCGTGCCACCTCACGTTGACATCCGCCTCAATCAAGGAGCCCTGCAGGTTCAGCCTGGCGCCTTCCATTCGAAAATCATGCGGCAGCAAGCTATGCGCAGCTAATTGCTTCTTGAGCAGCTGATTCACTTCCTCTTCCGAAAGCCGAACTTCCAGCTTCCGGGAGAGGACCATTTCAGCTACTTTGCCGCTGATTGAAATCTCTTTGTACTGCAGATCTAGTGCCTCTGTCGGTTTCACATACTGAATGACGATGACTAGCATCACCGCTGCGATGACAGCCAGAGTCAAGATCGTAAGCATGATTTTCTTCAGCATGCTGCTTTACACCCCGCAGATCATAACTAGCTTCTATAATGAAGCAAGCTATTCTTCTTTATTCTGCTGCTTCTCTTTGAGCCAGCGCGGAGCTCCCTTGCTCTTGCGATCGCGCTCGCGCTGCGCTTTGCTGACGGCTTTGCCAGCGGCAGCCGTCTTCCCTTGCGCTGCCGGCTTCGCCGGCGCAGCGCCCTGCTGGCCGCGCGCGTCCGTCGCCGCGGCGCTTACGCGCACCGCGCCCGCAGGCGCGGCAGCCTCACGCGCGCCGGCAGAGCCGCTGCGCGAAGGTGCTGCGCCGCTAGGGCGCGCAGCTTCACGGCGGCTGCGCATCGTAGCCGCACTGCGGTCTTGGGCCGGGTCAACCAACCGGCCTTCGTACAGCGCCTTCGGCTCAATCGTGATGCCGAGCTGCTTCTCGAATTTTTCGATGATGAAGAGCTCCTTCGACGTCACGATAGAGATCGACGTCCCCTCACGACCCATCCGGCCTGTCCGACCTACACGATGAAGATAGTACTCCGCATTCGTGGCCACATCCAAATGGAAAACGTGCGTCACACCTTCAATATCAAGTCCTCTGGCAGCAACATCGGTTGCCAGCAGCAATTGGAATTTGCCCTCACGGAAATTCCCCATCACTTTGGCGCGATCCTGTTTGCTCGCTTCTCCATAAAGGGCTTCAATTGAGAGACCGACGTATTGCAGCTTGCCCACAACTTGCGCGATATCATCCGTCACATTAATGAATACAATCGCTGAAGTAGGCTTAATCATGCGAACAAGTCTTCTAAGTGTATCGATCTTTTCCCGCTCCTGGCACACGACATAGTGATGTTCCAGTGTCTCAGCGGTACGCTGAGAGGGGTTAATTTTGATAATGACCGGATCCTTCAGCCATCTTCCCGCTGCCTGCTCCGTGCTTTGGGGAATTGTCGCCGAGACAAACACCATTTGACTTGAGCGAAGCATACCTTTGAGCACCGCTTCAACATCCTGCATAGAGCCAAGCTCAAACACTTGGTCAACTTCATCGACAATGCCCATCTTAACATGATGAAGCGTAAGCTTGCGAACTTTCATCAACTCAAGCAAACGTCCTGGCGTTCCAACAACGATGTGCGGGTGAAGCCGCAGCTTCTCGATTTGTCTCGCCACAGCCGCTCCACCGATCAAGGATTGCGAACGAATAGGGCCGCCGCTCGTCAGTTTCTCGATTTCCTGCATAATTTGCATGCCTAGCTCTCTCGTAGGGACGACAACCAGTACTTGCAATTGTTTTTGCGATGGATCGATACGCTCTAATGCAGGTAGTAAATACGCTAATGTTTTGCCCGTGCCCGTCTGGGATTGGATAATCGCGTCTTTCCCTTGCAGAAGAACCGGAATGCCTTCCGCTTGAATTGGCGTAGGCTCCCCGATCCCTAGCTCTTGTAATTTATCTAAATAGGTCTGTGTAATCTTCAGCTGTTCAAAACTCGTAGTCAATGCTCTATACCCCTTTTCTCTTCCAACCTCATGCCCATATTATATGCTAGAGTGCCTCAGCAAACAAATATTTACCGGTTGACCCTTAGCGATCTGATCCCCAGTCATCCAAAAACTTCTGTTTAATCGCATCGCGCGCACGAAACAGTCTTTGCCGCACAACGCCTTCCGTGACATTGAGCTCACTAGCCATATCTTTATAGGATAAATTATGAATCCATTTCATGGCGATAATTTGACGATAGGAGGGGTTAAGTTGATTGATATAGCTAATCACAGCTTCTCGCATCACTTTCATTTCAACTTCTACATCTGGCGAAGCCGAATAGTCCGAAGTTGGGGCTGATTCCTTTAAGGAGAACAGCATCTCCGTCTCTAACTCGTCGCGGTTTCGTTTATGTTTTCGCAAGTGATTCAGAGTTACGTTCCGGGTAAGTCTTTTGAGCCAGCTTTCATATTTATCAATCTCGGTTAATAACGGTGCCTTGTGTACCGCACGAAGAAAGGATTCTTGGATAATATCCTCCACGGCCGAATGATCCCTCAAAATAAAGTTAATCATCGGATAAACAAGCAAGTAAAATTCTTTATAAATTTGTTCCTGCATGCTCTTATCTAATGTATTAAAGTCGCTGTTAAATATCTCTCTCAGTGACTTCATCCTATTCCCTCCCAGCCTACAGGCAAAAAGACCCAGCATATATCTACCTTATTTTAGGATAAAAAGGGTGAGTAAACAATCGTTTAAGCAGAAATAAGCGGAAAAATTTTCCTATATGCGAAAATACAAGCTTCCTTCCATTTTGACAGGCACACCTTCATCTATTAAACTAAAAGTACTTCAACTACCTATTTCCATCCGAAGGGATGACGTGAATGAATACCGATTTCGAGCATGATTTTAACGCGTTAGTCACCAAAACAGCTGAACTGATTACGGGAGATACATCCCCAGAAATGATTGAGAAGATCAAGGTATGGGCATTTTTCAACCATGTTCACAAGGCTCTGCCTGCTCTTGCCTCCCACTGGAACCAATCACATCCGGAAGGTAAGGCCGAAATGCGCCGTATTTTTGAGGAAATCCGTGCATTGAATCAAGCGAAGCAAGCAGCGAAGCCTGATCCAGCTGAAACGGAGTAAGAAAAAAAGCGACCCCAATCAAAGACTGGGAGCCGCTTTATTTTTTATTCATGATACCTGTAGCCAGCTTATCGAACATACGAGGAAACATATGAAACATTTTGACTCCTACACCAGCAACGAAAGGTAAGTTCTTTTCTGGTATGTTTTTCTCAATGGCATGCAGGAGCTCTTTCACAACTTTGTCTGGCTTTAGCATGAACCACGCAATGTTTTTAACGTAATTGCCGCTCGGATCCGCCTTGTCGAAGAAAGGTGTTGCAATTGGACCAGGGTTAATCGCCGTCACTGAGACCCCTGTCTTCGCTAGCTCCATCCGCAAGCTGTTCGTAAAGCCGAGCACCGCATGCTTGGTCGCAGAGTAAGCCGTCGATTTGGCTGAACCAATTTTCCCCGCCATCGAGGCAATATTGACGATATGACCACTGCCTGCCTTCAACATATGAGGAAGTACAGCTTTCGTACAACGTACCAGACCCAGATAGTTCACATTCATCATCTCTTCAAATTGGGCAAGAGGCGCCTCAACAAATGATTCAAAAATGCCATAGCCAGCATTATTAATCAGAATATCAATCCGGCCAAACTCGGCGATGATTCGTTCGACTACTTGATTAACTTCTTCCGTATTCGTAACATCCATTGCATACACAGCATGTCGTCCTTGCAAGCCAGATGCAATCTGTTTCAATTTATCTGTACTCCGTGCCGTCAGCACAGGAATAGCTCCCTTAGCGGCAAATTCCTTTGCCATTACGGCTCCAATTCCACTTGAGGCACCTGTGATCAAGACGATCTTGTTCCTGATATCCACCGAAATCCGCTCCTTCCATGCAAAAAAAATGGAGTTACCATATTGTAGGTACTCCACATGTTCTAACTTATATTACGTAATAAGTACTTGAATGTCTAGCTCACCAATGCCATCCATAATTAATGGAATGGTTAAAGCCTTCTTCGGCACAAATCCTGCTGCCGTAGCAGATTGCACAAGCTTAGGTGGCGTAATGTCTACCCGAACACCTTGGTTAAAGAGCATCGTGCTCGCATTACCACTAATCATATTGCCTAGCTCAGAAATAGCACTCTTTCCCATTTCATCCATTTCGGTAACAACGAATCCACCCATCATGGCAGATACCATCTTCAATGCAACATCCTCTGCCAAACCAAACACAACGTCGCCTTCCATTTGCCCAGTCATACCAATCTGAATCCAGATATAATTTTCCACAAATTTGACGTCTTTTATGCCGAGCTGCCCCGTTGTTGGGCGAATGTTAGCAACTTGCTCGATGACAATTCTAGCCGACTCCAAAAAGGGATTAATGTACTCAGCCTTCATAGCTCCGCTCCGATCTCATTTGTGAATAAGTTCCACAGAAAAACGACCTTTTTCAACATTATACATAATATTTTAGGACAAGTATACTGTCATTTTAACAAAAATAGTTCTAACTGCTCAGATACACACCCCGAAAACAATGGTAATTTATACAAAATACGATCTATTCTTGTTAAAATATTTATATAGCATATCAATTAAAAGGAGAGCTGAGAGTCAATGACGATGAACCCCCCTCCTGCTAGTATCCGAAAATTAACGATATACTTTATTGGCACATTTATACTTTTCAGTGTAGATATGATTGTTTTACATCAGCTAGCTTATTTCCAGATTCATCCAATAACAACAGGCGTTGTCGACAGCAGCTTATCCGTCGTATTCATGATACTCGCATACTTGGGACTCAGACAAATTAAGCGCCGTGAAGCGATTATTAGAGAGTCTGCAGAATGGTATAAATCCCTTTTTGACAACCATCCTGACTCCATTATTACTTTTAGCTTAGACGGGGATGTTCTTTCTTCCAATCACGGACTTGAAAGTTTATTAGGTTTGGGGGAAGAATCGTCAAAATCCGCTTCATTTCTACCCATGATCCACCCTCCTGATCTACTCAAAACGCTCCACCATTTCCAAGTGGCTTCTGAAGGCATGCCGCAAAATTTCGATGCTTCTTTCTTACATCAAAAAGGTTTTCCCATCCCTTCTAATGTAACTTTCGTTCCGACAAAGGTTGGCAATCAGATCGTTGGGGTTTATGCTATTCTCAAAGACTTAACGGAGATCAGAGAACAGAAGAAAGAAATTGATAAGCTGTATAAGCAAAATCAATTGATTCTCAACTCTGTCTCGGAAGGTATATATGGTATAGATACGAATGGGCGTACGATATTTTGGAATAAAGCCGCAGAAGCGATTACGGGTTGGAAGGTCGACGAAATGCTAGGTCGGCGAATCCATAATCTAATTCGACCTGTTCACACGGACGGGACCTTCGTTAAGCCTGAGGAAAATACAACCGTGAATAAGATGCTGCTGCGTGAAGGCTCGATTGTAAATGAGGATGTGTTTTGGAAAAAGGATGGGACCAGCTTTCCAGTTGAATACATGTCTAGTCCCATGCTCGAAGGAAGCGGACAGCTTCTAGGGACTGTTATTACGTTCAGCGATATTACGGACTTAAAGAAGACGCAAGAATTGTTGATCAAATCGGACAAGCTATCGGCCGTTGGTCAATTGGCTGCAGGTGTCGCCCATGAAATCCGAAATCCGCTGACCGCCTTGAAGGGGTTCCTCAAGCTGCTTTCAACGAGCTCGACGAAGGAGCAATATTACATTGAGATTATGCAAAAAGAACTACAGCGTATCGAATTCATCGTGAATGAGTTTCTGTTTGTTTCCAAACCGCAGGCCACCCATTTTGTTACTAGCACGTTGTACACGATTGTTATGAGCACGGTAGAATTGCTTCAACCCCAAGCGTTGCTTAATAATATTGAAGTCGAAGCTGAGATTCATCCAGGGCTTCCCT
This sequence comes from Paenibacillus sp. J22P90, assembly GCF_059692195.1. Taxonomy (NCBI): domain Bacteria; kingdom Bacillati; phylum Bacillota; class Bacilli; order Caryophanales; family Paenibacillaceae; genus Paenibacillus; species Paenibacillus sp. J22P90. The sequence goes on from NZ_JCAUAY010000009.1 coordinate 12,983, forward strand.
CTGTTACGTGTGACGTGAACCAAATCAAGCAAGTTTTTATTAATATTATGAAAAATGCGATTGAGTCCATGGCGCAAGGTGGAACCCTGCGCATACAGGCAGAGCTTCAAGGCGCGGGAGATCAAATTCTTGTACGTTTTGTGGATCAGGGATGCGGCATTGCCCCTGAGCGGCTTCCCAAGCTTGGCGAACCCTTCTATAGTACGAAAGAAAAAGGAACAGGTCTTGGGCTCATGGTCTGCTATCGGATCATTGAAGCGCACGGTGGTTTCATGAAAATAAACAGCAAATTAGAGGAAGGTACCGTCGTTGAGATTACACTTCCGACAACAACTTACTTATCTAAAGGAGCAGCAACAGGATGAACGGATTTTTGATCGATCTCGATGGCACACTTTACAGAGGGCATGAGCCTATTCCAGGAGCGGCAACTTTCATCCAATGGCTGCAACAGGAGCAATTGCCCTATCTCTTGGTGACGAACAATTCGTCCCGGACCCCTGAGCAGGTGGCCGAGCATCTGCAAGCGCTCGGCATCGATGTTCCTGCGGCAGCCGTGTATACGTCCTCGCAGGCGGCTGCGCAGTACTTAACCGAGCAGCGCGCTGGGCAGCGCGTGCATATGATTGGCGAAGACGGCCTGCGGATTGCGTTGGACGCAGCCGGCTTCGTTTTTGACGGGACGACGCCAGACTACGTCGTCCAGGGCATTGATCGCAGCTTCACCTACGGGAAGCTGACGGAAGCGGTCCGCCTGCTGAAGCAGGGCGCGACCTATGTATTAACCAATCCTGACCGGCTGCTGCCGTCGGATGGAGGGCTCATGCCAGGGGCTGGCTCCCTGGCAGCTTCGATCACTGCCGCCTCCGGCGTGGAGCCGGTGGTGATCGGTAAGCCTTCGCCGATCATTATGGCGTATGCCATTGATCGGCTCGGTCTGCCTGCCGCCGATGTCTGGGTCATCGGCGATAACGTGCACACCGACATCCGCGGAGGCGCGATGGCGGGGTGCCGCACGGCCCTTGTCTTGACGGGCGTGGCCACGCCAGACAATGTGCACGAGCAGCTGGCGTCGGCGGGCTTGACGCCGGACTTGGTCTGCACGGATTTGCCGCATTTCATGGCACAGCTTGTAACTCTTGCACCAAATAGTTCGAATTTGTAGAACTAATCTCACTGTCCTCATCACTACATGTAAAATAGTCAGAAATAGCCGTACTAAACAGTCCCAAATGACCCATGCGTAAGAAAAATGGGCAAATAGGTTGGCAAAATCGAACTACTGACCTTTTTACATATATAATCCTCGTTTTAGTTCGGAAATATCGGACTAACCATGGCACCAACAAAAAAACGCGCCACCCTGGAAACCAAGGTGGCGCGTTTCTGTATTCAATCCGATCACTTGCCTTGTTGCCTACATAGCTCCAACTATCATATAATAGTAAGAAAAGGTTTTTATGCCCTTTACAATTCCGATAAATTTTATTTGTACCTTAGCAACATATTTCAATCGCAGGAGGTAATCTCATGAATATGAACCAGTTAGAAACCCTGCTCACCATTTCCAAAACGATGAGCTTTCGTAAAGCTGGTGAAATTCTTAACTTGACCCAACCTGCCGTTTCCGCGCAAATAAAAAGTCTTGAGGATGAATTCGGTACGATTCTTATTGATCGTAATCAGCCAGTTACGTTAACAGATAGCGGAAAGCTTTTCTTGGAGCATGCGGAGAAAATATTACGGATCACCAACGACCTGAAACAGCGTCTGTCTGATCTGAGTCAAACCCCTCAAGGTCATATCCATATCGGTACGACGACTTCTATCGCCATGCAGATCTTACCGAGGGTGCTTTCCTATTTCCAAGACCAATTCCCGCTGATTAAAACAACGATTCATTCCATGACCTCATCTCAGATCATGACATCCGTGGAAAGCGGCCACATCGATATTGGCATCACGTATTTGTTCGAAAAAAATCCAGCACTAGAAACATCTGTGCTTTACTATGATACGTTCGAGCTCATCGTCTCCAAGCATCATCCGCTTAGTCGTTTCACACATTTATCGATTGAGAAGCTCAAGAATATTTCGTTTATCACGCTTTCCCCAGAGACATGGGGTCGGCGGTTCGTCGATCAGATTTTCAAAAACTATGATGTAGCTCCTCATATTGTCATGGAGTTGTCCAGCAGTGAGGAAGTCAAACGCATGGTTGAACTGAATCTTGGGGTTGCGATTATTTCGAAGATGTCTGTTGCAGATGAACTGCGGCATGGCTCCTTGAAAATGGTAAAAGTGAACGAATTGGATATTACCCATCCGGTAGGCGTAGTATATAAGTCAGGACGCTACTTGAATTCTGCCATGCAACAATTTCTTCGCGATCTTAAAGGAATGCCTGAAACCCAATTTATCGGTTCAGAATAAGTTTAGGAGGACATGCCATGAAATTCGACCTACATACGCATCATGAGCGATGCGGACATGCACAAGATACCATACGAGATTATATTGAAGCAGCCATCGCGGCTGGCCTTCATGTTATTGGAATATCGGATCACTCCCCTTACTTTGGAAGCGCAGAAGATCGTGCTCAGCCTGCCATTGCCATGGCAAAGAGCGAATTCCCGCGTTATATCGAAGAAGTACTGCTTCTCAAAAAAGAGTATGCTGGCAAAATTAATGTACTCTTAGGTGTGGAGTCTGATTATTTTCCTGAGCATGTCGACATCTACCGCCAAGAATACGCTAAATATCCATTCGATTACATCATAGGTTCTGTTCATCTCTCTGGTGGTGTAAGTATCTTCAACCGCAACAGATGGAAAAAACTGAACGCTGCTGAGCAAGTCGCACAAAAAGAAGAATATTATCGGCTCATTGCTGAATCCGCACGTTCCGGAATGTTCCAAATTCTTGGACATATTGATGCCATGAAGGGCTTCTATCCGGCCTTTTCCGATATCTCGACGCCTAAGGTTGATGAAACACTGCAAATCATTGGTGAATCCGGCGTAGCGATCGAGATTAATACATCAGGGAAAACGAAAGACGTTGGCGGCTGGTATCCTTCTCATGAAATACTAGCGCGTGCACTGCATTACGGTGTTGAAGTTACCTTCGGTTCTGATGCCCATGTCCCTAGCCGTGTTGCTGATGATTGGGAAGAAGTTCAGAAAACCTTGAAAGAAATTGGGTTCAAACATTGGGTTTACTTCGAAAATAAACAGAAGCAAATCGTCGCGCTGTAGCGAACTTTTTCATTTCCACATTCAAAGAGGTGCCCGTCTATAGGGCACCTCTTTTGTGTTTCTTCTATGTATTTAGATATCATAACTATGTACAGACCTGGTTCTCAAGAATGCCAACTTCTGATGTAACCCATTTTTGACTACTGCAAGCAGCTGATCAGGCTTCATCGGTTTATAGAAATAATAGCCTTGAATTTGATGGCAGCCATTCGCCACCAAGAAATCAATCTGCTCTTCGGTTTCGACTCCCTCCGCAATCATTTGCAGCTGGAATGCATTTGCTACCGAGATAATGGCTTTGATCATCGCTCGGTCCTTACCATCCGTCTCAACGCCACGAACAAAGGACTGATCCAATTTAATCTTTGTAACCGGGAACCTTTTCAAATAGCTAAGCGACGAATAATGGGTACCGAAATCATCGACAGAAATGGAAATCCCCAGCTGGCGAAGCTTGTACAGCACGTCCATCTGCTCGTCCTGCATCGCTACATTTTCCGTAATTTCGATCTCTAGATATTTCGTGTCCAAGCCCGTCTCTTCTAGAATCGCCGTGACCTTGTCCACAAAGCGCTCGTCATGTAATTGCTTCACTGAAATATTGACAGAGATCATCAGACGTTCATCTGTAAGGCGATGTAACTCTTTCATCTGCCTGCACGCGCCGCGCAGCACCCATTCGCCAATCACATCAATAAAGCCTAGCTCCTCCGCTAAAGGAATAAACTCAGATGGCGAGATGTAGCCTTTCGTCGTGTGGTTCCAGCGCAACAGCGCTTCAGCGCCTATAATGGTCCCCATCATGCAATCTATTTGAGGTTGATACACAATTTCAAGTTCATTGCGGTCAAGTGATTGACGGAGATGATTTTCCATTTCCAGCTTCGAAATCGACAAGTTCTCCATCTGGCGATCGAAAAAGCTGAAGGAGCTGCCGGTTTCTTTTTTCGCCATATACATCGCAATATCGGCATTCTTCAATAGCGCATCCCAAGTCGCTCCACCATGCGGATACTGTACAATGCCTATGCTCGCATTAATAAAGAAAGCGCGATTCGCCAGTATACAAGGCGGTTTCAATACAGCAATAATTTCTCGGCAAAAATCTTGGATTTCATCCTCACTTGAACAATCCTCCAACAAAATAGCAAATTCGTCTCCACCAAACCTGGCAAAGGTATGATAAGTCAAATTGGACTGCTGGATGCGATGAACAACCTCTTGCAGCATATGATCTCCCATATGATGACCATGGGAATCGTTCACCATTTTAAAGTTATCGAGATCAAAGAAAAGGACGACAAGCGAGGTACCTCTCTGCTGATTATAGTTAATTTGCTCTTTTAAAATCGTTTGAAAATGAGCTCGATTATGTATACCTGTCAGCACATCGTGATAGGCCATATATGACAGCATTTGCTCGGATTCCTGCATGCGCTTCGTAGACTCTTGAAGCTCCTGCTGACCCGCAATTAACTCTTCATTCACTGCCGTTAAGTCTTCATTCGCAATCTGCAGTTCCTGTGTCCGATCGTTTACTGCTACACTTAATCGATCCCGCTGCCGAATGATATAGATGATGAAGAATAAGCCCGTTAACAAACCGAGGAGGATGGAAATTCGGATAATGAGAATCTGGTTATTGATCGTTTGAATAGCATTCGCTGGCGGAGTCGTAGCAAGCTCCCATTTCGTATCCTGGAGATCAATCACCTTCACCAAAGGAGACTGAGAAAACGTCGCGTTTTCCCCATAAAATGCGGGCATACCCGGGGCGCGAATTGCCATTCTCGGCACGTCCAGAGGGCTGTCTTTAATTCCTGCTTCTATTAATAATTGGTCCACATTGATACCCACAGAAACGAAGCCCCAGAATACACCATCTTGAAAAATTGCTTTACGAGCAACTAGACCTTGCACGCCTTGAAGCAGCATAAATGGGCCGTAGGATGTCATTTTTTTCGTTAGAAGAGCTTCCTTGACCTGTTCCTGAACATAATCGCGGGGATCCTTGAGTAGATCCCAATTGATAATACTCTCATTGCCTTTAAGGGGATAAACGAACTTCATAACCCCAAGTGGTGCTATAATAACATTCATTGCCGACGCCTGGGCACCCGCGTATAACGCCTCGATGTAGGCCTGCACTTCTAGATCATTTTTATCCAGTAAATAGCTGGTGCTAACGTAAGCCTCCAGACTGACCATTAAATTGAAATTGCGATTAATAACGGACTGCAAGGCAACGGCTTTTGCCGACAATTGTGTTTCCTCTGTACTTCGCAATTCATTCATTAGTGATTTTTTGTAGGTAGAGAGAACCGATTCGGATGAAGTGAAAAGAAGGATAAAGATGAGGGTTAGGAAGGAATATTGTAGTTTTTTCATAGGTCTCTCCTCCTGGTATGACTTGATGACATGTCATGATTCGACATCCTTCTCTATTATTTCATCTCCTCTCCCCAACTGGCAATATATTTATTTATGGCAAAACTTACCGCCTGTGGATTCCCACGATTTCAACCTTGATATATAATGAAACGAGATTACCTGAACGATTGGAGATATGAAAATGGACATACTTAACATTGCGATAGATCTCATTGATGAGGATACAGACCAGCCGCGTTATCAATTTGATGAAGAAGCGCTGCAAGAGCTAATGAAAAGCATTGGTGAAATTGGCTTGCTCTCTCCGATTAAAGTGCGTACAACCGCTGACAATCGTTATAAAATTATTTATGGCAATCGGAGGTATAAAGCTAGCAAAATGCTTGGGCTGCCTATCATGCCTTGTATCGTATCCACGGTAACGGATGAGATGGAAATCTATCTGGAGCAGATTGCTGAAAATCTAACGCGTGAAGGCTTTTCTCCGATCGAGGAAGCCGAAGCTTTTCATAAACTCATGCATGACTCGAAGTTTAGTTCTTCTATTAAATATTTGTCTAGTAAGCTCGGCAAGCCTGAATCGTATATTAAAAACAAATGTGAGCTGCTCAAATTTGGGAACTCGGTTAAGAAGTTGATCGTAGGCGGTACTGAGATTCGCAAGGACAAGCTTACGGAGGATCAACTATTGCCATTGAAGGATCTGCCGATGGAGCACCGCGATCCTTTGGCGCTGATCATGGCACGTGATGAGATGCCCGTCAGTGATGTGAAGAAAATTGCGAAGCTGTTCAAGGATAAGGACATTTCGGACAGAATGAAAGGTCAGCTGCTGTATAAATCGGGCCCAGAATTAATCGAGACCTGGTCTACCTTCCAGAACAATCGCGCAGAACGCGCGAAGCCTGTCGCAGCCAAAGCACCTGCCAAGACGGAGAAGGTGAAAGTCGAGGCCGTGGAGGTTAGAGAGATTGGGGCTGTTGCGCAAGAGGATAATGACAAGCAGGTTACACCTACGGTTTCAGCGCCTCAAGCTGTTGTTCCTGTAGCTGCTGCTGTAAATCCTCTTCAAGCTAAATTACAGCAATTGCTTCGTACAATCCCCGCTCCTCCCACTCCGAGCGAGCTGCAAATCGCACAGAATGGGATGAATGAGCAAGAGAAAGAGCAATTCTCACAAGAGATCATGATGCTGGTAGAACAGCTGGAACAACATGTTGAAGCTTGGAAAAAAATTCAAGTTGCAGCAGCTTCACACTAACGATACCGACACCGCATGTGGCTCATGCTATTCCTATTAGGAAAGCACGGGCTGTATGCGGTGTTTTGTTGCTTGTATTTTATACTACCGTACTACCATACAAGTATGGTAGTATAAGTTTAGGCTTCATTTTGCAAAGGAGACTTACATGGATTATTTTAAAAAACCACTGATTAGCTCAACCCGAGATGCCGTCTACCACACGCTGAAGGAGCAAATTCTGAGTCTGGCCTTGCTTCCTGGTGCCACCATTTCGGAAAAAGAAATGTCGGTAAGCTTCAATGTGAGTCGGACGCCTGTTCGAGAAAGCTTTGTGCAACTAGCTCAGGAAGGCTTGCTCGACATTTATCCACAACGCGGCACGGTTGTCTCTCGCATTGATCTGGAGCTGGTGGATGAAGCCCGCTTCATTCGGGAACATCTGGAAAGCGCAGTCATTCGGTTGGCGTGCAGTGATTTTCCAGAAGACTCCCTGCGCACGCTTCAAATGAATCTAGCCTCTCAGAAAGTGTGCATGGATGAACAAGACTTCAAGAAGATGTTTGAGCTAGATGAGGCGTTTCATCGTACGATTTTCGAAGGCTGTAAGAAAATGAACACATGGGCAGTCATTGGGCAAATTAATGTGCATTTAAACCGCACCCGCATGCTTCGCTTAGCCACGGATCATCATTGGGATGAGCTCTATTCGCAGCATGTGCAGATGGTTGAAGCGATCAAAGAGCAACAGCCAGATGCGGCAGAGCGATTAATTCATGCGCATCTTCAAGTAGGCATCGCAGATCAGGCATTATTGAAAGAGAAATTCCCCACGTATTTCAAATAGGTTGATGACAATGGAGGCGAATGTGCTGCTATGAAAATGGTGTTCCGCTGGTTTGGAGAGGGAAATGATACGGTCACTCTGAAGCAAATTAAGCAAATTCCCGGTGTTGAAGGCATCGTCTGGGCCCTGCATGATGTTCCTGCCGGGGAAGAATGGCCGATGGACAAAATCCAGAAGATCAAAGCTGAGGCTGATCAGGCTGGTTTGCATATGCAGGTTGTGGAAAGCGTCAACATTCATGAAGACATTAAATTAGGACTTCCAAGCCGCGATACCTACATCGCTAATTATAAAAAAACGATTGCCACATTAGCGCAAGTTGGTGTCAAAGTCATTTGCTACAATTTCATGCCGGTTTTCGATTGGGTACGGACGGATTTATATAAGGAGCTGGAAGACGGCTCAACGGCATTATTTTATGAAAAAAGTAAAATCGCTAACCTCGACCTTGCTGAGCATGTTGGCCGGATCAATGCAAACCCCGATTTCAGCATGCCGGGCTGGGAGCCAGAGCGACTCGCGCATTTAACGGAGCTTTTCGAGGCTTATCAAGGTGTCAGCGAAGAACATCTCTGGGCCAACCTCAAGTATTTCTTGGATGAAGTCATCCCCGTAGCTGCTGAGCACGGAATTCGAATGGCCATACACCCCGACGATCCACCTTGGTCCGTATTTGGATTACCGAGGTTGATGACAAGCCAGGCGAATATCCGCCGCTTTTTAGCGCTGCATGACAGCCCTCATAACGGGCTAACGATGTGCAGTGGATCACTCGGTGCGAATCCGAGTAACGATATCGTCTCGATCGTGCATGAATTCGCGGATCGGATTCCTTTTGCCCACCTTCGGAATGTTCGCGTGTATGAAAATGGTGATTTCATCGAAACCTCGCATCGTGCACAGGATGGCACGGTTGATATGTCCGGTATTGTGCAGGCCTTTCATCAAAACAATTATGAAGGCTTTTGTCGTCCGGATCATGGCCGGCACATCTGGGACGAGCGCTGCAGACCTGGATACGGGCTGTATGACCGTGCACTAGGGATTATGTATTTATGGGGACTTTGGGACATGCTGTGTCGCCAAGCAGTTACAACACAAAAAGGAGCTGTAGCAGAACATGAGCACATTAACTAATTTTCCATCTCTGCAAGGGAAAGTCGTCGTAATTACAGGAGGCGCCGGCGTACTATGCCGCGTGATGGCATTGGAATTAGCTAGGCAAGGCGCGCATGTTGCGATTTTGAATCGCACGCACGAGAAAGGCTTAGCTGTCGTTCAAGAAATTCAGGCTGCTGGAGGCAAAGCGATCGCCGTTGCCTGCGATGTCACCGTGGCTGAAAGTGTAGAAAAGGCAGCAGCTTCCGTGGTTGAACAGCTTGGCACCTGTGATATTTTAATTAATGGTGCGGGTGGCAACCATGCGAGCGCGAATACAACGAATGAGATTTTCAGGATGGAGGATGTGGCGAATCCGGATGTGCAGTCCTTTTATGATCTAAGCATTCCTGGCTTCCGCAACGTGCTTGATCTTAATTTCGTGGGTACATTAATTCCAACGCAAGTATTCACCAAGCATATGCACGGCAAAACCGGTGCAACGGTGATCAACATCTCATCCATGAGCGCACCTTCTCCCATGACGAAAGTTCCTGCCTACAGCGCTGCCAAAGCAGCTATCGACAACTTCACGAAATGGTTAGCTGTTCATTTAGCGGAAAGCGGCATTCGTGTAAATGCTATTGCGCCGGGGTTCTTTTTGACTGAGCAGAATACGAAATTGTTATTGAAGGAAGACGGTTCCCTGACAGAACGCTCTCATAAAATCATTGCCCATACCCCGATGCGCCGATTCGGCAAGCCGGAGGATTTGCTTGGCACCTTGCTGTGGCTGGCTGATTCTGACATGTCCCGCTTCGTAACAGGAACGACGATTCCCGTCGATGGCGGATTTATGGCTTATTCGGGCGTTTAGTTGGTTTCATTCCATTGGAAATTCTAACTACATGTTCTGATAAAGCTACCTATCGCCACTATCCCCTTCGCTCAGGTCAACAAGAGTTGAAGCATATCCTGAGCCAATGGGATAGTGCCTACAAGCTTTGGGGTAAAGTCCTCCCCCGCGCATTTTAAGAACACAAAAACCCCTTACGTCTCTCACCATCCCCCTCAAACTTTAGGAGGGTATCAGTTAATTAGACATAAGGGGTTCTTTATTATCTCTTATCCCTCATCCCGAATACAAACGATAATTCGCTCAATTTCTGCAGCTATCTCGGCAAGCTGGTCCTCGTAGTTTTCGCGCAGGAGAATCGTCGCTTGGAGTTCCACGGCTCTTGCATGCAGCACATCAGCCGACAGACTGCCAGCTACACCAATTAGCGTATGTGCGGCTCTTTTGGCAGCAGCCCAGTCGTCATCACGGTAATGCAGGCGAAGCTGCTCTACAAAATCACTATAATTTTTCTTGAATAACTGCAGCATGACGAGAAGAATACTTTCCTTGCCCTCTACTCGGGCCAAAGCTGCCTGCCAGTTTATCCCGGCCACGTCTTTGTAATAAGGAACGACTTCGGTCTGCTGTAACTCCCTGAAGCCATTCTCCGGCTCAATCCATTTATGAATGACACGAAACAGTCGCTTCACATCCAACGGTTTGCTTACCACATCGTTCATTCCCATACGGATGTACTCCTCTTGATCCTGTTTGACCACGTTGGCTGTAAGACCGATGATGGGCAGCTGGCTCCATCTCGGGTTCAGACGAAGAAGCCTCGTTGCTTCAACCCCATCCATGACAGGCATATGGATATCCATAAGAACCAGTGCAAAATCACTGGTTTCCAACTTATCTAACGCCTCTTGCCCATTGGTCGCTAGGGTTACCTTGTAGCCCCGTTCCTCGATAAGCTCCTTGGCTACCTGTTGATTGATTTCATTGTCCTCTACCAGTAGAATGTGTCCCCAAGTGTGCTCGCCGAGTGAATGATTGGTCAAGACCTCCAGGTCAACTGTTTCAGCATGATGCTTAGAATGGAATAAAAACCCTAACGTCTGATAAAGCTCTAATCGACTAATCGGCTTAACAAGTACAGCATCGGGTCTTTCACCCTCAGGGAAGGTGAGTAACTCTTCTTTCCCCATAGGTGAAGTGAGGCAGATAATACGTGTTCGAACTCGGTGGATGCTGTTCAGGAGTGTATGCCAAGTCTCAATGCCATACATATCTTCGCTTTCCATATCCAGGATAAGACAATCGTAGCTATCTTCGTCTTCCTCTTTTCCGCCAACCTCTTTAAACAAAATATCCCATGAAGGAACGGTCGTTACGATGAGAGCGAAAGATTCTAACGTATCCTGCAAGCTATTTCGCATGAGGGGATGATCCTCAACAACCAATACGCTGTAGGGTCTATGCCCTTCCCCAATAATATCCCATTCGTCGGGATCGTCCTGCTCGATTACTTGGAAAGGCAAGTCAAACGTGAAGTGGCTTCCATTTCCGACACTGCTCTCTGCTTTAAGTACACCGCCCATTAGACTAATCAAATGCTGGGAAATCGGCAGTCCTAGCCCAGTGCCGCCATACTCGCGACTCGTTGACCCATCTGCCTGAGAGAAGGGTTCAAATATGTACGAAAGCCGATCAGCCGAGATGCCAATCCCGGAGTCTTTGACACTAAATCGCAGCATAATATCTTCACTAAACGTCTGCGGACATAGCTCGATATGAAGCATCACATAGCCTGCGCTCGTGAATTTAATAGCATTGCTGCACAGATTAAGCAGTACTTGCTTTAGTCGAAGTGGATCACCCAGAAGTCGTTTAGGCAATTCAGCTGGTGTACTGAAAATAATTTCAATTTGGTGGCTTTTTGATAACACACTACATATGCTTGAAAGTTCCTTAATCAGCTCATCCAAATTAAAGCTTGTTCTTTCCACTTCTAATTTGCCCGCTTCGACTTTAGAGAAATCCAGTACATCATTAATGATGCCTAACAAGGTGTGCGAAGAGGAAGTAATATTCGTTAAGTAATCCTTCTGATGCTCAGTAAGCGATGTTTTCCCTAACAGCTGCGATAGCCCAATAATCCCATTCAAAGGTGTACGGATTTCATGGCTCATTTTCGCGATAAAATGACTCTTCGCTTGATTCGCTTGATCAGCCGCATGTCTCATCGCAGCTTCGGTAAAATCGTGAATGGAGCCAACGATGCCTTTCACATCCCCATCCGCATGATGATAGGCTGAAAGTGTGACACGATAGTCTCGCCTTCCCCCATCCGATGAAGGAATTGCGATTTCAAACCTCACATTATCGCCATTGCTCAACACTTCCTGAAAATACTGTTCCCAAAGCGCCTTCTCGGTAGCTGGCAAAAAAGCGGTCATGGGAAGACCCAGCATTTCCTCTGCTCTCGTTTGTGTAAGAAGGCAAGCCGCTTGATTCACAGACGTTATTTCACCTTCCGTTGTGAAACCGAGAATACCCTCCTGCGAATTCTCAACGAGAATCCGATTGCGCTCTTCACTTTCCTGAATGCGGCGTTCAGCCAAGGTTCTCTCTGTCACATCTGACGCCGAACCTATCACCTCAACCACTTGTTCTCCTTCAAATACAGGCTGTAAGGTTGTGAAAATGATTTTACCCTGGATATCCATCTCATAGGCAATTGTCTTTCCTGCATATGCCTCTTCATATTTCGATTGCAAGAAATGCGTAATGTCCTCCGTATAAAAAGGAATCGCATGCACATTCTTTTGGAAATAGTCTTCAGGCGTGTAGCCAAGTTGATGCAATAATTGACCATCAATAATGGTGTAAACCCATTTATTTTGTATTTTTTTTATTTTAAATGTTAGTCCGGACTGGAAACGCAAAATATCGGAAAGCTCTTGCTGCATATGCTGAACTTGATCTTTCAGCTCTTCGGATCTTAAAAAATAACGGAAGAGTCCGGCAACGAACATGCCCGCCCCTAAATGTAGAACTAAATTTGGAATAACAAGTTCTGTAGCAGGAAGCTTATAAATCAACACCATATCAACGAATAAAACGCTGACTGGACATAGTACGAGTAGTATCCATTTCTTCCAATAGTCTCGAACATAATGATGAACAAGTGCACAGCCTGTATAAATAATGAGTCCTAGAATGGATACGCGAACCAGCACCACAGGATCCATGATCGTGCGACCAATGATCATAATCAACGTCGTAATGAGCCCCGAAACGCCTCCGCCAATGAATGTCGCCATTAAGATTGCGATTGCTTTCAGATCTAGAATATGTCTCTCACTCACATGGACACCCAGAACGGCAAGCAGCATACCGAAAAGTCCGTGCGTAATTCCTACCCATAATTGAAACTTCCATCTAGCAATGGCCTTCAGTTTAGGAGAGTAAAAAATTTGAAAAGATATAAACACAAAAACAGCTACGATCGAAAAATTATTTAGTAGATCTTTCAACATCCTACCCACCCCATCGGATTGCTGCTTCGCCCATCTACTTCTATTATAGATGTCGAATAATGTATGGTCTATACGGCTTCATAATCAACGTGCTTGATGGCGGAAAACACTAAATCAATTATTTCCGCGCGAGCTTGATTAATGAAACCTAATGACGTTTGTTGTAGATTTTCGATGGATACACATGAGGTAAGCATAATTTTACTTGAGAAGACGTACATGGACAGCTCATAGTCAGAGGCCACATTTTTAATAACATCGCTGATGTTTGTTTTTTTATACGACTCCGGAAGTTCAATCGCATACATTAAATACAGCGGTTCCTGCCTTGTTTGTGTCATTTGGAAAATTTCTTTATACGAATTATTCACATGTGAACGCCAAAGAAAACCAAATTTATAGTGCGAATCTTCCTCCCACACTTTCTCAAACTGGGCTGTTAATTCGATAAACTGCTCACGATAATAATGGATTAAATTCATAGATGGCCCCTCGCAATTCCTATAGAAGTTCTTACATTACTTAGATCATACCTAGTAATTGTTGTGAAACTTCTATTTAGAATTTTAGGGAAGCATGTTTTTTGCTCATACTTCCCTAATGAATCGCGAATTGTAGGCAATCATTTAGCGACGCTCATCTAAAAATGTCATAACCTGGGCAATCCAGGCCTCATCGGCATCGGCTAGCATCGTTTGCCACCCCAGTGCTCTGGCAGGCACAAGGTTTTTCTCTTGATCATCGACAAACAAAACCACCGCTTGCTCATTGGGAAAATGCGTTCGAACAAGCTCATATACCTCTAGATTCGGTTTACAATATCCAACCTCGCTCGAGATCGTTGTACTTTTTAAGAAGGGACGAATAGGATCCAATAGATGGGACAGCCACTCGATACGATGATTGCTCAGTAAGTGAATATCGGCCAATTGACTCCATTTCTCCACATGCTGCATCGCAGTTAAAGGTAGCAATTGCTCAAGGATCCAAGTACGATCCACCTTGCTTTCAAGCTGTGGGAACAAGTCGTTTAACCATTGCCAGAAGCCCTCTTCCGTCATTTTACCGACCCACAAATCACCTTTAATTTCTTTAAAACGATGCGGCAAGCTGACCAAAGACGCGTCATCCGTGCCACTCGTAAACCCGCTCCAAGCTCGCGGTGAAAAATTCGTCACAAGCACACCAGCAACATCAAGTACTAATTGCGGTCTAGACATGGCTATCTACCACCTTTTTCACTAGAATTAGCGCTTCTGCAACGCAACCCACATCGATTTATTACGGAACTCCTCCTCGGAGCCAAGCTCTCTTCCGAACCAAGCCGGTGGTACAAACTGTTGTGCAGCCTGCAAATCAGGGAATTCAACTTCCACAACAAGCAGGTCAATTTGTTTATACTCATCGATTTCAAAAGTGAACCCATCCGCTTCGAGCGTCGTCCGAATTTTCTCTAACGGAATCAACCCAGTACGCTCCAGCAGCTGTTTATAGATGGGCTCAGTAATGCTGTACTCTACTTCTTCGCGAACCATCCCATGCCCTGACTTGAAGGTATGTGTAAAATGCGATTCTCCTGAGCTATCTACAAGCTGGCGTACACGAATCTCTTGATCATCAGAAAAGGCCAAATATGTTTGATAAATGTATTGCTTTGACACTTGTTTCAGTTCGTTATTCGCTAGTTCAGCTTCAGGAAATGCAGGCAATAAATACTTTCTCTCAATTTCGGCACCCATAATTCGGTTAGCCCCTCTCTATTTGTTCATTGTTCGAAAACGAACCGGTGAAATCTCGTTCCATACTCGAAACATTGTACCAAAATGAAACTCATCTGCAAATCCACAAGCATCCGCAATCGCCTTCATGGGCTCATCCGTCATTAGTAGCATCGTCTTCGCCTGCTCATTCCGAATCTTATTGAGATAGGCTTTAGGCAAGACACCGATGTGTTTAATAAACATTTTACGCAATTGACGGTGATCATGAGCGAGTTCGGCGCGGCTGGGTCGCTTAGTGAAGGAGATTTATCGATCTGAACGATGAGGAAAAGGGACTCAGCCTAGTGGCTGGGTCCCTTTTTTAAAACTACCGACTATTTATGTAGGATATCGTCCTTCAACGTAGACACTTTCGCCAGCACTTGATTAATCTCGTCTGTCCCTACCTGAAAATGAGCAAGCGCGTCATGCAAATGTGTGGCAATCGCCGCAAAATGATTTTCCTGCAAATTCATGCCCGCATGTGCTTTGGCCATCGATGCCCCCGTGTACTGATTCGGGCCCCCTAATGCAAAGCTGAAAAATTTAGCTTGATGTCTGCGCTGCTTCTCCATGTCCGTCTTTTCAAAAAAGTGATTGACTGTATCATCCGCTAATACCAGCTCGTAGAAGTAATCCACCACTGCCGTAATGGCCGCTTCCCCGCCTAGCTTTTCGTATAACGTTGCTCCACTCACCATGTAAGCCTCCTTTTATCTTTTCATATCTGGTTATATTACCCAAAAGTATGCATGATCTATTCCTCCCTATTTTCCTCACCATATTACTCTTTCACGCATTTTATATAGAGAAGCTAAATAGAAACGAGGTGATCGATATGGCTTGTGCGGCTTGTTTGAAAGCTGTTCGTCAACCAGATCTCGTTTTAATTCGTTGGACAAGAGTTGGTTCTGCGCGTAGAATTACCTCTTTCCGAGTGATCGGCAGTTCTCAGCCTTGCACAAATACATTAAGAACGAACGGATTGCTAATTACAGCGTTGAACTGTTTTTTAGACGATTTTAAAATTGTGTATCAAAAGAGAACAACAGCGACAAGTGGGTATTTGTTGTTGCAGCGGTTTCGGAACGTCTGATTTAAAAAAGAGACCTAGCCGATGGGCTGGGTCTCCTACATTTTCCCATTTTTCTCAAACTAATTTCCAACTGCTCCGTTCCCATACACATTTCCAGTTACCGTTGGTGGAGTCGTTGGCGGAATAATGATGACCGGCGGCTGCGTCTGGTTAGCAGGGATTTTCACAGGTGTATTGGGTGTCTCTATCGTGTCTTTATTATCGTTCCCATACTGATACGCTCTATAAAGCATTGCCGCTGCTTGCGCTCTTGTAATCGGTTGTTGCGCACGAAACGTCTCATCTGGGAATCCGGATACGAGTTTGCCCTCGACCGCTAATGCAACGTAATCTTTCGCATAGTCAGAAATGCTTTGGTAGTCTGTAAACATCGCTTCGATAATGCTTAGATCTGCAAACCGAGTTTTATCATATCCCTTAAGTTTCACAATGGCTACGGCAATATCCTCGCGCAAAGCAGGCGCATCAGGATCATAAATGATTCTGCCGTTTGGTAGCGAATAGCCGCTTAGGTAGTCTTTTGCTGCTTCGATATAAGGTGTAAACCAGTCACTTGGCTTGATATCTGTAAATGACGTCGATGCCACATTGGTTGGCTGTAATCCTGCAGCGAGAACCATGATTTTGGCGAACTCAGCCCTGGTTACTACCTTATCGGGTCTAAATTTCCCATCTGGATAGCCGCTCAACACTTGTCTTGCATTCAAATCACTAATGGCTGAGAATGCCCAATGTTGATTATCTACATCCGAGAATAGGGAAGCTGCGACCTTATTATAGTTTGGATCAATATCACTGCCGTATTTTGAAGCATCCGTTTTAGTTGGCGAATTTTGTTTTGGCGGGGTTGATGGTTTTGGCGTTGGTTTCGGTGATGAGGCCGATTTAGAATCACCTTTCGTAACGATCACATCTGAACCGACGATCCACTGATACCCATTAGTTGAAGTTGGGGCAATAAGCTGATAGTTAACGCCTGCTACTACAGCATCTGGATTGTCTACTCGAAAATAGAATCCTGTATCATAGACATTATCTTTTCCGACACTGCGACCAGTGCTGAATCCTCCATGAACAACTGCAAAAACATCTGCATAGCCTTGAGCTCTTAAAATGAAAATGCTGCCTGCTTGATTCTTAAACGCAACATCTTCCCCTTCTATGGTTTCTTCCGTTGAAACGATAAAAGTCACATCCGCACTGCTGATATCAGGTACGATTCGTGGGTCACCTTTCCATAATGCCCTAGTAATATGAACGGTGTCTAGCGTTGAACCTTGAGCGTAGGTCGTGTTGAACAGAAAAATAATACTTACAATAAGTGCAATGAGTATTCTTGTGCTTTTTATCCGTGTTAGCAAGATCTCGTCCTCTCCTTCTGAAAAGTATGCTAGATACAACATTTCGCCTTAATACATAGTAATTTAAGACTAGGTCGAAAGCCTCGCCAATCTCATTTATATCACAGCTTGTATAATATTGGAAGGCTTTAAGTTTGCAAATCTATCGTCCATTTCCCGTACCAAAACCCCACTTTGTATTTAATAATTACAGTATCATGTAAAGTTTCTTTAGTTAAACCCGTTTTCAATCCAGCTATAATTACGTTGGAAAGGAGATGCCACACGTTAAAATGTAAACGCTTCATTTATTCACTGATTATTGAGAGGGGAATGCCATATATGAGAAAAGTACTTATGCGAAGAGTTGTCTCCATCCTGCTTGCAGCGGCTTTATTACTACCATCGAGCTTACTTACTCCGATAGCGAAAGCTGCGACTGAGACGACCACGATTTATCACGAAACCTTTGCGAACGGACAAGGATTAGCGAAAAAAGCGGGCGATGCTACGCTAGCGACAGTCACTGACAAAACGTTTACAGGCAATGATGACGGAAAAGCAATTTACATAAGCAATAGAGTGAACAACTGGGACGGGGCAGATTTTAAATTCAGTGACATCGGTCTTGAAAATGGTAAAACCTACACGGTAACTGCAACCGTCTATGTAGACGCTGATGTAGTTGTCCCTAGCGGTGCACAGGCTGGTTTTCAAACTGTTAACGGCTATCAAAATACGATCTACGTCAATTATGAAGCTGGTAAATCGCTCACTTTGACTAAGGAATTTACCGTTGATACGAGCAAGGACAGCGCGCTGCGCATTAATTCCAACACTGGCGGAGCAGGTGTGCCGTTCTACATCGGAGATATCCTCGTTACTGCCAAGCAAACCACGGAAACGACTATTAGAGAGGTGTATCACGAATCTTTCGCGAACGGTCAAGGATTAGCGAAGAAAGCAGGCGAAGCTGTTCTCGCACCGGTCACTAGCACAACTTTTACAGGCAATACGGATGGAAAAGCTTTATATGTAAGCGGCCGAGTGAACAACTGGGACGGGATTGATTTTAAATTTAGTGACATCGGTCTTGAAAATGGTAAAACGTATACGGTAACTGCTACCGTCTATGTTGACGCTGATGTAACGATCCCTAGCGGCGCGCAAGCTGGGTTCCAAACTGTAAACGGTTACCAGAATACGGTTTATGTGAATTATGAAGCCGGCAAAGCGCTCACTTTGACCAAGGAATTTACCGTCGATACGAGCAAGGACAGCGCGCTGCGCATTAATTCCAACACGAACGGGGCAAGTGTTCCGTTCTATCTCGGAGATATCCTCGTTACGGAAAAAGTGGCTTCCGGCCCTGTCGTTGAGACACCTAGACAACCGGCTGTGGACCTCTCCACTATTACGTTTGAGGATCAAACAAAAGGCGGATTTACAGGCAGAAAAGGTACGGAAACACTTACTGTCATCCATGATGCCAACCATACCGACAGCGGATCATACGCGTTGAAGGTAGAAGGTCGAGCAGACACTTGGCATGGACCTTCCTTGCGGGTTGAGAAATATGTGGACAAGGGCTATGAATATAAAATTACAGCCTGGGTCAAGCTGATCTCGCCAGGCAGCTCGCAACTCCAGCTATCCACGCAAGTTGGCAATACGAGCGCAAGCTATAATACCCTAGACAAAAAAGCAATCAGCACCGAAGACGGTTGGGTTAAATTTGAAGGTACCTACCGTTACAACACGGTACCCGATGAGTATTTGACCATCTATATAGAAAGCTCCAACAACAAAGAGGCCTCCTTCTATATTGACGATATTAGTTTTGTAGAAAGCTCACCGCCAATCGCGGTTCAAAAGGATCTAACTCCGATTAAAAATGCTTATCAGAACGACTTCTTGATCGGAAACGCGGTATCAGCGGCAGATATGGAAGGCGTACGACTTGATCTTCTCAAGCTGCATAACAATGTCGTCACCGCAGAAAATGCGATGAAACCAGATCAGGCTTATAATGCGAATAAGCAATTTGACTTTACCGCAGAGGATGCACTTGTTACAAAAATACAGGCAGCTGGACTTAAACTTCATGGGCACGTGCTCATCTGGCATCAGCAAACACCTACATGGCTGAGTACGACAGCTGAGTCACTTCCACTCGGACGCGTTGAAGCGCTCGCCAATATGAAGAGCCATATCACAACGGTCATGGAACATTACGCTGACAAGGTGATCTCTTGGGATGTCGTCAACGAAGCGATGAACGATAATCCTGCTAACCCTACCAATTGGACATCGGCCCTTCGCCAATCCGCATGGAAGGCTGCTATCGGAGATGACTACGTGGAGCAGGCGTTCTTAATGGCAAGAGAAGTGCTGGACAATCATCCAACTTGGAATATCAAGCTCTACTACAATGATTATAACGAAGACAATCAGAATAAAGCTCAGGCTATATACAGCATGGTTAAAGAAATCAATGATAAGTATGCGCTGACACACCCTGGCAAGCTTCTTATCGATGGCGTCGGCATGCAAGCGCACTATAATCTGCACACGAAACCAGAGAACGTTAAACTGTCGCTTGAAAAGTTTATTTCTCTAAACGTAGAAGTGAGTATCTCCGAGCTCGACATTACGGCCGGCAGCAACTCACAACTCTCAGCAAAAGATGCTAATGCTCAAGCTGCGTTGTATGCTGAAATATTCAAGATTTTTAAAGCTCACGCCACGCATATTGAACGCATTACCTTCTGGGGATTAAACGATGCTACGAGCTGGAGAGCCGACAATAATCCGCAGTTGTTTGATCGAAATCTGCAGGCAAAACCGGCCTACTACGGCGTAATTGCCCCAGATACTTTCTTAGCAGAACAACCTTATGAACCAGCACCTGAAGCCAATCGTTCAACTGCCAAATTTGCTACACCTTCCATTGATGGATTAGCTGATGACGCAGCTTGGAGTCAGACAGCTGAAATGCCGATCAACCGCTATCAACTTGCGTGGCAAGGAGCTAGTGGCGTTGCAAAAGCATTATGGGATGATCATAACCTCTACGTGCTGATCCAGGTCAGTGACAGGGAACTTGATAAAACCAGCGTTAATGCCTACGAACAAGACTCCGTCGAAATTTTCTTGGACGAAAACAATGGCAAAACAGCGTCCTATGAAGGCGATGATGGGCAATACCGAATTAACTTTGACAACGAAACATCATCCAATCCGGCAAGTCTAGCATCAGGTATTGAATCCAAAACCCAAATTTCTGGAACAAATTACACGGTTGAAGTGAAGATTCCGTTGAAATTTGTAACGGGAGCTAACAACAGAATGCTTGGTTTTGATGTACAGATCAATGATGCCAAAGCAGGCGCTCGTCAAAGCGTTTCCGCATGGAACGATACGACGGGTACTGGCTTTCAGGACACATCCGTTTACGGCGTGCTTACCCTCACCGGCAAAGCCGATGATTCAGGCAGCAATGTCGGCAGTGTCCCCGCTATCATCCAACCAGAGAACGTGAAGAACGCCGACGGCTCGATTACGATCAAGCCTGAGATGAAAACCGACAATGGTCGCACAGTAGCTGTGATATCCAGCGACAATTTGAAAAAGGCGCTTGAGCAAGCCGCTCCTTCACCAAGCGGTAAGAAACAAGTCGTCATCGAAATACCGAAGCAAGCCGCAGGCACTTCGTATGATGTGCAATTGCCAGCGCAAAGCTTGAATAGTCAAGAAATCTTCGAGTTTTCCTTACGAACCGCTGAGGCTTCGCTCCAAATTCCGAGCAACATGCTGTCCAATGTGACGGAAAACACTGAGCAAGTGTCCCTTCGTGTAGGCAAGGCATCTACAGACAACTTGGATGCAGCGACCCGAGAGAAAATCGGTAATCGTCCTGTGATCGAGCTGACTGTCGCAGCTGGCGATAAAGTCCTTGCTTGGAACAACCCAAATGCGCCCGTTACGGTAGCCATTCCTTACACTCCGACTGCGGAAGAGCTTAGCGATCCGGATCATATCGTCATTTGGTATATTGATGGTCAAGGCAACGCAACAGCGATTCCGAACGCTCGCTATGATGCGGCAAGTGGATCTATTGTTTTCCAAACGACCCATTTCAGCACCTATGCAGTTGCTTCTGTATTCAAGACATTCGCTGACCTGCAGAACGTGACATGGGCTAAAAAAGCCATAGACACGATGGCATCTCGCGATGTCATCCAAGGCACAGCGGAGAACAGCTTCTCGCCTGAAGCTACTATTAAGAGAGCTGACTTCATAACGCTGCTAATCCGAGCGCTTGAATTGCATAGTGATAGCACCAATGTTACAATGTTCAGCG
This sequence comes from Paenibacillus sp. J22P90, assembly GCF_059692195.1. Classification (NCBI taxonomy): domain Bacteria; kingdom Bacillati; phylum Bacillota; class Bacilli; order Caryophanales; family Paenibacillaceae; genus Paenibacillus; species Paenibacillus sp. J22P90. The sequence goes on from NZ_JCAUAY010000009.1 coordinate 34,755, forward strand.
ATGTCTCCACAACCTCTTACTATTATAAGGAGCTGGCTATCGCAAAGGCACTTGGTATCTCTGCTGGCTTTGAAGACAATACATTCAAGCCAAACGACAATATTTCCCGTCAAGATATGATGGTACTGGCGACACGCGCACTGAAGGCAGCTGGCAAGACGGTTGAAGCCAGCGGAACCCTAGATGCATATCCAGATGCGGCGAGTGTATCCAGCTACGCGAAAGACAGCGCTGCAGCGCTGGTGAAATCTGGCATCGTGAACGGCAAGAATGACAAGCTAGCGCCGAATGATCTCCTCACGCGTGCTGAGGCGACGGTTATTTTGTACCGGATTTGGAATCAGTAATCATTGCACGAAAAGCCAAGCCCCTTGCGTTAAGGGCTTGGCTTTTTTTCTGACATCAAATCATTGCTCAGTTACTTCAACAGCTTCCTCAACCCAACCGCCGGCTCCTCCACTGGGAAATATTCCAGTCCCACATGCCCTGTAAATCCAGCCTCATCAATGGCTCGGAAAATCTGTTCGTAGTTCAACTCACCATTGTCGAGCTCATGTCTGCCAGGATTGCCAGCTGCATGAAAATGGCCGATCAAAGCGATATTCTCACGAATGTTGGCGATGACATTGCCTTCAGTGATTTGTTGATGGTAAATATCAAACAACACTTGTACGAAAGGGCTTCCAACTTGCTTCACAATGTCGAAAGCTTCCTCCGATGATGCTAAAAAATACCCTTTGTGATTCACCCGCGTATTCAACGGCTCAATCAACAGCGTAATTCCCTCTTTTTCCAAAAGCGGCGCACAAGCTCGCAACCCATCAATCAAAGACGCTGTTTGTGCCTCACGCGAAACGCCTTCCAGCTCTTGTCCTACTTGCGTAATCAGCTGGCTGCAATTTAAGCGCTTCGCGACTGCAATTGATTCAGTGAGTCCCTCTAGGTAGACACTGCGCTGATCTGGATCAACCAAACTCGTGAATTTGGTACAAAATGTCGCAATCGAAACCCCTGCTGCTGCGACGGCATCCGCAACCGCATCGATATCCTTTTGCCACCAGGACCAGAATTCAATCGTATCGTAACCGATCGCCTTCAACTCATTTACACTTTCACGAAAATCACGCCCTTTATAGAGCGCATCCAAACAAACGGAGAGCTTCATCCCTATCCCTCTTTCCATTCTGATCTTTCCCCATTGTATGGTAAAATGAAGCAAATGCCTATACGAAATTAATGCTAGGAGCCATTTTTATGATACGTACACTTGCCGTCACGACTGATTACGCTGTGATTCATGATCTTCCTCTTGAAGAACTATCCTCCCCAACGATTCGTTGGTACTGGGTTGATTTTTATAATCCCGATGAAAAAGAAGCCTCTACGCTGAAGGATCATTTTCACTTTCATCCACTCGCGATTGAGGACTGCTTTCATTTTATGCAGCGACCAAAAATCGATCATTATCAAAATGTTCATTTCTTTGTCATGCACGCCATTAATGCGAAGACATTGGATGCGGAAGAAGTCGATATGTTCCTCGGGAGCAACTATATTGTTACGTTCCATTTGCATGAATCCAGAGAAATCGAAGATGCCTGGACTCGGATATCGAATCAAGAAAGCTTGCGAAATCAAGGTCAAATTTATGCTGCCTATCTCATTTTAGATAATCTGGTTGATCAATATTTCCCTAGTGTGTATCAGATTGAAGATGAACTTGATGATATCGAAAACAATATGAACGCCGAGGCCATTGATGCGTTGATGAATCAGGTTTTTGAAATTCGCTCCCAACTGTTGAAGCTACGCCGAACCATCGTTCCGATGCGTGACCTGCTGTATCGGATTATTAGTACGGACCGGATCGAACAGGTGCGCGAGCATCTCGTCTTTTTCACGGATATTCATGACCATCTGCTTAAGCTTTCTGAAATGATTGATTCGAACCGCGAGATTACCGCGGATATTCGCGACAGCTATATCTCGCTGAATTCCAATCGGATGAATACGATTATGAAAACGTTGACGGTTATTACGACGATATTCATGCCTTTAACGTTTATCGCTGGTCTCTATGGAATGAATTTTGCCTATATGCCTGAGCTTGAATGGCACTGGGGGTATTTTGCCGTTCTCATTATCATGATTGGCATTGGTTTAGGCATGTTTGCTTGGTTTCAGAAAAAGGGCTGGTTTAAGTAACTCCTGTTTCAAATAGACAATGTGGAGTGCGGAAAGGAGGAGCTTGGGTTGCACAACGTTCAAGTGGAACAACCCACGGCGAGCTATGCCGTCGATATCTTTACCAATCGTTTTCTAGCGTCCTATCCCGTTCATTGTGAATTTCGCACCGTGCCGCTCGAACAGCACATGCTGCATTCGCATAATGGGTATGAAATTTATCTCGTGCTGCAAGGAACCGGCTCCTATATTGTTGGGGATCGCGCCTATCCACTGCATGCTGGCAGCCTTACGATCATCCATCCGAATGTGATCCATCGGCCGTTCCATGGGCACAGCAAAGAATTTCATCGGTATGTTCTTACGATAGATGAGTCATATTTGGAGCAATTGCATGCGCTTTGCCAGTTATCCGATTTGTCGATTCCTCGACTCCTTTCCGAGCGCCATCCGGATTCGAGCCATTATTTCCTGAGCACGCAGCAGCTGGATCGGGTTCAAACGATTTTAGCCGCGCTGACCCATAGCTTAGCTGTGCGTGAACGAACCTATGAGTTAGCGGTGCTCCAGCATATCGCTGACTTGTTTCTTTTTTCTCTTCAATTGCAAAATGAGACCATTTCCCTAAACACGGCTGACCAACATATCGTTGGCGACGTACTTTCCTATTTAATAGCGCACCATCAGGAGCCTGTGCACATCGAGGATCTGGTGAACCGCTTTCCGGTATCTCGCTCGCAGCTCTTTACGTTATTTAAAGATACGACAGGCACAACGATTAAGCAGTTCTTGATTGAATATCGGCTTAATAAGGCGAAGCGATTGCTGATGGAGTCAGAGCTAGCGGTGACGGATATTTGCGCAGCTGTCGGGTTCGGAGATATGTCCCATTTCTTTCATGTTTTTAAAAAGGAAACCGGCCTGACACCGAAGCAGTTTCGGGCCCAGGCATTTAAACGGAAATGAGAAAGAGCTGTAAGGGGACTCCCCCTACAGCTCTTCGTTTTTCCTAGCTGCGCCAGCTAGCTGGATATCATGAAAGCAACACCGTTGGCGCAATCATCTGCGCTACTAGTTCCTTCGGCAATTGCGCGCGGTTATTGCGGTAGAAATCCGCTGTCTTCCCTGGGGCAAGCGGCAGCGTGATCGACATCTGAGTATCTCCTTCACCCATTGTAGATGTCACAGAACTTGCCTCTAACTGAATATCCACAGCCGGCAGCTGCTCCGAATGACCAAGTGATAGGGCAAATACCCATACCGCTTTGTGCAGCGCGTGAAAATCAAATGCCTGCTCCTCGCCCTCATAGATGACATAGTCCAAATGCAGCGCCTCTTCGCTTCGCTTCGAAGAAAGCTTCAGCGCACCATAGTCTGCCGCTTCGAAGACAGCGCCAACTTGCAGCCGAGTCGCTCCGAGCATCGTCCTGAAGCCTCTTCCCTCTTGGACCGTCGGCAAGTCCAGCTCCCTCACATCGCCGCCGATCAAAAACCGAATCCGCAAATCGCTCGCACGGAATCTGCCATTGATCAGATCCAGCTCCTGATGCCATCCGCCATTATCTAGCGCCAAATTAAAACCAAACAATGCCGTATCGCGTGACTGAACGCCTGTATAAATCGCTGAGCAGAAGTCTTTGCCATCTTTTAAAAATTGCAACTGAACAAACGCTTTATGACCTTCCGCATCTACAAAGCCCAACAGATTACGCCGTTGATTCCACATACTGCCGGTCGTGTAGCTGCCGAGGGAGATTCCTTCATTTTGATACGTCGTCGCATAGTTTTGATAACCTGTCTCCGATGCCATCATCGTCGGCTCACTGAAATAACGTTCGTCATTTGAGCTAAAATAACGATGATATTTCTCCGGGCAACGGATCGCTGTAGGATCTTCGGTAAGCGCATTTCCCAGGAAATTTATTTCCCGATCCCTCATCATAGTCGAATACGTTCTACTGTAAGGGCCGCCCCATTCCTTCGTTGCAGGATGATAATGTTTGGCGATCATATGCCAAGCGATATCTAGCAGCTTTTCTGCAAGTGAAACAGCCTCATCTGTCGTTGATTCTTGAAAAATGCTATGCAGCTCATCAATCGCAATCGGCGTATAGCATGGGCTGTTGTACTCCGAAAACGTGCCAATTCCTGCCGTGTAGTCATAGAAACGTTTCAAGCGCTGCTCGCCATAGCTTTGTAGCTGGCTATCACCTAGCAGTTCACCACCAACCAAGGTAACAAACGCGCCCATAATCGCAATGTTCGTATAATGCGGTCCCACATTTCGGACAACGATCGCTTGACAGGCGTGGTAAATCGCTTCACGAATCTGTTCGAGCAAAGCCTCAGGAAGAGACGCTGCGTAATTTTTTAAGATAAGAACCAGTTTCTTTCCATGGAAATCCGCCATATTCCAGTCAGGACGATCCATTTCATCCAATGATTCTTCATAAAAGTAGGGCCAAATGCCATAGGATGCGCGCGATGAATCCTTATCTTGCCGCTTGATGACAACCTCGAGGGTTTCAGTCGCTCTTTGGACGTTGTCCTGACCGCCAACTTGCAACAGATTATAGGCATAGCACACCGATGTATACAATTCGTACACGAAAGGATGCGTATCCGGTTTAAGTGCCGTATGATAGGTCGATGTTAACGGATTTCGAATTAATTTGATGTCTTTATCGTACTTTAGTTCGTAGGCCTGAAGAGCAGCCAAAAGATTCTCCTTGCTCATATCTTATTTCTCCTCTCGCAAAGCCTCAGCTAACAGCATCAGCACTAAGCCTTGACCATATAACGTTGGATAGGTTGAGATATCATCTTGATAAGCTTGTATGCTTGGCATCACTGGCGTTCCGCCTGAAACTCCCTCGACGACGCCGTCCTCTTTGATGTAGGGAAGAACTGCGGTTAGCACGCGCTCTATGCTCGCAGCAGTTTGCTCCGAGGAAGCAAGCAAGCCCAACTCGATGCTACGTATCAATCCATAGGCAATCCCTGCACTTCCAGATACTTCCCTATAAAATTCAGGGTGATCCATCACCGTACTCCATAACCCATCGGCTTGCTGATAAGCCAGCAAACCGTTCATGAGACGGCCATATCGTTCCTTCAGCTCTGATGGAATTTCAACCAGTCCTGCAATCTCCTCCACGATCATCGGAATGCCTGCGGCAATCCATCCATTCGCTCTCGTCCAGCGTGCAGATGACATATGATCACCTGATCCGCAATTCCAGCCGTGGAATAACACATCGGTCTGCTCATCCTGCAGCAATCGCAGGTGAATGAGTACCTGTTGCAATGCTTCTTCGGCATAAACCTTGTTGCTCGTGAGTGCTGCCGTGCGGGCTAGGAATAGCACCGCCATAAAAATCGTATCCGCCCACACCTGCTCAGCGAATGCCACATTTTCCGTCACCGTATGCTCGAATGCATTCTCGCGGGTCCGAGGCGTATCCTTAATTAGCCATTCTGCTATACGCGTCGCTTCCTCACGGAACCATGGATCCTCAGTATCACGATATAGCGCTGGAAAAATTGCAAAAGGTGCAATCGAATTAATGACATTCGTACCTTTTGCTTTCTCAATATTTTGTTGAACCCATGTTTTCAAATAGGCCAGAACCTCAGGTTTATTTGCCGCTTCGTAATACTCCAACATCGCAATGACGCCAACACCAGGTACCCAATCCCAGTGGTTAATATCCATTCCCCATTCGCCCGTATGATCCTCTATCATTTTTTGCCATACTTTTTCCGCATTTGCTTGGTACGTTGCCTTCATCGCCTTAGCAGCTCCTTTGTTGTGAAAAGATTACCTTAAAGGTAGCATCATTCACGCGGGAGTGGCTTGGGCTTCTGTCTTAAAAATATGGGGAATCGTCCAGAAATGCAAGGGAAATCTGAAATGTGCAGGCACAAAAAAGGACCCCAGCCAACGGGGCCGGGGTCTAAAGTTTATATTAAAAAAGGGGGGTCTTGTTTATTATAATACCCAATCTATGTTAGAGCTGTGTAACGGGAATGTTCCAATTGTGTTACAAAAAAACAAATCCTATGTATCACGCTTTGTTAAGCGTTTTTTGTGCATACTATGTATGGAAATCGAAGGAATAGGAGTAAACAAAACGTGAACATGGATGAACACATTGTGGAACACATCAAAAAACAAGCTGCGTCTTTAAACAGCTCCGATGATTTGGATGTGCTAATCGAGGCAATCGGCGATAAGAAGTACGTACTGCTTGGCGAAGCCACGCACGGCACTTCCGAATTTTATAAGCTGCGTATGGAATTAAGCCGTAAGTTGATTGAAACAAAAGGCTTCTCCTTTATTGCCGTTGAGGGGGACTGGCCTTCCTGCTACGAGGTTAACCGCTATGTGAAGCAGTATACGGATGCGAAGCCAAGCTCCCACGAGGTGCTTGAAGCGTTTAATCGCTGGCCAACGTGGATGTGGGCGAATGAAGAAGTCGGGGAATTAATCGATTGGTTAAAAAAGCACAATGAAAATCTACCCATGGAGCAGCGCGTCGGCTTTTACGGACTCGACGTATATAGCTTATGGGAGTCCTTGGATGAAATCGAGCGGTATTTGCAGGAAAAAGGCACACCTGAACAGTTAGCGCTAGCTCGCAAAGCTTTTGAGTGCTTCGACTCCTACGAAAAAGAGGGGCAAAATTACGGCGTTTCCGCAGCTTTCTATGGCGAAAGCTGTAAGGACGACGTCGTGAAGCTGCTGAAGGCGCTTCACGCCAAACGCGTTCGGTACGACGAGGACAGCGAAGCTGCCCTCAGTGCGGAATTGAACGCGCTTGCTGTTGTGAATGCTGAGGATTACTACAGCACCATGGTCAGACACGATGCGGAATCGTGGAACGTCCGCGACCACCATATGGTCGAGGCGCTTCGCCGCCTCGTGGAACACCACGGCCCAGACGCCAAAGTCATCGTCTGGGAGCACAACACGCACATCGGCGATGCGCGTGCAACCGATATGCTGGCCGACGGCATGGTCAACGTCGGCCAGCTGGTGCGCGAAGCGCACGGCGAAGCCGATGTGTTCGCCATCGGCTTCGGCACTTACCGCGGCACGGTCATTGCCGCGAAATCTTGGGGCGCGCCGGTGGCGACGATGCAAGTGCCCGCTGCCCAGCCGGGCAGCTGGGAGGAGCTCATGCATCGCGCTGGCGCGCATGATCAGATCCTCCTGCTGCACCAGGAGGATCCGCTGCTCGGGCACGAGGTGCTGAAGCACCGTGCCATCGGTGTCGTGTACCGCCCTAGCTATGAGCGAGGGAACTATGTTCCCTCGGTGATGGCGCGGCGGTACGACGCTTTTGTGCATGTGGACGAAAGCCATGCGCTTCGTCCATTAGCCATAGAAAAAGTGCTTGTGTGAAATCACACAAGCACTTTTCTCTTAGAACTTCAACGGCAACGTCGAAAGCTCAATCTCTCCCGTTCTCACACTCATCGAAATGGTCCGGCTGAAATGCCCGCCAAATTCAGCTGTCCTCGCTCTCACATTCAAACTTCGCAGCATGTTTTGAACTTGTTCTAAATTCCTGCTGCCGATTTGAAAGGAATCTCCCTTGCGCGAGATCGCTCCGCCATACAGATGAATTCGGAGATTTTCCTTCAGGCAGCCGTATTTCTCCACCATTTTACGGATCAAAAGAGGAACACCTGTCGTAGCAAAATGCCCAGGGCGCTTGCTTTCGTCAGTCTCAGAATAGGGCTTTGGCAGAACGATATGAATGATGCCTGCGACTTTTTTATAAGGGCAGTAGACAGCTACCGCCACACATGATGAAAGACCGTGAGTCACAATCATTTCTGCTTCATTATTCGAGCAAATCCATTCTCCGAGTCCAACTACCCTGTTCATCTTATCTCTCCGATCCTATTATGGCTTGATCCAGCTTATTTATATTTGAATGCTTCTACAGCACTATACAATTTCTCAGCGAGAGAGGACAATTCTTGTGAGGCTGCCGCGGTTTCTTCCGAAGCAGCAGCTGCTTGTTCGCTGATCGAAGCGACGGATTCAATCGTGTACAACACTTCAGATGCTCTGGTTGATTGTCCTATACTCGTCTCCGCAATTTCGCTGACTTTATTGGAAGTTTCATCTACTTTAAGTACGATGCTATCGAAAGAGTGTCGCGTTTGTGCGAATTGCAGCACACCGTCACTAACCGCTCGGACGCACTTGGAAGTACTTTCCTGCATCCCATTAATAATGCCTTCAATTTGCTTCGTCGCTTCCCCGCTTCGTTCTGCCAATTTGCGTACTTCATCCGCCACAACCGCGAATCCACGCCCCTGCTCACCAGCCCGTGCTGCTTCAATCGCTGCATTCAAAGCAAGCAAATTGGTTTGCTCCGCAATATCGTTGATAACCTCAATGATCGCACCGATTTGCTTGGAATCACTTTCGAGCAGCGTCATCTGCTGATTCACTTGTTCCATTTTAGTAATGGAAAGGTTAATAATCTCAGTTCCTTCTTTGGCGATGCCCACCGCTTCTTGCGTAAGATCCTTGGCATCTTCTGCGCTGGAAGCAACTTGCTTGATCGAATGATCGAGACTTTCGAATAAATCTGTCATTTTACGCGCGCGATCCGCCTGATCCACGCTTCCCTTGGCAACTTCATCTGTGCTTGCTGTAATTTCTTCAGCGGATGATGCGACACTTTCGGATGCTAAATGTACTTGTTGCACCGTTGTTGAAAGGGAATCCAACATGTCATTCATATGCACAGCGAGCAAACCCAGCTCGTCCTTTGACTTCAACTCGATGCGTGGTCTCAAATCGCCCTGAGCAAGCTCCTTCACGATATCCGTAATATATACAATAGGGCGAGTCATGCGATTGGCAAAATAATACGTAGCGACTAGCGCCAATAAAGTAACAATCACAGCAGTTAGGATTGTCGTTCTCATCATTTTCGTAATCGGCGCCAAAAGCTCTTTCTCTGGAACCGACATCTGAACAACGAAGTTATTTTTCGTAGCGCTGGAAAAACCAATTTTTTTCACGCCATTAAACGTATAAGAATAGCTAATGTTTTTTCCGCTTTTAGCAGACTCAAATGCGCTTACTACCTCAGGAACGTTCAAATCGTAAACGGTCTTTTTCATGACAAGCGACGGATCTGGATGGCTAAAAATCATACCTTTGCTGTCAACCAAAACCGCGTACCCGGTATCACCGATTTTTGCTTCGCTAACACTTTTGGTAGCTGCATTAATCTCCGCGCCCGCTGCATAGAAGCCAAACGCCTTGCCGTCTTTCATAAGCGGAACCGCAAAAGTAATAATCAACTTCGATGGATCATTCGTTGATGTGACAGGATCTCCAATCACGGATTTTCCTTCCGCTACCAGCTTTATGTAAGGCCGAGTGGAAGCATCCAGCTTCTGCCCGGTATTGGTTACCGCATTTTTACCGGAAATATCTAGCGAATAGGCCAACCCTGTAAATTCAGGATTTCCCTTTGCAAAAGAGACGGCAAACTGCTGCTGTGCCTCCGCATCCGTTCCAAGATCTTTCCCCATGCTAGCAGCAGCTTCAAGTCTTGCAAGCTTCTTCTGCAGTTCCTCGTCCATTTTCGCAGTTACAACCCCTGCTCGTAGGGCAATTTCTTTATCGATCTGTTCTTGAAATAATGACGAATTCGGGATGAATAATGCAATTGACATGGAAGCAACGATAACAACAGCAATGAGAAGCGTTGTAAAAGTAAGCCGGGTGGCTAGCTTTTGAAATGTGAAGAGCTTTGAAATTCCTTTTGTAAAGTTCATATGTTTTTGCATCCCTTCATGGGACCCCCTTAAAAAATGTTCGTAGTCCTTCCTACTTCGAAAATCATACACGTTAAATATTAGATCCATACAAGAAAATGATTAATGTTTCCATGCAGACGCTAATACATTGCTAATATTTTGTTCCATCGATCTAGGCAAAATGAAAGCAAAAAGGAGAGCATGGGCTCTCCTTCTCGCTTTTACTATCTGCATAGCCTCTAGCCACGACGAATTAAACGTGAATTAATCCAATCTTTCAGCCTCGTTAGTAATTTGGTGGGAATAACTGCCAACATCATTTGGTTCAAGTTTGATTTGCCTGCTTGCAAAGAAGATGACGGCTCAATGGTTCCATTTGCTTCAAGTGCGCCTGTTTCTCCAGTTTCGGCCGTAACTCCTGTAGCTCCAGTAGTTCCTGTAGCTCCCGTTGCTCCTGTCGCCCCTGCGTCACCTGTTGCTCCTGTTGCTCCAACCGGTGCTATCTGACTCATAGAAAATTCGATTTTCATTTTTTTATCTGTGTACAGTTCAATTTCAAATTCTTTGACCTGAGTCCAATCAATATCTGCTAAATAACTCTCAAGTAAGGATGTTCTTTGCGGTATGCCATCGCCAATATTCGATTTAAGTTTGAGTTCTGTATGATTAAAGTACTCGATATTAATTTTTCTGATATTTTTAATATCCATCGTTTCTACTAAATTTAGTAGCTGAGCAAGTTTACTCATAATCCCAGCACCTCCCTTTCATACATCTTATGTATGTCTACCATTTTTGTTTGGACATCTATATAGATGATAGAATAATAACTTTATCCATAATTTCCGAGCAAACAAAAAAAGGAACCCAGCCAATGGGCTGGGTCTCCTGCTTTTTGGGGTGTTTCCGTGAGTTTTCTTTAGTGATCGAAAAGCTCCTTCAGCCTTGATTTATAAAGATTTTCGGGCTTTCCTCTTAATACGTTTATCTTGAATTACCCTCTAGTCTGATGCCTAGCAAAAGCTATCTATTTTGGTATACGGCCCCCGTCACTGTTGACGGATTGGCAGGAACTTCGATCTTCACTGGTTGCTCATCCTTATTGTCATTACCATATTGATAAGCCCTCCAAAGCATTGCCGCTGCTTGTGCTCTTGTCACAGGTTGTTGAGCCTTAAATGTCTCGTCAGGGAAACCTGATACAAGGTTATTTTCCACTGCCAATGCAACATAATCCTTGGCGTATTCAGATATACCATTGTAATCCTTAAACATAGCTTTTATGATGCTTTGATCGGCAAGTCTTGTTTTGTTATACCCCTTTAGCTTAACTATGGCAACAGCGATATCTTCTCGTAGTGCCGGCGCTTCAGGATCGTAAATTATCTTACCGTTAGGTAAGGAATATCCATTGAGATATTCCTTTGCGGATTCAATAAATGGTGTGTGCCAGTCAGATGGGTTTATGTTAGAAAATGATGTGGATGTAACCTTTGTTGGAGTAAGTCCCGCAGCGAGTACCATTATTTTAGCGAACTCTGCTCTTGTGACAATATTATCCGGTCTGAATTTACCATCTGGATAACCGCTTAGTACTTTACGTGTATTTAAATCTTTTATTGCTGAATATGCCCAATGTTGTGTATCCACGTCAGTGAACAAAGATAAAATTGATTGCTTATTATAGCTTGGATCAATATCACTCCCATATTGGGTAGGATTTAAAGGTTTTGATGAGTTAGTCGGTGGTTGAGGTTGATTTGTTGCTAAAGTAACAATATCCCCGATGTAGTAGGCTAATGGATTTTTACTACTATCATACAAGGTTACTACTGGATAATACCTACCACCTAATACAGGAACTCCACTTAAAAAACCTGTAGTCTCATTGTATAGACCAATTCCTTTATCTAAAGGAACAGTGTTTATGTCAGGAGGAGAAAATGTTGTTAGAACCGCAATATATACGAAATTTCGTATAGACTCAGGCAGCATACTTCTATTAACCATAGTTTGGTAACCAAATGGTGTGGGAGTTTGAGCTATTCCAGAATGCAATTCTACACCAAGTCGCGTAGGTGCCTCTGATTCTTGGGCACTTACTGAGTTAGAAATTAGTAGGATAAAACAAAGAATAAAAACGGTAAATCCCCTTACCTTTTGAAACATCCCCTTCACTCCTGCCATTAATTATTCTTCCGATAAACACTAAATGCATCCAAAGGCCTTAATAAATTTATCAATCATATTTTTCTATAAGACTTATGTACTAGATAGAAATATATATTTCGGCAATAGTTTTCCTTTTCCTTCCTTTACTAAAGTTTATTTAAAAAAGACAAAAAAAAAAGGAACCCAGCCAACGGGGCCGGGTTCTAAAAGTTTATATTAAAAAGGGGGTCTTGTTTATTATATTACCAAGTGAACATTATGGAACCATAACAGGAATATTTCATTTCTGTTACAAATTAGAAAACGCTTTATTTTCGAACTCGCGCTTTGCCATACCTTTTTATCACCAAATCAGTTGCACCTTTCACCCATCTGGCATATACTAAGTGTATCTTAATTAGAATAATTCTAAATAAGGAGGAGCCCTATGAGCATCGAGTATGACTATCACCATCTCCACCACGTGAAAGTACAAAGTAAGTCAAGAAGAACCCTTTGGGTCACCCTCATATTAACTGCATTTTTCACGATTGTTGAAATTGTCGGTGGGGTGCTCTCGAATTCCCTTGCTCTTTTATCCGATTCTGCCCATATGATTTCAGATGTCTTTGCACTAGGTCTGAGCATGGTTGCTATACAGCTTGCTACCCGCCAACCCAATGCCCGTTTCACGTTTGGATTCCTGCGCTTCGAGATTGTCGCTTCCTTTCTAAACGGATTAGCGCTTTGTATTATTGCACTCGGCATTTTTATTGAAGGGATCCAGCGTGTCATTCATCCGCAACCGATACAACTGGGGCTCATGCTGGGGATTGCTTCGATCGGATTTGTTGTAAACCTCGTGCTCACGTTAGTGCTTCACAACAGTGTCAAAGAGGAAGACAATCTCAATGTGCAAAGTGCGCTCTGGCATTTTTTTGGCGACTTGCTCAGCTCGGTAGGCGTCATTATTTCATCGATTATCATATACTACTCCGGTCTGCTCTGGTTCGATCCGCTGATTTCCATGGTGATTGGGGGCATTATTTTTACAGGTGGCAGCAAAATCATTCGAGAATCCTTCATGATCCTGATGGAGTCCGTCCCCGAAAAGTTTAATCTAGACGAAATCCGCTCTGTGATCGCGAAGGTAGAAGGTGTTGAAGATGTGCATGAAATGCATCTTTGGGCGGTGTCGACCGACCACTATTCATTAACTGCGCACGTGTTTATTAGCCCTAACATTCAGCCCTTCTGTGTGATCCTCGCCATTAATGAGACATTGAAAAGCAAGTACGGCATCGAGCATGCTACGATTCAAATCGAGCACGCTGGTATTAATCCTCATGGAACGTATGGGAAGGACTTTCTGCGACAGCAAAAGCAATCGAAACAACTAGCCCCTCCGGCTCCTGAGCCTTTCTCCAAATAAAAACGGTTGATCACTTCTCTCCCAAGTGATCAACCGTTTTTATTCATTCTGCGTCGATTTCCGCACAACCATTTCCATATCGATGAGCAGCTCGTGCCCCTTCATCTCAGCCAAATACGAATCGAGTAGCTGCGCGCTCTCCTCATCCAGCTCCTCGCCCATCTGCCGCATCAGAAATGCCGCAACCAAACTCGTTTGCAGCTCGACGGGCATCTCGAAGCTCGTGATGGAAGGAAAGCTCGCTTTGGCAAAATGCTCATTATCCATACCAATGAGCTGCACTTCCTCCGGAACGCGTATACCTCGCTCATGACACTCGGCAATTAGTTCCAATGCTAACGCATCATTGAACGTGTAAATGCCGATAGGCCGCAAGTTACCGCTCAGCCGCAGCGCCTCATCCAACGTGCCAGCTACGCCCAGCTCTCCTGCATCCAAAAGCGCATGCACCGTCGACTCCGTCTTCTCGCCTAGCCCCGTTAGAAAACCTTCAATCCGCTGCTCATTCGCGCCCATCCCTTTACGTCTGCCTGCATAGAAGACGGCGCGGCAACCATGCGAAAGAAAATACTGCACGGCCAGGCTCGACGCCTTAGCAAAATCTAAATTCACAGCCAGCTTCGTAATCTCATTCGGCCAGCCCCAGCCGTTAAATATAACGAGCGGCGTCCCTTCCCCCACCAATTGCTGTGTGGAATGCATACTGATCGCCAAACCATGGGAAACCAATCCGTCCACCCGTCGCTGCAATAGATGCTCTATATGCCGTGTCTCGACCTCAGGATCCATTCCTGCTGCTGAAAACACAGATAAATGATAACCATAGCTGTGAAACCTCTGCTCCAGCTTTTCAGCAAATCTGCCATAATACCCGCCAAAATGCGGAAGTAGTAACCCCAACTCATTCGATCGCCGTCGACTTAAATTCGTTGCGCTGACATTCCGCCGGTATCCTAGCCGTTTGACAGCTTCATCTACTTTACGTATGGTTTCCGGCGACATCGGAACCTTTCTACGATTAATCACATTCGACACCGTCGCAATGGATACGCCTGCCTCAGAGGCAACATCGACGATGGTAGCTTGTTTGTTTTTTTTCATCCTATGCCCTCATTCTTGAAACGCTTAAACTCATTGTAGCTAGAAGGAAATGGCTCGTCAAATGCACGAAAAAAGCACCACCAGCAGATCACTCCGCTAATGGTGCCGTTATTGCCCTTACTCGTCGTGATGCCCGATCAACGAAATAATTTGCTTCTTCAGCTTCACGAAAGCTTCCGAATCCTTCACATCCTCTACCTGCCGCAGCCCGCGCGGTATGACGATTTCACTGCGGATCGTGCCAGGATGCGCCTGCATGACATACACCCGCTGCGATAAGAAGATCGCTTCTTCAATATCATGCGTGATGAAGACGACCGTCGTCTTCTCTTTCTCCCAAATGCGCAGCAGCAGCTCCTGCATCGAATTCTTCGTTTGCGGATCCAGCGCACCGAACGGTTCATCCATCAGCAGCACATCCGGATTATTCGCCAAGGCACGCGCGATCGCAACCCGCTGCTTCATCCCGCCGGAAAGCTCCTTTGGCAGCGACTTAGCAAATTTCTGCAAACCGACCATCTCCATGAAATGATCGGATATCGCTCTCTTTTCAAACAGAGGAACCCCCTTCAGTGTCAAGCCGAATTCGATGTTCTCTCGCACAGATAGCCATGGGAACAACGTATAGCTTTGAAAAACCATTCCCCTGTCAGCACCAGGCCCTTCAATTTCATGACCGTTGATACTTAAATCTCCCATCGTCAATGGCTCCAAGCCAGCAATGATGCGTAACAAGGAAGATTTCCCGCAGCCTGATGGACCGACAAAGCTTACGAACTCATGAGCATCCACATGAAACGAAACGCGATCCAACGCCACGAACTGTGATTTCTTCGTACTGTATACCTTTGATACATCGACAGCATCGATTTTCCTTACATGAGCACTTTTCTCCTCAGAAGGCGCGCTTTTATAATCCAAGTTCAATGCTTCCATGCTTAACGCCCTCCTTCCAACCATGGGAAAAATCGCTTATGACAATAGGCAAATGTACGATCCGTCAACAAACCTAGCAAACCTATAGCAATAATACCTACAAAAATTTGATCCGTATTTAGGAAGCGCTGCGCCTTCATAATGGAGAACCCGAGGCCGCTGCTTGCCGCAACCAACTCTGCAACAACCAAATACGTCCATGCCCACCCAATGATTAAGCGCAGTGTATTCATCAAATCCGGTAGAAGCGCGGGAATCAGCACCTTTTCGATCACTTGCCACCGTTTCGCACCAAGCGTGTATGAGGTTTGCAGTAGATCGTTGGACACCGACCGTGTATTGTCTGCAACCATCAGCATCAGCTGGAAGAAGCATCCTAAGAAGATAACAAGTACCTTTGCCCATTCGCCAATTCCCGCCCACACCATGATTAAAGGAATGAACGCTGTCGCAGGCATATAGCGAATAAATTCTGCCGCCGGCACAACCAGCGCTTCTGCAAATCGGTACGTACCTGCCATAATCCCAAGTGGAATCCCGATTAAACAAGCGAGCAAGAATCCGCCTCCGACCCGGAAAATACTGATCCCAACATGATCCCAGAACACGGGGTTCTGTAATTGAATCCCGAACTGCCTCAGCACTTGATCCGGTGTAGGGAGAAAGGTCCGATTTACGAACTCGCCGTAGCTCATTACGCTCCAGAACAACAACGCGATCGCAACGATAAGCACGACGCCAGACATATAGGTTTTACGGCTAATTTCACCGCGTATCGCGAATAATGATGACTTGCGCCTTTTTTTCATCAGCATTTCCATCTGCAGTCCCCCTGTTCAGCCTTTACTTCTTACGCTCTTTCATGACCTCTTCCACAAAATGGCCATCCAAGAAGGTTTCCGCTTTTGGTATCGTCGACAGCATATCTAAGCCTTTTAAAAACTCGGCTGTTTTCCCGGAAGTAAAGGCCAGCGATTCGTAAGAATCCGCTTTTGCAAAAGCTTTGATGTTATCCTCCAGTTGGAAAATCTTCACGCTGTCCACGCCAGCTTTGTATTCTTCGAGCGGTGTATCCGCCGCTTTAGCCATAATTTTCAAAGATTCCTCCGGATTCGCTTTCCAGTAGTCCAAAGCATCGAACCATGCGTTAATGATTTTTTTCACATCGTCTGGACGATTCTTCGTAATTTCCTCTTTAAACACGAGCAAGTCTGGAATCAATCCCGGTGTATCCTTGGAGGAGAATAATAGCTTTCCTTTCCCCTCTTGAATCGCTTTGCTTAGGAAAGGCTCCCACAGTACCGCAGCATCCAGGTTTCCTGAGATGAACGCCGGCCCCGCATCATTCACTGTCATATTCGTATAGGATACATCTTTTTCGGCTAACCCTGCTTTTTCAAGCGCCGTCAGCATGAGCAGATGATCGACCGTCCCAAGCTCAGTTGCTACTTTTTTGCCTTTCAAGTCTTTCAACGAATTTATACTTGGCTTCACGACAACGCCGTCGCCGCCATTGGAATTATCGTTAACCAGCACAGCTTTCAGCTTGATGCCTTTACTTGCCGGAGCCAGCGTATCGCTTAGCGTCTGACTGTTCGCATCCACTTTCCCTGAAGCAAGTGCGGATAGAGAGTCACTGTATACGGGGAACCAAACCAGGTCCACGTTCACACCATTTTTCTCGAAGAAACCCTTCTCCTTCACCAAATACCATACGAACCAACCTGGCCATGGACTTAACGCCAACTTGATCGGCTCATTGCTGCCTCCCGCTTTCGTGCTTGCCTCTTTACTGCCACACCCGCTGATAACTGTAAAAGTTAATAATAGCGCCAACATCAGAAATATTGTTTTTTGTCTCATTCCCCGAACTCCCTCTCTGATTAAAATGATAAGGAAAAAGCCCGGAATGATATCATATCCTGATATCCTCCCGGGCTTTTATCCCTCCGTGTGCACGATGAAGCTCATCGTGTGTCTTCTCTTGGACCTGACCAACAGCCTTCATTCTGTTGCGGAACCCTAGAAAACAAGTTTGCTATGCAGTTGTTAACTTCGTTGTCTTACTTTTGTCTATATCATACTTAGATTGTTCAACCATGTCAATATACTTAACACAAATAAATATTATGTTGTCAAAAAGGTCAAATACGTAATATTATATAACATATAAACAAGCGAAAACGGAGGTGTCGTAATGTATTCGATTCATTTCCACATTCACATGTTAGATAAGAAGCACATTCGACCAGCCGCGACGACAGAACAAAACGAAGTATCTTCACCACTTGATGAGCATCTCCTTACATCCCAGCTTTCTTCCCAGCACCCTCACTTGCTTTCCCCTATAAATGAACACGACGCCTATGAACCAAACCACTACCCCGCAGCCCACTAACCTCCAAGCATGCTGTAGTTAACCTGAGTCTCTGACTCAGGTCTTTTTCTTTTGCGCACTAGAAAAAAACACAAAAAAAATCCTAGCACCCACAAAGGGTACTAGGATTTCTATTACGTCAGCGTTACTTACACGCCTAACCATTTTTTGAACAGGTGCTTCGTCGTGTCCGCATTCAATGCTGCGATTGACGTCGTAAGCGGAATACCTTTCGGACAGGAGCGTACGCAGTTCTGCGAGTTACCGCAGCCTTCGATACCGCCATCTGTCATCAGCGTATCCAAACGCTCGTCTTTGTTCATCTCACCTGTTGGGTGAGCGTTGAATAGACGAACTTGGGACAATGCGGAAGGCCCGATAAACGAGTTTTTGTCGTTTACGTTCGGACAAGCTTCCAAACAAACGCCGCAAGTCATACATTTGGACAACTCATAAGCCCATTGACGCTTCGACTCGGCCATACGAGGTCCAGGACCAAGATCATACGTTCCGTCGATTGGAACCCATGCTTTAACCTTTTTCAACGCGTTGAACATGCGTCCACGATCGATTACAAGGTCACGCATAACCGGGAATGTGCTCATTGGTGCTACACGAATCGGCTGCTCTAGCTTATCTACAAGTGCAGAACAAGCTTGACGCGGCTTCCCGTTAATGACCATCGAACAAGCGCCGCAAACTTCTTCCAGACAGTTGGATTCCCAACATACAGGAGTTGTTTTGTCGCCTTTCGCATTCTTCGGGTTACGTTGAACTTCCATCAAACCGCTGATCACGTTCATGTTGGCGCGGTATGGGATTTCAAATTCCTCTGTATACGGTTTAGAATCCGGACTCTCTTGACGAGTCACGATAAACTTCACGGTTTTCGTTGCGCTCAGTGTCTCGGCCATGATCAGGATCCCTCCTTTTTCTTCTCCGTGGAGTAGTCACGTTTACGAGGTTTAATCAACGATACATCAATTTCATCATACGAAATCTTAGGACCATCTGGCGTCCAGTCTGCGATTGTCGTTTTCATGAAGTTGTCATCGTCACGTTCTGGGAATTCTGGCTTGTAGTGCGCGCCACGACTCTCATCACGCATCAAGGCACCAACCGTCATCGCTTCAGCAAGCTCGAACATGTTCCACAGCTGACGTGTGAACGCAACACCTTGGTTGTTCCAACGCGCAGTATCTGTGATGTTGATGTTGTTGTAACGCTCTTTCAAGTCTTTGATCTTGCCAATCGTTTCAGTCAAACGATCGTTGTAACGAACAACCGTCATGTTAGCGTTCATCATGTCGCCAAGCTCTTTATGAAGCACGTACGCATTCTCCGTACCGTTGTTCATTTTGAGCAAGCTCTCATAACGATCTGTATGACGTTTCTTCTCACGATCATAGATGATGGATGAGATATCATCCGCATGCTTAGTCAAACCGCGAATGTACTCAACCGCTTTAGGACCGGAAACCATCCCGTCATAGATCGCGGAAACGAGGGAGTTCGCGCCCAAACGGTTTGCACCGTGATGCTGATACTCACACTCACCTGCTGCAAATAGACCAGGGATGTTCGTCATCATGTTATAGTCAACCCACATGCCGCCCATCGAATAGTGAACCGCAGGGAAAATCTTCATTGGAATTTTACGCGGGTCGTCGCCCATGAATTTCTCGTAAATTTCCATAATCCCGCCCAGCTTAATATCAAGCTCTTTCGGGTCTTTATGAGAAAGATCCAAGTAAACCATGTTCTCGCCGTTAATACCAAGCTTCTGATCGATACACACGGAGAAAATCTCACGCGTAGCGATATCACGAGGTACAAGGTTACCGTAGGCTGGGTATTTCTCTTCAAGGAAGTACCAAGGCTTACCGTCTTTGTAAGTCCAAATACGTCCGCCCTCACCACGAGCAGATTCGGACATCAAGCGCAGCTTGTCGTCTCCAGGAATCGCTGTCGGGTGAATTTGAATCATTTCACCATTAGCATATTTAACACCTTGCTGATAAACCGCACTCGCTGCTGTACCTGTGTTAATAACGGAATTCGTTGTTTTGCCGAAAATGATACCAGGACCACCTGTTGCCAAGATAACCGCATCAGACGGGAACGTTTGAATTTCCATGCTGCGCAAATCTTGTGCTGCGATACCACGGCATACGCCTTCGTCATCCAGAACCGAACCAAGGAATTCCCAGTGCTCGAATTTCGTTACGAGACCAGCTGTTTCCCAACGACGTACTTGCTCATCCAACGCGTACAACAATTGTTGGCCCGTGGTAGCACCAGCAAACGCTGTACGGTGATATTTCGTACCACCGAAACGACGGAAATCAAGCAAACCTTCTGGTGTACGGTTAAACATAACGCCCATACGGTCCATCAAGTGAATGATCCCTGGAGCCGCGTCACATAATGCTTTAACTGGAGGTTGATTCGCTAAGAAATCTCCCCCGTAAACTGTATCGTCAAAGTGCTCCCACGTGGAGTCACCTTCACCCTTCGTATTCACCGCACCGTTAATGCCGCCTTGCGCACATACGGAGTGGGAACGTTTCACAGGAACCAAGGAGAACAATTGCACGTGTACTCCAGCTTCTGCTGCTTTAATTGTCGCCATGAGTCCCGCAAGGCCTCCGCCGACGACGATGATTTTTGAATTAGCCACTTCTGTTCACCCTCCCTTAATGCCCCGTATGCGCTTCTACTGGAACTGAAAACTCTGTACCTGTAAAAGCAGTTAACGACATAATAAACATCACTGTCATTAGTACGAATAAGCCCATTGTAATAATTGTCGAAAAGCGTTGTGCACGTGGACCAATTGTAATACCCCAGCTTACTAGGAATGACCACAAACCGTTACAGAAATGGAACGTTGCGGAAATAATCCCTACTAGGTACAAGATAAATACAACAGGATTCGTTGCAATATCATGCATAGTATTGCCTAGAGCTTCATGCGCCACGTTGCCTAAGGCAACCTGAATGCGGGTCTCGAATAGATGCCATGCAATGAACAAGAAAGTAAGTACCCCTGTCACACGTTGCAGCATAAACATCGTATTACGGAAATACCCGTAGCTTGATACGTTATTACGTGATTGGTAAGCTACATAAAGTCCATAAACGGCATGGTAAAGAAGTGGAAGCCAGATCCCCACGATTTCCAATAACAATCGTAACGGCAAATCGTTCAACCAGTTAATTTGATCCAGAAAGGCTTCAGGTCCTTTGGTAGCTTCATAGTTAGTGAGCAAATGCTCAATAAGGAAGAAGCCCACCGGAATGACACCTAGTAGCGAGTGGATCTTTCGAAAGTAATACGAATTACTCATAATGTAACCAATTCCCCCCTCAACAAAATTCAATTCCTATGAACATCCGACATGCTTTGACAAAACAAGCCACATATCATTGTACTCTCGCCGCAAACGAGCGTCAACCCATAATCATCCACGCCTATTTTGCCAATTCAATCAATGATTATACACGAAGGTTCACGAAATATAGCTAATTTGTGACATGTACATCGTACCTCTTTCACGCTTATAATGGAAGTGCCGTTTTTTTATATCTACTTATAACTATTTCACATATAGAGGGCAGGTAAACGTATGGAGCTTTTAGAAGTATTCGCCATCGTCGTCGAACAAGTCAGCCTGAATAAAGCTTCGCAATTGTTAAACATTTCACAGCCTGCACTATCGCGTAAAATAATGAAGTTGGAAGATGAGCTGGGTGTGGAGCTTTTTATCCGGAAAGGGAAAAGATTGGAGTTAACCAAAGCGGGGCAAATTTGTTATGATCACGCCTTAGAAAAGCGTCATCTGGAACGAAAGTTTAAGCAAGCTATTCATAGCTATAAAGCCGCGGGCAGCCCTTCGTCGCTCACGATCGGAGCTTCCCTTACCACGCTTCAAGCTACGCTGCCTGATCTAGTCACGGATTACTTGCAGGAATATCCTCTAACGGATATCAAACTTCTAACCGGCAAAACACATGAGATTGTATCCATGGTCAAGGACAATAAAGTGGATATCGGCATCGTAGCCTCACAAATTAATGCGACTAGCCTTCACTGTGAGCCTTTATTCGATGATCATCTTTGTTTGGTGCTCCCATCGGGGCATCCGTTTATCGATCGAGGGGAAATTACGATGAAGGATTTGGATGAACTACCCATGATTCTGTTCTCAAAGGGGACATGGTATCGCATTCTAATGGACGAGTTATTCAACCGCTACACGATTTTCCCTAATGTTCAAATGGAGATCGATTCCTTCGAAGCGATCATTCGGCTCGTTTCTACCTGCAAGACAGCGACTCTTTTACCTAAATCGTATTTGCGTGAAGATTTAATTCAGAATAATGAATTAGTTCTAAGACAACTCCATGAATTGGAACAAACGAAACGAACGACCTCACTCATCTACTCCGATCACTCAGCTGACAATACCGAATCCATGAAGTTCGTCGCCCAAGCGATCAAATACTTCGCCAAACACCGATAGCGCCAACTCAATTACATGCGCACGAATTTATAGCCAACCCCCCAAACGGTTCGAATCCATTTCGGCTCTTTGGGGTTATCCTCAATCTTTTTACGCAAATTTGCAATATGTACATCGATGGCTCGGTCTGTTACAAAGGAATCGAAACCGCGAACGGTTTGCAATAAATCTTCGCGACTATACACGCGGCCGGGATTGTTGATAAAGCATTTCATAATCTCGAACTCCGAATAGGTCGTCTCCACGATCTCGCCATAAACGCTCATTGATCGCGTATTCTGATTCAGCGTTATCTTGTCCCGCTTGTCCATGACAGTCGTATTGCTAGTCACCTTCGTCATACTTTCAGCTTCAGCGACTTGTTGTCTAGACTGTTGCTGCTCTGGCTGCTGACTCCTTGCTTGATACATCTGTGCCCGGCGAATCAGCGCATGGGATCTTGCAATCAATTCGTGCATGCTAAATGGCTTGCACATGAAATCATCAGCGCCCGCTCCCAGGGCATTGACGCGCTCAACGATTTTATTTTTCATCGAGACAATCATGATAGGCACACTAGAGGTTTCACGAACATGACGACAAACCGTCAATCCATCCATATCGGGAAGCACCCAATCTAATAAAATAAGATCCGGTTGAAAGTGCGCAATAGCCGCAATCCCCCCGCTTCCATTCTCCTCACGAATAACGTGAAATCCCTCTTCCTTCAAATACATCGTGACCATATCACCGATCATCGCATCATCTTCGATCATAAGTACCTTGTACATGCTGCGTCCACCTTCATTAAAAATTCGCTCGTTGCAGAACATGGAGTCTGTTGCGATCAACCGATAACTTGACTTTCAAATTCATCTATTTGGGCATTGGTACCGATGATCACCATAATATCGTTCTCATTCACAACGTCATTGGCATGCGGAGCAATGATAATGCCAGACTGCTTATTAATCGCCACAACACTGCAGCCATATTTGGCTCGCGGATCCAACTGCTGAATTGTGTAGCCGCACAAGCGTTTCGGAACCGAAAGCTCGACAATCGTATAGTCTTTAGAAATTTCAATATAATCCAACAAATTAGGGGTTACAAGCTGGTGAGCCACACGAATTCCCATATCTCGCTCCGGATACACGACCCGATCCACACCTAATTTGGTCAAAACCTTTCCATGCAGCTCCGATAACGCTTTGGCAACGACCTTATTCACGCCTAAATCTTTCATCACGATAGCCGTCAAAATGCTAGATTGGATATCGTCCCCAATGGCGATAACCGCGCAATCAAAATTCCGAACACCCAATGATTTCAACACATCTTCATCCGTAGCATCTGCGACAACCGCATGGGTCAACTGATCGCTCATTTCATTGACAACTTCCTCGTCCATGTCAATGCCGAGCACTTCATGACCTAGCTTCATGAGCTCCTTGGAAAGGCTTGACCCAAATCGCCCAAGTCCTACTACCACGTATTGATTTTTCTTCATCTTACTTAACCCCTATCCAATCGTAATTTTCCCCTCAGTGTTTCTAATCATTCTTGATCCTGCATACAATACCATTACCCAAACCTGTCCTGTCGCTAAATATTCAGATTATTCCCTAATTCCGAGTCCTACCGAATAGCGTTCCCCGTACATTTCTACACATTCCGACAAAAAGCAATTGATAGGTATTATATAATTGTTTCCGAAAGTTTGCCAGTTCATTGGTTTTCTTTTTAAACTATGTTAAGTTAGGAAATGGCAAAGAATCGCGAATTCAGAAGGGAATGGACTATGCTAAGGCTGAAATTTAATCGTTTTCTCCTCCTCTTGGCTTGTATCGGTTTACTCCTTTATTTGGGCATTTCGATGTTGTACGGGCTGCGCGATGAGGAACCGCAAGCATCGGACTTACCCACGATTACAAAGCAGCAAGCCGCTGAAAGTGCGGCATCATTCATAAAAGAGCGTTACGAGCTGCGCAATCCGCAAACATATGTTGTCTATCAGTCTAAAAAGGACCGAAACGGTTATTTGCAAAAGGAGCACTTGATAGAAGCTTATACGAAGCAATATGGGGAACGGTTTCCCATCGACTATTACCAAGTTACGGTCAAAGATGCCGCATCGAAACGTCAATTTGAAGTCGATGTGAATTACACGAACGCACATGTTTTTGGATGGCATGAAAATCTGGCCTTCAACAGCACGAGACAGTCCACTCCCATAAGTCTGACAAAAGCAGATACACTGGCGAAAGTAGAGCTTCGTCAGATGGGCTTTGATCCAGAGGACTTCACGCAAGTGGTGCCGACAAGTGATGAATCTGCAGAAGAACAAACGACACTTCATTATGAAAAACGCACGAATCCGATTGGTGAGGCTAAGCTTCGCGTTCGAGTCAATTTCGATGAAGCGAAACTTACTGGCTTTAATGTTGGTTTCCAGCTTCCTACCTCACATCTAGATTGGCTGACTAAACAAGACGAATCCGCTTCACTTATGACTTGGATTTCCATGGGCTTCTCGCTGTTGATGACGATAGCTGCAATTGTTTTTGCTATTATATATCGGAAACATATGAAATTTAGTAGAGGTCTATTTTTAACTACAATCTTCTTAGTGATTTATATAACGAATAATGTGAATATGTATCCTGCTTTTCGAGCTATGAGCGGGGATACGAATAGTGATTGGGCCATCTGGTTCACGATTGTTTTTATGAGTACCATCACTGTCCTTTTAGGCATTTCGCTTTATCTCTCTTTGGTCGCAGGCGTTGGACTTTGGAACGCCATCGGTCAACGCAAATGGCCATCTTGGAAAGAAGATAGGTTTGGCAGCGATGTGTATGACGGCATGGGACGCGGTTATTTGCTGGCGCTATTCATCCTAGGTATCCAACAAGTCTTATTTTACGCTGGTGAAGTGAAATTCGATGTGTGGTCCGTCAACGATCCTTCGGATTCTGTCCTGAACATGCTGGAACCTAAATTGTTCCCGCTCATGGCATGGGTTGCGGCGATCTCGGAAGAGGCGACCTTTCGATTGCTAGGCATTATCCTTTTTAAAAAGCTGTTCCGAAATAACTTCATTGCCATCTTACTGCCGAGTATCATCTGGGCGGCCAGCCACACCCAATATCCGATCTATCCGGTATACACGCGACTCATCGAGGTCACGATCATCGGCATCATTCTTGGTTATGTCTTCCTGAAATATGGATTCATCACCGCCATATTTGTCCATGCGAGTATGGACAGCATCTTAATGGGACTGTCGCTCTTCTCCTTGGGGCACATCGGCGATATTCTCACCGGCATTCTGTACCTCCTGCTGCCAGGACTGGTTGGTCTTGGATTAGCTTGGCTGCATGGAAAAAGGCGAAAGCCCCCTATTCCTGGGGAGCCGCCGCCTCGCCTTGAAGTGCTCTGATAATGTCGTTTGCTAATTTCTCACCAATACCCAGAGGCTTGAAGTCCGCGACTTCGGCCTCTTTTATTTTGCGCACCGAGCCAAAATGCTTCAGCAACGCTTTGCGGCGTTTCTCACCGACGCCCGGAATGGCGTCGAGCTGCGAAACGACCATCGATTTCGCCCGCGTTTCCCGATGAAACGTGATTGCGAAGCGATGGACTTCGTCTTGTATCCGCTGCAGCAAGTAGAATTCCTGGCTGTCACGCGGCAGCGGAACAATTTCGGCAGGATCGCCGATCATCAGCTGCGCTGTTTTATGTTTGGCATCCTTCACAAGTCCGCAAATCGGAATATATAAGCCTAATTCATTCTCAAGCACATCGATCGCGGCCGATATTTGCCCTTTTCCTCCGTCGACCACGATTAAATCCGGCATCGTGAGATTGTCCTTCAACACACGTTCGTACCTGCGCCGAATCACTTCTCGCATCGTTTCGTAATCATCTGGCCCAACGACCGTTTTCACCTTATATTTCCGGTATTCCTTGCGATCAGGCTTACCATCCACGAAAACAACCATGGCCGATACGGGATTCGTCCCTTGAATGTTTGAGTTATCGAACGCCTCAATTCGGCGAATCGTACCGATGCCAAGCCACTCGCCGAGGTTCTCGACCGCCTTCGTTGTACGGCGCTCATCCCGCTCGACTAGCTGGAATTTCTCATTCAGTGCGTTCACAGCGTTGTCTCTAGCCATGTCAACCATTTGCTTCTTCAAGCCGCGCTGCGGCATATGCACCTTGACCTTGAGCCATGACTCCAAGGCTTCACGGATTTCTTTCTCGTCACCCTCGTTGCGTCTAACCACTTCTTCCGTTGGATCTTGCTGCGCCTCCGGCTCGGGCATCGTAGGTAAGAAAATCTCCTTCGGCAACGCAGGATTGTCACTGTACACCTGCGTCACGTACGTCATGAAATCGTTATACTCATCGCCGTAGTAAGGGAAGAGCGAGACATGCCGCTCGATCAGCTTGCCTTGCCGCATGTATTGGATATGCACCGCCATCCAGCCTTTGTCGACGGCATAGCCGAACACATCGCGATCAAGCGCATCCGCCGTCGTGATCTTCTGCTTCTCCATGAGCGCGTCGATGCTCATGATATGATCGCGCAACTCCTTCGCGCGCTCGAAGTTCAGTTCCTCTGCTGCCGCCAACATCTTGGTCGTCAGCTCTTCTTTGATGACGTCGTGTCCCCCGTTCAGGAAACGACTGATCTCTTGCACCATCCGCTCGTTCGTCTCCGCGGATACTTCCAGAGCGCAGGGCGCAAGACATTGCCCCATGTGATAGTATAGGCACACTTTATCGGGCATGGTCTTGCACTTGCGCAGCGGATACAACCGGTCCAGCAGCTTCTTCGTCTGCTGCGCCGCAAAAGCATTCGGATAAGGGCCGAAGTATTTCCCCTTATCCTTGTACACCCGCCGCGTGACTTCCAGACGCGGCTGCGCTTCGTGTGTAATTTTGATATAAGGAAAAGTCTTATCATCCTTGAGAAGCACGTTATACCGCGGGTGATGCTGCTTAATCAGATTACACTCGAGGATGAGTGCCTCCATATTAGACGAGGTGATTATATATTCAAAGTCGCGAATTTCGCTGACTAGCTTTTGCGTTTTGGCACTGTGACTCCCTGTGAAATAGGAGCGCACACGATTTTTCAATACTTTTGCCTTGCCGACATAAATAATGGTGCCTTGATGGTTCTTCATAATATAACAGCCCGGCTTATCCGGGAGTAAAGATAGCTTATGCCTGATCATTTCCAGGCTCTGTTCGCGGACGTCTGCGTCCTCATGCTCAAAGTCAGTCATTCTTTATATCCCCTTCCAGAACCAATCCTCGCGAATGAAAAAAAAGCTCTTTCTCAGCATAGCAGAAAAAGAGCTTTTTCACACGAACAATTGTTTCTAGTTTACCAATTATTGATGACGGGAAACAACGTTTTTCAATGCGTCTTTGGATTGGAAGCCAACCACTTTATCAACAGGCTGTCCGTCTTTGAAAACGATCAGTGTTGGGATACTCATAACGCCAAAGCGAGCAGCAGATTCCGGATTGTCATCTACGTTTACTTTTGCGATTTTCAAAGATTCAACTTCTTTATCCAGCTCTTCCAATACAGGAGCGATCATTTTACAAGGTCCGCACCAAGGTGCCCAGAAGTCTACAAGTACTGTACCTTCTCCTTCAACTTCTGTTTTAAAGCTGTTGTCAGAAACATTCACGATTGCCATGATAGTTCCTCCTTCTAAGAATGAATTTGATTTATAAGGTGAAAAGTAAGATTAAGCTCGTCACTTAACTTGCTTCGCATCACGTCAACATACAAAGTATACCACACTCATGTGCCTTTTCAACCAAGCCATAAGTTAGTAAAACGGGCATCCTTTGGTGTTACTTGGTCGGCAGACCTACAGGCAGTCCTTGGCGCCGCTGCTCTTCGATGTAGGAGATTCGATCCTTCAAATTAGCTTGAAGCAGCTGCAGCATCTCCATCTGCTTCTCGATTTCTTGAAGCTTCTCCGTATAAAGCGGGAGCAAATCATCGCACCCAGACTCCTGATTCTTCATCACACAGTTGAGAAAGCTCTCAATCTGTTCAGTCGTAAAGCCGAGGCTCAAATAAAATTGAATCGTCTTTACACGCTCGACTACCATTTGATTGTAGACCCGGTAGCCATTCTCTTCACGCTGTGTTGCGATCAGCCCTTTGGCTTCGTAGTAGCGCAAGGACCGAATACTTGCTCCGGTAAGCTTGGATAACTCACTAATCCGCATGGACTTCACTTCTTTCTTTTTACCTTCATGCATGGAGGGATGTCTTTACTATAAACCATAACACTAATGTCAGAGTCAAGTGATATTTTGCCTATTCTTCACGTTATTGCGATTGTTTGCACAATTGTCACTTTGATACGCTTTACAACTTTCGAGGAATATGGGTATACTAGGCTTACAAAATAAGAAATGTCGGACTAGGGGGTAATCACACATGAGCAATCAACACCCTGAGCATCACGTGTACGAAGAGCCGCGTAATGATTTCATGGACGTAGGTATAGGCTTTGGCGCATTTTTTGGCGTATTGTTCGTTATCGCAATCGTTGCTACCGTCATCCAAGTGATGAAATAAGATACTACATAAAAAGCCGCTTCGCATCATACTGCGAAGTGGCTTTTTTCTTACGAATTTCTCCTGCCATTGTAACCAAAAATGCGAACATACACTTATTTTCGAGGAAATCGACTATAATTGAACAAATAAGTGCGAAAGAGCAACCTTTTAGGCCGAAAATGACCAATCTGAGCAATTGCGGCAGAAATAGTTGCATGTTTGCAAGCTTTTCTGATGGAACTGTCTGCTCGGTGAGAAAAGATGCTTCATTGCATCTTCACAGCTACTTCATTGCAAAAAGAGAAGGCCCGCCAAGCATTGGCTGAGCCCCCTCTTTCTTAAACACTCTATTTCCCTCGCTTATTCGTCCCCGTTACCTCAACCACATCCACGAAAGGCCGTATACGGTCCATAATCCGCTGACCTTTATACTCCTCGTCCCCATCCTTGTTCGTGAAGCTGAAATGCTTCTCCAAGCCAGATAACGCGTAATTCGAGGTAAAAAAGGTTGGCTTCCGATTCATGCGATGATTCAAGATCGCGCCGATCACATGATCTCGCAGCCAAGGGTTCAAATTCTCAGCCCCAATATCATCAAAAACAAGCAGATCCGTTTCCTTCAGAAGATCAATCGTCTCCTTCAGCTTGTAAGGCTCTTGAAACATACCTTTCAAGTCTTCAGCAAAGTCCGGCATGTAGACGATAGCACCTGTCATACCGACCTTCGCTAGCTGATGCAGCATATAGCCCATTAAGAACGTCTTGCCCGTCCCGAACGATCCCGATAAATATAAGCCGCGGGTCTGAAGACCTTCCTCTATGGTCAAGTTGACATAGTCATTGATCTGCATAACAGCTTTTGCACGATCGAGATCCGCCTCCAAAATATCGCCAAACGAAAAGCTGCGCGAAATCATGCGCGGATCAACGTGAAACGTGCGAATACGGCTGCTGATGGCATCCTGCTGCCCTTTGGCGATGAACTTTTTACAAGCCACCTTCTCTTCATGGATAAAAGCTGCTTGGCCCTCTACGGCTTCAGCCGAGAGTATCGTATAATGCCCCGTCATGTCATTCGGACAGTTGTCCAAGCCAGGACAATTCGAGCAAGTTCTATATTCAGAAACATGCTGATACAGCTTGTTCATATTGATTTTAATCGCATAATCATCGACAAACGGATACTTCTGACGAAACTTCGCAATCAAAGGATCAGCGATCACACCTTGAATTTTCGCCTCTGCTTTTTTTCTCCACTCCGAATTGGGTAATGATTTGAGTATATGCGACAAGGATTCCATCCGCTCGGCACCTCCTTACAGTACTAGCTCTTGCGATTAAAACGCTCATCCAACTTCTGCGCCATTCGTCTAGCAGCCTCCAGCTCTTCAGCAGTCAGTCTAGTCGACGACGTCGTCCCCGTATCAGGCAGGACAATTGGGATATGAGGCTTCTGTGTCTTGCCCTGACGACCACGTGTAGCCGCGCCTCCGCCAGCTTTGGCAGATTCGACTTTAGAAGCGGCCTTCTGTTTGTAATTGATTTTCTCCCGAACATATTCAACAGCTTGCTCATACGTATGAATTTGCTTGCCTAACATATCCGATGCCACAGCCTCAATCGAGGACTTGGCCCAAGAACGACGATCGATGTGCAGGAAGTGAATTAGAACGTTGATAACTTCCTCTTTTAATTTATAGTTCAGATCAATTCTCTCAAAAATATTAAGTACGCCATCAGGTATCGAGCCCTGTGTGAAAAACATTTTGAGCACGGCCGTGTATGGCTCATTGCGCATGATGTAGTTGTATTGATGATCTGTGCATTCGCCCCGTAATTGTTGCGGAACTTCTAAGTAAAATGCCATTTCAACGGACTGTTCCGCTGACGGCTGAGTGTCATCCTCGGATTTGGATGTTGTTCGCTCCCGCTCCTCATCACGCTTCTTGCTCTGTCTGTAGAACAGATTCGCGTTATACTGCATGAGCTCCATGTCAAGCTCACCTTCTTCGGTGAATACGCCATCCTCATCCAGTAGGCGGCACGTTTCTTGCAATGAAAGGTTGTATTTCTTCGCCACGATATTGATGGCTACCATATGCTCCGGCTTGTGCTTCAACGCTTCTACGAACACGCGATTACTAGCACCGCGCGGGAATCTCATAATAATATCCGCATACTTGAAGCCCTTGGTCGTCACATCCATGCGAGCTTCCCCTTGCCCTTGCTTGCTTGCAGAAGCCTCATAGAGCGCTTGTTCCAGCTCATAATCTACGACCTGTGTATTCAAGCGGAATAGCTCATAAAAAGGAACCGATAAATTCTCCTCGGTCGCCTCCCGACACTCCTCAGGTTCTGGTGAAAGCAGATCTTCACGCAGCGACAACAACATAAACTTGCCTACCTTATCCCGTAGCAACAATGTTAAATGCTGATTTCGGAAAAATTCATTTGGTCCCAGCGGCGCAAAGAGCGTGTAGACGAAAACATAATCCTCTTCCTCTGGGATAAACTTGCGCGTTGTCTGAAGGAGACCAATCGCTTCCAGCTTAGAGGATTGTTCAATTAAGTACTTGCGGCCGCGCTCGCCATGCTCAAGATCAAGCAAAAGGAATAGCTTGCGCTGCTGTTCCATCGGTGAATAGCCTACCTTTTCAGCGCTCATTTGTTGATAGAGAGCCTGATAGAGACTAATCGCCAAGCCGCCGATCATCGGCTGATACATCATCGCTAACATTTTATAATCTAAACTGCTCAAAGAAAACTCACGGTTCACACAAAACCTGTGATTCTCGGTGAAATGCAGCATATTCGTCATTCTCATCCCGTTACAGCACCATCCTGCCTCAGTTCGACTCAAGTATAGCAGCTGCAATCAGCAACACTATGCCTCAGTCCCTCTCTATTAGTCTACCACAAAAATCGACAATCTTGGTATCTACAAGAGAAAAGATAATTTTACCTTTTGGGCAAGAAAAAGATTCCATCGCAACATGTCACTAGCAATGGAATCTTAGCTTAGGCTTAATTTATTTACATCTGTAGTGTTTGGTCTACAATCTCGAGTTCCTCTCCCACGTGCCCATACATCTGCGGATGCAGCTTCTGTGCGATGACAAGGTCCTGCTTCCTACGATCGGTCTGCCCCTTCTCCTTGAGGCTGTCTATCCATAAGTGAATAAGATCATTCATGCGCGTTGCGCTTTGAATCGGTATAGGATGCTTAGCATTTTTGATGAAAAAAAGAGAGCTATTTGGCAGCCCATTCTGAAGAATGTGGGCATAGGGATGAAATCCCGTATCTTTTTGACCATAGATCAATAAAACAGACTGCTGAATCCTCGGAAGACGACTTGTACAAGTATAACGCAGTGACTGTTCGAAATATGATTTGACGTTGCTTACCGCATCTCGTGAAGCATGCTCACTCAACTCATGATAGGTTGTCGGTTTATCGGCATTGCCATACGTAATCGCATTAATCAAAAATTTCATAATTCGACTAGGCTTTGACATGCGAACCGCTAGCCAAACCCTAATTCGATTGTAGGTGTCTGTTAATTCAGACATCCCGCTCACGATAATCCCCCCTACAAACCGGGTCGGATACGAGAGCAAAGCTTCCAGCGCAACAGTTCCGCCTGTTGAGTACCCGCACAGAAAGGCTTGCTCGATCCTTAGGAAATCAAGAAGCCCTATCATGTCTTTCGATATGAGTTCATAGCGCAACTCCTGCTCCGAACAAGCACTTGTACCATGACCTCTAATATCAAAAGTAATCACACGGAAATGTTCACTTAGTTGTTCTTTCTGGTAATTAAACGCTTCTAATGTAAGCAACGGAGGGTGAATAAACATAATGGGTGTTCCCCTAACCGACCCCGTTACCTCGTAGTGCAGTATTGTTCCATTCACATTCGCCCAAGGCACCGGCCGTGTCTCCTCCGTAAGTGAAGATTAGATAACTCCCTCTTAGCGTGACCCGAATGCCTTGCATTTATGACGAATTAGAACATTTTGAAGCCGCGAATACGTAATGCTTTAATCGCAGAGCCGCTCAAAATCGCGCCAACTAAACCACCGATTGCAGGAATCACATCGACAATTGTAAAGCTCTCGTCACTGGAAAGGAAGGATGAAGAGCCCATGTATCCATAGATAATGATCCCGATCACCAAAGCGATAAATGCGTATAGCGGGAACCACGTTGTTTTCATCAACATGTTCAAAATAAATCCAATTCCAAAAAATAACACCATCATTAAGACAGTGGCAATGACCATTTGCAGCACAATAGTTCCCCCTTAAATATGTAAGAGCACTTGATTCTTCGGCTCCTGTTGCTCCTATTATTGTAATCGACAGGAAGGTACAGGTAAAGTGTACACAAATTGAACAATTTAGGCGGAACTTCACCCTTTGTTCATTTGCCCTTTCTCCATGAATTGGATACAATGTAGGGGATATTAGCCCTTGAATGGAGGAACAACAATGAGTGAAGCCGTACAAACGCTGGAAGGCTGGTATGCGCTCCATGATTTCCGTCTGATGGATTGGAATGCATGGCATGCCGCAACCCCGCAAGAACGCAAGCACGCATCGGAAGAACTGCAAACTTTCTTGTCCCAGTGGCAGCAAGTTGAAAATGATAAACTAGGCAGCACTGCTGTTTATAGCATCGTAGGTCAAAAAGCTGACTTCGTTTTCATGCAGCTGCGTGAAACGCTAGAAGAGCTAAATGAGCTTGAAACTGCTTTTAACAAGTCTAGCTTTGCAGCCTTTACTATACCCGTTTATTCCTACGTTTCGATCGTAGAATTGAGCAGCTATCTTGCGAAGCCAGGCGTTGATCCTGCACAGGATCCTGAACTTCAAGCGCGCTTGAAGCCAATTCTGCCAAAATCCAAGCATATCTGCTTCTATCCGATGAACAAGCGTCGCGATGGCAATGACAACTGGTACATGCTGCCTTCCGACGATCGCAAAACAATGATGCGCAGCCACGGGATGATCGGCCGTACATACGCAGGTAAAGTGAAACAAATCATTACCGGCTCCGTTGGATTAGATGATTGGGAATGGGGCGTTACACTATTCTCCGATGATCCGCTTCATTTTAAAAAACTCGTGTACGAAATGCGCTTTGATGAAGTCAGCGCGCGCTTTGGCGAATTCGGAGATTTCTACGTGGGCAATGTGATGCTTCCTGAGAAATTCGCGGCATTCATTCAAATTTAAAGACTTAAGAGCGAAGGATGCTATCCTTTGCTCTTTTTTCATATACATAAAAAAAAAGCACTGCTCGATAACGAGCAATGCTTCTTACAATCATTTATTCATCGTCCTCGTCATCTCGCAAAGCGGCTGCCAACTCGGCTTCCATCTGTGCCTTACGTGCCAAATACTCTTCTGTATCACGGTCACGTTGACGACTTTTTTCCTTCAGACGTTCAATCGCAGGAAGAATGAGAATATCGATTTCCTTTTGCACAACAGCGACATGATCGTAACGTTTCTCCGTCTCTAAAAAGTGACCGACCTCGATCAAGGCGTTGTACCGATCCAGTTCATCCCGGGTAAGAAGTCCTCTTACTTGGACACTACAGTGTCGCATGGCCATTCCCCCGTAAGCGAGATTTGACTAGAAACGACCTTTACGTATAACTAATGGAATTCCGCCAATAATGTAAAGGTATCTCATATCAACCACTTTTTTCATCATAGCTGCTACATTACCTTTCAATTTACGGGAACCAACGATACCAATCGCTTGACCTTTACCAAGGGAAGCTACTGTACCTTTATTCGAGTATTTGAAAGCTTTCATTTGCGATCCACGGATCGACGCAATCAAGTTGTGTGCTACAGCTTCACCTTGCTGCATAGCAATTTGTGCTGTTGGCGGGTATGGTCTGCCTTCATCGTTCATCACGATGGAACAGTCACCCACAACATAGATGTTATCGAAGCCTGGCGCATGCAGATGCTCATCTACTTTAATTCTTCCGCGCATTGTTTCGAAGCCAGCTTCGTCTAGCATATGGTTACCGCGGATACCGCCAGTCCATACAACTGTAGCTGCTTTAATAAACTCGTCGCCAGCAATAAGAACGCCTTCTGGTGTACATTCTTTGATCGCTGTACCAATTTTGAAAGTAATCCCTTTGTCAGTTAGAACTTTCATAGCGTACTCAACAAGCTCAGGGTCAAAACCTGGCAATGCCGTTGGAGCAGCTTCAATATTATAAATCTTCACAAGGGAAGGATCTACGTCGAACTCTTTGCAAAGCAATGGAATGCGATCAGCAAGCTCACCAATGAATTCAATACCCGTGAAGCCTGCGCCACCGATAACGAATGTCAGGTAATCTTTGCGATCTGGTTCACGCTTGAATTTCGCGAATTGATACTCAATGTGCTCACGGATGAAACGAACACTGTTGATACTGCGAATGTTCAAAGCATTTTCTTTAAGGCCAGGAATACCGAAAGTTTCTGCTTCGCCGCCTAGTCCGATTACTAGGTAGTCATAAGAAAGCGTTCCGTCTTCCAGAATAACCTTTTTCTCGTGTGGACGAATTTGTGTAACGGTCGATTTCACGAAATCAACTTTAAATTCATCAATCAATTTCAAAATATTCACGCGTGCATTCTCAGGATTATCCGTTCCCGCTGCAGGCATGTGAAGATGTGTAGTAATGTAGTGGTAATCATGTTTGTTGACCAACGTAACATCAGCTTCATTGTAGTTCAATTCCTTCTGCAAACGAATAGCAGCAAGGATTCCGCCGTAACCGGCTCCTAATATCACGATTCTTGGTATTCTACTCATGTCTCTCTCACTTCCATATCCGTATTTTGTCCATGGTCTCTCTATCTTGTGAAAAATTACACAAACAGCTTCAAAAGTAGTATACTGCTACTAGTTTGCACGCTTTCGAAGTGAATTATGATTAAACAGCTTGAATTTTGTCACAACATGCGTAAACCGATTCTCATGATATGATATAATTTTCATAAGTAAATATCAAGTGCTATTTTGCTTTAAAATAAGGCATTCTGGCCTTTCTAGCTCGTCCAGCCGATGTAAGCATTACTTATCATATTGATAAGCGAATTTTATAAGAAATCCTCTACTGAAGCATTCAAAATATGGAAACAATCCGTCCTATTCAAAATGTATAAAGAATTTAAACTTTTCGGTTCTCTTCAATAAAAGAGGCGTTTATAATGATAATGATTATCGATTTATTCAGAATACTTACACATATCCGGACCAAATCGGAGGTTCTATTATGAGCGTGAGAGAAATAAATCAAGAAATCGTTGATATTATTGTAATCGGCGGCGGTCCCGCTGGCATGTTCGCTTCCTTCTACGCGGGAATGCGTCAAGCTTCTGTGAAAATTATTGAAAGCATGCCGCAGCTAGGCGGCCAACTTGCAGCCTTATATCCTGAAAAATATATTTATGACGTCGCCGGCTTTCCGAAAGTAACTGCGCAAGAGCTAGTTCATAATTTGTCTGTACAAATGAAACACTTCCCGATCGGCATTTGCTTGGAAGAGAAGGTTCATCAGGTTGTGAAAAAGGAAGAACGTCTTTTCGAAATTACGACGAATAAAGGTGTTCATTTGAGCCATGCCATCATTATTACAGCTGGTGTTGGGGCATTTGAGCCGCGCCGTCTTGAATTACCGGAAGCTGCCCAGTTCGAGAAGAAAAACCTGCATTACTTCGTCAATGATTTGAATACTTTTGCCGGACAAAAAGTTGTGATTAGCGGCGGCGGTGATTCTGCCGTTGACTGGGCATTGATGCTTGAGCCGATTGCAGAGCAAGTCACCTTAATCCACCGTAGAGATAAATTTCGCGCTCATGAGCACAGTGTAGAAAATCTAATGAACTCCAAGGTTAACATCGTTACACCAACGGAGATCACGAAGCTTCACGGAACAGATCGTATCGAACAAATTACGCTTAAAAATATAAAATCAGGCAAAGAAACGATCCACGATGTCGATGCCGTCATCATTAATTTCGGCTTCGTATCCTCACTTGGGCCAATTTCTGAATGGGGTCTTGCCATCGAAAGCGGCTCAATTCTCGTTGATTCCCGTATGGAGACGAATATCCCAGGCATCTTCGCGGCTGGCGATATTACTACTTACCCTGGTAAATTGAAATTGATTGCGGTTGGCTTCGGTGAAGCACCTACTGCAATCAACAACGCCAAAGTTTACATTGATCCCAGTGCGAAGCTTTCACCAGGTCACAGCTCGAGCTTGAAATTGTAATCCAAAATAAACGGCTACGCCGTCCTTCATGGACGGGAGCGTTTATGAAGAAATATAGCCAAATTATGATGTGAAATTTATAAATTCTTATATTTTAAAGAAACGAAATGGGGTATTCTATTCCTAATCTACGGATTAGGAGGAATACCCCTTTGTCATCTATATGTCCAGTTTGTAATGGTCTGCAAGAATTGCAAACCAACTGTCCTGTATGCTCGCAGCGTATGTCTGACCATGGTAAGCTGAGTGACTGGCTCGGTCCCTATTCGCCTTACGAGATGAACGACATGTCAGCGACAAACGAGGATGGCGGCGATCACCAGGATCATTGCCTGCATCTCTTGAATTGTCCCGCTTGCCATTCCAGCTATACCATGCAAATACCTGCTGGCGAGCTTTAGTTAAGTGGCGTGTCATCCTTCACAAGCACAGATAGTTTTAACTTTCGTCTCTGTATTTCCGCGAGCAAAAGTTCAAGAAAATCGGATTCTAATCTCAAATCTAGTGCTTTGTAATAAGAGTCGATCAACGTCTCATCGCTAATTTGTCTCACTGAAATCACCCATATTCTATAATTTAAATTAATAGTATCATGGGGTTTTTAATAGAACAAGCGTTCCGTTATCCACAGATAACTGTGCATATCCTGTGGGTAAATTGTTAATATGTACCATAAGTGCAGGTTTCATATGGGGGGATAATGTGCATAAACTTATGCACATCCAAAACCTGCCAGTTACTGATAAAAAAAAATGATCACTAATTTAGGCATTTTTCACATTACCTTAACATAACCTTCATCTTTTTCACAAAATTGAAAAGAAATTTTAATCATCATTTAATATTCATCGTTTACAATGGTACTAGAACGACAAATTAAAGGAGCTGAACCAATATGATCGTCTACGATATCGTAGTAAATGGCGTCATTAAAGAAACAATTAAACCGCGTAAGAACCGTTTGAAAGAAATTTATGCTTATATGCAGGAACAAACGAAGCTTATGCAAGCCAAGTATGGGGACAACGTTCGAATTACAGGCCGAATTGTGTATTAAGGCTTTCACCTTCGGCCCTCCATTTATACCCCTAAATAATCCCTTTCCGATGCAATACGGTTATTAATCGATAGAAATCATAGCTGCCCTTCTCAGGTGTATCAATGAGTCCTGCTTTTACTGCCGCTTCAATGCTGGGTTTTGCCCAGGCTGGTATGACAGTTAGGGCCGCCTGCTCCTCGAGTGAATGAATTCTATTGGTTAACTCTGCGATTTGTGCCTGTAGTTTCTCTAACATCCGTATGACCTCCTCATCAAAAAAAGTTAACCCTTCTGTTGCTATAATCGCATTCAATTTACTCGCATAGGCAGGGTCAGTCGCATAGCCACTGCTTTGTAAAGCTATTGTCTGCGCTTGTGGACTATTCGCTGACCGAACTGCCGTATAGCGATTTGCTTCAAATAGCAGATCCTGATCACGGAATCCGTCCTCAATAGACGCATACGCACGAAAATCGCCTACCACATTTGTCACTTGCTCCCCTTTAATGAATTCCCAAGTTCTAGCAGAGACGCGATCACCCTGCCAGTAAGGCGTAAGCACGCCATTTCCTACTTTGTATCCCACAAGATTGTTCCACGCATTAATTTGACCACCTGTCTCCAGCAACGCTTGAGCAATTCGGACAGAAGGGAAAATCGTTGAGCCCTCTAATCGAAGCTTCACAGCAATCGGCGCAACGAGATCGATGAAATCCTTTCTTGTTGCCATATAACTCCCTCCCCTCTAGCAACTGCAAGTACTAGCTGTATATCCTATCATATTCCAAATATTAGTAGATTGAAACGGCTCATATATAGCTTATCAGCGCTTATTCTCACTTTACTTTTCCCTTACGTTAATGTTTATTTAATGGGAAAGGAAGTGACGACGCATGCAAATTAAAGATGTAGCTTCAAAATTGAATATTTCCCCACGGGCGATACGCTTCTACGAAGATAAAGGACTTATTTCGCCCTCCAAGCAGGAGAATAATTTATATAGAACGTTTACAGATAAGGAAATATGGCGTTTACAAACGATTATTTCACTGAGAGAAGCAGGCATGACGATTGCAGATATTAAAAAAGCGTTGAATGACTCTGCTGTAGAAGATAAGGAACAATTGCAGTATTACTTAGAATTACAACGATCTGTTGTGTATGCACAATGGCTGGAGTTCAAGCAGATCATCGAGACCACCGATACCATGATAGAACTATTGAAGCGTAACGAGTCACTGCCGATAGATGATATTTTTTCACTAGCTGAGGGCTCCAAACGACTTCGAGAAACGAGGAAAAATTGGCAGGATACTTGGAACTTCGACCATCAAGCGCATACGCATGACGAGCAAGTTTACCATAATGACAATGAGTATAAAGACTACGAGGAAGCACTTGATCGAACGCTCCAATGGGTTAAACCTAAGGCTCAGGAACGAGGACTTGATATTGGGACAGGAACTGGTAATTTAGCAGCTAAATTTATAAAGGGCGGCATCCAGATGTCTGGCGTAGACCAATCGAGAGAAATGATCAAACAATGCCAAAACAAACATCCTCACATGGAAGTTAAGCTTGGAAATTTCCTGGCGATTCCTTACATGGATAATCAATTCGATTTTGTCGTTACCTCATTCGCTTTACATCATGTTTCACCCGAACAAAAAGGGTTAGCTTTAGAGGAAATGCGCCGCGTACTGCGACCTCACGGCAGAATTTGCATAACAGATGTCATGTTCGAGGATGAACTAGCCAAAGAACATTATATGAAACAATTGATCGAACAAGGGAGATTAGACCTCCACTCAACGATTCAAAAACAGCATTATTCCAATTGCTCTTCCCTTTTAGCTTGGTTTGACGACAATGGGTATATCACAAAGCATCACCAAATCAATGAGTTGCTTTATATCGTTTATGCGGTTCCCATTCAATCATAGTTGATATATCTCTCTTGACCTTCTCCTAACGTTAATCCTTATGATGACACTGTAAACATTCATCCTTAGGAGGAAACACTACCATGCCAAATCATGAACATATTTACGCTCATCAAGCCGATATGTATGAGCGTCTTATTTCCAAGCAAGAGAGTTTGTATGCTAACATCCAGGCCATCCTGCCCGTAGAAGGCTTGGACATCATTGATATGGGAGCTGGCTCTGGCCGACTTACCTGTGTCCTAGCCCCGAAAGCGAAGTCAATCTTAGCGTTAGATGAATCAGAAGCAATGCTCCAGCTAGCCGCAGATCGACTTCAACAAGCTGGATTACACAACTGGCGCACGCAAGTCGCGGACCACAGACATATTCCTGCTGAGGATCAAAGTGCCGATCTCATCGTTTCTGGGTGGAGTATCTGTTATCTTGGGAGTTCGAACATCGAGAATTGGAAAGCGAATATTCACCAAGTCATGCGAGAGATTGCTCGTGTTTTGCGCCCAGGCGGCACGATTATCATCGTTGAGAACTTTGGCACGGGCTCTGAAACGCCGAATCCGCCGCATTTTTTACTCGATTATTATAAGCTGCTGCAAGAAGAGTATGGCTTTTCGCATAGTTGGATTCGAACCGACTATACGTTTGAAAGTGTCGATGAGGCCGAGATGCTCACGCGATTTTTCTTTGGAGATCAGGTTGCAGACAAGGTTGTTGAGGAGCAGCTGAAGGAACTGCCGGAGTGTGCGGGAGTTTGGTGGGTTAAGATGTAAAGTGTAAAAACAAAAAACCTCCGAAATTGTGTATTTGAATCATACACAGTCTCGGAGGTTAAAATTATTTAATTAAGCCTCAACCTTATCATCACAAGGCTCAGGTGTTCCTTCATAATCCGCTGGCTTGAAGGATGATCCACAACCACACGATGC
Organism: Paenibacillus sp. J22P90; assembly: GCF_059692195.1. Taxonomy (NCBI): domain Bacteria; kingdom Bacillati; phylum Bacillota; class Bacilli; order Caryophanales; family Paenibacillaceae; genus Paenibacillus; species Paenibacillus sp. J22P90. Next base: position 76,047 of record NZ_JCAUAY010000009.1, read on the forward strand.
TACCGCATTCGGGTTATTGATCGTAAAGCCGCCACCCATCCCTTTGTCTTCGAAGTCGATTTGGACACCGTATAAATACTTGGCGCTCTCCTCGTCTACGACAACTTTAAGGCCATGAATGGTAAATTCTTTATCGTCAGACTTTTGATCATCGTCGAAGCCCATTCCATAAGAAAAGCCGCTGCAACCTCCAGCCTTCACGCCAAGACGTAAGAAAAGCTTAGGTGATTCTTCCGATGCCAATAGCTCTTTAATTTTATCGCTTGCTGATTCACTGATAGTAATCATAATGGAAATCCCTCCCTGATGTTTCCCTTCTTCAAGGAAAACTAGCGTTGGTATACGAAGTGCTTGCTTCAAGTATACTCCTAATCCAACCGTTGCTCAAGGGCAGCTGTTCACTGTTTAGGACGTCTTGTTGCATAATACTGCAATAGCAGCTGGTCTAGGTCTCGACTGCATTGCTGCACGTCAGGATGAAGAAACCCATAAGAGGTCCCCAGACTCACCATTTTGCCACGAAGCTGTTCAATTTTGATATGAAGTCGTTCCTGCGGTTCGGTCACGAATAATGGTAGCACGATTATTATCACCTTTAGCCCTTACGTAATCACATTGCAATAGTATACAGGAATTTGTTAATATTGGGAATAACATTTTACCAAATTCATCGAAAAAAAACATCCCATGAATAACATTGTCGATTTATCTTCAACGTTCGATGTTGCCCCTCCCAAGTAGGAGGTTTATAATAAGAGGGATAGATAGCATGTATCGTTATAAAATAGGTGTGAATTCCTTAACCGAACTGGTTGACAGGTACGCGAGCAACTCACATCACTAGGCGCACCTGGGTTTTGCTGCTGGCTGCGTCGTTTCATTATGCGGTTTAATATATTTTCACAGGAGGCATGTGAGTATGAGTATTTCAACGATAGATCCGGTCAAACGGATGGCTGAGATTGCTGACAAGGTTGAGAATGGCGAACGTTTGACCATGGAAGATGGGATCTTCTTATATGAATCTGACGACCTCTTAACCATTGGTCAATTAGCAAATAAAGTGAATACGCGATTAAACGGAAACAAGGTATATTTTGTACAAAATATGAGCTTGTATTTCACGAATGTGTGTGAAGAGCATTGTTCTTTTTGCCATTTCCGCCGCGACGAAGGTCAAGAAGGTGCTTACACCCTAACACCGGATCAAATGTTAGACTATATCGCCGAGAATTTTAACCCGGAAATTAAAGAATTCCATATTAGTCAGGGGCATAACCCTCATCTGCCTTTCGAGTATTATGTCGATTGCATTCGTAAATTAAAGCAAGCCTATCCTGATGTGACGATTAAAGCTCATACGGCAGCTGAAATCGAATTTTTCTCCCGGATTAGCGGTTTAAGCTACCGCGATGTGCTCAAAACGTTGATGGATGCTGGACTTTCCACACTGCCAGGTGGTGGAGCGGAAATTCTGACTGAACGTTACCGCGCCAAAATGAAGGTTGAGAAAGCATCCTCAGAAGAGTGGCTGGATGTACATCGCCAAGCACATTTGCTTGGTATGAAAACACATGCAACGATGCTATATGGTTCGATTGAAACGAAGGAAGAACGGATTCGTCATATGATGCTTCTTCGTGAGCTGCAAGATGAAACTGGCGGTTTCCTAGTATTCATCCCGAACTCTGTACAACCAGCAAGTAAAAATGCAGGTCTCAAACGACGTGTTCCAGCTTGGGACGAGCTCAAAACGATTGCGATCAGCCGCTTAATGCTGGATAATTTCCCGCACATTAAGGCTTATTTTATTAATATCGGAACAAAACTTACACAGCTTTCCTTCACCTTCGGTGCTTCAGATGCACATGGTACGATCGTGAAAGAGAAAATTTCTCACGCAGCAGGCGCACTTTCACCTGAAGGTCTTACACGCGATGAGCTCGTCTGGCTCATTCAAGGTTCAGGCCGCGACGCGGTAGAACGTGACACCTTTTATAATGAAATCAAAGTGTATGAGAGATAATAGAGAATAGATCATCGTTCAGAAGGGATTTTGGTTGGCTATGAAAAAGTTTGTCATTCTCGGAGGAGGCTATGGCGGTCTAACCATAGCTTTAAATTTGCTGGAAAAGGATCTACCAGCGGACACAGAACTTATTATGATTGATCGCAGCCCATTTCAAGGCCTAAAAACCGAGTATTATGCACTCGCTTCTGGGACTATTGCTGAAACACATATTCGCGTTGCTTATCCGGATGATTCTCGGTTGCAGCTCGTTTACGGAGAGGTTTCTGGCGTTGATCTGGAAACTAAACAAATTAATTTCCACGACAAAGAACCAATCACCTACGACTGGCTAGTCATCGGCCTTGGTTGTGTGGACAGCTATCATGGCATTGTCGGTGCCCAGGAGTTTTCCTCCAGCATCCAAACGTTGGCTCAGACGCGCGCCACTTATCAGCGCATTAACAATATTTCGCCATATGGACAAGTGTCCATTATTGGTGGAGGGTTAAGCGGTGTTGAAATGGCTTCAGAGCTGCGCGAAAGCCGCCCTGACTTGAATATCCGCTTGATCGACCGGGGGCCAAGTCTGCTCTCCGCTTTTCCAACAAATCTTCAACAGTACGTTCGTGAATGGATGATCGAGCATCATATTGAGCTGCGAACTCATGTAACATTGGTTCGTCTAGACGGCGGCGATCTGTATAATCAAGAAGAAATTATTCGCACAGATGCGACAATTTGGACGGCTGGCATTCAGCCTACGCCAATAGTTGAAGCTTTGAATGTACCAAAAGATCGTCAGGGACGTATTCTGTTAAATGAGTACCATCAAATTCCTGACTTCGAAGAAGTTTTTGTCGTGGGTGACTGTGCGTCATTGCCATTCTCACCAAGCGCGCAAGCAGCACAAGCACAAGGCAAGCAAATTGCAGAAGCAATTCAAGCGATTTGGCAAGGCGAGACGCCGCGGCTTGGGAAGATCAAGCTGAGAGGCACACTCGGTTCACTAGGTAAAAAGAGCGGCTTCGGCATTATGGGTAAACGTACTTTAATGACAGGAAAAATTGCGCGTATGCTGAAAAGCGGCGTGCTTTGGAAATCCAAGCGCCACTTTGGTTAGAATTCCGTTATTCGCTAAGCAAATCGTACATGGCTTCAAGCTGTTTAATTTTCTCTAAAATGAGTTCAAGGAGACTCTCCGCGCTTTCTGCGGCAATGATTTCACCGTTGACTAGCGCGTAAGGCTCCATATAACATTGGCCGCAATTGCCAAGACAGCCGTACTCCATCACGTCGAATTCCGGATTTTGTTCGAGCTCTTTCATTACTTTATCAGTGCCTGTGTGCATATTGCTGGCACAAAATTCAATTATAGGTCTCATGAATAAATTCCACCCCATGCTGTAGTTTCAGGTTGAAAACCATTTTCATTTAATGCGTATTGTACTATAATAGATAAAGAAAGGAGATGAATCAAATGACAGAAAAAACCAAAGAAGCGATTTACGATGAAGTTCTTGAGGTTTTAGATAAACTTCGTCCTTTCCTACAACGCGATGGCGGTGACGTCGATCTAGTTGATGTGGAAGACGGAATCGTAAAATTGAAACTTATGGGTGCCTGCGGCAGCTGCCCGAGCTCGACGATCACGTTAAAAGCTGGTATTGAGCGCGCGTTGGTTGAAGAAGTAGAAGGCATTACAGAAGTCGTACAGGTATTCTAATTACGACTATAACATAAGAAAGAGCTTACCTCCACGGTAAGCTCTTTTTGCTATGCAGCGGTCTATTCGGATTTCCGTTGTTTAAGTACAGGCAAGGGTTGAATAGGATCTAGCGCACCCGAGATGTCCATAATATTGCCTGTGATGAAATCCGAGTTAGGCGAGCAGAGGAAATCAATGACACGCGCCACATCCTCCCCCGTTCCCGGTCTTCCTACAGGCGTTTCACCATCCACTTCTAATCGCGCTTCTTCCATCGTGCGTTCTTTGTTCTTCCCGCGAATATCGCCTGGACAGATCATATTGACCGTGATGCCATGCGCAGCTTCTTCCTCGGCTAATGTTTTGGTGAACGAGACTAAGCCAACCTTAGCCGCCGCATAAGCAGCTCGATGCGTCCAGCCCCTCGCTTCCGCAGCTTTGCCGAAGCCGAAATGAATAATGCGTCCCCATCGATTCGCTCTCATCATCGGCAGGACGAGATGATCCAGCTCCATCACACCTATCAGGTTCCCCCGCATTAAATAATCAATTTCATCCATGCTATAGTCAGCAAAAAAGCGACGTTCTCGTACAAATGGCCCTGCATTGTTCACAAGGATATCGATCGTTCCCAGCTTTGAGACGGTTTCTTCAACCATACGGATAATATCCTCGCGTTTGGCTACATCCCCTTGTACCGCGATACTGCGAACACCCATGTCCGTTAACTGCTGGACAAGCTCAGTCGCTTCCTTCTCGCTTGTTACGTAATTGATAGCGACCTGGCAGCCCTTCTTGGCTAAAGCCAATGCCGTCATTTTGCCTAAACCCTTGGCACTGCCTGTAACAAGCACTGTTCGACCTCTTAATGGCATGGCCCACTACCCCTTTGTCACGTATGCCGTAATGTAAGTAAATGCTATTGTTAAGGTTCGGCAAACCATGTCAAATCCCTGCTCCAAATCGGACAAATTCTGCTTCACATTCTCAAGTTGAATGCGCTCTCCAAGCATCGGTTCTTTCTGCAAAAGATCGTCCAGCATCTCCGCATTAATATAATGAATTTCCATATTACGTAAGTTACGAAGTCGATCAAGCGGCACTTTATACTCCATTTTGAGGGTATACAGCTGAAGCTCTAATGAGCCATGGATCTGCTTCTCATGCATATATCGGAGCACAGTAAAATACGAAAATCGCGATTTTAATGTCTCTGTTTTTAATTTGAAAAGATCATTCATGAACGTGCCTAGCTTATCTAAAATAGAAAATATCCGAATGAACGCATTTTTATAGAAATACACGAATCGTTGATAAGTTTCTGTCTCTTGCGAATTCATGTCCTCCAAAAATGCTTTCACAATACGCTCGCCATACCGCTCGCAGCAATATTTGCTCTGTTCGAGCTCATCTAACGCATCGATAAATCCCTTACTCCATATCTCTTGACGATGGAAGATCGAATATTTCGTAGAGAGGTAACTCTGTTCGGTTTTGAGATGTTTCATATAGGCTCTTACCGCGTTGCCAGCTTCCAGCAGCAGTCCGCTGTCGATACGTTTCGGCTCATTAAATAACACACGAAGCATACGATTACCTCCCTTTTTAACTCATACTCTGATCACCTTGTTACTTCGTTAACGTTGTACCCGTAGTTGCAGGCAAGGGTGCGCGCTTAGCACCTGCTGTACGATCACGTTGTACGAAATACATGGCAGCCAATACACCAGCTCCTCCGAGATACTGACTCAGCGAGATGGATTCTCCGAGGAAGAAGAACCCTCCAAACGCAGCTGTTACAGGGAGTAGGTAGCCATAGGCGGATGATTTAAATGGTCCTAGCTTAGCCAAGCTCCAATTGTGCAAGGAGAAGCCTACCGCAGTTGCCAGCAGTGAGGTATAGATCAAGCTGATCCAACCCGTTTGAGAGATGGCAGCGAAATAGGCACCATCCGCTCGTAAAAGTACGAAAGGCAGTAAGGATAAGGCTCCTGCTGTCATTTCAAATGAGATTAAGATCGGCAGCGGATATTTCACCACTAATCGATTCATCCCTATCAGATAAATGGCGCCCATAAAGCTGCGCATCAGCAGTAAAATATCGCCTCGAAAGGTATCACTGCCTAAGTGAAAGCCTTCGGCTCCCCCTGATACGATCAGGATCACACTGCCAAGCGCTAGTGGAATTCCTAGGAGTACCCGCCACGTCAGCCTTACTTGACCCGCAATAACAGCGATGATCACCGTAATGACGGGCATAAAGCCTCGGCCTAGCACAGCGCCATTAGCGGCATTGGAAAACTGCAGCGCATACTGCAGAAGTGCTTCCATTCCGACGGCATTGAGAATCCCTAATCCACAGATGAGCAATAAATCACGTCCTGCGATCTGAAAACGCAGCGACCGTGAACGATAATAAAAGTAAGTATAGACCCACAGGATCGGAATCATACTCGCGAAACGCAGGCCATTAAAGACGAGACTGTCCCATTCTCTGCCCCCAATTTTGAGGGAAGCTAAATTCATCCCCCAAAGCAGGTACACAAGAACAAAGCCAAGATGCGGATATATGGCTCGAAGGCGTCCCCCGCTCATCACGCGAAATATTCCTTCCATCTGCAATCAACGAGCTCTACGATATCTTCGCGTGGGAACAGCTCATCAGGATAACCAGGCTTCATCCGAGCATCAATCACAATCGGAACTTCATAGGCAATATGATGACGGTTCACACTGGACTGCGCGTACATATCGCTTGCAGGGTTAAAGCGTGTGAATACCGTCCATAAGAATTTCGTTTGGTCATTTGCAATGCCGCTGGCATCATCGACTAAGATGACCATTGGCCATTGCTTCAGTCTGCTAGCCGCATTGGCAAGCAGACGCTGCGGCAGTTCTGGCTCTGCGGCATAGGACGCGCCAGAGACGAGCAGACAGCCGCCACAGTAAACAGCGATGTCATGGATCTCAGGCAGCTCACCCTCGGTGTATGCCCTTGGCAGCTCGCGTATAGGGTCACCTGTACCGAGCAGTACGGCTTTCGAGCCGTGGTTGAGCTGACCGCCGGTATAATCCAACGTATCGTGTGACGTTTTATTAAATATGAATAGATCCCTTGCCGGATCGAAACGTTCCAGTACGGTTTCAAACAGCTGTGAGAAGTTCGCTAATGTCGTCGGACGGTCCGTCACGATCAGGAACTTCGTGAGGGATAGCTGTCCCTCACCGAGAATGCGGAACGCCGTGCCGAGCGCCTCACGGCTGTAGCTTTCGCGGACGACAGCGGCTGCGAGCGGGTGGAACCCGGTCTCGGCATACGTCCACAAGTCCTTCACCCCTGGCATCGCCATCGGGAACGCGGGCTCCAGCAGTCTTTGCAGGAACTCGCCAAGGAAGTAATCCTCTTGGCGAGGTTTGCCGACGATCGTCGCCGGATAGATCGCATCTTTGCGGTGCCACACATGATTCACGTTGAAAACGGGGAAATCATGGATGAGTGAGTAATACCCGAAGTGGTCGCCGAACGGCCCTTCGGGGCGTCTCAGATGCGGCGGAACGGAGCCGCATATCGCGAACTCCGCCTCGGCCACGAGGCGGTGCCCCCCATGGGGATTCTCCACCATGGGCAGCTTCTGCCCGAGGATGAGCGAAGCGAGCATCAGCTCGGGCAAGTGCTCAGGCACCGGCGCAATCGCCGAGGCGATGAGCGCAGGCGGGCCGCCCAGGAACACGGTGACAGGCAGCGCCTGGTTGCGCTTCTCGGCTTCGTGGTAGTGGAAGCCGCCGCCTTTATGTATTTGCCAGTGCATCCCGGTTGTGAAGTCATCATACACCTGCATGCGATACATGCCTAGGTTATGATGACCGCCGTCGGGATGCTCGGTGTAGACGAGCGGTAGCGTGACGAACGGACCGCCATCTTCTTGCCAGCTCGTCAGGACAGGCAGTCCTGCGAGCGGGTTGTCCTGCTTCAAGCCGCCGAGAATCGGCGCTTGGTTCGGTTGAATCTTTTTCGTCCCTACTTTCATCAAGTCGAGGATGAGACCTCTTTCGCCCCATAGCGCTTTAGGGGTTGGCGGCATCAAAGTGCTAGTTGCGTTGATAACCGCTTTCATGAATTGCTCCGGCTTCGGACCGAAAGCCAGATCAACCCTTCTGGTTGTGCCGAATAGGTTCGTGACAACAGGAAAGCTGCTTCCTTTTACATTTGTGAAAAGTAATGCAGGTCCCTGCTCGTCGATCACACGGCGATGGATTTCCGCAAGCTCAAGATTCGGGTCCACGGGAGCGGATATTTCAATCAATTCTTTTTCATTACGCAAAATCTCTAGAAACGCTCGTAAATTCGTTGGTACCATCGGAACTTCCACCTTTACCTGTAAGATATATAGTCATTCATGATTCGTGAGGATGAAAAAAGGAAATGGCCTTCCGTCAGAAGGCCTTCTTGTGCCGCAGTCAGCTGCTAGGCTTTGCGGTCATATAGGGTAAGCACACATAAATAGCATAAGAATCCAAACATACAAGCCACTATAATGGCATGAATCATGCCTGTAAATAAATAAGCGACTTCATTTCCTAGCGACCAGGTTACAACCGCACCGCTAATGACTTGAAGCGAAACGAGAATCAGTGCCCATTTGCTGCCAAACCATAGCTTGTCTGTTGCTTGATAATGGCGTCGTGCTTGAAGGTATAGGAATAAAATACAGACAAACAGCAGCAACGCAGCAATCCTGTGCGTAAAGACAATTCCGGTTGCACCGCTGAGCTCTGGAATCACTTCCCCGTTGCATAACGGCCAACCTGAGCAACCGCCTGATGAAACGGTGTGACGTACGAATGCACCTAGATAAACAACGACATAGCTGTAAATCGCGGTAAACCAGACGATCACTTTGAAGTTCTTATGAATCGGTGTCGTCCTTGTATATTGACCCCATGGTGTGAACACAAGCGCCAGTAACAAGGAGAAGGCGAAGGCGAGCAAGGATAATCCGAAATGAAGTGCCAAAACAAGGGAGGATTGCGGCCAAACAACGGCCATAGCGCCCATGGCTGCTTGAATCAATGTCATCAGTACAGTTGCTGAGATAAAGAATTTGGCATCGCTCCGTTTCACGTAGCGGAAAACTAAGTAGAACGTTGCTACGAGAATTAGCGTTACTACACCAACGACTAAGCGGTGACTGTACTCGATAAAGGAAGAGATGGTATGCGCCGGAACGAATTTACCATGACAGAGCGGCCATTCATCTCCGCAGCCTCGACCTGCGTCAGCTTTGGTTACTAAGGCGCCCATAGCAAGGATAAGAAACATGCCGATGGCGGATAAATTAGCTAATCTTGGGGTCCATTTTTGCATGATTGCACCTACTTTATGTCATATCTACTGAGGATCTGTCGAATACTGTTGCTACGCTTTCAATTATAGCTGTAATATGAAGGCATTTCCATTCGCAAATGTTACAAAGCTCCGAATCCACAGGGAATTCGCTGCTGCCTTGTTGCGTTGGCTCCCCAACACTTGGAAAAACATTATAGTGTGTGCAGTCCAGGTTTATTTATACTGTGGTGCTGCCCCACCGTCACCGGTCACCGGCCGCCTGCCGCCTACCGCCTACAACCCACGACCCACCACCCGTCACTCTCCACCCGCTCAAACGTCGTCCATGTCCGTTAGGAGACTGCAACGAGTGTCCGCAACATCAGCTTCATTCAACACACAAAGAGCCTCCCATGATGGGAGGCTCTCAATGTTTCACTGCTATTTCGCTAACGCGTTCGAAACTTCCAACGCACGATCAAGGAATTGCTCAATTTCTTCACGCGTTTTACGCAGCTTGCTGACAAAACGAACCAGCTCTTTGCCGCCGCGGAAAGCGATGAAGCTCGGAATGCCCAAGATGTTCAATTGCTCACAGAGATCCGGAAATTCATCGCGATCTAGTTCAATGAAGGTGATACGACCTTCGTAGGCTTGTTCAACTGCAGGCATAAATGGATCAATATAATGGCAATCCTTACACCATGTGGTTTTGAAAACGGCAATCGTCACGCCTTCTTGTGAAATTTGCTCTTGATATTGTTGTTCCGTTGAAATTTTACGCATAGATTGAGGCACCTCTTCAATTCTGGAATTTATTCTCTTATAGCATGCGTCAAATTCAGTGTCAAGATTTACTGTTCCTATTCATTCATAAATACAATTGACAGGCAAAAGCACACGCATTATATTCGTTGTACATACAAAATAAAACGGAGGAGCCATATGACTAACAAAGCTCAAGTTACAGAAACGGATGACAAGGAAGCTTTTTTGCATCAATGCTTATACTTCACTACGAATCGATTAAGTCGGGCAATTAGCCGAATGGCTGACGATGCATTTGCAACAACAGGGCTTGCACCTGCTTACGGTTATTTACTCAGACTGGTTGTTGCAAAACCTGGAATTCCTCAGAAAGAGCTTTCAGAAAAGCTCTATATCACACCATCTACGCTCACCAGATTTATTGATAAGCTGGAAAACAAACGACTCGTGGAGCGCCAAGTAAAAGGTAAAACTGTACTCGTCTTTCCTACGGAAAAAGCGATAGAACTCGAGCCATCCATTCGTGCAGCATCGAAGGAGCTTCTTCGTTCTTATACGGCTATTCTTGGGGATGAACTCGCGATTATATTGACGCAATCTTTGGAATCAGCCAGTGAGAAATTAGAATCAGAGGTGTAAATAATGAATCAAACAAAAAGCAAGTTTTATTACGGCTGGATTATTGTTTTGCTAACGTTTGTTACATTACTTGTGTCAGCAGGCATCCGTTCCATACCCAGCGTCTTGATGATCCCTTTCCAAGAAGAATTCGGTTGGAGCCGCGGGGCTATCTCAAGTGTTGCCTCTATCGGAATTTTGCTATATGGACTTGTTGGTCCGTTTTCTGCAGCACTGTTATTGCGCTTCGGTATCCGCAAGGTAGTATTGCTAGCACTGTCCGTTCTAGGTGCCAGCCTTGCCGTCACGCCGCTGATTCATTCCTTGTGGCAGTTCGATTTGCTGTGGGGAGTCGTTTCCGGACTTGCAAGTGGCATGATGGCAAATGTGCTTGGTATTACTGTCAGCAATCTATGGTTCGTCAAGCGTAAGGGACTCGTAGTTGGCATACTGACAGCAAGTGCAGCAACTGGTCAGTTGCTATTTCTACCTTTGATTGCAAAGGTGACTTCCGATTATGGCTGGCGGTATGCGATGTATGCAGCGGTAGCCGCTATCATAGTTGTGTTTATTCTTGTAGCAGTATGGATGAAGAACAATCCTTCCGATGTTGGTGCAGCGCCATACGGTACAACAGAGGTTGTAAAGCCAGAGCCTTTCAAGGGCAATGTATTTCTTACCCCAATCCAGAACCTCGTTATTGCATGTAAAAACAAAACTTTTTGGCTACTCGCAGGCACCTTCTTCATTTGTGGATTCTCGACAAATGGTTTGATCGGCACTCACCTCATTGCCGCTTGCGGCGATTACGGGATGATGGAAGTTGCCGCTGCCGGACTTCTAGCCATGATGGGTTTGTTTGATTTATTCGGAACAACGATATCCGGTTGGTTAACTGACCGATATGACAGCCGCTGGCTACTTTTCTGGTACTACGGTCTACGTGGATTGTCCCTCCTATTTTTACCTTATGCATTGGCTACTACTCCGTACATGCTAGTCGTGTTCTCGGTATTTTACGGACTTGATTGGATCGCAACCGTACCTCCAACCGCTAAACTTGCAGGCGAGACTTTCGGTAAAGAAAAATCCGGCATGATATTCGGCTGGATTGTGGTGGCTCATCAGATCGGTGCCTCTTTTGCCGCATACGGAGCAGGTCTAATGCGTGACTGGCTTGGCAGCTACTCGCAAGCTTTCTTCATTGCTGGTCTTACCTGCTTCATTGCCGCTTTATTCGCTATTCGTATACAGCGACAACTTATAAAGCACAAAGAACAAGCTGTACTGATGTAATACCTTTTCATTTTACAATTAAAGTAAAAAGTGATATCATATAAATATCAAAACAATATTCGCTAAAGGGAGGCAATACATGCATGAAAGAAATTAAAGCAGGGTCAATTAATGGCTTTATTGGCTTACTCTTATTTTTCGCCGCTCTTGGATTAGGCATTTACAGTTTCACACAAGAGAACTTTCTTATTGGGATTATATTGATCGTACTTAGCATTATCTCGCTGACAACAATGACAGTCGTTCAGCCGAATCAAGCCGCGGTCATTACTTTTTTCGGTAGCTATCTAGGGACGATTCGCAAAAGCGGTTTTTGGTTCGTGGTTCCCTTCTCTTCACACAAGAAAATATCGCTGCGTGTTCGCAATTTTAACAGTGTCAAATTAAAAGTGAATGATATCGATGGGAATCCGATTGAAATTGCCGCTGTGATCGTATTTAAAGTCGTTGATACGTATAAAGCCTTGTTCGATGTCGATAGCTATGAGAAATTCGTTGAAATTCAAAGCGAGACTGCGCTGCGTCATGTAGCCAGCAAATATCCATATGACCGCTATGAAACGGAAGGCTACTCACTTAGAGGCAATGCCGATGAGGTTGCGGCTGAGCTCAGCACAGAGCTTCAACATCGTCTTTCCGTCGCAGGTGTTGAGGTGATTGAGTCCCGTCTGACTCACCTGGCTTACTCCACCGAGATTGCCAGTGCGATGCTGCAGCGCCAGCAAGCCTCTGCCATTTTATCCGCACGTTCCATCATTGTAGAAGGAGCCGTTGGCATGGTTCAAATGGCTGTCGAGCAATTAGAAGCCAATGGTGTGCAGCTTGACGAGGAGCGCAAAGCTGCCATGATTAACAATCTGCTCGTGGCGATTGTATCTGATCGTTCAGCGTCTCCGGTCATTAATACCGGATCGTTGTACTAACGGAGCCATGGTATGGCTCCCAAGAAAAATTTCCCGCTTCGACTAGATCCCAAGCTGCATCAAGCGCTAGAGCAGTGGGCTGAGGATGAGTTCCGAAGTGTTAACGGACACATTGAATATTTACTCCGCGAAGCGCTCCTCCGTTCGGGACGACTCCCCAAATCAAGTGCCGTGGCACAGCCATCGTATGAAGAGTTGGACAATTGACAAAAAAACATCTTACATGGCTTCATTTCGCCTGTAAGATGTTTTTTTCTTTTTCTTTACGTTGTGACCGTAATCGTAGGTGCAGAAATAGTAGGTTCTACGGTAATCGTGGAATCTGTGTTGGAGAAATCAGCGACTTCGAGAACGACAGGCGTGCCAGCAACCGCTAAAATCGTGGCTAGCACCAATTGTGCTGTTGTTAAAGTCGAAAGAGCGGCTTCTTGCAGCACACCATTGACGTATACATTGATATATCCGTTAGTAGGCACGGCTGGTAGTGAGTCAACATCAACTGGATCTCCATTATCATCGAAAAAATCATCTGCAGGAATGGTTGTTACCGCGCCACCAATCATACCACTAGTAAGCACTGCATTAAATCTTGTAACAGCCGGGTCTACCGTTGTTGTCACAGTTCCACCAGTTGCTGTTGGAGCGGAAGCCGTAGCTGAAACAAAAAGTTTAATAAGTGAAGCTGCCATCTAAATCACCCCCTTCCCGATCTTCGCTTCATTATGCGAATACATTGTACGATGATGGGGACACCTTTTTCTGGAACATCCTTCGAAGTTAATGTTAAAGAACCCTTACATATATGATAAAGCGTGCTTGGCTGGAGAACGCCATTGACGAACACCTGAGTGAATGTAACAGACTTGGGGTCAGGAATGGATTGCGCACCATAGCCTCTGATCCGATCGTCCTCTGTATAGCTACGCTTGTCTCCATCTGAAATTGCGTAATAGAAATATGTTTTCGAAATATATTTGGCTTTAAGTACCCGTTCTTTTTTTTTCTTTGGTTTACGGACCTTCGTTTCTACTGAATCTCGTATTCGGATGTGAATCACCCCACTAACCTCTCTTCCAATAAGATATGGTATGCGAGAAAAGCTTCCTTAAATTGGATTTTCGTCTCGGTACTACTCCCCATTTATTGCATAAGAACAGACATACCTCGAAGCTATCATGCAAATAATAGAAAGATGGATTTCTCACTGGTAAGGAGGTCACGATGAAAGGGAATCTTCCACCTGAATTCAAGGAAAGTAAGGGTTTTTATGAAAAAATGAGGGGATTGCCCGGCGCGATTGCTCAGCTTGTTAAGCAACAGACGACGAAGTGGATCGCTTCTCCAGAGCTAACTCATCACGAGGCAACGCCTCTCAGCATTAATGTCCCTCCCATAGCGGCCACCAGAATAAAAAAGGGGCTCGACCAACAACTGGCTTTGCAGCAAGGAGGTGTCACATTTCCCGCACCCACTTCGTTAGAACAACAGATTCTGGATCGAATCGTCGCTCAAACCCAAGTAGAGAACCGCAACAATGTGACACGCACCAATGCCTATTGGGCTTGCTATCGCGACTATCCTGAGCTGCATTGGGCGTTATTAGCTCACATGGTTTCTCGCAACGGCGGCTGGTGTATGACGGATTTACGCGGCGAGCTTCTGCCACACCTGTTGAACAGCGAAACTGCTGAGCAAGTATTTGCCTTCCTCGAGCGTGCAAATGCGCTTATTTTCCAAGACGCATACCCGCAATTACTGCTATATGCCGAAAGTAAACGGAGGCGAGTAAGCTTATTTCATTTACTTCCGCATTTGCATATATCCACGTGGATGCTGCCAATCTGGCACGATTTCTGGCAGTATCAAGACCCTGCCATCCTCACGATTGGGCTGATTGTGAATGAGCAGCATTACATTGAAGACCGAGTTGTTCAAAATCCTTACTACAAGCAAACTGTCCTAGATACGCCTCAGTTCAAAACGCAAGCCTGGCTGCAGCTTAATCAGGTCGGATTCCCTTTTCGATCCGCTTCAATTAATCCCCCTCAACCGCGCCTGGCTGGCCTCATTCTTGAGGATTTCACAGATCTGACCGAGCGCATTGCATTCGGTAAAAGCTTGTATGGCATCCTATTTAGGGCACCAGGTGTGCTTCAAGGCGCTTTGGCCTTCGCATCAGCAACGTCACATACAGGTTCGCGTTCCGATTATTGGCCGCATCTCTTCGCGCCAATACGAAAAACCCCTCCTGATCTCAAGTATCAGGAGAGGCTCGATGGCTACAGCCTTAAGAAAGGGGCAGCGCCGTTCTATAGTCCACCGCTTCGCTCGGCGTGGCCCGATAGGCCGCTTGCACCGGTAGAGCGTGGTGATTGGTTCACGCACGGAAAGGAACCTTTGAAGCATTTACAATCGATCACCGTTCCCGGTGCTTACGATTTGACCCAAGATATGTGCCTTGGACTAAGCAAGATTGAATTAGCTGTCGTTGGCGCTCAAGCGATTAAGAAACTCATCCCTTGAACTTAATACAAACTAAGAACGTTTCAATACTCGACTTGCTTTCCCGATGAGCTTCTGAACTGGTGAAGGGAAGCTTTTCACATCATCCTTCGTCACCACACGGGTTACCATGAGCATGATCGGATACAAGGCCACGGTAAAGCCGCATATCAGCACCGCTTGGATGCCTTGATTCAAGCGGAACCACGGCGATGGCAGCACATACGTGTGCGTCAGCCATTCTGCTGCAAAGCCAAGAACTCCGATGACAACAATCGTAATGATCAACCCGACAAAACGACGTCCAAGAATCGTAAACGTAATTTCTTTACGCAGCGAACGAAGATTCAGCCACGACATCGCGATGAAGCATAGTCCCGTTGAGATGATGATGCCATAAATACCGAACAACTGCCCCAGCACGAAGCTGCCAAGCAGCTTGATCGCGATGCCGACAGCTACGTGAACCATCAAGGGCTTCATCCGCCCCATGCCCATGAGCACGGCTCCTGAGGTCTGCATCACGATCTGGAACATCGCCCCCGCTGTCAGCAAGGAAATCATAGCAGGTCCATGCGCAATGCCATAGGCGGAATCCTCAAGACCGAATAAGAAGAAGTCGAGTGGTCTAGCCGCAATACAGATCATAAGCACCGCAGGTAGTCCTGAAAGAATAGCCAGCTGCAGCACACGTGTCGTCTGCTGTCCAACCTGCTTGAAATCTTTGCGCGAGTAGGCAGCCGATATAATCGGGACAACCGATTGACTCAATGCGATAGCCAAAATAATAGGAATTCCCGCAAGCGATTGCGCCCGTCCGCCGATAATCCCCACTAAACCTAGGGCTTCCACGGCTCCGATCGAACCCTCAAGCAATGGAATAATCATTGATGTATCGATAGCATACACGAGCGTAACCGTGACCGAGAACACGACGATCGGAATGGAAAGTTTAAGTAAACTGCGATAAATATCCCGGTATCTCGTAAGCTCAACTGGCAGATCCTCTGATCGCGTAGCCCCGATCTGCTCTGCCGCGGCTTGCGATGCGGATGCCGCTGACTGGCGCGTTAGCGCATCGTTTCGCTTCAGCTTCATCGCATAATACAGCATCACTGCTAGAGCAGCAATACCCCCGACAACCCCACCGAAGGAAGCGCCGGCTACACCCCAGCCAAGGGAAATGTTGAGCAAGAAATATGCCAAAGCAATCGACGTAATTAAGCGGAAAATTTGTTCCACTACCTGCGAAATCCCGTTAGGCATCATATGCTGTCTGCCTTGGAAATACCCCCGCATAATTGCGATGAGCGGGAAGAACAGCATCGCTGGTGCGATTGCTCTTGTAGCTAACGTAGCATCCGGCCCACCGTGAGAGATGTGCTCGGCATAAATCGGCGCGAAGGCATATAACAATACCGTCATCCCCACCCCAGCAATGACAGCGAACCAAATCGCGGCTCGATAAATCCTTTGTGCCTCCTGTGGACGACCGATGGCGTTCTTCTCCGCAACCATTTTACTTAATGCACTCGGAATACCCGCCGTTGCGACAACGAGCAGGATCGAATACAAGTTAAAAGCAATGGAATAGCTGCCCATTCCTTTTTCGTGAAGCAAATGCACCAGCGGTATTCGCTGGAAAACGCCGAGAAACCGCGCTACAAGCGCGGCCACGGTGAGAATGAGCGTCCCTTTTACAAGGGAATCTTTGGTTACCTTCGTCAAGTCCGTTCCTTCTCTCTCTTTCAGTTTTCATACGAACTTCTTTACCTCAAAAGACCCAGAGGAAGAAAATGATAATCATGCCAAGCTGCAAAACAATTTTTACCACCGAGCTTGCAAAAAAACCAAGTACAGACCCGATTCCTGTGCGTACAGCATTTTGCCAAGAAGATCCGGCAATCAATTCCCCCACTACGGCACCAATGAACGGTCCCAAGATGATCCCGAAAGCTGGAATCACGAAAGGGCCAATGATCAGTCCAATTGTACTGCCTATGACCGCTGCTTTGGAGCCGCCAAACTTTTTGACACCTAACGCACTAACCGCATAATCCGCCACGATAATAATAATGACGACTAGGGTTTGAATCAACCAGAACCAGAAGCCAAAGGGCTCCCAGCTAATCAGCCAGCCGTAGATGAAATAAGCAGCATAAATGGCTAATACGCCTGGTAATATCGGATACACAGCCCCGACCATTCCTATGACAAATAAAAGAATAACGACAATCCAACCTAAGGTGATCATGATCAGTTACTTCCTCCATTCAACATAAACCGCTATGCCATACGTTAAGAATGAGTGCGTTGATTAAGCAAGCATGTATTTACGAATAACTTGTGCCACTGCATGCTCGTTATTCGTTACTGTCGTAATATCTGCAATTTTCTTTACTTCTTCTTGCGCATTCCCCATGGCTACACCCAGTCCTGCTTCGCGGATCATGGCGATATCATTTTGACTATCCCCCATCGCAATCACCTCGGACATCGAGATACCTAGTAGATCACAAACGGCTTCGACACCCGTTGCTTTGCTGATGCCGAGCGGATTCATCTCTAGGTTTGACGGATGAGAATTCGTGATTTCAAGTGTCCCCCAGCTCGTCACTACTTCACGAATGTGTTGCAACTTTTCTGCATTTTCTGTGAAGAATCCGAATTTAAGCCATTCATGCTCGTCCAAATTTAATGCTCCATCTTCACGATTAAACACACCGTTTACCGAATAAGCCCACCACCAGCAGTCATGATCCACAGCGAGTTGAAACAGCTCACGGATCGTTTCAACAGGAACTAACGTTCGTTTCAGCAAATTACCCGGTGAAGACCATACTTCACTGCCATTAACTGCGACAAGAGGGGTTGAAAGCCCTAACTCCTCAATATAAGGTCCGGCACTTATCGTACCGCGACCTGTGGACATGATGACAACTTTCCCTTGTGATGTAGCTTCTCTAATTGCTGCTAGATTCTCCGCAGATATTTTTTTCTCCTCATCCAACAATGTTCCATCCATGTCGATTGCAATTAATTTATAGTTCCCCATCCTCGTTAGCCCCCATCTGTCTGTCGCATTTTGCGTAGTTGATTTAGTAAGCAGTTAGTACTTTCTTCGGCAGTTCTTCCATAAATGTTTTGTGCCACAGTGCAAAAATATAAAGCGTCCATAACCGTCTTGCGTAGTCCCCTTGACCATTACGATGCTTGTGAAGCATTTTCTCCACTGCCGCAATATCTATATAGTCTTCGATTCCGCTGGACTTAATTTGTTCCATGACCATATCGCCCATGGAGCCTTTCATCCAATCGCGAAGTGGAACAGGGAAGCCTAATTTCGGACGATTCAGAATCGGATCCGGAATAATTCCTTCCATCGCTTTACGGAAAATGTACTTCGTTGTGCCATTGGCAATACGATATTTGGCCGGAATGCGGCGAGCCACTTCAAACAGCTCTTTATCCAAGAAAGGAACGCGCAGCTCCAGGGAATGTGCCATCGTCATTTTGTCCGCTTTCATCAAAATATCGCCAGGCATCCACAGATTCATATCGATGTATTGCATCCGACTTACTGGATCCAAATGCTTCGTCTTGTTGTAGTAATCACCGGCAATTTGCACGGGATTCTTATAGGCGCGCAGCATCTCGCTATCAAGGCGCAACACTTCCGCCTTCATATCTTCGGAGAAGATTTTGGCGTTCCCGAGGAAGCGTTCTTCCAGCGGTGTCGTCCCCCGCAGCACATAGTTGCGGCCCTTCACGCCGCTTGGCAGAATACGAGCGAAGCGGTTCAGCATGCGCTTCACGGATGTAGGCAGCTGATCCAGAGGTTTGAGCGACTGCGGCTCGCGATAAATGCGATAGCCGCCGAACAGCTCGTCCGCGCCTTCGCCGGACAGCACAACCGTTACCTGCTCGCGCGCAAGCTGCGCGACGTGGTAGAGGGCAATGGCCGAAGGATCGGCGACAGGCTCGTCCTGGTGCCAGATCGCCTTCGGCATCGTTGCGAAGAAATCATCCTGCGTGATGATTTTGTCGAAATGCTTTGTCCCGAGCGTCGCAGCGGTCTGAGCGGCGATTGGCGTCTCGTTGTTGGCGCCTTCAAAGCCAACGGAGAATGTGCGGATCGGTTCAATGTTCCGCATATGCGTAGCAATCGCCGTCGAGTCGATCCCGCTCGATAGGAAGCAGCCACGATCCACATCACTGACCATGTGGAGCTTGACTGATTCTTTTAACCCCTCACGAATTTGTTCCACATAATAATCGAAAGGCTTCTCTTCCGGTTCGAACATCGGATCCCAATACTTATGTAGGGTCATTTTGCCTTCAAACGTGATTTTAATTGAATGCGCAGGTGGCAGCTTATAGATGCCCTCGAACATCGTATGCGGCTCTGGCACATATTGAAAGGTCAAATAGTTCAGCAAGCTGTCCGTATGGATCAACCGATTCATGCCTTCCGCCATCAACAAGCTCTTAATTTCGGAGCCGAACACAAATTGGCGGTCACTCACATGATAGTAAAAAGGCTTAATGCCGAAGTGGTCTCTCGCACCGAACAGCTGCTTTTTCTTACGATCCCAAATGACAAAACCGAACATACCGCGCAAGTGCTTCACGCAATCCTCGCCGAATTCCTCATACAGATGGACGATAACTTCTGTGTCACTCTGCGTGCGGAAAATATGTCCGCGCTCTTTCAACATCGTTCTCAGTTCTTTGTAGTTATAAATTTCGCCGTTGAAAATAATCCAAACGGTTTCATCCTCATTCGTTAATGGCTGATGGCCTTCTTGAATATCGATAATAGACAGTCTTCTAAAGCCCAAGCCAATGCGATTCTCTGTCCAGAAGCCGACATCATTAGGCCCCCGATGGACGATCACATCCGTCATTTGCTTTAAGCTAGCCTCACTTGGTTCTCTATCTTCAAAATACATTACACCCGCAATACCACACATGGTGAGACTCACTCCTCCGTACTCTCATCAATCTTTCTCTTTGACAACTGATATCATAGTATACCATATCAGCCCATCATTCTGGAAATACCATGAGTGTACGAAAATCGCTGCATCCTATAGAAAAATGATGGAAATGATAAGTCGCTTTAAAGAAGCAGACAACCGTCTTTTTTTCATGAAGTTCGACCACCTTTCCTGCATCCACAAAAGTTGACCTGAGGCAACATTTAGGGTGAAGAAGGATTCTCCCCCTTGAAATAGGATATGCTGCCATCTATGAACTGGTGATTACAGCTAAAAAATAGGACAAGATAGGCCGTGATGGTTAGGTTCCCCGCAATTTACCGCACAAAAAAAGAGCCCGCCGCAGCAAGCTCTCTTCTCTATTACCACGGCCTCTTCCCGCCGCCAAGCTTCGTTAAAATACCATCATTCGCGGCGTCATACGCTTGGAAGATTTTCGCTGCAATCGGAGATGCCCCGTAGCGTCCAAATCCACCTTCAGGCACGACGACTGCCACAGCCAGTTTCGGATTCTCCACAGGAGCGAAGGCGATAAGCACCGCATTTTCTACCGATCCGCCGGCAACGACCTGTGTCGAAGTTCCTGTCTTACGCGCCACATTAAACGGCAGCTCTTCAATGCCTTCGGCACCACTTTTCATCCCATGAATAATGGTATTCCAATCGGCTTGAGCGAATTCCTTCGAGAAATCCTCGAGAATCTCTGGCTCAACCTTTTTCACTAATTCACCTTGATAATCTCTTATTTCATCGACAAACAGTGGTTTCATCCGTTTACCACGGCTGGCAAGTGTTGCTGTATATTGCGCAAGCTGCAGCGTTGTCGTCTTCTCATTCTGACCCCAAGATGCGTAAACCATCGCGGATTGGTAACTATCTTTCTTAGCATTCGCGATAAAGTCATTGGAACCCGCGAATTCACCTGGCAGTCCGCTTCCCGTCTTCACACCCATCCCAAACTTGGCCAGATACTCGGCCCATTTGGCTGTCACATTCGCGTTCTCCCTCCCGAATTTATTCCAAAAAGGGATACCCACCATCGCAGACATATACGTATTGGAGGAATGCTCGATCGCCCCCGCTGCATTTAATGGGCCATATGCGGTTTTGCCTGAGTTAGAGATCGTACTATTCCCATCCTTACCAAAGCTGAATGAACCAGAATCATAATACGTCTGCCCTGCTGTAAAGAACTTTTCCTTCAAACCAATTAACACCGACAACGGTTTAATCGTAGAGCCCATGAAAACAATCGAAGAAGGATGCTTCGCATTTTCTTTCTCATCTGGGAACTTCGCTTTTGCCGTCATAATCGTTCCATTCGAAATGAAGGTACTGATGTCCTTATAAATACTTGGCGAAATCCCACCCGTCCACACATTGGCATCATAATCCGGATAGTTAGCCATTGTGACAATACGACCTGTATCTACTTCCATCGCAACCGCGAAGCCAGATGTGGCCTTCATGCCCGTTTTCATATAGAGATCATTGGCATGCGTAGGACTACGTAAATATTGAATATGATCTTGAATGAATTTCTCAGTCGTCTTCTGAATGTCCTTATTGATTGAAAGGTACAGGTTATTTCCCTTAATAGGAGCTGTGACTTCTGCTCTTCCAATGATTTTCATCGCGGCATTTACCGGATATTTCTTACTGCCATTCTTGCCGCGCAGCTCATCCTGATACATCCGCTCGATCCCATCGAAGCCGACATTCTCATTGCTTAAATATTCATCGCTATTTGGATTATCCTTATAAATTTCTTTCGCTGTTTGCGTTGAAAAAGCATTCGTATACCCGACCAATTGTGTAGCAATTGTCGACTTCCCGTCATCGTCCAATTCATAGGTACGGATACTTTCCTCGGTCACTTCAAGCCACTTAAATTCATCGCGGTGCTCAAGCAAATAAGCAATCTCTCCATTGGATAAATCCGCTTTAATGCGGCGCGGCACATAGTAATAACTCGGATCTTTAACTTTATTCTTATTAATGTCGTAGCCCAGATCCATCGCAAGCACGATTTCCTCAGGGGTAGGACTGACTGTATTCGGTTTGGCAAATTTGTCAAAAACATCAGTTTTGAGACGATGCGCTAAATTAATGATGGCATCCTTATCCTGCTGGCCTGGTTCAATACGGAAAAATAAGGACTGTACAGGAATCGTATACGCCAGCGGAGATTTCGTTGAATCATAAATATTCCCGCGGATCGGGGCGATCTTGTTGGTTTGATTCGTATTGGTATTCTCTGCAGCCTTGAGATCCTTGGCTTGAACAAATTGAAGAATCGCTAATCTAACAATTAGCACGGAAAACAATAAAAAGGTAACGAAGAAAAATATATTGATCCGAAACGAAAAGTGCCGTTTTTGTGTAATTTCTTTTTTCTTCGGATCATCCATGACGGATGACTTCATGCACGTTCATATCCTTTCTTTCTTGGGTCGTACCTAGCCGGCAGGCGCCTGAATCAATTCGAGCAGGGAACGAATTCCATCTCCTGTGTGATACGGGTACCGGATGATACGAACAGCATCGATTCCTACTTGGTTAGGGGCCCAAACATCGTTGGTCTCATGATCCCCAACATACAACACATCCGTTGCATCAACGTCTGCCATCTGCAAAGCGAGCTGAAAAATAGCAGGGTCAGGCTTTTCCAAGCCAACTTCCGTTGATACGAGAACGGGGTCAAAATAATGCAATACCCCTTTGTCCGCCAAAATGGCTTTCAACGTGGGAGCAAAATTCGAAATAATACCAATTCGGTAGCCTTGTGCTTGCAGTTCTTCCAGAAATGGTTTCACATCATCAAATAAATCATAATACTCAGGTGCCGTGTAAATTTCATATAGCTCGTGACAGCAGTTGAAAATCTCTTCCTCTGTCCATTCCTCATGGATGCCAAGCTTATTCAGCACATAGTGATATAGGTTAACCCAGAATTCACGATCTGACTCTGGACTGCACACCACGAAGTTATCTTTTTTTTCCACATAATAAAATAGACGAAATGCCTCTGTAAAAAGTTCATGAATATGAGCTTCATCTCGGTCAACGGAGCGTAATTGCAAGTACTGCTTTAGAATCGTTTGTGCTGCAGGGATGGTTACTAATGTGTCACCTGCATCTAAGTATATCATCTTGTATGAGGTTAAATCTTTTCGCATATCTTCTCCTCTAAACGTCTCTCACATGTGTTTGATCAAAATTCGGCGGATTGAACCAATTAGCTCCGCTTGCTACCCATGTAGAATCCAGAGGCACCCACTTATTGGTTTCTCTGAGATACACTTCATTCCATGCATGAGGACCGTATCCACCCTGTCCATCATACCCTAGCCCTGTGACGACCTTCACGTCAAGTCCAATGGATCTGGCCATTTGTGCATATAACCTTGAATAATCTATACATACGCCTTCTTTGGTATTGAACGTGTCCTCCGGCGTTTGTTCCTTCCAAATCCGCTGCTCTTCATATAATTTCACTTTGTCCCAATCGTACTGGACTCTGGTTCCTACCCAGCTGTACAGCAGCTTGGCCTTCTCTTCATCCGTCTTCGCATTTGCCGTAATTTCTTTGGCGGCATCTGCAATGTTGCCTGAAATTTTCGCATCTAAAACTTCATATTTCCGCTGTAAAATATTCGTGAATTCCTGCTCAACCGCACGTGTGAAAACAGGCGCTTTTTCCGCTATAAAATCACCAGTGAAGGGTGATATGACTTCATGAGCTCCTTTTTGATACATTTGCGAGGATTCAATATAAGGGGTGACCATCGAATGAGGAAACAGGGAGACATAGATGAACAAAATCGCGATCAGGATCAGCGCTCGGACAAATCCAGCTACGGAACCAATGGCTCCGCCTGAAATAGAGCTCAATATGGAATGCTTTCTATCGGGAACATTATATCGTTCTGCCAGCCAACGCCCCAACAAGACGTCAACCAAGCGATTCAATAGTTGTTTGATGATGACATAACCAAGGATAAATAAAACACCAAAACGAAGTAGCGGGAAATCTCGCAAGCTAGTGATAGCGGTATAGTACGCTTGTTTCAGCACGCTAATTTCAACCGTTGGAATTTGCAGGTTCTGGTCCTTCAACCACGTTTGCATCCACGGTGAGATCAGCTGCACACCTTTCCACGCAATAAACATGGATACGATCGCCAGTATAGCTTCAACCAACATCGCAACGAAATGCCTGGCAGAACCGGATCCGCCACGGAAGAAACCCTGCAGCACCGAAGCTGCAATCGTGAGCACGATCAGGATGGATATGAGATTGATTGAAGTGGATGAAAGCCACGAGCTATCCGTCATGTGTGCTCACCTTCCTTTTAATAGGCTAATCCAGCTAAGGGCTAGGCATTTTTCTTTGCTTGCTCGATGAACGCAGTCACAGCAGCATTGGCATTCATTTTAAATGTTTTTCTGAGAAAGGTAACTTGAACCTCGTCTGATCCTGGTTTACCCGTCACCTGTAAACTTTTCGTCGTAATTAAAAAGGAACCGTCGGCATTTGCCTTAAATTTCGCTTCTTTGGCCTCCGAAGTTAAAGCACTGACTGCTTTATCCTTCACCTCATCGCCGACTTGGGTAACAACACTTGCCCCAATATCCTTTATTTTATCCTTATAGTTAGCGCCATAAACAATAAGTGCCCCAACAATGGCAAGGACAACTATCCATTTCACTACGGTTTTGACAATCCCAATCACAATGAAAAGAACGATAATAGCCCCTACAAGTAAATACCAACGATCCTGTGCAAATGTAATCCATTGATCCATTTTTAACCCCTCCTCATTATCCAAAAGTCCCTTCCTATCATACTACATGGACTCCTTAATCTTCATCTCTTTTTTTCCTTAACTGTGCTAGCTTCTGCTCGATTTCTTTCGTTTTATCAATGTTTTTCCTTGTTTTTTGAAAGGATTGTCTCAGGCGAAAAACAAGAAAAATACCAACACCCGCCAATAGTATAAAAACAATAGGGTCCATGATTCCTCCTGTCCAACGAAATTGTGTCATTTGCCCCTGAAGGTCATATCCGTGGGACGAGCGGCGTAAAACTTAAGAATAGAGAAAATAAACGATTGAGGTGGTAAAACCGTGCGAACAGCCATATGGTTGTACTTATTTATGTTTGTTGCTTTCTTTGATTTACACGCGCAATACCCGATTCTATCCCCGTTCGCCTTATCACTGGGAGCAGCTCCCTCTTTCATAGGGCTCATCATGGGCGTTTACTCGCTTACGCATCTACCAGGCAATCTCATCGCAGGCTATGGCGTGGACAAATACGGCAGTAAGATGTTCATCGTCTTTAGTTTAATTGTAGCAGGGATTATCTTATTATTTCAATCGAACGTCAAAGATCCTTGGCATCTACTGTACATAAGATCGATTAGCGGGTTCGTGCTTGCCTTCTTATCGCCTGCATGTTTATCCTTACTAGCTCGTATTGCGCGCGATCGCATTCAACAGAGCAAACTGATGGCAGGCAATGGATTCGTTCACACGCTTGCTTCTGTGGTCTCCCCTGCGGCCGGGGCTATGTTAGTGGCCAAAATCGGATTTACGACTGCCTTTTCCGTATTAGGCTGGGTACTTATTATTACAGGTATCCTTGCGATCTTTGGCGTTAAGGAAAAGCAGCTTTTGGCTCATCAAGGAAAGTCCAGCGCAATTCTAGACCCACACGGCCATCATCACGCACAAAATAGCCATGAAGTTCCGGGCAATGTATCTGTCCCCTGGTTGTTTTTCTTAATCCCTATGGCACTCTCTTGCTCACAGGGGATTTTGTTCTTTGAGCTTCCATTAATGAAATCAGCACGAGAGTCGATCGTCACGTCTGGTGTGTTTTTCACACTGGTTAGCTTAGGTGCACTGCTCAGTATCTCTTTCTGGTTTTTAAATAAAATATCGCCATTTCTTCGGACCATCGTCGGCAGTATCGGACTTGCGGTCGTTTTCTTCGGCTTAGCGATTCAATGGCCGATTCCACTTATGGTTTCCCTCTTCATGATCGGTATGGCCAAAGGTGTCATTTATCCAGCACTCGCAGCGTTACTCGCCAGTATTACCAGCAGCTCTCGCTATGGGCGCGTGTTTTCCTTATTATCGATTTCATACTCGGTCGGTGCCTTCATTGGCCCCATGATGGCTGGTCAGCTTCGCGATCATATTTCGTCCTACTTCATCGCATTCTTCATTCTCATGCTAGCCCTCTCATTGCTGCCGCTTCGTTCGTTCAAATCACCAATCTTAACTCCATAATTGAGCTACTGAGAAGGCTTGATGTCCATCATCAGGCCTTTTTTCCTGTCACACGCTGTAAATCCTTGTCATTTCCCAGGAAATAGTAGAGCTTCGAGAGACTTGGATCACATCTCCAAAAGGGGTATACTACTTTAAAAAAGGAGTGAATGTGATCATGTCCATTGCCATTATTGTTGAGGGAAAAAATGATAAAAGCCGCCTAAAACGATTGGTTGATGATACCGTCAGCATCCATTGTACATTCGGCACTCCCAGTTCCATTACCCTAGATGCATTGCGAAAAAAAGTAGGGCACCTGCCTGTTTATATTTTCACCGACAATGATGCGTCAGGCAAAAAAATCCGCGCTTTACTGCGTGATACGTTCCCAGATGCTGAACAGATGTATACGCGTAAAGGCTATGCCGGCGTAGAAGGTACGCCTGAAGAATACTTAATTCAGCAATTAGAAAAAGCAAGACTGGACGCGTATATTATCTACCCTGCGCCCAACCCTGCTTATGAATAACAGCTTATTTTCCTTTAGAAAGCGTCACAACATCTTTCACGATATGATCAGCATCCAGCTCTGGATTGCTTCCATCATAATAATTTCGCAGCTGACCTTTTGGATCTACTAGCAAAATCGCATTGGAATGCGAGAAATTGCCGTCCTTCTCTTTGATGACCATAATCCCGAAGTCTTCAGCAAGCTTGTGAACCTTCGCTTCCTCACCACGCAGGAACGTCCATCCGCCTGGAACCGGCTTCGATTCGAAGCGATTTCCGAATGCTTTTAATACCTCAGGTGTATCTCTCGTCGGATCCACGGTAATTGATAAAATCTCAGCTTTATTACCTAATAAATTCTTTTCCTTCAACTGATCTTGTACCCTTGAAAGTATCGCGCTTGTCGGCAGACACACATCCGGGCAGTAGGAGAAGAAGAAATAGACAAGGCGTACTTTGCCATCTAAGCTCTCAGAAGTAACCGTTTTACCGTCTAAATCCTGAAGAGAAAAGCTTGGCGCAGCTTTCATAGCTGTTAATCTTTCATCCGGCTTACTGCCGTTAGCCCACAATTTATAAGCAAAAGAAGCAATCATCGCGATTAGAATCGCACCTAACGCTAACTTAAACCAGTTTTTCTCGAAAAACGTCCCCATCGTTTTTGTCCCCCAGACTAGCTAATTTGTGCTGTTGTATCAATGACCATCAAGATTGATAACAACGTTAAATAGAGCAGGGAGAACAAGAACATACGCTTTGCCCATACAATTTCCTCTTCCCCAGTTGCCTTAAACCCTTTAACACTCATGAATACCCATGTTAGCCCTAGAATGGTAGATACGATCAAGAAGATCGTTCCAACATACCCATAAGCCGTAAGCATAACAGTAACAGGTACTAATAGAACAACGTAGCGTACCATGCTGATTTTCGTAACGAACGTCCCTTTCACGACTGGCAAAAGCGGAAAGCCCGCTGCACGATACTCTTCCATGCGACGAATGCCAAGCGCCCAGAAATGCGGCGGCTGCCATAGGAATAGGAAAAGGAAGATCAAAATCGCGCCAAGATCAACCGTACCGCTGACGGCACAATAGCCAATCACAGGCGGCGTCGCACCTGAAAATGCACCGACGAACGTGCTCCAGACAGAAGTTCTTTTGAACCAAGCTGTATACAGCCATACATACAAGAACAATCCAAGCAAACCGATCAATGTTGCCAACGGTGATTGAGCTCCAAAATACAGAACAGCCAATCCGATCGTGCCTAAAACGATACCGTACCAGAGCACGAAATTCGCGCTTAATCTTCCGCTTGGCAGAGCTCGATTTTGCGTCCGCTCCATCTTCGCATCCATCTCACGGTCCAAATAATTATTCAGTACCGTACCTCCGGCCATCACCAATGCCGTACCCAGCATCGTCATAATGAGATGGATCCAGTCTACTTCCCACTGAGCCGCTACCCAATAACCAGCAAAAGCCGTCATGAGATTTGAATAAATAATACCTGGTTTCACCAGGCGATAAAATTCTTTCAGGGTCACTGGTTCTGCCGCACCTTTGGTACCGCTAGCTTCTATAGAATCAGTTCCAATGGACTCTTGGGACGAGCCTTTCGAAACGGTTTCGTAGGTGACTTGATTTTCCATGTGTATTGACCTCCTCTATGTCGAATTTCCGATTCTACATCTAAATGAACAATCCCATCATACCAACCCCTACATCATTTGACAATGAAGCGGGGGCAGTTGTCATCATATTGTCGATTCTCCCTTCCAGTATGCGTGGAAAATGGACTTACCATTCGATTCCAGTTGGGGAATGCGTGAAAAAGTTGTGTGGCGCAGTGCTCGGGACACCTTAACGCTCATATCGACGCTCTCATTAAGGTGCTTCACGCCACTATCCCCTTCGCTCAGGGGAGCAAAAGTCGAGTCATTTCCTGAGCCAACGGGATAGTGTCCAGAAGTTTTGCGCGGGCGACGGGGCAGTTAAAGACCGAAAATTTCGTAATCGAGCTTATTGTCGAAGGCTGAGATGGATATGCGCTACGAAACCGGCATTAATAAAAAAAGGAGGCAGCATGATTGCTGCCCCCTTCCTACTTATTCACCAGCAACGGCGTTAACTCAAATAAGCTGCGGCGTATTTGATGCCATGCCTTTGTCAAAACATCCTGCAGCTCCCAAGCATGCCGCCCCATGACGTTCACAACGAGTCCGTGTTTATACGTTAGACTCGCTCCCATTCGAACGTTGCCAGCTTCCAATTGGCTTAGCTGCTCCACAATTTCCTCCAGATGACGCTGCTTAAGGCAATCCGAGAAGATGAACAAATTCCCAAGATGCGTCTCTTCCTCCCAGCAGCCGGGAGCCGAAAGGAGCATCTTTCCTGGTTCAATTCGCTGATTTTGATAAAAAATCAACTCCCCCTCATACCAAACCTTCAGCCGGTTCACATACTGCGAATACTGGAATACTTCCCCCCGCTGTGTGCGGCCTGGGCAAATAACGTCAGAGAATATCAACGTTGATCCCTTTGCTAAATGCGCCTCCGTTTCCGCGTGCAAGCTGGCGTCCTTAAACAGCATTAACGGCTCCGGTATATACTCCAGCAGCGCGTCAGCTTCAAGCCGAAGGATCTGGTGCTGGGTGCTGCCTTGATCCCCTAAAGAAGGGTGAACCTTCGTGAACGACTGGTTCGTTAGAAAAACACGTGCGCCCTCTTCAAGGCGCACGTTTATCTCATAATGATCGCCGGACATGAGTCCAGGCGAGCAATCCATCATATAGACCCCTAGTTGATCCATGGGGGAGGCGTCCTCCAGAAACGGTTCGTTCGTGTAACGGAACGTTTTGGCGATTTTGAGCGGGGAGACATGATATTTGTGTACGAGTCGTGTAAAACCGCTGCGTACAGCAAATTGTGCGGATATCTCCCCAGTCAGTTTAGGCATGGCTAAACTCCGTCTCCACCCAAGACACGATGTCATCCAGTCCAGTACCGCCCATCAGATTCGAGAAAATATACGGACGTTCGCCGCGCATCTTTTTCGTATCGGAATCCATCACTTCCAAGGAGGCGCCAACATAAGGAGCGAGATCAATTTTGTTAATGATCAGCATATCTGAACGCATGATGCCTGGCCCGCCTTTGCGCGGGATTTTCTCGCCTTGGGCTACGTCGATGATATAGATGAAGCGATCCACAAGCTCCGGACTAAATGCAGCTGCCAAATTATCACCGCCACTCTCAATGAAAATGATATCGAGATTCTCAAAACGCTTCTCCAGCTCCTCGATCGCTTCAAAGTTCATCGATGCATCCTCACGGATCGCGGTATGCGGGCATCCGCCTGTCTCAACTCCAATAATTCGCTCCTCTGGCAGCGCTTCAGAGCTAATTAGAATACGTGCATCTTCCTTCGTATAAATGTCGTTCGTAATAACCGCAATGCTATAGCGGCTGTTCAGCTTTCGTGCTAATCGTTCTACTAGCGCTGTTTTGCCTGAACCTACAGGACCTCCGATGCCAATTCGCATAGGGCGATTGCGGTCTGCTGCTGGTTTCTCCCATTCGTGATGATGATGATGACCGTTACCTTGACACATCGCCATTCCTCCTCAGATATATGAATAAATTTCCTATTAGGACATGAATAAACGGGAATATAAAGTTTCATGCTGCATCATCGCAAGATCAGCCGACGGTGAATTCGTGTAGGCCTCCATCGGATCCATATGTGCAACCCGCTGCCATTCACTTCCAGTTAAAGGAACTAGCTTCGCCAACAGCATCTGACCTTGCGTTTGTCCGATGGACATCAGCCTAAGCGCACTATTGATGCACGTCATGATGCAGGTGTAAAGATAGCCTTCAGCAGCCTGATGGAGAGGAACGCCGAGATGGCAGCTCACCCAACCGTGAACAACGGGATGGTTTGAGCTGCATCGCCCAGTACTAATAGCATCATCGAGTGGCCGCCAGTTCAGTTCCGGATACAGCGAACGTGATAACTGGAGCAGTCTGCGTCCCATTTTCTGAACACCGAGCCGTGTCTCACTTCCTACCCGCTGCACATGAAGCATATGGTCGATGTCCCAAAGCTGCCCCAGCTCACCGCGAGGAATGTGCATATAAGCCGCCTTGATGACCATCGCATCTGAGGATGCCCAGCTATGCGCTAACATAGATCGAATATAGGCTTCCAGCTCAGAAATCGTCGTCAATCTCCCTTGCTGAACGAGCGTTTCCAACCCGAAAGAGTGGGAAAACCCGCCAATCGGAAGCGCCGAATCCAACAGCTGCTGATAAGCTAACCAATGAAAGGATGAATGTTCAGTTGCCGTCATGTCGTCACCTCAAAATAAAAAATACAACTGAGCCATGGGCAGCTCCGTCGCCGGCTCACAGGTTACTGCCGCACCATCCACCTTTACCTCGTACGTTTCCGGATTTACTTCTATAGAAGGAGTTTCATGGTTATGGATCATGTCCTTCTTGGAAATACTGCGGCAGCCTTTCACGGGCTCAACCCGCTTCTCCAATCCAAATCGTTCCTTGATCCCACCGTCATAAGCCGCTTGTGAAACGAATGTTATCGAGCTTTGCGTCAACGCTTTGCCAAATGCAGCGAACATCGGTCTGCCGAAGACAGGCTGCGGGGTTGGAATGGATGCATTCGGATCACCCATCTGCGCATACGCGATGCTGCCGCCTTTAAGCACCAGATCCGGCTTCACACCGAAAAACATCGGACTCCAAATGACCAAATCAGCAAATTTACCGGGTTCAATCGACCCAACAAGATGCGAGATGCCATGTGTAATCGCTGGATTGATTGTATATTTCGCCATATAACGCTTAATGCGGAAATTATCATGATCTTCGGTATCGGGAGCTAGCGGACCTCGTTGCTTTTTCATTTTATCCGCCGTTTGCCACGTTCGAATAATGACTTCCCCCACTCTCCCCATCGCTTGGGAATCGGAGCTCAGCATACTGAATACGCCAAGATCATGAAGAATATCTTCTGCCGCAATCGTTTCGGGTCGAATCCGCGAATCTGCGAATGCGACGTCCTCCGGAATTCGACTGTCTAAGTGATGACACACCATCAGCATATCCAAATGCTCTTCAATCGTATTAATCGTGTAAGGTCTAGTCGGATTTGTTGAGGATGGCAGCACATTCAGCTCAGCCGCAGCTCGGATAATATCCGGGGCATGCCCGCCTCCAGCGCCTTCAGTATGATACGTATGAATCGTGCGGCCCTTTATCGCAGCCAAGGTGTCTTCAAGAAAACCCGCTTCATTTAATGTATCTGTATGAATCGCCACTTGCACATCATAGCGATCTGCCGCTTCCAAGCACATGTCGATGGCAGCCGGCGTTGTTCCCCAATCTTCATGAAGCTTCAAGCCGATGGCGCCAGCTTCAATTTGCTCGGTCAGAGGCTCCAAGAAGGAAGAGTTGCCTTTGCCTGTAAAGCCCAGATTCATCGGAAACGCTTCGGCGGCCTCCAGCATTCGCTGCATGTGCCAAGCGCCCGGTGTACAGGTGGTGGCATTCGTTCCCGTAGCCGGCCCCGTGCCACCGCCGATCATGGTCGTCACACCAGAGGAAAGCGCAGTCTCAATTTGCTGCGGACAAATAAAATGGATATGCGCATCGATACCGCCAGCCGTTACGATTTTACCTTCACCCGCGATGACTTCCGTGCTTGCACCTACGATCAAATTCGGATGTACACCGTCCATAATGTCCGGATTGCCTGCTTTTCCAATGCCAACAATATGACCATCCCGAATACCGATATCGCCTTTGACAATGCCCCAATGATCGATAATGACTGCGTTCGTTATTAATGTATCGAGAACACCCTGCGCACGGGTCGCGCCGCTAGACTGCCCCATGCCGTCACGAATTACCTTCCCGCCACCGAATTTACATTCATCTCCATAAACCGTGTAATCATGTTCGATTTGCGCCCAAAGCTCTGTATCAGCCAAGCGAATGGCATCGCCTGTGGTAGGCCCAAACATCAGAGCATAGTTCTTACGATCAATTCGACTCACCGAACATCCCCTCCCATGCCTGCCATCTTTCTCTCGTTTCGTCCGACATTTTGTCTTTCTCTGCCACACCTTGGCTCAAATTATTCAGACCATACGACAGCTTAGCCCCGCCTAATTCGACAAGCTGCACAGGCTTCTGTTCGCCAGGCTCGAAACGGACTGCCGTTCCTGCTGGAATGTCCAGGCGCATGCCAAAAGCCGACTCCCTCGGAAAATCCAACCCTCTGTTTACTTCAAAAAAGTGAAAATGCGACCCCACTTGAACCGGTCGATCTCCTGTATTCGTAACGATGATTTCTATCGTCTGTCTGCCTACATTCATTTCAATAAAGCCTTTGGCTGTTCGATATTCACCAGGAACCATGCGCTCCCCCCTTTCATGCGTCATTATGTAATGGGTTCATGTACGGTAACTAATTTGGTCCCATCTGGAAACGTGGCTTCCACCTGCACCTCATGAATCATTTGCGGAACACCTTCCATTACCTGATCTGCTTTTAAAATAGTCGTTCCGAACGCCATGAGCTGCGCCACCGTCAAGCCATCTCTAGCTCCTTCCATGATCTCGGAGGTCAATAGAGCCATGCTTTCTGGATAATTCAGCTTTAATCCTCTGGCTAATCTACGTCTCGCTAGGTCTGCAGCTACGGTGATGAGCAACTTCTCTTTTTCTCTTTCCGTTAAATGCACGTTTCTCACCTCTTCAAAAACCGAATAATGGAAATCCTTTACACTCATTATATTCGTGTTTTTAAACATTGTAAATCTTTAATGTTAGTTATAATCACATATAAACTGCAATTTTTATATAAGAACTTCGTTTCCATGTGATTTTCACAAGATTTCCAAACGTGTTTGTGCATGAAAACCAAATTTTTCGTCATAAGTGTCATGTTTGTTGACATTAACTTGTATCGCCATTTATCATAAGCCATGTAATCCAAATCTTGTAAGACAAGGGAGTGGGACGTGAATGAGAGAGAGAAAGAACAAAGGTAAGCTTACAGTTGCACTAAGTATGGCTTTAATGCTAGTTGCTGCCGGCTGTGCGAAGACAGAACCTACGACCTCTACGACGACTGCACCTGCGGCTTCAACATCGGGCGACACCGTACCAGTGGGAATTCTACACTCACTAACAGGTACAATGTCCATCAGCGAGGTATCCGTTCGAGATGCTGAACTGATGGCGATTGACGAAATTAATGCAGCTGGGGGACTATTGGGCAAAAAGATCAAGCCTGTCATCGAAGACGGGGCGTCGGATTGGCCAACTTTTGCAGAGAAGACAAAGAAGCTCCTGCAAAAAGACAGCGTAGTTACGATTTTTGGTTGCTGGACATCGGCTAGCCGTAAAGCAGTGCTTCCAGTAGTCGAGCAAAACAAAGGATTACTGTGGTACCCGGTTCAGTATGAAGGCGTTGAATCCTCACCTAATATTTTCTACATCGGTGCAACAACGAATCAACAAATCATCCCCGCTGTCACTTGGCTCCTTCAAAACAAAGGCAAGAAGTTTTTCCTCCTCGGCTCTGACTACGTCTTCCCAAGAACAGCCAACAAAATTATTAAAGAACAGCTGAAAGCAGATGGCGGAACGCTGGTTGCTGAAGAATACACACCGCTTGGACACACGGACTACAATACAATCATTAGTAAGATTAAAAAGGAAAAGCCAGACGTTGTATTCAACACATTGAACGGCGATAGCAACGTGGCCTTCTTCAAACAACTGAAGGATGCTGGTATCACTGCTAAAGATTTAACAACGATGTCAGTGAGTATCGCTGAGGAAGAAGTACGCGGTATCGGTGCTTCCGTGCTCGATGGTCACTACACAGCGTGGAACTACTACCAAACAACGGATACGCCTGAAAACAAAAAATTCGTTGAGGCTTACAAAGCCAAGTATGGCAAAGACCGCGTAACAGATGATCCGATAGAAGCAGGTTACACAGCTGTTTATCTATGGGCAGAAGCTGTCAAAAAAGCTGGTTCCTTTGATGTAGAGAAAGTAAAGGCTGCTGCTAAAGGTATCGAATGGAACTCACCAGAAGGGAAAGTCACCATTGATGGGGAGAATCAACATATCTTCAAAACAGCTCGTATCGGTCAAATCGCAGCCGATGGCCAAATTAAAGAAATTTGGAACTCTGGTAAAGCACTCAAGCCTGATCCATACCTTAAAACATACCCATGGGGCGCTGAAGTAACGAAGTAACGCTTCGAATTGGTACTTAGACCAGGACTGCCTAACCGCAGTCCTGGATTTCATCATTTTACTTCTGTTCCGGAAGGAGGGATCGTCATGAGTTTGCTGCTGCTTCAATTATTTAACGGACTCAGCTTAAGCTCCATTCTGCTTTTAATCGCGATCGGTCTCGCCATTACCTTTGGCCTCATGAACGTGATGAATATGGCGCATGGCGAATTTATTATGATCGGCGCTTATATGGCTTATCTCGTGCAGAAAGGGTTCCAAACCTATATGCCAGCTTCAGCCTTTGGTTGGTATTTCGTCGTTTCGCTTGGTGTTGCTTTTGTCGTCGCCTTTGCCATTGGCTGGCTGCTCGAAGTTGTGCTCATCCGCTTCATGTACGGCAGACCGTTAGACAGCTTATTGGCTACTTGGGGAGTTTCTCTCGCCTTACAACAAATTGCACGGTCTATCTTTGGCGCTCCCAATGTCGCTGTGAAAGCGCCGCAGTGGTTGGAAGGCGGCTGGCATGTAACGGCAGACTTGATTCTGCCCTATAAGCGACTCTTTATCATCGGGCTTGTCGCGCTATGTATCTTCATCATCTACCTATATCTGTACCATTCAGCTGGGGGCAGAAGGATGAGAGCCGTTATGCAAAATCGCGAGATGGCCTCTTGCTTAGGCATATCGACGCGCAGAGTCGATGCGCAATCCTTCGCGTTTGGCTCAGCCATGGCGGGGATCGCTGGCTGCGCCCTTTCCTTGCTCGGACCGATCGGCCCCACGATTGGCACCTATTATATTGTAGATGCCTTTATGGTCGTCGTGCTCGGCGGGATTGGTAAGCTGATTGGGACCGTCGCGGGCGCATTAGGCATCGGTGTGTTCAATACCGCCTTGGAATATAGTACTAGCGCTACGCTTGGTAAAGTACTTGTCTTCACCCTAATTATCGCCTTCCTACAATGGAAGCCAATGGGACTTGTGACGATGCGATCGAGATCATTAGATTGAAGAAAGGATGTGACCTCATCAATGCTCTTAGCCACACAATCTAAGCTCAAGCTATCTATCTATGGAATTGGGTTACTGCTCATCGCACTTGCCCCCCTATTCTTGTCTGACTTTCGTTTATCCTTACTCGGCAAATTCCTGGCTTATGCCATTATCGCGATCGGAATTGACTTAATCTGGGGATATACCGGCATTCTTAGTCTGGGCCATGGCGTTTATTTCGGACTTGGCGCTTATTGTATGGCGATGCATTTGAAGCTGGCTTCCACGCCAAATCAATTGCCGGATTTCATGAGCTGGAGCGGCGTCAAAAGCTTGCCATGGTTCTGGGTTCCGTTCCACAGCGCCGCTGCCGCCTTCCTGTTGGCTTTGATTGTACCGATGATTGTCGCCTTCATTCTCGGCTATTTCACCTTTCGCAATCGGATTAAAGGCGCATTCTTTTCGATTTTATCTCAAGCTCTAGTCATCATCACGGTGACACTGTTCGTCGGACAGCAAGGTTACACAGGCGGAACAAATGGTTTGACCAACTTCACAACCTTTCTCGGCCTGAACCTGCAACTGCAATCGACCAAGCTGCTGTTTTTCTATCTTACACTTGCCGTTGTTCTCGTTGTACTCATCCTTAGCACCCTGCTCGTAACCAGCCGGCTTGGCAACATCCTTACAGCCATTCGGGACGGCGAGAATCGGGTACGTTTCATTGGCTACAATCCCGTCACATATAAAGTCTTCATCTATTGTGTATCCGCAGGATTAGCTGGACTTGCCGGCGTGCTCTTCGTACTACAAGAAGGGATCATCTCACCGGCACAAATGGGTATCGTGCCATCGATTGAAATGGTGCTATGGGTCGCTATTGGCGGTCGCTCAACGATTGGCGGCGCCGTTCTTGGCGCATTAGTAACCAATGCAGCGAAAACAACTTTCAGTGAAGCCTATCCAGCCTGGTGGCCCATCATGCTAGGCGCCATGTTCATTATTGTCGTTTTATTACTGCCCAAGGGAATCGTCGGCACGCTGACCCACTACATCTCCAACTGGAAAAAAACTAATCTCCCTAAGCAGATTTCGACATCACAAGAAGCAATAGAAACATGATCACCGCTTATGTTAAACGGAAAGGGGAACATTTCAATGCTAGGACAATTAGCGAAACAACAAACGACAACTGACGAGACCATCCTGAGCGTCAAAGGACTTGAGGTGAACTTCGACGGTTTCAAAGCGCTGCGAAATCTCGACTTCTCGTTAAAATATGGCGAGCTCCGCTTCCTCATCGGCCCCAATGGCGCTGGTAAAACCACCCTGCTCGATGTGATCTGCGGCAAAGTCAAACCCTCTCAAGGCCATGTCTTGTTCAAGGATGCCATTGATCTCGCCAAGCACCAAGAGCACCAAATCGCCCAGCTCGGCATCGGGCGTAAATTCCAAGCGCCTGCGGTTTTCTCTACCTTAACGGTATTTGAAAACCTGGCGCTTTCGATGAAGCAGCAGCGCGGTCTTCTCAGCGCGCTGTGGGCCAAAACGACAAGTGAGCAAAGAGATCGACTCTACCACAGGCTTGCCATGATCGGCCTGCAAAGTAAAGCCAAAGAGCGCGCTGGCTCCCTGTCTCACGGGGAGAAGCAGTGGCTCGAGATTGGCATGCTGCTTATGCAGGAGCCTGATCTCCTATTGCTTGATGAGCCCGCCGCTGGCATGACCGACAGTGAAACAGAGAAAACCGGTGAATTGCTGCATGAAATTGCCGCGAATCAAACGATTATCGTCGTTGAGCACGACATGGC
Source organism: Paenibacillus sp. J22P90 (assembly GCF_059692195.1). Taxonomy (NCBI): domain Bacteria; kingdom Bacillati; phylum Bacillota; class Bacilli; order Caryophanales; family Paenibacillaceae; genus Paenibacillus; species Paenibacillus sp. J22P90. Next base: position 114,077 of record NZ_JCAUAY010000009.1, read on the forward strand.
CTTCGTACGCCAGTTCGCCAGAACCGTAACCGTTCTTCACGAAGGCACGGTCCTGCGAGAAGGCACGATGCAGGACATTCAGAATGATGACAAAGTAGCAGAAGTATACCTCGGAAGGAGAGTAGAACGCGGTGCTTAAACTACAACAAATAGAAGCTGGCTATGGGGAAAGCATGGTCATTCGCAACGTTAACCTTGAAGTAAGACCAGGTCAGATCGTATGTCTTATGGGCCGCAACGGGGTTGGAAAATCGACACTGATGAAAAGTATTATGGGGCTCATTAAGCCTAAATCCGGCAGTATCCACTATATGGACGCAGACATCACTTCATCTACACCTGATCGTCGCGCCAAGTCAGGCATCGGCTACGTACCGCAAGGCAGGGAAATATTTCCCCAGCTCACGGTTGAGGAAAATCTATTGTTAGGCCTCGAGGCCGCGGCAGATCGCCGCAAGAAATTGCCAGACTCACTCTTCGAGACGTTCCCCGTCCTTCGCCAGATGCTTCATCGTAAAGGCGGGGACCTCAGCGGCGGTCAGCAGCAGCAGCTAGCCATCGCGCGGGCATTAGCTTCCGGACCCCAGCTCTTGCTGCTGGATGAACCCATGGAAGGGATACAACCTTCGATCGTGATGGAAATCGAGGCAATTATCGAAAAGATTAAACGCAATCGCGAAATTGCCGTGCTTTTGGTCGAGCAAAGCTTAGAATTTGCCACCAGCATTGCCGATTACTACTATGTCCTCGACCGCGGCACCATGGCTGCGGAAGGGAAAGCCGAGCATCTCAGCGAAGATCTCGTGCGAAAGCATTTAACTGTATGAGTGTGGATCTTACTTCACACCTTACCCCAAAGAAACTGACCAACTTAACCTGAAGCATGCGGGTTTAAGTTCGGTACAGTTTCTTTTTTTTGACTAGTAAATTAAAGTTAAAACTGGACGTCACAAAATGGATAGGATAACATGTCATATAGATAGGATCGATTATTGCGTACGGCATATCGAGCACCTAGCCTTTTAAAGTAAAAAGGAGGGGAAACTGTATGTCAAAAATATTAATTATCGAAGACGATATAAGTATCGGTGAAATGATGTCCATTTACTTATACGAAGATGGTTATGAAGTGAAACGCGCGGAGAATGGACAGCAAGGCGAAGTATTGTTTCGAGAATTCCAGCCTGATATGATCATCCTTGATCTCATGCTGCCAGATATGGATGGGATGCAGCTATGCACTACAATCCGTAACACCTCGACAATTCCGATCTTAATGGTATCCGCCAAGAGTGAAGTTTCGGATCGAGTGAAGGGCCTTCAGACGGGCGCAGATGACTATTTGTGTAAACCCTTTTCGATGAGAGAGCTTTCGGCACGTATACAAGCATTGTTTCGGCGTTCCAATGCCTTCCCTCCACTGGCCCCATCACCAGCCGATGTGTCGAGTCAAACGGGCATTCACTTGGATTTGGAGAAACGCTGTCTATATGTAGGCGGCAAAATTATAGAAACCACCTTCTCTGAGTATGAAATCATGAAGCTTTTCTGGCAAAATCAAGGCAGAGTTTACAGTCGAGAAGAGCTGTTAAATCGTGTTCGCGGCTTTGATTCCCAGGTGACCGAGCGTGCCATCGACGTACATATCGCAAACCTGCGCAAGAAAATTGAAGATGATCCCAAAGAGCCTAAGCACATCAAGACGGTGTGGGGTGTCGGTTATAAATTTCTACTTGTGTAAAGCTCCCTTTCGGGAGCTTTTTTGTTTTGAAAATACCGTGAAATTCGTCACCAAATAGGCATCTGCACAATATGATGATTATGGAAAATGACCTTTACGAACTCAGTCACCGGAAAGGAGTGACCTTTTAAATGGCCGTTATAAAATCTAATGCAAATGAACGACAATTATTAGCACGATTACTCCGAGCTGAAGCTGAAGGCGAAGGGGAACAGGGTATGCTCATGGTGGGAAATGTAGGTGTAAATCGCGTCAAAGCAAACTGTCTCGATTTTAAAAAAATCCGCAGCATTAACGACATGGTTTATCAAAGCCCTGGCGGCTTTGAAGCTACTCAGAAAGGCTATTTTTATCAAAAAGCCCGGGATTCTGAAGTTCGTTTGGCCAAAAGAGTCATTGATGGAGAACGGATTCATCCTGCATCGAACTCGCTTTGGTACTTCAGACCAGCAGGCGCATGCCCCAGCACATGGTACAACCAAAAAGGAACAGGGCGCTACAAAAAGCACTGCTTCTTCGCTCCTACGGTGAAGGATTGCCCTGGCGCTTTCAGCACCTTTTAACAAGGAACATTGCGCGCCGCCAAATTCATTGTTTTACAACCACATTTATGAAGAAAGCTTTCGAAATGAAAGCTCAAGGAGGAAATTATCATCATGTTGAATAACCCTTACAAAATAGGTAATCAAGCAATGCCGCAAATGCAATATGGCACTCCGTATCCTGCGTACCCAGTCCCAACGAACATTACAAATAAAGTTGTTCCCCAAACGCCAGCCGGATCTGTACTAACGCCACCTGGAAGCGGCTTGCAAACAGGTGTGAACGTTCCAGGTCTACCGGCATTTGAGGAATCTTATATCGAGAATATCCTTCGTTTGAATCTAGGCAAAATGGCAACCCTCTACATGACATATGAAAACAACTCCCAGTGGAACGCCAAAATTTTCAAAGGAAAATTAGAAGCAGCAGGTCGTGATCATATCATTATCAGCGATCCCGTGACTGGCATGCGTTTCCTATTACTTATGGTGAACTTGGATTACATTACCTTTGATGAAGAACTCAATTACGCCTATCCGTTCCGCGGAGGAGTTTCAAGATAATAACCATGTGAAACCGTTGCTCTTCATAGAGCAGCGGTTTTTTCTTATGTTAGCCCAACTGCTGAGAAATGCCACATATGCAGCTTCTGAATGCCGCCTTTTATCCATTGCTCCCAGTCGCCGCCACCGCTAGCCAGCTCCTCGCTCAAACGGTCCTGCTTCATCTTGAGATAATCCTCATACGTGACGTCATGCCAAATTTCTACATAAAGTCCCTCCTGATCCGTTCCCTCCAATAGCTCCAAACGCCCTTCCCGCTGCAGAAGTCCTTGCATATAGATGAGAAAAGAAGCTCGAAATTCAGATTTTATGGCATACTCCACAAAAATTTTAGACATTTTTAGATCTCCTTCTGATTTATTTTTTACTCTAAAATGGTAAACTAAGAGCATGATCACCAACAGACGCACATAGGAGGAAAACCCGTTGGATACAGGCACTCATCTCGTCATTGGCTTAGGATTAGCAGGGCTTTCACAAATCGATCCCAGCATCTCCACGGATACGGCAGCAACGACTGCTGTTTTTATAGGAACTGTCGTTGGTTCGCAAATTCCTGATATCGATGGACTCCTCCGATTCAAAGGAAATGCCTTATATATTCGCAATCATCGCGGACGCTCACATTCCTTGCCGGCCTTGCCTCTGTGGACGCTGTTGATTACCGGGGCACTTGCGCCTTTTTTCCATGGTATCTCTTATACGCATCTTGCCATGTGGATCGGCATCGCCGTTTGTGTACATGTGTTCACGGACTGCTTCAATACGTACGGCACGCAAGCCATTCGACCTTTTTCAGAAAAGTGGGTATCGTGGAACATTATTCATATCTTCGATCCCTTTATATTTACGAGTCACATTGCCGCGATCTTCATGTGGTCCTTCGATCTAGCGAAGCCACAGTTGATTTTCCCCACCTTATACGGCTTAATCGCGCTATATTACATTTGGCGAACACTGGACCATGCCATTATTGAAAAAGGGTTATATCGCAAAGACGCCACTTATTCTCCTGGCGATAAATATACCCTTATTGTAACATTCAACCTCTACGTCTGGAATGTTGTGAAAGAGCGAACCGATGGAACGTATCAGTTAGGCGAGCTCAAGAATGGCAAGCTCAAGTGGCTGGACACCATCACCTGCTCTGACCACCCAGCCATCGAGGTCTCGAAGCACCATGAGGATATTCAATCGTTGCTCTATTTCTCCTCCTTCACTTGTGCCGAGGTCAAAGAGCATCGCTGGGGTTATGAAGTGCGGTGGGCAGATGTGCGCTATCGCCATCGCAAGCAATTTCCATTCGTCGGCGTTATCCTGATGGATCATGATTTCAAAACCCTCGATTCTTACGTCGGCTGGGTGAATGATACGAAGCTCGGGAAGAAGCTGAAAGTTGATTTGTATTAAAGGAAGTCATTAGGCTCATGCACACTTGCATGGGCCTTCTCTTTTTCCTATGCGGTGTACACACAACAAAAGCCCAGAAGCTATTTAGGCTCCTGGGCTTTAATATTACATCGTTCGGGAATGCTAGTACGGAGACAATGATCTAGTTAACGGTAGTTAGAGCCAGATTGTCCCGCGAGTGTTTGCTCGGCGATTTGTACCAACCGGCGAGTAATCGCTCCACCAATAGATCCAGTGTCACGAGTTGCCATGTTACCATAGTAACCGTCTTGAGGAATTTGGATGCCCAGTTCTTGAGCTACCTCATATTTCAATTGGTCTAAAGCTTGATTGGCTTGCGGAACGACTAGTGTGTTGCTGCTACGAGATTGTGCCATCAGGATCGTACTCCTTTCAGTCAGCTATAATCTTTGATGTATTTGCAAGCTTGCAAAGATAGTATGTGGAGGAAATGAATTTATATGCACAGCGCTCAAAAAAGTTTAAAATAAGAAGATGCTAGGATAACATCTTGTACATTCTTCTAGAAAGTAGGTCGTCACCAGTATGAGTAAACCACTTGCTCTCCTATTCGCAGTTGTCGGAACGCTGCTGCTTGCTTGTATTTCATTATTCATCGCCCTTCGAGAGCCATGGATGGTGCTCGTTTGCACCATTGTTGCTTTAGGGTTCATCGGATATGGCTTCGCCGTGAAAGCCAAGATGCGTCGGAAGAACAAGCCTTCCAAATGACACAAAAAGCTCAAATCCCAATACTGGGATTTGAGCTTTTCTTTTATCTTATGCTTCGCTTAGCGGACGATAAAGCCCATCCGTTTCTTCACTTCGATCAGCGTTTGGTTAGCTACTTCGGCAGCCTCGTCAGCGCCTTTTTTCAAGATATCAAAGATTTCGCCCGAACTGCGAATCTCCCGGTAGCGCTGCTGAATAGGCTCCAGAACCGCAACAATATGTTCAGCCAGCTCCTTTTTAAAAGGACCATACCCCTGACCCTCGTATCTCGCCTCAATCTCCGCTAGACTCATTTCGGCAAAGTGGGAGTAAATGGACATCAAATTACTAACCTCAGGTTTGTTCTGAGGATCATATTTCACTTCACGTCCTGAATCCGTCACGGCACGGCTAAGCTTTTTACGAATCACATCCGGCTCATCGAGCATCGCAATGTAACTGCCGGCATTTGGACTGCTTTTGCTCATCTTCTTAGAGGCATCGTCCAGCGACATAATTCTCGCGCCTACCTCAGGCATATAAGGCTGCGGCATCGCAAACATATCACCGAAACGGTTATTAAAACGGTTCGCCAAATCACGCGTCAGCTCCAAATGCTGCTTCTGATCGTCGCCCACCGGAATAAGATCTGCGTTGTATAGCAAAATATCAGCAGCCATCAGCGACGGATACGCGAACAGTCCTGCGCCAACCGATTCTTTGCCTTCGGACTTATCTTTGAATTGTGTCATGCGCTCCAGCTCGCCCATATGCGTCAGCGTCGTCATAATCCAGCCCAGCTCCGCATGTGCGTGAACATGGGATTGCAGGAAGACCGAAGCTTTATTCGGATCTAGACCTGACGCGATGTAGAGGGATGCGATGGACTCCGTTTGTTCTCTCAATGCTGCAGGATCTTGCGGAACCGTAATGGCATGCATATCAACAACCATGAAATAGCAGCGATGCAGCTCCTGCAGCTTCACAAAGTTACGCAACGCGCCAATGTAATTACCAATCGTCAGCTGTCCGCTGGATTGCATGCCGGATAGTACTCGTTTCATTCGAAAAACCTCCTCGTATAGGTAAAAAAGACAACAAAAAAGCCTCCCTCCGCAAGGGACGAGAGACCGTGGTACCACCCTAATTTGTCTACCTGCCTAACCAAAGTTAAGCGCATGTAAACCTTCAGGCTCTGATAACGGAGAGCTACCGTTTGGCATAATTAACTGTGGTTTTAGTCCGGCCTAGGTTCCGGTGATTCTACACAGTGTTCAGCTTCAAGCTCAAGGATCCATTCGGTTTGCTTGTTTCACCGGTTCGCACCAACCACCGGCTCTCTGAGAAACGGGAGACAAACGTACTTGTTCCTATCATCGCAATTGATTTTCTATTATTATACACCCTTAAGCATCAATGTCAATCGAGGACGTTGTCCTAGATGGCTTAGCATGTACATAGGATAGATACATACCAATCCTTTCGGCAAAGGGGTGTCAAAGCATTGTCCTCAACTCTATACCGCTGGAGCCTACCAGTCTCCACGGTGATTTGCGCGTTTCTCCTGATTCTTATTGTGACGACAAGAGATCTGTCCCCACTAGGGCAGATTATGGAACCCACCAGGCATGTGTTCATGGCTTTTATGGACATCTTCTTAGATGCCCTGCCTTTCATGATTCTCGGCGTCCTGCTCTCGACCATCGTCGAAAACTTCATTCCCGAAGGTGTCATCCAGCGAATGACACCCAAGCACCCCCTAGGCGGGATTTTATTTGCCTGTGTGCTTGGCATTATGTTTCCCCTCTGTGAGTGTGGCATGATCCCTTTCGTGCGCCGCCTGATGCGCAAAGGAATGCCTGTCTACATCGCCGTCATTTTCATTCTTGTCGGGCCGATCCTAAACCCCATCGTGTTTGCCTCGACATGGATGGCTTTCCGCGGCGATCCTGCGATGGCCTATTCGCGCATGGGGCTCACCTTCGGCGTTGCACTCGTGATCGGCTTCGTGCTCACACGCTTTCTCAAAAGCAATCCTTTGCGGCATCCGATTGAGCCTGCGGCTAGCCTGACACATAAGCATGTGCATGATCACCAACACGATCATACGCATCACACCGTTCAGCATGCTCATCACAGCCACGACCATCACGATCACGATCATGGGCATGGGCATGGACACAGTCATAGTCATGATCACCACGGGCACAACCACGCTCATGGGAATAGTCGCCTGCTCACGATGGTTAGCCACGGCTCCTCCGAGCTGTTCGAAATGAGCAAATACTTAATGCTCGGCGCCCTGCTGACGGCACTCATTCAAACCTTCGTCGCACAGGACAGCTTGAGCGTCATCGGACAAGGCGCTTTCATCTCGCATGTGTTCATGATGGGCTTCGCCTACCTACTCTCGTTATGCTCAACGACAGATGCCTTCGTTGCCGCTTCTTTCGCCAAATCCTTCTCACCAGGCTCCCTGCTCGCCTTCCTCGTATTCGGTCCCATGATCGATGTAAAAAGCACGCTGATGATGCTTTCTATCTTCAAAGCGCGGTTCGTTCTGACACTATCGATCGTCGTCGGCATCACCGTTCTGACAGGCTCGCTGTTGTTTATGCACTTCTTTCTATCCTAAGCAAAAAGCCCCACCCCGATCAACGACTCCGTTGAAAGGGTGGGGCTTTACACATGCTAAATTAGATTTTCAAAATTGCACCAGCGCTTGCGTTCGTTACCATTTTCGTGTAACGCGCCAAGTAGCCAGAAGTAATCTTCTGTTGGAAACCTGTCCACGACTCACGGCGTTTCGCAAACTCTTCATCGCTAATTTGCAATTCGATTTTACGACCGTCCATATCAACATCGATGATGTCGCCGTCGTGTACGAAAGCAAGAGGTCCACCCTCTGCTGCTTCAGGTGACATATGTCCAAGCGAGATCCCGCGGGATGCGCCGGAGAAACGTCCGTCTGTGATCAAGGCTACTTTCGCGCCTAGACCCATACCTACGATTTGGGAAGTTGGTGCCAACATTTCTGGCATACCTGGTCCACCTTTTGGTCCTTCATAACGAATAACCACAACGTGTCCTTCTTTTACTTTACCGTTCGCGATACCGTACAACGCTTCGTCCTGAGAATCGAAACAGATCGCTGGGCCTACGTGACGTCCGCCAACGGACTTATCAACAGCACCAACCTTAACGATACTGCCTTCAGGCGCAAGGTTACCGAATAGTACAGCAAGTCCGCCGCGCTCGCTATGCGGGTTCGTTAATGGACGGATAACGTCCGTATTTTGAATTTCACGACCAGCTACGTTCTCGCGAAGCGTTTGTGCTGTAACGGAGATACAATCCCCGTTGAATGCACCTGGCTTTTTAAGTAACTCATTAATAACTGCACTCACACCGCCTGCCAAATGTACATCTTCAATGTGGTAGTCGGAAGCTGGAGCAATTTTCGCAAGGTGAGGAACGCGCTCAGCTACTTCGTTAATACGAGCGATTGGATACTCAATACCCGCTTCTGCCGCGATAGCCAATGTGTGAAGAACTGTGTTCGTGGAACCACCCATTGCCATATCTAAAGCAAACGCGTTATCAATCGCATCAATCGTTACGATATCACGCGGCTTAATGTCTTTTTCGATAAGAACCATCAATTGTTTCGCACAATCTTTAACGAATTGCTTACGTTCTTCTGCAACCGCTAGAATTGTACCGTTACCTGGCATTGCAAGTCCAAGACCTTCTGCCAAACAGTTCATGGAGTTCGCTGTGAACATACCAGAGCATGATCCACAAGTTGGACAACCGTATTGTTCAAGCTCTTCCAGACCTGCTTCATCCAATTTACCCGCTTGGAAAGCACCAACGCCTTCAAATACGGAAGAAAGGGAAATGGATTTACCGTTTTTATCTTTACCAGCTTTCATCGGTCCACCGCTCACTAACATCGTAGGGATGTTAACGCGAAGAGCACCCATGATCATACCAGGTGTAATTTTGTCACAGTTAGGAATACAAACCATACCGTCAAACCAGTGCGCATTTACGACTGTTTCCAAGGAATCCGCAATAATCTCACGGCTTGGCAAGGAATAACGCATACCGATATGACCCATCGCAATACCATCGTCAACCCCGATTGTGTTGAACTCGAACGGAACCCCGCCTGCTTCACGAATAGCTTCTTTCACGAGCTTACCGAATTCTTGCAAATGAACATGTCCAGGAATAATGTCTATATAAGAGTTACAAACCGCAATAAACGGCTTGCCGAAATCTTCCTCTTTAACGCCGGCTGCACGCAGCAAGCTGCGGTGAGGAGCGCGGTCGAAACCTTTTTTAATCATGTCACTGCGCTGTTTTGGATGTGCCATTCTTTATTCCTCCTAGAATTCATATCTGTTATGAAAACAATGAAACTATCATACCACACTTCTCGCAATTTTTCTCCCTTTAGTGTGATAACGCATCAACGTAAATAATTACCTGCTCATAAGCAGGGCCATCCATGACAGTAGATGACGTTACTTCCTACCAAAATCCGCCTTAATTTCGCCCCATTTTTTTGTATCCCATTTGACGATTTTGTTCGTGTATGTATTCGTATGCAGCCATTTCAAAGCCCGATCCACCAAGGTCCAAATTTCTTCCGTAGACGCGTCTCGCACTAAATTCGTCGCTACTTCCTTCTTGCGAATCCAGCTTAATGCGGTAACTGAATCGGTATAAATAGTTTGTTTACTGCCTTTTTTCTTGAGGTAAGCAAGTCCATGCACAATGGCTAAAAACTCACCTAAATTATTCGTGCCCTTAGAGATCGGTCCCTGATAGAAAATAATTTCACCTGTCCGTGTATCCACGCCCTTGTACTCCACGATACCTGGATTTCCTGAGCAGCCTACATCCACAGAAATACTATCATAATCCACCTCTGGGGCTGACTCTGGAGTCGCTGATTTTTTGCCAGCTGTTGACGCGGACGTGCCTTTGCCAGTGAAATTCAGCGATTTCTGCCAGCCTTTCTCCAGCGCTTGACGCGCCTCACCCTCGGATTCATACGATTTGAATTTCGCTTGCGGATACCCGTTAGTCTGCGCTTGGCATTCTGCCCATGTGCGGTAAACACCTGGCTTATGTCCTACCCAAACCACGTAAAATTTCGATGCAGCCATATTATTCACTCCGTAATTTAAGTTGTAATTGCCCTACCAGCTCTTCGACGACCTTCACCGTATCTTGAAAATATGGGCGGTAATCCAAATCTGCGATAAATTGCAAATAAGTTTCTCCAATATCTGCAATTTGTTCCCGATACGCTCGATTGGGAATGACATGCGTCTCAAGTTCGCGGTATGTGCCGTTTGTCCGCTCTTCGACGGATGAGAGTTCAAGCTGTTCCTCCGCCAAGTGACGCACAACGAAAGAGAAGCCTCTGCACTCTGGATCACCACAGCCGCATACGAAGAACGGCATCTGCTCCCACTGATCGGCAGGGGCGAAACGGTTCGGTGCAGTATCATGCAGTGTGCTATACAATAAGGCTGGCAAGCCAACATCAATGCATAAAGGTTCTTCAATGATTAGACTATCTCCCACTGACATATGGACATCCGCTTGAATGATTTGTAAATCTTTATCCAGAGACCAGCCTTTAATCGCTAGTTCAAACATGCTTTCCCCCCACTTTCCGACTTCCATTTTCCCATTATAACAAAGTCGAAACGTTCCTGCTTTTAACCTTTTCAAAAAAGGTTAAAATTTCCAATAAAAAAATGAGTAATATTTACAAAATAGATCATACTACCATTACTGGAGGTGATATCAGATGGCTACAGGACAATCTCGCAGCAGTAACTCCTTAGTAGTTCCTCAAGCTTCATCGGCCCTAGACCAATTGAAGTATGAAGTTGCTCAAGAATTGGGCATCCAAATTCCTCAAGATGGCTACTATGGTTATATGACGTCTTATGACACAGGATCTATCGGAGGCAGCATCACTCGTCGTCTCGTTCAAATTGCTGAGCAACAACTTGCTGGTACAAGCAATAAATTCAGCAGATAATGTCGATCCAAAATACTTAAGCAACAAAAGGGCTTTCTTCCGGGTAGATACTCGGAGAAAGCCCTTTTTTCATCTTATTTAATGTCGTAGATTTTGTACAAATCATCCAACATAATATTAGCTGATCTAACCCCGCCGCCGGTATTCCAAGTTGCATCATTTACTTTAACTAATTTGTTTTCTTTCACAACTTTTAAGTTTTTCCAAAGCGGATCATTCATCCACTCTTGCTCTTGTTTATTTCCTTTGCCATCGCCGATCTCATACGTGAAGTAGAAGACGCGATCTGCAGCATCCAGCTCTGTTAAACGTTCCTTCGTAATATCTTCGAATGATTTCTCATCACTTTTGGCATCCGAACGAGCGAAACCAAGTTGTTTGAAAATAACACCTGAGAACATGTCGCCGTAGTAGTATCTGGTTTTACCACCCATAAATCGAACGACAGCCACTTTTTCCTTCAATTTATCGCCAGCTTTGGTTTTGAAATCTGCAATTCGTTTATCAAAGTCCGCGATTACTTTGTCGCCTTCAGCTTTCTTGTTCAGAGCGTCTGCATACAGACTGAAGTTATTTTTCCACTCACCGCGCAATGTTTCTGCAAATACGGTCGGCGCGATCGCTTTTAATTGCTCATAGACTTTCTCTTGACGAAGCTTGTTACCAATAATTACATCTGGCTTCAGGGACGCGATGACTTCCAAGTTCGGTTGTCCTTCAACACCCACTGTTGTAACACCTTGCATGTCCGCTTTGAAATGGTCAAACCAAGGATTGCCATAGAAAGATTCAACAGCACCAACTGGTTTAACGCCAAGTGCAAGTAACGCTTCTGTTCCTTCATTTGTCAAAATAACAACACGTTTAGGATTCGCAGGTACGGCTGATTCTCCCATAGCGTGCTTAATTGTACGAGGAGCATCCGATTTCGCTGTTTGTTGCGGCGCTGCGGAAGCCGTCGTAGTCGACTCTGATTTCGCTCCACAAGCTGCTACAACCATACTGAATACGAATAAACATGCAATAAGAGCCCAAGCTCTTCCTATTGTGCGACGTTGTTTACTTACCATGATGTTTCGTGTTCCCCCTTAGTTAGCTATAGATATGATAACGATTCTCACTACCTTGCACATAATACTAGAGTTCTACCAGATTTGTCAACAATATTGATAATGATTCTCAAAATCGTTGACTTCAACTACGGTAAACTTTAAAATAAACGAAGCGAGAAGGTAGGAAGGAAGCAGACAACCATCATGAATACATCCTCAACAGAACGACTCTCTCATATTTACAAAAGTATCGGATTACTAGCTGCCATATGTGTTCTCATTGCTTTAATGCTCAGCAGTGTTCGATTTGGCCTCAAAACGTATTCTTGGGATCAGATCATCACTTCTTTTGATCCTTCTGACAAACCAACGAACGAATCGATTATCATTCAAACTGTACGCATACCTAGAGCTTTGATTGCTGCACTCGTTGGCGGCAGTTTGGCCGTTGCCGGTGCCCTTATGCAAGCGATGACTCGCAATCCACTCGCTTCGCCAAGTATTTTCGGAATTAACTCTGGGGCTGCGTTTGCGATTGTATTAACTGTTAGTTTTTTCAACGTATCCAGCCTGTCGCAATTTACGTGGATTGCTTTTTTTGGCGCTGCTATAAGTGCAACTTTGGTCTATGGGCTTGGCTCGCTAGGACGCGACGGCTTAACACCAATGAAAATTACGCTCGCTGGTGCAGCGATGACAGCATTCTTCGCTTCACTTACGCAAGGTATTCTTCTCGGTAATGGCAAAGCGTTTGAGCAAGTTTTGTACTGGCTTGTTGGTTCGGTAGAAGGACGTACAATGGCCATGCTTCAGTCCGTCTATCCATATATGCTGCTTGCTTGGATCGGCGCTATCATTTTATCACCTCATATTAATGTACTATCGATGGGTGACGACATTGCCAAAGGGCTTGGACAACAAACAATTTACATAAAAGTCATCACGGCCATTATTATCGTCGTACTTGCTGGCGGTTCTGTCGCTGTTGCAGGTCCCATCGTTTTCGTCGGGCTCATGATTCCTCATATCGTTCGTTTCCTTGTAGGCATCGATTACCGATGGGTCATCCCTTATTGCGCCGTCCTTGGCGGTATCCTCTTGGTTAGTGCCGATATCGGGGCTCGCTTCATTATTATGCCGAAGGAAGTACATGTCGGCGTTATGACAGCCATTCTAGGTGTTCCGTTCTTTATTTATATTGCTCGCAAAGGGGGACTCTTGAAATGAGTACTTCTAACCGAGATGTTTCGATCCGAGGCAAAAGTTACTCTTTTTTAATCAGTAAAAAAGCCATCATCATTACACTATCTCTACTCATTGGTGTCATCCTGATGATGATTATAAGCACAGGTGTCGGCAGTATTTCGATTAAACCTCTGAACGTCGTAAAAGCCGTATTCGGCTACGGAACTGATTCGAGTACGATGATTGTGCGAACTTTACGCCTTCCACGTGTCATCATGGCGGTCCTTATCGGTGCATCTTTAGGCGTTGCCGGTGCAATTCTCCAAGGGATCGTACGCAATCCACTGACATCACCGGACACAATTGGCACAACAGGCGGGGCATCGCTTGGCGCTGTTTCGTTTTTCTTCTTTTTCTCGGATAAGCTCAGCATCCATTGGCTGCCTGTCGCCGCCATTCTAGGTGCATTCGTTGCAACTTTGCTGGTCTACATTTTTTCATGGAAAAATGGCATCACGCCGCTGCGACTCGTCCTTATCGGAACGGGGCTTACCGCTGCGATGAGTGCCATCTCCTATCTCTTAATGCTTACTGGCCCCATTGTGCTTGCACAGCAATCACTTACATTCATGACGGGCAGCATTTACGGTGTTTCTTGGAAGAAAGCCGTGTATCCATTGCTCCCATGGGTCACTGTGTTGATACCAGTCATTTTCTTCTATGCGCGGCACATTACCATCCAATCCTTAGGTGAAGATATCGCGATGAGCGTCGGAAGCCGTGTGCAACGGCAGCGTTTTCTGTTGATTATGCTGAGTGTCGCCCTGTCAGGTGCAGCTGTCGCATTTGGCGGAGCCATCGGCTTCATCGGGCTCATGGCCCCGCACATTTCACGCAAGCTTGTCGGTCCTAGCTTCGGTGCTTTAATTCCTGTCTCAGCACTCACAGGCTCCTTACTGCTGCTGCTTGCAGACTTAGCGGGTCGTTTCCTATTCAAGCCGCTTGATATTCCGGCTGGTGTCTTCACAGCAGCCATCGGCGCGCCAATTTTCATCTACGTCCTATATCGCAGTAGAAATCGCGGATAACATACCCATGTCTACGAAAAGGAGAACGAGCTCATGACAACCTTAGACCAAGCACTCGAAGCCCAATCGCTTCAATTGACATATGGCGACACAACGATTTTCCAAAGCTTAAATCTGCAAATTCCTAAAGGAAAAATAACCGTATTTATCGGCAGTAACGGCTGTGGCAAATCCACATTGCTGCGTTCCCTTGCCCGATTGATGAAACCAACCTCAGGCAGCATTCTTTTGGACAGCCACGAGATTGCTAAGCTCTCGACCAAAGAAGTCGCCAGACGAATGGCGATCTTGCCGCAAGGACCTACCGCGCCAGAAGGACTTACCGTCAGGCAGCTCGTCAAACAAGGACGCTATCCTTACCAAAGCTGGCTGCAGCAATGGTCCGCGGAAGATGAAAACAAAGTGATGAAGGCACTTGAGCTGACCAATATGCTTGAATTTGCCGATCGCACTGTCGACTCCCTCTCTGGAGGACAACGCCAGCGCGCTTGGATTGCCATGACCTTAGCACAAGACACGGCTACTTTACTCCTAGATGAACCGACTACCTATCTCGATCTTACCCATCAGATTGAGGTGCTGGACTTATTGTTTGAGTTGAACGAGAGAGAACAGCGCACAATCGTCATGGTGCTGCATGACATTAATCTAGCTTGCCGTTACGCTCACCACATTGTCAGCATCAAGAAGGGCTCCGTATACGCAGAAGGAAAGCCTGAGGACATCGTAAACGCACAATTGCTGCGGGATGTGTTTGAAATGGATTGTCAGGTAACGACAGATCCGATCTTTGGAACTCCGATGTGCATCCCTTACGGCAAGGGTCGCATTTTGCTCACAAAAGAACCCCAATCACAATGGTGATCGGGGTTCTTCTTTATACTATAGAAGGGTATGAGTGCTAAATCGTTCTTGCGTATGTAGCCATATTATAATTACTCTCAAAACTAACACTAATGGAAATAACATTCTTCCTTACGGTAAAATCGAACAAAATTTCCCCATGCGTCCAGCTCTTCTTGCGTTTAAGAGAGTCAATCGCCATCTGGCGAAAGGATTGAAATTGCAGTTCAGTTAACCCTCCGTTCGACGCTGCAGGCAGTATTCCCTCCGAGCTTTCAAAGGGCAAATGCTTAATTCCAAACTTACCAATCTCATTGTTGCGAATGTGAACAAAAACTGTACCAGAGTTTACGTTAGAAAGCTCTTCCTTAAGCTTGCGAAATACTACCTCAATCTGTCTTCCGAGTGTCATCTGTTCCAATTTCGTATTACTCCTCCTTAAAATTATACTTATTTACTAATTATGTTAAATTTGTGACTCTAGACCTATTATACTTAGTCAATTTACAATATTCAACAGTTTATTTCCAATATTTGAATAATTCGCTTTATTCTTTATCTAATCTTGATATAAATTCCATTTCCCATGTAAATGCCGAACGATTGCTGTCGAAAAACTGTAGAATGTTTCCATGTTCAATGATATAATCTTCAAATACATCATGTATTTTTCTCCAGAAGTATACAAATTTTGCAGAGGAGTCGGTTGGATTGGATCAAATTTCATCCTTATCGTTTAGAAAGAAACTACAACTTGGTTGTTTTGCACTAATTGGCTTAAATTCACTTTTCATGATGATTGTAACTTTTGCCACAGACTGGAACCGCTTACTTGGTATTATATTCCTAGTTATTATTCTAGCTGGCAGTTATCCTTTTATCCGCTGGTTTGAAGGTCAGCTGACAGAACCCATCGATGGTATTTCCCGAATTGCGCTTAACATTTCCAAAGGTGACTTCTCTCAAAAAGTCGCGATTACATCCGACGATTCTCTTGGTCAACTCGGCCAATCCTTTAACAAAATGATTGATAAGCTTCGCGAAATTTTGCGTGATACAGGCTCTATTTCCAAGCAAGTTTTTCAGACAAGCCGTGATATCTATGTGAAAAACGAAAGCTTCCGCAACGTGCTTGAGCAAGTGAGCATTTCGGCTCATGAGCTAGCAGCAGGCGCGGGACAAATCTCTGAAGAAGTTTCTGGCGTATCAATCACCTCCAAAGATATTGAAGTGAAAATCGTGAACTATGCGGGATCCGCTCAAGAAATGAAAAATCGTTCCGATCAAATGATGACCCTTGTTGAGAAAGGCCGCACATCGGTTGAAAGCCAAGGCGTTGGTATGAAGCGAAATGTAGAGGTTACTAAACAAGTGTCGGATACGATCGACATGCTGGCACGTCAGGCAGCTGGCATTTCGAACGTAACTCGCTCCATTTCCGAGATTGCTGAGCAAACGAATCTTTTGTCCCTTAACGCTTCCATCGAGGCTGCAAGAGCTGGTGAGCACGGTCGAGGCTTTGCCATCGTTGCGCAAGAAGTACGTAAGCTAGCTGAAGAATCCACATCACTTACCCGTGAAGTATTCGGCTTCGTCAAGAGCATTGAGCAAGGCATACAAGATGCCATCCGTAGCATTCAAGTCAATGAGGAAGTCGTTAAGAAGCAAACTGTCCTCATCGATCAAACCGAAATCGTATTTGCTGAGATTGTCGGCAGCGTAGGCTTCATTTCTGAGGAGATTACTCGCTTCGCGAAAGAAAGCGAGAGCATGCTGCAAAGCTCCAATCAGATTGCTGCCGCTATGGAAAATATTTCAGCGATTACCGAAGAGTCCGCGGCTGGCACGCAAGAAGTGTCCGCTTCCATGAATGAGCAAATTTCAACGGTACAAGGCATCGTAACGCAAGCGGAAGAAATGACTCGTGTTGTAACCCAATTGCAGCAAACGATTCAAATATTCAAGCTTTAAACGAAAAACAGCCCCTCTGAGGTCGTACCTCAGGGGGCTGTTCATTTATTGAGAGTTGCTAGCTCGGAATAAGTCAAAGTTGACAGATGCTTTCTCTTTGAAAAATGCAAATCGGCAACCTTTTCCACTCATTCTTCCTCAAAACTGTAAAATGCGTGCAAAAAGGCATCCTTTTTAGCGATTTTCAACAATCTCCACTCAAATTCCTCTAAATTGATGCCTTTTCGCATCAATTTCCAATGTAACAAGTGAAAACCCCTTCAATAGTGCACTTTTGCAATTTTGACTATGCTAACTGCCTTGAGAACTTTGGTTGGGAACCAAATCTACGCGCGAACCTTTGATTCCGTCAACTCCATGAACTGCTTCACGTCTTGTGCTGCCATATCGACAGCGCTTTGCCAGAAATCCGGCTGTGTTAAATCTACACCGAGATGCTTCTGCGCTAGCTCTTCAACGTTCATGCTGCCCGTATCTCTAAGCAAGGAGATGTACTTATCTTCGAAGGAAGCTCCTTCCTGCACAGCTCTTGCATAAATGCCCGCACTGAACATGTAGCCAAAAGTATACGGGAAGTTGTAAAACGGAACATCCGTCGCATAGAAGTGCAGCTTTGCCGCCCAGAAATGCGGATGATAGCTGCTTAACGCATCCTTATAAGCAAGCTTTTGTGCGTCAACCATAAGCTCATTAAGACGCTCTACACTGACCAAGCCTTGGCTGCGCTCTGCATAGAAGTTCGTTTCAAAAATAAACCGTGCATGAATGTTCATGAAGAACGCGATCGCCCGCTGAATTTTATCCTCGAGCAGAACAATACGCTCCTCATCTGTCGAAGCACTCTTCACGACAGCGTCTGCGACGATCATTTCAGCAAACGTAGAGGCTGTTTCCGCCACATTCATCGCATACTCTTGTGCAAGAGCCGGCATATCCGTCATCACATGCTGGTGGTAACCATGACCAAGCTCATGAGCGAGCGTAGAGACGTTATTCAGCGTCCCGCCATACGTCATGAAGATACGCGTCTCACCCGCAAGCGGGAAAGAGGTACAGAAGCCGCCAGGACGCTTCCCAGGGCGATCCTCGGCTTCGATCCAGCGCTTCTCGAACGCGTCTTCAGAGAAGGCCGCAAGCTTCGGACTAAAGCGCTTGAATTGCTCAACGATCAGACTTGCCCCGTCGTCGTAGGAAATCTTTTTGGACGAATCGCCAAGCGGAGCATCGACATCTACCCATGCAAGCTTGTCAACGCCAAGCAGCTTTGCTTTTCGATTGAGATACTCGACGAACAGACCTTTATTACGGTCAATCACGTCCCACATCACGTTCAATGTTTTTTCTTCCATCCGATTGATGGCAAGCGGTTCTTTATGTATGCTTTTCCAGCCTCTAGCCTTATACACCTGAAGACGGAAGCCAGCCAAATGATTTAATGCTTCTGCACAATACTCTTCTTTATCTGTCCAAGCTTGTTCCCATTTCTCGAACAGGTCTAAACGTTCCTCACGATTTTCCGTATGCAGCTTATTAAAAGCTTGGCCTGCGGATAGTTCAACCTGCTTGCCATCGACTTCAACAGCCATGCTGAATTGACCTACGGTCGAATTATACAAATCGCTCCACCCATGATAGCCGTCTACGGCCAAATCATTAATTAGTGCCTCTTGCGCCGGCGGCAGCTTTTCATTCGCAAGCGAACGACGTTCATTCAATGAAAAGGCGATGGCCTGAAAAGGCTCTTGCTGCAGCACAGCTGCCCAAACTTGATCTGGAATCCCGGTTAGAATCTGATCAAAATGAGTGAGCGAGGATAAATGCTCTGCATATAAGCTTTTGACTTGTCCACTGAGTACAGGCGCTTTTTTGTCCTTCTGATTATCCGCTTGCAAACAACCCACGAAGGAATCAGCCTCATGAATATGCATCACGTTGTGCTGAAGCAATTCAATCAATTGTGCCAGAGCTGCGGTATCCTCCACGCTTTGCGGGGAAGCCGTATGACGCACTTGCTCTTGAAAAGAGGCAATGGATTCCTGAAGCTTCTTCAGGTGTGCAGCGAATGCAGGAGAATCACTTCCTCCAGGGAAAAATGTTTCAAGATTCCATGTTTGATTAAGAGGTAATGTTAACAATGCGATCACCTTTCCTTTCCACTTTTAATTAAATCATATCCGCTGGCCAATCGCCAACTATCCGCATCTTGCTCATTGCTTCTCTTCACAAAGTATGATTCAATTATGTATAGTTCCTTCGGACTAAATTGGAACAGGATGGGTGATTTCTCAATAATGAAACCGTTACAAATATCTCCTGAAACGGCTGTCAAGTTAGCTGAGCAGCTTAAAGTACCTTTAGAACATCTCATGCATATGCCACAACATATTCTGTTACAGAAATTAGCAGAGCTTGCGAAGAATACTTCTTCAGACAAAAGTGAATCGGAATCGAAGTAAACCTTGATCCCTTTTGTTAATACTTGGCCATATGACATCATCATGAAGGACATTTATGTGGCTCAATGTCCCTTCTGTCTAACAACGAATGTCTTACTGCCGCTCAAAATTCATGAACTCACTTCCATACATGAAGGCAAAAAGAAACTGCTCGTCTTCCCTTGTTGTCATAATAAGCTGACGCTTGTGGATACAGACCGGGATTATTTACTAGCGGACACCGCGGTACGAAACAAACATAATTCGTAGTTCATTGCAAGGAGCAAACGAACCTTTATGAATGAGTACCTCATTCCTTTGACAAGCGCATGTACCTTAGTAACCTTAAATTATTTGGCATTGAAAGTGCATAGCAAGATGTTGATCGATTCGCACGAGCATCTATTTGCATCTTTGTTAACAGGCTTAGCCAGCATCATCATGATGCTGGTTCCATTGCCGGAAACCTTTGGCATCATCGATCTTCGCTCTTTACCTATCTTCATGGCCGGATTGCGATATGGCTTGCCAGTTGCCCTCTTCTCGACCATACTGCCTGCGGGCTCCAGTCTCTTTGCACAAGAAAGTCAAGCTTGGTTCAATATCGCACAAGACCTCGTTGCCCCAGCCTTCATTAGCTCCTTTTTCCATAACAAAGAATTTCGTAATGGCTTTATGGACATTCCTATTCGACTCGCTCTCCAAATATGTAGTTTCGTATTTTTGCTTCGGTTAGTCACATATAGATTCATGAACCACAGCTTTTCTTGGTCCTACACCCTAGATCAATTGTTTATGTTCGCTATCACTTCCGCGACGCTCTTCATGATCATCGTAATGGTGAATGACGAGAACAACAATTGGCGGTTACAACGCAAACTTGAATTGCAAGCGAATCAAGATAGTTTAACCAAGCTGCCGAATTTAAGAAGCTTCATGCCAATCGCCACCAGTGCCCTACATAAACGGAAAGTTTCCATCATGATGATTGACCTCGATAATTTCAAGCTTTACAATGATCGCTTTGGACATTTGGAGGGAGACCAACTTCTCCAAGAAGTAAGCTCCGTTCTGCGCCAACTCATTAACGAGCAAGATTACCTTGCCAGGTACGGAGGAGAAGAGTTTATCCTGCTTAGTTCAGAGACAGACCCTGTCCGACTCCTACACTACGGCCAAACCTTGTGTACATCTATTGCGGAATTATTTCTATATAAAAAGAATGGACTGGAAGTATATCCCATCTCCATCTCGATCGGAATCTCGACTGCGGCATCCTCACACACCGATTTGAGAACACTTATTTCAGAAGCGGATGACGCGCTTTATCAGTCCAAGCATACCGGCAAAAACCGCCCCACACTGTATGCGCATTCACTCGTACAAGAACAAAAAATGAACGCTTAACCATTTGGTGTATACCACAACATGGCTAAGCGTTCATTTTATTTAGGTAGCTTGTTTCATCTCTTCCGGCAATTCTAGTCGCATCGCCAGCATATCTTCACGGGTAGTAATCCATTGCTCGCGACTCGCTCTAATCATCCCCGCGTCCATAATCTTGCGGTCATTAATGATACGCGAGAACCATTTAATCGCCTCTGGAAACCGTTTCAGCCTCCGGTTCAGCTCGCCCATTAAATACATCAGCCGCGCGTTGTTTAAATCCATGCCTTCGGTCTCAAATACATTGACATACGCATCCAACGCAAAGGAGAGGAATCTCTCTTCCTGTTCCCAGTCCCCTTTGAACCGGTAAAGCCATGCCAAGTGATGCAGCAGTCCCGCAACGACGCGTGACTTCTCATTCTTGATCTGTGCGCTTAGCAGTGCCAGCTTGTAGCTTAGCAGCGCATCATCCCATGTTCGTTCTCGGCAAAAATCGCGCATCGACCAGTTCTGCGAGACCTTCTCATAAAAAGTTTCCCGCTGTGCTTGGCTCCACTTATCCGAAAAATTTTCGGAATGGGCATACCCGCAAAAAGGGCAAATCCGTACGACATAGTAATCAGGATTAATGTCCTTGTAGTGAAGGCAGAAGTCAGCGTCTGACTTGCTGGCTTTTTTGAAGCTTGGCCGAACCTTCATCGTTTTAAAGGAATTCGTACAGAAGGTACAAGTCACTGAAATTTCATATAAGGGTTCGACCACTGAAAATCCCGCCTTTTCCCAAAGTTATGTAGTGAGAAGACCAGACTAGTCTTCCTCAGGTGTATTTACGAAATGATAGGCAGAACCTCTAAGTCGTTCAATGAGAAAAGCCTTAAGATCTTCAGGCATGCCGATATCAGCCATCGCTTCTGTCATACAAGCTAACCATGCATCCGCATGCTCTCTTGTGATCGGAAATGGCATATGCCGTGCTCGCATCATCGGATGACCATGGGCATCTGAGTACAAGGTCGGGCCACCGAAGAATTGGGTCAAAAATAACTTCTGTTTCTCAATAACGGGTCCTATATTAGCGGGAAAGAGCGGCGAAAGTAACGGATGCTGCTGTACTCTCGGATAGAAAGCTTCTACCAAACGACCTACCGTCTCCGCCCCCCCCATTAACTCAAAAATGGTTCTGTTCTTGCTCTCTGACATGCTAGTAAACCTCGCAATTCATAATCAATAGTTCTCTAAATCCTCATCCCCTGCATGCATAAGCGTTTCTCGAATGACAAACACAAACGAACATACAACTATTCCGGCAATGACACCTGTCATTTGAATCACTCCCGTTGTATAGGATTTAAGTTAACCTAGTTCTATTTTACCATAAAAACAAGGACTGAACAGTACCGTGGACATAGAAATTCGGGACGGCATGTATGTCCAAGCTTTTTCATATAGTTGAGTAAGAGGAGGTATCGACCGTTTATGCCTAAACAAGACTTCACCCCTGCATTACTCATGTCCTTCGTCATTATTGCCATTATTGTCTGCCTAGTTCTATTCCCGCATGTAGGGTTTCAATCCGCTCTCCGCGGCGTTTCCATTTGGTGGGATGTGCTCTTCCCAGCACTGTTCCCTTTCTTCGTCATCTCCGAAATTATGCTCGGCTTCGGGATCGTTCACTTCTTCGGAACGCTGCTCGATCCCATGATGCGTCCCGTCTTCCGCATCCCCGGTATCGGCGGGTTCGTCATGGCCATGGGCTTCGCGGCTGGTTATCCTGTCGGCGCAAAGCTAACGGCGCAGCTCTGGGAACAGAAGCTGGTCAATAGGGAAGAAGGCGAACGTCTAGTTGCCTTCACGACGAGCTCGGATCCGATATTTCTAATCGGAGCCGTCTCGATCGGATTCTTTCATGACGCTTCGTTAGCCATGATACTAGCCGTTGCCCATTATGGAGGCTCGTTCCTCATTGGCCTCATCATGCGGTTTCACGGCAAGAAGAGTGTGCCTACGCCGCAACCACCGAAGAGCACCGCGAAGATATGGAAGCAGGCTTTTGAGACGATGCATCATGCAAGATTACAGGATGGAAGACCTCTCGGTGTATTATTAAGCCAATCTATTATGCAATCTCTCCGCTTAATGTTCGTTGTAGGTGGACTTGTTGTCTTCTTCTCCGTCGTGCTTGATGTTCTCACATCGGCTCAGGTCATGAATGTGTTCTATATGTTGATTACCTCCCTCTTAACCATTACTGGATTACCACACGAGCTTTCACAAGCTGTCATGAATGGATTATTTGAAGTCACGCTTGGTGCCAAAGCTGCCGGAGGTGCACCTGCCGAGCTTGCCCTTTCAAGTAAAGTCGCCATTGGCGCCTTCATCCTCTCTTGGGCCGGCATGTCCGTCCATGCTCAAATTGTGAGCTTATTAAGCCATACGAATATGCGATACCTCCCTTTTCTTTTTGCCCGCCTTCTTCATGGATTTCTCTCTGCTGCTATTGTTCTCCTGATTTGGGAGCCTATGCAGCGATTGCGCAGCCCACAAGCCGTATTCTCGCCACACTATGAGGCAAGCGCCCCCATTATGAGCTATGTAAAGCTTATTTTTCCGATAAGTGCGATGGTCTTTGTTGGTGCTTTTGCTGTCATCATGGGTCTCTTCCTCGCATATTCCTTACTTAAACTGGTGTATGAAAAGGTTGGTGGAACAAGATAATATGGGTAACTACGAACATGTTTATAAAGGGAGAGAATTTTCAGATATGATAGCTGCCGTCCCCCAAGAGGCGAATGGTTTACCGCAGGCGATTGTGCGATTAAATGAGCTTGCTTTTAATTTATGGTTCAGTTGGAACCATGATGCGCTGCAGCTTTTTGAAAGCATGGACCCTGCTCGTTGGAAAGCCCTCGGTCATAATCCTGTTCGATTGCTCCAAGAACTCGATGCTGCACAGCTCACTGCACTAAGTCAGGAGCGTGGATTTGTGGAGCGTTATCTTCAAGTGATGGCGAGATTCGATACGTATATGAATGAACCAGCTTGGTTCCAAAACAATTATACTGACAAAAGCTATGTGCAAATTGCTTATTTCTCCGCTGAATTTGGTTTTCATGAATCGCTCCCGATTTATTCTGGCGGGCTTGGCATTCTAGCGGGCGATCATATCAAATCATCCAGTGATCTGGGGCTGCCTCTTGCGGGCGTTGGTCTCCTCTACAAGAAAGGCTATTTCACTCAAAAGATTGATGCTAGCGGCAGTCAACAAAGTGAATTATATCCTTTTGACTTTAAGCAATTGCCGATTCGACCTGTAATTCAAAATGACCAACAACTCACGGTAACTTTGAACATTGCCGGTCGCACGATCACCCTGCTCGTTTGGGCAGCTAAGGTAGGACGTAGTTTGGTCTTTTTACTCGATACCGACCATGAAGCGAATCAGGACGCGGATAAAGCGCTGACCGCACAGCTCTATGGCGGCGATCAAGACATGCGTATAGCCCAGGAAATGGTATTGGGCATCGGTGGCGTTAAAGCACTAAGAGCGCTGGGTATTTATCCAAATGTGTACCATATCAATGAAGGTCACGCGGCTTTCCTAACGCTAGAGCGTTTGAAGGAACTGATTCATTTGGGCCTTCCTTTTCATGTTGCAGTAGAGACTGTTCGCTCGGCTACCGTATTCACGACCCATACTCCTGTTCCCGCGGGTCATGATACGTTCTCCGTCGGGATGGTCGAACATTATCTCGGCCACCTGTTTAGCGAGCTGCCTAAGCAAAAGCAAAACATTATCTCGTTAGGGCTAGATCATAAGTCCGGACAATTCAATATGACACATTTGGCGATGAATACGGCTGGGCTGCGTAATGGTGTTAGCAAATTGCATGGTCAAGTTTCCCGCGAAATGTTCAAAGAATTTCACGGCCATATCGATGCGACCGAGGTACCCATTAGCTCCATCACGAATGGTGTTCACTTGGATACATGGACAGCAGCGGCGTGGAAAGAGCTGCTCGATCGCTTCCTCCCTGGCACATGGCGGACGGAGCAGTCTAATGTGCATCAATGGGCACAGATTGAGGTCATTCCCGATGAATCCATTTGGAAAGTACATCAACATCTGAAGGAGGACTTGGTGCGTTTTGCTCGCAACAGTCTCATGGAGCAGCGCAGACGCAATGGGGAATCCGAAGAACGGATCGAAGAGGTTCGACACTATTTAAATCCTAAAGCCCTTACAATTGGCTTCGCTAGACGCTTCGCCACGTACAAAAGGGCTAATCTTATTTTCAATGATTTGTATCGACTGAAGCAATTAATCAATGATCCCAATAGGCCCGTGCAGTTTATTTTTGCCGGCAAGGCCCACCCTGCTGACTACCCAGGTCAAGATCTCATTCGAGAGATTTACCGCATCTCCCAGTTGAAAGAATTTCTCGGTAAAATCGTGATTCTCGAGAATTATGATATCAACATGGCTAGGTACCTCGTGCAAGGTGTCGACGTCTGGTTAAATAACCCTCGCAGACCCCTTGAGGCTAGCGGTACCAGCGGCCAGAAGGCTGCCTTGAACGGTGTCCTTAATTTCAGCGTGCTGGACGGCTGGTGGGAAGAAGGCTACAACGGCTTGAATGGTTGGGCGATCGGATCTGCTGGAACCGCGGACTGGGCCGCCCAGGAAAAAGAAAATACGAAAGCGATTTATCACCTGTTGGAGAATGAGATTATTCCGCTTTACTACAATCAAGGCGAGATTCCTCATCAATGGATTGCACGTATGAAGCGATCCGTTCAATCGCTCAGCCCTGTCTACAACACACACCGCATGGTGCAGGACTATACGAAGCTTACGTATTTGCCAACAGCCAAGCGCGCTCAACTTTTTGTCGCGAATCAATACGATGTGGCTACGAAGGTGGCGGATTACAAACAATTTATCCGCAACAACTGGCATCAGGTCAGAATTATGCACATTGATGATCATTCGAATAAATCTACATCCGAGGTTCCGTTGGCTGAAATTCCACCGTCTACGAAAGAGATATCCGCACAAATTCACTTTGGCCCCATCTGGCCGCAAGATACGGCAGTAGAAGTCATTTATTACGCGGAAAATGGCGAAACATGGGAGCAAAAAATCGTTCTGATGGCTCCCGTTGGAGAGCTCATTGAGCAATCTCAAAGCTTCCAAGCGACCATTCCAGCCCATCTTATCCATGGGCCTCACTTTTCGATTCGTGTGCGCCCCATCTCGTCCAACTTCGCACATTCGTTTGAACTCTCTCTCGTTACGAGCACCTTGTCTTAACAATAAAATCGCATAACCATCGATAAAGCCCCGTTTGGGGCTTTTCTTATTGACTTAGATAACTTATGATGAGAAGAGAATTTATAAGATGTACAGGCAGATGTGAATGTAAATCTAACGACTTGGTGATGCTATGGATTGGAATAAGGTACTAGAATTGGCTACTTTTTCGCCAAATCAGGATTGTCATATTATCATTGTTGGTGAATCAAAAGATGGACAGCCTTTCTGCTTTGAAGATAACTTTACTATCGACAAAATAAGTGAAAATTCGATAACGGTGTGTCTGGAGCAATTGGGTTTATACCCCTTTGACAAGCTCGATCATGTTTCTTTCGTTGAATTTTCTTTCAAAGATGGCGCACTTTTATATTACGCTTATGTTGATTTGCTTCAGCTTGAACTTAAGAAGACGATCTGTTACCTGACCCTATCACTGCCAGAAGAAGTTTTATTGCATCAAAATAGACGATACCCTCGTGCAAAGCTGACTCAGCGTACACCGCTTACCTTACGTATCGCTGGTATAAGAAGCTTATCTGTTCAGAAAGGTGTCGCTTTTACCGGACAACTCCTAGATATCAGTGCAGGTGGTTTATCCTTTGTCACATCCAACCGGCTTTTCTTTCCATTGATTTTGGAGTTTAGCTTTATTCTTCCGAGCTTCACTGGGCCGATCACTGTCTATGGTGAAATTATTAGGGTTACGCATTTCAGCAACGATAGCTATCGGGTGGCAGCGGAATTTCGGCATACCCCTGAATCCATTCTCCAAGAAATCGATTCCTACTGCTCATCTTTTTGATGCAGGATACATCTAATTTATATGAAAACTCTTAGGAGGAAAAAGATTGAAATATAACGTCATTGAACGAGGCGATGACATCTCCAAGGGGCTGACCGAACGGTTCCACTCTCTCGCCGCTAAGCAAGGCATGCCAAGGGATGAAGAACATCCCGATATCGTCCTGTCTATTGGCGGAGACGGTACGATGCTCCAAGCTTTTCATAAATATGTCGACAAGTTAGATCACATTGCATTCGTGGGTATCCATACCGGACACCTTGGCTTTTTTGCGGATTGGAAGCCTGATGAGCTGGATCATCTTGCATCACTTATGTTCAGCGTGGCAACACCTGAAGAGCTGCATGTTGTACGTTACCCCGTTGTCGAGATCGAAATTACGACAGATAAAGGCGTTGAAACGCATCTCTCACTGAACGAATTTACGATCAGAGGCATCGAAGTTTCGCTGGTTGCAAGACTCGATGTGAATGATGAAATGTTCGAAATGTTCCGCGGTGACGGCATTTGTATTTCTTCCCCAGCAGGCAGTACAGCTTACAACAAGAGCTTGGGCGGCGCTATGGTACATCCATCGCTGGAAGCTATTCAAATTGCGGAGATCGCGTCGATAAACAATCGCGTGTACCGTACGCTTGGTTCATCCATGATTTTACCGAAGCATCATCACTGTGACATTTATCCGAAAGCCCAACAAAATATGCTGCTGTCCTTAGACCATTTGTATATGCAGCGTGAGGATGTTGTCTCCATTCGCTGCCGTGTGGCTTCCAATGTGAAAGTGAAATTCGCTCGGTTCCGTCCGTTTCCTTTCTGGAATCGTGTTCGTGAAGCATTCGTCGGCCTCGAAGTGAAGTAAAATAAACGGAATGACAAAACGCCATCTGCTCTCCACGATTGTTGGAGTTCAGATGGCGTTTTTATATGGCCATTACGGATTAAACTGTCGTTGAGCTTATAACGTCAGCAGGTGTTTGCTGCTTTGGCGCGTTAACCTTCTCGATAATAAAATACGCACAGCCGAAGTTGCAGTACTCATTCAAGTAATCTTGCAACGCTGCGATCGACGTTTCTTTCGTCGCCTTCGGGTGGATTTCTTTGAAGAACCCTCTCAGTCGTAATTGACTGTAGCCCCAATCGCCCACGATATAATCGTACCGCTCTAAGACTTCGCTGAAGCGTTCTTTGAACACTTCGAAATTCCAACCATTTTTGTGGTCGGTGACAAGCTCATAGGTTTTATTAGCAATATGAATCATGGTGGTAGGAAGCTCTCCTTTCGATGATCCGTTCAATGAATGTTAAACGCTGGATGCCGCTTGTACCTGTGCGTGCGCGTGATAGGAGCTGCGTACCAAAGGCCCTGACTCCACATGCTTGAAGCCGCGTTTCATGCCTTCTTCCTTCAACTGAGCAAACTGTTCAGGTGTATAATATTTGGATACAGATAAATGTGTCGTAGACGGCTGCAAGTATTGACCGATCGTCATAATATCACAACCGACTTCACGCAGGTCTTCCATCGTTTGAAGCAGCTCGTCCCACTCTTCCCCTACGCCAATCATTACACTGGATTTCGTTGGAATTGATGGGGCTAGCTGTTTAGAACGCTGCAGCAGCTCGAGTGAGCGACGATATTTCGCTTTGGAACGGACACGATCTGACATCCGCTCAACCGTCTCCATATTGTGATTGAGAATGTCAGGCTTTGCCTCCAGCACGGTAGCTAGTGACTCTTCTCGACCTAAAAAGTCAGGAATAAGCACCTCAACTGTGCAAAGTGGCAGTTTGCGCCGAATCGCCTTGATCGTTTCCGCGAAAATCATCGCGCCGCCATCTGTTAAATCATCCCGTGCTACGGACGTAACTACACAGTGACGAAGACCCATTTGTAGTGCTGCGTCTGCCACGCGTTCTGGTTCTTCCAAATCAAGCTCAGTCGGGAGACCAGTTTTAACTGCACAGAACCGACATGCACGCGTACAAATATCGCCTAATATCATAAAAGTCGCTGTCCGATTCGCCCAGCATTCATGAATGTTCGGACACTTGGCTTCTTCACAAACGGTATGCAGCGTTTTGGAACGCATCATAGACTTGATTTCTTTAAAATTCTCATCGGTTTTGAGATTAATTTTTAACCAGTCTGGTTTTCTCTCTAATACTTTTCTAGGCACTATAATTCCCGCCTTTTTATTTGGTTTCTCAATGATGTTATTATAACATGAATGACTGACAAAACAATCCACTTTGGGGGTCAGTTGTGATACACTTGTTTAGATGGACCAAAACAGCTCAGCTTACTACATAAAGGCTGTATGGGAGGATAGAAACATGAGCATAAAAGAAATAACGCAAGTCACGCGCGAGAAAGATCGCAAGCTTGGTGAAATTTTAAGAAATATGGGCCGTGTCATTGTTGCCTTCTCTGGAGGCGTTGACAGTACATTCGTCCTCAAACGTGCACAGCAAGAGCTTGGTGATCAAGTGCTTGCCGTAACCGCAGCGTCTGAAACATTTCCCACGAGGGAGTTCGATGCCGCAGCACAACTAGCCGAACAATTTGGCGTTCGCTTGCACAAAACAGAGGTAAAGGAATTGGAGAACGCGAATTTCGTTGCCAATAATCCTGACCGTTGTTACCACTGCAAGACGGGGCTTTATTCCCATTTACAAGATATCGCGAAAGAACTGGGATATCCGTATATCTTGGATGGTTCCAATGTTGACGATCTAGGCGACTATAGACCAGGTCTTCAAGCGAAGAATGAGCAAGGCGTCCGCAGTACGCTGCAGGAAGCTGGTTTAACCAAAGACGAGATCCGAGCGCTTTCCAAAGAACTCGGTCTAAGCACATGGAACAAGCCTTCCTTTGCTTGCTTGTCTTCCCGTATCCCATATGGGACACAAATTGAAAAGTGGAAAATTGACCAATTGGACGAAGGCGAATACTTCTTGTCCCAGCTTGGTCTATATCAAGTTCGTGTGCGCCACCATGAGAAAATTGCTCGGATTGAAGTCATGCCAGATGAAATTCATAAAGTCGTTGAACATCGCGATGCGATTTATGAAAAATTCAGCAAGCTTGGCTTTACGTATGTCACGTTAGACCTGCAAGGCTACCGCACGGGCAGCATGAATGAAGTGCTGTCTCAGGAAACGAAAGATAAGGTGAAAGAAGCTTCCTTATGATGGACTTAGAGAAAATCCTAAAACTCGTTCAGACCGGTGATCTGGATATAGAAGAAGCCAAAAAGCAAATCATCAAGGAAGGCGGCTCAGGTCCCGCCAACCTTGATCTTGGATTTGCGCAGCTCGACATCGATCGCGAGAAGCGTACGGGCTTCCCCGAGGTCATTTTCGGGGAAGGCAAGACGCCCGAGCAGATCGAGGCGATTTTCAAGCGGCTGATGGAGCACACCGACCGCGTGCTCGCCACGCGCGTCGACGCGGCCAAAGCCGCTTATGTTGTGGCCAACGTGGCAGGTGTCACCTACCACGAAACCGCACGGGCGCTCACCTGGTTTAAGCGCCCGCTGCTCAAAGTCCACGACGGCTACATCGCCGTCGTGTGCGCAGGCACCTCCGACCTCCCTGTGGCGGAGGAGGCTGCCCTTACAGCGGAATGCCTAGGCAGCCACGTTGAACGCGTGTTCGACGTGGGTGTCGCCGGCATTCACCGGCTTTTCCGCCGGCTAGAGCTCATTCGCGGTGCGAACGCGATTGTGGTTGTGGCCGGCATGGAAGGGGCGCTCGCCAGCGTAGTCGGCGGGCTCGTCTCCAAACCGATCGTCGCTGTGCCGACGAGTATCGGTTACGGTGCGCACCTTGCAGGTGTCGCACCGCTGCTCTCCATGCTGAATAGCTGCTCCCCCGGCATTTCCGTCGTCAACATTGATAACGGCTTTGGGGCAGGCTATTATGCGGGTCTCATCAATAAAAATATGTCGAAAAGAGCGTGAACTACAACCATGCGTATTCTATATTTGGACTGCTTCTCAGGCATAAGCGGCGATATGACATTAGGCGCTCTGGTGGATGCGGGAGCAGATCGAGCTTATATTGAGGATGAGCTGTCCAAAATCAAACTAGAGCCCTACACCTTAGAATGGAAACGCGTTATCAAACGCGGTATCTCCGCTCTAAAACTGGATGTCATACTCGATCCTGAGCATCCGCCTAAGGATCATAGACATTATTCCGAAATCGTCAAAGTCATTCAAAAAGCAGAGTTCAATGAACGAGTTACGGCGCTTAGCTTAGCTATTTTCGAAAAAATTGCTATCGCTGAGGCTAAGATTCACGGTACGCCTATTGAAAAAGTACATTTCCATGAAGTCGGTGCCATCGATTCCATCGTTGACATCGTTGGTGTCGCATTAGCTATCGACTCTTTGCAAATTGAGCGTATTTACGCCTCCCCAGTACCGTTAGGCTCAGGAACCATACATATCGATCATGGGATCTATCCAGTTCCCGCTCCAGCTACACTAGAAATGATGCGAGGCGTACCTATTGCTTCAACGGACTATAGCTTGGAGATGACCACACCGACAGGTGCAGGCATTATTTCCGGGATTGTAGATGAATTCTCCAAAAGCTTCCCGCCGATGGTCGTTGACAGCATTGGTTATGGTGCAGGAACGAGAGACTTACCGAAACAGCCCAATGTACTGCGTGTGGTAGTCGGCAAAGTTGACCCTTTTATCGGCAAATGGCAAATTAGTCACGAGCATCTGGCTCATGAGCACAAGCATGAACATTCCCACACGCACGATGATCATCACCATCATCATGACCATTCACACAGCCATGATCATGACCATCATTACGATCACTCACACAGCCATGATCATGATCATCATCACGATCACTCACATAGCCATGATCACGACCATCATCACGATCATTCTCACACTCACTCGCATCATGGAGCTGCCACTTCTGGCACGCCTCAATAGTCACATACACGACAAACGCCCTTCCATTATTGTGGAAGAGCGTTTTTTTCTCTTTTCTGCTGCAAAAATAACAACCTAACTTCCTCATACACCATCTTCAGTGGAACTTTATGCTCCCTTGCGACGAGCTCACATTCCTTAAATTCAGGTGCATATTGCACTAATTTTCCCGCATGGTAACCAACTTTTACGGTTAAGGGTCCCCAAGGTGTCTCAACTCGTTCAAACTCTCTCGCTAGTCGGTGGCAAGAAGCATGTACATATCGAATACCTAGTGTCGTTGATTCACTAAAAATAATTTCCTCAATAAGAGAAAGCCTTTCCTCGTCCACAAGCACATTCAACATCATACCAGGACGCCCGCGTTTCATAATAATCGGTACAACATATACATCATTTGCCCCTGCATCAAACAGCTTATCCATGATATAGGTCATCCACTCCGGATTCATATCATCCAAATTAGCCTGAACTAACAGCATATGATCGTCAACATGCTCTTCCCTATGGTTAAAAGCCACACATACCACCTCTTATTGGCATCATAGCAAATATCCCGGGGCAACGAAAGGTTGAAGGATAAACAAGTTAACATCCGTACATCCTAAGAACTAACATTTCAGGAAGGATGATAGAGATGCAAAGCAGCGCATTTTGGTCAAAGGTTCTCGTCCTTAGCCTCCTCCTATCGACTGTCACACCAGCACTTTCTTCACATCTTGACCTCGCACATGCTATGGTAAATAACCAAATTACTCCCACACCAAGTTCCCAACCCATGAAATATACACAAGCGGAACGGAAGGAGCTGTTTGAAAGAATAAGCTTACTCTCGGGAATCCCTTGGACTTATCTAGCTGCCGTAGATCAATATGAGAAAACGATGAATGCCGTCAGGAAAAGAAAAAATGTTCATCAAGGCATGACGAATATTTACTTCTCTGAACTCGCCTGGGCTGGCTTGCTCAATCCAGATCCGGAAGACACGAATTTGAAAAGTGTCGCCTTTTTCCACGGCTTAGGACGTGACGGATCAGGAGATGGCGTCGCAGACCGCACCAATGATTTGGATGTCCTAGCAACAATGGCTGCCATTTTAAGCAAAAACGGAACAAAACTAGACAATTTACAAATCAATCTATGGCAATATTACCAAAATGCTCGAAGCGTCGATCGCATTCGGCAATTTGCAGCTATCTATGAGACTTTGGGGACATTAGAAGCGAACGAACATGCCTTTCCGCTTCCTATTTCAGCCGATTACTCTTATCGCAGCACTTGGGGAGATAGTCGCGGCTGGGGTGGGCACAGAACCCACGAAGGTACCGATCTATTCGCTCACTATGGCGTTCCTGTAAGAAGCACCTGCTATGGCATCGTTGAGATTAAAGGCTGGAATCCCTACGGCGGCTGGCGAATTGGCATTCGCGACTTAAACAATATTTATCATTATTACGCCCACCTATCAGGTTTTCAAAAGAACATCAAAATCAACGACATCGTTAAACCTGGACAAACCCTTGGTTGGGTTGGCAGCTCAGGCTATGGGAAACCCGGCACATCGGGCAAATTTCCGCCTCATCTCCATTTTGGACTGTATCGCGATAATGGCACAACCGAATGGAGTTACGATCCTTATCCTTCCTTGCGAAGATGGGAGCGTGAGGATCGGAATAAAAAGAAATAAATGAAACCCACCTGGTCAAGGTGGGTTTTTGTTTATCGTTGGTAATGTAATACTTGGCGGGCTGCCTTCCTTAGAGCTGCCGACTGGATTACCTTTGTTATCATAATAGTATGTAGGTACATCGCCAACAACAAGAGAATAGGAAATTGGAATTTCTGTTTCCACGATTTCAGTTTCCGTATCAAACGGAATAATGACTGAGACTTCCGCAATAATGTGTACGTATACTTCGAACATAACCATATTAATGCCAACATTTTGCGTACGGGTATTCAAATCCACCTTCACATTTCCAACAGGAAGCAATCTTATAGGGACATCGGGTCCAAAAGAAGCGAGAATCGCACTATTCATAGCCTGCCCTATCGGAACATGATCGGAAATGCTTTGCAAATTGTTAAGCTCACCCTGAACAGTTTTAATCGCTTCCGAGGTAATCCGCATATGCTCGTTATAATTTAGCATGAAGCCTGTGATTTTATTGTTTTTATCCATTTTCCAATCAATTAATTGCTCAGCATTCGTTCCACCTGCAACATGTTCGGCTATCGCGCTATTAATCGCTTGTGTGGCAATCTGTTTAACTCGTACCTTGGCCAAATTCATCAAAGGCGGTCGAAGATTTCGTTCTATAAAAATAAAAAATTGAATGCAAAACAAGACAAAGATGAGCAGACCGATCCACAGCACCTTTTTACGGCTAGTTTTCACAGTTGGTCTACTTCTCCATCGTCGTCTCTGCAGCATGCTGTTCCCCCTTTCTCTGCCTGTACCCATTAGTACTACCTTATGCGGACATGGTATGAAAAAGACGATCGAGCAGTTGTTCCCCTCAGTACTTTATGCGCTACATGCCTCTAATTTATTGAAAATAGATCATACGTTTGGTAATATAGGATAAGAACAAATGTTTCCTTTTCTCATTTTCAGGGGGCGTTGATACATGGATTTTTCAAGCTTGTCCTACGAACAATTTCAAGCATACTTTTCATCGGAAGCTATATGCATTGACTTTCTTTATCAGACGAAATGGCCAAAAGGCTTTCGCTGCCCACGCTGTAAGCATCGCCATGCCTATACGATTACTACTCGGCGCTTACCTTTATATGAATGCTCCTACTGCCAACAGATCCGCCCAGGATGTGGCTTAACTGTTAAGGTAGATTCAATTAAGGGCGGAAATGGCGAGCCTCTTCTTTAATCTTCTTCCTGAGCCTTGGGGATAGTGTCCATAGTGAGTAGATGTTGGAATAGGGGGCACGCTTGGGAGGGGGAAGGTTTCCATTTGGAGCTGATAAAAGGCTTAGAATAATAAAAAAGCCCTCAACGCCATTACGAGGATGGTGTGAGAGCTAATTGGATACGAATAAAATTAGTGCGTGGATGGTGTCAGCGCTGTGCCGCCAAGTCCGCTTGGGGTACTGCTTGTTTTAGTTAATGCGATTTTATCGACCATCGCACCATCTTCTCTTACTTTGATATACAACGTGTGCGACCCTGTTGAGAGGGAAATGGAGCTGCTTGGCTTTTTCCAAGCCCAGCTGCCTGCACTGCCCGTTGTTACTTGGTAGTTACTACCTGAATCAACAGCCACGTTAAAGCTGTCTGAGCTGCCATCTGGACCTTGTGAAAGCAAGTAGATGTAGAAAGAGCCTCCGTTTGTGACTTCCAGGTCGTATTTGAGGTAGCTTGTATCGCTATCTCCCGAGCCATTTGCTGTTAGCATGTTCGCCGACCCGGAGCAAGCAGAGCAGGTTCCTTGTGTAAATGTTCCTGTTTTAGCTGTATATGTTTCAGCTTCCAGATAGGAGACAACACTGCCATTTACATTATAGTAAAGTGATCCTGTGCCACCGCTTGCAAGTGTCGTGACGGAAGCAACTATACTTGCCACAGAAGCGTTGCCTGCAGCATCTTTAGCAATGACTGTGTAATTGTATGCAGTTGATGCCGTTAGACCAGAATCACTGTACGAAGGTGTTGATGAAGTGCCAACCTTCACCCCATTGCGATAGACGTCATAGCCTGTAACAGCCACGTTGTCTGTTGCTGCTGTCCACCCCAGTTGTACTTGTGAGTTAGACACTGCTGTTGCTGTCAGTCCAGTTGGTACGGAAGGTGCTTGTGTGTCTGGTGTTGGCGCAACGGGAGCATAGCGCTCCATGATTAAGCTCGTTTTTAGAACATCGGATTGCACTAACCAACCTTTGGTTGTAAGTAAATTCATCAGTTCGGTTCTTGCGCTTGTCGCTTCACTCAGGGTGTCTGCCTTAAAGGATGCTTCAACGATGTCTTCCGTCCCCGTTTTAGCAGCATTTAGAATGGTCCAAACTTCGATATCTAGATCGTAATCATCAAAGGTCCCCTCGTACCTTTTAAAATCAATAGGCCCATAAATAACGGAGTTATTTAATTGAGTTGTTCCCCATCCTGAACTCGTCCAGTTTTTAAACTGGCTTGGAGCGTTGGAGACAGAAACAGATTGTGAGGTAGCTAAGTTCGGTATATTGAGACCACTGCCGCTATACCCTGACACAGTTACATCTTTTTCGTATTGGACGCTTAATGTCTGTTTACTGAACGTCCAGTCAACTTGAAAGGTAAATCCTGAAGCGGAGCTACTCAAGCCATCGTTCGCTGCTGTTGTTAAGGCCCCTGTAATATCGCCATTTGTGACGGGATAGCGTTTTTTGAATTGCAGTTGATGCGTGCTGTCGCTGCTTTTCTTACGAATACGATCACTCCAGCCTTGTGCATCCATCGCACCTGTTGCTGTATCCATGTATTGAACACGATAGCTTTTGGAGGAGGACCCTGTGCCGAATTGCGTACGTACACTGCTGATCAGGTTATGGCTTGAATCTACTACGATGCTTGGATTTAAATTGAACTTTACCTCGTAGTTAGGTGTACCGTTCGCTGCGGAAGCTTGCTGAGGGGTGAGGACACCACCTGTTAGAAGTAATGCAGCTACCGTTGAAGCCATGATTAACTTGGACATCTTGTGAACTTGGGACATCATTTCATCTCCTTTAGCTATTCAAAAGTTTTCTTACCGTCCTGAGCATAAAGGAGTTTTGTTCACTGATTGTCATCTGGTTTTGTGTTTTTTGTAAATAATGTCAGAATTACAGCAAAAAAGAGAGAGCAATCTCTGCTCTCCCTTCCTTTATGAACCCTTCAACAGCTCATCAAGCTCGTCCCAAGACGTTATCCGCGGCAAATCCAAATGCCGATTATAAGATCTGTCTTTCACACATATGCGAACGGGTAATTGAGTCAATGTCTCCAGGACCTTTGGTTTATCATCAAAATAATAATCCAGCTCTAGCGCCTCAATGATATGCACTTTCTCGGAATCACTCATCCCGCAGTAGAAATGCCCCTCTGCCACTGGGAATCCGTTGTCCAGCAGCCATTGTCGCGTTCGTTCTGTGTGTTCTTTATTTCTCGCCGTAATGTAGTATACCTCATGGCCTTGCGCCACCAGCTCGTTCAAGACTTCGCGCGCATGCGGAAAGATGGCACAGTCTGAATAATAAATTTCATCGCGCAGGCTGTGCCAGAGCTTACCGCCTTCCTCTTTGGTTAAACCAAACGCACTGTGAATTTCCATTGTAGGCAGTGCTTGGAACACCTCGAGTCCAATATTTTGCCCCAGCTTTTGGTTGTAAATATGGAAAGCATGCTCTCTCAGATTAATGAGGGTATCATCAATATCAAATCCAAATTTCATCGTCTACCCCTCCGTCGTCTGGCCTCTATTCTTTTAATTTTATCCCAAAAAGACTTACAAATACGGAGGCTTGCTCTCGAGAAATGATACAGCCGCGCAAATCCTCGATACTTACGCCAAGGCTTGTAAAATCACACGTGCTCAGGTCAATCCCATCCAGCTTGACGCCTGTAAATTGTGCTTGGTCTAACTGGCAGACCTCGAATTGCACCTTTTGCAATGCTGCTTCGTAGAAATCGGAGCTGGTCAAGGAGCAGGAATGGAAGGTGATCTGTTTGAGATTCGCCATCCGGAACGTCGCAAAGTCTCCTAAGCAATCTTGAAAAAGGATGTTTCGCAGCGTCGCTTCTGAAAGGTCCATACCGATAATTTTGCAATTCCGGAATTCGGTTCGATGGATCGTCGCTTCCGTAAAGTCAACATTGGATAAGTCACATCGGTCAAAAATAACATCCGTCAACTCAATTTCCTTCATTGAAATCCGTGTGAAGGTTACATTGCGAAAAATGACTTTATCAAACGCGACCTTATACGCAGATTGATTATCGATGACGCAATCACTAATCAAACCGGTATGGAAGCTATCTTCAGGCTCAAATTTCCTGTCATCCAACGTGATGATGGGCAATTCTTTTGGCATTTTAGGTGTATCTAGTTTAGGATTACTCATGTGAAGCTCCTTTATTATTGGGTTAGAGGCAAAAAAATAAGCCTTAACGGCTTACTTTTATAAAATGATCATCGTGGATAAGCTGTGCAGCATGAAAAATAAGGATCCCCATTTTCTTTTAATATAATTCCGGCCGCGGAACAGCCTTGTTTTAATCGTAGAAACAGGTAAATTCACTTCTAGGCTGATGTCCTCCAAGGACATATCCAAATAATATTTGTATACGATGAGGTCTTTGTATTTATCAGGTAAATCTTGAATCATTAATTCGACTTGGGTGTAGGTTTCCTGCTCGATAAGTTGAAGCTCCGGGGTTTTCTCGTGACTCACCAGCTTCTCAATCAATGGACGCTCATCTTGAGATGGAAACGAAATCGTATCCATGGAGAGCTCTTTTTTCTTCTTCCTCATTAAATCAATCGTGACATTCTTGCCAATGCTAAAGATCCAGCTAGAGAAGTTTTTGGTAGCATCAAATCGATGTGAATTCAAATGTGCCCGCAAGAAGGTCTCCTGAACAACGTCTTCGGAATCCGATTTGTTACGAAGCATACGAAAAGCTAATCGATAAATTTTATCCTTATACAGCTCCAGAAGTCGATTAAACGCTTTCGCATCTCCTTGACTCCACATTGTTGCAAGTTGACTATCGCTTAATTGCAGCATGCTAAATCTCCTTCACTTGTGAAACTACCTATCTACTATTCTACCAAATCGAAGCAAAAAAAAGAAACCTTTTCAGGCTTCAAAGATGACTATTTATCGATAAAATTGGACACATATTCTGCTTTCTCTGCACTTGCTATGACAATTAACGTTACAACAATCCCAAATAAGATAATCCCGCCTACGGTCATACTGCGCACCCTCTTTGACTGATTGATACGAATGATCATCTATTATCAAAGATATGATGCGCAGCACTTATTATTCACCAACATTCATAATAACGTATTGTTCGAGGTGACTCGCTAAAATACCGAAGTTTGGTTTTTGAACTTCCACCTTTTCGCCAAGAAGCGATTTGACGGCTAGATAAGGGAAGTTGATACCCGACAAACAGCTAACGGATAAGCCGCCTGACATTCTTGGGTTAATCTCCAACAACTTCGGAATACCGCGATTGTATTTGATTTGGATATTATAATTAAAAGGAATGCGGTACGTGGCAGCGACCTTATTGGCCAGCTCGATCAGCTCTGGAACTTCCTCTAACAGCCTCAAGCGTCCATCCGCTTTGCGACGTGGGACAGCAGCAAGCAGCTCACCGGAGGCAGAAGCCAAACAGTCAATGCTATATTCATAGCCTGTCAATAATTCCATAACCAGGACGTCATCAAAACGTTCCACGGTCGAAAAGTTCTGATACGCTTGCTCTTTTGTAAGATAAGGCATTACAGGTCCAAACATGTCGTTTAGCGCATTCCGTTTATTGCTAATAATCCGAAATCCATTGCCGCCTTCGCCATTGGTTGGCTTCATACAGACCCCGTGGCCGGCTGCTGTTAGCGACTCATGAGCCCCAAGAAACTGTTCCGCTGTGTTTACTACATGGTAATTAGGAATCTCTACGATATTCTGCGGGCGAATGCGCTCGTAAAACTTTTGCTTTTCCATGATGCTTTCCAGAAGCTCTAAGTCACGGCAAACGGTTACCTTCGTACCGATTTTTTCAAATTCGTCAATATGCTTGGCAATGGCGTACATATGCAGCCTTGGGATAAACACATCAATGCCATGCTGCTTGCAGAAGCCCAGCGCAAACTCCACATAATCATCATCCCCGAGCACAGGCTCTGTATCGGCAAAATCTGCTGATCTCAGCGCCATGTGGCTGCGGTTCGGGTGCGTCGCGTACATCTTGAACTGAACGCCATCCTCATTATTGCGGATATGATTCATATAATGATAAGCAACAGAAAACCAGCGGTTAAACCATACTTTTTTCATGTGGGCTCCTTTGCGAGCAACGATTTGTGCTCTTTATGTGTGGCATGTACGAATGACGTGATATCATCCGCTGCAAAAATACCTGATTCCTCCGTAAATCTGTATTTCCTGGACGGACCTGCCTGCTCTTGACGGAATAACTCGCCGTGCCCTGGGGCGATGGCATAATCTGCGACGTCTAGCAAGCTCTGATCCAGAAGCGAATCGCCGGAGGCAATAACTTTTCGTCCACCAAGAACCTGACGCAGGTGTGCGACTGCAGCACCTTTGCTCACAGCTTCTGGGACGATGTATACCTTCCTGCCTTGTACGGAGGTACGCCAGCCCATCCCCTGCAGCTGTACGCTGAGATCGGCGATAGCTTGCAGAGGCAAACGGTCGCGGTCGACGATATGAGAGTAAAACAGCTCATCACAGAAGCTTGAGCTGAGCAGCCAATCCTGCTGCAGCACCTCGTTCATTAGCGGCAGTACATCCTCTACTGGAGCGCTTGTCTCTCTAACGCGGGTTCTAACGAGATCGCGCCACTCCATATCCACTTTGCCATCGATCAGCATATTTCCCCCATTGCTCGTCACCGCATACTGGGGCTTCAACACTTGACTAATCAGATGGATTCGCTCATATTGTGCAATAGTTCGGGTTGTAACAGGTATGAAAATAAGTTCATTCATCAGCTCTTGCAAGCGTTGATAGGTACGTGAGGACATATACGATCTTACTTTTCCTTCGATCAACTCGGCGATCATAAGGCGCTCTCCCCAATGCGCAGCTCGATCAGCTGGCTGGGAGTAAATTAAGGTCTGATCTAAATCACTGGCATAAATCATTCCGCATCCCCTTTCACGGATTGTATGAGTCCGCAACACGAATATGTGAGGCCAGGATACACCTCAACTGGTACTCCAC
This sequence comes from Paenibacillus sp. J22P90, assembly GCF_059692195.1. Taxonomy (NCBI): domain Bacteria; kingdom Bacillati; phylum Bacillota; class Bacilli; order Caryophanales; family Paenibacillaceae; genus Paenibacillus; species Paenibacillus sp. J22P90. The sequence goes on from NZ_JCAUAY010000009.1 coordinate 155,107, forward strand.
GTGCCTCTGCAAGCAGCAGGATATGCCGGATATGTGGATTATCCATGCGATCTACTAAGATGCGCCATGGGACTCTCCTAAGCAGTACACGAGTCGTTTCTCCAACTCCTGGCTTAATCAGATTGATATCTGCCATGTTGTACGCTGTCTGAATCGCTTCGATATCCCGCAAGCCATGCCAAGAAATGTCCGGTGGATGGGTCAAATGCTCCTGCGCAATCGCTTGAGCTTCCTCCGTCACTTTCTTGAAATAAGGCACGATCGTATCGATAAAATGATTAGACTGATCGTGATCTAGCCATTCTCTGTAATATTTTGATCCATGGAAATCATGCGGGCCGATCAGATCGTCGCGCAAGACCGTCCGGCTCATTAACCCTGATACCGTTGAGTTCAGACATGCGCTCGGAATGAGAAAGTCCTCACGGGTTCCGAACATATCCGTGCAATGTCCCGGATCAGCTAGAACGGCAAGATCATCGTCCAGGATGATCCCGTAATCTCTGGCCATTTTGCCGCAAGCCCCAGTAAGCACTTTACGAATTGCTCCCTTGCCTGTCCAGCCATCAATGAATTGCAGTCTTGCATCAGGATGCTTCTGCAGTATATACAAAAGAGCGTTTTCATCGATGCCCTTACCACGAATGATCGAAATACTATAATGGGGAAGATCTAAGCCATGACTGTCCTGGAGATATCGTTTAATCAAAATGCCGACAGGCGTCCCTGCTCGAGCTAAGGAAACGAGAACCGTGTTCGGCCCCTTCTTCCTGCGGATCATTTCGGCAACAGCACCTGCCGATACGGCTACTTTTTCAGCTGAAAGCTTCAGCGTTTCTTGGTACAGGTTCAAATAATCAGAAGATGGCAGATGCTCTTGCGGAAGCATTTCCGAATAGTGGGTGCCGGACTGAATCGCCCGCTCCCTTGCATCTAGTGCAACTTCCAGCTGAACCTCGCTGATATCTTTAAGCAAAAAAGTCACATCAGCCGGCGAATAGCTGCCCATCGGTTGAGGCTCGCCTATTGGTCTGGTTCGCCAAGCTTCCATACCTCAGCCTCCTCCCACTCGACGGTCTGAGGTGAAAAGAAGACGATATGTAAAGTGTGCAGCCCCTTTGTCTGGAGGATACGCAAAATCGGTTCCATCGCAGCTGGCGAGGCTTCTCTTTCCATAAACAAAAAGATCTCCTGATACATGCCGTACGGGATGTTATAGAAAAAGTGCATGACTTGTTCATCCTCTGGCGAAGGGAATGCATGTCCATATTTCACCGCATAGTCGTCTTGTTCAATGACATGTATCGGACTGCGTGTCGTCGACTGGTAAGACACCCCTGAACCCATCTCAGCCGCAATGCGCATCGGGATATACATAAACTCCCCTGTGCCCACGCAGAGCGTCTTAATCCCCGTACGAAGGCGTTTCAGCCGTTCAGCTGTTTGCATGATCGAATGATCCAATTGTCGGTTATTGGGTGGGGTAAGACCGAATCTTCCACTATGCTGCAAATAGGGACGGTTCCCAGCAAATGGCGCGTGTGCGAACAACTGATTCACATAGGCGATTTGCAGAAGCCCTGTACGTTCCTCTCGCTGAGGGTTAGGTGCTTGAAGTGACAAACTTTCACTAGAACCGAACACCTTCGTTTTCCCTTGAACCAATGAAATCACATGGATCGTAATGTTCAACTCCTGCTCCAGCTGAGTAAACTGCAGAATGTCTTCCTCTTTACGCCAATCGAGCAAGGCTAACACGTAGTAAACTTTCTTTGGATATTTTCCTTGCAGATCACGAATAATATTGAGTGACGTTTTACCAGTCGTAATCTCATCATCGACAAGAACGAGAATGTCCGGCTCGGCAAGTAGAGCCGGGTCGTCGGAGTATCCGTAGTGCGCCGTAGCATGCGAATGCTCTTCTTCGAACTGCAAGATGACAGGGGATTCCTCGATGATTTCCCGTGTCGTATGCAAATAATGACTTCCCTGTCCAAAAGCCTCATACACCGCATGGCCAATGGCCGTCGCTGTTTCCGCAAACCCGATAAACACGCTGGGCTGCTCAAGATCTATGCGCTCTGACATGATCGCCTTATAGGCGGATTCTGCTTTCTCAGGGTAAATGAGCCCCTCAATCGCGCGCAGCACTTTCTCTTCGGACTTCGTCCCTTGCAAAGCTTGCTGCAATAATAAAGCTAAAGTCGTCCCGCTCAACAATGACGTGTACGGATTCACCGGGATATGCTTGCCGAGCACCTTGCTCACGAACAAAAAGGATCGTTTCTTATTAATTCTCGCTGCCATCGCGAATAACGCATCCAGCGGGATTTCATGGGGATTGGAGGTCACGGTGACGAGAAGCTCCAAATCTCCAGCGATTTTATACGTACGCTCGGTCAGGTCGGATGAATAATGTATCAAAGGATTGTTGTTCATGCAGCACCCCGTATATTTGTGATCGCAAAAGAATACGTTTCGCCCAATTGAAATGGGGTTTAAATTCATTCATTTTGTTGCCGTAGGCACTCTTCAGCACCCCGAGATCCCCATGATGATTCATCAGAATACTTGTGGCATCCGTATATTCTTCATGCGTGACTGCATAGAGCGATTGAACCGGCTTAATATGAGTGGGATGAATGATGGTTTTGCCGATCATGCCATTTTCCTTATCCAGCATCACTTCATGAATGAGCCCTTTCACCCCGAAATACTCCCACACGGGTCCCGAGATTACGTTGCCAGCCTCCATGCGCCCAAATATATTAATAATATCGGCCACACAATCCCGAATAGGCGCAATGTCGTAGATGGTTCTATCTTGACTTCTTCTCAGCCCAAATAAGCTTGAAAAGTCTGTAGCACCAATCCGGATGTTCAAAACCAAATCTTTAAACTTCGTAATAATTTCATTAATCGCTAATAACGTAGAAGTGCGGCTTTCTTTATAAATAATCGAGGCAGATTCCAGAATCGGTAATCCGTACAAAGTCGGTGCGGTTTCCGATTTCTCATCATTGTAATTTTCTAAAATTTGAAAATAGGCCTCGCCATTTTCCACTGTAAATTTCGGGAACACGATGCCCGTTAACAGAGCGACATTATCCTCCAGCCTCTCCAGCACATAGTTCAGCTGATTAACACTTCTCACCCGAATGAATATCAGCGGCAAATTATCTTTGCTCACAATCCCAACATCCATCCAATGGGCAATCTGATTCATTTGTCCGATCAGTGATTCCTCCGCAGCATGCACTTCGTTATCCCCAACGGCATCCTCTAAATCAAGAACAACGGATACAAGGCCTTCAATTTTACCAAAAGCAATATCTTCAGCGAACGTACGACGGGTCGCTGGCATGTACAGAGCCGCGCCAACGGAATGAGCTAAAATGTCTTTGTGCGAATGATTATGGAAGGAATTCGGCGATAGGTAAAATAAAGCTTGCTCTTCATCCGCGGTTAAATAATTGAAATATCGCATGCCGATTCCTCCCTCTTTTTAAAACAAATCCCTCCATGACGGAGGGATTGTCCAAATAACTTATCTTATGAGCCTTTTACAGAACCAGACTTGTCCTTTTTGCGAAGCATACTAAGAATAATTGTTCCTCCGAACAAAGCAATGATGACGGAGAAGAAAATAACGTGAGAAACGTGGAAACCGAATGCACCTGCAATCATTTTAAGACCGATCACAATAATTAAAATAAACGCAGTTTTCTCCAATTCCGGTATCTTGTCAATGAGTTTCAAGAACACTTGCGCCACGCCTCTCATCATGAGGACGCCTAAAATACCGCCAAGGAATAATACCCACACCTTGTCACTCACACCGAATGCTGCAAGTACGCTATCCACACTAAATGCGATATCCATGATTTCTACTGCAAGCACGGTGCGCCAAAAGGAAAGACCTTTGTTCTGAACTTCGCCATCGCCGTCTCCATGCTTCTTCATGAACAAGTTGCTGTATGCGATCCAGAGAAGATACGCACCACCAAGCACTTTAATCCAGGTGATCTGAACTAAGAACGTACCTACACCAATCGCGATAAATCTAAATATGTAAGCACCAAGTAGACCGTAGAACAACGCTTTCTTCTGCTGTTCCTTCGGTAAGTGCTTGACCATCACGGCTAGAACGAGTGCATTATCTGCTGAGAGTAATCCCTCTAGAATAACGAGCGTTCCAATAATCCCCCAGTTTACGGGATCTGTGAGCGTACCTGAAAGTACCTCCCAGCTAAAGAAATTTAGAAAATTGTCTACGAAGCTTTGGAAAAAACCAGACATAAAAGCGGACCCCCTGTGTTTATTTGTTACTCATCATGATTTTTCCCCATCTATATCATTCTCCGAAAATACGAATTGTTTCCTCGGATCATTGATTTCCAATTCATAACGCAACAAAGCTGGTCAAGTAACACCATTTCTCGAGCCCGAATTGATACAGAAGAGTAGGGAAGGTGATGCTTAAGGAAGCACCACCCTATTTGAATACCACTTAAAATCTTAGGAAGTTTGCAAACCGTAATCGCGTGCCAAACCTGCTAGACCGTCTTTATATCCGCTGCCGATTGCGCTAAATTTCCACTCACCGCTATGACGGTAAAGCTCACCGATAACAACGCCTGTTTCAATGGAGAAGTCCTCGCCAAGATCGAAACGAATCAATTCTGCGCCTGAACCCTCGTTAAGCACACGTACGTATGCGTTGGAGACTTGTCCAAAGTTTTGCGCTCTTGCTTCTGCATCATGAATTGTAATACAGAAAGCAATTTTCTCTGTTTCAGCAGGTACAGCACTTAGATCAACGCTGATCACTTCATCATCGCCATCGCCTGCACCCGTGCGGTTGTCACCTTTATGTACGATGGAACCGTTTGAGTTTTGACGATTGTTGTAGAAAATAAAATCAGATTCATTTGCTACTTTACCAGCAGCATTCGCTGCAAAAATGGAAGCATCCAAATCGAAATCTTTCCCGCCATCATATTTGTTCGTATCCCAACCTAGACCAACGATTACTTTCGTCAAGCCTGGGTTTGTTTTTGTCAAATCAACTTTCTGACCTTTAGATAATGAAATTGACATGGAAAATACCTCTCTTTATATTAGATTTGGCTTTACAATTATGAGCTTATTGATATCTTTTAACCAATTGCCCAATGGTAGTATCCGTACTGCCTTCACCAATTGCGCTAAATTTCCATTCACCGCTATGTCGATAAATTTCACCAACAATAAGGGAGGACAAACCGGAATAGTTGTCAGTTAGATTAAACTTCACCAACTCTTGTTGATTAGAACCATTCAACACACGGATGTAAGCCGATTGAATAAGTCCAAAATCTTGCTTTCTATTCACACAGTCATAAATATTTACAACAAACACAATTTTGCTTACATCAGCGGGAACTTGTCCTAAATTAACGGAAACTGTCTCATCATCGCCATCGCCATCCCCCGTACGATTATCACCGGAGTGAACAACCGATCCGTCAGGACTTTGTAGATTAGCAAAATAAACCACATGCTTCGGATTCGTTATTTTTCCCTTTTCATCCAATAAAATCACGGAAGCGTCACAATCAATTTCGACTGCCGATTTCTTTGAGCCGAAGAACCCCTTTTTCTCAACAACTGCAGGATCCCAACCCAACCCAACCACAACTTTAGAAAGACCTGCGTTACCTTTTGTTAAATCGATCTTTTGACCTTTGACTAAACTGATTGTCAACGAGGTCACCTCCCTTCGCTTACCTGTTTTAGTGAACTCCCTTATCTGATACGCATGAAATTCAATCACGTTTCACTTTCCTGGGTAAATTATTTGTGAATTCGACTGCAGCAGTCAAAATCCCCCAGATTTCAAAAGAAAAACAGCCACAGAAAGCTCCTAGGCTGCGTCTTCGTTTTATTATAACATTCTACAACATTTGGTATGCATAAAATTTCCATTATGTCTTTACAGTACTTGCTGCTCACCCGATAATGAGCTTTTCTTCCGGGTACCGGATCAGTGGTTTCTTTTTCCCATTGGTAAATAACGAGTAGAAAAGGAACAGCCCGATACGTCCGATGAACATGAGCACGATAAGTGTGATTTTACTAACGCTGCCTAGATCTGCCGTGATGCCGGTAGATAACCCGCACGTACCGAATGCCGAGGCAACCTCAAACAGAATGGCGGATACGCCATAACGGTTCGGCTCTGCGACCAGCAGCATGAAAATCCCCCCCAGGAGCAGTGCAATGCCAGTAAGGAAAAACACAAAGCTTTTGAGCGAATCCTCTTGGCTAATCATCCGGCCAAATACCTTCGGCTCCTTCTCGCCGCGCGAATAAGCAATAAGTGCCATTACAATTACGGCTACAGTTGTTGTTCGAACACCGCCACCCATACTGGATGGGCTTGCCCCAATAAACATCAGAATCGATACCATCAACAAGCTCGCCTCTGTAATGGTGGTCATATCAATGGTTGTCAGGCCCGCGCTGCGAGAGGTGACGGATATCATGAGTGAACTGAGAATTTTCCCGTGCCAGCTCATACCTGCGAGCGCATGTGTCCGCTCTGTCAAATAGAAGCTGATCGTGCCGAACAGCAGCAGCACCGAAGTCGTGACGAGCGTCAACTTGGTAAATAGGGAGAATCGGAAGTTCTTTTTTCGTCCACCCGCTAAATACTCTCGTAGTTCAGCCAAAACTGGAAATCCAATTCCACCCAGCACAATTAAAAACATGGTAAGGATCTGCACGAAATAGTCCTCGGAATAGTCGAGAAGCGAGTTGCCAAACAGATCGAAACCAGCATTTGTAAAAGCCGAAATCGTATGGAACATGCCAAAGTACAAAGCGCTCCAAATGGACCCGTATTCCCCGGAAAAATAGAAGTACAAACCAAAAGCAAGTGTGCTGCTTGCCTCAAGGATCAGCGTAAAGCCCAGTACTAGCTGCATTAACTGGACCAATCCCGATAGATTGTTGCGATTCTGGTCAATCATAATCATTTTGCGCTGCAGCAGTCCGATCTCCTGTCTGAACAACAGCCAATAGAAGCTTCCCAGCGTCATAACGCCAATGCCACCGAATTGAAAAGCAACGATGAGTACACCCGTGCCAAAGCCACTTAGCGTATCATTGATGCCTACCGTCGTCAGACCCGTCACGCTAACAGCGCTAACGGACGTAAAGAGGGCGTCCACAAAGGAGATTGTGGCGCCCTTTTCTAAACTGACGGGTAGTTTAAGTAAGACCGCAATGAGAAGTATTCCAATGATATAGGCGCTAACGATAAGTCTAGATGCCGGCATTTTCTGAATTCTTTTTAACATAATGTATACCTTCAACTGAGAGTAGTAAGATGATTAGTTACTCTTATATTGTCCCTCGAAATGTTTTCCCATCCAAAGGCAAACTTGCCATAAATCTGCAACAGGCTGGTTGGTGAAAGGCAACGTATGCAAATAGCCCGGTGGACCAAACTCTGGGGTAAAAGTAAGCGTCGTGCGACCTTGCTCCTGATGCGCTTGCACGATACTATCCCACCAGCTCAAATGCCGCTGCAATTCATGCGCGTATTCTGGCGCTCTTGGATCTGGTACTTGCGGGCCTTGTGCGTAACCTACGCGGCCGTGAATATGTTGCACACGCGAGAACGATTTGCGAAGGTTCTCCTCTTGAGACTCCAGCGTAGTCTCCGTCACACAACACCAATGGCTATAATCTGCTGTTAATTTGATCTCAGGTACCGCATCAAGCAGTCTGCCGGTTTCCCAAGGGTTAAACAACGTGCGCCCGCGGTGAGTCTCATGTCCAATCGCGATCCCATAATGCTTCTCAATTTCAGCAGATTCCCGATAGAAGGCCACTTGCTCTTCAAATGGCATGGAATCCTTACCGCTATGTGAGGTAATGCTGGTCGGTTGAAAGGTAACCGCACGTGCCACTTGCTCACGAAAGGAAGCAATATGATCAGGCCCAGCGGTAAATACCATGGCTATATACTCCAGTTGATATTCTTCTAACAACTTCCGGAACTTATCTTCATCGGCGAGTGTCGGCATCGGTGCCTCGATCCCCACATACCCCGCTCCAGCAATTCGTTCAAACTGAGATTCTAATGAACCTTCCATGCCCCACAACGCTTTAAATAATTTGATTTCCATCCTAAAGTGGCCTCCTCATCACTATCAATGAGTCAAGCTTAATGCATCTTACATTATTTGACTAGTGCAAATTTTTAACCTTATTTTGCTTACTCATCAACCACAGCGTCAACCAAATAAGTATAAAGCCAACTAGCTGGCCTAGCGTTAACTTTTGACCAAATACAAGCCAATTCACACAAACACCTACTGCTGGAAAAGCAAGTTCCGCTAGCGTTGCGAAGAACGCTTTGGTAGAAGATAAACCTTTATAGTACAACAGCATGCTGAGCAATCCTGGGAAAAAGGCTTGGAACAGCAGGTTTACCGCGATGATCGCCAGCTCACTGCTTGAACCGTTCAGCTGCCAATGGTCGCCACTTACCAGTAGAATCACCGTCAGTAAGGGAAGTGCCAGCAAGAAACGCAGCGATGTGACGATGGGGAAATTCAAGTTTTGGGAAAGCAGGAACTTCCCCATGACCGTTGAACCGCCCCATAAAACAGCAGCCAATATAGAAAACAAGCAGCTTATCGTACCGAGATCCTTCAAGCCCATGCCCGGCAAACCAAAGCCAAAGGTTAATAAATAAGTGCCTAGCAGTGCCACGACGATATAGGTGGAAAATTGGGATGGCAAAGTCTCTTTAAGCAAAATACGAGCCAATATGATGGCGAATAATGGTTGTAATTTCTGCAGAAGCAGGATCGCATTGGCGCTGCCATGAGAGAAAGCCGCAGTGAATAAGATGGTCGCAATCGCCGAGCCTCCCCACGAGATGAAGAGCAGCGCGCCAATAACGGCAACGCTTAGTTTACCTGCTAACGTGCGGCGAAACTTCCACAGTACAGGTAATGCGTAAATGGCCAGCAGCACATGCTCGATGAATACAATTTGCGCCGAGGTAAAGCTTTTCAATAACAAGATACGAAATAGCGGGTCTAATCCCCACAAGGTGGCCCCTAGCGCTACATACCAAATCCCGCTTATGCCTCCCGTTCGTGATGATTGGGAAGTCGCCTCCTTACGGCCAAACTTAACGACATTTTCCAATTCAAAAACCTCCTAAGAATGTTTTGAATTGAACCTTCATGAAGAAATAATGCCCCCGCTCCAAGTGGGCGGGGGCATTAGCAAACAGACCTGCTAAATTGTCGAAATTTAACAAGCTGCTCTTCACCTTCTCTCATCCGGACTATACCGTCGGCCTTGGAGTTTCACCAAGTCAGTCCCAACCATCGCTGGTCGGGAGTCGCGGGCTTAGATACACACGGGTATCCTCACCGCCGGTAGGGAATTGCACCCTGCCCCGAAGGTTCATATTCGAATAAATGTATACTATCAGGTTACAGTTTGATTGGCAACCATTTATATTCATTGAATCTGCCCCAATCTCACAATTCGCATATCCACATTGACATCATACGTTGCCGTTTTATACATCTCATGCCATACATCACTTGAGAGATTCGAGTGGTACACCTGACTCCGGTAAACTTCTCCAAATCCGACCGGGTCCGAGTTTAGAGCCGTTAATTTCTGTAATAAAGTTTGAATTTGCGCTTCAGATTGTTTATTCATTTGCTTTTGCAGAGCTTGAATAACTTCAGCTTGTCCGAGATCAAACTGTGCAGACGTTTCTGTCAGCATGCCCTTTAATTTAATATCCACCTGAAATTTAAGCGGGTCTTGGCTGATCAACTTTTTCTTACTGTCACTGGCTATTTTCTCAACGACTACTCGCACGGTTTTATCTTTGACATTCTTCGCGATGTCTCCCATTTGATTCGTGTCCAAGGACAATTCAATATTCCCCGCTTTGTAGCGATCCCGTATCGTCTTGAGGAAAAAAGCCTCATTCGGGTCGATGGTACCGACCATTTTATCACCACTGAATACAGCCACATCTTTCAGCTCTACGACATCGCCTTTTCTTTGCAGAAGCGGTACCATAGGATCTGCCGTAGAATACAAGGATGAAAGGAATTCATGAAGGGTGCCTGACGCCATCTGTTCATCCATAATATTCTGGTGGATATTGTCTACAATAAAGGTTCCTACATCTGGGAACTGCGGATATTTATGCTTTAATAATTCTTCTGTACTGTCTTTACTGACAGCCATGTAAACCGTACTGGCTATGGAAGCATCTCGAAATAAGGTATCTACTATTGGCAGAAGTCCTGCTTGAGCAAGTTTTGTATCATATATCGCCACCCGCAGTTGACCGGACACGACCTTCTTATTCGATTTGCGGTTGGCAGCCACTCGAGCTCCTTTACTTGTAAGCCCCTCAGCGGTGATGGTCATGATCGTGGATTTGGAATTTGGATCGATCTGATGGATCACATAGGTAGAATTAATTTTATTCCCTTCCCCATGGTCATACCCGACGGCAATCGCCATGCCCAATTTCTCCAACACATTCTTCTCTAAACGTAAGCTGGTAGCCATTACGAATACGATTAACACAAAGAAAATGAGATTGATTTTTTTCATGTCATCACCTCTGGTTGTCTCCTGTTCTTCTGTCTCCACAAATGAAAATGGACCATGCCGAACAAAATTACAGGATACACATAAACAATATAGACCGCCCATTTTGCAAAAAAGTCATTGATATGATCCATCTGAATCCGGGAATCTATGAAAGAGCAAATGATCCAGACTACGCACATGAATATGTACAACCAGTATTTTTGCTTCCAGGAAAATGTACGTTTGAGTCCTTTCGTCGCGGCCCAGCTATACATGAGCAGATTTGGAATAATCACTAACAGCCACAAACTAACACCGATATACTCAAACCGTTCTAAGAACGGAAATTTAATAATCTTCAGCATGGTAAAAGTAGCCCAATCCGTCTTCAGGAGCTCACCTCCACTAAAGAACACGATAGAAACAAACATGACGGCTGTGTATACAAAGGTGACACTCATAATACCTATCTGGGTATAACGTTGGACTTTCGACTTATCTTTGGCATAGGCATAAATAAAATAGATAATTTCAAACCCCGCCATCGTTAAAGACATGGAAAGCACCCCTTTACTCAGATGCTTTAGATCTGTTTCTAGTATGGGTAGTACACCCGTCCATTCCGCATAAATTAAAGGGAAGTAAAGAAGAACAACAAGCCAAACCGTTAGAAGCACAAACATAACACAAGCGCCTACAATCGTGCGTAAGCCCCCACTTACACCATAATACACGACACTGGCAATCAATAATGAAAGCTGCCATTGTGGGGCGTTGGGAAATAACCAGACCTGAATCATTTCAACGTAATTGCGCAACACAATAATGGTGGCAGCTAAGAAATACAAGATATAGATCATATTCGCGACATTGCCTATCCATTTTCCATAGACCAGCAAATGTATATCATAAAGATCCTTATTTTCGAATTTCGCCAACGTTCTAATCATCAGCCAGACCACGACCTGTGTTAGTAAACCCGCAATCAGCGCCGCAATCCAAGCATCTTGACCAGCCAAACCAAACACAACCCTTTGGTAGCCAGGAAGCCCTACCCCCACTTGAGCATCATGAATAATAAACATGAGTAAAAAAGAACTATACATATACGTTTGTTGTGTTTTACTCATCGATATCCTTGTTTCCCTTCGGGTTAATCTCCCCCGTATTAGCGAACACGGATCGTTTCGGGGCCAGTTTGTAAGGGACTCTTATGAGGCCGTCTCGTTTGTTTTTATTTTCAATGGCATACGGAGGGTAAAAATAAGGTTGTCCCAGACTGGATTGTCGCAGCAAATGTAAAATTAATAAAGCGATGCTTAACGCGATACCAAAGCCGCCCATGATACCCGCGGATAGGATGATTGGAAACCGAACAATTCGAATTGCATTCGCCATAGCAAATACCGGTGTTGTGAATGAGGATAAGGCGCTTAATGCCACGATGATGATTAAAATATTGCTGGTGAAACCGGCTTGTACCGCGGCCTGCCCGATGACAATACCACCAACGATACCCATCGTTTGACCTACCTTGGACGGCAGTCTTGCACCCGCTTCACTTAAGAGCTGAATGATCATTTCCAACATTAGCGCTTCTACGAGTGGAGGAAAAGGTACTCTAGCACGCGATTGGGCAAGGGGGACAAGAAATGCCTGTGGAATAATTTCGTAATGGTAAGTAAGTGCAGCCACATATATGGCCGTAGCAAATAAGGAGATGGCAATTCCTACAATTCGCAAACTCCGGAAAAACAACCCCGTAGCCCATCTAAAGTAATAATCTTCAATCGATTTGAAAAAATCAAAAAAAGTAGTTGGGCATACGATGACCTGTGGACTGCCGCTAACTGTAATCACAACCTTCCCCTCTAAAAGGGGAAATATTGCCCGATCCACTCTTTCTGTGGTAATCATTTGCGGAAAAAAAGAACCTGGATTATCTTCCAGCCATTGCGCTAAAATCGTGGCATCCAATATCGCTTCAAGATGTAACGCATCAATCGAGTTATAAATATGAGTAACCATTTCTAAATCGGCACGATTTTTCAAATAAATGATACGAATGCTTGATTGGGTATTCTCCCCCATATTCATGGCAATTTCGCATAAATCAGGGTTCGGCAAATATTGTTGAATAAGCGCAACATTGGTTGCCATATTTTCCGTAAAAGCAATTTGTGGACCTAGAATCTGACTCTCATTTTCCGGCTTCGTTAAGGCTCGTTCTCTGCGTTTCGTGGTGTTAGCCAGAATGCCACACGGATACCCATGGATGTGGATATACGTCCAGCCTTGCAGGATATACTGCTGCATATGGTACCACTGATCGTCATGTAGCAGCTGACCTATGGGGAGTAAATGAACCAGCTTCTCAGGGGAAGGCTGCGCTTCTATTGCGATTAATCGATTGAGAATTTCTTGGAGGACAAGTTCTGAGTCAACCAAATTATTGAGATAAAATACGCCATACGTCACTTGATTGGTCAATTCTTTACTTACGAAATCTGGAAACATGCGAAATGTCTCTTTGAACTGTGTGTTCATTTGGGTCAAATCCGCTACAAAATTAAAGGAGGAAGTTTCCTTCGGGTTTGGCTGCTTGAATGTGGGTTTCGATTTGAAAAACAAAGTTTTTATGGAAAACATGGACGTACTCACCATAATCCTGTCGTTTCGATTGTATGACTATTCTGCGCGGGATCCGTGTAGATTATGTAAAAAAAGACCGAAGTCACCCAGTCTTCCCCTGGTGATTCAGCCTTTTTCTTGTTAGATAACGAATTCCAAAAATTCCGGTGAACGCAGTCTCCCGCTTTGGGTCCAGCTTCTCGTCTTAACCCTTGCCATGATGCGCGGCTCCATATAAGCAAAATTCTTGTCTTCCTTGAAGACAAGGCGTTTCTGCACGCTTTCTATCGCTTTTTGGTGGATAGGAGATACACCTGATTCAACAATGCCAACAGGAAGCTTGGATCCATCGGCTGCATCAATCGAAGCCAGCAAAGCAAAATTATTTTTCCTAAAGCCAGAAATATACACATCTGCATACGTCCAATTAATAACCTTTTGCCATTGGATGGAGCGTTGATTACTATGATATGTGGAATTCTCTTTAATAGATTTAATAATAATGCCCTCTAGTCCTCTCCCACGGATCTGTTCATAATAGTCAATGGCGTTCCCCTCAAACATGTCAATCTTTTTATAGCTCTCATTTTCAGTAAAAGCCTGTTCCAACAGCTCTTTACGCTTCAACAAGCTTAGACCCGTAACGTCAATTCCTTTGTATCGCAAAATGTCAAAAGCACAAAAAACCACAGGTTTCTTATTTTTCTTAGATAAAAACCTCGCGGACATCGCTTCAAAGTCAGGCTTTCCTTGATCATCCAGTACAACCAATTCACCATCTAGTATCGTGCCTTCGGCAACAGGACAATTAAATAACTCAGGAAACTTATGTGTAATTAAATCATTATGTCTCGTATATACATGCAATTTATCCATGTTGGAAAGAATACAACGTATACCATCCATTTTTAATTCAGCTATATGATTCTTACTGTAAAATGGCTTATTATTTTTGGCATTGTACAGCATCATAGGAGAAATGAACATTTGATATCACCCTGTTCTAAATGATACTGCACTATGAACCTCCTGCCTAATGGTAACTGTTTCCCGAAATGATAAAGAGACCCGTAATTGTACTGGGTCTCCTTTTTTCTTATACATTTTGTAATTTATCTGGATTAGCAATAAAGTAAATACGTTGAAGCATCATTGATTGCTCATCCCAATCAAAACAAATAACCCCTGTCGATAGGCCGTCTTTGGTTAGTAAAATGCCTGGTTGTTGATTAACCTCGATAAGCTGTGCTTGTGTTTCGGGAAATCGACTTGACGATAGAGCACTTAAAATCTTAAGCACACGTTCTTTGCTATAAATGGGATGGATGGCCGCGGACACTTTGCCTCCACCGTCAGCGATAAATATTACATCGTCTGTAAGCATGCTCACTAGTGATTGAACATTTCCATTCGAAATGGCCGATATAAATCGATTGACCAGCTCCTTTTCTTCAAGCAAATGTGTGGGTTGCATCGTATCGTTTGCAGAAGACTCCTCTACCTTTTTCTTAACACGACTGAAAATCTTTCGGCAATTCACTTCGGACTTGTTAACCATCTCACCAATTTCACTATGTTCATAGGCAAACACTTCTTTTAAAATAAAGACGGCTCGCTCTATGGGTGTAAGTTTATCCATAAGAATCAGGAAGGCATATGAAATCGTATCATGACGCTCTACGCTTTCCATGGGACTGTTATCGTTAAATTGTACAGTAGGTTCAGGCAGCCAGTTGCCAACGTAGCTTATTCTTTTTTTTCGCGCGGACTTTAATTCGTTCAGACATCGATTAATCATCATTTTGCTCAGATAGGATTTGATATTCGTGATGTTTTCACTTAGATAACCATGCATACTTATGAACAAATCCTGCACCATATCCTCTGCGTCAGATCGAGAACCAAGCATACGGTAAGCAATGGAAAATAAAAGAGGCTTATAGGTCGTATACAAATCTTCAATGTGATTAGCTGGTTGATCAATGGTATAACTTGGCATAATACCCGCCTTTCCATTCAAGAGAGAACTCTCGATGATATCTGTTTATTATTTAACATTTTGAAATGAAACATTCTCATGAATTATGCTTGCTCTTTATCAAACTTGCAGTGCCTCTCTGATAAGACAATTGACGATGTCAAAGTGTGACATCATACGCGAGAATTCAAACGATTCAACCGGACACTAGCCAATTTCCCTTGGCTTAGGTACATGCATAAAAATACCGCGGTCGTGGCTCATAGTATAGGAATAAACTGTGTTCCGGAAAGAAGTGAGTACGCTGGGGAAAATAGCCATAGCAAGTCATGTTCAGATTGGAAAAAGAGTTCGGCGTCGTTTACGAAAGCGTAGCATGATTCGATATAAAAAACGGCCTGCTCGAGCGGCAAAGCGTCGTTCTATGTTTGTAGTAAAAAAGAAACGTCCGTTCCGAAATCGTCCCTTTGCGAAACGTTTCCATCGGGTACGGCCCCTGCACAAAACTCTACATGCTGAGCCTCCGCCAAGTCCACCTCCACATTTAGAGATCCCACCACCCCTGCTGAACCCGGGTGTTAGTCTAATTGGCTATACCCGAACGGAAATTGGCTTAGGTGAAGCTTCCCGACTGCTGGCCAAGTCCTTCGAAGCTGTGCAGCTGCCTTTTGGCATCCTCAGTCATACAGATCCTGGTGCCATTACGGCTAGAAATAATGATATGTCTTGGGTTCATAAGGAAATCAATCACGCCCCTTATCAAGTTAATCTTCTTCATATGAACGCCCCCAACTTAAGATGGGCTTATGACCTTGATGCGTTACCCTTAGGCAGAAGTGTCTTGTATTACCGATATAATATTGGTTATTGGGCCTGGGAAATGCCGGAATTCCCTAATGAATGGTGTAACAGCTTTGACCTCGTACATGAGGTATGGGCGCCTTCCAGCTTTATCGTAGAGTCATTACAAAAGAAATCCACGGTGCCTGTCGTTAAAATTCCACATGCGATTGAAGTGCGAGGACAAGTCAGTAACAGATCTATTTTCGGCTTGCCAGAAAAACAATTTCTATTTTTATCGATGTATGATACGCACAGCCTAAATGAACGAAAAAACCCGCAGGGCTCCATCGAAGCGTTTAAAAGTGCTTTCGCACCTAATGACACCTCCGTTGGTTTGGTCATTAAAGTGAACAATGCCCGTACGAATCCTGGGGAGATGGCCCATCTGAATGGACTCATCGAAGGTTATTCGAATATTTACTTGATTCAGGAAATTATGGATCGTGGAAAAGTCGACATGTTACTCAACTCTTGCGATTGTTTCGTTTCTCTCCATAGATCTGAAGGCTTTGGTCTAGTTCTCGCGGAAGCTATGTATCTCGGAAAACCGGTAATTGGGACCAACTGGTCTGGGAATACGGACTTTATGAACGCCGACAATTCCTGCCCAGTGAACTATTCGTTAGTTCAGTTAGGCAGAGATATTGGCCCTTACCAAGCCTTTCAAGTATGGGCGGAACCTGATATCCAGCACGCAGCCTACTACATGCGTAAACTGGTCAACGATAAGCGTTGGAGGAATTCAATAGCCCTTCAAGGGCAGCAAACCATACGGAATGGGTATTCTCCTGAGGTCATTGGGAATATGATCAAAAATCGGCTGAGGGAAATAGGTATACGGGTGTAAGAGGCAAAAAAGAGACCCTCAGCAACGGGCTGAGGGTCTAAGTTTTATATTTTAAAGGGGGGTTGTCTATTAGTATAGGGGTGAATTGTTAACCCCAAATGAAAACCATATTAAAATAATATTATTTCCCCTTAACAATTCCCAAGTAATTCTAATGATTACACCAAGTATCTTCCTGTGATCGACTTCTCCGCATGGATAATCTGCGTAGGTGTGCCCTCGAACACAACCTGGCCGCCATTGCTGCCTCCGTCCGGTCCCATATCGATAATCCAATCCGCTTGGGAGATCACATCAATATTATGCTCGATCACGATCACCGTGTTGCCAGCATCCACGAGTCGATTCATAATTTCCAGAAGGTGACCGATATCTGACATATGCAAGCCGGTCGTCGGCTCATCCATTACATAGATGCTGCCCTTCTTATGCAGCTCGCTTGCCAGCTTGATGCGCTGGCATTCTCCGCCAGATAGCGTGCTGAGCGGCTGGCCGAGTGTAATATAGTTCAGCCCCACATCCATCAGCGCCTGAAGCTTGCGCACAACTTCTTTGAGCTGGAAAAAATCCAATGCCTGCTCTACCGTCATCTCCAGCACATCGGCAATGGACTTGCCATCCAGCTTGTACGCGAGCACCTCTTCCTTGAACCGTCTACCTTCGCACACTTCACATGGCAATTTCACGCTATCTAAGTAAGCAAGGTCTGTATACACAACACCCAGTCCTTGGCAGTTCTCGCAAGCTCCCTTGGAGTTAAAGCTGAACAAGCCTTGATTGACTTTGTTCGCGGAAGCAAACGCCTTGCGGACATCATCCATTATGCCCGTATAGGTCGCGGGATTGGAGCGGGTCGACACGCCTACCGCCGACTGGTCGATAACGATCGCATCCGAATGCTGACTGAGAAATACTTCGTTGATCAGCGTACTCTTGCCTGAGCCGGCGACGCCTGTAATAACTGTCAGCACGCCAGTTGGAATATCTACACTTACATTCCGCAGGTTGTGCAGCGTAGCATCCTGGATCGACAGCTTGCCCGACGGCTGCCTGCTTGTCATCTTCAGCTGAAGCGGCCTCTTCATATGCGTGCCTGTCAGCGTATCGGCTTCCAGCAAGCCTTGGAAGCTTCCTTCATACACGATCGTGCCGCCGCGAGCACCGGCATGAGGCCCGACATCGACGATATGATCCGCCACCTTGATCACATCGGGATCATGCTCGACGACAATGACCGTGTTGCCTTTGTCGCGCAGTTTCTGAAGCAGCCCATTTAACTGGTGCACATCACGGGGGTGCAAGCCTACACTGGGCTCATCGAAAATGTAAGTGACATCCACCAGGCTGCCGCTCAGGTGCTTTACCATCTTGACGCGCTGCGACTCACCGCCGGACAATGTGTCCGTCTCACGGTTCAGCGTCAAGTAGTCGAGTCCGATATCCACCAGATGCTGCAGCCGCTCTGTCAATGCTTTGACGACCGGCGCTGCAATCGGGTCGTTAATCTCCCGGACGACGCGGTTCAGCTCTCCGACTTCCATGGCGGACAATTCCGCGATGTTATGACCATTGATCCGGCAGGCAAGTGCAGCCTGACTAAGTCTTGCGCCGCGACAGCTGGAGCAGGAACCTTCGGTTATATACGGAGCAACAGCTTGCTGTGTGCGTTCGGATTTCGTCTTTACATCTTGTTTGATGTACTTATTAGTGAACTTTTCAATGACGCCTTCCATTGTAATATTCATGGCCTTCCCGGCGAACATCATTTCCACTTTCTGCGCCTTGCCATACAAGAGCTGCTCAAGTTCCTCATCCGAGTAATCGTTCAGCTTCTTGTCGGGATCGAAGAACCCTGTCTGCAAGATCAAGTTCAAATCCCATGAGTTCAACTTATAGTCCGGCAGCAGAAGTGCCCCTTCATTCAAGGACTTTGACTTATCCAGCGCCTTGCTCATGTCGACGCCCAGCCTGCGACCCAGCCCGTTACACTCCGGACACATGCCTTGCGGATCGTTAAACGAGAACATGTTCGACGCTCCTACATAGGGCTGACCCGCTCGGGAGAAGAGCAGACGGAGGATGGGAGAAATATCGGTAATCGTACCCATTGTGGAATGAGAGCCACCGCCCAGACGCTTCTGATCCACAACGACTGCCATGCTCAGGTTCTCGATTGCGTCAGCATCCGGCTGCGGAAACCGCGGCAAAAAGTTACGGACGAACATGCTGAAGTTTTCGTTCAGCAGACGCTGGGATTCGGAGGCGATGGTATCGAAGACGATCGATGACTTACCGGATCCGGATACCCCGGTGAAGATCGTAATCTTCCGCTTCGGAATGCGCAAGGATACGTTCTTGAGATTGTTTTCCCTCGCAGCCGTGATTACGATATACTCCTGATTAGGCTCGCTCATGATTAACATCCTTCCAATCGTGGTATTTTTACTCATCTACACATTGTACCATGAGAAAAACTTCTATCGAAGTACTTCGAGGATGAGCGACCGCGTTTCTAATGTTGTTTTTATCGCCAATAAGAATTTGTTCTTCCGAGCCCCGGAAACTTATAAATTCTTATGTGGTAAAAAATAAACCGGCTTGCACTACATGCAGCCGGTTTACTCGAGCTTAAGCTTATTTTTTAACCACAGGCACCCAAAACTCGCCGTAGAAAGTGCCATCACCGTTATCTTTGCGATAAGTCGCATTTGGACCGCCGATGTAAGCATAATCCGTGATTTGTCCCAGTACTTCGCCAAACGCACGGTATGTCAGCTGATCAAACAAGGTTTCCTTGTCGCCATTTCCTGCGACCACGATGTACTCGCTCTCTGGAAACTCAATGAGACGCGTTGCGTCAGTCACTGATTTGCCAGCTTCTACCGCGAAATAATTCCACGGTTTGCCTTGATAAACCTCGTTGACTGACCATTCACGATCGTCTTTCGCAGTCTTTTTGAGCTTGTCAAAACGCCCGTCAGCCTTGAGTTTGTCCCAGAACTCGGACTTTTCTTTTTGCATAGCCGGCATGTCTTGGAAATTTGACTGGATTGAAAAACCATAAGCGGTCAATGTGAAAGATTTTTTGTGTTCAAGTGTGTAAGCAGTCATATGCGTGCTCCTTTTATCTGGATTAGACTTCGACTTTATTTACACGAAGCCACATTTCACCGTAGAATTGACCATTTTCATCTGCTTTGACGAACGTTGCGTTACCAGGACCAACGTATTTGTAGTCTGGGACTTCCTTCAACAGGCCGCCGAATACTTTGCCTGTGATTTCGTCAGCAAGGCGGTCTTTGTCAGCGCCTGTACCTGGCACGACGAGGTAGTCGCCTGCGAGGAATTCGAGGACGACCGCGCCTTCCACGTCGAGCTCACCCATCACGCCGAAGCCGCGCCAAGCCTTGCCGTCTAAGACGTAGTTGATTTGATATTCTTGCCCGTCAGCTAGCGCGAGAAGTTCAGCAAGCTTGCCATTTTCTGTGATTTCGGCTTTTTTTGCTGCTGTTTTTGCAGCATTACCTGCCCAGTCGTTGAAGTCTTCAAATACAACACCGAAAGCGGTCATTTTGTAGTTTTCTGAGATGGTTTGGATTGCGTAGTTAGACATATTATTATCTCCTTTGTGGATATATTGTTTACAAGATTGATTCTATTTTCTAAATGTATCACAAAATGATACCTTTTATTGAATTGGCTTTTATTTTGCTACATTTTTGATACAATAAAGTTATGAATAAAACAGAACGAGTTAACCTGATCATGCGCTACATCAATAACCGCGCCCATTTTACGATTGCCGAGATTCAGCAGGAGTTCAAGATTTCTCGCGCAACGGCGATCCGTGATATTAACGAGATTCAGGCGATGGGTTTTCCGCTGACCACCGAGCTTGGACGCGGTGGCGGCTACCATGTCCTGCAAAATCAGTATCTGCCCTCCGCCCGCTTCACGCCAGAAGAGCTGAAGGCGATTTTTATCAGCTTTATCGCTTCGAAAAATTCACAGCTGCCATATCTGCAAAATCGCCGCTCAATTACTGAAAAGCTCATCGGCATCGCGTCGCAAACCCAGCAAGACGAGCTGATTGAGTTGAATAATATCTTACTATTTGAAAATACAAACCCTGCCAATCCAAATCTTTTGGAGCTCGATGATGCGGCTCCTCCGGAGCTGAACCAGTTGATTTCACTTGCTGTGCGGGATAAGCATTTGCGCGTGACTTATGAGCAGAGTCTGGGCTGGCCGCAGTTGCTGGACGTTTTTTTGCTGCATATTTTTAACTCAAACGCTCGGTGGCTGGTCGAGGTTTATGATTTTGATACGGATGAGTTTCGTTATTTGCCTGTTGAGATGCTGCGGGATTCAGTAATTTCTAAACAGGAAATGAAGTTGACTGAGCAAGAGATTTTAAGCAAAAAACTGCTATTTGCACGTGAAGCCAATCTTGTTGTGAAGCTTGATTCGACCGGGATTCAGCGATTTAAACGCATGCATCCGCCAGGGATTACTTTGTCATTTACTGGGATGTTTCAGTCGAGCGGGATTTTCAATGTTCAGGTGGATGTGACCGATTTTGAGGCGCTGGCGTATTATGCCGATTGGCTTTTGTTTTTGGGGAAAGGGGTCGTGTTTGTTCGGATCCCTGATGAGCTGCGCGTGATGTTGGAAGAGCGTTTAGCCAATTTAAGATTTACTTGAGTTTTATCTGAGGTTTTTTGAGTACCTTCATAAGACAATAAAAAGACAGCCAATACGGCTGTCTTTTTACTATATTTCGTATGCTTATCTAGGCAGCTCAACAGATACTTCACGACGTGCTTCGGCAGAGCGCAGGACTCCGTCGATGATTGCTTGCTGAATGAGAATTTGTTCACCAGGAATCGGAGCAGGTCGACCGTCCCGAATCGCTGCGGCAAAATCATGTACTTTCTCATCGAACAGATGCAATTTGTGCTCCACCAGTGGAACTGGCGTCGAAGTTTGACCGCCGAACTCATCGTGGAATAGTGTGATGGAACCAACTTTCCCATCCCAAACACCTGACCATGGCCCAGTACCTGCTGGCGTCACTTTCAGACCCCCATCTGTACCGAGGAACATCGTTGCGCCCAGTGTATCCATGTGCATCGCCCACGATATTTTAAACTGCAGCACTAGATCATTCTCGAAGCGCACCATCGCTACACCGAAATCTTCGACTTCGAACTTGCTTGCTTCTGGATGGTACAGAGGGTTTGTGCCGAAATGGTTAGAAGTAAATGCCGATACAGTCAGCGGGCGAGGATACCCCAATGTGTTCAACGCCATGTCCAGCGAGTAGCAGCCAATATCAGCCATTGCGCCAGCCCCCGCTAGCTTCTTGCTGATGAAAGTACCTCCTGGCATACCACGGCGGCGTCCGCCCCCCGTCTCCACATAGTACACATTACCGAGTCGGCCAGACTGCACAATCGATTGCAATAGCTTCATATTCGGATCATAACGCGGCTGGAAGCCTAGAGTAAGCATTTTCCCGCTCTCTTTCGCGGCCTGCGTCATCTCTATTCCTTCTTGAAGGGTGACAGACATCGGTTTTTCAAGCAGTACGTTTTTGCCTGCTCTCAGAGAATCAACCGTCGTCACATGATGGGAGACATTCGGCGTGCAGATGCTTACCCCGTCCAACTCCATGCGCAACAACTCTGTATGGCTATCAAAAGAAGCCGCTTCCGTCAATTCTTGCGCTTGGGCAAATTCGAGCGCCTTACCCGGAATGACGTCCGCCACACCAACGATTTCAACATAAGGTAACTTTTTATACGCGGATATATGGGCTCTGGCAATGCCCCCCGTTCCGATAATGCCAATACGCAGCTTTTTGCTCATCGTTGTCAATCCTTCTTCCTAATGAAAGTGTATGAAGTCCAATTTACTATTCATTGCGGTACAGATTGACAATAGCATATAGAATGATATTTTTTTAGTTCATATTGATGTCATGGGGAAGTGTAAAATTACGACATGTAGTTACATGTCCTTTTTTAAATAATAATGAGTATGTCCACCAACATTTTTTAAAGTTCCAAACACTTCAAAACCTTGTTTTTTGTAAAAATCTAACGCTTGAAAACTTAAGGTATCTAACTTGATAAATTCACACTTGTTTGCTTTAGCTAATTTTTCAGCTTCTGCTAGTAGTTTCTTTCCATATCCTAATTTCCGAAATTCATCTTCCACAAAAAGATACTTTATCTCTAAGAAATTCAAAAATATCTCACCAATAAGCCCACCATAAGTTTTATTGTCAGCACTTTTTAAAAACAGATTAACCACCTGGTACCTGTCTTTCAAATCATCGGGGAAATGCCTCGTATTAAATTCAATCAATTTGTTCACTATATAGGACTTGTCGTCACTATTCGTTTCATTAGATATATAAATTTCCATGAGATTCACTCCTGCCCTATTATGGTTCATTTCTCATTCGTCGGCGTCTTTTAAAATAGCATACAATTAACAGAAGGCACACTATCAACATGCCACCCATGATCAATACATCATAGTCTTTATCCGTCATAAACCACATTTTATATTCTACATTCACATGATTTTTTGGAGTAATTCCCTCACCAAATTGCTTATCTATCTGGTTAAGTGACTGTATTTCTTTAACCGAAGCACATGGACTATTCACGAACTCTCCATCGAGATTTTGTGCATATAGTAAGTATGATTTTCCTTTTTCAAACGGAAATCCCCAACTATAATCTGTTGCCACAATTATTTCTGAGGGTACCTCCATGTTCCAGCTTCTTTCAACATCAACCAATATGTATTTAACATACTCCTTAGGACCAATAACACCTTTTTGCTTGATATCTCCCTTAATCTGTATTACTTCACCATATACTGCTCCTCCGAAAATCTCCAGTCTCTCCTTATGCCCATCTACCTTAGCACAAGATAATGCATTCACATCATTTTTGGGGGAAACAAGAAATATAAAAAAAATTCCAGAGGTGATAGCAGTGGACACAGAGAAAGCCCTTGGGAAATTCCCAAGGGCTTTCTTGGCTTTAGTATTTACTTACCCTTTTTTCTACTTTTACCATGATTCGGTTTATTATCTTCTTGATCTTTAGCGTGATTTTCTCGTTGTTTATCGTGTGTTGTCATAACGTCAGCCCACCCATCGGAGTAATTGAAACCATAAATATTGTACTCATCTATGGGGCATTGTACGCATCCACTTTGTACCAATTACTAGATTTTCATCAAGTAACAACTAATCATGTTTCCATCCCTGACCTTGCCATCCGCTGCCGCGACGCCTCAAACAACAAAACCGTCGCCGCCATCGCGACGTTCAGTGATTCCGCTTTGCCCTGCATCGGAATAATGACCTTCACGTCCGACAGCGCAGCGACCTCCGGCGACACGCCCTTGGCCTCGTTGCCGAGAATCAGCCACGTCGGCTTCCGCAGATCCGTGTCGTAGCACGAGCCCTGCGCCTGCAGGCTCGTCGTGACAAGCTGCACCCCGTGCTCACGCGCACGCGGCAACAGCTCCGCCAGATCTGCCTCCACGATCGGCAGATGATACATCGATCCCATCGTCGAGCGGATCGTCTTGGGATTGTACAGGTCGACGGTGCCGCGACCTAACACAACGGCTTTGGCCCCGACGGCATCCGCGCTGCGGATGATCGTGCCGAGGTTGCCTGGGTCCTGGACGCCGTCCAGCACCACAACCAGATCATGCTCGCCGGCAAGCAGCTCGTCCATACCAAGCTGTGGCCGCGCTACGATGGCCACCACACCCTGCGGGGTCTGTGCGTCGGAGCATTTAGCCAGTACCACTTGGCTGACAGCGACCCACTCCACACCCTCAGCAAGTGCGACAAGCTCCATGGGACTCCCTTTTTCCGCAAGAAAAAGAATAGTCTCCACTTGTGCCCCAGCCTTCAAAGCTTCCTCAACCAAATGATAACCTTCAATGATATATTTGTTCTGTTTCTCTCGGCCGCGACGCTCTAAAAGCTGCGCCCAATCTTTCACTCTTGTATTTTGAACTGAATGAATCTCTATGTATGAATGCCTCATGAATTTACCTACTCCGCAAAAGTGACTTCAAAGGTGTGAAGACTTGAATTTTTACCTACAATAACTAAAACATCATCCTGTTTAATTGGTTCCTCCGCGCTCGGTGGAATGACCATATGCTCATTTTGTTTGATGGCAATTACGTTGCAGCTATATTTAGCGCGGACATCGAGTTCACGTAGACTTTTGCCAATCATCAGTTTAGATGCCTTTAATTCCAGAATGCTGTAATCTGCCGACAGCTCAATATAGTCCATAAAATTGGATGAAATCATATGATGTGCAATTCGCTGCCCCATATCACGTTCGGGGTAGATGATTTTATCAGCGCCAATTTTTTTGAGCACCTTGCCATGAAGTTCATTCACAGCTTTTACGATTGTCGTAGGTATGCCCATTTCTTTAAGAATCAATGTAGTCAAAATACTCGCTTGAATATCTTCCCCAATGGCCACGACTACTACATCGAAATTGCGTAAACCCAAAGCCCGCAGTGCTTCCTCATCTGTTGAATCCGCTTGGACAGCATGCGTCACAAAGGGAGAAATATCATGCACTGTTTCTGCATTCTGATCGATGGCTAGAACTTCGAACCCTGATTGTGATAACGTCTTGGCGACAGCTGAGCCGAATCTTCCCATCCCGATAATCGCAAATTGTTTTTTCACTGCTCACGTTCCTCCATATTCCCAAGAATATCTATGATTATACCATACTTGGTGCACAATGCTCACATCTCAAGACCCCGCATTGGCGAAGTGTGGGAAGGATGAAGCCATCTTCATCTGTACATATTAATAGCGAGAATGAAATGGAAGCGAGGTCCTCGAATGAATATCACCCTTAGACAAGCCATCCACCAGCGGGTCAATAACAAATCGCCCGAAGAACTCAAAGAAGTCATTGAAGATTCCATTGGCGGAGAAGAAAAGGTTTTACCAGGTCTTGGTGTACTTTTTGAAATCATCTGGCAGCATTCAGAAGCAAGTACACAAGATACACTTGTCGAAACGCTCAAAGCTCATCTGGCCTAACACCATAAAAAATCCCTTCCTAGTTGCATGACGACCGACATTCATCGAATGCCCTCATCATTGTCCTCTTGGAAGGGATACTTTTATACAAGTTTGACGGAATCCTCTGTTCTCCTGCCCCTTCTAACTCTGTTGCCCTAATTTGCTGGACATACTTATTGCCAGCTCTTGCCTTAGCTTTTTAACAAACAATTTCAGCTGATCCGTAATGTATTGCGGTGTATGATCCGCAAATTTAATCCCATATGCGTAAGAATTCCATTTCTTTTCGTACCATCTCACATGACCATTTATTTGGATCGCATCCGACAGCTGGAAAGAAATCATTAATTTCATCGAAGGATCATTCGCCTGAAAATTCGCCGGCAACTCAATTTTGCACCCATTACGACTTATATCCAGCATCTCAGCCTCAACTGGTAGACTTGATATAACCTCATTATTCATTCCACCTATTTGCAATAAGCAAGGTATAGGCGGATTAAACATATAACGTAAGGGGTCATTTCTTCTACTATTCATGACAGTTCTCCTCGCGCTTTCGATATTTTCTTCCATTGTACATGACGGATACTCTACAAAATCTCAACAAGTCGTAATCATGCTAAAATTACAGCGTAAAATTTCACACAAAAAACCCTTCCAGGTTTAGAAAGGAAAAGCACATTCCACAAAATGTCCCATTCATTTTCTTTCTGGAAGGGGCTACTATTTAACACCTAGGCGGCAGGATCAGGAATCCGGATCGTCACTTTCGTTTCAATCCCCACTGCGCTTTGTACATTCAATTCCGTGCCATACGTTAATTTTAACCGTTTGCTGATGTTTCTAAGGCCTACTCCCTTTCGCGTAGAAGAATTATTGCTCTCTTCCACAGGGGCGCTGCCTAAGATTTTGTCCACCTGCTCCGCCGTCATGCCAACGCCATCGTCTTTCACTTCGAAGACGTAGCCTTGGTCCATTTTATACGCCTTCACGGTTACAGTTCCACCATCCTCACGGCCCCCGATGCCATGCCGAATCGCATTTTCAACAAGCGGTTGGATGAGTAACGGCGAGATTTTAACATCCAATACCTCATTCGCAATCTCATACTCCACTCGTATACGATCCTTGAATCGCACTCTTTCGATCTCGGTGTAAGAACGGATCAACGCAAGCTCGCTGCTGAACGAAACCTGTTGTTGAATGTTGCTGAAGGCGAAGCTTCCACGCAAGTAGTCCGCCAGATCCGTGGTCAGTTTCCTCGATTTATCGACATCCATATAACTAGTCGCCATAATCGTGTTGAGCACATTGTACAAAAAGTGGGGCTTGATCTGCGATTGGAGAAATGCCACCTCCAGATCAACCGCTTTGCGGGCAGATTCCTTCATAACGAGCAAGCTCTTAGCTCTCGAACGAAGCTCCGCCACATCGAACGGCTTCGGCAAATAGTCATTCGCCCCAGCATCAAAGGCAGCGATTTTGTCTTCCGCCTGAATCGATGCGGTAACCATCAGAATTGGCAGCTCCAGCATGCTGTACGTGCTTCTCAGAATACGGCACACTTCGAAGCCGGACATGCCAGGCATCATGAGATCGAGGATAACCAAATCAACAGATTGTCGGTTCTCCATTTGCTTCAGTGCTTCATAACCGTTCTTCACGGCGATGACCGTGTAGTCCAGAAGTTCCAGTGAATCGATTAATACTTTCAGGTTGGAGAAATTATCGTCAACAACTAGAATCGTATACAGACCTTTTCGCGGCGAAACGTAAGGTGTCTGGAACCAATATTCTGGCGTCACTGATAGCGTTAGGTCTTGATTCTGAGAAGCAATCGCGTTCGGACTCTCATCACGACTTGCCATTGGTAAACTAAACGTAAATGTTGAGCCTACACCTCTCTTGGAAGATACACGAATGTGACCGTGCTGCAGTTCAACCAGCTGCTTAACAATTGGCAAGCCTAATCCGAAACTATTGGCAGCATCCATTTGCAGAGACTTGTAAGGCTCGAAAATAATCGAATACTCGCTCTCATCCATCCCGATCCCTGTATCTCGGACGGAAATTTCAATCATACCGCCATGTTCCACAGCCGTGACTTCAATGCTTCCAGCTATCGTATGCTTAACTGCGTTATCAACCAAATTGCTCAAAATTTGCCGAAAGCGGCTTTCGTCCGCAAATATATAAGGAAGATTGGCAGGCACGTTATTTACAAGGCGCAGCTTCTTGCCAGCTGTCAGGAAGGAGAACACCTTCAACACAACCTCAACCGTCGAGCTAACATCAACCGGTGTCGGATGAACGGCCAGTTCCCCCTCCTTCAGTTTAGAAAAATCCAGAATATCATAGACAATCTGGGATAACCGCTTGGCAATGACAGAAACCAACCCTACATTCTCTTGCTGTTCGTTCGTGAGCGGATGGTGGCGATTATCGATCACCGCTTGCGTGATATTGATAATGCCATGCAAAGGCGTCTTGAATTCATGCGCTGTTTTCGTAAGAAATTCATCCTTCAGCTTATCCGCTCGAATGAGTCTTCCAGACAATTGCTCCACCTGCTTGAAGGCATTGGAAAATCTCAATGACATGAGCAGCGCGAGTGTGAGCAAATACACAAACGGCTCCACAGGCGGGAACGTATAGACAGGAACTCCAAAATAGACGTTCAAGTTTAAAAGGTATTGATGCACGTTAAGCGCAATGGCGGATGCCACTAAATACAAGCTGCCTTCCACCCTATGCAAAGCAGTTAGCACAAGCACGTACACGAAGTATACGAACGAGAAATTGATATATATGGTTGAGAACACTCTCATTGCGTCAGTCTGAATCACTGAAAAAAATCCTAACTCCAATACACTGAGGATGGCCCCCGTAATAAGTGTAATCCAAATGAGCCGCTTGGAGCAGAACGAACGGAAAACGAGATAAACGTAAAGAAGCATCGCAATGCTGGCCAAAATGCCCATAATAATTTGAATGCGGAGAAACAACCAGACAGGCAGCGATGGGAATAGATCATACACAATTCGCTCGCCCAATGTTGCTATAAATACCGCAAAAAATATGCTTAATAAGCCAAAGCTTATCAAGAAGTAATCTTTTCTTCGCTGGGTGTACAAACCGATAAAATATAGTCCCATAATCAGATAGGCCGTAAATCGGATCCAATCGTGCGAGAGCGCTTTATTTTGAAGCTGGGCTATCTGCATTTGATAGCCAAGGACTATCGAATGGTTAATACCGCTGCTTGGCGGCGAGTGGTAATTGGCTACTTGAACGATCACTTCATTCAAACCGGGGCTCAACGCAAAGTAGGAAACAACGGGTTTATTTTTCCCCACGTACGATTGCCTCTCTGATGGATCTCCGCTTGCGCCAACCACTTGACCATTGACGATAATACGACTCGACATTTGAATCGACAACGTCTTCAATCCGTAAATTTGACTTGCATCCTTGATATGAACACGTAAGCGATACGTCGCTTTTCCGATCGTATGCATGTTGCTCGACCATGACCCCGGCACAGTAATCATCTGCTTAGAGAAAAGTGTCCCCACTGCAAAATCAGCCGCCGTAAGCAGTTGATCCGGATAAAACTCCCATTCTCCGTTCAGCGCAGCGACTCCGTCTTCAGCGAAACTCCAGTCCGTCAAATCCAGATCCCCTTGTAACGCCTTTGGCATCCCGCTATCCAGATTTTTTACAATGAACGGTGCCGTACTATAAGTGCCCGCAAGCAACACAAGTGTGATCAGCAGCGCTAGCAGTTTTCGCTTCATAATGCGCTCCTCAATCCGATATCAGTTGAGATCAACTGCCGGTACAGCGCTTCCGTTTCTGCCTCTACTTCAACACCCATACGATCATGAACCGACTTCTCTAGAAGCCGATATGCTTTGATCGCTTCATTGCGATTTCCTGCCTCGATGTGCAGCTTGATCAGCTCGCGTCCATCCATTTCAGAATCAGGGGAAACGCCGACAAGTCGTTCCAAGCAGTCCAAGGCCGAAGAACGATGACCGTTCTCTCTAAAATAGACATATAACTTTCTAAGCGCCTGCATGTACTTGCTTTGTATTTGTTCCCGTCTCCCCATTGCCCATCTGAAATCGCAAGAGCTCAAATAATCACCCTTAAATAAGGCCGATATGTGATCCAGCTGGTTCTTCCCTAGGTGATCTTCCATCAAAACCTCGTAAAGCAATTTTTCCAGCTCAGTTACATCGCAGACTGCAGGTCCAATATCAAGCGAATAGCCTTTG
The DNA here is from genome assembly GCF_059692195.1 of Paenibacillus sp. J22P90. Taxonomy (NCBI): domain Bacteria; kingdom Bacillati; phylum Bacillota; class Bacilli; order Caryophanales; family Paenibacillaceae; genus Paenibacillus; species Paenibacillus sp. J22P90. Next base: position 185,427 of record NZ_JCAUAY010000009.1, read on the forward strand.
CCTATCTTGTTCAGGGCAATCACCGACCCGTTAGCGCGTATGTTTTTCTTCAGTTGCCAGATACTTGTATAGAGATAAGAGCGAGCCTTCTCCAGGTCCGCTTCTGGCCATAACGCTTCCATGATAACGGCTTGATCCACCGTTTGGCCGCAATGATGGACAAGAAATGCACATAGCTCTTTCTCCTTCGTCGTCCGCCATGACCATGTCGAATCGCCAATTTGTACGGAGAAATCAACCATGCAGGAAATCATCGGTTGCAAGCTTTCTTCCGTACTGTGATTGGTCAGCGCCCCCTGAATCCGTTTGACGGACTCGTTCAATCTTTCCATATGAAGCGGTTTCAATAAGTAATCAAGCGCCTTAATTTCAAAAGCCTCGATCGCATATTCCGCATACGCCGTCGTAAATATAATATGTATATTTGGGTCAATCGCCTTGATGGCTCTTGCTGCCTCGTTGCCCTTCATGCCCGGCATCTCAATATCTAAAAAAACGGCATCTACTTGCTGTGTTCTCATCTCTTCAATCGCATGCACAGCATTCTTATATTTCCCAACCACCATGACATTGCCGATCCTACTGAGCAATATCTCCAGCATATCAAGCGCATATTCTTCATCATCGACTAGTACGGCACGAATCATCTTATCCTCCATTATTATCAAACACTGCCCGCAATACAGCTTTATGATCAGTTAATCCATGATTTAAGCATACCTTGTGTAGTATATACTGCACAATAGGACGCATAAAAAAGACCGTCAGAGAGCTCATTCTGACGGCCTTACACATGCTATAACACTGTATATGGGTTCATCGCTGCCGGCTTCTCGCAGCTGCTGCGCATCACATAATGCTGGCCGGAATCGGACGCATCATGGAAACCATGCATCGCTTCCAGCACATGGTACGCCAGCTCACCATTCGCACGGTGCTCTGAACTATCCCCTGTAATCAATGCCTGCGCCATTGTCGCAACACCTAAGCCACGGCTATTGTCTTTATAGCCATGTGAAAGCGGAATCGGTTCATATTCATTGGAACCAGGCTTGCGAATCAGCACTTCCCCTCCGAAGTTATTCGGGTTAGGTACACTTAATGAACCATGACTGCCGTAGATTTCAATGTGTGGCAGCTGCGTGCCAGCCATAATATCGAAGCTTGTTACTAGCGTTGCAATCGCGCCATTGTGGAAATCTAACACACCTGCAACGTGAGTCGGCGTATCCACTTTAATTTTTTGCCCACGCTTCTTCTCACTCGAAATTGTACGCTCTGGAAAGCTTACTCCCGTTGAACCTGTTACACGACGAATCGGTCCAAGCAAGGCCACTAGCGCAGTCAAGTAATACGGACCCATGTCGAACATCGGACCGCCGCCTTTGGCGTAATAAAACTCCGGATCTGGATGCCAATGCTCATGCCCTTTCGCCATCATGAAAGCTGTAGCGGCAATTGGGGTGCCGATCCAGCCATCCTGGATAAGCTTTACGGCCGTTTGAATGCCTCCGCCAAGGAATGTATCAGGCGCACTGCCAATTAGCAATCCTTTGCGTTTTGCTACCTCCAGAATTTGCTGTCCTTCTTCACGAGTAACAGCCAGCGGCTTCTCTACATAAGCGTGTTTACCCGCTTCAAGAATTTGAATACATACTTCTGCATGTACCGCAGGAATGGTCAAATTAATAACAATGTCCACCTGAGAGTCGTTTAGCAATTGTTCCACGGTATACGCATGAGGAATCCCAAACTCCTCCGCACGCGCCTGCGCTCTACTCAAATCAATATCGGCACAAGCAACTAATTCTAAGTGTAAAAATGTAGGGATATTTTTCATATAAGCCGCACTTATATTTCCACAACCAATAATACCAACTTTCATCCGCTTCATTGCGCTATTTCCCCCTTATAATTAGCGTGTTGCCCATAGCAACCCGCGTCGCATTAATTCCAATGTTTCAGGCATACGAACAATGTTAGCCTGATGACCGAGTGAGTTATAGTACACTTTGCCCGCTCCGTAAGTTTTCGTCCAAATAACCGGCATCTCGACGTCATCAAAGTCTGTCACCGCATGAACCTTAATCGCTGGGTCAACATGCATATAATATTTCTCCGAAACAACGACGAAATCACCGATTCCTGCCGTCAATGGCTGCTCACTATCTTTGATACGAACAGTATAAGTAACGCCATCATTGCCGGGATGTGCCACCCATTGGCCGCCAACCATATACTGATAATTCACTTCATTACGGAAGGAATCCGCCATCCCGCCATGACAGCCTGCAATCCCTGTTCCGCCAACTTCAACCGCGTTAATTAAGGGCGTGAGCTGCTCTTTTTCAATTTTGCCCATGGTCCACACAGGCACGATAAGATCGATACTTTTTAAGCGCTCCTCATCACGGAAGCTGTCCAGCGTATCCGAAACCTCCACCGCATAATTCTCTTCTCTTAACAAACCCGCAAAAATCCCCGCAACCTCCTCGGGTTGATGACCGTCCCAGCCACCCCATACAATCAATGCTTGTTTTTGACTCATCGCAGACCTGCTCCCCTCTATCTTATACTTCGCTAATACTCACCCAACGACGCTGCGCGATCGATAGATCCACCGCTTCCAGCACCTCTTGACATTTCACACCATCCACAAAATTCGGAACCGGCTGACGATCCTCTGAGAGCGCTGTCATCAACTCCACTACTTCATGGACAAATGTATGCTCATAACCAATCGTATGTCCTGCCGGCCACCAAGCATCCATATAGGCATGTGAGGCATCTGTTGCCAGAACCCGTCTAAAGCCCTGAACGTCCTCATCATCACTTGTAAAATACACCTGCAATTCATTCAACCGCTCGAAATCGAATTTCACGCTGCCTTTACTACCATTAATTTCAAAAGAATTCGTACACCGGTGCCCTGGTGCAAAGCGAGTCGCCTCGAAGCTGCCCAGCGCGCCATTCGCAAACCGTGCCATGAATAGCGTAGCATCATCCACGGTTACAGGGCCATGCGGCGCATCTTTGCTGCCTTTGGCGCTCAGACCTGTCATGGAGCTCGGCAGCGGACGCTCCTTCACGAACGTTTCACTCATCCCAATCACTTCGGTCATATCCCCAACCAGGAAGTGCGCAAGATCGATGAGATGCGCCCCCAAATCGCCGTGCGAGCCTGAGCCTGCGATCTCCTTCTGCAAGCGCCATACCAGCGGGAATGTCGGATCAACGATCCAGTCCTGCAGGAACCACGCGCGGAAGTGGTAGATCTGGCCGAGACGGCCGCTCTCGACGAGCTTCTTCGCGAGCTGCACCGCAGGAGCAAACCGATAGTTGAAGCCGACCATGTGCTTCACGCCAGCCTCTTCCGCCGCATCCAGCATCTCCCTTGCATCCGCAAGGGTTAGCGCCAGCGGCTTCTCGCAGAAGAGATGCTTGCCGGCCTTCGCCGCCGCCAAGGCTATTTCCTTGTGCGCATCGCTTGGTGCATTGATATCGACCACGTCGATATCGGGGTTCGTCACCAGCTCGCGCCAATCTGTCACATACCCGTCCCAGCCGAATTGCTCCGTGGCTTGACGAACACCGCTCTCGTCGCGACCGCAGATGAGCTTCATCTTCGGAATCGCCGTCTGCGGGAAGAACATAGGCAAATCTTTATACGCATGACTATGTGCTTTCCCCATAAATTTGTAGCCAATCATCCCGATATTAAATGTCTTCTTCACCGAATTCACGCCTCCCCATAGTGTGTGCTCATCGTTTCATTCATCCTCGCCTCAACGCCAATTCTTCGAAGACTGCCTAATCCGCACTTCCGTTGGCAGCTTAACCTGCAGCTGATCCCCGCTGCTCCCCTGTCCAACACATGCAAGCACAGCGCGTGCCGCCTGCTTGCCCATTTCAAAAAATGGCACCTTAATGCTGCTAAGCGGTGGATCACTTAACTTCGCTGCATCCGAGTCATCGCAGCCAATGACTCCATAGTCTCGCCCAGCAATCCAGCCACGCTCTCGCAAACCTTGCATCAATCCGATCGCCATCCGATCATTGGCCGCAAATATCGCTTCGACCTGATCTCGAATCTCCCATACGCTTGCAGCTGCCTCATACCCGCTAGTGCGGCTGTAGTTCCCCGTAAGCTGCAAAGCAGGATCTATCTTCAAGCCTGCCTCTAGCATCGCCTTCTGATAGCCTTGGAGTCGATCCATGGAGTTCGAATACTGCGAAGAACCATTGAGGAACGCAATCTTGCGGTAGCCTTCATCCAGTAAATGACGCACCGCCCGATAGCTCCCCTCCACATGATCCGCATCTACCTCGAGGAAGGATAGCCCCTCAAATCGTTGATTGACCAAACAGAACGGATGTCCCTGTTCCTGCAATTGCAGCAACGAGCTGCGCTGGGCCTCGGTATCACGTGCCCCCAGAATCACACAGGCATCCACCTTTTGCGAGCGGTATAACCTTCCATAATCCAATTCATCGTCCGGCGTCAGCAAAGACAACAACATGTCATAGCCCTGCTCCTTCACCTGCTCCCCAATCCCGCTCAATATCTCCGCAAAATAATACGCAGAAAACAGATGCACCTTCGGCATATACGGAAGCACCACACCTAGATTGCCGCTTCTTCTTCGAGCGAAGCTTTGTGCAATCGCATTCGGATGGTATCCAAGCGCTTTCGCCGCTTTGAGTACACGTTCTTTGGTTGCAGGCTTCATCGGGCCAAGTCCATTAAACACACGAGAGACGGTCGCTTCGGATACCTCGGCTAGTTCAGCAACCTCTTTTCTCGTTACCATGTTGATAGGCTCCCTTCCGCTCATTTTTACATAAAATGTACACGCGTACATTTTCTCATTCAGAAGATGATTTTGTCAATATAAATTCCTATTTTTTAGACTTCCACTCATTTCGTCATATTTCGACATTTTCATTAATTTTTCATAAAGAACCCCCGGTATTTTTCCCATTTTTTTTCAGAAAAGCAAACTCTTAATATTGTTATAATCCTCTCCGAGCCTTATGATATAGGATATTGGGACAACTATGAGATGGGAATGAGTGATAACTAAATGAAAGCAATCTGGCGCCAGCTTCAGTTCACTGCGTCTACAACGATCGGAGCTCTTAGGAGCAGATCACAGATCACTCGTCTTCACACTCGTGGACAGCTCCTGGCTCAGTTAGAGCACGCTGTTCAGAAGCACTTTCATACATCACCTTCTCACGTGCGTGCACTGCTAGTTTTCGATATCGATCGATTCCGCCAAGTGAATTTCTCACTCGGATATGCAGGTGGAGATCTTCTCTTACAAGAATTAAACCGCAGATTAAAGCGATTAGATCACATTGATCTTGTCGTCCGATCTGGCGATGATGAATATTCACTTCTTCTCCGAGCACACTCGCAGGAGCAGCTTCAGGCTGCACTGCAGCGTGTTCAACATGTGTTTCTTTCTCCTTTTACTTATCAGGGTCATGACTGCTTCCTTAGTGCAAGCTTCGGTCAGAATGCCCTTACAATAACGCCAGACAATGTCTCGCAAGCCTTCCAGCAAGCCGAGCAAGCACTCCAGATCGCCAAACAAACAGGCAAAAATAAACTTGTCACTTTTCAGCCCATGTCATCACAGCCGCGTATCGCTAGTCAAATCCAGATGGAAACCGACCTTCGCAAAGCGATCACAGAAAATCAGCTTTTGTTATACTATCAACCTCGTCTGGAGCTATCCTCCGGTCAAATTATTTGCTTAGAGGCCTTAGTTCGCTGGAATCATCCGATACATGGCATGATTGCTCCGGCCGATTTCATCCCGCTTGCCGAGGAATCCGGCCTCATTTTACCACTTGGAGAATGGGTACTGCGAGAGGCTTGTCTACAGAAGGCGCGATGGCTGGCCGAAGGTAAGCTCGATTATCAAGTTGCCGTTAATGTTTCGCCATGCCAGTTTCAAGATGACAGCTTTGCAGATAAGGCAATTCATATTATTGAACAAAGCGGTATTCATCCTTCCTATCTCGAGTTCGAAATTACTGAAAGCTCAATTATGCAAAATATGGAGAAAACGATCGCTGTCCTTGATAAACTGTGTGCCAAAGGGATTTCCATCTCCATCGATGATTTTGGAATCGGCTATTCCTCCCTCAATTACTTGAAGGAGTTCCCTATACATTGCCTGAAGATTGACCGTTCCTTCGTGAAAAATATTCAAAGTAATACGAATGACTGGGCCATTACCAATGCCATCATTCATCTCGGCCATGCCCTTAATATCCAAGTCGTTGCCGAAGGGGTTGAGGATGTCGGGCAGCTGAACATTCTTAAAGAAACAACCTGCACAACCGTTCAAGGTTTCTTGCTCAGTCCTCCCATTTCCGCCTATGACATTGAACATAACTTCCATATGTACGACAACAGACCGGTTATGATTTCATAACCGGCCATAGGCTCTTGCGTATCTTCTCATTTTTGCAAAAATGCGCTTGTCATTTAATCGCCGAAAAATAAAAGGATCTGGACTTGTGTTCACCTCAAGAACCCAGGGATGCAGATCCTTATCTAAGGCTACATCGACCCCTATCTCTTTGACCCCTCTATACCGCGAGTTAATTGCCTTCGCCACTTGGATTCCCATCACATGCAGCTGCTTGACATACCCTTTCCTCTCACTAGGCGGTAAATACTTCTGGAGCAAGGTATCCACTGATTTCAACGTACCTCCATTATGGAAGTTCGTCACAATCTTCGAAGGATGCGCCACGCGGCCAATCACTCCGGTTGTTTCCCATTTGCGAGCAGGTGATTGCTGAACCATCACGCGGAGATCAAAGCGGTTCCCCTTATAGGTCAACAAATGAATTCCTTTTTGTACCAGATAAGGACGTTTCCTAGTCTCTTTGAGCAGAGATACGTACATATCGGCAAATGTTTTGAACCTTTTGATGGTGACTCCAGATTGATAGGAATAAGGTTTTTCTTCGTCCTCCCCCGCCAGCTCGATGCGGATCACACCGTTCCCAAACATCCCTACATTCGGTTTGACATAGACCATTTTATATTGATCGAGCATTTCTTGTAAGGTCACTGACGTCATACGTCTGGTGCTTGGCACATACTTGCGAAGTGATTCATCCGATACGACGGCCATGGTTTTTCCAATTTTACTGCTAACATATCTTGATCTACTCAAGCCTAGCGCTTTCCTGGTGATCTTCTTAATACGCTTATTAATACGCCTATTAATACGCTTACTTATTCGCTTCCTCATACCTAGCCTCCAGTTTCGAATTCACCCCATCCTAGTGTATGAAGGCGACCCGCGGTTGGCGACTATAAAGACAAAGAAGAGGCTGCCCCTAAAAGTATCAGGAGCGCCTCTTTTCTTGTGTCGCTATTAAGGTGCACTAGTTAGAAACTGTGCGCTTGGGTTTTTGTCAATGGAAGAGCGCAGCGCGTATTCACTTTCGAACAAGCCCACGTAATTCCCCTTCTTATCTTTCACCAATTGGGAGTTAATCCGGAATTTAGCTGGGTCGATTTTATCATCGATGATCCAACGCGCAAATTGATAGTTCTGACGCTGCAAAATAATATCAACGCCATATTCCGATTTCATCCGATGCTCCAATACTTCAAATTGAAGTTGACCTACGACGCCAAGAATCATATCCTCGAAACCAATCGTCGTGAAGACCTGGATCATCCCTTCTTCGGTCAATTGATCAATACCTTTCAGGAACTGCTTTTGTTTCAAAGCATTTTTGATTGAAACCTTGCTGAATAGCTCCGGCGAGAACGTTGGAAGCTCATCGAATACGACCTCTTCCCCTTCGCTTAAGGAATCGCCAATCCGGAAAATACCTGGATCAAATAGACCAATGATATCCCCTGGGAAAGCCTCTTCTACGATATCACGATCTTGCGCAAGAAACTGCTGTGGCTGTGCCAGTTTAATCTCCTTGCCAAGCCTTACATGCTTCACGCCCATACCACGCTCGAACTTACCAGAGACGATGCGCAAGAAAGCTACGCGGTCACGGTGAGCGGGGTTCATATTCGCTTGAATTTTGAACACATAGCCCGAGAATTTCTCTCTTGTTGGCTCAATTACGCCAGCAGTACTCGTACGCGGCTCTGGTGGCGGTGCAAGCTGCAAGAAGTTCTCAAGGAACGTCTGCACACCGAAGTTGTTCACTGCGCTTCCGAAGAAGACAGGTGTAAGCTCACCCTTCATCACTTTTTCCATATCAAAAGGATCCCCAGCGACATCGAGCAGCTCGATATCTCCGCACAATTGCTTGTGCAGGAAATCACCTGCGATTTGCTTCACTAACGGATCTTCCACGCCATCAACCTTGCGGACTTCAATCTCCCTGTGATCATCGCCTTGATACAGTTCCAATTGGGATTTTCCACGGTCATATACACCACAGAATTGCTTACCTGAGCCAATCGGCCAGTTCATCGGATAAGAACGAATACCGAGCACTTCTTCAAGCTCTTCTAACAGCTCGAAAGGATCACGGCCCTCACGGTCCAATTTGTTAATGAATGTGAAAATCGGAATCCCGCGCATACGACATACTTGGAATAGCTTCTTGGTCTGTGTCTCGACCCCTTTGGCAACGTCGATCAACATCACCGCGCTATCGGCGGCTGTCAATGTACGATAGGTGTCCTCACTGAAGTCTTGGTGACCAGGAGTATCCAGAATGTTGACGCGGTGACCTTCATAGTCGAACTGCATCACGCTTGACGTTACGGAGATACCACGCTGCTTCTCTATTTCCATCCAGTCTGATGTAGCATGCTTACTCGCCTTACGTCCTTTAACCGTTCCTGCTAAACGAATAGCGCCCCCGAATAGGAGCAGTTTCTCTGTGAGTGTTGTTTTCCCCGCATCCGGGTGAGAAATAATCGCGAACGTCCGTCGTTTAGCGACTTCTGTTTCGAGAATTTTGGTGAGTTGCGTTTTCATGTGTTCGTTTATTCCCTTCTTCTTTTACATATATCTTACATCGGAATCAAGCGTGCGCTTTCTCCAAGGGAACACTCCAGTTCGCTTCATCAATGAACGTGCGAGTGCTGAATTCCCGGCCGCGTACTACCACTTTATCCGCAAATACTTGCACATAAATGCCCTGTGCTTTATCCTGTGCCGTTTGCTGGTATGCTCGATTCAGCGTTCTCCCTACAGAGGCATTATGGAAATAATGGAACGTCTCCTGAATATAGTGCGGTGTCCCGTTCTGGAAATCCTGATGACGATGACCGCAGAAGACGAACACATTTTTATAATCCTTCAACGTCTCACGGAACTGAATGGCACGAATCAACTGGTGTGAACCACCATTCGTACCTACAGGAGGCAGTGGTTGATGGGTCATGACAAATATAGGTCTTCCTGGTTTATATAAATTGCCCATTCTGCCTTTGAACCAAGCTAATTGTTCATCTGAGTACCAGGCGCCTTCACCTACTTCAGGCTTCTCTTGCACGTAAGCTTCCTGCGATAGCAATAGTATAGAGTGTCCGTTTGCCGTAAAATCATTATAAAGGGAAGTATAGCCCATAAACTTTTTGAACTGCTCTCTACTTATCGCATCGCTCTTGCCATTCGGCACTTTCTCCTGATCCCAGCTATTCGCCTTATTAATCCAAATCGTGTAATAATCATGATTCCCCATATTCCCATGAAGAGGAGGAAGCTTATAATCATTCAAAATGGCGCGCAATGCCTTATAGTCGACTTCAGTCCCTGTATCTGTCAAATCACCAGTCAGCATAATCGCATCGACGGGACCATCAAAATGGGTGACATCATCCAGCGCTAGCCTAAGCTTCTTATTGGGGAGAGAATCCCCCGATGTGACATGAAGATCGCTTAAAATAAAGAAGGACATCAGCGGGCCAAGCGGCAGCGGTTCCTCGGAGGGTACTGCGCTCGGTACTGCACTCGTTTTAGGAGGCTCAGCAGTTGCCACAGGAGCGGCAGCAGTCTGATTCTCGGGAATGAATCTTTTCTTAACCAACAGACTAAACCAAGCACTTAATCCTACTAAAACAGCCCCAATGGCCAGTAGCCATCGCACAAACGCTCTCCGTGACATCGACGCACCCCAAGTGTATAAAAATAAGAAAATGACTATATGCACTAGTATACCACAAATCGTGTCATATACGTCGTCCATACTAGGTGACATCCCAGCGATTTCTTCGCCTTCTTGTCCCTCCAAGAAAAAAACCAACAGGCCAAATGGCCTGTTGGATGAACTACCCTATATTAAGCCAATACGGTTGTTTTTTGAATAGCTTCCCAATCGACTTCCCCTTCATTCTGTCCGTTGATCGGCCACCATTTGAACCCATCATCGTTTAGAAGCTTCGACGCTTCTTCAGGGCCCCACGAGCCGGCAGGATAGTGCTTGAGGTCATCTGAACGTTCAGCCCATGCAGCTGCGATACGGTCCACATAGGACCAAGCAAGCGCTACTTCATCCCAACGTGTGAAATACGTTGAATCTCCACGCGTAGCGTCATAAAGCAAACGCTCGTAAGCCTCAGGCGTGTTGATGCCGATCTGACAGCTTTGACAGAAGTCCATCGCAACAGGTACGATCACACCTTCAGAACCAGGCTGTTTCGCGTTCATTTTCAAGTAAATGCCTTCCATCGGATTCACACGGAATACGAGGAGGTTTGGCTCCAAGTCATGCTTCTTAGCCAGGTAGACATTGTTCGGAATGTTCTTGAATTCCACCACGACCTCAGTCGTTTTGAGCGGCAATCTTTTTCCCGTACGAATATAGAATGGCACACCCGCCCAGCGGAAATTATCCACGTGAACACGTGCTGCAAAATAGGTTTCTGTCGTCGATTGCGGATTCACGGAATCCTCTTCACGGTAAGCAGGCAGCGCCTTGCCTTTGGCAGAACCGCTCGCATATTGACCGCGAATGACATTGGCGCGTACATCGTCACCGTCTTCGAACATCCGAAGGGAACGCAGCACCTTCACCTTCTCATCGCGAATATCCTCCGGATGCAGACGGCTAGGCGGCTCCATGGCCATCATCATCAGCATTTGCAGCATATGATTCTGACCCATATCACGAAGGGCGCCTGAGTGGTCATAGTACCCACCGCGCTCTTCTACACCAACAGTCTCACTCAGCGTGATCTGGATGTTTGCTATGTATTTATTATTCCAAAGTGGCTCAAAGAAAGCATTCGCGAAACGAACAAACTCAATGTTTTGAACCATTTCTTTACCCAAGTAATGATCGATGCGATAAATATCTTTCTCTTCGAACACTTGACGAAGTTGTCCATTCAAACGCTCCGCCGATGGCAAATCGTAGCCGAATGGTTTTTCGATAACAAGACGATGCCAGCCCTTCGTGTTGAGCAAGCCGCCTTCACTTAAATTATAAGATACATTGCCGAACAGTTCAGGCGCCAGTGCCAAATAGAACAGACGGTTACCACCCGTTTGATATTTCTCATCCAGCTTCGCAGTCAGCGTGTTCAGCTCGTGGAAGCCAGCCACATTGTTAATGTCGAGTGACATGTATTCGAATCTTTGGGCAAACTTCTCCCATTCTGCCGCATCCGTATTTTTGTAACGAGCGAAATCTTGAATGGAATTTTTCACGTCATCACGGAACTGCTCATTCGTACGCGGTCTGCGAGCCAGACCCACTACTGCGAAATTATCGCCTAACTTGCCTTCCCGATAAAGGCTGTAAAACGCTGGAAACAATTTTCTTTTAGCTAAATCTCCCGTTGCACCGAAAATATAAAACACAGCTCCACTCATCTATGCATCATTCTTTCTCTATTAGAATTAGTTAATAAGCTTAGCATACCTAAAATTGTCAAGCTATTCAACTTATCTCGACAATTTCTCCCATAACTTTTTCTTATGAGAAACTAGACATTCGTCTATACCGTTACAAGTCACATGGCATAGGCTAACAGTACATACCAATACGGAGGTGCCACCTAGTCATGCAACCCTTTCATCCGATCACCGAAAAAAACTGCAAAACCCTTATCGGAAAGCCCGTTCTTGTCTACTTAGCGAATGGCTCTGACTATTATGGAATCGTCAGTCGCGTTGAGAAAAATAAGCTCATCTTAAATGACACCAAACAAGCTAAACTCAAATCCTCGACCAAGAATACGAAGCCAACGGTTACTAAAAAGGGGAAAAAGAAGACGGCCCAGTCGGATACCCCTACGGTTACGACACCACAAGATCAGCTCTCCTCTTTCGGTCTTATTCGATTTGGAGGCCCTGCGCCAGAACAAATAGCAAGACCTACTGGCCCGGTAGATATTCAAATTGATTATATTGCCGCCATGTTTAGCGAATAAGCCATGCATATGGAGATGAAGGCTGTGGATGCTAGGTTCATCTACAGCCTTTTCTCAGCGTTTCAACTTCTTGGTCATACGATAGCAGCTTAGCTCTGGCACATAGTTATCGATTTCATACCCTCTTTTGCTATAAAAACGAATTGCCTTCGGGTTGCTGTCATCAACGAAGAGCTCGACAGATTGGCAGCGCTCACGAAGCCCGTAGTCTTCTGCCGCCTTCATAAGGGTATGCCCGATGCCTTTCCCTTGCTCACGGGGATCAACAGCCAGCATATCAATAAAGAGCCTCGAGGATTTGCGCATGACCGAAATGAAGCCGTAAGGCCGTTTATATCCTTTTGCGATGACTAAAGTTTTATTTGCGTTTAGTCGCCTGCGAATCTCCGAGAAAGTAACCGAATTACCTGAGTTATACATTTTGGAAAAAGGAACTAATTGTTCAACAACTAATCGATATATAGCAGCGTCGTCAATGGTAGCCAAACGTTTGCGTATCACATGGCACCGCCTCCACAAGAAGCAATAATGCTATCTTATGTTGGTTATGCTGCAATTGACCCCACAAGTACCAATTTACCCCAGTCTACGCAAGTGATATACTAAAGGTATACGAAATGAGGTGATCCTGATGATCAATGCGTATCCATCCGTCATGGCTGTGAACAGGTATCAAACCCATAAGGATTATTACCGCGTCGGGGCTGTAAGTGCGGTTTCCGGAGGTAAGTCGAATACCCTTCGGCGCATGCTGGATCTGCCCTTTGAGCAACTCGCCTACAAACAGTTCGCACAAAAAGCCGCCAAAGACGTAGCAAATTTCGTTCAATCTACGGAAAACGTCAAGCAATCGGCGCAAACGCTCGTTAACACGGAAACCAACCTCACCCAGAAAGTTCAAGACTTTATTCATACATATAATAGCTTGCAAGATCAGCTAAAAGATTCCCCTGACTATATCAGCCATGCCCTGCTACAAGATCTGGAGGGGCAGCTTAAGCAGCCTGATGAGCTTGATCATAAAACCTTGCTCAATCTCACCAGCTTTGCAAGCTCGTTAGTCAACAGCATTGATCGCTTGCAGCAGCTGCCATCCGCTTCGCTGTTTCAATTATCTACATCGCCGCTCAAGCCATACGGTCAGTATCAATCTCAGCTTGGCGCCTATTTACCGGTTCCCATGCGCGGTTTGTTGGTGGATGCGAGGATGTAAGCATGTATACAAAAAAAGGCTGTCTCCCACAAGTAGAATGATCTACTGGCGAGAGACAGCTTTTTTCACATTTTAAAATAGCTTTTTGCCTAACACATGATCAATAGGAATGAAACCAATAACCCGACTATCCATACTATTGTTGCGATTATCCCCCATCACGAAAATATGGTCGGCTGGAACGGTCCACTTTTTGTTCCCGTTTGCTCGCATTTCCTCGTTGATGTACGTCTCATTCAGAAGTTCGCCATTGCGATACACCTGATTATCTTTCAGCTCAATTTGATCCCCTGGCTTGCCGATCACTCGCTTGATCCACACATGCTTATCATCACCGCGGACAAATAAGCTGAGCAACGGGCTGTCTAATAAATCATTAATAAAAGTCCGCTTCATATCAACCCGAGAATCGATAATGACAATGTCCTCGTAATTGGGTTCGTAACGAAACGTATGTGAAAGCTTCGATACATACACACGCTGACTATCGTGCAGCGTCGGATCCATCGAATGCCCGCTAACCCTCGTCGACTGGAATACAAATACACCTAGAAATACTACTAATACAAAGGAAATCGCAATGGAACCAAACCAGCTCCAAATCTGTTTGACTACATTCAAGCTAATCGCTCCCTCGTGTTATTCGGCCAGCCCGTGCTTGAAGGCATAAATGGCTGCTTGTGTGCGATCATCTACACCAAGCTTGGACAGAACGTTCGTGACGTGGAATTTCACCGTCTTCACACCGATGAATAAATCATCGGCCAACTCTTGATTGGATTTGCCCTTCGCAATTAAGCGAAGTACTTCCATCTCACGATCCGTTAACTCTTCATGCGGCTCCGTTACTGGCTTCGGTTGTCGGAAGCGGTTCATGATTTTTGAGGCAACCTGCGACTCCAGAATCGATTGCCCCTTCGCCGCGGCTCTAATCGCTTGCGCGATTTCGGAGGCACGCGAGGTTTTCAACAAATAGCTGAAGGCACCCGCTTCGATAACTGGATACATTTTCTCATCATCTAAGAAGCTCGTCAACACAATGACCTTACACTCCGGGTACAATTGCAGCAATTTTCTAGTCGTTTCTATCCCGTCCATGCCTTCCATGACCAAGTCCATCAGGACAACATCAGGACGATATTCTTGGGCTAAACGTATACCATCATGGCCATTGCTCGCTTCGCCTACAACCTCAATGCCATCTTCTGTTCCGAGAACAGCTGCCAATCCAATTCTGACCATTTCATGATCATCGACAAGTAGTACTTTGATTAAGGTTTCGTCCATTTGCTTCTCCCTCTCTATGTACAGTGCTAATTCTCGATCAATTGAGGATCGCTTGCTAGAATGGGTACTCGAATCTCGATACGTGTTCCTCGTTCAGGCGCTGTGATAATATCGACGGAACCCCCGATTTCATTCACACGCTCCTTCATAGACACGATGCCATAGGAAGTCAGCTTCTTCGCGTCAAGCTCAAAGCCAACGCCATCGTCGCGGATTACTAGACGAATGCCATCCGAGCGATGCAGCAGCTTCACTTCTAGCTTATTCGCCTTCGAGTGGCGCAGTGCGTTCGAAAGCGCTTCTTGCACGATTCGGAATAAATGATCCTCAATCCCTTTGTTCAAACGGATTTCCTCATCCATATCCCAGCTGATCGCCATCGGTACCTTGGCAGCCAGCTCTTTCAATAGTTCAACGAGTCCCTCGGACAATCGTTTTCCTTCGAGATGGATCGGCCGCAGGTGCAGTAATAAGGCTCTCATTTCCGATTGTGCAACGGAAGCCATCTCTTCAATCAGATGGATTTGCCGCTTCGCTTTCTCAAAATCCTTATCTAACGTACGACCTACAGCTGTTGCTGTCATCGAAATCGCAAACAATTGCTGGCTTACCGCATCATGCAACTCGCGTGCCAACCGCTGGCGCTCTTCAATTACCGCTGACAGCTTGGCTTTCTCTGTAAGCTCAGCGTTGCTGTTCGATAATCGTTGAAGAGAAGTCACCTGCTCTTCCCATCGCTTCATAATACGGCCGAGTTGTTCGCCTAAACGCCCAATTTCATCATCGTCTCCGTTATGGAAGTCCACTCGCGCAAACGTGCCTTTTTCTAATAAAATCATCGTTTCCATCATCGGCTCAAGTCTGCGCGTAACCTTCGAGCTGTTCCAGTAACCGAAAACCGCTCCGATCACACCGAGAATCAACAAAGCCATGAACGAGAATTTGACCCCCTGCTGCCAGCTGGTAAAGGGTTCAATCAAATTCCTTGAATACAAAAAATATAGCATAGCGCCGAAAACAGCGAAGCTAAAGAGGATTGATTCCCCCATGCTTCGCCATATCATATTCGTTAATCGTCGTTTGTAGCCGTCCACTTGGTGAGGAACCCCCCTTAAATAAATGAAAGCACGCTCCCTAAGGAAGGTCTCATGTCTCATTTATTAAGAAATATAGCTAGTTTTTTATATGGGAAACCTTACAATACTTTAACCTTGATATCTCCTACGATGTAAGAGAGAACTAGTTTCACGCGATGGTCGCAATACGCATAATTCTCCGATTGCCATACCACTTTGTTCATCACACCTGCTTCGCGTTGTTCAGCGACATGAAGCTGACCGAACATGACGGAAGATGTAACGGAAACGCCGATATCATCAGGTACTTTAATATCAATATCTCCGATAACGCCCTGAAGGATGACTGTCGTTTCTTTTTGTTCTAGGATGGCCAGCGAGAGATCAATGTACGTTTCTCCCACCAAGTACCACGTTGATGTATTTCTTAGAATCCACGGCTCTCTGCCGAGGCGTATGCTATCTACAATCTTTTGCTTCTGTGTGTAGGTCTCGTCTTTATGAACCTGTTTGGATCGAATGAAAAATAAACCTAATGAAATCAACACAACCGAGATCACAATGGTGAGATGATCACCAAATAAAATGACGGCGCCAATCCCGATTAGCACATATCCCTTACGCTCTTTCCGCGAATGAACACGATGAACGCCCAGCAGAATGAGGAAAACAGCGAGAATGGGAAAAAAGCCAACGGTATGTTCCAGAAGCAAAAAAACACCGGCTCCAATCAGCACAAGCGCTGTATTCCGGCTGCGGTTATTTTTCGTTTCTTCTCCCATCGATGCACCTCCTCTGGCTGCCAATTCTCTTTCGTTCATACGTTTCCTAGCATACCATAAGAATGGACGACCTCCAAGCAGCAAATCCTTATCCCGCAAGGCTTTGCTTCGATGGAGGTCACGATCCTGGCTATTTTCTGTTGCGCGGGTCGTGCGGGTCATGTGGGTTGTACTGATTGTGCTGGTCGCGCGCGCGCTGCTCCTGCTGCCAATCCTGCTGCAGCTTGCTGCGCAGCGAGCGCAGCTCGTGCTGAAGGTTGCCTCCGGCTTCCTTCAGCGTCTCCCTCGACAGGCGGCCCGCTACGCGGAGCCCCTGCAGCGCCTCCCGGCCGAGCTCGCGGCCGGTCATCTCGAGCTCGCGCCATGTGTCGCGAGCTTCTTTGCTGTGCAGCCCGCCGCTCGGCTGCACGCCCTCGGCTGCGTGCCCGGCACGCAGCTCGCGCAGTTCCTCTGCGATCGCCAGGCACAAGTCCTGGCTGCTCGCGTACTGCGCGCGGTAGTGCTCAGCTGCGGCTTCCTCGCGCAGCTTCTCTTGCAGGGCGAGCCGCGCGAGATCCTCTTCGCCGGCGCGCATCGCCAGCTCGGCTTGCTCGCCGCGCAGCTTCGCCATCTCTTCCGCTCGCGCGATGTAGCTGCGTAGCGTAATCGTTGCCTGAAGCGCGTCGTCGTAGCGCTCCTCCAGCCTTGCTATGGCACCGTCCATATAGGCGCCTGGGTTTGTTTTCCCGATGGTCTCCTGCCAGACGGTTTCTGCCATTTTGCCTATACGATCAAATATATTAGTAGGATCAATTTCCCGATTCTTATTATTCATGTCAATCGCCCCTCATCGCTTCATCATACTCCTATCGTAGCTCAATTACAGGAAGTCTAAAACCGACTATCGACTGTTTTTGAACCTAGACCTAAGTCCAGTATTATTCGCTTACCCATAATTTGGTCGTTGTTCGAGCCTACCTGCAGTGATAAAATATTTGAAGCCGAGTCTGGTGCATAAATTAGGCACTGGTACGGGGGACGAAATACTTGGGGTGAATATTTGCTTCAGCTTGGAGCAGACTAGGGAGAACCTTCTTCCCGAACCCGTCAACTAACCTCGAAGGCTCATTGAAGGAGGATATACGAATTGAATAAGCTTACCAAAGGGCTAACTAGCCTTGCTGTGTCACTAGCAGTATTGGCAGGGGGCTTTCTTTCCCCATTTTCCGTGCAAGCAGCAGAGATGAAAGTGAAAGTGCAAGTCAATGATGACCTGATTCATTTTCCTGATGCACAGCCATTTCTGGATGGCAACCAAACGACCCAAGTTCCGCTTCGGTTCGTAACCGAGAAGCTAGGATATACCGTGAACTGGCAAAAAGACGGAAATCAAATCAAAGTAACCCTAAATAACGACAAACATACGATTTCCTTGGTATCCGGTCAAAAAGAAGCCAGCATCGACAACGAACCTGTTGTCCTAGATGGAGCTTCCCAATTTCAAAATGGACGCGTTTATGTGCCTCTTCGTTTTCTTTCAACAGCCGCAGGAATTCCTGTAAAATGGGATGCCAGCAGCAATCTAGCGATCCTAAGCAAAGATGGCGGCAATCATGCGCCAGACTATGAAATTTTTGAATCTACCGCTTATTCAGCAGATCCTTCCGAAAATGGCGGTTACGGAGCCTTTGATTACATGGGC
Source organism: Paenibacillus sp. J22P90 (assembly GCF_059692195.1). Taxonomy (NCBI): domain Bacteria; kingdom Bacillati; phylum Bacillota; class Bacilli; order Caryophanales; family Paenibacillaceae; genus Paenibacillus; species Paenibacillus sp. J22P90. Next base: position 203,857 of record NZ_JCAUAY010000009.1, read on the forward strand.
AACCCCCTTGCGATCGGCACCGTTGCTGTTGATCCAAACGTTATTCCACTAGGCACTAAGCTTTATATTGAAGGTTATTCGTATAGCGGTCTTCCTACTGGGGGCATGTACGTGTATGCGACGGATACCGGTGGAGCTATTAAAGGAAACCGAATGGATATCTTCATCCCAGGTTCAAGAAAATCCCTACGAAGCTTTGGCATTCAAAAAATTAAAGTGTATCACCTGCCAAATTAAATAAAGAAGCTGCCTTGAGAAATTTCTCAAGCGCAGCTTTTTGTCGTAGGTGAATGTTCCCATGAAAAGAGGGCATTCGTCCAATCACCGGGGCTCCCGCCTTCATATGATATATAGTGTTTAACCCATATTAATTAAAAACCGGAGGGGATACTATGTCAGCTGTAGTTGGAACGCCAGGATACGGAAATTCTGTGGGCGTAATTCTTGTTCTTTATGTGTTGTTGGTCATCATTCTTGCTACTTTCTACTAGGACTTATACCCCAACTCGCTTTATACAAATAGCCCGCCTGTTAAAGCTCTTTAGAGCTTTGGCAGGTGGGTTTTATTTCGTGAGCAGCTGGGACGGGTCTAGGGAGCCTAGCAGGAACGAGGCTAGGGAGCCGCGGCTTGCGAGTTTAAGCTCCTTTCCTCTTCCCGTTCCCACTTTAGTCCAAATTTACCGAACTAATCCCCCCATCCGCACCATCTTTTCTCGATTAGTCCTACCTAAATAACCGAACTAAATCGCCAATAACAACCCACTCGCCTGAAAAACCGGGAAATAGATCGGCAGAATCGAACTATTTCCCAATTTTAGATTGAAGTCCCCAATTTAGTTCGGATAAATCGAACTAACGGCAGTTTCTACCTATCTACTCCCACCGCCCCCTTCAGCCTCCAAACCTTAGCTACTCAACAAAAAAAGCCACAAGTAACCTCCTATCAGAAGGTTACTTGTGGCGCCAATCGTTCGATAATATATCATTTATAATTCCACGTAAAAAGTAAAAGTCCACTTTGTTATCTCGTTGCTGTTTCGTTGTTATCTCTCACTACTATCTCTACATCATCTAGTCCCATAAACCTTCACACAATCCCCGCGCCGAAAACCCTGTCCACCTGCTGGCAACCAAATCAAGCAATCCGCATCTTTGATCGACACCATGATGCTCGACTTATCAATACCTGCTGGTTTGACCCATAGGGTACCTGCTTCGATGCGCGTTGTCCCACGAATATAACGTGGATAGGCAGAGGGTTTATCGTATGGAACATCCAAAAAGGCTGTAAACTCTTCCGCCACAGGATGCTGGTTGCCCAACATCGCGTGAATGACAGGCTTAGCAAAAAGCTCGAATCCAACAAACGATGCTCCCGGATTACCGGACAGCGCTAGTAGCAGCTTTCCTCGCCATAGTGCAGCACTCGTTGGCGTACCTGGTCGCATCGCTACTTTATTAAAAAGTAACTTTCCGTCGAATCGACCGAATAGATCAACAAGGACATCGTAATCGCCAACAGAGACGCCGCCTGACGTTAGAATAAGATCGACATCAACCATCACGGCCTCCAGTGAAGCCTCCACCTGCTGAGGATCATCCGATAGTGCCGGCATGATTAGAGCTGATCCCCCAATAGCTTCCACTTGAGCCGCCAGCATGTAGCTGTTACTGTTGCGTATTTTACCTGGTTGGAGTTCCTGTTCGACATGTAGAAGCTCTGATCCCGTTGAAAAAATAGCCACCCTAGGCTTTCGGTACACCTCAACCTCTGCGAATCCGAAAGTCGCCAAAATCGCGGCTTCCCCTGGACCAATCCGAGTTCCTCGTGCGATCACGAGCTCTCCGCGGGCAACTTCACCTGCAATTGGCGTAATATTACTCGCCGCTTGCACATTCTTCTTAATCCTCACCTTGGCGTCGTCAGTTGACAAGGAATCCGTCATCTCCAGCATCACTACGGCATCTGCACCATCCGGAACCGGAGCTCCCGTCATAATCCGCGCGGCAGTTCCTATCCGAATCGTCTGCTGAGGCATCGTACCGCTTGGAATTCTCTCGATCACATGAAGAACAGTCGGAGCATCCGGCGTCGCCTCAGCGATATCCTGGGAGCGAACCGCATACCCATCCACACCCGATCTGCGAAAATGCGGTACAGCATGATCCGCATAAATGTCCTTCGCTAATCGTCTGCCAAAGGACGCCTGCAGCGAAACAATCTCCGTTTCCATGGGTTTAACGTACCCAAAAAGTGCAGCACGCGCCTCCTCAACGGATACAACGTGACGGCCAAACCTTAGGCTCATTTCGCTATTACCTTGCTTCCCATGGTTCATCTCGCTGTTACCTTGCTTCCGATGCTTGATTTCGCTATTCGCTTGCTTCACGTGCTTCCGATGCCTCCCATGCCCTCTAGCTAGCCGCCGATTTGCGACATTCTACGAACAGTTGGTGTATGCGACTGTTCCTCATTCATCAAAGCCTGAGCCATCTCATGATTTTGTGGTTTGATATCCAGCGCACGGAAGAACAAATCTTCCACCGCAGCATCATCACCGATATATTTTCGCACATTAAATTCATCCGACCAATATAAACATGGCTTGATATTCCCATCTGCCGTCAGTCGCAGTCGATTGCAGGTTTCACAGAAGTGATCGCTGATCGGATGAATCAGACCGAAAGAACCTAATGCACCCTCAATGCGATAGTTTTGTGCAGGGCCATTACCATAAACCGCGTCGGAAGCTTTCGCCTCCCAGCCCATTTCCTTGCAACGTTCTAGAACTGTCGTAAGCGAAAGGTAACGGCTTTTCCAATCCTCATCTTGATGACCGATCGGCATATATTCTATAAATCGCACCTGAATCGGGCGATCAATCGTCATTTGTAAAAAATCAGCGATTTCATCATCGTTAATGCCTTTCATTAACACAACATTCAGCTTAATCGGCGTAATGCCTACACGATAAGCTTCTTCAATAGCGGCCAATACGCGCCGAATATCCCCGCCACGCGTGATCAATGAGAAACGATCCGCTTTTAGTGAATCCAAGCTAATATTGACACGCGTTAACCCTGCTGCTCGAAGCTTTTCAGCCCGCGATGCAAAGTAAATCCCATTCGTCGTTAAGGCTATATCTTCAATGCCCGGAATCTGTGATAGCATGCCGATTAGCTGCTCTAGGTTTCTACGTACCAGTGGCTCTCCGCCGGTTAATCGCAATTTGCGAACACCAAGTCCAGCTAATACACGGACGATCTCTGTTATTTCCTCAAAAGTTAACAACTTCTCATCCGGCTCAAATTCCATGCCTTCTTCCGGCATACAATATACACAACGCAAATTACAACGATCTGTCACTGAGATGCGCAGGTAATCATGCATCCGCCCAAAACGATCCATTAGCAGTTTTGGCATAGGTGTTCACCTTCTCTCTCTGTCCATTATGGCATATTTTCTGACAAAATCCTAGATTTCATAGCATTTTCCCAAAAAAACCAACTATAATGATAGATTATCTAACATCATTTCATATTCTTCTGGTGTATTAATATTCGTCGCAAAATTTGTACGGAGTCCGCGTTCCTCGAAATCATCCGTCCCCATGGACTGCCAATCCAGATGCTCAAGCAGCCCCATCAAGCGATAGTTTTGTTGTTGCAGCAGCAGTTCGGCCTCAGGCCCAACTTCTCTGGCATAAACTCCATGAAGGGGATGCAGACGACCTTCTAACTCTGGAATAACCGCATCCACGTTAGACTCTCGGCATAGCTCTACCATCACTTTAGCGGCATCTGCAGAGATGAACGGCATATCGCAGCCGACAATCCATAAATGAGACGCAAGTGCGACGCGGGAGGCAACATGAATACCGCTCAAAGGGCCTTTTTGAATATAGTGGTCGCTAACACACTGCACGTTTATCCCCTCTGCTTCTGCAAGCAAAAGTAATGGCTGTAAGACCTCTATTTCATTCGTTACCACAATGATTTGCTCACACGCGCGGGACATTTCCTTCATTTGTCTTACAAGTATAGCTTCCCCCTGAACAGGCAAAAGAGCCTTAACCTTTCCCCCCATACGGCGATTCAAGCCTCCAGCCAAAATAACGCCCGTCATCATGCCTCAAGCTCCGCCAATCGCTTCTGAAAAGATTTTGTCCAGCTGGCAGATAACGCATTTGCGGTAAGCACTCTTTTAACCCCTTCAAGATTATTCTTATCGTGATACTTGATCTGATTAGCGAACGCAACCGTCACACCCGCTTCATCTCTAGCAACCAGTCTCATCTGTGAACCTGGCGAGATGACTCCCTCTTTTAACACTCGAAAATAATACCCCGTAAAGCCAGTTTCTTGCACCTTTAAGGTGGCTTCTGGCCAATCCATGCGCTTTGCTAGCTTATGACAAGGCTGTCTGGGCTGCGACACTTGAACGATAACCTCATCAATGGCAAACGTATCCCCAATACACAGCTCATGCTCCTGCAGACCGCGAATCGTGAGATTTTCACCAAAGGTTGCGGCTTCAAGCTTATGACCCCTAATATTTTCCCAGTAAGCATAGTGCTCTTCGGGATATACACAGATCGCTTTATCGACACCCCCGTGAACCGTCAGGTCAGCCTGCCCGTCCCCGTCTATTTGCATCTTTGATACAAACAAAGAGGAGCTGACCGGCGTCTTATAAATCCCCGTGGTCAGCTCTTTGCCTTGATATTCAATCGTTTGGGGTAACCCCACGTTTAAAGATGTAATTTGCATGGCAAATGTCCCTCATTTCCGAACAGGATTCTTTGCCCTTACTATACCAAAATACTTACGAAAAGTCAGTTCCCGCTTCTACCCAACCTGCTTAGTCTACCCATTCGAAGTGCCAACCCAAGCATCGTTATCATAGCCTCGCACTTCCCAGTAGCCCATATGCTCCTTCTCTATCAACTCAATGCCTTGCAGCCATTTCACTGATTTATACGCATACATCTTCGGGACAATCAGCCTCACGGGTCCACCTAATTGCTGTGGAATCGGCTTCCCATCCAGTAATACAGCGACCATAATATCGTCTGCATTGGCCTGACTCAACGAAAGTGCATCCGTATACACTTTATCGCCTGAATAAAATTTCACAAATTTAGCCGAAGCTTGAACACCCGCTGCCGCCAGCAACTGTTTCAATGGAATCCCTTCCCACGTGCATTGGTACACAGACCATCCCGTCACACAGTGAAAATCACTGACCTGAACCGTACGCTTCAGCTTCAGGAACTGCTCCCAGTTCCACGCACTGGGATTATCCACGAGACCGGAAATCGCGAATTTCCATGTCTCTGATGAAAAAGCCGGAATTTCCGTCACCGTGTAGATACGGAAATTCCCTTTCGCCCCTCCGCCTACGACAGCGGCGGAGTCGGGCAACGGCTCCGGCGGCGGCAGCATGCGATTGCCGTCGCTGGCCACATACTCGGCGGTCTGCGACCCGCCGGTATCGAATGCGCCTTTTATCCAGCGATAAAAGGCGGGTCCGATCGCGATCACGAGCACCCCTCCTGCGACGAGTCGCAGGAAGGAGGCGCGTGTGATCGGCGACTCCTTCAGCGCGGCGATAACCGCCTGCGCTGCTGTGCGCCCTCCTGTGGCGTCCGCAGTCGCCACAGGCCCTTGCCCCGCCTCCGCTGCGACGCTCGCAGCAGCGGACGGTCTACTAGCAGCTGCCTGCTCCAGCCGCTGCTGGCGCTTCAGCCATCTGCTGCGCGAGATGGCATGATAAAGGGCATACGGCACTCCGACCCAGGTAAGCAGGTCATGCACAAGGAGTGCCGCGTTGTTCAAAGCCGGTGGCATGTGCCGGAACTGCCACAGAATCACGCCTGATGCGGCCCACCCGATCAGCAGCGCCAGAACAAACACCAGATTCGCGCGTTGGTTGCGGCGCGCGCGAATTTGACGCCAATGCTTGCGGATCATTGGCGCATACAAAATCATGAGCAAAACTGATGCGACGCCTAAATAAATATGAAGCTGTTTGAGCGTCACGCGAAAGCTTCCTAGATCCCCGCGAATGGCTCCAATACTCAGCACAATCCCCGTCACCGTCAAAAGCAGCAAAATCCAAGCATTCCAGCTATGTAGGGCATTTAACCGCTTTCCAAAAGACTGCTTCAACCAGCCTCTTTTTGACTCCACCTCGCCACATCCTTCTCACAATACGTTACATATCGGTCTACCTCTATGATAACGCATGAACCTTAAAAATGGTTTAATGATGGATAAATTTATTTCGTTCAACTTTGTGTTTTTTTATTTTCCGACCTCCTAACAAAAAGAAAAAGGTCAAATCACGTCGTCACGGGATTTAACCTTCAATGGTTTATATATATGAAATTAGCCGCCAATCCGAATCTTGCGGTATGTATCGATAAAGGACAGGACATCGACCCGTTTCCCCCTCTTTTTAGCTACGCGAGCCATTTTCACAAGGGTTGTCCAGAACTCATCTAGCACAGGCGATTCAAATCCATTTTCACTCGATTCTTGCGTTAACTTATGTTTGTTTTTGTAAGAGGAGCCTTCATCCGAAATCAGGTATTGAATTTGACTTTTTTTCCATTGCTCACCCGATACGTAGCTGACGCCCATTTCACGCATTTTTTTTCGAACCGATGTGACAGGACGTGACAATTCTCTAGCAATGACAACTGGCGGACACTCCGAGGAAAGGCGAATTAGTTTGTCCAGCTCTTGGGTGGACCATGGTTTTTTCGTCATCTCAACAAACCCCTTTTCGTAGATATGTATGTTTCATAATGCCTGTTCTTGGTTAAGCACTAAAGGTATAATCAGAGAATAGCAATGAAATGTTAAGTAAGTATGAGTTAACCATAATGAAAGTATGAAGACATAACTTTTTCGATATTTTTTTCAAATTTAGGTCAAATTTAGGTCCATGGAGGGTGAAAAATGATGAAAAAACACGTAAACGGAGCAGAAATATTCGTTCAAGATCAAGGTCAGGGAGCCCCTGTTATCCTGCTTCATGGTTTTCCGCTGGATCATCGCATGTGGCAAGCTCCGGTTGAAACCTTGTCACCTCACTTCCGTATACTTGCGCCTGACTTCCGAGGTATGGGGCAATCTCAACTCCCCCTCACGCCGATGTCCCTGAGTCAATATGCCCAAGATATTCTCGCTCTCATGGACGAATTAGGGATACAAAAAGCCACCCTCGGAGGCTTCTCCATGGGTGGCTATGTGGCTTTCGCATTATTACGTCTAGCGCCTGAACGCTTTTCAGCATTAATCCTTGCAAATACGCGTCCTGAGCCGGATGGGCCAGAAGGACGCAAAAATCGCATGAACATGGCCGTTTCACTTTATGATAAAGGTGCCGCGGCAGCCCGAGATGCGATGCTGCCAAAACTAGTAACACCAGCTACTGTTCAAGATCAGCCTCAGCTCATCGACAATCTCAAGCTGATCATGGACAGCATGCCTGCCGAAGGGCTTGTCCATGCCAGCATCGCGATGGCGTTCCGCGAGGATTCGGTGCCGTTACTGAGCTCCATCACTGTACCGACGCTCGTTATTGCAGGCGAGCAGGATGCCATTGCCCCTCCGGATGTCATGAAGAAGATGGCAGATCAAATTCAAGGGGCTAGCTTCCAGGTAATCCCTGATGCTTCTCATCTAACTCCTATGGAGAAACCAGAAGCCTTCAATGCGCTGCTTCTACCATTTCTGCAGGGTGTTAAAGCTTAACCAGCTGATTCATGACCATGACGGCTGCACCGATGGCAAGTGCTTCATCGCCAAGCTGGCCTTTGCTGAAAATAACCTGATAGGCGGGGTAATAATAGGTTCTGCGGATCGCAACCTGGGTTGCTGTCTGAAAGAACAGCTCCCCGCCTGTAATCAATGGACCTCCGATGATCACTTTCTCTGGGTGCAAAATATTTAATAAATTTGCCAGACCGATCCCAAAATAAGTAGCTGCCTCCGTAATGATCTCCACAGCCAGGGGATCATTTTTTTTGAGCGCCTCCATGATATGCTGGTAAGTCACCTGTTCAGGATCCTCAACCATATGTACGAGCACGGTAGATCTCCCTTGCTTTAAGGCTGATTTCGCCGCCTTCTCTATGGCATAAAGTGATGCATAGGATTCTAAGGCGCCATAATTGCCTGATCGGTTCCGATGAGGAACGCCATCGGTCTGAATAATCATTTGCCCCACAGAGCCTTCCATATCTACAGCCCCATAGATGACCTTCCCTTCCGATACCATCGATGACCGTATGCCTACGCCTGCATGTATATACAGTAAGTGCTTGAAGCTGCGTGTTCGTTGATGCCAGGATTCAGCCAGAATGGCCGTATTCGCTCCATTGTCCAGCAACGCAGGAATACCCAGCTCCCGACTCAGCCGCTGGCAAATGTCCACATGTCTCCATCCAGGTGCAGGAAAGTACGATGGCTCCAGAATAACGCCTGACAATCGGTCTACAGGCCCTACTGCGCCGATTCCAATCCCCAGCAATTCCGTTGCTTGAATACCGTGCTGATCTAACATGCGCTTGGCTTCGCTAACAATTAGGGGGATCAACTCGTCAGGAGTCATAACCTCTGTCATTGCCCAGCTTTTGGTCTCCAGCTTATTCATCCCTAGATCGACAAGCACCAACTTGGACAATGTTCTGGAAATTTCCAAACCAAATATATAAGCATAGGCCGGATTCTTTTCGTATAAAATCGGCCTACGCCCGCCCGTAGATGCACCAAAGCCGGATTCCAGGATGAGTCCCTGGCTCGTTAACTCCTCTAACAGTCGCGTCAATGTCGAGACTGTCATGCCGCTTTGGTCTAATAAATCTATTTTCGAAACCGTCTTTTGACGTGTAATCAGCTCATACACTTCCTTGGCTTTACGGTTCGAAATTCGTTCTGAAATGACTTCTACGTTCAAAAGAAGCAGCCCCCAATGATAATCTTTCTCATATGATTCGCCATTTAGGAACCAATCTCCTGCTAGTTTTCCTATCCCTATTCTTTGGAGCCAATCATGAGGGAATAGCCCATATACGGATGATATTTGCTAACAAGCTCATCATACCGCGCTGTAATCTGCCATACCCGTGGATCCATGAACGATTGGCGATCCGATAAATGAACAGGATCTGGATGCTGAACCTGATCTTCAAACATCGTAAGCGGGAAAGGATGTATACCCGTTGAGGTGACTGCGGTGAAGTTGCTGGTCTCGAACAGCTCCTGCCATTCCTCCAGCTTATAGATCTTATTCACCCCGTAGAAGCTGCATAAAGCTCTGTGGATGCCTGTTGTCATCTCTTTCACTTTAATCACTTCGCGATCGTACAGCGTTCCTCCTGATTTTAAAACACGATAGTACTCCGATACGGCTTTCTGCGCATCTGCAAAGTTCGTAACCGACTCTACCATGACTACATCAAAAGTATGGTCCTCAAAAGGCAGCTGACATACATCCCCGATCAGAAAATTCACCTGGACGCCTTGCTTCTCTGCCCTAATTTTGGCTTTATTGATCATTTCAGGCCGAATATCAACAGCTGTGACATCTAGACCTTGTTCTGCCAAATAACAGGCCGTTCTGCCTGTTCCGCAGCCAACCTCGAGCACTCTTTTCCCTTTTTCTATCGGGTATTTCTTCAATTGCTCGACCGTCTCTCCAAATCCTCCAGGATGTGCGTTTCCTATCCCGAGCTTCGCTAACATATCCAGGTAATCGATAGCCCCTACACCTCCGCAATGGCATTACGTTCTTTTCTACCATATGGAAGGCTCCTGTCACTTGTTCAACTTCTCCCGTTCTTTTTCAAAAAACAGGCACTAGCCTAAAAGTAGCTCTCCCATGAGCGGATTTAGGCTAAACACCCAAGCAAATCGAGACATCTCTCCATAGGATAGTATTGTCTCTCATTCGCTTCTGCGGAAGAGCATTCCTAGAGATGGGGGGTGACATAAATGGGTGTTGCTGTAGGTACTGGTGCTGGTTATGGTGGAACTTCTGCTGCTGCTATTCTTGTATTGTTCGTATTGCTTGTTATCGTAACAATGACTTATGCTTGGTAATTAGTCATATATGTCTATCCACAATGAAAAGGAGCCAAGGCTCGATTGAGCCTGGCTCCTTCTACATATTATTTCTTCGAGGCTGCTAAGAACGCATCCAATTGTTTTTGCTTTTCAGCAATAATTTTATCAATGCCTGCAGCTTTCATTTTATCTTGATATTTCGGCAAGGAAGCATCCATGTCCACCGAACCTGTATCCATCGCAGCGTCGAATTCTTTACCTACGTTAACTGCAGCAGCCACTTGTGTTTTAACAGGCTCAGAGTCGAAAGTAAAGCCAAGGCCAGGGGATTTCTTACCTGTTTTGTTGAACTCTTTGAATTTATCCCACTTTTGCGGATCTTCATTATCGTACAAGTAGTTCAAGAATTGGTTACCGAACTGCCAAGCAGCACCTGGTGCATAGTTTTTACCTGCGTCTGTTGCTTTAATAATGTTCTCAGACACTTTCGTGTAGTGCGTACCTTCAATACCGAAGTTAATTAAATTGTTCAATTGTTTATCCGTGTGCAAAAGGTTAATGACCATCATCGTACGAGCCGGGTCCTTGGACGTTACGGAAATACCTAGCATGGAACCTGCTGTGTCGCCAGTAGAAATCGTACGTGGTGTCAGCTCGATTTGTCCAAGCTTGCCTACCAAGTTAGTCGCATTTGCTAATTCGCTATCTTTGCCTGGTTTCAAGGAGGATGTAATCATGAACACATTACCGGATTTCAAAGCATCTTGACCAGACAATTGCGTCGTAGCCGCATCTTTATTGATATAACCTTTTTGCATAAAATCACGTGTTAGTTTCAAAATTTCTTTATAACGCGGTTGATCCCACTTCGGAATGACTTTCGTATCGGAGCCATCCTTCATAATGACACCAGGAATCGTGCTATCCCCTAGATAGTCATATTGCGCTAAATAGTGGGCATTCAGGTTATCCCCATCGCGTAGGAAGAAGGCAGTCATTTCTGGTTTTTTCTCTTTAACTGTTTTGAGAACATTGCCTAGATCAGCCATCGTTTTCACAGCAGCCATATCGATGCCTAGCTCTTTCGCGATATCGGAACGATATACAACGCCTCCAGAAGCTGCGAGCTCTTTATTCGTAGGAACACCATAGTTTTTGCCATTGATTTTAGCACCTTGCAGGAATGCTGGGTCCAAGGAATCTGTGATTCCTTTCCCATGCTGTGTCAACAGGTCGTTAAGCGGCATAAGCGCACCTTTACCTACGTTAACAGCGTGACCATTCCATTGCGCAGTGAACAGGATATCGAACTCTTCACGGGATGCGATCATGAGGTTCGTTTTGTTATCCCATTGACCCCAGTCGATTGGCATCAATTTAATCGTTGCGTTGATTTTTTCTTTCAACACCTTGTTCATCGCTTCTTCAACTTTAGCTTGATCTGGTTGCGGCGTCCCAGGGTACACCAGCTTTACCTCATAAGGCTTCAGATCCGATGTTGCTGCTTTCGTCGCAGCCGGAGCTGTGCTTGATGCAGGAGCAGGTGTAGCGCTTGCAGTTGTTTCTGTAGGGCTCTTCGAGCAGCCCGCCAAGGTGAGTGATAATGAAAACGTCAGTGATAGAAGTGAAAGAGTGCTTATTTTCAAAGCTTTCATTGATGAATTGCCTCCCTTTTTTCTCAATTGTTCCTATATGCTAAACCAGCCTAAACTGGTACAAGCCATGTTTAACTATCCTTTAATTGCGCCAACCGTCAAGCCTTTCTTAAAATACTTCTGGAAGAATGGATACGCGAACACGATCGGGCCTATTCCGAGTACAGCCATCGCCATACGGACTGTTTCCGTCGGAAGCTGAAGCATTCCCCCTGCTTGGGATAACCCTTGACTAGCCTGCACATTCGAGCTTAGGAACTGAATATCCAGCATCGTTTTGTACATCATGAACTGTAGATTGATGTTCTTGCTTCCTGAGATGAACACCAGACTGAGAAACCAGTCATTCCAATAATTCAGCACTTGAAACAAGCCAACGGAAGCTAGAACAGGCAAGGAAAGCGGAATTATAATTTGGCTAAAAATCCGAATCTCACCGGCACCATCAATCTTTGCTGCTTCAATCAAAGGCATCGGAATCGAATTGGCAAAGAATGTCCGAAGCAGTAAAACAAAGAAAGCGGATACGAGCAAGGGCAGCATGAGTGCTGCAATCGTATTTTTCAAGTCCAGCATCTGCGTGTACACGAGATACCATGGAACGAGTCCCCCATTGAACAGCATGGTGAAAAACATGAAGAACGAGAAGAAGCTTTTATGTGGAAAATCGCTTCGCGAGATGGGATAGGCATATAGTGACATCATCACTAAACTGATCGCTGTTCCCACCGTTGCTAAGAAGACTGAAATCCCGAAGGAGCGTAAGATTTGATGCCAATCCTTGAACATGAACTTATAAGCTTCCAAGCTCCATGCCTCAGGTATGAAATTATAACCATGAATCAGAACTCCCTTTTCATCGGAAAAGGATACAATAATGACCAACACAAGCGGCATTATACATGCTGCGGTATAGATCCAGAAGAACACGTTAACCAACAAATTCGCTGTAGGTGATAGGTCGTTCGGTCCTCGATTCTTGGCTATCCTCTGTTGTTTACGAACTGCAATTGCTTCACTCACGACAGCCACTCCTTCTTAGAATAGTGCATTCTCTTTACTCACTTTTCTTACGAATAAGTTCGTTACTAGTACAAGCAGGAAGCCTACAACGGCTTGATACAAGCCTGCTGCCGACGACATTCCGATATCTCCCATGGTTAAGAAAGTTTGATATACATACGTATCAATAACTTGTGTGGTAGGAAATAACGCGCCCGCATTCTTGGTAACTTGGAAAAATAACCCGAAGTCCGCGTAGAAAATTCGCCCTACTTGAAGCAGTGTCATCGTAATCATGACAGGCATAATCAGTGGAATCGTAATCCGCTTTACTTGCTGCCATTTGTTAGCTCCATCGATTAAAGCTGCTTCGTAATACTCATGATCAATCCCAATAATAGCGGCCATATAAATAACCGTGTAATAACCAAGGTTCTTCCATGTATTTACGATCGGTAGGATAACTGTCCAATATTTCGGCTCTGTGTACCAGTCAATCGGCTCAATACCTAACTTAGGCAAAAGCACCGTATTCACGAAGCCATGCTCTGCTCCCAAGAAGGCATACACGAGATAAGCAACACACACCATGGAGAGAAAGAAGGGCAGAAACATCGTGCTTTGATGAAACTTCGATAAAAATTTACTGCGCATCTCATTAAACATAATGGCCATTGCAACCGCTATCACTAAATTCAATACGATAAAAACGAGATTATACGAAATCGTATTTCGAGTAATGACCCATGCGACCTCACTGGAAAATAAATACTTGAAGTTATCGAAGCCCACCCATGGACTCGCCAGAATCCCTTTGGTGTAATTCACATTCTTAAAGGCGATCAGAACACCCGCCATTGGAATGTAGTTGTTAATGATAAGCAGCAAGGCTGCTGGCGCCATCATCACATAGAAGATCCAGTACCTGCGTACCGTCCATAGGAAACCCGTTTTTGCTTTCGTTGTTTTATTCAACTTCACTGGGTTCACTGCTGCAACATTAGATGTGTCACTCATAAGTTCACTGTGTTCCCCTTTCCGATGGATCCACTTAAAAGTTATCCTCTTTACTATAGGTTCATTGTAAAGTTTTTATAAGCAATTCTCTATCTTCGGAGTGACCGAATCAGCACTTCTGTGACATTCGAGCATGAATTGTCTTTTCAAACGTCAAAAGCTGCCCATCCACGGGCAGCTTTTGGCATGCTGACTTAAAATCCTTCAACCTTGAAAGTTTTTGCGATACTCTTGCGGAGAAAGCCCCGAATACTTCTTGAACATCTTAGCGAAAAATGAAAAGTGCGAATACCCTGTTTGCTCCGCCACATAGCTGATCTTATCATTCGTTTCCGCTAGCAGCTTCTTCGCTTTTTCCATACGAACCTTCAAACTATATTCTGAAATCGAAAGCCCTGTCTCTTTTTTAAATAATCGTGATAAATACGCTGGGTTGAGGTACACAGAGGCCGCCAGCTCCTCTCTGCTGAGCTCTTCCTCCATGTGTTCGTCAATGTATTGGCATACCTTCGCCGTAACCGCTGAGACGCCCTTAAGATGGCTATTCATATAGTCACAGCTAACCGTAGCGATCCGTATGGCCCAATTCCGCAACGTATTTAACGAACGTGTCGCACTCACATAGTCCTGCAGCTCTTGAGAAGGAAGCATATCATGAACGGCTAATCCCTTCTTATGCAAAACATGATACACCACATGCAGCAGCCCATAATAGAACGCCTCCACGGTTTCAGAACCCACATCTTCAGTCTTCTGCAGTCGATCAATATTTTCCTGAATGCGAGATATCAGCTCTGCCTTTTTTCCAGACTCCAACAACACGATCCAATCGGAAAAGGTTGGCGCCTGCGGCTTATTCATATGCGGTTGATCCGTTTCATTATCCATCAAAACACAATTGCTCTTCGTCACATTATTTCGTTCACTATGAAAAAGATCAGCCACCTTCGCCGTCAGCTTCAGCAGAGGCGTCACATCGCCCATGTAGCAGGACAAGCTGCATTGAAAATAACGATGGCAAGCGTTAATATAAGCCTCGCATTTTGCTTTTATTTCAGAGAGAGAAGGATTGCTTCCTTCGGCCACATACAGCAACACTAACGTAGAGCCATTCTCTTGGATCACACAACCTGGCTGCTCCACAATAATGATTTCAGCCGCCGCTTTCCGAATCGCATACTCCATGATCTCTTCGTCTCTCGCGTTCAATTCTTCCTTCCAATGCTCCACACTGATCAAGATTGGCACAATCGTGCTCGTCATATCCAATGGAATTTCATACATCTGAAAATTGCGAGTCAACCGCTCCTCATTTGCAGGTATTTTCCCGCTCAGCAGCTCCTGCCAGAACTTCTCCACCAGAGTCGGCAGCTCATTCACCCAGTGACTATAATACATTTTATAAGTTTCATGAAAATCCAACTGCTCCTGATCTTCTTTAATCTTCTCAATGGCTAGCTTCACAATATCTTGCAAACGATCATGGTCCACAGGCTTCAACACATAGTCAAAGCTGCCTAAACGAACGGCCTGCTGGGCATATTCGAAGTTCGCATGACCTGTCAGAAAAATCGTTTCCGTCTGCGGCGAATTCGTGCGTACCCACTCCTGCAGCTGCAAGCCATTGCTACCTGGCATTTCAATATCTGATATCATGATGTCGATACGATGATCCGTCAAAATCTGCTTCGCCTCACTTACATCCAGCGCTTCATAAATGTTCCCAATCGGAAATGCTTCCCAATCGATCCCCACGGTTATGCCTTTTACCGCAATCTTCTCGTCATCGACCACCAATAAATTAAACATCCTTATCGATCCCTTCCACAATGGGGGTATGAAGCGGCAGCCTAATTTGAACTAAGGCCCCTCTCTCCGGCTTATTCAGAAATCTCAGAGCAACATTGTTTCCATAATTCATCTGCAACCGATGCCGTACATTCCAAATCCCGAGATGCTCATCGCCCGATTGATCCAAATATTGCGCAGAATTTAGTTGCTGCAGCATTTCTGGTTGAAACCCTTCCCCATTATCGCCGATGGAAAGAAGAAAGAACTCATCAGGTGCTTCCGGATCCGCAGCAGCGTGGATTTGAATCTCATACATGCCGTACTTCTTCGTAAATCCATGGATCACCGCATTCTCTACAAATGGCTGTACAATCAATGGTGGAATCGCAAATTGGCTATATCTCTCCGGCAATTGAATATCGAATTTCAAATGATCCGGATATCTCATCACTTGAATTTCCAAATAGTTACGGATATGATCGATCTCATCTTTCAGCGTCATCGTTGTTCGATTCGTCCGCATAATAAACCGGAAATATTCTGCCAGATGCAGTGACATCTTCTGAACGGATTTCGTGTCCTTTAACGCCGCGAGGTTATAAATAATATTTAAACTGTTCATATAGAAGTGAGGATTTATCTGCACCTGCAAATGCTTAAACTCCGCTTGCTGAACGCGAAGCTTCTCCTCATACACCGAAATTTTCAAATTCTCAATCTGATCCACCATGTTGTTAAACGTAGCGATCAGAAAAGCGAATTCCGTCGAGCTGCCCTCATGCAAGCGAATCGACAACTCCCCTTGGGCAATCTTCCTCATACCACGAATTAATTGCATCAATGGTTTGAATAGGATCCGTTGGACATAGAGGAGATAGATACCTAGAACGAAGGCTCCGCCTAATGGCAAAAAGTAAATTAGCATCTGCAAATAGGGCAAATTCTGCAGCATATTTTTCTCCGCAATAATGAGCTCGAACTCTAAAGCGGCATGAGAAGAAGCTTCGCGTACAATCAAAAACTGCTGATCAAGCTCCCTGTCTTTGACAATTTGAAAACCGGTATTCTTAGGAGCAATCTGATCACTTATCTTCTGGTACCTTTGTAATGGAAAATAGTTGTTCGTTAACGTAGCCCCATCTGGAGACACCACGGTAGTTCCTCCACCTTCGCCCGTGTCCCACTTGCTTAGCGGCTCCACCATACTGCTCATTTTTATGAGAATTCCGCCCGACAGCCCCGCACCTAAGTCCTTATTTATTTTCATCAAATAGTTATCACCATTCGGTGCCTTCATAATCAGCCAGTTCCCGTTTGAGCTATCATTGGGTCGTGTCTTCGAATTCTCAACGATGAATTGCTTCACCGTCTGAACGCGTTCATAGTAGTACGTATTCTCTCTCGTAGATAGCAACAGATCACCCGTTGTTGGTGAAAAAACAAAAAACGTATTAACCAAATTGTAAATATCCAGCTGTCGGGTTAATTTATTAAATAATCGCTGCTTCGCTAGCACATAATCATCCGATTCCAAAGGATACAAGTTCATGTTGATCACATCAGGATCACTATATAGATGAAACAAATAGTTATCGAATTCTTTGAGCGTATTATCCGTGTCCTCCACATATTGCTGCAAAAGCTTGCTATAGTTTTGGGAAATTTGATCCCTTACCACATTCATCGAATACACATTGTTAAATATCAAAAATAAGACCAAGGGACCAACGACTAACACAAACCCAATAAAAATCTTAAACCTGACCGAATTCACAATATTCAAAGGGTTCCCCGCCTCATTTGTCGTTTAGGTTAGATATGAACTTCTATTGTAAATACTTCCCTCCTATTTTACTATCTGTATCGCACATATACATAGCATTTTAGATACTTCTCTGCACAAAAGTGAACAGAAAAAAAGCCTATGAAATCAAGATGATTTCATAGGCTTTCTCTTTCGTTATACCGGCAAGAGGACTCGAACCTCCACCCTTTCGGACTCGATTTTGAGTCGAGCGCGTCTGCCATTCCGCCATGCCGGCATAAACTTTGTAAAACTAATGGTGCCGAAGACCAGACTTGAACTGGTACGGTAGTCACCTACCGCAGGATTTTAAGTCCTGTGCGTCTGCCGATTCCGCCACTCCGGCTAATAAGAGATTGTGGAGGCGCCACCCAGATTCGAACTGGGGGTAAAGCTTTTGCAGAGCTCTGCCTTACCACTTGGCTATGGCGCCTTAAAAATGGAGCGGAAGACGGGGATCGAACCCGCGACCCTCGCCTTGGCAAGGCGATGCTCTACCGCTGAGCCACTTCCGCATATAAAACTGGGGATCAAGGATTTGAACCTTGGCATGACGGAGTCAAAGTCCGTTGCCTTACCGCTTGGCTAATCCCCATTATGTTGCTTTGGTAATAATGGGCGGACGACGGGACTTGAACCCGCGAATGCCGGATCCACAAACCGGTGCGTTAACCCCTTCGCCACGACCGCCACAATATTAAGTTTCTTGCATTTTTGGCAGGGGCAGCAGGAATTGAACCCACACCAAAGGTTTTGGAGACCTTTGTTCTACCCTTAAACTATGCCCCTGCATAAAGGAAATGGAGGCTGATGGATTCGAACCACCGAACTCGAAGAGAGCAGATTTACAGTCTGCCGTGTTTAGCCACTTCACTAAGCCTCCACAAAGCAATGGTGCCGTCGAGAGGACTTGAACCCCCAACCTACTGATTACAAGTCAGTTGCTCTACCAGTTGAGCTACAACGGCTTATTTAGTTTATAAATGGTGGCTTTGGACGGAATCGAACCGCCGACACGAGGATTTTCAGTCCTCTGCTCTACCGACTGAGCTACAAAGCCTTACTAATTGAATGTGATAATGGCGGAGCTGACGGGATTCGAACCCGCGGTCTCCTGCGTGACAGGCAGGCATGTTAGGCCACTACACCACAGCTCCACATTCATTATTTGGTTGCGGGGGCAGGATTTGAACCTGCGGCCTTCGGGTTATGAGCCCGACGAGCTACCGGGCTGCTCCACCCCGCGTCATTAAGTATAAGTCACGTTTCCTATTAAATCAAGTCTTGCATTAGGAAAAATGATGGAGGCTGACGGGATCGAACCGCCGACCCTCTGCTTGTAAGGCAGATGCTCTCCCAGCTGAGCTAAGCCTCCATGGGAGTAAAAATGGTGACCCGTAGGGGACTCGAACCCCTGTTACCTCCGTGAAAGGGAGGTGTCTTAACCACTTGACCAACGGGCCTTGCTAGAAAGATTGTGGCGGAGAGAGAGGGATTCGAACCCTCGAGACGCTTGTGACGCCTACACGATTTCCAATCGTGCTCCTTCGGCCAGCTCGGACACCTCTCCATATGGCTCCCCGAACAGGACTCGAACCTGTGACAACTCGATTAACAGTCGAGTGCTCTACCAACTGAGCTATCAGGGAATAAAAACATGAATCTTTCAAGGATTATTCCTTGAAAACTAGATACGAAACTCAACGTAAGGTATTACTCTTAGGAATTTGGTTAAGCCCTCGACCGATTAGTATTCGTCAGCTGCATACGTTACCGCACTTCCACCTCGAACCTATCAACCTCGTCGTCTACAAGGGGTCTTACATA